>NZ_JASHDL010000007.1:0-110888 GCF_047463635.1 Streptococcus infantis
TCATTAAGGTCATCAAGCGCAATGCTTTTGGCTTCCGGAACTTTGAAAACTTTAAAACTAGAATCCTCATTGCTTTGAACATCAAAAAGGAGAGAACCATGTTGGTCCTCTCCAGGTTATAACTTTTTATCAACCCACTACAGTTGACAAAGAGCCGTTATAACTTTTTATCAACCCACTACAGTTGACAAAGAGCCCTAATAAGCAGATGAGAGTTTTGGATTATTTAAAGATAGAAGTTTTAAAGCTATCTGTTTGTTGAAGAAGTTTCTTGAAGACTTTTTCTTTCAAAGCAACAGTATTATCAAATTTGACAGAGCCCTTACTTAGAGTAGCCTTATCTTTATCAACTGCTTCAGCAAATGCACGTTTCAAGTCTTCATAGCTATTGTATGTTTTACCATCAATTTCAATAGATTGAATTCCATTTTTGGCACTTGTCACCACTTCTTTGAAGTAAGCTTTCTTCCATTCTTCAAGATTGTTGAATTTTCCTTCAGAAATCTTGCTAATGATGAAGTCATCACCTAGAGTATCTTTACCAGCTTTTTTAGATTCAGCTTTTAGCATGTTAGAAGCATAGTTTAGGAAGCCTTTTTCATAGCCATAGTAACCCCAGATTCTGAAAGTATTGTGTTTAAATGACATCGCTCCTGGAGCACCTTCACTTGTATTACCACCATAGATACCAGTCATCATTGGAACATTCACATAAGCAGAATCAAAGTCAGTAGGATTATAAACTCTGTTACCTGGACCGCGGTTAGTCATGAAGTTGTTCGTAATTAAGTCATCTACTGTGCGTAAAGGAATAGCTTTTTCCTCATCACTTAAAGGTCGAACCTTGTCGAATTGGTTCTTGGTGTTATTTCCTCGGTATTGCTTATCAACCTTCTTGAACCAAGCATTGTTTAAATCTTGATTTGCTTTATCGAGGACAGCCTCTCCTTCAAGATAATCCAGAAGCATAAGAGTGTCGTTGTAGCCCTTCATGTAACGATCAATTTCGTCACGTGACTTCAGATCATTTGGATTGGTGTTATACCATTGATTGCCATCGTTTGGACGTTCATAAGCCATGTTGAGACCTAGGGCTTTGTATTCACCATTTGGATTTGATACTGATGGAGTTTGCAACATTCCTTGTGCAAATGCTTCCAAATCAGTACCTTCACGGTGTCTTGAGCCACCCAAGTATACCATACGGTCATTTACGTGAGTTGTTTCGTGGGTAAAGGCAGAAACCCCAAAGTCACTAATCATATCCGTAACCATGAAGAAGACAGAATCATCTTTATATGGATTCTGATAAACGCGAGCCACAGCTCCCATACGCCAGTCAGTCGCATGATAACGTCCTGTAGGTCCGTATAATTCACGGATAGGCGCCACATCTTTACCACTATTAGTGTGACCGTATTTATCAGTACTAATATCTTTATAGTTTTGGTTATCCAAAACAGGTGTTGGAACCATGTTGTTGCTCTTCAAAAGTTGATTACGAACTTTATCGATTGATAGACGTGACCAGAAGTCTAAATAATTCTGTTGACCTTTTGCAACCTTATCGATTTCAGCTTTAAAGGCATTACGTTCTGCTTCAGTATACTTACCATATTTTTCAAATGAACTATAAGCCATTGTATTGTAAGTTGAAATCAAGAACATATGGGCATCTTTCAAGTTCAAGAGTGGCAAGATCATCTTACCATGCACATCGTTGTTTAAACCTTCGTAGGCTCTGTGTTTCTTATCGGCAAACTCAGGAGTTGTTGTTTTTGGTTCAACGATATAGACATTGTCTTTGGTTGCTTTGATGAACCAATCATTTAGGTCTTTGTCTTCTGTGAATAGACGCATATTATAGTCTAAGAAACTGTTTAACTCGCCGATACCGATAACTCCACCGATAACTCCACCGATAGCTTCACGATAAGCTTCTAGAGTTCTATCACCTTTAATGTTACTTTCCTTAGAACCAATCTGAATCAAGAAGTCTAACACACTTACATTTTTACCATAGAAGTCTGGTTTGAACAACATGAGTTGCTTGATATTGAAGTTATCAAACTTTACTCCGTAATAACGGTTAAGGTAAGATAGACCAAGGAGAACCGCTGCCTTGTTATCATCAATTTTCTTGATCAAAGCACGTTTAGCAGCCTCATCTGTGTTTAATTGATGATCTTCATTTTCAAGCAACTGTTTCACAAATTTAGCCAGATTATCCTTGACTTCTTTGAAGCTTTCTTCTAGGTAAAGATCTTTGATAGCGTTAACTTTATTTGGTCCTGTTCTACCAAGTTTTTGGTAAATTGGATCTGATTGTAGCTCAACTGGACTTAATTTTTCAACGATAGCATTGATAAGATCGCTACGGTCTTTGTCAACCATATTAGGTGTGTAAACAACTTCTCCAAGTTCAGCAATGCTGTACTCTTTCACTTGTTTAACCTTAGATTCTTTCAGAGAAACAGTAAAGATGTCTTTGGTCTTGTCAGCATAATGCACCAAAATGTGGTCAGCATCAGCCAATTCTGTCACAAAGGCATTGCCTTTCATGGCAGTTACAGACAAGATTTCTTTAGTCAAGAGAGGACTGCCTGCAGCCAATTTGTTTCCTTGGTTTACGATCCATTCTTTATTATAGAAAGGTTGTAATTTTTCGATATTACGGTAGGCAAGTTCACGAGAGGCATCGTAATCTTGAGTATCTTTATAAGTATCAGCTTTTACTTTCTTATTATTGAGAGTATCCTCAACAAGAGGTTTAATTTCAAACGTATCAGCAGTGATACCGAATTCAGCGATCTTTTTATTTGCTTCTTCAAGACTGATTTCTTGAATTCTGTTAGTACGAGAACGTTTGAATGAACGTTTACCAGAGCTGACATCTTTAACAACATAGTTTCGCTCAATCCAATCGTTTGTATAGTAACCGTCTTCTTCGTCTAAGTCTTTTGAACCGTAGAACTCTTCACCATTTTCAACTTTCATCATTGAAACAGTATCAGCAACTCTACCCCATGTCCAGTTTTTACTAATGAATCCACCAACCTCAACAGGTGTCTTAACATTAATGGTTCCTTTAGTAACAGCATTACGAACAGAAGCATACTTGTCGATTCCATTAGGATCCGAACCATTATCAGATCTAGCAAGAAGACCACCAACACGAGCTTTATTTGCTGTAATATCAGCATCTACATAAGCGTGTTTGATATTCCCTCTCCAAATTTCACCGGCAATACCACCAATATCCCAGCCTTTGTCACCAACACCAGTAAGTTTACCAATGAATGCGACATTTTTAAGTAGGCCACCAACATCTGCTTTATTGACAATACCAGCAATACCATCTTTACCAAGAACACTACCAGTCACCTTGACATTCTCAACTGTAGCATTTTTAATCGTTCTTGCAAGTGGTGAAATATTTTCAGCCCAAGGCATATTGATATCAACGTTACCTAGGTTAACATTTGTAACCGAGCCACCCTCGATATTATCGAACAATTGACGAGCCATATTGTGGATTGTGTACTGCTTTCCTTCAACACTTGTTAAAGTTCCACTAAACTTACCAGGTACATATTGTTTATTTGGTGTTGGAACATTAGCTGCATTAAGATCAGCACCTAGTTTAAATGTTCCATTTTTATTGTCCTGCATGGCCTTTACAAGATCATTGAAATCGTAATAAACATCACCTTCATGAGCTTTTGGCTTAGCAAAGTAATGGACATATTCTTGACTGAACTTGTTGTCTGAATTACGCTGAATTAAATCAGGGGCTTGGGCAGTTACTTTGTACAATGTTTTACCATCTACAGTAACTTCTTCAATCTTGTCAACAGCTAGTCTTGTAACCTTGTTATCATGAGTTGTCACTTTCAAGTAATAAGGTTTAACATCTGATGGTTTAGCTGACAATAGACTATTATCAGTTTCTACACCTTGGTCATCAACACTGATAAGGCTGGTTTCCTTGATATTTTTGACTTCGACTTTTTTGAGATCAAGTCGCAGTGGTTCTTCCGTGAGAACAACTTCTTCGTTCCCATTTCCACGATCGTAAACCATCTTGGTTGCAATCTTGTAGTCCTTGTAGTATTTCAAGTCTGTAAGATTAGCAGTCAAATCTCCCTCAGACATGTTGACTGTTTGAAGGCTAGTGTCTCCGTCTTTCAAGACAACTTCAAGAGATTTAATGGTTACACCTGTTGGTTTGACCAATTGGTAACGAACCTTGGCACTACGCTCTAATTCTTCTTTATCAATTTGAGTAATTGTCAACGTTGGCGCAGCGAGGACTTGATCACCTTTCTTAATGAGACGATCTTGCGCAGCTTCGACAACTTCCTCTGAAATAGTTGGAGCATCCGCAGTTTTCACGCCCTTAAGAGTCTTATAGACTTTGGTAATCTTTTTCTTACCGTTTTGACCAGCTTGAGCAACAACTTCTGTTCCCTTCGGAAGAGTGCTGTCTACTTCTGTTCTTGTCTCGAAAGGAATTTCTTCAAATGAAACTTCTTCAACTTTACCTTCAATAGCCTTGGTACCACGACTAATTTTTTCGTTTACTGGAGCCTTAACAGTTTCTGTACTCGTGCTGATTGGGTCCCCAACTTTTTGGCCATTGACTGTCTTATAGACACGATGAATCAGCTGACTTCCTGCTTGACCATTTTGAATTACTGTTTCTTCATCAGTGTAGCGAGTATCGTCATTTACATACTCTCTTGTATATGGAACTTCTACAGTTTCAGTTTCTGTGATAGTTGCTTCAGCTACTGTATACTCTGGTAATTCTGGCTGAACTAGGGATTCACCTTCGTGGCCTTCTTCTTGAGTTCCTTTTGCTGTGATTTCGCCGGTGTAGGCGGGGTTTTCTGGCTGAACTAGAGATTCGCCTTCGTGGCCTTCTTCTTGCGTGCCTTTGGCTGTAATCTCGCCGGTATAAGCTGGAGCTTCTGGTTGAACTAGGGATTCACCTTCATGACCTGATTCTTGAGTTCCTTTAGCGCTAAGTTCGCCTGTATAGGCTGGTAATTCTGGCTGAACTAAAGACTCACCTTCGTGACCTGATTCTTGAGTTCCTTTAGTACTAATCTCACCTGTGTAAGCTGGCAATTCTGGTTGAACCAAAGATTCGCCTTCGTGGCCTGATTCTTGAGTACCTTTGGATGTAATCTCGCCGGTGTAGGCTGGGGCTTCTGGTTGAACCAGTGATTCACCTTCGTGGCCTTCTTCTTGAGTTCCTTTAGCGCTAATCTCACCGGTGTAGGCTGGCAATTCTGGTTGAACCAAAGATTCGCCTTCGTGGCCTGATTCTTGAGTACCTTTGGATGTAATCTCGCCGGTGTAGGCTGGGGCTTCTGGTTGAACCAGTGATTCACCTTCGTGGCCTTCTTCTTGAGTTCCTTTAGCGCTAATCTCACCGGTGTAGGCTGGCAACTCTGGTCGAACCAAAGATTCGCCTTCGTGGCCTGATTCTTGAGTGCCTTTAGCGCTAAGTTCGCTGGTATAGACTGGCAATGCTGGCTGAACTAGGGATTCGCCTTCGTGACCCTCTTCTTGGGTTCCTTTGGCTGTAAGCTCGCCGGTGTAGGCTGGCAATGCTGGCTGAACCAAAGATTCGCCTTCGTGGCCTGCTTCTTGCGTTCCTTTGGCTGTAAGCTCGCCAGTGTAGGCTGGCAACTCTGGTTGAACCAGAGATTCACCTTCATGGCCTGATTCTTGAGTTCCTTTAGTACTAATCTCACCTGTGTAAGCTGGCAATTCTGGTTGAACCAGAGATTCACCTTCATGGCCTACTTCTTGAGTTCCTTTAGCAGTAGCAATTTTCTCTGGTTGGTCTTGGAAATCTGATGCTTTAAAGTAACCGACGTATTCGTATCCTTCGATTTGAATGACACCTTTTGCCAAGTCCTCTTGACTACTTGCTGCAATCGTTTGATTGTAGGACACTAGGATTTTATTCTCAAATGCTTGAGCTGACTGAGGGATAAAGTAACTACCACCTAGCGCTCCAATAAAGAGAAGACCCAACATTTTATTGCGGTGTTTTTTAGACATCACCACAACAACCAAAGACGCTGTTGCAAATCCAAGAGTTGCCAGTGCTAACTCCTCGCTTCCAGTGTTCGGCAATTGTTGAGAATTCACTTCCTTCTTTCTGTAAACAAGATAGACAACATCATCTTGCTTTAAATCAGAAGGAAGTTCGCGATGGATTAAAGCTTTTTCTGCTTCTGTCAATTCTTGCTCAGCCAAATAACGGTAATGAACTTGGCTAGGTGTCGCTACTTCGTTAGCTGCAACAGTTTCAACTAAAAAGTTATTTGCCCCCAAAAGAAATGTCCCGATAACCGCAGAACCTACACCAACTGAGAACTTCCGAATAGAGTATTTAATGACTCTATCAAACTGCATTTTTCTGTTTTTCATTTTAAATCTTTCTAATGTGATCTATTGGATATTGAGCACGCGCCCCTCCAATGAGTTTTGGTCGACTAGCAAGTGCTGTCACATGAGCCAGACCAATCTCTCTTAAGACTGGTCGAATGGGTACCTGAACATGTTTGATATGCATACCGATAGCTGTATCACCAATGTCTAGACCAGCATCTGCCCTGATAAATTCGACCTCCACGGGATCCTTCATATAGCGAAAGGCGGCCAATTGACCAGAACCTCCTGCATGTAAGGTCGGGAGTACACTCACAATCTCCAACTGATGTTTTATAGCTACTTCTCGTTCAACAACTAAAGCCCGATTGACATGTTCACAACCTTGAACAGCCAGGTGAATTCCCTTAGCCGTCAACAGTTCCAACATAGTCTTGACAATAAGTTCACCGATTTCCTGACTCGAATCTTTTCCGATGTGTCCTCCCAGCACTTCACTCGAAGACAAACCCAAGACAAATAGTGCTCCCTCCTGTAAAGAAGCCTTGTCTAGTACATCTTCAAGAATCTGCTGTGTTTCTATTTGAATCCGTCTTTGGTCCATATTTCACCTCGCTTTTTTCATTCTATCATATCGTTTTTCATCAATTTTAGCAAGATTGGAAGACATAGGAATACCAATTGCTAGGATTCAAAAACTATATGAGGGCTCTTTTCAAAAACTGATTCAAATTTTATCTATTTTCAAATATAAACTAAAATTATACTTTGAAAACAAAAAAAATATAATAGTTTAGTAAAATCGTTGCTGTAGCAACATTTACACCTAAAAGATTTGTCAGTCAATTCGATTCTAAACTACCGAAAGTAACTTCCTCCATTCTACCCCATTTCTTACTTTTAAGCTACTAATTTACCTTATTTTTTGGACTTTTTTTCTACTTCGTACTAACCTTTGTCCATTCAGAAAATTTTCATGAAATTATGCTAAAATTTTAATTCTGCTATCAAATTATAATATAGCAATTTTTTGAATACAAACTGTATCCAATTTTTAAAAAATAGATTTTACAGAGAAGATAACAAAAGGCGGGGGGTGGGACAGAAATCGATAGACAAAGTCTCGATTTCGTAGTCCCAGCCCCGCGAGGATGATTAGGAGCTTTTTGGAGTCTAATACTCAATGAAAATCAAATAGCAAACTAGGAAGCTAGCCGCAGGCTGTACCTGAGTACGGCAAGGTGACGCTGACGTGGTTTGAATTTGATTTTCAAAGAGTATAAAAGACGAACAAAAAGTTCAATCATCTACCGCGTCAAAGTTTGATTGCTAATAAAAAGTGAGGTCGGGATCTTTTGTCCCAACCTCTTTTTCTAGATTAAACTTTTTGGAGTCCTTGGACAGCATCGTGGTTGATGATGATTTGACCGTATTCTTGGAGAACTGAACGGCTGATATCACTATCATCAGCAAATTCACGCATGCGAGCCAATAACCAAGCTGGATAAAGACTTGGATGATCTTCTACATCAACCAAAACTGTTAGATAGTATTGGTCGTTCATTTTGTAAAGTTCTGAAGTCTCCATTTGGTAGTCAACCGTTTTGGCAAAAGAAACCAAACTAGATAAATCGTCAAAATGTAAGATGTAGTAGATATAAGGCTCTCTTTTTCCTTCTTCTACTTCGAGGGCTTCATCAAGTGCTGCTTCTTCTTCCTTTTCAACCTGCTCTAAAGATTGAATAGCTTCAATATCATCTTTGGTTTTTTCTGCCATGGTTTTCTCCAAGGTTTTCAAAAACTCATCTGGAGACATTTTGGCCAATTCATCCATATCTGGAAGGTCTGCCAAATCGTCAAAATCTAAATTCTGGTCGATCTTAGATTTTGTCACAAAAACATCAACCTTGTCTGGCTTAGGTGTTACTCGGAAGCTGAGCATGCCCGTATCCAAGAAGCTATCTGGCATCTCCAGCTCATCCAAGATTGCATAGAAAAATTCTTCTGTTTTCTCTTGCGGAACGAGAAAGTCTGCGATTTCCATTCCACGATCCATCAAATCTTCTAAAGACATGGTGATTTTTAAAGTCGTATCACTGATTTGTTTCATTTTCATAGTTCGTAACCTCATACTTTCAGTTCTATCTATTATACAAGATTTCACAGATTTTATCAAAAGAATGGCGTTGGGTTATCGATTACTATCTAGTATAGAATACTTATTACGCTATCACACTCTTTTTTATCAAAGATAAAACACTTCATTATGCACTTGACCTAGTTCGTGCAAGGATTAAAAGAGGATAAAGGTCTGTATCCCTTTCAAAAATGTTCAAATTAAATATTATGTAACAAAAAGAAGACCTTACAGAGTCTTCTTTTTTTCTTTACGGACTACACAATAAATACCCACTCAATAAGCTTGTTAGAGCAAACGAAGTCAAGTCGATACTGACCTAGCTTAAAAAATCACTTTATAAATCTACTGTTAGTACCTTCCCAGCTCTCACGACTTGCTCACCTGCAATATAGACGTCATCAACATCACTGGATTTGACAGCATAAACGAGGTGAGACAGCATGTTTTCTTGAGGTTGGAGATGGATTTTTCCTTGAGGTTGAATGACTAGAAAATCTGCTTGCTTGCCGACTTCCAGGCTACCAATCTCATCTTCCATTCTCAACACCTTAGCTCCCTCGATAGTCAGAGCCTTGAGGGCAGTTTCGATTGGAAATTGGCTAGCATCGCCACTTTTCATTTTCTGTAAAAGAGCTGCGGTCCGTCCTTCCTCAAACATATCAAGGTTATTGTTAGAAGCAACTGAGTCAGTCGCAATACCGACTGGCACTCCTGCCTTTTGAAGTTGGACGACTGGTGCAATTCCCGAAGCTAGTTTGAGATTGCTGATAGGATTGTGGGCAATGGCAACTTGCGAATCTGCCAAGCGGGTAATTTCTGCTTCATTCAACTCCACACCGTGGGCAAATACAGCCTGATGATCTAAATACCCAAGTTCATCTAGAAAGGCTATTGGACGTTTACCATAACGTTTCAGGATAATGCCTGACTCTTCCTTTGTTTCTGCCACATGGATATGAAGTGGAATATCTTCTTCTTTTGCTAGATTCAAACTAGCTTCCAGCAATTCTCGACTACAACTATAGGGCGAATGAGGGGCCACCATTACCTTGAAATTGGGATTCTGATAGCCTTTGATTGTCTCAATAACATCTCGTGTTCTTGCTATGGTCTCATCAGTCGTCTCCATGTCTGAAGAAAAGAGGGTTGGAGAAAAATAGCAACGCATCTTGGAAGCCTTGACCACTTCATAAATCTTCTCTATCTCCACTCCATTGGGATTGTACATATCATTGAAAGTTGTCGTTCCTGACTGGAGCATCTCTGTCAGCGCCTCTTTAACGGCCTTTGTAGTCATCTCTGGTGTGAATTCTGCTTCTGCCGGCCAGATATAGTTCTCCAGCCATTCATGGAGATTGCTATCATCACGAATGCCTCTCAAGCCTGTCATGGCAGAGTGGGTATGGCAGTTAACCAAACCAGGTATGATCCAAGCACCCTGATAGTCTATGATTTGATCTGCTTGCTTGAGAATTTCTTGATTTTCCTGACCGACATAGACGATTTGAGAATTTTCAAGAGCTAAGATACCATCCAGGTAGACATGGAAATCTTGGTCACAAGTCACGATATTTACACGCTGAAAGACTTTCATCAATAGGCTCCTTTTCTAAATTATACTCTTCGAAAATCTCTTCAAACCACGTCAGCTTTATCTGCAACCTCAAAGCCGTGCTTTGAGCAACCTGCGGCTAGTTTCCTAGTTTGCTCTTTGATTTTCATTGAGTATTAGCTTTCATACTAGATAATTTTCTAGCTATTGTAACAAAAAAGTCACCCGAAGGCAACTTTTATTCTGTATTTGCTTATTTGCTTTATAAACGATTAAAAGTCTATTCTGGACTAAAAGCAGCTGCTTCTTGCATTTGATAATATTTACCTTTTCTCGCCATGAGTTCCTGATGATTGCCATGTTCGACAATATCACCATCCACCAAGACAAGAATCAAATCAGCATCCTGAATGGTTGACAAACGGTGGGCGATGATAAAGCTTGTCCGCCCCTTCATGAGTTTGGCAAAGGCGTCCTGAACCAGCACCTCGGTACGGGTATCGATGGATGAAGTCGCCTCGTCTAAGATAAGAATCTTTGGAATGGCTAGAAAGACACGGGCAATGGTTAAAAGCTGAGCCTGACCAACAGACAAGGATTCACCAGCATTTTCAAGCTTGGTATCATATCCCTGTGGCAATTGTTGGATAAAGAAATCTGCATTAGCCGCCTTAGCTGCTGCAATGACCTGCTCTCGGCTAGCATGAGGATTGCCAAAGGCAATATTGTCATGAATGGTTCCTTGCTTGAGCCAAGTTTCTTGAAGAACCATCCCAAACTGCTGTCTCAATGATAATCGGGTATAGTCATAAATCGAATGACCATCTAGCAAAATATCTCCAGAGTTAATCGGATAAAAACGCATGAGGAGATTGATGAGGGTGGATTTCCCAGCACCCGTTGGTCCTACGATAGCAACCTTACTACCAGCTGGAATATCAATAGACAAGTCCTTAATCAAGATTTTTTCTGGAGTATAGCCAAAAGAAACATGCTTAAAGGAAATAGCTCCCTTGACTTGGTCGCTGTTCAATTCTTTAAGGCCAGTTTCTGTAATCTCAGGGCTTTCTAAAACAGTATAAACACGTTCTGCACAAGCCAATGCACTCTGCAACTCGGCTAAGACCGATGAAATATCATTAAAAGGCTTAGTGTACTGTTGCACATAGTTCAAAAAAGTTACTAAACGCCCAACTGTCAAAGTGGAGCCCATCATGATACGGAAGGCTCCAACACCAGCTAGTAGGGCATAAATGAGGGCATTGACGAAACGAGTCGAAGGATTGACTGTTGATGAATAAAAGATGGCTGACTGAGAATAACCTGCATAGCTATCATTTGCCTCATAAAGTCTCTCTATAAATTCTTCCTGGGCATTAAACGACTGGATAATGTTCTGCTGGGTGAGGGATTCTTCTATCAGCTGGGTTTGAATACCCCTAGTCTCCGTTTGCTTTTGAAAGAGATGGTAGGATCTCTTGGCAATAAAGCGTGAAATGACCATAGATAGAGGTGTTAAGAGCAGAACCAAGAGAGTCATCAAGAGATGAATTTGAAGCATGGCAAGGATGCTTACCAAAATCATCAGAATTCCGATGAAAAATTGATTGAAAATCATGTTCAGTCCAGCTGCCAACTGCTCGATATCTGTCGTTACACGGCTGACCATTTCTCCACTCCCCTGTCTGTCTACAAGGGCAATCGGTAAACGATGGAGTTTTTCAATGATTTTCTCTCGCAAATCTTTGGTGTAGGAGAAAATCAGTCGATTATAGAGGAGAGGGTTGGCCCATTGTACTAGTGTATTTCCTATCACCACCAATATCATCTGGAGAAAAATCTGCCAAAACATCTGAGATGAGCTCGTCACTAGGACTTGGTCAATTACCTGTCCAATCAAGATTGGCAGATAGATTGATAGGGCTACTTGGGCAATGGTTCCCAAGAAAGCCAGGAAAAGAAGGACGGGATGACTTGCTAAATCTTTTGCCAAACGTTTGAGGGTTTGACTTGCATGTTTACCTTTCATTCTAGTCCTCCTTTCCATGTTGGGATGCATTGATTTCACGATAGACTTGACTAGATTTCATCAATTCCTCATGATTTCCAAGTGCTAATTGCTGACCTTTTTCTAAAAGGAGAATTTGGTCTGCAATCTTCAAGGTTGAGGTCCGTTGGGAAATCAAGATCAAGCTGGTGTTTGGCAAGTTTTCCTGAATAGCTTTCAGAAGATTGGACTCGGTGATAGTATCAAGAGCTGACGTCGCATCATCCAAGATGAGAAATGGTGCTTGATGCAAGACTGCTCGGGCAATCGACAAACGTTGCTTTTGTCCACCTGAGAAATTACGACCGCCTGCTTGGACTTCTGCGTCCAGCTGGCCTTCCTTTTCACTGACAAAGTCCTTGGCTTGAGCAATTTCCAAAGCCTTCCAGAGTTCTTGGTCAGAGACATGTTCTTCCATACCCAAGGTCAAATTGGAACGAATCGTTCCCTTAAAGAGTTCAACCTTTTGAGGGACATAGGCTATCCAAGACCGCCATTGGGCAAGATTTTGAGGACTATTCCCAGCCTGGTAAAGGGCAATCCAACCACTATCCGGTTGGTACAAACCGAGAAGAAGCTGAACTAAAGTCGATTTACCAGAACCAGTTCCTCCGATAATCCCAAGAATCTCCCCTTGTTGCATATCAAAAGAAAGATTTCTCAAGGATGGTTGGGCAGCATCTGGGTAGGTAAAGCTCAAGTGATGAACATGTAAAACTTGATTCCGAGACACTTTCCCCACCTGAATCTCAGAATGAATATCTTCAGGTTCTTCAGCGAAGACTTCCTCAATACGCTTAGCTGATATATAAGACTGGTTGAGTGAATTAATGAGCATGGCTAGTTTAATCAACTCTACCAAAATTTGTAAGAGATAGTTGATCAGGGCAATCAAAGCACCCTGACTGAGCCAGCCTCCCTGAATAGAAATATAACCATTCCAGATAATCACCAGCAAAGTTCCGTTGACGATCAAATAGGTCAATGGGGTCAAGAGACTAGACCAGTATCCTGTTTTCATTTGGATAGCCGTATAGATTTGGTTGAGTACTTGGAAATGTTCAATTTCTCGTTTTTCTTGGCCAAATGCTCGAATCACACGCATACCTTGTAGTTGTTGGCGTGTTTCCTGAACCAACTGGTCAGTTTTCTTTCTCAAACTACTGTAAAGAGGATTGACCAAACGAGATAACACGACAATGACAAGGGTCAAAATGGCAACCATGACCAAGAACCAGAAGGTCAATTCAGGCGAGAGGCGATAGGCCATGAAAATGGCACCGAAAACAATAATAGGCGCCCTTAAAAATAAGCGTAAAAATTGATTGATTCCTGTCTGAATCTGGTAGGTATCTGAAGTCAAACGCGTCACCAAACTCGAGGTCGTTAAACGGTCTCTACTATCCTTGGGCAAGGAAAGAATATGACGATAGAGGTCATTGGTCAACTCCTTGGTAAAGCCGACAGCTGCCTTGGCTGAGTAAAACTGGGCAACTAGGGCAACTAGGACGCCGATAACTGCAAAAACAAAGAGGAGACCCATTTGCAGCCACAGATGCCCCTGATCTTTTTTGGGGATAGATTGGTCGACAATCCCAGCTATCACCATGGGAACCAAGAGTTCAAAAACGGCTTCTAGCAGCTTAAACAAGGGTGCTAGAAAAGACTCCTTGAGGTAAGGTTTTAAGTAAGAAAGTAATTGTTTCATGTGTCCCTTCTATATTTTCAAAATGAAGAAGGTGGAAAAACCACCATCTTTTTACTTATTCAAATATGGAAGCAGGTAGCCATAACCAGCCTCTTCCATTTCATCCTTAGCAATGAATCGTAAGGATGCAGAATTGATACAATAGCGTAAACCACCTAGTTCCTGAGGTCCGTCTGTAAAGACATGTCCCAAGTGAGCATTTCCTGAACGTGACCGGACTTCGATACGCTCCATACCGTGACTCAAGTCCTGGTAGTAATGGATGAGTTCCTTGGAAATAGGACGGCTAAAACTTGGCCAACCACAGCCTGAGGCAAACTTATCCTTGGCAAAGAAGAGGGGCTCACCAGTCGTGATATCGACATAAATTCCTTCCTCAAAAGTTTGGTCATAAGCATTGCTAAAGGGAGCTTCCGTAGCAGCTTCTTGGGTGACACGGTAGGACTCTTCTGACAAATTTTCTCGTAACGTTGCCTGACTAGGCTTTTCATAGTTGGCGGCATCTATCAGTGGTTTTTCAGCATCTCTCACATCAATGTGGCAATAACCACCAGGATTTTTCTTGAGGTAGTCTTGGTGATAGTCTTCAGCCAGGATATAGTGACGGAGTTTCTCCACTTCTACCGCTATCTTGCGACCGAGCATGCGCTCCTGCTCTTGGACAAGAGCATAGATAGTCGGTAAATCCTTTTCATCTAGGTAATAAATCCCTGTGCGGTACTGACGACCACGGTCATTCCCTTGTTGGTTGAAAGATAAAGGATCAATGACTCGGAAATAATAAAGCAAAATCTCACGGAGCGACACTGTCTTTTCATCATAGATAACTTGCACAGTCTCTGCGTGATCTGTTTCTTTAATTAATTGATAATTGGTAGTTTCTACCTGACCATTAGCATAACCAACACTGGTTTGCAACACTCCAGAAATACGGGAAAAGTATTCCTCTAAGCCCCAAAAGCAACCACCTGCTAGATATATTTCTGCCATCTCATACCCCCTTGACCATCTATCGGTCAGCAAAAGTGGGAAACATTTCATATCCCATCTTTCATTTTCAAAAAAAGGATAGGAAGCCCTCTAATAGAGAGTTTCCCCATCCTATCGCTATATTTATTTTTCTTCAACGCGCACGCCTTGTGTGTCTACTTGCAAATCATGAAGCTTGCCTTTGAACGGTTGTTTTTCAAGCTCTGCCTTAATCTTCGGCATCTTATCAGGCTCAGCTAGAACCATGACCGTAGGCCCAGCACCAGACAAGTAGGTCGCATAAGCACCGTTTCTCTTAGCAACTTTTTTAATTGTCGCAAATTCTCGCACCAAATCTTGACGATAACGCTCGTGGAAAAGGTCACTCTCGATAGCTTGGCCAGCTTTGACCATATCTCCTGTCAGTAGAGCTGCGATAGCCACATTGGCGATAGAACTTGCTGCAACAGCTTCCTTGTATGATAATTTCTTAGGCAAGACACCACGACTATCGCGAGTTCGCAATTCATAGTTTGGAATATAAGCTAGGAAAGCACACTCTGGGAAGGGTGCTACCACTGCTGAAACCTGATCTTCGACTGAGCTCGCAATGACCAGATTACCATAGATAGCCGGCGCAACATTGTCAGGATGCCCTTCGATCTTAGTCGCCAATTGCAATTTTTCATGCTGGCTTAGCTTCAAATTTCCAAGTTGGTTTGCTAGTTCAATCCCTGCAACGATGACCGAGCTCGATGAACCTAGCCCACGTGCAAGAGGAATATCGCTGACCATCTTCAGACGTCTTGGTTGTAAGTCTGGAACAATTTGTAGAGCAATCTTCAGCAAAAGATTACGTTCATCACGTGGAATCCATTTACCTAATTGGTGCTCGATCATCCATTCTTCACGTTCTTCACAAACCTGAATTTCTAGATACTTGGTTACAGCTACACCAACCGAGTCAAAACCTGGACCCACATTGGCACTTGTAGCAGGTACAATAATCTTCATCTTAGTCTCCTAAAACCTTGAAGGTGTTGAGAAGTTCAAATTCAGCTACACCCTTCAAAGCTGCTGTAATATTTTCAAGTTGTGCCTTGTTGATTTTATGAGTGATGATGACAACACGAGCCTTGCCTTCTTGCTTACCATCTTGCAAGATTTGCTTGAAGGAAATATCTTCTGCATTAAAGAGCTCAGCCAATTTCAAGACTTGACCTTTTGAATCTGGAGCCAAGATTGAGAAATAGTAGTTGGCTTTGACATCTTCTGGCTGAGCCAAAACAAGGTCACGATGATATTCGTTGAAGGCTTTTCCAATTGTACTGTCATTCAAACGACGAACGATACGAACGATATCAGCTACGACACTCGTCGCAGTTGGTTTTTGTCCGGCACCTGGTCCGTAGTACATAGATTCACCGATACCAATAGACTCCACAAAGACTGCATTCATGACACCATTGACACTTGCAAGTGGGTGAGCCTTAGGAAGGAAGGTTGGTGTAACCTCGGCAGCGATTCCAGATGGTGTTTCTTCGATAGAACCTACTAATTTAACCACATACCCAAGATCTTGGGCAACTGCCACATCCTCTGGAGTGATGTTGCGGATTCCTTGATGGGCCACATCTTCAAATTTGACATTCATTCCAAAAGCAAACTGGCTGAGGATGACCATCTTGTAGGCTGCATCAATCCCGTCAACGTCATTGGTTGGGTCGCTCTCAGCAAAGCCAAGTCGTTGGGCTTCTGCTAAAGCATCCTCGTAAGACCAACCTTCGGTTACCATTTTAGTCATCATGAAGTTAGATGTTCCGTTGACAACACCAAGAACACGTGTGATTTTGTCTGATGCTAGTGAGTTAACCAAGGTACGAAGGATTGGAATTCCTCCCGCAACAGCTGCTTCATAGTAAAGAGCAACATTATGAGCTTTGGCAATCTCAAGCAATTCTGCACCATGAACAGCCAAAAGATCCTTGTTGGCTGTCACAACGTGCTTCCCTGCTTCTAAAGCACGAGTGATAAATGTTTTAGCAGGTTCGATACGTCCCATCAACTCAACAACGATTGTGATGTCTTTGTCTGACAAGATTTCGTCGATATTTGTTACAAAATTAAAATCATTTCCTGCCTCAAGCAAGCGTGCTTTTTCTTCATCGTCTTTGACCAAAACCTTGGCTACTTCAATTTCTGAATGTGCTGCTTGAACGATTTTTTCTCCATTTTCCTTTAGTAAGAATGGTACACCACTGGCTACTGTACCAAATCCAAGTAAAGCAATCTTAACTGACATGTTTGTCTCCTTGAAATTTTCTAATAGTCCTATTATACCAAAATTGTGAGAAAATTCCTACCATTCTGAACTAAAAATAGAAGCGTCAAATCATAAAAAAGCCTGCCCTGATACAACCTAGGACAGACTCTATTTTCAATCTATTTCACAAAAGCCAATTCCTTGCCAGTAGACAGGTCTTCTTGATAACGGAAACCTGCAAAGCTGAGCTTTTTGATTTCTTCTACCGAAGTCACCTGATTTTCCATAAAGGCTGTTAAGAAAGCACCTCTAGCTTTCTTTGAAA
The DNA here is from genome assembly GCF_047463635.1 of Streptococcus infantis. Lineage (GTDB taxonomy): Bacteria > Bacillota > Bacilli > Lactobacillales > Streptococcaceae > Streptococcus > Streptococcus infantis_W. The sequence continues at coordinate 17,416 of NZ_JASHDL010000007.1, forward strand.
TGGTTGAGTGGACTTTAAGTTTTCCATCTCTGTCTTCCATAAACTTAAAGGTCACCATTTGCTCGCGAACCTCTTTAGGGAAGACAGTTTCAAATTCCGAAGACAAGAGTGAAAAGATTAGTTCTTCACCCTTCACCGACTCTTCATAAGCTGACTGCCAGTGACTTTTCAGGGTTTTCCCAGCGATTTTAAGCTTCATCAAAAAGTCCAGTCTGTGAGGTGCAATCGGTGCAAAGGCTGGAATCACACCATAGAGAGCTGATGTTATCATGAGGTGTTTCTCCAGATAGGCTTGCTCTTTCTTGGTTAGATTTTCTCGTTTAATGTTGCGATACATAAGTCCATCAAAGAGGTGCAAGGCTGGATAGTTTCTAGCCGTTCCATTTTTCAAGGCTTGGATATGGTCATACTCCTCTTGCGCCTTTTCGGCAGAGATTTTATAAAAACTCTCTAGTTCTTGGGCAGAATATCTAGCTAATTCATCCAGAACAGCCTGACTCTCAGGAGACAAAGGTTTTGCCTCTAAACTAGGAACATTTGTATTCATTTCTTTTGCGGTTGGGATTAGAATTTTCATAGTCTTAGTGTAGCATATTTTTCTAGGAGCACCAAGGATTTGAGCCTAAATAATACGACCTTCCAAATGATCCAATTCATGCTGACAAATCTGCGCTGGAAAGCCTGTCAGGGTAATGGTCTGCTCTTGCCAATGAATATCTCTGTAACTTACTGTAATTTTTTCATATCGAGTTGTTGGTCTCACGCCTGTCAAAGACAAACAACCTTCCTCGGTCTCGTAAGGCCCTTCAAAAGACTTGAGAACGGGATTAAACATAACCATAGGAATCATGCCGATATTAAAAATAATGACACGTTTTCGTACCCCAATCATATTGGCTGCTAGTCCAACACAGGTCTCACGATTGGCCTGTAGGGTATCTTGTAAATCCTTTGCTAGGGGTAAATCCTCCTGACTAGCAGGCTGAGATACCTGCGATAAAAACATCATATCTTTGACAATTTTCTTTTCCAAGATTCTTTCCTCCATACCATATCATTATCTTTGATTATAGCACAAAATCTTTGGCAGTTTATCTTTATATAAATAAAAAGCCATCCGAAGATGACCTTTCATAAGTGATTAAATCGCGTTTTTATCTTTTCCAAGTGCTCGTTGAACTGCTTTAACAATCTCAACAAGGACCACAATCATAAGTGCTCCTACGGCAACAACCATCCATTGAGTCAAGCTCAAGTGTGACACGTGGAAGAGATTATTAAATCCAGGAACCAAAATTGTCACCACAAAGAGGACAAAGGCAACTGGGATAGACCAGTTAAAGGTCTTGTTCGTAAAGAGTCCCACTTTAAAGATTGATTGGTAAACCGACTTAACGTTAAAGGCATGGAGCAATTGAATCAAACCGAGAGTTGCAAAAGCCATGGTAAGGGCATCCGCATGGATTTCTGCATGACTTTGGTGCTCTGGGAAGAGAAGAGCCCAACCATAAACACCTAAAACGAGCATCGTTTGGAAGATCCCTTGATAAATGATTGCTCCGAATACACCACCGTCAAAGAAGTTAGATTTACGTCCACGAGGTTTGTGGGTCATCACGCCTGGCTCAGCTGGTTCAACACCAAGAGCGATGGCTGGAAGCGTATCTGTTACCAAGTTAATCCAGAGAAGATGCACTGGTTGCAACACATCCCAACCAAATAGGGTTGCGAAGAAGATGGTGAAGACTTCAGCCATATTGGCAGACAAGAGGTATTGGATAGATTTTTGGATATTTGAGAAGACCTTACGTCCTTCTTCAACCGCTACGATAATGGTTGCAAAGTTGTCATCGGCAAGGACCATATCAGAAGCACCCTTAGAAACCTCTGTACCAGTAATTCCCATACCGATACCGATATCAGCTGTCTTCAGTGATGGCGCGTCATTAACTCCATCACCAGTCATGGCAACAACCTTACCTTCTTTTTGCCATGCTTTCACGATACGAACCTTATGCTCAGGTGATACACGAGCGTATACAGAGTATTGTTTGAAGACTTTTTGGAATTCTTCATCAGAAAGTTCATTCAACTCAGCCCCTGTGAAGACATGGTCTTCTGTATCATTTGGATCGATGATACCAAGACGTTTAGCAATAGCTTCTGCTGTATCTTGGTGGTCACCCGTGATCATGATTGGACGAATACCCGCTTCCTTAGCGACACGAACAGCTTCTGCTGCTTCAGGACGTTCAGGGTCAATCATACCGACCAAACCAGAGAAGATAAGGTCAGACTCAACGATTTCAGATTCCAAGGTTGGGATTTCGTTGCTGGTCTTATAAGCCATCATCAAAACACGAAGAGCTTGTTTAGCCAAGTCTTTGTTGGTAGCAAGGATAGCATTTTTATCTTCTTCTGTGATAGGACGAACTTCCCCATTAACTTCAATACGAGTCACACGTTTGAGCAATTGGTCAGGAGCACCCTTAACAGCGATAAAGTAAGTACCGTCTGCTTCCTTATGGATCGTAGACATAAGTTTACGTTCTGAGTTAAATGGTAATTCTGCCACACGTGGCTCATCCTTCAAAACTTCACGAACGTCAAAGTTGTGGTCCAAACCAAACTGTACCAAGGCAGTCTCCGTTGGATCTCCAATCAATTTACCAGATGGATCCACCTTTGTATCATTGGCAAAGTTCATGATACGAAGGGTATTGTTGCTAGGAGCAATCTCAGCTGCAGAGCTTTGCAATTGACCGTTGGTGTAAACCTTCTCAACCGTCATTTGGTTCATAGTCAAAGTACCTGTTTTATCAGATGCTATGATTTCTGTTGAACCAAGCGTTTCAACCGCTGGCAATTTACGAACAATCGAATTACGTTTGGCAAGGGTTGTAGTTCCCAAAGATAGAACGATGGTTACAATGGCAGGAAGTCCTTCTGGAATAGCCGCAACCGCAAGAGCAACCGCAACCATCAAGCCTTCTAATGGATGTTCACCACGAACGAATACACCAACCAAGAAAGTAATAACGGCAATCACAATAATCAAGTAAGTCAAGGCCTTAGATAATTGTTCCAAGCTTTGCTTCAATGGTGTTTCAGTTTCGTCTGCGTTGGCTAACATATCCGCAATCTTACCAACTTCTGTATACATACCAGTGTTGGTCACGACCCCAATACCACGACCGTAAGTTACGTTTGAGTTTTGGTAACCCATGTTAACACGATCCCCGATACCAGCATCTGCTTCAACAAGTCCAGTCACATCTTTTTCAACTGGCACAGACTCCCCTGTAAGAGCTGCTTCTTCAATTTTAAGGGAAGCTGCTTCAAACAAACGCATATCTGCAGGCACGACATCTCCCGCTTCAAGCAGGACGATGTCACCAGGTACCAATTCTTTTGAGTCAATCTCAATCACATGACCATCACGACGAACACGAGCCATCGGGCTAGACATATTTTTCAGAGCTTCAATGGCTGCTTCTGCTTGCCCTTCTTGGTAAACCCCAAAGGCTGCATTCAAGACAACAACGGCCAAGATGATAATGGCATCTGTTAAACCGTCCATTCCTTCTGTAATGACAGAAAGTGCCGCCGCCGCTAGTAAGATGATGATCATCAGATCCTTAAATTGATCAAGGAATTTAGCTAGTAGGCTACGTTTTTCGCCCTCTTCTAACTCATTTCGACCATAAGTCGCTAAGCGTTCTTGAGCTTGAGCAGTTGACAAACCTTCAACAGATGAGTCCAGATTCTTTAGGACTTCCTCAGAAGATTGTGTGTAAAACAAATCTTTATTTTGTTCTTTTGACAAAACAGTCTCCTCCTTTTTGGCCTCTTTTTACAAAAAAAGAGACCTGTTTTTTAAAAAAACAAGTCTCGCTGTTTAATATAGTGCCGGAAATAATTCGTAATGACGACACTATCGCGGTTAACCGCCAGCTACTCCCTTGAGTAGTTCTATTATATCAGAAATTCAAAAGTTTTCAAGTGTTGGAGTGGAATGAGTCACCTCCATTTGAATTTTCCTTACAAAACCAGTATAATGATAGAATACAAAAATTCTAGGAAGAGAGTCAGATGAATCAATCAGTTTCAAACTTGAAATTAGCTGAGCGAGGTGCTATTATTAGTATCTTGACCTACCTTTTCTTGTCAGCAGCTAAGTTAGCAGCGGGCCACCTCCTTCACTCGTCCAGTTTGGTGGCGGATGGTTTCAACAACGTTTCTGATATCATCGGAAATGTTGCCCTCCTCATAGGGATTCGATTGGCCCGACAGCCAGCAGATAGAGACCATCGTTTCGGTCACTGGAAAATCGAGGACTTGGCAAGTCTCATCACTTCAATCATCATGTTCTATGTTGGTTTTGATGTTCTTCGCGATACGATTCAAAAGATTATCAGTCGCGAAGAAACTGTGATTGACCCACTTGGAGCGATTTTGGGAGTGGTTTCTGCAGTGATTATGTTTGGAGTCTATCTCTACAACACTCACCTCAGCAAGCAATCCAAGTCTAAGGCACTGAAAGCAGCTGCCAAGGACAATCTATCAGATGCGGTCACTTCACTCGGAACCACCATCGCCATCCTAGCCAGCAGTTTTAACTTCTCTCTCGTGGATAAATTGGTTGCCATCGTTATTACCTTCTTTATCCTCAAGACTGCCTATGATATCTTTATCGAGTCATCCTTCAGCCTTTCAGATGGTTTTGATGAACACTTGCTCGAAGATTACCAAAAGGCTATCATGGAAATCCCTAAGATTAGCAAGGTCAAATCACAACGCGGTCGTACTTATGGAAGCAATATCTATCTGGACATTACTCTCGAGATGAATCCAGACCTCTCCGTTTTTGAAAGCCACGAAATTGCCGATCAGGTTGAATCCATGTTATCAGAACGCTTTGGCGTCTTTGATACCGATATTCATATCGAACCAGCACCGATTCCTGAGGATGAAATTCTTGATAATGTCTATAAAAAATTGCTCATGAGAGAGCAACTAATTGACCAAGGAAATCAATTGGAAGAATTACTGGCTGAAGATTTCATTTATATTCGCCAAGACGGACTAGAACTAGACAAGGAAGCCTATAAGGAGGAAAAAGAATTAACCACTGCTATCAAAGAGCTTCACTTAACGTCCATTAGTCAGAAGACAAAACTCATCCGCTATCAGATAGGTGATACTATTCATACAAGTATCTGGCGCAGACATGAAACTTGGCAAAATATATTCCATCAGGAAACGAAAATTGAAAAAGACTAAAGAAAGAGGCCGGGATAAATCTCGACCTCATTTTTTATACTTATTTTGCTACGCTCTTAGCAAGAACGAAGTTTCCAAGTGTAGCTGAACCATTACCTGAAACAGCTGGTGTTACGATATAGTCACGCACATCCGGAACTGGTAGGTAACCATTGAGCAAGGATGTGAATTTCTCACGTACACGGTCAAGCATGTGTTGTTGGGCCATAACACCACCACCAAAGACGATGACATCTGGACGGAAGGTTACAGTTGCATTTACAGCTGCTTGAGCGATATAGTAGGCTTGAACATCCCAAACAGAACTGTTGAGTTCGATGTTTTCACCACGAATTCCTGTACGAGCTTCTAAGCTTGGACCAGCCGCAAAACCTTCTAAACATCCCTTATGGAAAGGACAAACACCGTTGAATTCTTTTTCAATATCCATTGGGTGTTTAGCCACATAGTAGTGTCCCATCTCAGGGTGACCCACGCCACCGATAAACTCACCACGTTGGATGACACCTGCACCGATACCTGTCCCGATTGTGTAGTAAACCAAGTTCTCGATACGGCCACCAGCATTGTTACGGGCAACCACTTCACCGTAGGCAGAGCTGTTTACGTCTGTAGTGAAGTACATTGGCACGTTTAGGGCGCGACGAAGGGCAGCAAGTAAGTCCACATTTGCCCAGTGAGGTTTTGGAGTTGTTGTGATAAAGCCATAAGTTTTTGAGTTTTTGTCAATATCAATGGGACCAAATGAACCAATTGCAAGACCTGCAAGATTATCAAATTTTGAAAAGAACTCGATGGTTTTATCGATTGTCTCGATAGGAGTTGTTGTTGGAAATTGTGTTTTTTCTACAATGTTAAAGTTTTCATCACCGACAGCACAGACAAATTTTGTACCGCCCGCTTCCAAGCTTCCATATAATTTTGTCATGATAAACCTCTAGTTTTTATTTTCTCTATTATAGCATATTTCAAGAAGGAAAGTTGCTCTATATTTTAGTTTTTCCTCTGTAAATTTTACGATTCAATCAAAAACGAACAAACATGACATTTGTTCGTTTTTTGATCTATTAAATCGAAAGTAGTGTACTCAATGAAAATCAAAGAACAAACTAGGAATCGAGCTGCGGATTGCTCAAAGCACGGCTTTGAGGTTGTAGATAGAACTGACGAAGTCAGTAACACATACATACGGCAAAGCGAGTATGACGCAGTTTGAATTTGATTTTCGAAGAGTATTAAGCTTTAACTTCAATGACTGCATCACCCTTAGCAACTGATCCAGAAGCAACTGGATTTACTGAAGCAAAGTCTGCAGTGTTTGTCACGATAACCATAGTTGTGTTGTCAAGACCTGCAGCAGCAATCTTAGCTGAGTCAAATGTTCCAAGAACATCTCCAGCTTTAACCTTGTCACCTTGGGCAACTTTATGGTTGAATCCTTCACCGTTCATTGAAACAGTGTCGATACCAACGTGAATCAAGATTTCAGCTCCGTTTGCTGTTTTCAAACCATAAGCATGCCCTGTTGGGAAGACGATTGTCACTTCAGCATCAGCTGGGGCGTAAACAACATCTTGACTAGGTTTTACAGCGATACCTTGTCCCATAGCTCCACTTGAGAAGACTGGGTCATTAACATCTGAAAGAGCAACTACGTCACCAACGATTGGTGTTTGGATGACACCTTCGCTAGGTGCAACAACAGTACCAGTTACTGCTTCGTCAGCCAAACGTTCAGTTGTAGCTTCTGAAGCCACTTCTGCTTCATCTTCATAACCAAACATGTAAGTAAGAGCAAAACCAAGAGCGAATGATACAGCTACCATAAGAAGGTATTGTGGAAGTTGTCCGTTACCAATGTAGAGCATTGTACCTGGGATGATTGTGATACCATTACCAGTACCAGCAAGACCAAGGATAGATGCCAATCCACCACCGATTGCACCAGCGATCAATGAAAGGAAGAATGGTTTACGGAAACGCAAGTTAACCCCAAAGATAGCAGGCTCAGTAATACCTAGGAAGGCAGAAAGAGCAGCTGGGAAAGCAAGTGTTTTAAGTTTTGGATTTTTAGTTTTAACACCAACGGCTACTGTTGCAGCACCTTGAGCAGTCATGGCAGCTGTGATGATAGCGTTGAATGGGTTAACATGGTCAGCAGCAAGCAATTGAACTTCAAGCAAGTTGAAGATGTGGTGAACACCTGATACGACGATAACTTGGTGAACTCCACCAATCAAGAAACCACCAAGACCAAATGGCAAGTTAAGGATAGCTTTTGTTCCAAGAAGGATATAGTTTTCAACAACGTGGAAGACTGGTCCGATAACAAACAAACCAAGAATTGACATTACGAGGAGTGTTACGAATGGTGTTACCAAGAGGTCAAGAACATCTGGAACAACCTTACGAACAGCTTTTTCAAATTTAGCTCCGACAACCCCGATGATGAAGGCTGGAAGAACTGAACCTTGCAAACCAACAACTGGGATAAATCCGAAGAAGTTCATAGCAGTTACTTCTCCACCAGAAGCAACAGCCCAGGCATTTGGAAGTGAACCTGAAACGAGCATCATACCAAGAACGATACCAACGGCTGGGTTACCACCGAATACACGGAAGGTTGACCAAACAACCAAACCTGGCAAGATGATGAAGGCTGTGTCAGTCAAGATTTGAGTGTAAGTTGTCACATCTTCTGGAAGTGTCATTCCAAGAGCATTCAAGAGACCACGAACACCCATGAAGAGACCAGTTGCTACGATAACTGGAATGATTGGAACAAAGACGTCACCAAAAGTACGGATGGCACGTTGGAACCAATTTCCTTGTTTAGCAGCTTCTGCCTTCATCTCATCCTTAGATGTCGTTGGCAAACCAAGAGCTCCGACTTCATCGTACATCTTGTTAACTGTACCTGTACCAAAGATGATTTGGTATTGACCTGAGTTAAAGAAAGCACCTTGAACTTTTTCCAAGTTCTCAATAGCATCTTTGTTAATCTTCGCTTCATCTTTCACCATAACACGAAGGCGAGTAGCACAGTGAGCTACACTGTTAACATTCTCACGTCCGCCCAAGGCTTCGATGACTTTTTTTGCAATTTCTGTATTGGTCATTTGCAAAAATCTCCTTATAAAAAAATTTGTTCTTGTTTGAAAGCGATTTTACTCGCCCCACGAATATTATTCTATCACGTTTAAAAAATATGTCAAGCGTTTTGCAGAAAAAATTTTGCTATTTTTTATTTTTTGATTGTTTTTGCTATTTTTTTCATCAACACAGCCATAACACCCTCTAAAATCAAGGTTTTTACTTTAAAGTTTTTCAAAAACTTTCATATTTTCATCATTTTCCATAAAATTACGTTTCCAAACTCTGTCAATCGTTTGACATTTTTTTCTTTAATTTAGTGTAAAAGACTTGCTTTTTTATAAGGAAACGTTTACTATTAAGATAGTAGAATTTATGGAGGAAATAGAAATGGAATGGACTACTGAACGTCGTTACAGACGTTATGAAGATTGGACACAAGAAGAAAGAAAAGAAATCCAAGAAAAGATGGTGCAATCCCCATGGCATGTCAGCTATCACATTGAACCAAAGGAAGGACTTCTCAACGATCCAAACGGTTTTTCTTATTTTGATGGTAAGTGGATTGTCTTTTACCAAAACTTCCCCTTTGGAGCAGCCCACGGCTTGAAATCTTGGGTTCAACTTGAGAGTGACGATTTGGTGCACTTTACTGAAACAGGTGTAAAAATCTTACCTGATACTCCACTGGATAGCCACGGCGCTTACTCAGGATCTGCTATGCAGTTTGGTGATCAATTGTTCCTATTCTATACAGGAAATGTCCGTGATGAAAATTGGGTTCGCCACCCTTATCAGATTGGTGCCTTGATGGATAAGGATGGAAATATTAAAAAGATTGATAAGATCTTGATTGATCAGCCTGCTGATGCTACTGACCACTTCCGCGATCCACAGATTTTTAACTTTAAAGGACAATACTACGCTATCGTTGGTGGTCAAGACTTGGAGAAAAAAGGGTTTATCCGTCTTTACAAAGCTGTCGAAAATGATTATACAAACTGGCAAGAAGTTGGTGATCTTGACTTCAACAATGACCGTACTGCCTATATGATGGAGTGCCCAAATCTTGTCTTTGTTGGAGAACAACCTGTCCTTCTCTACTGCCCACAAGGTTTGGATAAAAAGGTTCTTGACTACGATAATATCTATCCAAATATGTATAAAATCGGTGTTTCCTTCGATCCTGAAAATGCTCGTATGGTAGATGTGTCTGAACTACACAATCTAGACTATGGTTTCGAAGCATATGCCACTCAGGCCTTCAATGCTCCTGATGGACGTGCTCTGGCAGTTAGTTGGCTTGGTTTGCCAGATGTGTCTTATCCATCTGATCGTTTTGATCACCAAGGGACTTTCTCATTGGTCAAGGAACTTACCATTAAAGATGGCAAACTCTATCAGTATCCTGTAGCTGCTATCAAAGAACTCCGTGCTTCACAAGAGGAATTTTCAAATCGTTCTGAAACCAAAAACACCTACGAGCTCGAGCTTAACTTAGCAGCCAATAGTCAAAGTGAAATCGTTCTTCTTGCTGACAAAGATGGCAAAGGACTCTCTATCAATTTTGACCTTGTCAATGGTCAAGTTACTGTTGACCGCAGTCAAGCAGGTGAGCAATATGCTCAAGAATTTGGAACTACTCGCTCATGTTCAATCGACAACCAAGCTACTACTGTAAATATCTTCATCGATAATTCAGTCTTTGAAATTTTCATCAATAAAGGAGAAAAAGTATTTTCTGGTCGTGTCTTCCCTCACAAAGATCAAAATGGAATCCTCATTAAATCTGGAACCCCAACTGGAACTTACTACGAATTAGAATATGGTCGCAAAACTAACTGATGTCGCAAAATTAGCTGGCGTCAGCCCTACTACTGTTTCACGTGTTATCAATAAAAAAGGTTATCTGTCTGAAAAAACTATTCAAAAGGTCAATGAAGCTATGCGGGAGTTGGGTTATAAACCCAACAACCTAGCTCGTAGCCTCCAAGGGAAATCAGCCAAGTTAATTGGGTTGATTTTCCCAAAAATCAGCCATGTTTTCTATGCTGAATTGATTGACAAACTGGAGCACGAACTCTTCAAAAACGGCTATAAGACCATCATCTGTAATAGTGAGCACGATTCGGAAAAAGAACGTGAATATCTTGAAATGCTAGAAGCTAATCAAGTGGATGGCATTATCTCTGGTAGCCATAACTTAGGGATTGAGGACTACAATCGCGTAACGGCTCCAATCATTTCTTTTGACCGAAACCTATCACCAGACATTCCTGTCGTTTCCTCTGATAACTATGCTGGTGGAGTCCTAGCAGCTCAAACCTTGGCTAAAACTGGATCCAAGTCTGTCATTATGATTACAGGTAATGACAACTCCAATTCACCAACTGGACTTCGCCATGCAGGCTTTGCTTCTATCTTCCCAAAAGCTCCCATCATCAATATTTCCAGTGACTTTTCACCCCTCCGCAAGGAAATGGAAATCAAAAGTATTCTGAAAAAACAAAAACCAGATGCTATTTTCGCATCGGATGATTTGACTGCCATCTTGGTAATGAAGATCGCCCAGGAACTTGGCATCTCTGTTCCAGAACAACTCAAGGTTATTGGTTACGATGGAACTTATTTTATCGAGAATTTCTATCCTCATCTTACTACCATTAAACAACCTTTAGAAGAAATTGCTCGCCTGACAGTTGATTTACTCCTTCAAAAAATCGAAGGAAAAGAAGTTGCCACGACTGGTTATTTCTTACCAGTCAGCCTCTTACCAGGTAAAAGTATTTAAACAAAAAGAGTCTGAGACAAAATAGTTCTCAGACTCTTAATTTAGTATACTATCAATAAATAATATTATAGAAGCAATAATAACTATGATTTTACCTATTTGGATAAGTTTACTTTGAGATTTAAATATATTTTCTAACAAAAATATTTGGATCACACACATTATAGGAATTAAATTTTTTGAAATCGAGAAGTATCCAAACAAATAGACTATAAATAATAAAAATAAAACTACATTGTATTTCTTATTCAAAACAGTTATCACCAATTTCCTTAATTCCCAAAATAGTAGACCCCATGTCAACTACAGCATATCCGAATTTTGTAGCTGAAGCCACCTCATTAGCATGAACAACTGAAACACCTTCTGTAAGTGCTATATTCAATATTACTGTAGTAAGTAATGCAACACTCACCATTTTAATTTTTTATTCCTAATCAAAAATCCTTCTCTCTATATTTTTTTGATTAGGAATCTTAATAACTTACATTTATATTATAATAAAAACCAAAGCGTTATCAATGCATACATCTTTGTTTTTTGAACAAAAACAGCAAAACTGTCAAACACTATCGTTGAATTAAGAAACAGTAAAAAGCGCAAAAAATCAAACCAGTCTGAGTTTTTCTTATGATCTTAAATGTTTCAATAACATTTGGGCTTTTTCTAAATTAAAAGTTTTTTCAGCAATCAAGTTTTCTACCAACTTAGGCACTTCAACCTCTGTAGCTCCTGCTAAAAGTGCTAGAGATTTTGCTTGAAGTTTCATGTGTCCATGCTGGATCCCTGTGCTGACCAGAGCTTTAAGTGCTGCAAAGTTTTGAGCGAGACCAATCGAAACGATAATTTGAGCCAATTCTTTGGCAGATGGATGACCAAGCAACTCATGACTGAGTACGACTCGAGGATTAAGACCAATTGATCCACCCTTGGTAGCAACCGGCATCGGCATGGTCATCTCTCCAATTAGCTCTTCTGTTTCCAAATCCATAGTCCAACGACTAAGACCTTGATAGGCACCATCGTGACTGGCATAGGCATGCGCTCCTGCTTCGATGGCACGCCAATCATTTCCTGTCGCAATCAAGAGAGCATCGATTCCATTAAAGATTCCCTTATTGTGAGTAGCTGCTCGATAAGGATCTGCTTGGGCAAACTGGCTGGCTAAAACCATTTTTTCTGCTAGTTCACGCGCTTCATCCTTCTGGCGACTCAAATAACGAAAGGCAATCCGACAAGTTGCAGTTACTAGAGAATCTGTTGCGTAGTTGGATAGGATCCCCATTAAGCTTTGTCCTTGACTTAGGTCTTCTAGACTTGATTTTAAAGCTTCAAGCATGGTATTGAGCATATTAGCTCCCATGGCTTCCTGAGTATCCACATGGAGATAAACCACTAAAAAGTCAACCTCACCAGAAATTTTTTCAACTGTTAGCTCTCTCGCTCCACCACCACGTTTGACAATAGAAGGATAGGCTTGGTTTGCTTGTTCGAGTAAATCCGTTTTTTGACTTAGAATAGCCTGGCAAGCTAAGTCCCTATCTGGGACTTGATAGAGAGCCACTTGACCGATCATTTGGCGTTGGTGAACCTGAGCAGTAAAACCGCCTGCTCTTTTGATAATTTTGCTAGCAAAACTGGCTGCAGCAACTACAGATGGTTCTTCGGTCACATAGGGAACGGTATACTCCTGACCATTTACCAGAACTTCTGGAACTACTGAGTAAGGAAGCGAGAAGGTTCCTACCACATTTTCACTCAATTGGTCCGCAACTGCTAGACTGAGATTTTCATTCCGGTCAAGACTTTCTTGGGCTTCAATAGTAGTAAGCGTCTGAGACTTAACTAGCTCTAGGCGCTCTTGAATTGATTTTTTAGCAAATCCATTCCAATTCTTTTTCATTATTTTTCAACCTTGCTGTAGCGACGTTGGTGGTCTACAATCTCAACCAGAGCATAGTCTTGTCCTTCATAGCCTGACATAATTGCAGAACCAGACTCATCTAAGTTTGCTTCTTCAAAGAAGATTCGTTCATAGTCAGCAACACTCAAAGCTTGACGTTGATCTAGCAAGTCTAAGCGATTATTCTGCAATTGTTTTTCATAGCCTTCAACCAATTCCACACTAAAGAACTCAGATACAGCACCACTACCATAGCTGTAGAGGGCAATCTTATCACCTGCTTTGAGACTATCAGAATTTTCAAGAAGAGACAAGAGACCTAAGAAGAGTGAACCTGTATAGATATTTCCAACTTTTTGGCTATAAATAATAGATTCATCAAAGTGCTTTTGAAGCAAGTCCTTTTTCTCTTGAGGCAAGGATTTGTCTAGGATTTTTTTCAATCCTTTGAGAGCTAGCTTCGGATATGGCAAGTGGAAACATACAGCCTCAAAATCGTCCAAGTTACAGTCATAACGCTTTTGGTACTCTTCCCAAGTCGTTTTTAAGCTATCAAGATATTGCTGTGTTGAGTAAACCCCATTTACAAATGGTGTTGTCGAGTAATTTGGACGCCAGAAGTCCATAATATCACGAGTTTGTGCAACATTATCATTATTGAAGACCATAACACGTGGATTTTGGCTAATCAACATAGCAACACATCCTGCACCTTGAGTTGGTTCTCCAGGAGTTTCGACACCATATCTTGCAATATCACTAGCCAGCACCAAAACTTTTGATTTAGGAGAATTCTCTACATGTAACTTAGCATAGTGAAGTGCCGCAGTTGCACCATAGCAAGCTTCCTTGATTTCAAAACTACGAGCAAATGGTTGAATTCCTAGCAAACCGTGTACAAAGACAGCTGCAGCTTTACTCTGGTCAATCCCAGACTCTGTCGCTACGATAACCATGTCAATCTCTTGCTTCTCTTCTTCAGTCAGGATAGAATTACCTGCACTGGCAGCCAAGGTAACAATATCCTCTGTCAAAGGAGCAATACTCAATTCTTTTAAAAGGAGTCCTTTACTCAATTTTTCAGGATCAATTCCTCGGGTTTCTGCTAAATCTTGTAATTTCAAAACGTATTGACTGGTTGCAAAACCAATCTTATCAATACCGATTGTCATATTTACCTCTATTTTTATCATTCATTGTAAAAAATCGTTCACCTCTATTTTATCACAATTGAGGTCAAATGAGCTAAAAAAGACTTGATTCACCAAATCAAGTTCATTATCTCATTTTTCAAACAGAACTTTAGGGCTACAAAAAATCGAGTCTTAGCTAGCTCGATTCTTTTTGAGATAATGATACAATTTTAACAAAACTGTCCCACTGGCCATTCCAATGGAGATAACGAGGGCCAACATCATGACTAACATGGCACTAGAAATGGCATGACCGTAGTCACCTGTAACGAAGAAGGATGTGGTTCGGTAAGATAGATAACCTGGTACTAATGGTGCCAGAATGGCTAGGGCAAAAACCACTGCTGGCGTTTTGTAGAGAATACTCATAATCTGGCTAACACAAGAACCAATCACCGCAGCAATAAAGGTTGCCAAAATAACATTGGTTGGTTCCTTGAGTATCAGATAGAGTAGCCAGATAGACATTCCTAAAACTCCACCAGGGATAAGCATGGAACGCTGGACATTTAAAACGATTAAAAAGGTAATAATGGCAAGCAAACTTGCCAGAGCTTGCAATAAAAATGTTGTTAGTGTCATATTAGTTCATGAGTAAGAGGGCGACTGATGTTCCAGCCCCTAAGGCAAGGGTGATCAGCAAGGATTCAAACATCTTGCTCATACCAGAGTTAATGTGATTGGTCATAATATCTCGAACAGCATTAGTCAGGGCAATTCCAGGTACAAAAGGCATAACCGCACCCGCAATCACCAAATCAGCTGTCGACGGCAAGCCAGAATAGCGCGCCCAAAATTGTGCAATCAAACCAAAGACAAGTGCTCCTGCGAAAGCAGTCATAAAAGGGATACGAATAAACTTCTCTACATAGAGAGAGCAAGTAAAAGCAAACAAGGTCGCCACTCCTGCTCCGATGGCATCATAGACATTCCCACCAAACATGATTGAAAAGAAAGGAGCACTGAGGGTCGCTGCAGCAGTTAGTTGAACATTGGTATAGGGAGATGCCTTGGCATTCAATTCCTTTAGTTGGATAAAGGCTGTCTCCAAATCAAGCTGTCCTGATACAAGCTGCCGTGAAATCTGGTTGACATCACACACCTTCTCAATATTATAAGCAGAGGAGGTCACTCGCTTCATACGAGAGATATTTGTATTTTCAATGGAGAAAAAAATGGCGGCAGGCATGGCTAAAACATTACAATCCATAATGCCCTGTGAATGAGCAATCCGAATCATAGTATCTTCAACACGATAAATCTCAGAACCATTACGGAGTAAAATCGTTCCTGCCAGCATGATGACATCAATAACTGCATTCAGTTTTTTTGATTCTTCCATGTTTCCCTCCTTTTTCAAACTCCATTTTATTTTATCATAATTTCGAAGGAAAAAAAATCTTTGCCACAAAAACTGTGACAAAGATTATTTAGTTATCCGTGTTATGTTCGTCCACATGAGTTGGTGTAGATGAAGATGGTGTCGATGGACTTTGAGACGGCACCGTATTATCTGCCCTGTTAGAGTTACGTTGGCTCGAAGATGGAACAGAAGAAGATGATGGCGGAGTTTTTGGTTTATAAATAGAAATCTTTATACGCGTCGTACTTAGATCAACTTTCTCACCTAGTTTTGGACTTTGATCCACAACAGTTCCTTCAGCAGTGCCCTCAGGAGCTGTCGATACCTCTACTACTTCGATATTAGCTTCCTTGACACCAACAATTTGAATTAAGTTATTCTTTGTAAATTCAAGACTTGAGCCAATATAACTTGGCATGGTCACGGTTGTCACCTTTTTAGCAACAGTCAAAACGATAGAAGTTGCCTTGGTAAGATCATAAGTCGTACCTTCTGCTAAGCTCTGTTTTAAAACCACACCTGGTTCTGATTCACTGGACTCTTCTTCTTCAATCTTAATCAGATTTTCAGGAACTTTTTTCCCTTTCAATTCTGCAATAACATCAGTAGATTTGCGTCCAATATAGTTTCCAATCTTAAATGATTGTTTACCTGAAGATATGATTAGATTAACTTTAGACCCTTCTTTGCGAGCTGAGCCAGCATCTGGATCTGTTCGGATGACCCGACCTTCTTCTACGGTATCACTCGCTTCGGTCTTCTCCTCACCAATTTCAAAATTCGCTTTTTTCAAGGTTTCCTTAGCTTCAGCAACAGTTTGACCTGCAACTTTTGGAATCTCAACAGTAGCTGGTGTTCTGGATAAAATCCACACCAAAGAAGCGGCAACCAGTACGAAACTTGCTAGTAGAACTAGATAACGTGCTTTAAAACGACGTTTTTTCACTGGTTTTTCCACAGATTTTTTAGCACTTGCTTCTGGGCTAGCTTTAGTTACCTGATGGTTATCTGTCTGTGGTTGCACCTTAGGAATAGAGGTCAAGGTTGTTTGAGGAACCTTTGGCAATGTCTTTGTGTCCGCCTTAGTAGCATCATCAAAAACACGTTTAGGTTCATTTCTGCGGTTATAAGATAGACTGCTAGATAAATCAACATACATCTCTGAAACCGACTTGTATCGATCCGTAAGCTTTTTAGCAGTTGCTTTGATGACCACATTCTCCAAAGCTTGGGGAACAGATGGATTTTCAGCTATAACCGAAGGAAGTGGTTTTTGAAAATGCTGGAGGGCAATGGTTACTGCACTATCGCCATCATAAGGGATATGCCCTGTCAGCATCTCGTAGAAAATAATCCCCATGGCATAGATGTCACTCTGCACAGTTGCCTTAGAGCCACGAGCCTGCTCAGGTGACAAGTAGTGGACAGAACCCAGCATAGAGTTGGTCTGAGTTAGACTTGTCTCTGCAAAGGCTACGGCAATCCCAAAATCCGTCACCTTGGCTGTTCCATCAGGAGTTAAAAGAATATTTTGAGGCTTTAAGTCACGATGGACAATACCTTTAGTGTGCGCCAAGCGCATCGCTAAGAGAATCTGACCCATGATACGGACAGCTTCTTCATTTGAGAGGGGATAGTGTTCTTTGATATAGCGCTTGAGATCAAGACCAGCTACATATTCCATAGCTAGGTACTGTTGACCGTCCTCTTCGCCGATATCCGTTATCCGAACGATATGGGGATGATCTAAGTCAGCCATTGCACGCGCTTCACGCTGAAAACGAGCAACAGCAATCGGGTCAGTCTGGTAGTTAGTCCTCAGGACCTTTACAGCTACCTCTTCCCCGTCTAAAATCAAATCCTTGGCCAGGTAGACATCTGCCATACCTCCACGGCCAATTTGTTTGATAATCCGATACCGCCCGGCAAAAATCTTGCCGATTTGGATCATAGTGCCGCCTCCTCCTTAATCGAAACAAGGGCAACTGTAATATTATCAAGCCCTCCGGCATTGTTGGCAAAGCGTACTAAAGTGGCTGCCTTATCATCAAGCGAAATATCGCTTGTCACAATATCATAGATCTCACTGCCTGAAATCATATTGGTTAGACCGTCACTATTCATGACCAGATAGTCACCTGGTTCCAAGCTGACAATTCCAAAATCAGGTTGAATTTCGTCTTTTTGTCCGATAGATTGGGTGATGATATTCTTTTGTGGATGTGCTTCAGCTTCTTCAGGTGTCAATTGACCTGCCTTGAGCAATTCATTGACCAAAGAATGATCACTTGTCAGTTGACGGTACTCTTCCCCTCGAATGAGACCGATTCTAGAATCTCCGATATGGGCATAAATTGCCTGATTTCCGATAACTGCAAGAGCTTCGAGGGTTGTCCCCATTCCCTTGTAGGCTTCATCTCGTCCTAGTTGATAAATCTTTTGATTTTCAACTTCTAGATGGTGGGCAAACCATTCGCGAACTTCATTAACGGTGTCGATCTGCGTATCAACCCAGGCAACACCTAGGTCCGTAACTGCCATCTCACTGGCAATATTTCCTGCGCGATGACCTCCCATCCCATCAGCCAAGATGATCATCGTGCGACCAGCACGATTGACAAAAAGATTGACATAGTCTTGATTATTTGTACGCTTCTGACCCACATCTGTTAATAATGAAATCTCCATTGTGTCAGTTCCTTCCTAATTGGATATCTTACGAAATTGGCTGATGAAGAATCCATCACTTCCGTATAATTCTGGAGTAATAAGGATACAGCCATCTTTTAGAATATCCTTGCATTCGTGATCTAGTTTAACCTGCTCAAACTCGGGATGACTTTCTAAAAATGCTTGAACCACTTGAAAGTTCTCTTCCGAGACAATAGTGCAGGTACTATAGGTTATTATACCACCTTTTCGTAGTGTTTGACAAACACTACCTAATATTTCCAACTGAATTTCCTGTAATGACGCGAAATCTGCTGTCTCTTTATTATATTTGATATCTGGTTTTCGACGCAATAGACCAATCCCTGAACAAGGAGCATCAACCAAAATTTTGTCAAATTGATCCTTGCCAAAAAACTCATGCACTTTTCGTGCATCCAGTTTTTGCGTTTGAACACGATCTGCTACACCTAAACGCTGAGCATTTTCTTGGATCAAAGTGAGTTTATGGTCGTAAAGATCTAGAGCCGTTACTTGACCTGTAGTCAAATAAGATGCCATATGGGCTGTTTTCCCACCTGGGGCTGCACAGGCATCCAAAACCTGCTCCTCTCCTTGTAAATCAAGAGTTGGAGCAACCAGTTGACTTGACTCATCTTGGATAGTAATAAGTCCTTCTGAAAACAAGTCATGACCAGCAAAATGCCCCTGTTCCTTAACCAGACCAGCAGGAGATAAAAGAGAATCACTTGCGCCAAGCAGAGCTTTAATCTGCTCTTTTCGGATCAAATCTGTTACGCGAATACTGGCTTTATTACGCTTCAATAGACTTTCAAAAATAGCTTGAGCTCGCTCTTCTCCATACTCTTCCTTGAGTTTCGAAATCAACCAAACTGGTAAAGAGTAGGCAATGGAATCACGCTTATTTTTACGTTTGATACTTGCAATATCTGGTAAGCCCTCACGCAAAATACGACGAAGAACAGCATTGACCAGTTTTTCACTACCCTTCTTACGAGATTTTGCAATTTCCACTGCCTCATTGACCACTGCATGGTCAGGAAGCTTATTCAAGTATTGGAGTTGATAGACGCTCATGAGAAGCAGAACATAGAGCCAGCTATCTAGCTTATCTCTATCTTGGATAAAATGAGACAGGTACCACTCCAATGTAAGTTTTCGAGCTACAGTTCCATAGACCAGCTCTGTCACCAAACCCTTATCTGCAACTGATAGTTGACTTCCCTTGAGGTGTTTATTTAGGGCGATATTGGAATATGCTTGATTGACAAAGACATCCTCCAATACCTCTAGGGCTAAACTTCTAGCCGTTTCAACTTTAATCACCAAATCGTTCTCCTACTGCTAAAGTCCGTCCCACACCGTTGAGGAAGGAAGCAATAGCCATCTTAGGTTTTCCTGCTGGCTGAACCTGTTTAAGAGACAAAGCTCCTTCTGCTGTTGCGACGATCAATTCTTTCTTGCCGATGGAGAGTATCTCACCCGGAGTCCCTTGACCATCTACTGGTAGTGCTTCATAAATCTTAAAACGCTCTCCCTTGAGGAAGGTATGAGCAACTGGCCATGGATTCATCCCACGGATTTGGTTAAAGAGTTGACGATTGGTCTTGTTCCAGTCCAATTTTTCTTCCTCAGGTTTGATATTTGGCGAAAATGTAACCTGACTTGGGTCCTGTGGTTCTGGTTGAATCTCGCCAGCAATGTATGCAGGCAACGTATCCAAAAGCAGATCACGACCAACAATTGCCAATTTTTCAAATAAGGTTCCAACATTGTCCTCATCTGTGATAGGGATGCTGCGACGGGAAATCATATCTCCTGCATCCATTTCCTTGACCATTTCCATAATGGTCACACCAGCTTCCTCATCCCCTTGAATCAAGGCATAATGGATAGGAGCACCACCACGGTGTTTAGGAAGGAGGGAAGCATGAACGTTGACCGCAAAATTCATGCTATCAAGGAGTTTACTTGGGAGAAATTGTCCAAAAGCTGCAGTCACAATTCCATCAGCACCCAAGTTCATGATAGCTTCCATTTCTGGACTACCCGATAATTTTTCTGGTTGGTAGATAGGAAGCCCTGCTTCTTTAGCTGCTTGTTTTACTGGGGTTTCTTGTATGACTTTTTTACGCCCAACTGCGCGATCTGGTTGTGTTACAACAGCTACAATCTCGTAGCGATCGTCTGACAAAAGTCCCTTCAAAACGGTTGCTGAAAAATCGGGAGTCCCCATAAAGATTAGTTTTGTCATATCTTCTCCTTCTTATAAAAATTGTTGCGGTTCGTGGTCAATACTGAGACGAAGGTCGCTATTTTCCCGTTCTTGTGTCAAGGCCAAGACCTGGTTAAGGGTTGGACCAAGCTCATCTTCTAAACGGTATTTAATCAAAATTTGATAATGATAGAGGTTATGAGTACGAGCGATAGGTTTTGGCGTTGGACCAAGGATGATACTAGCATCCGACAAACCTGACCGTAAAATTTCCATGACCTCATAAGCTCTTCTAAGAACCTCTTCTTCTTTCTTATGAGACAAGGTAATCCCAATAGTGAAATAATAAGGTGGATAGCCAAGTTGACGTCTGATACCCATTTCATAGACATAGAAGCCTTCATAGTCCTGATCCTTGGCGAAGCGAATGGCATAATGCTGAGGATTGTAAGACTGGATCAAGACCTGCCCAGCTTTTTCAGCCCTTCCTGCTCGTCCTGCCACCTGGGTCAAGAGTTGAAAGGTTCTCTCAGAAGAACGGAAATCAGGCAGATTCAAGGCTGTATCCGCATTGAGAACACCAACCAAGGTCACATTTGGAAAATCCAAGCCCTTGGCAATCATCTGGGTTCCCAGAAGAATATCCGCTTCACCCTTGCCAAACTGCTCAAGAAGTGCTTGGTGACTACCTTTTTTGCGAGTTGTATCCACATCCATTCGCAGAATGCGAGCCTCTGGAAAGAGTTCAGCCAGCTCATCGTAGGCCTTTTGAGTTCCTGTTCCATAGTAACGAATACTGCGACTCTGACAGTTTGGACAGACATGAGGAATTTCTTTGGAAAAACCACAATAATGACAGTTCATCGTCTTGGTATCCATGTGCAGCGTCAGAGAAATATCGCAGTTCGGACAGGTATCCACGGTCCCACATTCCCGACACATGACAAAACTAGAGTAACCACGGCGATTGAGCATGAGAACAACCTGCTCTTTTTTATCTAATCGATCTTGAATTGCCTCAATCAGTGGTGGTGTAAAATTTGATGTTTCATTCTGCCCGATATAATCACGGAAGTCAATCAGTTGAACTTGAGGAATACTTGCTAAAGGATTGGCACGTTGGGTCAGACGTAAGTGTTGATAAACGCCTTTTCCAGCCCGCGCACGACTTTCTAGACTCGGTGTTGCAGAACCAAGGACTAATGCTGCTTGATTGTACTGAGCTCGTAAAAGAGCCACATCTCTAGCATGATAACGAGGATTGCTGTCTTGCTTGTAGCTGGCCTCGTGTTCTTCATCGATAATGATAACGCCTAGATTTTTCAAAGGGGCAAAAATGGCAGACCGAGCTCCAACAACTACCTGAGCATCTCCACGCTCCACCTTGCGCCATTCATCATACTTTTCACCATTGGACAAGCCAGAGTGGAGAATGGCTACTTTCTCACCAAAACGAGCAATAAAACGCTCGGTCATTTGAGGTGTCAGAGAGATTTCCGGAACTAGAACAATCGCTGTTTTTCCCAAATCCAAGGCCCCTTGGATAATCTGCAAGTAAACCTCCGTTTTCCCACTTCCAGTGATTCCTTGTAAAAGAAAGGGAGGGTGTTTCTTCCCAATCGCTCCAACAACCGCCTCACAGGCTTCTTTTTGTTCTGGATTTAACTCTAAAGATTGGCTAGATTCAATACCTTCAAAATAAGCCGCTGAACGTTGCACTTCTTTTTGCACTATGGTGATAGCACCATGTTCCACAAAGAAATTAACTTGTTCACGTGAGTAATGTTCTAACAAATCAGCCAAAGGAACTGTTTCAGGATGTACTAATAAGTATTCTCGCAGTTCCAATTTCTTCTTGGCACGATTTGAGATTTCTAGATTTTCTAATTTGTCAAGATTCACTTCAACCCAAGACTGCGTCTTAACCTTCTTCTGATCCACAGCCTGGTACTCTAGTTTTAAAAGCCCTTTTCGAGTCAATCGCATCATCTCAGCCTGCTTTTCTATGTCTAGAGATGAAAATGCTAGAGACTCCTGCGAACCAAACAAACGGTCTCTTTCCTCTTGACTTAAGCCTTCCAGTGGATAGAGGATCTTATCATAGCTAGAGTTCAAAAATCCAGGGAGCATAGCTTTTAGAATGGAAATTTTGTAGGAGAAGACTGATTTACGTAGTTCCTCTGCTAGCCAGAGTTGTTCCTCCGTTAAAACAGGAGAAAAGTCCAGCACCTCGGCAATTTCTTTTAAGTCCTCGTCTGCCACATCTGCATCAGATTGAAACTCCAATCCAAGAACAATACCCTGAATCAAGCGATTGGCCTTCCCAAAGGGTACATGAACCCGCATGCCGACTTCCAACATTTCCTCAAATTCTTCTGGAATCTTGTAGCTATAGGGCTGGTCTGTCTGCATCAAGGGAACATCCACAATGATTTTTGCAATAGCCATATCCTCACCTCCTTCTCTTCTTAAATCGTTTCAATTGATTGAGTATTCTTGCAATAGAAAAAATAAGATTGAGTCCCCCCAACCTTAAATTTTTTCACCTTCTTCTTTTTCTTTCGCGATTTGCTCTTTGATTTTTTTTTCTTCTTCTTCTTTCAATCGTCTTTCTTCTTCGATACGACGGCGAACAGCTTCGCGTTTTCCTTCTGGATCTGGGTGGATGGTTACATTCCCTGATTCAATTTCTTCCAAGGCACGAAGTGTAGATTTTACAGATTTAAATTCTTGAGTTGGAGGTGCTCCAGCTTCTAATTCGTGAGCACGTTTTGCTTCCAAGATTACGAGTGAATATTTTGATGGTACCTTATCAAGCAAGGTATCGATAGAGGGTTTAAGCATCATTTGTTTGTACCTGTTTTCTAAATTTTATCGAATAGTCGGAGACTTTGGTAGCATATCCTGATAGTGACCAATCACACGGTCCACACGGAAATGTTCAGCTTCAATCACACGTTTGACACGTTCTGCGGCAAGAGGAACATGGTCATTTACAATAGCGTAGTCATACTCACGCATCAAAGCAATTTCTTCCTTGGCTTTTTCGATACGCTGAGCAATTACTTCTGCGCTATCTGTACCTCGGCCTACGAGACGGTCTTGCAATTCTTCCAAATCTGGTGGTGTCAAAAAGATAAAGACAGCATCTGGAACTTTTTTCTTGACCTGAAGAGCTCCCTGCACTTCAATTTCAAGGAAGACATCGATTCCCTTATCAAGCGTTTCGTTGACATAGGTCAGAGGAGTTCCGTAGTAGTTGCCTACATACTCTGCATACTCTAACATTTGCCCTTGACGGATCAATTCTTCAAATTCTTCCCGTGTACGGAAGAAATAATCAACACCATCTACTTCACCTGGACGTTGTGCCCGCGTTGTCATAGATACAGAATATTGAAATTGATTTTCAGAACTCTCAAAAATTTCTCGTCTAACCGTTCCTTTTCCAACTCCAGAAGGACCTGAAAAAACGATTAGTAAGCCTCGGTCTGCCATTATGTCTCCTTTGGATAGTTTGTGAAATGACTTAAAAATTTCTGTAAGATTATATATCTAAAGCCATTTCTGCTCGCTACAATCTTTCTATCTAGTGTAACAAAAAAGCAGTAATTTTTCAACTGCTCTTTCTTATTTATTTTGCATAATCAACTGCACGAAGTTCACGAATCACGGTTACCTTGATATTTCCTGGGTAATCGAGATTGTTTTCGATTTTCTCACGAACTTTATGAGCCAAGATTGTGACCTTGTCATCTTTGATTTGACCTGGATTTACCATAATGCGGATTTCGCGACCAGCTTGAAGGGCAAAGCTATTTTGAACACCTTCAAAGCTATTAGCAATTTCTTCAAGATCATGGAGACGTTTGATGTAGCTTTCAAGCGATTCGCTACGAGCTCCTGGGCGGGCTGCACTTAAGGCGTCCGCTGCAGCAACGAGAACTGCGATCACACTTTCAGGCTCTACATCACCGTGGTGACTGGCAATAGTATTCACCACAACTGGGTGCTCCTTGTACTTGCGCGCCAATTCAGTACCAATCTCAACGTGGCTACCCTCTACCTCACGGTCAATGGCTTTACCAATATCGTGAAGGAATCCCGCGCGACGAGCAAGGGTAGCATTTTCACCAAGTTCGCTAGCCATGATACCAGCCAACTTAGCAACTTCAATCGAATGACGCAAGACATTTTGTCCGTATGAAGTACGGAACTGCAAGCGACCCATGATCTTCATCAAGTCTGGGTGAAGGTTCGGTGCACCAATTTCATAGGCTGCAGCTTCACCATATTCACGAATCTTGTTATCAATCTCTTGACGATTTTTCTCAACCAACTCTTCGATACGAGCTGGGTGGATACGTCCATCCTTAAGCAAGGTTTCCATCGTCATACGGGCAATCTCGCGACGAATAGGATCAAAACCTGACAAGGTTACTACTTCTGGCGTATCATCAATGATAACATCAACCCCTGTCAAACTTTCAAAAGTACGGATATTACGCCCTTCACGTCCAATGATACGACCTTTCATGGTATCATCAGGCAGATGAACCGTAGAGTTGGTAGACTCAGCCACATACTCACCAGCAATTCTCTGCATAGCTTGGGACAAGATATCCTTAGCCAATTTGTCTGAACGTTCCTTAACTTCTTGCTCAGCCTCACGAATGCGACTAGCAATTTCCTTAGTCAAGTTTTCCTCTGTCTGGGCCAAGATAATGTCTTTTGCTTCCGACTGAGTCAGAGTTCCAATACGCTCTAGTTCAGCTTGCTTTTGTTTCTCAATTTCTTCTAGTTGCTCTTCACGTACATCAAGGTTTTTTGCTCTATCAGAAATACTTTGTTCTTTTTGTTCAAGTGTTTTTTCTTTGTTCGTCAAATTGTCATCTTTACGATCAAGACTGCTAGCACGTTCGGTCAAACGACTTTCGATTTGCTTGAGTTCTTGACGTTCTGATTTAAATTCAGCGTCCACTTCTTCACGGTATTTTCTGGCTTCTTCTTTGGCCTCCAATAGTGCTTCTTTTTTAAGAGACTTGCTTTCGCTCTTAGCTTCATTGAGTAATAAATCCGCTTCGCGCTCAGCTTGTCCTCGTAAATTAGTTGCTTCTTGTTCAGCATTTAAAAGCATCAGCTCTGCAGCCTCTTGTGATGATTTCATCTTGACTGAGATGCTGACATATCCAATGACTAAACCAATGATGACGGCAAAAACAACGATAACAATCGCCATAATTTCCATGTTTTTACCTCAATTTATTTGTTTATCCGAATGATATGCATTCTTATACATTCTACCATAAAAAATTATTTTTAACAAACCTTAAATAGAATATGTTTTGGGGAATTTAGCGCGTATTTTAGGATTACAATTCCTTGGTTTTTAAGGAGATAATTCAGTATCGCTATCAAAAAGTTCCACCGAATCTCTATAGCTATGGATTTTCTATTGTTGTGCCAAATAGTGTTCCACTAGATTCAAACATTTTGCTTTCAAGTCTTTGAAAATTCACTTTAGGAAATTACAGCTTATCTTCAAGATCAAATTTGTCATAAATTAACTTTTTTATTTAGTTGTATCAATTTATTTCTTAAGTATTAGTTTATCCTCATCGAGAGCTTTTAAAATATACTCATTAATCAATTTATTATCTTCTTCATTTTTTGAAAAATAAGTTTTAATATTATTGGGAGTTCTATGTTCTAGTAGACGATGGATAACATCATCACTTCTATCATGGAACCAGGTCCAATCTACTTCAGGATAAAGTCCTCGAATATCTTCTTCAATATCTTTTAAAATCTCAAAATCAGAAAAATATCCTTTTCTACTTAAGTTGTATAAATCTGATACAGACTTTTCTCTTGGGTCTGGGAAAGTTTTAACCCCCTCAACTCTTTTATCATTAATTCTTTTAATCAAATAATGGTAGATTTTATTTTGTATCTGAGGAAAATCATAGACATTATAACTCATTAAATCAATTACTTTATGGTAAATAATGTTTTCTGATTCTTCATAAACTTTTAGAGTATCTAGAATGTCATCTTTAATATCCTCTTCAAAATACTTAAATAAGTGACATATCAAGTCAGAATATTCTATGATATTTTTTATATCATCATTTTTATATTTTATTCTTAAAATATCTGTATTAAATTTTTCGAGTACTATTATTGCAGTTTCCTGATCAGTTGAGCAGTATTCTAGTAACTGTGAATAGAGTGGATACACTGAATTATATAAAGAAAAATTTTTCTCCAAAATTTCATTTAAATGTTTATTTACAATCCCAATTATCTTAGATTTCAATGAATCTTTATCAATAGCATCCATATTATCGAGGACAATTTTAATAATTCTCCTAAATTCCTCGCTCCAATTATAATACAGTATTTGATTATTTAAAATTTCTATTACTTTTTCTATGTCAATATCATCAACAAGAGGAAGAAAAGTTAGCATGTTTTTAAGCTCTCGAAGATTTTCATCTTCAGTAATTTCAAGTCTTTCTTGAAGATGGGTAATTCGATTCAACAAATAGTCTTTCGCTTCCTCAGTAACTTTTATTTTACCAAATGAATAGTTTCTAAAATATAAATTTACAACCTTAAAATCTATATTCGGAAGAATTAATTGAACATCATCCAAATCAAGATTTTTAAGCCAAGAAGATGTTCTATCGAAAATACTTGAATCAGGGTTTACATATGAATTATCATAACTAAGTAATAATATTTCTAAATATCTATTAATGATTGATTTATAAATCTTATAATGTTCAACACATAAACAATTTAATTTTAAAAAGTTACAAAGATTTTTTACTGTAAACTCCGCATTAAATAGATAATTATTAGCAGACCATCCTCCTCTTCTATAGCTTTCATGCTCTTCACGAATTTCATCAAATAATTCATTAATAGTTTCTAATTTTCTATATAAAAAATTGAAATTAAGGATTGAATCTCTAAAAAATTCTATAATCTTTTTCTCATCTCCTGTAACCGAGTTAATAATTTGTTCTGTTAATTCGCTTAATTCTCCATCATAAATTGGCTCTGCATAACTAGGTGTTTTTTCGTATCTATCAATTATTTGAATTTGCTGAAAATTAAATTCACAAACTAAGAAATTAAAATAGTCTTTCTGACGAAATGCTATATTAGCTAGTTCTCTAAATTTTGCTTTTGCTAAAGAATATTGTTTTTCTTCATACAACTTAAAAGCCTTACTTAAGAATCGATTCCCCTTTAAATCTCTAGGTTCACCAATCTCCATATCTAGAAAGCGGTTTAATAAAGATTTTTTAGATACCATATTTCGTAATTCTTCATGACCATCAATTTCAAATCTTAATTGATTATTTCCAAACCAGCAATACTCATCATCCCAGTTTAAAGCCCTTTTCTTTAAATCAGAATATCTAGAAAAATCTTTCGCATCAATAAAACTAAGTCTATCTAAAAAAGCCAGTTGATTCCATAAATCATCAGCATTATTTACAACTTGACTTCGGTTTTCTGATAGAACCTCTAAAAAATCTTTTGTCCTGCAATACAATTTGTTCTGTTTTTCGGATGTCTCCTGACCTGGATTCTCTTCATTAGAGATAATGATAATTCCTTGCTTCTTATAATAGTCTCGGATGATCATAGACGGTTCCTCGGGAGTATAAAAATAAGCATTTTTAGCATCCAATTTAAATGTATTTTGAATCATTCTAAAAATTGAATTAAAAGTCGAATCACTTAGAGAATACCCCACAAACAATAGAGTATGATTCATTATCAATGACTGGATTAAAGTAGAAATCATTGGGAAGTTCAAATGATAGTCTAAATAATCATCTTCTTTCAAAACAATATTTTTCTTACTCAAGTCACCATGCATTTTAATCAAGTATCTTTCCGAACTCGTATAAGGGATGTCTTTATCCTCAGCGACTACATTGTACTTTAACAAGCCACTATCAAATTGACTCTCCAGAAGTGAATCATAGTTTGTCATAATAATATGTTTTGGTGCAATTTTTTCTATTAATTTATGTAACTCATTTGGTTTACTCAATCCCTTCTTAAAGAAAATTTCTTCTATCTTTTTTGTGTACTGATTTTTCCCAAAGGTATCATAATAATACTGAGCAATTCTCAGTGGACTATCTGTTTTTTCTTCTGGTATGTTCAATTCTTTTTTTAATGATTGAATCAATTCTCCCCAAGTTGGTAGATTAGAATTAGCTGATATTCCTGCACCAACAAACAAAACTAAGGAATTTTCTTTAATAGAATTCTTTATTTGAGTTATAGATAAATTATAATTTTCTTCCATATTTTAACCATCCTATCATTAGCTTGTATTACATAAATACAAATTATGCTTATAAATCTTCTTTTTTATTACATAATCTTAAACAAAAGTTTATCATGGTTTATAAATATAAAAATTTATTTGTCTTTTATATTCAATTTATGATTTTTAATATAACCAATTCTCTTCATTATACCACAAAATAAGAGTTATAAAGCGGATTCAAGGATAAACAACCTGGTTATTATACTAAATTTTTTCACTGTCTTTCTAATCTAGGAATTCTATCATTTCTCAAAAAGATTTATCTTCTTACTAGCTAAAATTTCCACAATAAAAAAGCCTACCTTTCAGTAGACTTAATAATGATCTTTAAAGGATAAAAAAGCGATGCTTTCACCATCCATCATATATATCAAGCGATTTTCTGCGTCAATACGACGCGACCAAGCTCCTTGGTACTCATACTTGAGCGGTTCTGGTTTACCAATTCCTGTAAAAGGGTCGCGTTGAATATTCTTGATTAGTTTATTGATTCTTTTCAATGTTTTCTTATCTTGGTTTTGCCAGTAGCAATAATCCGCCCAGGCATCTTCTGTAAACTTGAGTAGCATCCATCACTCCTCAATCACATGCACCTGAGTATGTCCTGCACGAACTTGGGACATTCCTCGCAAGACCTTGTCAGAAAGCTCCTTATTCTGAGTAATTCTCAAGGTTTCTTGAATACTATCCCACTCACTCTTTGAAAGAACGACAATATCCTCGTCAGGATTTTTGTTGACCACTGTCAAAGGTTCAAACTCATCGTTTACCTTCTTCATATAATCCTTTAAATGATTTCGGAATGTTGAGTAAAGAACTGCTTCCATAACCATACCTCGTTTTACCTCTTTTCCATTATTATACACGAAAAGAATAAAATTGTCAGGAACTTGTACAAGATTTTTCTTTTTCTATCTATTTATTCGAAAAAAACTAAAAAAGCCTACCTTTCAGTAGACTTAGTTTGATTCGATTCTGATTGGCACTCGACCAAAATTTTGTTCTGCGATACTTGGGTGTCCCAGCTGATAAATTTGGTCCGCCTTTTGGGTCATAGCATCCCAGGGTTCTTTGCCGATTCGGCTAACTAGATTAACCTGCTCCTTAAGAGTTTTAAGGTGTTGTCTGCCTTTTTCTGTAAAGCCAAGGACA
This sequence comes from Streptococcus infantis, assembly GCF_047463635.1. Taxonomy (GTDB): domain Bacteria; phylum Bacillota; class Bacilli; order Lactobacillales; family Streptococcaceae; genus Streptococcus; species Streptococcus infantis_W. The sequence continues at coordinate 47,462 of NZ_JASHDL010000007.1, forward strand.
TGTATGCCTTCTGGTAAGTCGCTTTCTCTAGCCTGCACCAGAATATAGGTCAATAGGCGTCGCACACGCGCCTTTGTGTAGCGTTTGGTAGCAACTGACTCTACCAATTCTTCCACAGACTGAGCTGTCTTTATAGCATCCTTGATACGAACTGCCATTTCTTGATTGACCTGATAGATAGTGGTTAGGTCTAGGTTTGACAAAATTTGATAGCGAAGCAAGGGAAAATAGTTATCCCAGCTCACCTTACCAGCATTTTTAAAGATTTCAACAGAAGGCATAAAGCGTTCTAAGAAATCTTGGTCATTTTGGTGCTGACGGAGAGCTGTTGCAGATGCAAAGTCAACATCCTTGTCCACAGAATGATAACCTGCTCCCTGACGTTGAATTGGATGAAGTTTGATGTTGCGCCCCGCGACTGCCTTGGCATAGGCGAGAGCAAGAACATGATTGGGCGTATCACCAGAAAAATCAAGACCTGCAAACTCCTTCCACATAGCTTGGTTTTTCTGGGGATAAGAAAGAGAATCAGGTAAGTTTTCCATGAAAAGTTCCATCTCTTGACCACGTTCTGAGTATAGGGCAGTAATTTTCTGATAATCCAGAACTTCCTCTGTCCCAAAGGCTAAGGTATCAATTCCCAAACGAGCCAAGATAGCCACTGCACCTTGGCCGAAAAAATCCGCCGCTTGGACACTGACTAAAAAGGGCAATTCTACGACCAAATCCGCACCATGTTCCAGCGCCATCTGAGCCCGTGTCCACTTGTCCACAATAGCAGGCTCCCCACGCTGCATGAAATTTCCAGACATGGCTACAATTTTCAATCCCTCCGCCTGTTCCAACAGGTATTTATGGCCATTATGAAAGGGATTAAATTCCGCGATAATACCTGTAATGGTCATGGTAATCTCCTACTTCTGCGCGACGAAAAACCAACGGGTACTGGTTTCAGTTGGATCCTTATCCTCAAAGTCCGCAAAGAGTTTGAAGGACTTGAAACCAGCCTGTTCCAGCAGAATATCATAGGTTAAGACTTCATAAGTACGCTCTTCATGGACTTCATCATGACGACTAAAGGAACCATCCGCTTCCTTGATAAAAAAAGTCAACTCATGCACGATGGAGTGAGGAGCTTCATCCTCGTAAGTATCCCAAAGCATGGCAAAATCTTCCGCATTTTCATGATAAGAATAACCTGGAAAGACCTCATCAGTCTGGTAGGTCGAATGCACATCAAAGATAAAGACACCATCTTCATTGAGGGCATTATAGACTTCTTTAAAGACATCCCCTACTTCCACTTCATCCTGCATATAGCAGATAGAATCGGAATAGCAGGTCACAAAGTCGTATTTACCTGCCTTGGACAAATCCAGCATATTACCTTCAATGAAATCAATCTTTTGCTTGGCTGAAGCCGCTCTCTTTTCGGCAATCTTCAACATATCCGCACTCAAATCAAGTCCAGTCACATCAAAACCAGCTTGCGAAAAGCGAACGGACTGGATCCCTGTCCCACAAGCCAATTCCAAAAGCTTCTTTCTGTCCTTGGTTTTAGGCAAATGGCGTAGCGAAAAGTCCGTCCATTTGTCATATAAACTATCATCCATGACCGCATCATAGACCGCCGCAAAAGTTTCATAAGTTGCCATAATCATGATACCAAGAGCGTCCATGGCAAACACCACTCGCCCTTTACCTTTCAATCAATTTTTCTAAAATAAGCAAATAAAACCCAGTTGACTGCAACTGAGTTCATCTCCTATGCTAAGGTTTCTGAAATATCTACTGAATTCGCCTCGTGCCATAGCTTCTCTAGGTTATAGTGGGCACGCATTTCTTCTGAGAAGATATGCACGACAACAGCACCGAGGTCTAGCAAGACCCAACCTCCAGCTGCATCACCTTCGACATGGCTGCCTTTAAAGCCTGCTTCCGCTACTTTTTCACGAATATTGTCAGCGATAGCATCCAACTGACGGCTATTCATTGAGCTAGTGATAACAAAGTAGTCTGTCACACTGGTCAATTCTTGTACGTCAAGTGCGAGGATATCCTCGGCACGTTTCTCATCAGCCGCTTTCACGACTAGTTCTAGTAATTCTTTTTCGTTCATTTAGTCCTCTTTCTAGAAAATATGTTTGTAATCTAGGACATCTGCAAAGCGCCCCTCCCAAATGCCCTCATAAAATTCATTTATCGTTTCTGCTGGAATGTCATCGCCATCAAACGTTGTGCAAGTTCCTTCTGGAATAATAAGCTGATAGCCATATTCAAAGGCAACCTTGACAGAGGTATCCACACAATATTCTGTCTGCATACCACATAAAACTAATTTTTCAATCCCCTGTTTATCCAAGTATTCTTTTAAACCAGTTTCTTTGAAAATACTGTTATACTTCTTCTGAAAGACCTTTTCATTAGGTTTTCGACTTAAAAGCTCAGATAACTGCCAATCTTCTGATGTTTGAGCTTCAGAGTTCTCAATATGTTGAACATAGATAATTTCGATATTCTTGCTTCTAGCCTGGTTTTGTAAATAAGAAATTTTTTCCAATAGACTTTTTGTCTGAAACCCAGTTTCCACTAAAATATTCTGAACATCAATGATTATAAAAGCCGTCTTCATTTAGTCCTCTTTCAAATAGTGCACATAGGCGTTATAGGTTTCAAGGGTTTGGGGATAGATGGGGAATCCCTGATGAGCTAGATGCTCCACAGTACGAGCTGTTTCGTAGGCCACTGCCTTATTAAGTGACAAACTTGCAATCTCACGCGCCACATCCACTCCAGGAAAGGCACGATTGTGCTCGATATAGTCTGCAACGTAGATGACTTTGTCTAGGTCGGTCATCTGACCAGCCCCGACTGTATGGATTTCAATGGCTCGCAGGATTTCTGAATCATGCAAATCCAAATCTTCCTGAATCTTGTAGATGCCAACCATGCCATGCCAGACATTATTGCCCCAGTTTTTGAGGTCAGGGTCTAGCTGATAACGATCAATCAAATCCAGAAATTCCTGATCTGACAGCTTTTTAGCATAGTCATGAAGAAGGCCTGCTAGACCTGCTTTCTCAACATCGACTCCAAAGCGCTGAGCCAGTTCTATGGCTGCACGCTCCACACCCAAGCAATGGGTTAAGCGTTTTTCAGGTAGAAGCTCTGCCATTTTTTCCAACAAAGCCTCACGGGAGCAGTTGATATAGTCTTGATAGGCCATCAGTAGAGCCCCTCCTTCTCGATGTAGTCTAGCACAGGCTGAGGTAGGAGAAAGTTGGGTTTCCGACCTTGAGCAAGGAAGTCACGCACCATGCTGGATGAGATATCCATGAGAGGCACATCCACCCAGATAACTGGATAGGAAGTTCCTGCCTTGTATCGTGGTCGCTGAACTCCTACAAACTGAACGAGGTCGACCAGTTCATCAATTCTATACCAATTGGGTAAATAGTCTACCATGTCAGCACCGATGATAAAGTAATAATCTGTATCTGGATTCTTCTCTGTCAGAATCTTCATGGTGTCGTAGGTGTAAGAAATACCCTTACGTTCTAGCTCAATAGTCTCAATAGCTAGACCCTCGATTCCATCAATCGCCAATTCTAACATCTTGAGGCGATGGTGTTCAGGAATGGTTTCCTTTTTGTCTACGTGAGGTGGCTGGTATTCAGGCATGAGTAAAACTTGATCCAATCCCAACTGTTGACGAACTTGATCTGCAACAATCAGATGAGCATTATGAACGGGATTAAAATTTCCACCCAAAATACCGACTTGTTTGCGTTTTTTATCCTTGATTTCTGGCTCTAACTCCACTTTTGTAAAGGGAGTTAATAATTCGATTGCCATAGGCTAATCTCCTTTAGTCTTCTGTAAAAACAGTTTTTGGAGTATATTTTTAGATTTCTTTAACTTTTTTAGAAATCTTACGATTTTCTTTCTTGCTTGATTGCTTATACAAAATCAAGATACGGCCGATTTTTTGGACTGTATCCACACCGATTTCTTCTTCCAAGATTTCAGCTACTTCGTGGATATTTTCATCTGTATTTTGCAAGAGTGTAACCTTGATCAATTCACGGGCATCAAGTGCCTGACGAACGCTGGTTTTGATTTGGTCGTTGAGTCCATTTTTCCCGATTTGGATGATGGGTTTGAGGGTGTGTGCCTGGCTGTTGAGGAAGGCACGTTGTTTCGATGTTAATGACATAATCTTTCTTCCTTTTTTGATAGTTATTTTAGGTGGTGAGGGACGGTCGGAACTAATTTTTCAATGATTTCATCTTTGAAAAATGGATTTCCTGACCTCACAATTGAGCCTAGGTCTCAATTGTGCCCCTTGCCAATCTAAAGATTGGCAATCACACCACGGCAATAACTATCTTTTTATGAGCTCACTTTGTTCGCTCGGTGATTTTATTTTAAATAATTGCTTTTCTTGTGACGACGGCGACGCCTTCTGGGGCCCAGACGGCTACTTTGGCCGTGCCTGTCACACGTATCCAACCTAGTCCTGAGATAACTAGGTCAGTCTTATCCTTGATGTTAAATACATGTTGGACTAGTTTTGGAAAATCTTCTTTTTCCTTGCTATTTGGTGGTGCAAGAAGAGTTCCTAGGTGCTTGTCGTAAAAGGCACTAGCTCCCTCTAGCTTGGTACGATGAAGTTTGAGTTCATTGTCAAAGAAGGCTGTAAAACCTTGCTTTTCTCCTGCAATAAAGTCAAAGCGTCCCAATCCACCTAAAAATAGGGTTTGTTCAGGGTTTAGCTGATAGGTTTTTGGTTTGATTTCCTTTTTAGGGCTGACATACTTGAGGTTTTTAGCAGTCAAGTAGTGGGCCATCTGGTGACGGTGGATAATCCCCGGCGTATCGTAGATATAAGAACCATCATCGAGTGGAATTTCAATCTTATCCAAGGTTGTTCCTGGGAAGCGTGAAGTTGTGATGACGTTCTGGTCACCTGTAATTTCTTGGATAATGGCGTTGATAAGGGTTGATTTCCCGACATTGGTCACCCCAACAACATAGACATCACGTCCCTTACGGTAGTGCTCGATCTTGTCAATGACTTCCTTAATGGCATGCTTGTTTTGTGCTGAAGTCAAGACGACATCAACAGGACGCAAGCCTTCCTCGTGAGCACGCTCCATCAGCCACTGGCTAATCTTACCTGGTTTAACTGACTTAGGTAGGATATCTTTTTTATTTCCGACTAAGAGCACATCATTGCCCGATACAAAACGTGGCAAACCTGGGATGACAGAACCATTAAAGTCAAAGATATCAATGACATTAACTACCAAGGCATCACTGTCCCCCACCTCGTGCAGAAGTTTGAGGAAATCATCATCCGTTAACTGAACATCAGTGATTTCATTGTAGTGACGAAGACGAAAACAGCGTTGACAATAGACTTCACCTGCCTCCAAACCTTTTTCGAGTGCCGACTGGGGGGTGAAACCAAGCCCAGTCTTATCTGTAGTCTGAATAGTTGCTCCACAACCAATACAGAGAATTTCTTCCATAATTAGATTCCTTTTTTATATGTAATCGGTCCGTATTTTTCAGCGATTTTTCTCATCACACGACGCTCACGCGCTCGGTTAATCTGAGTCTTAATAGAGTCGTGCTGGACCAAGGGTTTGACCAAAATCGAGCGAATACCAGCTCGATGGGCCGCTCGAATATCCGTCATGAGCTGATCTCCAACCATGACCACTTCGTTTTTCTCATAGTGGAATTCCTTCATGGCACGATCAATCCCGAAAGTAAAGGGCTTCAAAGCCCAATAAACATAGTCAATTCCAAATTTTTCAACTGCACGTTGAACTCTTTTTTTAGAGTTGTTAGACACCACGATGATGCGAATACCAGCATCACGAAGGTCATGTAACCACTGCTTCATTTCTGGAGTCCCATCAGGGTTATTCCAAGCAATCAGAGTGTTGTCCAAATCCACCAAAACAGCTTTGATCCCTTGGTTTTTCAGGCTTTGGACTGTCAAATCATAAACTGCTTCTACAGCAAAGTCTGGCATGTAGTTTTCAATCACCATTTTGGCTCCTTTTCTTTTATTTTCTAGTAATTTTCTTCAGCCATTGAGATAAGGCTGCCCATAAAATCAAGCTAGCCATTAAGATATAAATCCAAGCATTTGGCTCTTCTGTAAATGGTAGAGGAACATTCATTCCGAAGAAACCTGTAATAACCGCAAGTACTGCTAGTAAGACGGAGATAATAGTCAAAATTGACAAACTATCATTCAAGTTATTGTTTAGGATGTTGTTGTAAGAAGCTGAGAGTTGTTGCAAGACTTGAGAAATCAAGTCTGTCATAGACACCAACTGATGGGCTTCAATCATGGCATCATCAAACTGCTCTCGTTCGACATCATTAAATCTCCGATAAAGAGCATGGCCCTGGATATGTTCCAAGAGGAGTCTATTTTGTTTTGCCGCTGCTGTCAAGTAAACCATACCTGTCTCCAAGTCAGAGAGGGCGAAGAGATTTTTCTTTGTTGTAGTTTGACGTAGCAAGGCACTAATTTCGTCCTTACTTTTATCCATCTCTTCAATGACAGGATAATAAGCGTTACTGATAATCTCTAAACCAGCAAAGAGAAACTTGTAAATAGAAAGCGACTCATGGCTATCCAGATAAGCTAACATCTGATCAATGACATAAGCATTCTTATGGTTGCTGATGGTAATCATTCGTTTGTTTTCAACGATAAAGGTCATGGGAATCGCTTCATAGTAATCCTTGTCCTTTTCTAAATCCAGAACATTGTAGATAAAGGTCACAGTCCCATTCTCACGGTTATAATCCATATGGGCACGTTCATTTTTATCCAGCGCATATTCGATGGTTTCCTTATCCAATCCGTAGATTTCAGATAAATCTTCAAGATTTTTAATTTTTTCTACATCTAGATTGATCCAAACACAATCATTTCCTAATTGCTCATCTAAAAACATCGTTTCTCCTTTACTAAACTCTTTCTATTGTACCATAAATCAAGTAAAATTTCAGTTCTCTTCTTTTCTTGAAAAATTGCTAACGACGGTGATATTCCTATTAGGAACAAAATGAAGAGCTTGGTCATCACTTCGCAATTGAGTTGTCCGAATTCCAACACTAACGACTTTCCCCGATACAGTAATAGGGCCATTGGTCAAAACAACTTCATCTCCGACATCCAACTGGCGTTCAAAGAGAATAAAGAAGCCGTTGATGACATCTGATAGAAAGCCTTGTGCCCCCATACCGATAGCCACTCCAGCAATCCCAGCCCCAGCAAGCAAGCTAGATACAGGCAACCCTAAGATAGACAAGATACAGTAAATCAAGAAGAAATAAAGTGTGTAGTTAAAAATATTCTCAAGCAAACGAGAAATGGTCTTTTGTCTACCTGCATCTCGATTTGAAAATTTAAGTGAAGGTTTAACAATCTTTCGTACAGCAACATGGAGGAACTTTTTAGCTATATAGAATAGAAGGATAAGAAGTAGAAGAGAAATCACCTTGGTCAAGAGATTTTCTAAAACAGTTGTTACATCTAATTTATCCAGATAACGTTGAAAAAATTCTTGCATATAAAACTCCTTTTCTATTCATTATACCATAAATCCTTCCTCGCCATCCTTTTCATAAATATTCATTTATTCTAATAAAATCTATAAGACACTTGCTTTTCAAGTATATTTATACTATAATCATAAACAATACACAAAAAGGAGACCTTTATGAAAAGAATTATTCGTGCTTGGAACAAAACAAATCTTATCAAACGGATCGGAATCGGAATGACCTTAGGAGCAATTCTGGGTCTACTCGTTCCTAATCTAACTGGCATCGGTTTATTGGGAGATTTATTTGTAGGAGGACTAAAGGCCATCGCCCCTATCCTAGTTTTTGCTTTAGTCGCTAACGCCCTTTCCCAACACCAGAAAGGTCAAGATAGCAATATGAAAAAAGTCATTTTCCTCTATTTGCTGGGGACCTTTGCTGCGGCTCTTGTAGCAGTTTTGGCTAGCTTTCTCTTCCCTGTTCAGATGGTCTTGAGTAGTGCTAGTACAGAAGTTACTCCTCCAGACGGCATCGGACAAGTCCTCAGTAATCTCCTACTAAAAATAGTAGATAATCCTGTCAATGCCATCATCGAAGCTAACTATATTGGAATTTTATCTTGGGCTATCGTCTTTGGAGTTGCCATGCGTGAAGCTAGCAAAAATAGCAAGGAACTACTCAAAACAATGGCCAGTGTGACTTCAAAAATCGTCGAATGGATCATTAACCTTGCGCCATTTGGTATCCTCGGATTAGTCTTCGAAACCATCTCTGGCCAAGGTATTGCGAGTTTAGCAAATTACGGAATCTTACTCGGACTTTTGATTGCCACTATGGTTTTCGTTGCCCTAGTGATCAATCCTCTGATTGCTTTTCTATTTATCAAGAAAAATCCTTATCCACTTGTTTGGAAATGTTTGCGTATCAGCGGAGTCACAGCCTTTTTCACCCGAAGCTCAGCTGCAAATATCCCTGTTAATATGAAACTCTGTGAGGATCTAGGTCTTAATCCAGATACCTATTCTGTTTCTATCCCACTTGGATCAACTATCAATATGGCTGGAGCTGCTGTTACCATCAACATCTTAACCCTAGCTGCTGTCAATACCCTTGGAATCTCAGTTGATTTTGCAACAGCCTTTGTACTCAGTATCGTTGCAGCCATCTCTGCCTGCGGTGCTTCAGGAATCGCCGGAGGTTCACTCCTACTTATCCCGGTTGCTTGCAGTCTCTTTGGAATTACCAATGATATCGCTATGCAGGTTGTGGGTGTCGGATTTGTCATCGGTGTTATCCAAGACTCTTGCGAAACAGCCCTCAACTCCTCAACAGATGTCCTCTTTACAGCAGTAGCTGAATTTTCCTCTGCTCGCAATAAATAATCAAGGAGGTTGGGACAAAAAATCCCGACCTCACTTTTCATTAACAATCAAACTTTGACGCGGTAGCTGATTGAACTTTTTGTTCGTCTTTTAGACTCCAAAAAGCTCCTAATCATCCTCGCGGGGCTGGGACGACGAAATCGAGACTTTGTCTATCGATTTCTGTCCCACCGCCTTTGTCTGGTTTCTATCATTCATTTTAGGAAATGTCTCATGTCTATCACTCAACGTACTTTTAAACTTGTTTTAGCCACTTGTCTAGCCTGTGTTCTAGCCTACTTTCTTGATTTATCTTCGGCTGTTTCTGCTGGTATCATCGCCCTTTTGAGCTTATCAGATACCCGTAGAAGTACGATCAAACTGGCTAAAAACCGCTTATTCTCAACCCTGCTGGCTCTGTCTATCGGCGTCTTAGCCTTTCAACTGACTGGCTACCATATTTGGAGTTTTGGTCTCTATCTCGCCCTCTATGTCCCTCTGACCTATAAACTGGGCTGGGAGATTGGCATTACCCCTAGTAGTGTCTTGGTCAGTCATCTCTTAGTTCAAGAGTCTACCTCACCAGAACTGCTAGTGAATGAACTTCTCCTATTTCTCATCGGTACTAGCTTTGCCTTGACAGTCAATCTCTATATGCCTTCTCGGCAAAAAGAGATCCATCTCTACCATCTCAAGGTAGAAGAAAAACTCAAGCATATCCTCCTCCGTTTTGAATATTACCTTGGAAAAGGTGATGGTCGTAACCGTGCCCAACTTGTTGAAGAACTGGACCAGCTCCTTGAAGAAGCTCTAAAACTCGTCTACCTAGACCATTCGGATCATCTTTTTCACCAAACCGATTACCACATCCACTATTTTGAAATGAGACAGAGACAGAGTCGCATTCTTCGCAATATGGCCCAGCAAATCAACACCTGTAATCTAGCCGCAAGTGAAAGCCTGATCCTTGCTCAACTTTTTGCGAAAATTGCGGATCAACTCAGCCAGACCAATCCTGCCGATGATTTGCTAGCTGCCATCGAAGGCTATCTTGAAGTTTTTCGTCATCGCACCCTCCCAAAAACAAGAGAAGAATTTGAAACACGCGCAACCTTGCTCCAACTCCTACGCGAATTGGAAAACTTTATCCAACTGAAAGTTGACTTCTATCAGCGGTATACTGAAGACAAAAGTAATTTATCTTAACACACAAAACACCTTTCGATCTGCAAAAACTTGCCATTCGAAAGGTGTTTTTCTGTTTCGAACCTAGCTCACTAGTGAATCTTACTGAGTTGCAAAATTTCTATGAACTCCTAATGATAGACTTATCTTTCCCTTAAGAAGTATAGATGGAATTTCTAAACTCATTTGATTCCTTGAGATATGCCTTGTATATAGCTTTTTTCAACGTCTGAACAGGAGTTTCAATGAATCGGTATTGTTTTTGGCTGATATTTCCTGCTTTGATTTGAGCAAGTTCTTCTTTAACCGCTTCTTCCATCAATTGCTTCATTCGTTCAGGACTAGAAATCACTTCCTGCTTACCTTTGTAGTCAATGGTAATCGGTTTTAACTTACTGATATTCGCAATCCGTTCATCCATTTGTTCCTTCTTGAATTGAGCATAGGTTTTACCAGCTAAGATCTTTTCAAAGATATATTGGTCTGACAAGGGACGATTCTCTTTTTCAGCATCTTGCTTGTACTGATTAGAGACATAAGGAACGAAACCTTCGTAATAGCCAAGTCCTGCCATGAGTTCAAAGGCTTGTTTTCTAAAGCTGATATCACCACTCATTCCCTTATCATTTTCGTTGACACCATAAATCGTATCAAACATATCAACGGTATAATAACCATTGGCATCTACTTTCCCTGTAGCCGTAAATCCTTTAATGATATAGCGATTTACCACGATATGATTGTCAATCAAACTATGAACATCTCCTAGCTTGCTAGCATCTGCCTCTGTTAAAGCCTTGATTTCCTCGCTCTGGTGGCTTGGTTTGACAGATGGATTTGGATAAGAAACAGGAGTTCTTGAACCACTTGTCGCACTCGGCAAGAGTTGCTTGAAGTAGACTGCCTTATCCGCAGCTGACAATCCTCGACTTGCCTCAGCTTCTAGATAATCTAAAGTATAGAGAACATCGAAACTACCGTGCATATATTCTTTCAAATCTGCGGCTGATTTAAAGCGCTCAGGTGTCTTGTTGTAGAAACTGTCTTTGTCACTCTCGTCATAGACAAAGTTCAAGTTAAAGTAGGTATCTGTTTCAGGAGTGTAGGAATTTTCAAAGATTCCACGTGCATAGAATTCTGCCCCAGTACCATCTCGTCGACCATAATTATTAAAGAGGACTGTGCGATCCAACAAGTGAGTCATTTCATGAGAATAGGTTGCTGACCCTCGATCGTCCAAAACCCTATCAATAAAGTAGCGAACACCAACCCCATTAGCCTCAGCACCTACTGATTGAGACGGAGAATACATGCCTAGCGGAGACATGAAGTCCTTGACTCCCTTATCCGCCTCTGAACCAAACTCCTTAGACCAGGTTTCCTTGATGCCTGCATTTTGCTTGCTAGTATACTTTTTCATAGTATCCACAATCAAACGGTTGGTTACTAGTTTTGATTGATTGTCTTTTTTAGTGATTCTATAAAGCGTATCAACATAAGCAGCCTGACGCTCAGCCGTCAAATCAACCAGTGCCTTCACTTTTTCCAATTCAGCTTTATATTGGGTAGGATTGCTCTGAGCCAGTGAGGTATCTATATAAGTTCCGATATTCCCGTAAGAAACGGTCGCCATATTTGTAATAGCATAAATACTTGGTTCCTTGATATTCACTAGGCCTAGAAGGGTTGCCAGGTTATATTGTTTGCGATTATCAATCTGTTGAGGTTCTGCCCCATACTTGGCAGGGTCAGAGGTTAATTTCGTGTAGAGACTTACATTTTCGTCTGTTTTTTCTTTAGATTTCTTCTCTACAACGATAGCTTTTGTAGCATCCTTCAACCAAGTATCACCATCCACGTTTGTAAAGGTTGTTCGGTTATAGTCAAGGAAGTCTAATAGGGTTGACTTATCGGTTACTTTTCCAAAGTAAGTTTCAAATGTTCGAGGACTATTGACCAGCTTCATCTCATCATAGCTCATTGAACCCAGAGATGTTAGCCACTCTAGTGATGTCACCTTCTTACCAAAGGAACTTGGATTGTAGGCAAGAATATCACGGATGTTGGTCTTGCCAAAGTCAATATTGTAGAAACGATTGATATAGGTCAAACCTAGGAGAATTTTTTCCTTATTAGCTTCTAGATCTGCCTGAACCTTAGCTCTGCTTTCCGCTGTGTTTCCAAGCACACTCAAGCTATGGGCTACAACTTTTTTAAGGTCTGTATCTAGGGTCTTTTTCGTTTCTTCAAGTGTGTCTTTAATAGATAATCTCTCTAGATATTCTTTGCGAAGGACTTCTTGAACCTCTTCATCTGAAATAGTAGGATTTGTCTTTTTGAGTTCAATTTTCTTACTAATCACATCTCGCCCCAAAATATTTGGTCTGAGGGCATTTGTCACATAAGCATTGGAAAGCAGGTCCACAGACTTCATTCCTTGGCTAGCTGGTCTTACATCAATGGCATTTTCTAACTCCGTATTCACTGGAAGAAGATGAGGTTTGTTTTCTTTGGTTCCCACCAAGATGATCTTTGGCTTCATTGCTTTTGTCACAGTACTTGTTTCCGTGTATGATAGCATTTCACCTGTTTGAGAATTTACTTCATAAACTCTGGTAGTGGTGGTCTCGCCAGGCTCTCCCTGACTTTCTACTTTTTCAAGATCCTTATCAAGTCTTGGATCCTGACGGCGTTCCTCCTTGATTGGAATTGGTGTCACGATGGTTTGGACATTTCCGACCTTCACTACCTTATCAATCGGAGCTGTTACTTCTTTTTGGTGATCTCTTTCTGTAACCTGACCTGTCTGAGCATCTACTTGGTAGGTAGTAGTCGTTTTTTCGCTTCCTTCCTTACCTGGAACAGCAACTTTTTCTGTTTGATAAGGAAGTGTCGGGTCCGCTTCATATATCGTATTATTTGCGATGACCCTTGTTTCTACACTTGGTTTGGTCCCAACTAGAACAACCTCATCTACCTTTTCCACCAGAGTTTTTGATGTACTAGCCTCTGTAATCTGACCACTGGTTTGATCTCTTGTATATCGTGTAGTGGTTTCTACTTTTCCATTGACCCCATGAATTTTCGTTTTTCTAGAACCGATCTCTTGGCTATCATCTGCTTGATAGATTGTTTTATATGGGATTGTTTGGGTTTCAACTTTTGGTTGTGGTACAGGCAAAGGCTCTTTTTTAGTCCCTACAAGGATGATTTCTGAAACCGGGGCTCTTGTTATTTCATTAGAAATCAGTTTGCGACTTTCCTTGCCGTTAGGTGTCGTCACCTCGGTTAAGATGGTACGTTCACCATCGACTCCAGCTTGAACAAGTCTAACTTGGTCGTCAGATAAAGTTGAGTCTTCCTTTCGAATAGTCTCATAAGGAACTGACTCTCTTGTTACTTCCAATTCTGGTTTTTCTTCAACAAGACTTGGTACACCTTCACTTGGGATTGAGGTAGAGTCTACCTTAGTGCCTACTGCGATAATTTCTGATACAGGGGAGGTGGTGACTTCATTGGAAACTACTTTACGAGTTTCCTTACCATCAACCTTGGTGACCTCGGTTAAGATAGTGCGTTCGCCTGTTACGCCTGATTGGATAAGGCGGATTTGACCCTTAAGTAAGTCTGGATCGTCCTGATGAAGAGTGTCATAGGCAACGGTTTCTGTCGTCACCTCTAACTCTGGCTTAACCTCGACCAAGCTTGAAGTACCTTCACTTGGGATTGAGGTGGAGTCTACCTTAGTACCTACTGCGATAATTTCGGAAACGGGCGCGGTCGTAACTTCATTAGAGACCTGCTTGCGATTTTCCTTGCCATCTACGATCATCACCTCGGTTAAAATAGTACGCTCACCTGATAGGCCTGCTTGGATAATACGAGTTTGACCCTTAAGCAAGTCTGGATCGTCCTGATGAAGAGTATCATAAGCAACCGCTTCTGTCGTAATTTCAAGCTCTGGTTTCACCTCGACCAAGCTTGGAGTACCTTCGCTTGGAATTGAAGCGAATTCTACCTTAGTGCCTACTGCTATGATTTCAGTAACTGGCGCCAAGGTTACAGTATTGGATTTGACTTGGCGGTCTTCCTTGCCATCTACAGTCGTGACTTCCGTTAAGATAGTACGCTCACCTGCTACGCCTGCTTGGATAATACGAGTTTGACCCTTAAGCAAGTCTGGATCGTCCTGATGAATAGTATCGTAAGCAACTGCTTCTGTCGTGACCTCTATCTCTGACTTCTCCTCGACCAAGCTTGGAGTACCTTCACTTGGAATTGGAGTGGATTCTACCTTAGTGCCTACTGCGATAATTTCGGAAATTGGCTCCAAGGTTACAGTATTGGATTTGACTTGGCGTTCTTCCTTGCCATCTACAGTCGTCACTTCCGTTAAAATAGTACGCTCACCTGCGACGCCTGCTCGAACAACACAAGTTTGACCCTTAAGCAAGTCTGGATCGTCCTGATGAATAGTGTCATAGGCAACGGCTTCTGTCGTCACCTCTAACTCTGGCTTAACCTCGACCAAGCTTGAAGTACCTTCACTTGGAATTGAGGTGGATTCTACCTTAGTGCCTACTGCGATAATTTCGGTAACTGGCTCCACAGTTACAGTATTGGATTTGACCTGGCGGTCTTCCTTGCCATCTACAGTTGTCACCTCTGTTAAGATAGTGCGCTCACCTGCTACACCTGCTCGGATAAGGCGAGTTTGACCCTTAAGTAGGTCTGGATCGTCCTGATAAACAGTATCATAGGCAACGACTTCTGTCGTAACCTCAAGTTCTGGCTTCACCTCGACCAAGCTTGGAGTGCCTTCACTTGGAGTTGAGGTGGATTCTACCTTAGTGCCTACTGCGATAATTTCTGAAACTGGCTCCAAAGTTACAGTGTTGGATTTGACTTGGCGGTCTTCCTTACCATCTACAGTCGTGACTTCCGTTAAAATAGTACGCTCGCCTACAACCCCTGCTCTGATGACACGAGTTTGACCCTTAAGCAAGTCTGGATTTTCCTGATGAATTGTGTCATAGGCAACGGCTTCTGTCGTGACCTCTAGCTCTGGTTTCACCTCGACCAAACTTGGTGCTCCCTCACTTGGGATTGAGGTGGATTCTACCTTAGTGCCTACTGCGATGATTTCGGTAACGGGTGCGGTGGTGACTTCATTGGAAACTACTTTACGGTTTTCCTTACCATCAACCTTGGTGACTTCGGTTAAAATAGTGCGCTTACCTGCTAATCCTGCTTGGATAATACGAGTTTGACCCTTAAGCAAGTCTGGATCGTCCTGATGAAGAGTGTCATAGGAAACTGCTTCTGTCGTCACTTCAAGTTCTGGCTTCTCCTCGACCAAGCTTGGTGCACCTTCACTTGGAATTGAAGTCGATTCTATCTTAGTGCCTACTGCGATGATTTCGGAAATCGGTTCTTGGGTAACACTATTGAATTTGACTTGGTGGACTTCCTTGCCATCTACAGTCGTCACCTCGGTTAAGATAGTACGCTCACCTGCTAGGCCTGATCGGATAAGGCGAGTTTCACCCTTAAGCAAGTCTGGATCGTCCTGATGAATAGTGTCATAGGCAATGGCTTCTGTCGTAACTTCAAGCTCTGGCTTCACCTCGACCAAGCTTGGAGTGCCTTCACTTGGAGTTGAGGTGGATTCTACCTTAGTGCCTACTGCGATAATTTCTGAAACTGGCTCCAAAGTTACAGTGTTGGATTTGACTTGGCGGTCTTCCTTACCATCTACAGTCGTGACTTCCGTTAAAATAGTACGCTCGCCTACAACCCCTGCTCTGATGACACGAGTTTGACCCTTAAGCAAGTCTGGATTTTCCTGATGAATTGTGTCATAGGCAACGGCTTCTGTCGTGACCTCTAGCTCTGGTTTCACCTCGACCAAACTTGGTGCTCCCTCACTTGGGATTGAGGTGGATTCTACCTTAGTGCCTACTGCGATGATTTCGGTAACGGGTGCGGTGGTGACTTCATTGGAAACTACTTTACGGTTTTCCTTACCATCAACCTTGGTGACTTCGGTTAAAATAGTGCGCTTACCTGCTAATCCTGCTTGGATAATACGAGTTTGACCCTTAAGCAAGTCTGGATCGTCCTGATGAAGAGTGTCATAGGAAACTGCTTCTGTCGTCACTTCAAGTTCTGGCTTCTCCTCGACCAAGCTTGGTGCACCTTCACTTGGAATTGAAGTCGATTCTATCTTAGTGCCTACTGCGATGATTTCGGAAATCGGTTCTTGGGTAACACTATTGAATTTGACTTGGTGGACTTCCTTGCCATCTACAGTCGTCACCTCGGTTAAGATAGTACGCTCACCTGCTAGGCCTGATCGGATAAGGCGAGTTTCACCCTTAAGCAAGTCTGGATCGTCCTGATGAATAGTGTCATAGGCAATGGCTTCTGTCGTAACTTCAAGCTCCGGCTTCTCCTCGACCAAGCTCGGAGCACCTTCACTTGGAATTGAGGTGGATTCTACCTTAGTGCCTACTGCTATGATTTCGGTAACTGGTTCTAAGGTTACAGTATTGGATTTGACCTGGCGGACTTCCTTGCCATCTACAGTCGTCACTTCCGTTAAGATCGTGCGCTCACCTGCGACGCCTGCTCGAACAACACCAGTTTGACCCTTAAGTAAGTCTGGATCGTCCTGATGAATTGTGTCATAAGCAACGGATTCTGTCGTCACCTCTAACTCTGGCTTAACCTCGACCAAGCTTGAAGTACCTTCACTTGGAATTGAGGTGGATTCTACCTTAGTGCCTACTGCGATAATTTCGGTAACTGGCTCCACAGTTACAGTATTGGATTTGACCTGGCGGTCTTCCTTGCCATCGACTGTCGTCACTTCCGTTAAAATAGTACGCTCACCTGCAACGCCTGCTTGGATAAGGCGAGTTTGACCCTGAAGCAAGTCTGGATCTTCCTGATGAAGAGTGTCATAGGCAACTGCTTCTGTCGTAACTTCCAATTCTGGTTTATCTTCGACAAGACTTGGAGTACCTTCACTTGGAATTGAAGTGGACTCTACCTTAGTGCCTACTGCGATAATTTCGGTAACGGGCGCGGTTGTTATTTCATTAGAAACCAGTTTGCGAGTTTCCTTGCCATCGACAGTTGTCACCTCAGTTAAGATGGCACGCTCACCGGCTACTCCTGCTCTGATGACACGGGTTTCACCCTTAAGCAAGTCTGGATCGTCCTGATGAATAGTTTCATAGGCAACGGCTTCTGTCGTAACTTCCAATTCTGGTTTATCTTCAACAAGACTTGGTGCACCTTCACTTGGGATTGAGGTAGATTCTACCTTAGTGCCTACTGCTATGATTTCGGAAATTGGATCCAAAGTCACAGTATTGGATTTGACTTGGCGGTCTTCCTTGCCATCTACAGTCGTCACTTCTGTTAAGATAGTGCGCTCGCCTGCAACCCCTGCTCGGACAACACGAGTTCGGCCCATAAGCAAGTCTGGATCGTCCTGATGAATAGTATCATAAGCAACGGCTTCTGTCGTGACCTCTAGCTCTGGTTTCACCTCGACCAAGCTTGGTGTTCCCTCACTTGGGATTGAGGTGGATTCTACCTTAGTGCCTACTGCGATGATTTCGGTAACTGGTTCTAAGGTTACAGTGTTGGATTTGACTTGACGGGCTTCCTTGCCATCTACAGTCGTCACTTCCGTTAAGATCGTTCGCTTACCTGCGACGCCTACTCGGATAACTCGTGTTCGACCCTTAAGTAAGTCTGGATCGTCCTGATAAATAGTGTCATAAGCAACGGCTTCTGTCGTGACCTCTAGCTCTGGTTTCACCTCGACCAAGCTTGGTGCTCCCTCACTTGGGATTGAGGTGGATTCTACCTTATCTGCTTGTGGAGAATGTGGTTTTGTATTTTCATTTCTAGAAACTTCTCCATTCCCCCTTACAAAATAATAGCCTGTAAATTCATATCCCTCAATCTTTTCTGGACTAGGCAAAAATTCTCCTGCAACTGTTTTGACAAGAGCTGGACGAAGCTCTACTAAGTTCTCCAAGGCAGAAACTGATAGAGCAGTTCCACCTACAGCAAAAACTGTCACTAGAAAGAGAGAGGCTCCCTTTCTCTTTTTAATGAGAGTGAGTGAAACCAGCAAGATTCCTGTACCTAGCACAGGCAGAATGGCATTTGAAAACAAGCCAGTATCAGGTAACTTCGCAGTAGATTTACGGTAGACGAAGTAATAATCCTTACCTTCCTCCACTTTGATAGCATTTTCTTCAAACCAACGCAATTCAGCCTTCAAAGATTCAGGTAGATCTTTATCTTCCACATAGTGTGACACTAGCTGGGGAATCCTCTCCTCTGCAAGCACAGCATTTCCGCTTGTACCTACAAAAAACAAACTCGTTCCCAATAAGACGGAACAAGTTCCTACTGCATACTTTCTCAAAGAAAAGCGTTGTTTTGCTTTAAAATGATGTTGTTTCATGATAAACTCCAATTTCGTATCTATTCCTTCTTCCAGTATATCAAAAATAGTAAACGCCTACAAAAGATTTAAATAATAAAATTGCCTTATCTAGCTTCTTTATCCAAATTTTAAAGAAATCCATCCTTATCCTTTGTAAACATTCACAGTAAGAACGTAATTTCCTCCCAGAAGTTCTTCTATTATCTGCTACTTAATAAAAATCTAGTGAATGAAAGTAGGAGGCCGATGAAGCTTAAAGAGCCTAAATTTCTAGATTATACAAAGCAAAAACCACAAGTAAGCTCAGTTTTACTGACTTCACTTGTGGTAGTTATGTTTTATCAAAATATTTACCGAATCCTAGTAGAACCCCAAAGCCACTTACCTATCTCTTTTTCACCGACATTAAGGATATATCTCGCAAACTAAAGTAAGTAAGGACCAGCATTGCTACTGTGATAAAGAATTCTGTTGGTAGCTGAAAGATTTGTAGGATGGACAACATGAGCAAAATCACGAGGGAAACGAGACCAAAAACAAGAATTACAATATTAACCGTCCCCTTGATACTTTGAGGTGTCGCAAATATGTAGAGTAAGAGTAATAAAATCCCTATGATTAAATAGACCATTTTCTGCTCTTTCTAGCTCTTATTCAGCTGATTTTTTCTTTTTGTTTGCTTTCTCACGCTCTGCCTTGTTAAGGATTTGTTTACGCAAACGAATAGATTCAGGCGTTACTTCCATGTATTCATCGTCGTTCAAGAACTCAAGTGATTCTTCAAGAGTCAAGATACGAGGAGTCTTGATAACCGCTGTTTGGTCCTTAGTTGCTGAACGAACGTTGGTCATTTGTTTCGCTTTCGTAATATTAACAGTCAAGTCATTTTCACGAGAGTTTTCACCGATGATCATGCCTTCGTAAACCTCAGTACCTGGGTTAACAAAGATTGTTCCACGTTCTTCGATAGACATGATAGAGTATGTTGTTGCCTTACCAGTATCGATAGAAACAAGTGCACCACGGTGACGTCCACCGATTTCACCTGGAATCAATGGCAAGTATTGGTCGAAGGTATGGTTCATGATACCGTAACCACGAGTCATTGACAAGAACTCAGTTGAGTATCCAATCAAACCACGGGCTGGAACAAGGAAGACCAAACGAGTTTGACCATTACCAGTTGAAATCATATCCAACATTTCACCTTTACGCTCTGAAAGACTTTGGATAACAGATCCTTGGTACTCTTCTGGTGTGTCGATTTGAACACGTTCAAATGGTTCACATTTAACACCATCAATTTCTTTTACGATAACTTCTGGACGAGATACTTGAAGCTCATAACCCTCACGACGCATTGTTTCGATAAGGATTGACAAGTGCAATTCCCCACGTCCTGAAACCGTCCATTTATCTGGTGAATCAGTTGGGTCAACACGAAGAGAAACGTCTGTTTGCAATTCTGCTTGAAGGCGCTCTTCTACCTTACGAGAAGTGACCCATTTACCTTCTTTACCAGCAAATGGTGAATTATTAACCAAGAATGTCATTTGAAGAGTTGGCTCATCGATGTGTAGGATTGGAAGTGCTTCAACTGCATCTGTTGGAGTGATGGTTTCACCAACGAAGATATCTTCCATACCAGATACGGCAATCAAGTCACCAGCTTTGGCTTCTTGAATTTCACGACGTTCCAAACCAAAGAAACCGAAGAGTTTTGTGACACGGAAGTTCTTAGTTGTACCATCCAATTTAGAAAGGGTAACTTGGTCCCCAACCTTTACACTACCACGGAAGACACGTCCGATACCGATACGACCTACGAAGTCATTGTAGTCAAGAAGTGACACTTGGAATTGAAGGGGCTCATCTGAGTTATCGATTGGAGCTGGAATGTGGTCGATAATGGTATCAAAGATTGGCGCCATAGTCTTTTCTTGGTCTGCTGGATCATCTGACAATGAAGATGTTCCGTTGATCGCTGACGCATAAACAACTGGGAAGTCAAGCTGGTCATCATCCGCACCAAGCTCGATGAAAAGTTCCAAGACTTCATCTACTACTTCTGCTGGACGAGCTGATGGCTTGTCAATTTTGTTAACCACAACGATAGGCACAAGGTCTTGTTCCAAGGCTTTTTTCAATACGAAACGAGTCTGTGGCATAGTTCCTTCGTAAGCATCTACGACCAAAACAACACCGTCAACCATTTTCATGATACGCTCAACTTCTCCACCGAAGTCCGCGTGTCCTGGTGTGTCCATGATGTTGATACGAGTTCCGTTGTAGGCAACTGCTGTATTTTTCGCAAGGATAGTGATTCCACGCTCTTTTTCGATATCGTTTGAGTCCATTGCACGCTCAGCTAATTCTGTACGCGCGTCAAGAGTTTCAGATTGTTTCAACAATTCGTCAACGAGGGTAGTTTTACCGTGGTCGACGTGGGCGATAATCGCGATATTACGGATATCTTCTCTTAATTTTGTCATGATTTCCTCTATTGTATTCAAAAATTTATTTTCTAACTGAACGATTATACCACAATTTTAAGCAAATGACTTAATTCAAGTAAGTGTAAATGTTTTCAAAAGATCGTTATTCTGCTATAAATTGAAATTCAGTAGAAAAGGCATATTCAACTAATGTACTAAAGTTACGGAAAATAGTACAGCTGATGGTTTTCCCATCGGACTTGGTTACTTTTTCGAGCTGGTTATTGACATTGTAGGTATAGGTCTCCTTATCTCCAAGACTGGTCATGCGCTCCACTAGATTGGAAAGCTGGTCATAGCTGTAGCTTGTGACCTTACCATTTCCATTCGTAACCGAAGTGGCATTGCCCACACTGTCGTAGGTATAGCTAGAGGTAGAAGCCTTCTCTCCACTTCCTTGTGTTGCTGTAAGCAACTGATCCTTTAGGTTATAGGTGTGACATAAAACTCTCGAAGAAATCCTTCCCCGAGAGTTTTTGCATGTTTGTATTACAACAGAAGATAGCCGTTTAATATAGAGCAACTAAATACTGAGAGCCTAAAAATCGGTTAATCTATTCAGAAAAACTTAGTGGCACAATCTCTACATCCCCAAGATTGTCAACTGAATAACGTTGACTGCCATTTTTAAACCAGCGTTCTAGAACGACATCATAGAGCATGAAGCGGGATTTTTCTTTAATCCAAGCTTCATCAATCCCATAAGGCTTTAAATACTCTAGTGCTTCGTTGGGATTAGTTAAGTAAAAATTTGGTTTTTCCACAGTGCCCGCTCTCTTAAAATACGACTCCAAATTTATCTCCCCGCTATCCTTATTTCTTATATTATACCCAGCTAAGTAGTATGCCAGTGAACTTTTAGAATCCGAAATTTCGATAGTTTGGTTAAGATTTTTATTCTTATAATTGTATCTAATAAATAGATATCTCCCATCAGATAATAGTTGCTGGTATTCAATAATAAAAGTTTCTTCAAAACCTACAATCACTTCTAAACTTTCATTTTCAGACAATCCTGCATCAAGTCCTATAGGAATTATCCAGTCTGGATCTCTAAACGATTGACTCCCGTCAACGGCTTTACTAAAATCAGCAAGTCCAGGTAAAACACCACTATGGGTTTCTGCATAGTTCATTTCCAAAAAAACATTACTTAAAGATTCATACACTCCCTTATAATAATTCTTTTGATAGACACGATATAGACCAAACAAAGTTAGAAAAACTAATAAAATTATGAGTACGATTTTTAAAAATTTTTTCATCTACCTTTTTCCTTACTTAAATCTTGGATAAACTGATAAGCAACATTGTTCTTCTCTTTTAACATCTCCATTGCTTGGGTATCATCCTGATGATTGATTCCTGTCTCTTTATAAATTTGCTTTTTAACATACTCCATTCCACCTATATTCTTTAAAAATTCAGATTCCCTTGAATAGCTATTAGTAGAAAGTTGATCATAGTATTGATTAGTGGCTGCAACATAGGATATTCTCTGATTTTTCATGATAGATATAATATTAACTGCATCAAGGTCTGCCTTATAATCAGGTATATTCATACTTGGAGTATTACCGATTGTCACATCTCCTAACCAACCAGATAGGTCATTAGTATGTTGGTGACTATTACCCCAATATCCTTTTCTAAGCCCTTCAAAATTCGCAAGACGATTTTTGTTATCGTATAAATTAGTTGCAGTAGTAATACTTTGATGGGCGAAATCTGTAACAGTCTCACCCCCAGTATTGGCTCTCTCATACTGTTCATTTATCCTAGCTTGTATTATCTTATATTCCTCTCCAGACAATCCGAAACGGTTCATTTGTTCTTCTATGGTGTGATGGGGTTTAGCTCCACCTGTTGAACCTGGTCCAGCAGTTCCATTCCATTTAACAATATCCTTCAAGTATTCTAATACAGAATCGTTCCATTGTGCATTCTCATCGTTATAAATGATTCCACCTACTAAACGATTATAGACATAATCGGCATTTCTACCTTCTTTTTTCTCAATATTTTTATATAATTTCCACAATAATTCTGAAGTTTCTTCATCAAAACCATATTGTTTTTTAAGATTTTGCTTAAACTCGTATGCTGAAACACTATAATCATCAACCGAGTTGGCCTTATTTTCTCCCTTATCGGACGCACCGATTGTTTTTGGATCACAGACATGTTTCAAGGTGTTTTCTAATGCCGTATTCCAATTCCGATATAGATTTAGACCTTCTCGGATTGTTGGCGAAGACTTAATGCCTGTAGCTATCGCATAGGCAGACTGGATCACTTGTTGGCGCTTAGCTTCTATCTGTGCTGCCACTAGTTGATATTGATGTTGTACATAGTCACTGGCACTATTGTAGGCCGTTTGAACCTTATTCCACTGTCGACTACCCCAATTAACCGCACGATTGTATTGGGTGCTAACCCAGTTAGTCGCATAATTAAAGGCACTCTTGGTCGCATTCCAAGCCTTGGATGCGACACTCTTCACACCATTCCAGGTGTTTGAGGCCACTCTTTTCACAGTATTCCAAGTATTAGATGCAACCTTTTTCACACCATTCCATGCATTAGAGGCTGTCTTTTTAACATAGTTCCAGCCTTTTTTGATACTGTTCCAGAAATGCCCACTCGGGTCGGTGTAGTTAACAGGGTTGTTCTGCACATAGCTGTATCGGTTCTGGCTGAGAGGATCTGTGTCCTCACCTGGGTAGCTATCCTCGGTTAAGAAAGTACCTCCCTGACTATCATAATATCTTGCGCGTAAATAGTCAAGTCCAGTATCGTCACGAGCTTCGCCATTATAGGCAAATGGATTGCCTGTTGTGTCTGTGCTTGTCTTTCTTGCCCCATAGAGATGATAGCTGCTTGATGCGACGGCTTGTCCATCCTTGGTCAAACCTGTCACAGAGCCCAACTGGCATAGGTCACTTCTCCCTGATCCGGTAGGTTACCGAGTTCTGGTGGGTTGACAACGATTCCCTCCTTAGTCACTGTAAGCAACTGATCCTTTAAGTCATAGATGTAACATAAAACTCTCGAAGAAATCCTTCCTCGAGAGTCTTTGCATGTTTCTATCACAACAGAAGAGGTTAATTTAAACAATTAGTACGATTCTAGTTAAGATAATCATGTAATTTAATTTCTCTTTTTAAGTTTTTCAAAAACATTCTAAGCAAATTATTTCTGAGAACTTTTCAATTTATTAACTTAAATAAATAATTAAATTCCTATAGTCTCAGATACTAAATAACAATCACTTTTCCAACTTGAAAATAAGAGGAAATTTCTCAGAAATTACATCTATCCCAAAATTAATACCAATTACTTGATAATGGTGAAAAGTTTTGAAATATACTTGTTGTAATTTTTCTCTTAACCTAGTATTCTCATCTAACCTTTATCACTGTGCAATATCGGACCAAAAAGGAATTTGGGGTAAATTAGATAGATTTGTCTCTCTGCTTACTGTGATTCCATGAAAATAATCAGTTAGGCTTTTTGAATAATAAATGATATCTGAACCAACAATTGAAAATACAGGCGAAATTGGAGTATTACATGATGCAATATACCTATGACCAAAAATGGGCAATAATGTTGGGGAATTCATTAAACGACTTAGTATTTCTCCTTTTGTAAGTTCTAAATTACTTGGA
The DNA here is from genome assembly GCF_047463635.1 of Streptococcus infantis. GTDB lineage: Bacteria > Bacillota > Bacilli > Lactobacillales > Streptococcaceae > Streptococcus > Streptococcus infantis_W. The sequence goes on from NZ_JASHDL010000007.1 coordinate 72,225, forward strand.
GCTTCTCCCCAATTATCGCTCCAATCAACATATTCTATTTCTTCTGCTATATTTTCTTTTATTACTTGTATATAATTACTCAACACCTTAACATTCTGAGGTGAAAAATCACTCCAATCATACCAGTTTTCAGGAAGTTCCTCCATATTTCCATAAACTTTTTTAAATTCGTCAGGTAAATAAACGCTATAAATTTCTTCTATCTTTCTAAATGTTCTATTATTAAATTTCTTTGACATTATATTCCCCTTATTTTATTCTTATAAAAGTTTGATAGTGATCTTGAGTATACCATATGGATCCATCTTCACCTATAACAATTCTTTCCATTCCTCTTGGCACTCCTTTTTGATATGGATGAACATCGTACTCTTTATAAGTAATTCCATCGGGAAGGAGTTCTTCACCATCTAAAGGCTCATTTTTATAAACTTTTCCTCCTTTAAATCCATCTGGTGGATTACCCTTATTGTTTTTAATCTGTGAAATAGTATCTTCAACATATTGAGGAATTTTATTAACATCTTTGACATCATCTACTTTATCCGCCACACGAGCAGCGTCTGATGCCTTGTCCGCTGCCTTTGCAGCTTTCGAAGCATCTTTAGCTTTATCAGCTGCCTTTGTAGCTTTTGAAGCATCATTGACTGCGTCTACTGCATCGAGTGCTTTTTCAAGTTTCCTTAATTTGCCAGCCTTAGCTATAGGAAAGAAATTACTTGCAATATCAACAGCTAACTCTGCACCTGCCGCCCAACGATTTGCGTCTTCGCCCGTTAGTGGATCTTTCCCTGTAACTAAACGTTCTCCATTATTCCAGCCTATGAATTCAGCTGCTAAAGTTGGAAGTTTAGCTTTATTTTCTTGGTTAAACTTCGCAAATTTTACATTAGAGGCATAGGCATTTTCCTCAGGAGTCATTGGGGGAGCCTTTAGATACTCCTCTAATGTCATCCTATCAATTCGCTCTTTCTGATCCGGTCTAAGTCCATGTCTTGCCGCATCTTCATACTTTCTAAAGTCTGCGACAGATGGAACTTTATTTTCTCCCTTATCGGAGGCACCAGTTGTTTTTGGATCACAGACATGTTTTAAGGTATTCTGCAAGGCTGTTCCCCAGTTTCGGAGGAGATTCATGCCTTCTCGGATTGTAGGGGAGGCCTTAAATCATATTGCCACAGCATAGGCAGTACGAATTGCTTGATAGTGTAGTTCTTGAATACGAGCTTGTGCTTGCTGGTATTTCGTTTGAACATAATCGACTGTACTATTGTAGGTCGTTTGAACCTTATTCCACTGTCTGCCAACCCAGTTAACACCTCTATCAATCTGTCTACCAACCCAGTTAATGCCTCTATCAATCTGTCTGCCAACCCAGTTAACGCCTCTATCAATCTGTCTGCCAACCCAATTAACGCCTCTACTAATCTGTCTGCCAACCCAATTAACGCCTCTACTAATTTGTCTGCCAGCCCAATTAAGACCTGACTTAACATAGTTCCAGCCTTTTTTGATACTGTTCCAGAAGTGCCCACTCGGGTCGGTATAGTTGACGGGGTTGTTCTGCACATAGCTGTAACGGTTCTGGCTGAGAGGGTCTGTTTCCTCACCTGGGTAGCTATCCTCGGTTAAGAAAGTACCTCCCTGACTATCATAATACCTTGCGCGTAAATAGTCAAGTCCAGTATCGTCACGGGCTTCGCCGTTATAGGCAAAGGGCTGACCTGTTGTGTCTGTGCTTGTCTTTCTTGCTCCATAGAGGTTATAGCGACTGGATGCGACGGCTTGTCCATCCTTGGTCAAACCTGTCACAGAGGCTGATTGGTTAGTCAAGTAGTTGTAGCTGTCACCTGTTTGGTTGTTGAGGTAGCTGGTTCGACCCTGACCATAGCTATAGGTCTCACGAGCCTTGCCATCATGGTCATAGGTTTCGAGGACTTCTGTATGTTCACGATTGACATCGTTGACATAGTTGCGTTCCTCGTAGTAGTTATAGGTATCCTCTCGTGTGGTATAAGGAATCAGGACATCCTGAACCTGACTGGCATAGGTTACTTCTCCCTGACCAGGTAAGTTGCCAAGTTCTGGTGGGTTGACCACGATTCCTTCCTTGGTTGCTCGATCCTTAGCCACTTTCTGGTGATAGGCTCTAGACACATCGTCAAAGATGCTGTGCCAGATGCTTCCTACTGTCTGTGGTAGGGTGGATAGGGCTTGGAGGACATTCTGACTGAAGCCATACCAGAAGAGGGAGTTTTTCTCCCCACTTGGGGCTGTATATGGCGACTTACGACCTGACTTGCCTCTACCTGCATGCGATGCCTGATCACCAGATTGATCTTCCTTAGGTTTGCGTTGGAAGAGTTGATAAGTGTTCTTGCCTTCCTTGCGACTAGCAGTGAAGACACGGTTATCATCTCCGTCGTAAAGTGCAGCCATGAGAAGACCCTTCTTGTCCTTGATCGCAAGTAAGCGGTTCTCTGTGTCGTAGATGTAGTCTAACTTCTCTGAGTTTTTCTCAGAAGCGATGCGATTGCCATTCTTGTCGTAGGTATAGGTGATAGTGCCATCTGGACCTTCTAGTTTGGTCAAGCGGTTATGGTCATCGTAGGTAAAGTGTATCTGGCTCTCCTTGCCATCGACTGTCTCGGTGCTGGTTAGTTTATTGCCGGCTAAGTCATAGGTGTAAGAGAGTTTAGAGAGTTCCTTACCAGCTCCATCCGATACAGTCATGTTTTCCACTTGACCCAGAGTATCGTAAGTGTAGGTATGGACTAGGGTTTCGCCATCCTGCTTGATGGTTTCTTTGGCAATGTAGCCACCATCATCATACTCATAGCCGTAGCTGGAGATGAGTTTGTCCTGCTTGTCTACTGTGAGACTAATATAAAATAAACTAGGGGAAATTTTCCCCTAGTTAGAAATTGAACCAAGTCACAAATTGTCTTTGTGAAAGTAATTTATATTTTCTCCACTTTTACATCATTTTCAGATAGAATATCCACTAAATATTCTGTCGACATTATGAAATAGTGATGAAGCTTTTTATTAGCTATATTTGCAGAAGCGACCAAATCACCAAACTCTGTATTCTCGACCTCATAGATATAGTTGGTCAGATAAAGTGGTCTGTTCTCTGCCAATCCTTGTTCCCAGTATTTATCTCTTAATTCTAAACTTTCCTGGACTGTTCGGAAAGCCCAGATCTTTGTAAAGGTAAATTTAAATTTTTCTGAATCTTCCAAGTAGACAATTAGAGTGTCCCCATCTATATTTATCTCAATACCATAGTCGCCAAAAGGAATAAAGTCCGGTTTAATTTTCGTCCATTTTTCCATATCATTTCTCCAAGTTCTATTTTCCGATAATTGTACTAAAGTCATGTACATGTTTGATTAGCAAATTTTCTAGTATTGGCTGATATCTAATTTCAAATTTGCAGAAACAAGAATCTCCACTACACTATCTTGAGTTATGATTATATAATGTCGTGAATGCAAAGTTCCTAGATCATAATATGATGTGTATTCCAGTTTTCTCACTAATTGACTATTCTTGACTTCGTAAATGACATTTTGAAAATTATTTTTTTCAAATTTTGTAAACATCTCTTTATCTAGAATTGCAGATAAATACAATTCCCTGCTAAAGACTCGTGCTTCATCATAATAAATACATGATAATTTAAAACGGTTTTGCTCTCCAATCAGCCTAATTTCTTGACCATCTGACAAATTTGTCAACAAGACTTTTAACCTATAGTTATCTACAGAAATCAAACCTTTAAAGACTTCTACCCATTCTTCATTTTTAGTCTCCATATCTAATTTCATATGAAACCCCTCCTTTTGATTGCTTTATTTGGAATTCCAGTGTTGTTCCTAAATCACTTGTACTTCCAGGTCTAACAACAACCTTTGTTCCATCATCTAAAGTACCCCTATACCCTTTACCAAATGAAGTATTAATTTCCGTTACATTTTCTAAGGGTAATGAATTGAAATCTTCAATTGCTTTATTATAGCCTCCATGTGATTTAAAGTTTTTCGTTCCACTTTTTCCTGAAATATCTTCCATTCCCGAAACAAATTTATCAGCAATTTCTTCACTAGTTAGAGCCCTTGTCCCATCTTTAACATCATCTACTTTATCTGCCACACGAGCAACATCTGATGCTTTATCAGCTGTCTTCGTAGCTTTCGAAACATCATTGACTGCGTCTACTGCATCAAGTGCTTTCTCAAGTTTCCTTAATTTGCCAGCCTTAGCTATAGGAAAGAAATTACTTGCAATATCAACAGCTAACTCTGCACCTGCCGCCCAACGATTTGCATCTTCGCCCGTTAGTGGATCTTTCCCTGTAACTAAACGTTCTCCATTATTCCAGCCTATTAATTCAGCTGCTATAGTTGGAAGTGTAGCTTTATTTTCTTGGTTAAACTTCGCAAATTTTACATTAGATGCATAGGCATTTTCCTCAGGAGTCATTGGGGGAGCCTTTAGATACTCCTCCAATGTCATTTTATCAATTCGCTCTTTCTGATCCGGTCTAAGTCCATGTCTTGCCGCATCTTCATACTTTCTAAAGTCTGCGACAGATGGAACTTTATTTTCTCCCTTATCGGAGGCACCGGTCGTTTTTGGATCACAGACATGTTTCAATGTGTTTTCTAATGCCGTATTCCAATTCCGATATAGATTTAGACCTTCTCGGATTGTTGGCGAAGACTTGATGCCTGTAGCTATCGCATAGGCAGATCGAACCACTTGTTGGCGCTTAGCTTCTATCTGTGCTGCCACTAGTTGATATTGATGTTGTACATAGTCACTGGCACTATTGTAAGCCGTTTGAACTTTATTCCACTGTCGACTACCCCAATTAACCGCACGATTGTATTGGGTGCTAATCCAGTTAGTCGCATAGTTGAAAGCACTCTTGGTCGTATTCCAAGCTTTGGAGGCGACACTCTTCACACCATTCCAGGTGTTTGAGGCCACTCGTTTCACCGTATTCCAGGTATTAGAAGCGACTCGTTTTACACCATTCCATGCATTAGAGGCTGTCTTTTTAACATAGTTCCAGCCTTTTTTGATACTGTTCCAGAAGTGCCCACTCGGGTCTGTATAGTTGACGGGGTTGTTCTGCACATAGCTGTAACGGTTCTGGCTGAGAGGATCCGTCACCTCACCTGGATAACTATCCTCGGTTAAGAAAGTACCTCCCTGACTATCATAATACCTTGCTCGTAAATAGTCAAGTCCAGTATCGTCACGAGCTTCGCCATTATAGGCAAATGGCTGACCCGTTGTGTCTGTGCTTGTCTTTCTTGCGCCATAGAGGTTATAGCTAGTTGATGCGACGGTTTGCCCATCCTTGGTCAATCCTGTCACAGAACCTGACTGGTTAGTCAAGTAGTTGTAGCTGTCATCTGTTTGGTTGTTGAGGTAGCTAGCTCGACCCTTACCATAACTATAGGTCTCACGAGCCTTGCCATCATGATCATAGGTTTCAAGGACTTCTGTATGTTCACGATTGACATCGTTGACATAGTTGCGTTCCTCGTAGTAGTTGTAGGTGTCCTCTCGTGTGGTATAAGGAATCAGGACATCCTGAACCTGACTGGCATAGGTTACTTCTCCCTGTCCAGGTAAGTTACCGAGTTCTGGTGGATTGACCACGATCCCTTCCTTAGTTGCTCGATCCTTAGCCACTTTCTGGTGATAGGCTCTCGACACATCGTCAAAGATGCTGTGCCAGATGCTTCCTACTGTCTGTGGTAGGGTGGATAGGGCTTGGAGGACATTCTGGCTAAAGCCATACCAGAAGAGGGAGTTTTCTTCCCCACTTGGGGCTGTATATGGCGACTTACGACCTGACTTGCCTCTACCTGCATGCGATGCCCGATCACCAGATTGATCTTCCTTAGGTTTGCGTTGGAAGAGTTGATAGGTATTTTTGCCTTCCTTGCGACTGGCAGTGAAGACACGATTATCATCCCCGTCGTAAAGTGCAGCCATGAGAAGGCCCTTCTTGTCCTTGATCGCAAGCAAGCGATTCTCTGTGTCGTAGATATAGTCTAGCTTCTCTGAATTCTTCTCAGAAGCGATGCGATTGCCATTCTTGTCGTAGGTATAGGTGATAGTGCCATCTGGACCTTCTAGTTTGGTCAAGCGGTTATGGTCATCGTAGGTAAAGTGTGTCTGGTTCTCCTTGCCATCAACTGTCTCGGTGCTGGTCAGTTTATTGCCGGCAAGGTCATAGGTGTAGGAGAGCTTGGAAAGTTCCTTACCAGCTCCATCCGATACCGTCATGTTTTCCACTTGACCCAGAGTATCGTAGGTGTAGGTATGGACTAGGGTTTCGCCATCCTGCTTGATGGTTTCTTTGGCAATGTAGCCACCATCATCATACTCATAGCCGTAGCTAGAGATGAGTTTGTCCTGCTTGTCCATATGACGGAGTTCGGTGAGACGGTGAGCCTTGTCATAGGTCAAGAAACTCTTGGTTCCATCTCCCCGAACAACATCCGTCAGATCCCCTGCTGGGTTGTAGCTATAGCTGGTCTTTTGTCCCTTAACATCTGTCACAGAAGTGAGACGATCCAGTTCATCATAAGTGTAAGAGACTGTACTGCCATCTGGGTAAATCATCTTCGAGATATTGCCATAGGCATCATACTCATACTGGATCAGGCTACCATCTCCCTGACGAACACCCGTGATCTCGCCTTCTTCGTTGGTCGCGTACTGACTAGTTCCTGTCAGATCACTCATAGACACCCGACGGCCATCCGCATCATAAGTATAGAGGACTTGACCATCTTGCTTTTCAGAGTACTCCACCTTGAGCAGTTGATCCAGCTTGTTGTAATCATAGCTGATAGTTTTCCCATCGGACTTGGTTACTTTTTCGAGCTGGTTATTGACATTATAGGTATAGGTCTCCTTATCTCCAAGACTGGTCATGCGTTCCACTAGATTGGAAAGCTGGTCATAGCTGTAGCTTGTGACCTTGCCATTTCCATTCGTGACCGAAGTGACATTGCCCACACTGTCGTAGGTATAGCTAGAGGTGGAAGCCTTCTCTCCACTTCCTTGTGTCGCTGTAAGCAACTGATCCTTTAGGTCGTAGGTGTAGGTCTTGACACGCTTGCTTCCGGATGTGACACTGGTGAGGTTGCCATTGGCATCATAGGTCATGCTTGCGACGCCACCAGCCTCATCTGTAATCTTCGTGAGATGATTATCGTGGTCATAGCCATACTTAGTCCACTGGCCTGCCGTATCGCTCTCTGAGGTGAGGCGATTGAGGCTATCATAGGTCCGCTTGGTTACTTGACCGAGAGGATTCGTCTCCTCAAGGAGATTGCCATTCGGATCATAGGTATAGGTCGTTTCGCGCTTACCATTGATAGTTCGTTTGGTCACCTGACCGACTGGGTCATAGCTTGACTCCACTGTTCGACCAGTTGGCGTTTTGATCGTTTTTAGTTGATCGAGGGTCGTATAGTCAAAGGTGGTTGTAGCACCGGACGGCTTGGTCAGTTTGGCTAGATTCCCCGCTTCATCGTAGCTATACTTGGTTTCAAGGTCAAGGGCGTTCTTAGCCGTTAAGAGACGACCAACCTTGTCATAGCTATAGTGATTGCTTCGGTCGGATTGGTCTGTCTCTTTCACCAAGTTTCCAGACACATCATAGCTATAGGTTTTTGATAGCCCCTGTGGACCTGTTTGCTTAGTGAGACGGCCCAAGGCATCATAGGCGTAGGTATAAGCTGCCTCATTTGGTAAGGTGCGTTTGGTCACACGACCATAAAGGTCATTGACATAGTTGGTGCTATGACCGTTGGCATCTGTTTCTTTTGCCAAGCTACCTGTAGCGTCATAGGCATACTGAGTCACTCCACCTACACATTATCTTAAGTTAAACCTCACTATTTTGCTTACTATTTGAAAATGAAGTTGAGACCGCATCATCTCAACTTCACTTTGTAATTATTTTTTCTTAGTTCTCAAATCCCACTCCGCCTGTAATCTGGGTAATGAGGTCTAAATGTTCTTTGACGGTAACTTATTGCAGAATTTCAGTAATAGTGACTTCTATTTCTGACTTTAAATCATAAAATCCTATATGTACGCTATTCTTGTATATCCAAAACAGGTCTAAATTGGAATAATATTCTTATAGCTCAAATAATTCTTAAATTATTATCCGTCTTGAAGATTACACTCCTCAATGTATTCTAACCATGCATCAATATTAGGTAGAACTTCCCTTTGTTCCCATCCTGAATCAGCAAAGTCATGAATTATATGCACTAGAGTACTATCAACATCTTCAAAACAGGCGATATCATCATTATCACCTCTCCTTGCAAATGGATATAATGTTCGCTCAGGATATCTTGTTTGAAGACCTCTAAATCTCCTAACCGTTTCTTCATCGTTCATCAAGTACCAAACACCAAAATCAACGATACCTTTAGAAACTAAATCTTTTAATTGTTGTGGATAGGAAAAAAAAGAATGATTAAATGTAAATGGCATGAATTAATTCCTCCGTTCTAAGTCGTACGAACCGTATGGATTCAAGGTTCGAAAAGATGATTTTTGCTTACCAACACGTAACTGAACTGCTTCTCCCCAAGTTGAAGGTGTACCAGCAGGAGTTGTAAGTCTATCTATAAATTGTTCTGGAAGAGGATCCGTATATTGATGTACTCTAGCCGTAGCAGCAATCCCAGCTCCTCTAGCAGCTATAACCCTTGTATTATCAATAGTTGTTAACTTACCATCAGGCATATTCACAACATCAATTGCATCTCCTTTCCAACCATTAGATATCATACTAGATTGTATAGAATCGGCTCCATTAACAGAACTTTGACTAAACCTAATGTTGTAGGGATTAATTTGTGATATTTTATCTGATGGTGCTGGCAAGGCAAGTGGTTTACTAGTCGGCCCAGGCAATGCTAGTTGCTGAACAGGGGTTACATCTTTGCGTGGTCTCGTGATCGGTACATCCCCTGATTTCGGCTTCGTCGTCACCACATCAGCCTTAGGAGCCTTCTTAGGAGACACACTACCTGCTCCGTTGGTAAAGGTGTTAAAGGCAAAGTTCATAGCGACTGTTTGACCAGTAATCTTATTGCCTGTGGCCAAATCAATACCTGTATCAATCGCAGTCTCAACCGCAGATTCCACTCCAATCTTGGCAACTTGTCGAACTGCTTGATTGCCAATATTTTGGGTCACATTAGTTGCTAGACCAGCTCCTGCTCCCATCAATTGACCGCCAATAAGACCTGAGATAGCACCCGTTCCTGCTCCTTTGGCAATCGAACCAACCAATTCCCAACCACGTTGGCCAGAACTATAGGCATCATATCCTGAGATGATTGCTCCAGAGGCTGCACCACCGATAGCCATCGCTACGGGGGCTCCAAGACCTCCAGTCGCTACGGTAAGAGCAATACCGACACCGATAGCTCCCGCAGTTACGGCAACCTTCTTCCAGTCGACATTTCTCACGAAATCAACGACTTGATTCTTGATCCGTTCGGCTGTTGTACAAACATGTTTTAAGGTATTCTGCAAGGCTGTTCCCCAGTTTCGGAGGAGATTCTTTCCTTCTCGGATGGTTGGGGAAGAGCTCAAGCCTGTTGCTAGGGCATAGGCAGACCGAACCACTTGTTGGCGCTTAGCTTCTATCTGTGCTGCCGCTTGCTGGTATTTCGTTTGTACATAGTCGCGGGCACTATTGTAGGTCGTTTGAACCTTATTCCACTGTCTGCCAATCCAATTCGATGCACGGTTAACCTGGGTGCTGACCCAGTTAACACCTCTATCAATCTGTCTACCAACCCAATTCGACGCTCGGTTAAATTGGGTGTTTGCCCAGCTGACTCCTCTACTAATTTGTCTACCAGCCCAATTAACGCCTCTACTAATTTGTCTGCCAGCCCAATTAACTCCTGACTTAACATAGTTCCAGCCTTTTTTGATACTGTTCCAGAAGTGTCCACTCGGGTCTGTATAGTTAACAGGGTTGTTCTGCACATAGCTGTAGCTGTTCTGGCTGAGAGGATCTGTGTCCTCACCTGGGTAGCTATCCTCGGTTAAGAAAGTACCTCCTTGACTATCATAATACCTTGCTCGTAAATAGTCAAGTTCAGTATCGTCACGAGCTTCGCCGTTGTAGGCAAATGGATTCCCTGTCGTGTCTGTGCTTGTCTTTCTTGCCCCATAGAGGTTATAGCTGCTTGATGCGACGGCTTGTCCATCCTTGGTCAAGCCTGTCACAGAGCCTGACTGGTTAGTCAAGTAGTTGTAGCTGTCACCAGTTTGGTTGTTGAGGTAGCTAGCTCGACCTTTGCCATAACTATAGGTCTCTCGTGCCTTGCCATCATGGTCATAGGTTTCAAGGACTTCTGTATGTTCACGATTGACATCGTTGACATAGTTGCGTTCCTCATAATAGTTGTAGGTATCCTCTCGTGTGGTATAAGGGATCAGGACATCCTGAACCTGACTGGCATAGGTCACTTCTCCCTGACCCGGTAAGTTCCCGAGCTCTGGTGGGTTGACGACGATTCCTTCCTTGGTTGCTCGATCCTTAGCCACTTTCTGGTGATAGGCTCTCGACACATCGTCAAAGATGCTGTGCCAGATGCTTCCTACTGTCTGTGGTAGGGTGGATAGGGCTTGGAGGACATTCTGACTAAAGCCATACCAGAAGAGGGAGTTTTCTTCCCCACTTGGGGCTGTATATGGCGACTTACGGCCTGACTTGGTATCCTTTGGCTTGCGTTGGAAGAGTTGATAAGTGTTCTTGCCTTCCTTACGACTAGCAGTGAAGACACGGTTATCATCTCCGTCGTAGAGCGCAGCCATGAGAAGCCCCTTCTTGTCCTTGATCGCAAGCAGGCGGTTCTCTGTGTCATAGATATAATCTAGCTTCTCTGAGTTCTTCTCAGAAGCGATGCGATTGCCATTCTTGTCGTAGGTATAGGTGATAGTGCCATCTGGCCCTTCCAGTTTGGTCAAGCGGTTATGGTCATCATAGGTAAAGTGTGTCTGGCTCTCCTTGCCATCAACTGTCTCGCTGCTGGTCAGTTTATTGCCGGCAAGGTCATAGGTGTAAGAGAGTTTAGAAAGTTCCTTACCAGCTCCATCCGATACGGTCATGTTTTCCACTTGACCGAGAGTATCGTAGGTATAGGTATGGACTAGGGTTTCGCCATCCTGCTTGATGGTTTCTTTGGCAATGTAGCCACCATCGTCATACTCATAGCCGTAGCTGGAGATGAGTTTGTCCTGCTTGTCCATGTGGCGGAGTTCAGTGAGACGGTGAGCCTTGTCATAGGTCAAGAAGCTCTTAGTCCCATCTCCTCGATTAACTTCCGTCAGATCCCCTGCTGGGTTGTAGCTATAGCTGGTCTTTTGTCCCTTAACATCTGTCACAGAAGTGAGACGATCCAGTTCATCATAAGTGTAAGAGACTGTACTGCCATCTGGGTAAATCATCTTCGAGATATTGCCATAGGCATCATACTCATACTGGATCAGGCTACCATCTCCCTGACGAACACCCGTGATCTCGCCTTCTTCGTTGGTCGCGTACTGACTAGTTCCTGTCAGATCACTCATAGACACCCGACGGCCATCCGCATCATAAGTATAGAGGACTTGACCATCTTGCTTTTCAGAGTACTCCACCTTGAGCAGTTGATCCAGCTTGTTGTAATCATAGCTGATAGTTTTCCCATCGGACTTGGTTACTTTTTCGAGCTGGTTATTGACATTATAGGTATAGGTCTCCTTATCTCCAAGACTGGTCATGCGTTCCACTAGATTGGAAAGCTGGTCATAGCTGTAGCTTGTGACCTTGCCATTTCCATTCGTGACCGAAGTGACATTGCCCACACTGTCGTAGGTATAGCTAGAGGTGGAAGCCTTCTCTCCACTTCCTTGTGTCGCTGTAAGCAACTGATCCTTTAGGTCGTAGGTGTAGGTCTTGACACGCTTGCTTCCGGATGTGACACTGGTGAGGTTGCCATTGGCATCATAGGTCATGCTTGCGACGCCACCAGCCTCATCTGTAATCTTCGTGAGATGATTATCGTGGTCATAGCCATACTTAGTCCACTGGCCTGCCGTATCGCTCTCTGAGGTGAGGCGATTGAGGCTATCATAGGTCCGCTTGGTTACTTGACCGAGAGGATTCGTCTCCTCAAGGAGATTACCGTTCGGATCATAGGTATAGGTCGTTTCGCGCTTGCCATTGATGGTTCGTTTTGTCACCTGACCGACTGGGTCATAGCTTGATTCTACTGTTCGACCAGTTGGCGTTTTGATCGTTTTTAGTTGATCAAGGGTCGTATAGTCAAAAGTGGTTGTAGCACCTGACGGCTTGGTCAGTTTGGCTAGATTCCCCGCTTCATCATAGCTATACTTGGTTTCAAGGTCAAGGGCGTTCTTAGCCGTTAAGAGACGGCCAACCTTGTCATAGCTATAATGATTGCTTCGATCGGATTGGTCTGTCTCTTGCACCAAGTTTCCAGACACATCATAGCTATAGGTTTTTGATAGCCCCTGTGGACCTGTTTGCTTGGTGAGACGTCCCAAGGCATCATAGGCATAAGTGTAAGCTGCCTCATTTGGTAAGGTGCGTTTGGTCACACGACCATAAAGGTCATTGACATAGTTGGTGCTATGACCGTTAGCATCTGTTTCTTTTGCCAAGCTACCTGTAGCGTCATAAGCATACTGATCCTCTCCACCTGTTGGACGTTTCTTGCTGCTGACACGGTTCATACTGTCATAGCTGTAGGTCGTTGTATGACCTTCGCCACTTGTTTCGCTCAAACGATTTCCCAAAGCATCATAGCTGAAGCTTTGCTTGCTTCCTGTCGGAGCTACTGTTTCGATGATTCGTCCTAATGGGTCATACTTAAAGGCTGTCGCTTGACCATTTGGATCTGTATAGAGTACCAATTTTTTATTGGCATCATAACCATAGCTACTTGAATGGCCATTGGCATCGGTCATTTTAGAGAGGTTGCCTAGGACATCATATTCGTAAGTAGAGGTATTGCCATCGGCATCCGACTCTGTCACCACTCGGTTGAGGGCATCGTAGCTATACTTAGTTTCACGTTTCAGATGATCGACGGTCTTAAGCAGATTACCATTTTGATCATAGTGATAGGTCTTTGTCTTACCTTCTTGGTCAGTTGAGCTTGCGACATTGCCCATGACATCATAGGTGAAGGTTTCGCTGGTCTTATCTGCGTAGACCACCTTAGTCAGTTGGTTGTCGCTATTGTAGCTATATTGGGTAACTTCACCCAAGCTGTTGGTTAAAGCGAGACGATTTCCTGCCTTATCGTAAGTATAGGTCTCATTGAGATCCTGATTATCTTTTTTGTTCACTACTCGATTGGCGGCATCGTAGCTATACTCTGTTACCAAACCACTAGAATGCGTCTGCTTGATGAGACGATCAAGGGCATCGTATTCTTGTCTTACGGTAGTTCCGTCTGGAAGAGTCACTTCTTCCAGTTGAGCCGTTGAAGTATAGGTCATCTTAGTGACATTGCCATTGGCATCGGTGACTTGGGTCGGATAGCCTAGTTCATTATAGGTGTACTGAGTCTTGCCACCCAAGGCATCTGTCAACTCTGTCAACTGTTCCATCTGGTTGTAGGCCATCTTAGTGACATTGCCTAAACCATCTGTAATACTGGAAACTTGATTTTGGCCTGTATAAGTCGTGCTAGCAGTATAGCCTGCCGCATCTGTTAGGCTATTTTGATTGCCATTAGCATCATAGGTCATGCTGGTGCGGTGACCCAAGGCATTGGTTGTTGCGATCAGGCGCCCTGCCTTACTATATTCATAAGTCGTTTCTTTTCCAAGGGCGTCTGTCATGGACAGGATATTCCCCATCGCATCCAACACATATGAAACACTGCTACCATCTGGGTAAGTCACACCTGTCACATTTCCCGATGCATCATAGGTATAGCTGGTAGTCTTTTTCTGTTTGGTTTCGCTAAGTTTATTTCCAACACTGTCATAGGTGTATGTCACTGTCTGACCTGCTTCATCGGTGTAAGATAGCACACGACCCATGATATCATAAGTAGTCTCTGCCTTTGTACCGATTGGATAAGAAACTGAGGTTACATTTCCTGCCGCGTCATAAGTATTTTGAGTAACTTGACCTAAAGCATCTGTGATAGTTTTAACGGCATTGTTTCTATCATCATAAGTCAAGCTGCTACTATTACCTGCTTCATTGGTTCGAGTGATAATTCGACCCAGTGCATCACGAGTAACGGTAGTCATTTGACCTGAAGCATTGGTTTCTGTTAGGAAACGACCCTTGCTATCATATGTATAGCTAGTAGCGTGTCCTTCTGCATCAGTCACGGAAAGCTGGTTTCCAACACCATCATAGGTGTAACTATAGGTTCCACCTTCTCCATTCGAAGCACCGACTTTACGGCCGAAACCATCATAGGTGAAGGTAGTCGTGTTACCATTGCCTTCTGTCACAGCTGTCACTTGACCTGCCTTATCAAAAGTATGGCTCGTCCCAACACCATCGGCATCTTTTTCGCTCAGCTTGCGCCCTTCTGCATCATAGGTAAAGGTCTTGGTCCCACCGAGAGGATTCGTAATGCTAGTGACTTGATTGTGTGCATTGTAGGTAAAGGTTGATACGCCTCCTAAAGGATTGGTAAGACTTACCAGATTCGCACCTTGATAGGCAAAGGAAGTTGTATGACCAGCCGCATCTGTTGTAGACAAGATGCGTCCTTGCTGATCGACAGTATAGGTAATCTTAGACCCATCTGGCAATGTTGTCTGGATTAGATTGCCATTTGCATCATAGGTATGAGCTGTTGATGCACCACTAAAGTCAGTGAGAGACAGAAGATGGTTCTTCTCATCATAGCTAGAAGTTTTTACCGCACCGTCGAAACGCGTTTCTGTTAAGGTGTTTCCATTGCTGTCATAGGTGTAGCGAGTTGTTTGCCCCGCTTCATTCGTCACGCTTGACAGACGGTTGTTTTCATCATACGTTTTTGAGACACTAGTTCCATCTGCATAGCGAATGCCAGTTGTACGATATTGCTCATCGTAAGTATATACGGTTTGATTGCCATTTCCATCGGTAGTGATTGTCTGACCTTCACTATAAGAAAGAGTTGAAACAGCACCTGCACCATCTGTTTGCTTGATGACACGATTTTCCTCATCGTACTCGTTTTGGATAACCTTGGTACCATTTCCATCATACCAGGCTGTCATACGTCCCTTATCGTCATATTCATAACGAGTAGGAACACCCGTCGCATCCGTATAGGTAATCAAATGACCATTCGTGTCATATTCATAGGTCAAAGTTGAGCCATTAGGGATTTGAATCGCACCAATATAGCCATCTGTATTATAGGTGATACTATAAACCAAGCCTGTAGGAGATGTGATCTTGGTCAGCTGGTAATTTTCATTATAATCAAAGCTTGTTTTATTACCTTTTTCATCCGTCTGGCTCGTTAAGAGTCCGTGATAGTTAAAGGTTTTCTCTTGATGATTGTGATCAACAATTCGGTATTCCTTTACATCATAGTCTTCTTTTTCGTCTCCGCCAAAGTCACCCTTCTTCGTTTCAACTGTTTTTACTTCGAGAGTGAGGTCATAGCCACTTGGAGCACGATATCCATCTCCATCCTTCGCAAACTTCAGGATGGAACCGTCTGTACGAGTATAGTAGATATTTTGATCTTCATCGCTTGATAACTGTTCATTAAAGGCAAATGACCAACCACGTCCAAAGAGACTATTGATGCCTGCTGCTTTAGAATTATAGGCGCGAGTAATTTCAAATTTGCCGTCAACATCAGTGATAGAAACATCTGTTCGATCTAGGTAGAAATTCCCCGTGTTTAGATTGATTGGCTCAAATCCAAATTCACAGTGAAGGCCACGCCCCATTAAAAGCCTGTCTATTTCCGCCTTGGTGTTGGATGTCAAAGCTGGTGGATTATAAGGTTTGTCGGCATTCTTTCTTGGATTACGAATAAAAAGGGTGTTATTTTGCACAAGCATCATATCTTGGATACGATTATCGTAAGCAAGTTGATTGAGTGGTACTCCATAGTATGCCGCAATCTTTGGAAGGGTATCAAACTGGGTAACTTTGTAAATCAAGAATGTATCACTTGATTTTTTACCACTAGTTTGACCATCCTTTTTACTCTCTGCGTCAATCGTATAAACCTTGTTTAGTTCAGGTTCTGTAAAAGGCACCTGAGTCTGCCAGTTTGAAAGCTTGTCTTTATATTTGGTCGTTCCTTTTTCAAAGGCTGCATCAAAGGAACTACTATCTGGGTATTTGTAAGAAAAACTTGCAGAACTTTGACCCTTGTAGTCTTTCGCAGTGTCACTTAGGTTATAATCAACCTGAGCTCCCGGCGTTGTCAGACCATCCGCAAAGACACCCTGGAATTGCAGTTTTCCTTTCTTATCTGTTTTCACCATGGTCCGAAGATTGATGGTAGTGTTCCCAATTGGATAATTGACATCAACTGGGTCTGGAACAGACCAATTAATCGTCAAACTAGGAGCCTTGTCTGGAGTAAACCCAATCTGTCCTGCATTTTCTGCCGTCGCTTCGGTTGTATAGAAAGCACCACCGTCTGAGCCTTCGTCGGTTGCAGCTACAACTAAACCATAGTTTGGTTCCAAACCTTGAACCCATGCATTTACAGTCTCGCGGATATCAAAGTTATGCATCCCAATCTTTTTACCACTGGTCGCATTCTTTCCTGCGATTTCCATATCAAGGCCCACAGAAGTATCCCATGTGAGGTTATTAATATCAAAGTCTTGTTTCAAGCGATAAGCTGCAAACTGGGTTGATTGAGAATCTGGAGCAGTGTATTCATAGATATTTAAACTCGCACTATCAATACGCGCTTCCTTAGGAATACTCTTTTGAAAATCGTAATTAATCTTAAAGTACATCCTTGCACGCCCGATGTCACGAACACCTGGAACACCCGCCATTCCGATCATTTCGGCTGTTAGATATCCAACATACCCATAAGAGTAACCTTGATATTGTCCATGTACAGATGAGGTAACAATGTCAAGAATTTTTTCTCGTGGAACTGTTACAGTCGGGTCTATCCGAACAGGATACTTACGTTCAGAATCAGACAACCACTCTTTACTAGCTGTGACTGTCACTTCATGACGTCCATCCCCTTTTTTCAATCCAAGAGTTAAGGCATTACTTGTAGCGCCTGCACTATCCACCATCATTGGGGCAGTTAGTACAAATAGGATCTTCGTTTTCCCCTTTTCACGGACAAGGATTTGATTGTCTTTCAAAGAAACATCATACTTAGATGCATCCAAACCATAAGTAAAGGAGTTCTTCCCACCCCACTCGGCTAGAATGATTTCTTCTTTGACTCCATTAG
Organism: Streptococcus infantis; assembly: GCF_047463635.1. GTDB lineage: Bacteria > Bacillota > Bacilli > Lactobacillales > Streptococcaceae > Streptococcus > Streptococcus infantis_W. The sequence continues at coordinate 89,729 of NZ_JASHDL010000007.1, forward strand.
ACTGTACCGTATATTGCACATCTGTTTTGCCATCAACATTGTTATATAAGATCGCATTCTTTTCTACAGTTGCTTGTTCGTATGTCTTATCAAGCGGATACAAAGAAATTTTATCATCCTTATGAGTAATATCAATGGGAGTCTCTTTTTTGACTTCGCTCGGAAGAACTACTCCTACTGGAGATTCTTTTGGTAGATAATAATGCTTCCCATTAGCATGATAAGAATAGAGAGATAAATCTACAGGAACTTCTACCCCTTCTTTATCAATATAGGTTTTAATATCACTACCAATATGCGTCACAAAGTGAGTATCATCAACCCGAAACAGTTGTTCTTGCCCACTAACCGCTACTGGTGCCCCGTATTGTTTTTTCAGCTCTGCCTCTGCCTTACTCTCTCCATTGATCACTTTGGGCTGTTGAAGGGCATCTCCACCATCTTTTGCTGGTTTTGATGAGGAGTCAACACTTGTCGAACCTTCCGTATTTGCATTTTCAGAACTAACAGTCTGGCTACTCGCCTCTGTAACAGCTTTTTTATAAGCTTCCTCAGCCTGGCCTTGTTTAATTGCTTGGTTTATTTCTTCCGCATAGATCAACGGCATGTTAGAAACAAACAAACTCAGCAATAATAACCACTGTATGGACTTACGCAGTCTTTTCATCATCATTCTCCTTTGTAAGATAAATAAAATAATAAAGTGTAAAAATTAAAATAAGAGCATCGCCGATGGATAAAACGAAAGAACCTAGTATTGGGAACCAAACAGCAATAGCTAAACAAAAGGCGACAATAAGCATGGATACCAGAACAGGTAGTCGCAATTGATCTACCCTACTTTTAATTGGTAAAGCTTTGTAAATACTAACCAGACTATAGGATAAGATTACTTTAAGAAAAGTTTGTACAATTGTAGTAAATGCCCAGATAGCAATCTTGACATGGCCATATTCCAAACTTGTATGATCGTATAAAACTTGACCCAAACCTCCGATGAGGATGCCACATAAAATTGCACTAAACAAGTAAATCAGAATAGTGTGATTTAAACGTTTATCTGATCGGTACTGCCTATAAAACCAGATTGTTATTGGAAAAATAAGAACTGTTCCTATTATTAAAAATAGTAGGCTGAATAAGGTTAGAATGAGTGATAAACCTTCCTCGACTATCACAGGGGAAATCGCACCTGTAAATAGAAGGCGTTGCCCCACTCCTAAAAACAGTAAGCCAGTAGCTAGTCTCCAAAACCTTGAGAGTCTTAATATTTTCATTATTCACTTGTCCTTTCTTTAACACTTTTTAAACGAGCAGTAACCACAAATCGTTGATCATTTCCAGTAGCATCACAGGTTGATAAGATTAAAAATCGATCTTTTTGAGGATCAGTAGCAATCTGACGATAGAATCCCCCATAGTCTGATGTTCTTATCTGTAATGTTTCTAAATAATATCTGAGGCCTTCTCGACTTCCTAATTTGAATGTATGAAAAAGATGATCATCTGTATAAGAGTGAGCTGCCATCACCTCATATTCAAAATGTTGAGTCAAGGTGTCAATCGTAATACGTTCATGCTCCTTAAAAAAAGCTGGCTTCGCAAAATAATCTAAAGACCCAAACATCGAATCATCTAACATAGCATGTCCGTAGATAATCGTGACAGGATCTTCAAATGTTTTTTTGTTAACCAGCTCTGTAAATATAGCGCCATAATAGGTCTCTTCACCATCTATATCATGAGAAAGGTAATAAGCATCATCCCTTGGATGCTGAGCAACCGGGTAATCTATTCGAGTCCCTTCAACTGTTAGCCAAGCAAAGACATCTGGATTCTGATGAAACTTCTTCTCAACTGCGTTTTGAGAATGTTGTTCCACAGCCATCTGTTCAAAGCCATCTAAGACTTTTAAACCTAAAAATAACACCACAATTATTATAATTAGTGATAAACTAAACTTCAAAATTTTCATGTGCTCGCTCCCATACTATCATTGTATCAGAAATCTGTATGCTTTGTAAATCCATTTTTTGTATAAAACGCCTTTTTGTTACAATATTTAGGAATTTTTGTATTCCCCTATTGTAAAATGAAGCCTAACAGAAAAGATAGGTTCATCTAATATACTAGAATTACAAAACTCTATAATAAACGATGGATATGTTTATTTTTTATTCTGATCAAAATTATTCATACAAATTCTGATTTCAAATTTATGCATCAGTATGCATCAGAAAGGATTGAAGCTTTTTGAAAGAATTCGTTACATTGACCCACTCAAAAAAAGAAATCCAAAAGATTCCTAGCTATAAATCTGCCAAAAACTATCGAGCTAGTCCAAATAACTTAAAAGATTCTCGATAACCATATGGACTAATTTGTCACGCTTGGCTTGACATTGCAAAAAAATTTCTTTCTCTTTTCAAAAATCCCGACTTGTGATAAGATAGGCTGGTATGCGTTTAGATAAATTATTAGCCCAGGAAAAAATCAGCCGTAAGGCCATGAAACAAGCTCTTTTGAAAAAAGAAATTTTAGTTGATAAACTCCCTGCTAGTTCCCTTGCACAGAATGTTGATACCGGGTTGCAAGAGCTGATTTTCAAAGATAGAAAAATCCAAGTATATGAACACACCTACCTCATGCTCCACAAGCCAAACGGAGTCGTAACTGCAAGCAAGGATAAAAAACTCCCAACGGTCATGGACCTTCTTCCTCAGCATCTCCAGTCTGACCAACTCTACGCCATCGGCCGTCTGGATCGGGATACGACGGGTCTCCTTCTCTTAACGGATAATGGACCTCTAGGTTTTCAACTCCTCCATCCTCAATACCATGTCGATAAAACTTACCAAGTAGAGGTCAATGGGCCACTAACTCCCGACCATATTCAAGAGTTTAAAGATGGGATTGTCTTTCTTGATGGAACTATCTGTAAACCTGCTCAACTTGAGATTTTATCCTCAAGCCTTAGTCTCAGCCAAGCCACTATCACCATCTCTGAAGGAAAGTTTCATCAGGTCAAAAAAATGTTCCTTTCTGTTGGAGTCAAGGTTACTGCTCTTAAACGCACCCATTTTGGCCCTTGGAGTCTTGATGACAATCTCCAAGAAGGCGACTATCGACATCTAAACTCACAAGAATTGGCAATCATTCGTGACTTTCTTAGAAAAAGTGGTTAAAAAATGAGGTTGGGACAAAAGATCCCGACCTCACTTTTTATTAGCAATCAAACTTTGACGCGGTTGCTGATTGAACTTTTTGTTCGTCTTTTAGACTCCAAAAAGCTCCTAATCATCCTCGCGGGACTGGGACTACGAAATCGAGACTTTGTCTATCGATTTCTGTCCCACCGCCATTTCTTATTTTTCAACTTTTACTTTCCCTGTCCAAGAATCCAATCCGTAAGAGAGGATATAGATTTCTGAGAAACCTTGTTTTTTCAAGAAAAGTGCTGCATTTGTGACACGTTGCGCACGTTGGTTTTCATAGAGAAGGACAGGTTTATCCTTGCGAAGAGCTGCAAGACTTGTCTTCAATTGATTTGAAGGGATATTACGAGCTCCGAGGATATGTTTTCTGTGGAAGTCAGCTGGATCACGCAAGTCGATCAACTGACCTGTACGAATCAAAGACTCAAACTCTGCATTGTCTACAATTTTCGCTGCACGACGAATGCGAAGATAGTTGTATCCCATCCATGCCAACATCGCTACAATAAGTCCCCATAATACCCAAGTTACCATATTACCTAATCTCCATTTTTTTCTAAATAGTCTAATTCTAGTTTGTGCTCTCTGCGAAGAACAGCCTCCGCTTCAAGATAGTCCAGCTTGTCCATCAAGCCTGCATCATAGATTCGCGATAACTCGATCTTCATCAGTTCAATGTCATAGAGACGTTTTCCCATATAGACAATGATACCAAACTGTTTGAGAAATTGTTGCACATCGTAGAGTGTTTTCATAGCTTTCATTTTAGCAAATTATCAGAGTTTTTTCAATAGTTGCCATGGAAGACTATTTTTACTGCTTACTAATGTTCTTGATACTCCGATATAGAAGATACCCAACAACCATCCCAACAAAATTCTGTAACAGATTGTGAGGGACATCTAACCAGGCTTGCCCCCAACCTTTCATCCAAGCAGTCGCACATGCATATCCAGCTACCATGATGATAGTCGCCAAAACTAATCCAAGCCCCTGCCATTTTCCTTTAAAACCTGCAAAATATCCCTGCAGACCATGGAAAAGCAAGCTGAAGAACATCCAGTGAGGGTAACCTGAAATCAGGTCAATGAGGAAACCTCCTAGACCCCCAACGATGGCTCCTTCACGGCGCCCATAATAAAAAGCGGTAAAGAAGATTCCTGCATCTAAAAGAGTTAAGATTCCTGCTTGAGTTGGGATTTTTACAATATAACCTAAAACTACTGATAGAGCAGTTAGTATAGATAATAGGGCGATTTTACTTGTTTTGGTTTGCTTCATATTGTCTGACTCCATATTGATCTGCTTGTGCGATGGCACGGTAAACAAAGGCTTTGGAAGTTTCAATTGCTGGTAATAGTTCCTCTCCCTTGACTAACTGACTAGCAATACTTGATGCAAAGGTACATCCTGCACCAGCATTTTGTCCTTGGATGACTGGATTCTCAAGAATAGTAAAATTCTCCCCATCATAAAAGACATCCACAGCCTTATCCTGACTGAGGCGATTCCCACCCTTGATAATCACTGCTGGTGCACCCAAGTCATGTAATTTCTGCGCTGCAGCCTTCATGTCTTCCAGGCTTTCAATCTTTTGGTCTGCAAGCAGCTCTGCCTCAGGAAGATTCGGAGTAATCACAGATACATAAGGGAAAAAGCGAATCAACTCTTGACAGAGCTCACTAACTGCAACGTCGTGTGTTTCCTTACAAACCAATACAGGGTCTAAGACTACTGGAACTCCTGATCTTTCCTTAATGAAATTCAATGCTTTTTCAGCAACACCGACCGTTGGTAATAGGCCTATCTTAATCCCTCCAAAGTCTACACTTTTCAGACTATCCAACTGTTGTTGGAAAATAGTCTCATCCGTCGGGAAGACTTCAAAACCATTTTCTGTCAAAGCAGTCAAGCAGGTCATGGCTACAAATCCATGCAAACCATTCAAAGTATAGGTGGCAAGGTCAGCTGCTAAACCACCACCACTAAAAATATCATTTCCTGAAAGTGCTAAAATACGATTATTCTTCATAACGAATCTCCTTCAAATACAAACCATTAGGTGCTGCAGTTGGACCTGCCAACTGTCTATCTTTTTTCTCCAAGATGAGGTCAATCTGCTCGATTGGCATCCGATTGTTGCCAATCTTAAGCAAGGTTCCGACCATATTTCGAATCTGCTTATAGAGGAAGCCATTGCCAGAGAATGTAAAGGTCAAAAACTGCCCTGTTTCATCAACCCTAAGACTAGCTTCTGTGATCGTTCGAACCTTGTCTTCCACACTAGTCCCTGATGCCGTAAAACCAGTAAAGTCATGTGTCCCCTCTAATTTTTTTACAGCAAGTTGCATCCGCTCCACATCGAGTGGATAGGGATAATGAGTCGCATAATGGCGACGCATAGGATTTTTAGGACGTCCTCTATCTACGATAAACTCGTAGGTCTTGCTATGCTTGGCATAGCGGCAATGAAAATCATCTGCCACAATCTCAATCGAAATCACATCGATATCTTCAGGACTTTGGGTATCAAGAGCAAAGCGAAGTTTTTCCTCATCCATCTGATAGGGAAGATCAAAGTGGATGACCTGTCCTAAAGCATGAACGCCACTGTCCGTTCGCCCAGCGCCATGAATGGTAATAGCTTGTCCCTTATTTAATTTAGTTAAAGTTTTTTCAATTTCCTCCTGAACACTACGCGCAAGAGGTTGCCGCTGAAAACCGGCAAAAGCGTAGCCATCATAAGAAATTACAGCTTTATATCTAGTCATGTATCTATTTTATCAAGAAAATTTCTCTGCAACAAGTTTGAAAACCAAAATTTGTACGGGTACAGTTCTCGGTATCATCTAGTCCTTACCTAGATTTTCTCATTATGTATTTTCGCTCTGGAACTTCAATGGTTTGAACAATTTCAAATCCCTCTTTTTGGTAGAGGTCTCTAGCTATTTGATTTGACTCAAAAACCGTTAGGGAAATACTTTCTATTTCTTCATTTTCAAACATTTCTTGAAGAAAGTATTGAAAAGCTTTTCGACCTAATCCTTTCCCCTGCTTATGTGGAGCAATGAGAAATCTTCCAATATGAAGATTGTTATCTTCTAGTTTGATTTTCTGGATGACGCCTACAAACTCTTCTTCAGCAAAAATGGAAAAAATTCCTTCCAGCTTTTGTAAGAATTGGACAATCAAGGGATAAGAAATTTTGGGTCCCATCCATTGCTTCTGAAAACTTTCTCCCAAAGCATTAGACCACTGACAAATGAGTTGGGCATTTTCTATCTGAAGCCCTTTTTCAAAGTGAATTTTCATATTTGTTCCTAAAACTTCTCCTATATCCAACTATTATACTCTTTCTCTTATTTTTTCCGAATAAATAAGTATGATCCATCTTTACTTTTTTCTTGTTGGAGCTATTTTTGCTTCCTTTCTTGGATTGGTCATTGATCGTTTCCCTGAGCAATCCATTGTTTTCCCTGCTAGTCACTGTGATTCTTGTAAGACTCGCTTACGTCTCTTGGATTTGATTCCGATTGTGTCCCAGATATTCAATCGCTTTCGCTGTCGCTATTGTAAGGTCCACTATCCTTTCTGGTATGCTTTCTTTGAGTTTTGCTTGGGACTGCTCTTTCTGGCTGGGGCTGTGGGATTTTTAACTTTGGGACAAGTCATTTTAATCACTGCTGGCTTGACTTTGGGCATCTACGACGTCCGACATCAAGAATATCCTTTGATCGTCTGGCTAGCTTTTCACTTAATCCTCATGATTTGCTCTAGTTGGAATCTAATCATGGCTTTCTTCCTAGTTCTTGGAATCATTGCCCATGTTATTGATATTCGCATTGGAGCAGGTGATTTTCTATTTCTGGCCTCTTGTGCACTTGTTTTTAGTCTAACTGAAATGCTGATTTTAATTCAATTTGCTTCCACAACCGGCATACTAGCTTTTCTCCTGCTAAAGAAAAAGGAAAGACTGCCTTTTGTGCCTTTCCTCTTACTGGCTGCTTGTGTGATTATTTTTGGTAAGCTACTGCTTGTCTGATAAAGTCAGCGATTTCTGCTACTTGTCCTCCATGTAGAGCCTTAACAATCTTGGAACCGACGATAACGCCATCTGATACTGCATTAAAGCGTTCTACATCAGCTTGTGTGGATACACCAAAACCGGTCAAGACTGGAATGTCAGCCACTTGATGCAGTTGAGCCAAGTGCTTGTCCAAGTCATCTCGGTAATTTCCTGCTTTCCCTGTCACCCCGTTAATAGCAACAGCATAGACAAAACCTTCAGCCCCTTCAATGAGTTCTTTTTGACGCTCAATTCCTGTCGTCAAGCTGACAAGTGGAATCAAAGCAATGTCTGTATTCACCAAAAAGGGCTCTACAAAGTTAGCATGCTCATGAGGCAGGTCTGGAATAATCAATCCCTTGACCGCTGTATCAGAAAGATCTTTAACCAATTTCTCCACACCGTACTGAAAGAGGGGGTTAAAGTAGGTCATGATGACAAGCGGGATTTCTGTTTCAATGGTTTTCAAGGTTTCAACCAAAGCCTGGGTAGAGGTTCCGCGAGCTAGACTGCGCAAGCCTGCTTCTTCGATAACTGGACCATCTGCAACTGGGTCTGAAAAGGGAACTCCTATCTCAATAGCAGACACACCCAAGTCTTCTAAAAAGTGGATTGTTTCAGCAAGTCCATCCAAACCTTTTTCATGGTCTCCAGCCATGATATAGGGAACAAAAATTCCCTTTTTTGCTGCTTTAAGAGTTGTCAATTTTTCGGTTAAGGTCTTAGGCATGAGCTTCTCCCTTCTTTGCTGCTTCTGCTTCCAAGCGGTCTTTAACTTGAACCACATCCTTGTCTCCACGACCTGATAGACAGACAATCATAGACTTATCTGGTCCAAGTTCTTTAGCCAATTTCACCGCAAAGGCGATGGCATGGCTAGATTCCAAAGCTGGGATAATTCCTTCTACACGAGACAAGAGTTGGAATCCTTCCAAGGCTTCCTCGTCTGTCACTGGTACATAGGTCGCGCGTTTGATATCGTGGTAATGGGAATGCTCTGGACCGATACCAGGATAGTCCAAACCTGCTGAGATTGAGAAAGCTTCTAAGATTTGACCATGAGCATCTTGGAGCACATCCATAAGCGAACCGTGAAGAACACCTGGACGACCCTTGGTCAAGGTAGCTGCGTGGTGCTCTGTATCCACACCGAGTCCTGCTGCTTCAGCACCATACATAGCTACTGTCTCATCTTCCACAAATGGATGGAAGAGCCCGATGGCATTCGAACCACCACCAACACAGGCTACTAGGGCATCTGGCAGATTTTCACCTGTCAAATCACGGTACTGTTGCTTGGCTTCTCGTCCGATAACACTTTGGAAGTCACGAACAATTTCTGGGAAAGGATGAGGTCCCAAGGCAGAACCAAGGATATAGTGGGTATCATCGATATTTGCCACCCAAGAACGAAGGGCTGCATTGACTGCATCCTTGAGCACGCGCGAACCATCTGTCACTGCCTCTACCTTAGCTCCTAAAAGTTCCATGCGGAAAACATTGAGGGCTTGACGCTTGACATCTTCCTCACCCATGTAGATAGTACATTCCATGTTGAAGAGGGCTGCAGCTGTTGCAGTTGCCACACCATGTTGACCGGCACCTGTTTCAGCGATAATTTTCTTCTTGCCCATGCGTTTAGCGAGGAGAACTTGTCCCAAGGCATTGTTAATCTTGTGGGCGCCTGTATGGTTGAGGTCTTCACGTTTAAGGTAAATCTTGGCTCCGCCGATATGCTGGGTCAAGTTTTTTGCGTAGTAAAGGGGAGTTTCACGCCCCACATACTGGCGCAAGAGTTGGTTTAACTCTTCTTGGAAACTTGGATCTGCCTGACTTTCACGATAAGCTTCTTCCAACTCCAATACTGCTGTCATCAATGTTTCTGGAACAAAACGTCCACCGAATTTCCCGTAAAATCCATCTTTATTTGGTTCTTGATATGCCATGTTTTACCCTCTCTATAAATCTTCTTATCTTTTCATGATCTTTTTGTCCGTCTGTCTCTACCCCACTTGATACATCTACTGCAAAGGGGGTAAAGTGTTGAATAGCTTCTTCTACATTATCCTCATTGAGCCCACCTGCGATGAAGAAAGGCTGAGATAATTCTGTCGTATCCAGTTGCCCCCAGTCAAAGGTCTGACCACTTCCTGCCACAGGTGCATCAAAGAGGAGATAATTTGCCTGAGAACTTGGCACGTGACCATCTCCATCCACCTGTACAGCCTGAATGCTGGCACAAGGTAGACTCTCAAATAGATCATCTGCCACCTGACCATGAATCTGTACCAAATCCAAGTCAACCTTTTCAATCGCATCTAGTAATTCTTCCCGACTTGGTGAAACAAACACGCCAACCTTTTTTACATTTGTAGGAATGATCTTAGCTAGCTCTGCTGCTTGTTCCAAGGTCACTTGTCTTTTACTAGGAGCAAAGACAAAACCAATGTAGTCTGATCCAGCCGACATAGCTGCCTCTACTGCTCCTTTGGTCGATAGTCCACAAATCTTAACCTTTGTCAATCTGCAACTCCTTGATTCTCTGGGCGACATCTTCTGCTTGCATGAGGGCTGTTCCCACCAAAATTCCGTTAAAGTATGGTGCAACTCGTTTCGCATCCTCTCCTGTAAAAATGGCAGATTCAGAAATATACAGGCAATCGTCCTTGAAGTGTTTGGCCAAGTCTACGCTGGTCTGCAAGTCAACTTCAAAGGTAGTCAAATTGCGATTGTTCACACCGATAATTTGAGCTCCTAGACGGTGGGCTACTTCTAGTTCAGCTAAATTATGAGTTTCCACCAACACTTCTAGACCAAGCTCTGTCGCGTAGTCGTAAAGTTCCTTGAGGCGTTCTTCTGACAAGGCAGCGACAATGAGCAAGATGACTGTCGCACCTGCATTGCGAGCGCGGATGATTTGCTTTTCATCGATGATAAAGTCCTTGTTCAGCGTCGGAATCTGTACCTGACTGGAAATCTCACGAAGATAATCCAAATGACCCTTGAAGAAAACTTCGTCTGTCAGAACAGAAATCATAACCGCGCCATTCGCTTCATAAGTCTGAGCCTGTTGCACAATATCCACATCCAGATTGATGTCACCTAGACTTGGGCTTGCCTTTTTGACCTCAGCAATGATTTGCAAACGGTCTTGGTGATTTTTTAAATATTCACTCAATCGATAAGTTTGACGTAGGGGCTGAAGCTCCTCTCGTTCCATCGTTTCAACTTCACGCGCCTTTTGCTCTAGGATACGTGATAAAAATTCCTGACTCATCTTTGATACTCCTGTAATAGTCTGAGTTTTTCAAGGGCCTTACCACTGGCAATCACTTGACGTGCCAATTCAACTCCGTCCTTGATACTATCTGCTTTCCCATTTGCGTAGAATCCGAGACCTGCATTTAAGACTGTTGTTTCCAAGAATGGACTTGGTTCGTTATTAAGAACACTGACAAGGATGGCTGCATTCTCATGAGCATTTCCCCCACGAATGTCTTCAATAGCAATCCGTTCCATTCCCAAATCTTCTGGAGAAAAGGTTGATAAAGTAATTTCGCCATTTTCAAGAAGGGCAATGCTGGTAGTTCCATTCAAACCAGCTTCATCCAACCCTTCTGGACCAGCTACTACAATGGCACGTTTGCGACCCATGTTTTTCAAAACCTGAGCAGTACTTTCCAGAAGTTCAGGACGACTGATTCCTAGAAGCTGTGTTTCCAAAATCATTGGATGGATGAGTGGTCCTGTCAAATTCATGATAGTTGGAATTCCCAACTCCAAGCGAGCTGGCATAATGTATTTCATAGCTGGGTGCATGTTTTTGGCAAAGAGAAAGACGATTCCTGTTTGGTCAAATACCTTACCCAATTGTGCTGGTTTGAGGTCAATATTGATTCCCAAAGCTTGCAAGACATCTGCTGACCCAGATTTAGAAGAAATAGAGCGATTTCCATGTTTGGCCATGTGGATTCCTCCACCTGCCAAGACAAAGGCTGCAGTTGTAGAAATGTTGAAGCTAAATGACTTATCTCCACCTGTACCACAGTTATCCATAGCATCTTGAATATTTGTTGGAATGTGTTGAGCATGTCCTCTCATGACTTGAGCGAGGGCTGTTCTTTCTTCAGGTGTTTCTCCCTTCATTTTAAGAGCTAAAAGTAGGGACGCAATTTGTGCTTCTGTCACTCGCCCTGTCACGATGCGTTCGATCACATCTGTCATTTCAACACTTGATAAATCTTCAAAGTTGGCTAATTTTTCAATAATTTCTTTCATTTTGTGTTCCTCACTTTACAACTTTCTCGATAAAATTCTGAATAGAAGATAGACCATCAGGCGTTCCGATACTTTCTGGATGATACTGCAAGCCATAAATCTGCAAGGTTTTGTGTTGAATCCCCATAATAGCTTGGTCATCTGTCGAACGAGCGGTCACTTCAAACTCTTCTGGCATCTCTTCGATTAAAATACTGTGGTAACGCATGACTGGACGATTGTCCTCAATCCCTTGATAGAGAACTGATGGAGTCTCAAATCGGATTTGACTTTGTTTACCGTGCATAACTTTAGGAGCCAAGCCTAACTTGCCACCAAAGACTTCTGCGATGGCTTGGTGCCCCAAACAAATCCCTAGAATAGGTTTCTTACCTGCAAAATCACGAATCATTTCTTCCATTTTCCCAGCATCAGCTGGCCAACCTGGGCCAGGAGAAAAGACCAGTCCATCTGCCTTTGTAGCTTCTTCATAAAGGTTTGGATCATCATTTCTCAAAACCTGAACTTCTGCGAAATTCCCGATATATTGAGCCAGGTTATAAGTAAATGAATCATAATTGTCAATCAATAAAATCATGGTCTTAGTTCTCCCATTCTAGTCATAGATTTAGCTTTGTTAATCGTTTCTTGGTATTCGTTCTGAGCGATGGAATCATAAACAATTCCTGCACCAGCCTGTACGTAGGCTGTTTTATTTTTAAGAATCATGGTTCGAATTGCAATAGCAAAATCCATGTCTCCAGTTGCTGATAAGTAACCGATAGCTCCTGCATAGACACCTCGCTTCTCTTTTTCTAGTTCATAGATGCGTTTCATGGCCCGAATCTTTGGTGCTCCCGATACTGTTCCTACCGGAAGTGTCGCCTTTAAGGCATCCATGGCAGTCAGTTCTGGTAATAAATGTCCTTTAACCACGCTGGTCAAATGCATGACATAGCGGAAAAGTTCGACTTCCATATACTTGGTTACTTGGACACTTGCTGTTTCAGCAATTCTACCGATATCATTTCGTCCCAAGTCCACCAACATTCGGTGTTCTGCCATTTCCTTTTCATCAGAAAGTAGATCACTTGCAAGTGCCGCATCTTCCTCATCATTGGCACCTCTAGGACGTGTACCTGCAATTGGATTGGTTGTCACAATGCCATTTTTGACGGAAACCAAGCTCTCAGGACTGGCACCGATAATTTGATAATTTCCAAAGTCATAAAAGTAGAGGTAATTTGATGGATTGGTCACTCGGAGATTTCTGTAGAAGTCAAAAGGATTTCCAGTTACTTCTGCGGAGAAGCGCTGACTGAGCACACATTGGAACATATCTCCCTTGCGAATCAAGTCGCGAGCTGTTTCTACCATCTCTTCAAATTTCTGAGGTGCAATATGTGGTCTAAACTGAAGTGGAGAAACGTCCAAATCTTCAAATTCATTTGGAGCAGGGATTTTCAACTCTTCTAAAACCTGATCTAAAGCCACTTCTAGTTCTTCATTACTACGATTACTGTAGAGAGCATCCTCGATGACATTAATTTTTTCTTTCTTATGGTCAAAAACTATATAACTCTCATATACGAAGAAATGCATATCTGGCGTCCCAATGGTATCCTGAGGGATTTGGCCGATTTCCTCATAGAGCGAAATCATATCGTAACCCACAAAGCCAATGGCTCCCCCACCAAAAGGGAGGTCTGAATGGTGCTGACTCTTATGAGTCACCTCATAGAGGAAATCCAAGGGATCACGATCAATCACCTGACCATTTTGATAAAGAACTCCATTCTCAAACTTAATCTCAAAAACTGGGTTATAGGCTAAGATAGAAAATCGAGCATTTTCTTTTTCTCTTGGGATACTTTCAAGTATGACCTTGTGTTTTCCGTTTAAGCGCATATAAGCCAAGATTGGTGATAAAACATCTCCATGAATGATTCGTTCCATTGTAATTTCCCTTTCAGTTCTTCTTAAATTTCGTGTTGATTCTACAAAAAATCCCCACGCAAAATAACTTGCGTGAGGACGAAATTCGTGGTGCCACCTCAATTATAGGATTTCTCCTATCTCTCATTCCTGTCTCAGATAGCTCCTGTAACAGGTTGTGCGATAAAGGGCACTCCCTCGAGAATCATGTTTTCTTCTCTCATTTCAGATGGACCCAACCTTACAGCTTTCTCTGCTTGTTTTCAGCAACCACAAGCTCTCTGTGAGAGAAATCTCTGTATCTTTTCCATCTTTTATTTTTTAGCTTCAAGATAATCTGCAATAGCAGCTACGTCCTTGTCTCCACGACCAGAGACATTGATGATGATAATCTCATCTTTACTTAGTTTCGGCGCACGTTTAACTGCTTCAGCGATAGCATGTGAGCTTTCAATTGCAGGGATGATTCCTTCTGTTTTGCTTAATAAAAGCAAGGCTTGGACAGCTTCTTCGTCTGTCGCTGCTACATATTCTACTCGACCAGAGTCTTTAAAGAAGGCATGTTCTGGACCAACCCCTGGATAGTCCAAACCTGCTGAGATAGAGTAAACTGGCGCCAGCTCTCCATCTTCCTTAAAAACTGCATAAGTCTTCATTCCATCGACAATTCCGACACTACCCTTGGTCATAGTTGCTGCGTGCTTGTCTGTATCAAGTCCATGACCAGCAGCTTCTACCCCAACCAATTTTACTTCTTCATCAGCTACATACTGTGAAAAAGCTCCGATGGCATTAGAACCACCACCCACACAGGCAATAACGTAGTCTGGCAGACGTCCTTCTTTTCCCAAGATTTGACGACGTGATTCTTCACTAATAACCTTTTGGAATTCATGGACAATCGTTGGATAAGGATGAGGGCCTACAGCAGATCCTAAAACGTAGAATGCTTCAAGGTCATTCATCCATGCTCCAAAGGCTGCATCAACCGCATCTTTGAGGGTACGAGTACCAGTTTCAACTGCGTGAACAGTTGCTCCCATCATCTCCATGCGGAAGACATTGAGACGTTGACGCTCCACATCTTCTGCCCCCATATAGACATCACATGCCATACCAAATTTGGCCGCAGCTGCAGCTGTCGCAACACCGTGCTGGCCAGCTCCTGTCTCAGCAATGACACGCTTTTTACCCATGCGTTTTGCTAGAAGGATTTGTCCTAAAACGTTGTTGAGCTTGTGAGATCCAAGGTGGTTAAGGTCTTCACGTTTGAGATAAATCTTAGCTCCACCTAAGTGCTCTGTCAAGCTCTCTGCATAATATAGCGGTGTCTCACGACCTGAATAATCCTTCAAGTAATGACGAAACTCAGCTAAAAACTCTGGATCTTCCTTGTATTTTTCAAAAGTAACTTCCAATTCATCTAGCAAAACCTGAATTGGTTCTGGTACAAAACTACCACCAAATTGTCCGAAATATCCTTTAGTTGTCATAAATTTTTCCTCCTTCTGTATGAATCCGGCTTTTTATTTGCTTTTGGTAGTGAAATGGTCTGGGGGACCATTTCAGCCTTTACTCAAAGAACAAGTGAAACTTGAATATTACTCTAAGTTAACGCCCTAATAAAAGATAAACAAAACGACGGATAGAAAAAAGCCCACACACGGAATCTATTTCCATGTGAGGGCGTTTGTAACGCGGTACCACCTCATTTGTAAAGAGAATATCCCCTTTACATCTCTGCCTTGTCTAACAACAAGTTGCACTGTAAGGTGTGCCTACCGAATTTTCATTGTTTCAAATTCACTTTTAAAATCAGCCCAATTTCACTAGTTCCAACCACCTGTTCGCAGTAACCACAGGCTCCCTGAAGATTAAAAATAATTACTTTTCTGATTTGTTGAGTTAATTATATGTTATTGTTTTTCCTTTGTCAACCGTTTTCATTCATTTTTTACTAATTTTTTTAATTATTTTTGTGAAGCACCTAGAATTTCTTCAGAAACTCTGACAAAAGTCTCAATGATATAGTCTACTTCTTCATCCGTTAATTTCGTGTGAAGCGGTAATGTAATTTCATTTTCAAAGAAGGCATAAGCCTTTGGATAATCTGCCATGTCAAAGCCAAGATTCTTATAAGCTGTCAAAAGTGGAAGCGGTTTGTAGTGAACGTTACTTGCGATTCCTGCTTTGGCCAATTCTTGGATAATTTGATTACGTTGCTCGAGACTAGCTCCTTCCACATGGGTGATGTAAAGGTGACGACAAGATTCAACAGTATCTGTCTCATGAGCCAATGGGTGGATCCGAGTTCCTGCAAATCCACGGTCATAGCGAGTTACGATTTCTTTACGACGTTGTAGCAAGCTAGGATAACGGTCCAACTGAACCAGACCAAGTGAAGCCATGATATCCGTCATGTTGCACTTGTAGGCAGGAGTTACGATATCGTATTCCCATGAACCCAGTTGCATCTTAGCTAGCGCATCTTTTGTTTGACCATGAAGAGATAGGATTTGGAATTCCTTGTACATTTCTTCATCATCAATAGCTGGATTAGCTTTCCAAGTTGCACTTCCTCCTTCAGCAGTTGTGAAGTTCTTAACTGCGTGGAAAGAGAAGGACGTAAAGTCTGCAATAGAACCAGCTGGTTGTCCTTTGTAGGTTGAACCCAAAGCATGGGCACTATCAGATACTACAACAATACGATTAAAGACCTTTTGCCACTTGCTAGTAGCTGTAAAGAGGTCACGTTTTTTCTCGACAACTTGGAACAAACGGTCATAGTCACAGATAATCCCTGCAAGTTCAACTGGAATAATAACTTTTGTATTCTCAGTAATAGCTTGCTCAAGCTTGTCATAGTCCATTTCAAAGGTATCAGCTTGGATATCAACCATCACTGGTGTCGCACCTACGTGAGTAATGACACTACATGAAGCTGTATAGGTCATAGCTGGAACGATGACCTCATCGCCAGGCCCTACTTCAAGCACGCGCAAAATCAATTCAAGAGCTGCTGTTGCAGAGTTGAGGCAGACTGTCTTAGGCGTTTGAGTATAGAGAGATAAACGACGTTCTAGTTCTTTTGTCTTTGGACCTGTTGTAATCCATCCTGAACGGAGGGTATCTGCTACTTCAGCAATTTCAGCTTCGGTAATATCGGGTGGTGAAAATGGAATATTATACTTTGTCATTGATTTACTCCTTTTACTGTATTCACTCTTGTGACTACTTTATTTTAAAACTTCAACTACAGTCTGAAACATGATTTTGATATCTCCAAAGAAACTAAAATCACGTAGATAGGCTAGGTTAAAGTGCATTTTCTCTGGAAGGACTCTTTCCACATAAGCCTGGTCAACTGTCATACCTTTTGCAGTCATTTGACTGATGATGGCATCCTCATCTTTATAGTTTATGCTTGCAAGGGACGTAATCCCTGCAGGTAAGAGCAAGGTCGCCATCATCTCGGGGCTATACTGCTCTGTGTAGCGTGGTACTTCTGGACGAGTTCCCACAAAGGACATCTCTCCTTTGAGGACATTGACCAATTGTGGCAATTCATCCAAACGAACACGTCGAATGAAATTTCCAACTTTTGTGATACGACTGTCATTTGCAGAAGTTACCAGACTTCCTTTCTTGTCCGCGTCCGTTACCATAGTCCGGAATTTCCAAATCTTGAAATGTCGGTTGTACTGGGTTACCCGCACTTGCTTGTAAATAACTGGACCCTTGCTATCTAGCTTGATCCAGATGCTTAGAATCAGAAATAAGGGGGAGGTCAAGATTAACAAGACTAAGGCTAGAAACAAATCTAGACAACGCTTGAAAATCAGTGAGCCTTTTCTTCTAGACACAAGCTGGTAGTATGGTTTTACCTCGCTCAATTGCATTTCTTGAGGTAGTTCATCCCATTTCAGCATGCACATTCTCCTCTATTTTTATATATAATCTTTATTAACATTCTACATTATACCACAAAATGAAAGAGGCAGTGCAAGAAATCTGTGTTTTAAAGGAATTCTTCCCTAGGAAAGAGCACCTGCTTGCAAACTATACATCTTGTGATAGGTTCCACCCAATGCTAGGAGTTCCTCGTGGGTTCCACTTTCGATGATACGTCCCTTATCAAGGACATAGATACAATTAGCATCTTGAATGGTAGAAAGGCGATGGGCGATGGCGATGGTTGTCCGACCTTGTCTCATCTTAGCTAGGGAATTTTGGACCAGAGCTTCTGTTTCAGAGTCGATATTGGCTGTCGCTTCATCCAAAATCAGAATTTTAGGTTGACTGGCAACAGTTCTAGCAAAGGCAAGAAGCTGACGTTGACCAGTTGAAAAACTCGAACCACGCTCAGATACAGGAGCATCATAACCTAAAGGAAGATCTTGAATGAAGGAGTCTGCATCGACAAATTCTGCTGCAGCCTTGACTTGGTCATCGCTGATATCTTGGTACATGGCGATATTGGACTTAATGGTCCCATGATAGAGGAAAGGTTCCTGTAGGACCAAACCGATATTTTTTCTCAATTCCTCTTGGCTATACTCTCGAATATCCACACCATCTAGGAGAACCCGACCAGACTGAAATTCATAAAAACGCATGAGAACATTAATGATAGATGATTTTCCAGATCCTGTATGCCCGACAAAGGCAATGGTTTCACCTTTATTGACGGTAAAGGAAATATCATCCAGAATTTGGTGTTGCCCATCATAAGAGAAGGACACATGCTCAAAGCGGATATTTCCTTCTTGAATCTCGGCTTGTCCATTTTCTTGGATCGGTTCATAGTTGGATTCATCGATGAGTGCAAAGACACGACCTGCTGACACCATGGATGTCTGCAGAGTAGAAAAGTTTTGCGTTACCTCGATGAGCGGATCAAAGAGACGGTTGATGTACTGGATAAAGGCATACATAGTTCCTGCCGTTATTCCTAGATAAAGACCACGATAGCCAAAATAAGCCATCAAAACTGCATAGCCCAACAGCTTCAACAAACTCATAGCTGGGCGTAAAAAGAGAGAATCCAAGGCTACTGAACGGTTAGCGTAGACTAGGTGTTCCTGGTTTATCTCATCAAACTCTTCTTGCAGGCGTTTTTCTTGGTTGAAGGCTTGAATAATGCGAATTCCTTCGATATTTTCTGCCAGCTTACTGTTAATATCTGACAGTAGACTTCTGGTTTTTTCAATGACCTTGACCGATTTTTTACGGTAGAGATTGACCAAAAGGAAAATCAAAGGCAGAAAGAGCAAGACTAAAGCAGTCAGACGATAGTCCAGAACTAACATGGTATAAAGGGTCGTCACGAATATAAAGACTGCCGAGATAAAGCTAGATAAGATTCCCGAAAACATATCACTGATAGTCTCGGTGTCATTTGTCAAACGAGAGACAATAGAGCCTGCAGGCGTTTTATCAAAATAAGACATGCCTAGCTTTTCCATATTGGCAAAGGCATCACGTCGAATATCTCTAACGATGCTGTAGGACACGCGCGCAAAAAGGAGATTCCCCACATATTGGACAATAGTTTGAAGAATGTAGAGACCATAGTAAACTAGCAAAACTGTAACAGCAAGTTGATTGAGATTGTTTAGATACTGGTCGATAAAGTGCGAAGCTACTAGGGGGATAATACTCTTAACAACAGTCGTCGCAAGGAGAAAAGCAAGGGCTAAAAAGGTGAGGACCCCATAGGGCTTAAGATAAGACAACAAACGCTTCAATACAACCCATTGTTCTTGTTTATTCCGCATCTTCTTCTCCTTTCATTTCTAACTGTTGAGACTGGTAGGTCTGGGCATACCAACCATCCAAGGCTAGTAAGTCTTCATGCCTACCTCGTTCAATGATGCGACCATCCTGCATGACCAAAATCAAATCTGCATGAACAACTGCACTGAGACGATGGGCAGTGATGATAGTCGTTTTATCTTTGCGAGTTTCCTTGAGATTATCGATGATCGCGAACTCTGTCTTAGCATCCACAGCTGACAAGGAATCATCTAAAATCAAGATATCAGGATTTAAAATCATAGCCCGACTCATAGCCAGACGTTGCTTTTGCCCACCAGATAGACTAACACCTTTTTCCCCGATAACTGTATCAAACCCCTCAGGCATGGCTTGAATGTCTTGATAGACTTGAGCCAACTGAGTTGCTTTCTCTACTGCAGAGAAAGGTAGGTCAGGATTTCCAAAACAAATATTCTCTATGATAGAACTAGCAAAGAGAAATTGGTCCTGTGGAACGTATCCCATCAAACTACGTAAGTCAGCTAGTCGATAGTCACGAATGTCATGACCATTTAGATAAATAGCTCCTTTGTCAACGTCATACTCACGTAGGAGCAATTTAATCAAAGCTGTTTTCCCTGAACCAGTTTGTCCAACCAAGCCTAAGGTTTGCCCTTTTTCGAGGCTAAAATGGATATCTTTCAGCGTCTCTTCGTCTTCAAAGGCAAAACGATCAATGGCATAGTCTAAGCGCCCATTTTCAATCCCGTTAAGTGGAGATGCTGGGTCTTTGACAGGTGACTCTTGAGACAAAAGACTCTCAATTCGTTGGTAAGAAACTTTTCCTCTCTGAGTAATATTAAAGAGGAAACCAATAGCCATCAAGGGCCAGACCAACATATCCAAGTAAGAGATAAAGGTGACAAGATTACCAACGGTTACTTGTCCTGCTTGCACCATAAAGGCACCCACTAAGAGAGTTAAGGCATAGGAAGAACCAACAAAGAGTAGAACCATGGGGTCAAAGAGACTATCATATTTCATGGTTTGCAGATTCTTTTGGAAGGTCAAATCATTGACTTCCTGGAAAGATGCCAATTCATCAGACTGATAGCCAAAGGACTTGGTTACCTTGATACCTGATACAGATTCTTGAACCTTATTGTTGAGTTCAGAAAAGGCTGCCTGTGATTCTCCGAAAGCCTTATGGGTCTTTCTCCCCAGACGACTAGTCGCATAGGCCATAAATGGCAAGGGCAGAATGGCAACCAAGGTCATCTGCCAAGAAATGCTAAAGAGCATAGTCAAGAGAGTTACCAAGGCTGTGATAGAGGCATCCACTGCCATCATGACACCACCACCTGCTAAACGAGTCAGAGCATTGATATCATTGGTTGCGTGAGCCATCAAATCCCCAGTCCGATAACTCTGATAAAAAGCGGGAGACATCCTTGTAAAATGTTCAAATAGTCTTGAACGCATGATTTGTCCAAGTCGGTAGGAAGTCCCTAGGATATACATGCGCCAAACATAACGCAGATAATACATCCCGAAAGCTGCCAGCAGGAGATAAAAGAGATGGAGCAGGAGCTCATCTTGTGTTAATCGTCCCGAAGTAATGGCATCAATCACGCGCCCCATGACCATAGGTGGGATAAGGTTTAGTACAGAAACCAAAACCAAAGCTACAATTCCAACTAGGTAACGGCGTTTTTCTAATTTAAAAAACCACCAGAGTTTTTGGATGATGGACATAAAATTCCTTTCTAATAACAAATGGAAACCTGAGGCGACTGCCTCAGGTTCAGATTGAAGACAAAGTCCTTAGAACTCAAGTTTCTAAGGGCTTTTCTTTTTGTAAAGTCGTATAATAGAGGTAAGAAGAGTTGTGAGGTAATCCCTATGTTTCACAAAGAAAAACCTGATTATA
>NZ_JASHDL010000008.1:0-91670 GCF_047463635.1 Streptococcus infantis
GTTTTAGGAACTTTGACAACTTTAAGAAACGAATTTTCATCGCTCTGAATATAAAAATGGAGAGGACAACGATTGTCCTCTCCAGATGTTAGCTTTTTATTCAACCCACTACAGTTGACAGAGAGCCAGATAAAGCTTGATACGAATGAAAAACGGAGATAGAGATGGCTAAAGAAGATGTGGCGATGCAAGTGTTGCAACAGGTAGTAAAACTTCCTGTCGTCAAAGTGAACCGGTCAAAATTTTTAATGGACAAATTCTCTAAGGAAGTGGCTTCAAAGGATATTCCTAGATTATTGGAAGAAGGGCCGACAGCTTTATTATCTCAGGAAACCTTAGATCGAGTGGCCAATGCCTGTATTAAAGATAATGTTTTACTGGCAAGTGGGACATCTGTTTTAGCAGGTTTACCTGGAGGTATTGCCATGGCGGTTACAATTCCGACAGATGTAGCCCAGTTTTACGCATTTTCATTAAAACTAGCCCAGGAGCTGGGCTATATTTACGGCTATGATGATCTCTGGGCTTCGCGAAATGAGCTGAGCGAAGAAGCTAAAAATACCCTTTTGCTCTATCTGGGAGTGATGTTGGGAGTAAATGGTGCGGGCGCTCTACTTCGTTCTGGTGGTGTTACAGTTGCTAAGCAAGTGATGAAAATTGTAAACAAAAAGGCTTTGACAAAGACTCTTTGGTATCCAATTTTGGAAAAAGTTCTGAAAATCTTTGGAGTGAATCTGACCAAGGGAGGATTAGCTAAGGGGATGGGAAAAGTTATTCCGATCTTAGGTGGAGTCCTATCAGGTGGCTTAACCTTTGCGACCATGAAACCCATGGGAGAAAGATTGCAAAAAGAATTGTCCGAATTGATTAACTACGATGAAGCACAATATCAAAGAGATGTTGCCACTATCCAAAAAGAGGTTGAAATCATCGAAGGAGAATGACATGGGGATCATAACAGTACTGGCCAAAACCTACGGTAATTATCTTCTTACAAGGCAAGCTTTAAAAGTTGCAGAAACCATAAAAAAAGATGAAAACACAGTCGTTAGTTTGGCGAAATTAGTTCTCGTAGATAAGCTTATGGATACAGCTACTTGGTTGATGAAGCAGGAGGATAAAGAATGAAATCTTTTTGGAGATTCTTCACTCTTCTTTTTATAACACCAATTGTTGGTCTGATAAAAATTCTCTGGTTTTTAGTCTCTTTCGCCTTCCAATTACTGTTCTATAAGATTCTTTTCAAAATCATAGACTGGTTTTTCAAACTTCTCTGATGATCATGGTAAGGATAAGACTTTGAGGTTTTACTAGGAAGAGTCTATATAATTAGAAATAATGAAGTGATACGAAATAAACTAGCAAGTCTTCTACTGCTAGTTTTTTAATCTTTGCCCTTGTGGTATAATAAAAGAGAAAAAACTGTTAGAGAATATGATGGAGGTTATGATGGACAATATCATTGATGTATCTATTCCTGTTGCGGAAGTGGTGGACAAGCATCCAGAAGTTTTAGATATCCTAGTAGAACTTGGTTTTAAACCTCTTGCAAATCCTTTGATGAGAAATACAGTCGGACGAAAAGTATCGCTCAAACAGGGATCTAAGCTCGAAGGAACTCCTATGGACAAGATTGTTCGTACACTGGAAGCAAATGGTTACGAAGTGATTGGATTAGACTAATGGTAGATGAACGAATTCATGTCCTACGGGATATTTTATTAGAATTGCATAATGGAGCCTCACCTGAATCCGTTCAGGAACGCTTTGATGCAACCTTTACAGGTGTATCAGCTATCGAGATTTCCCTCATGGAGCACGAGTTGATGAACTCGGACTCAGGTGTGACCTTTGAAGACGTCATGGAGCTCTGTGATGTCCATGCCAATCTCTTTAAAAATGCTGTTAAGGGTGTCGAAGTAGAAGATACAGAGCATCCAGGTCATCCCGTGCGTGTCTTTAAGGATGAAAATCTAGCCCTCCGTGCTGCCTTGATTCGTGTTCGTAGATTATTAGATACATATGAGTCTATGGAAGACGAGGAAATGCTTGCGGAGATGCGTAAGGGTTTGGTTCGCCAGATGGGCCTTGTAGGTCAATTTGACCGTCACTACCAGCGCAAGGAAGAACTCTTCTTTCCTATTATGGAGCGTTATGGACATGATTCGCCTCCAAAAGTCATGTGGGGAGTTGATGACCAGATCAGGGAACTCTTTCAAACAGCAATGGAGACAGTCAAATCCTTACCAGAGATACCAATTAGCACTGTAAAGGAAGCTTTTGAAGCTTTTGCGACAGAGTTTGAAAGTATGATTTTCAAGGAAGAATCTATCCTCCTCATGATTCTACTCGAATCCTTCACCCAGGATGACTGGATTCAGATTGCTGAGGAAAGTGATGCTTATGGCTATGCTATTATCCGACCTTCTGAAAAATGGGTGCCAGACCGTCAGAATTTTGTTGAGGAAAAAAGAGAAGAGGAATTTGTTCAGCAAGATAGGAAAGATGGACAGGTTCAACAAGTGATTGACACGCCAGAAGGTCAGTTTACTATCACCTTCACACCTAAGGAAAAGGAAGCGGTAGTAGATCGCCATAGTCAACAGGCTTTTGGTAATGGCTATCTCTCAGTCGAGCAGGCTAATCTTATTCTCAACCATCTGCCAATGGAAATTACCTTTGTTAATAAGGATGATATTTTCCAGTATTACAATGACAATACGCCAGCAGATGAGATGATTTTCAAGCGGACACCTTCTCAAGTCGGGCGCAATGTTGAGCTTTGTCACCCGCCCAAGTACCTTGATAAGGTAAAGACCATTATGAAAGGTCTTCGTGACGGGGTCAAGGACAAGTATGAGATGTGGTTCAAGTCCGAGTCACGAGGTAAGTTTGTCCATATCACCTATGCTGCAGTACACGATGAAAATGGAGAATTTCAAGGTGTATTGGAGTATGTTCAGGATATCCAGCCCTACCGTGAGATTGATACAGACTATTTCCGTGGATTAGAATAAGGAGAAAAAATGAGTTACGAACAAGAATTTATGAAAGAATTTGAAGCTTGGGTTAATACCCAAATCATGATTAATGATATGGCGCTCAAGGAAAGCCAAAAGGTCTATGAAGAAGATCAAGATGAGCGTGCTAAAGATGCCATGATTCGCTATGAAAGCCGCTTGGATGCCTACCAGTTCTTGCTAGGCAAATTTGAAAATTTCAAGGCAGGCAAGGATTTCCATGATTTGCCAGAAGGTTTATTTGGTGAGAGACATTATTAAGAGCTATAAAAAAAGTGTGGTCTATAAACCGCACTTTTTACATATGATGGGTATGCTTGGTAATCCATTGTTCTGTTTTTATTTTTAACCAAAATGAATAGATTCCAAGAGTGATAATCGTCAGTAAGAACCATTTGATCCAATTTCCAAATAACTGGGTGCAGTTCCATCAAAGTATAAACGTTGACCATCGATGACAGTATGTCGTACTTTCCAATCTTGCATAAAACAAACGGCCCAAGGTGTAGCAATTCCTAGAGTTAAGGCGATGATGAAAAAAGCGACAATTGAGTGCCCGATAAAGCTGAGTAATCCACCGTCAAAATAACTTTATTTGTTCATATAGAGTCTCCTTAGAATTTTATGGATAAGTAAATCATTACTTTGAGGTGTTGTACCATAGGAGGAGATAGGAGTCAATATTTCTTGAAATGAGGTACATATAGTTCAAACGAAAATAGCATTCACGATTTGTCCTACTTATCTTTTTGTGTTACAATGTTAGCATGAAAACGAAAAATATCATTAAAACAGGTTTGGCATTAGTAGGCCTCGGAGCACTTGCTTTTGGAGCTAAGAAAGTAGCTGATGACCATAAACTCATGAAAACGCAGGAAGAGTTGACCGCTATTGTGCGTGACTCCTTTTCAGAGATGGGTGAGATAGCGACTCTCTATGTCCAAGTCTACGAAAGTAGCTTAGAGCGTCTCGTTGGTGGTGTCATTTTTGAGGATGGTCGTCACTATACCTTTGTCTATGAAGATGAAGATCTCATCTATGAGGAGGAAGTCTTATGATAATTCCTCATAGTTTGGAAGAACTAGCTAATCTAGTTGAACAGGATGGCAAGAAGGTCTTCCTTTTTGTTGCGGATTGGTGTGGCGATTGTCGTTATATCTACCCTGCTTTGCCAGAGATTGAAGAGTCAAATCCAGAGTTTACCTTTATACGAGTAGACCGTGATGAGTACATGGACTTAGCCAAACTTTGGGATGTTTACGGGATTCCAAGTCTTGTTGTCTTAGATAAGGACAAGGAGATTGGACGCTTTGTCAATCGTGATCGTAAAACCAAGGCACAAATAAACGACTTTTTAGCAGGATTAAAATAGGAGAAAAGAAAGAATGATTTTTACATATAACAAAGAACATGTTGGTGATGTCCTTATGGTCATCGTGAAAAACAGTGGCGATGCCAAACTAGATGTTGAACGTAAAGGCAATGTAGCGCGTGTTTTCCTAAAGGAAACAGGTGAAACTGTTGCTTGGAATATTTTTGAAGTTTCTAGCTTATTCGAAATTGAGGAACGTGGTCAAGTATTCTTGACAGACGACCAAGTAGCTCGTTTGAATCAAGAATTGCAGGCGGAAGGTTTTACAGAGGAAATTGTTAATGACAAGGAACCTAAGTTTGTTGTTGGTGAGATTGTCGAGATGGTAGCTCATCCAGATAGTGACCACCTCAACATCTGCCAAGTTGCAGTCGCAAGTGACAAGACAGTGCAAATCGTTGCAGGTGCTCCCAATGCGCGTGTCGGTTTGAAAACCATTGTCGCTCTTCCAGGAGCTATGATGCCCAAAGGCAATCTCATTTTCCCAGGTGAACTTCGTGGGGAAAAGAGTTTTGGGATGATGTGTAGTCCTCGTGAACTTGCCTTGCCAAATGCTCCGCAAAAACGTGGTGTCATTGAACTGTCAGACGACCAGGTAGTTGGAACACCCTTTGACCCAGCTAAGCACTGGACTGCTTAGTCACTAAAAGTGATTTATAATCTTCGCTTGAGGGAAATAAGATGGCAAAAAATGTAGTCATTACAGGTGCAACATCAGGTATTGGTGAAGCCATTGCGCGTGCATATCTAGAAAAAGGTGAGAATATCGTTCTCACAGGGCGTCGAAAAGAAAGACTTGAAGCTCTCAAAACTGAGTTCGCAGAAGCCTTTCCAAATCAAAAAGTTTGGACTTTTCCGCTAGATGTAACCGATATGACAATGGTTAAAACGGTTTGTTCAGATATTCTAAAAACTGTGGGTCAGATTGATATCTTGGTTAATAATGCTGGGCTGGCTCTCGGTTTAGCTCCCTATCAGGACTATGAAGAGTTGGATATGTTGACCATGCTGGATACCAATGTCAAGGGCTTGATGGCAGTCACTCGTTGTCTCTTGCCTTCTATGGTGACTGCAAATCAAGGCCATATCATTAATATGGGTTCAACCGCAGGTATTTACGCTTACGCTGGTGCAGCAGTCTATTCAGCAACCAAGGCTGCAGTCAAAACTTTTTCGGACGGGATTCGGATTGACACCATTGCGACTGATATAAAGGTGACCACTATTCAACCTGGTATTGTAGAGACTGATTTTTCAAAAGTCCGTTTCCATGGAGATGAGGCACGGGCTGCAACGGTCTATCAGGGGCTCGAAGCCTTGCAGGCACAAGATATCGCAGATGCTGTGGTTTATGTGACCAGCCAACCTCGTCGTGTGCAAATCACAGATATGATCATCATGGCCAATCAACAAGCCACTGGGTTTATGATTCACAGAGATTAATATTATTTAAAAAAGTTACAAATTTTGTAACTTTTTTTGATTTCCTTCGAATAGATAAGTAGGAGGATGAAAAAATGTTTAATAAAATTATTCTTATTGGAAGAATCGTGGCAACACCAGAATTGCACAAAACCAACAATGACAAGTCCGTTGCACGAGCAACTATCGCAGTGAATCGTCGTTACAAAGACCAAAACGGGGAACGTGAAGCAGACTTCATCAATATTGTAGTCTGGGGCAAACTTGCTGAAACTTTGGCGAGTTATGGAAGCAAAGGCAGTCTCATTTCTGTGGATGGGGAACTACGTACCCGTCGCTTCGAGAAAAATGGACAGACCAACTATGTAACAGAAGTTCTCTGTACGGGCTTCCAACTCTTAGAAAGTCGCGCCCAACGTGCTATGCGTGAAAATAATGCTGGACAAGACTTAGCAGATTTGGTCTTGGAAGAAGAGGAACTTCCCTTCTAAAATGACAAGAGTTTGAGAATTTTCTCCAACTCTTTTTGTGCTATAAATCAGACTTTTTTCTTGACTATTTTTGACCAAGTGATACAATAGAACTATGGTTTAGCACTCATGTATAAAGAGTGCTAACAATATGATTATGTTATGGAGGAAAACAAATGTTGAAACCATTAGGAGACCGTGTGGTCTTAAAAATTGAAGAAAAAGAACAAACTGTCGGAGGCTTTGTCCTAGCAGGAACATCTCAAGAAAAAACAAAAACAGCTACTGTAGTGGCTACTGGACAAGGTGTTCGTACCTTGAGCAGTGAGTTAGTCGCTCCAAGTGTAAAAGTTGGAGATCAGGTTTTAGTGGAAGCTCATGCAGGTATTGATGTCAAAGATGGTGATGAAAAGTATATCATCGTAGGTGAAGCAAATATCTTGGCAATCGTTGAAGAATAAGAGGAGGAAATAAGTATGTCAAAAGAGATTAAATTTTCATCTGATGCACGTTCAGCTATGGTCCGTGGCGTTGATATCCTAGCTGATACAGTTAAAGTAACCTTGGGGCCTAAAGGACGTAACGTTGTTCTTGAAAAATCATTCGGTTCACCATTGATTACCAATGATGGAGTGACAATCGCGAAAGAAATCGAACTAGAAGACCATTTTGAAAATATGGGTGCCAAATTGGTATCAGAAGTAGCTTCTAAGACTAATGATATCGCTGGTGACGGGACAACTACTGCAACAGTCTTGACACAGGCAATCGTTCGTGAAGGAATCAAAAACGTTACAGCAGGAGCAAATCCAATCGGTATTCGTCGTGGGATTGAAGCAGCTGTTGCTGCAGCCGTGGAAGCCTTGAAGAACAATGCTATTCCAGTAGCCAATAAAGAAGCTATTGCGCAGGTTGCTGCAGTATCCTCTCGTTCTGAAAAAGTTGGTGAATACATCTCTGAAGCCATGGAAAAAGTTGGTAAAGATGGTGTTATCACCATTGAAGAGTCACGTGGTATGGAAACAGAGCTTGAAGTCGTAGAAGGAATGCAATTTGACCGTGGTTATCTATCACAGTACATGGTGACAGATAACGAAAAAATGGTTGCAGATCTTGAAAATCCATACATTTTAATCACAGACAAGAAGATTTCAAATATCCAAGAAATCTTGCCACTTCTAGAAAGTATTCTTCAAAGCAGCCGTCCACTCTTGATTATTGCAGATGATGTTGATGGTGAAGCTCTGCCAACCCTTGTCTTGAACAAGATTCGTGGTACTTTCAACGTAGTTGCTGTTAAGGCTCCTGGTTTCGGTGACCGTCGTAAAGCTATGCTAGAAGACATCGCAATCTTGACAGGTGGTACCGTTATTACTGAAGACCTTGGTCTTGAATTGAAAGATGCTACTATCGAAGCGCTTGGTCAAGCAGCTAAAGTGTCTGTTGATAAAGATAGTACAGTCATTGTAGAAGGTGCAGGTAATCCTGAAGCAATTGCTAACCGTGTTGCTGTCATAAAATCACAAATTGAAACAACAACTTCAGAATTTGACCGTGAAAAACTCCAAGAACGCTTGGCTAAGTTGTCAGGTGGGGTAGCAGTTATCAAGGTTGGTGCTGCAACAGAAACAGAATTGAAAGAAATGAAACTCCGCATCGAAGACGCTCTCAATGCGACTCGCGCAGCTGTTGAAGAAGGTATCGTTGCAGGTGGTGGTACTGCCCTTGTCAATGTTATCTCTGCTGTTGCGACCTTGGAGTTAGAAGGTGATGAAGCAACAGGACGTAACATTGTTCTTCGTGCCTTGGAAGAACCTGTACGCCAAATCGCTTATAATGCAGGTTATGAAGGTTCAATTGTTATCGATCGTTTGAAAAATGCAGAGCTTGGAACAGGCTTCAATGCTGCAACAGGTGAATGGGTCAACATGATTGAAGCAGGAATTATCGATCCTGTTAAGGTTAGCCGTTCAGCCCTTCAGAATGCAGCTTCAGTAGCAAGCTTAATTCTAACAACAGAAGCAGTCGTAGCGAATAAACCAGAACCTGCTGCACCAGCGCCAGCTATGGATCCATCTATGATGGGTGGCTACTAAGAAATAAATAAAAACAGGTAGAATGAAAGATTTCTACCTGTTTCTTTTGAATTACTCAAAAAGAGGAAGCTCAGCCTCCTCTTTTTACATCTATTTAATTATGGTTTGATAACTTCAGCTCCACCCATGTATGGACGAAGAACTTCTGGAATGGTCACAGAACCATCTTCGTTTTGATAGTTTTCAAGGATAGCAGCGACTGTACGTCCAACAGCAAGTCCAGAACCATTCAAAGTATGAAGAAGTTTAACCTTACCATCGGCTTCATCACGGTAACGGATTTGGGCACGACGAGCTTGGAAATCTTCTGTATTTGAACAGCTTGAGATTTCACGATAAGTATTTTGCGCAGGAATCCATACTTCCAAGTCATAAGTCTTAGCAGCAGAGAAGCCCATGTCTCCTGTAGAAAGAGCAACTACACGGTATGGAAGGTTGAGTTTTTGAAGGATATTTTCAGCGTTAGCTGTCATCTTTTCAAGTTCTTCATATGATTCTTCAGGTTTAGCAAATTTCACCATTTCTACCTTGTGGAATTGGTGTAAACGAATCAAACCACGAGTATCACGACCAGCTGAACCAGCTTCAGAACGGAATGATGGGCTCATAGCAGTAAAGTAGATTGGCAAGTCTTTTCCATCAAGAATTTCATCACGGTAGTAGTTGGTCAGAGGAACTTCAGCTGTAGGAATGAGGACGTAGTTCGTATCTTTCAATTCAAATGTATCTTCTTTGAATTTTGGATATTGTCCTGTACCGAACATAGAATCATGGTTAACCATGTAAGGTGTGATGACTTCAGTGTAGCCTTCTTTTCCATGTTCATCCAACATAAAGTTGTAGATAGCACGTTCCAAACGAGCCCCGAGGCCTTTATAGAAGAGGAAGCGCGCTCCAGTTACCTTCCCACCACGTTCCCAGTCAAGAATACCAAGATCTTCACCTAGATCCCAGTGAGCTTTTGGTTCAAAGTCGAACTCGCGAGGAGTTCCCCAACGGCGAACTTCTACATTATCATCTTCGTCTGCACCGATAGGCACGCTATCAGCTGGGATATTTGGAAGTGTAGTGGTAAATTCTGTCAATTTAGCATCGATTTCAGCCAATTCTGCATCAAGAGCTTTTACCTCGGCAGAGAGGGTTTGCATCGCAGCAATCTTGTCATCGGCATTTTCCTTGTTACGTTTAGCTTGTGCAATCTCAGCAGAAACTGTGTTACGTTCAGCCTTGAGAGTTTCAACCTTGACCAAGATGTCACGTCGTTTGGCATCGATTTCTTTCATCTCGTTCAAGATAGCAGCATCTACACCACGTGTAGCTAGTTTTTCTGCGACAGCATCAAAGTCTGTACGAATACGTTTGATATCTAACATATAAACTCCTTTATGAAAAAAGCACACCCGACAAAGCGTTGGAGTGGCAGGGCCACGGTTCCATCCAACTTCACAGGTGTGCACTTGATTATGTATTTAGTTTGTAACAACGGTAGAATTTCAATTAAATCTTCTATCTGCTCGCAGCACCCGCAGACTTTCTGAAAGAAGTAAGTAACCTACTTATCCGTTTCTATGATTATACTAAACTTTCTATTTTTTTGCAAATAGATTTTTAATTTTTCGACCAATGATTTGGACTAAGGTAGGAAGTTTGACTACCTTGTCATTTCCCAGTTTTTCACGAGCTATTTTAAGAATTTTTCCAGAGTCTTTTGAGGCAAAGAGAAATTTTCCTTGATCTGTAAAGATTTCAAAATGACGACTAACCTTGCGGCCTGAAACATTGGCTCCGATTTGGTTAACGCTGGACCATGGGATTTGAATATAGTCCTCGACATTACGATCTGCGTAAAATTCTAGCGCATGATCTCCAACCAGAAATTTTCCAACCTTTCCTGTAATGGAGAGATAGGAAGTTCCAGTTGTTTGCAAGTCGACGACCTTGTTGAGGGATTGTGCCATGTTTAGTCTTCCTTATTTTCACCGAAAAATGCTTGGTAGAGAGCTTTAAGGGCGGCTTTTTCTTGGTCTTTATGGACAACAAACATGATAGAAACTTCACTAGAGCCTTGTGACATCATTTGGATGTTGATGTTGTTCTCAGATAAGGCACGAGTGGCTGTAGCAGTTACCCCGATATGACGCTTCATTTTTTCCCCAACAATCATAATGATAGAGAGGTCGTGTTCGATTTCAGCGTGGTCTACCTCTGCTTTTTGTACTAATTGACGAAGGATTTCTTCTTCCTTGATCGGAGTCAATTCTCGTGAACGTAAGATGATAGACAGGTCATCGATACCAGTTGGCATGTGTTCCCAACCAATATTAAGGTCCTCAAGAATCTGAAGAACTTTACGACCAAAACCGATTTCGCGGTTCATCAGATACTTGGACATATTGATGCTGACAAAGCCAGAATCACCAGCGATCCCAACAACTGGGAATTTGTCGCTGCTATGTTGTAGCACAATGCGAGTACCTGGGTGGTCTGGATTGTTGGTATTTTTAATGACAAGAGGAATTTTCCCACGGTAGGCTGGTAGAAGTGCTTCATCGTGTAGTACAGAGAATCCAGCATAGGCCAATTCACGCATCTCACGGTAGGTTAACTCAGGAATAGAGTGTGGCTTGTGGATGATACCAGGATGGGCAGCAAAGATTCCATCTACATCAGTAAAGTTTTCATAGAGGTCAGCCTTAACACCTGCGGCGATGATAGAACCAGTAATATCGGATCCCCCACGGGAGAAGGTACAGATGTGATCTTCCTTAGTTACGCCAAAGAAACCAGGAATAACGAGGACTTCAGTTGAATTTGTCAATTCCTCGATTTTATCGTAACTTGATGGGATGATACGTGCATTTCCAGGTTCGCTTGTCACAACGATACCAGCTTCTCTAGGATGAACATAACGCGCTTCCAAGCCATTTTGGTTAAAGTAGGCTGCAATCAACTTGGCATTGTTATTTTCTCCAGCTGCTAGAAAGGTATCATAGAGAAACTTATTATCTTCAATTGGAAGAGTTGCAAGAGCACGGATGCTTTTTGAGATTTTTTCTAGAACTGTTGGTTTGAGTTTTAGCTCACTAACCATGGCAGCATAGCGATCAATAATCCAGTTTTGACGTTTACTGATATCATTACCAGCTACATAGTCGCGGTAGTATTTAATCAAGGCATCTGTCACCTTGGTATCTTCAGAATTGCGTTTACCAGGCGCAGAGACGACTACAAAACGACGTTCTGGATCACTTTTTACAATGTTTAGAACTTTTTCTAACTGACTAGCAGAGGCAAGTGAGCTTCCACCAAATTTTACAACCTTCATAAGAACTCCTAAAGTAAGTATTTTATACGATTATAGCAGAAAGAGGGGCTTTTTTCAATCTGGAAAATATCCTATACAATTGTTTGAAAGTCTCATCAGGAAAGCTTATAATAAAGGTGTAGGAGGAAAGACTCTTCTAATGAAAGGAGTTGGGGGAAGATGATTAAAAGAGTAGTTTGTTTAATCTTACTAGTCCTTACCTTCGTGATGATTCCTATAAATATCGGAGCAAGGTCTCATCCTCTTCCCAGTGGTCGTTTGACCGGAGAAGAATTAGCGATGGAGTATGCGCAGGAGCGTCAGATTTCAGTTGAGAGGGCTAAAATTATCTTATCTATCGGCTTGTCAGATAGTAAGGCAAGGACCTATCGAATTCTCTCTGAAAAGCTTATCGTTAATCCTAACTATGAAGCTAGAGTCAAGTTTTATTGTCGAACAGATGAAAGTGGACAATTTAGAGGAATCACAAAACTCTTAGCTACAAGTCTGGTTAACAAGGACGGAGACAAGGAAGCTCCTTTTACAGGAAATCTTTTTGCCTACCTTGAAGATCCAAATCGTGTTTTTTACATGGTTTCAGGAGAATTCTACCATAAGGGATCCAACCAAGAACAGCTCTATCAGAGAGAAGGAGGACGAATGCTTGAAGTGATTTATGATTTCATGGATGATACAAGTACTGGTTTTCCTGTATTTTTAGATACCAAACTAAGTTTTTAAAATCGGCCGATACACTTTCGGTCGATTTTTCTCTTGTCTAATAAGCTGGGAAAAGATATAATTTGAAAATAAAATAATTTAATCTTCGTTGTAAATTGAAAGGAGTGGTTATGGATCATATCCTCTATCAAGTTCAAGACGATTTAGCGATGATAACTCTGAATCGTCCCGAGGTGGCAAATGGTTTTCATATTCCTATGTGTCAGGAAATTTTAGAAGCTTTAGAATTAGCTGAAAAAGATGCTTCGGTTTCGTTTGTTCTCATTAATGCTGCCGGCAAAGTCTTCTCTGTTGGGGGCGATCTAGTAGAAATGAAACGTGCTGTCGAAGAGGATGATATTGCATCCTTGGCTCAGATTGCAGAATTAGTCAATGCCATTTCTTATAAAATGAAGCAAATTCCTAAACCAGTCATTATGGAGGTGGATGGAGCAGTTGCTGGAGCTGCGGCTAATATGGCTTTAGCAGTTGATTTCTGTATTGCTTCTGACAAAGCTAAATTCATTCAGGGCTTTGTAGGTGTGGGCTTAGCTCCTGATGCGGGTGGCTTATTCTTGCTTACACGATCACTAGGAGCGATTCTGGCAACGCAATTAGCTATGACTGGAGAAGCCTTTCACAGCTGAGAAGGCTTTAGAAGCAGGAGCTGTCTATCGTCTGTGTGCAAGTGAGCAACTGGAAAAGACAAGAGAGCAGCTGTTGAAGAAGTTGAGAAGAGGCTCTACTAACTCTTACGCAGCCATTAAGAAATTGGTCTGGGAGAGCGAGTTTAAGCAGTGGCATGAATATGCCAAATTGGAACTGGAGCTACAGGAAACTCTATCTTATACCGAAGATTTTAAGGAAGGTGTTCGTGCACATTCTGAAAGAAGACATCCAAAATTTTGGGGGAAATAATAAAATACTTGCGCAATTCTTTGAAGTTTGATATACTTTTTTTGTCAAATGTTTTGATAGTTAAACTTTTTGATGAGGGAGGGAAGAAAATTGGACTACCAACGGATCAATGACTATTTAACATCTATTTTTAATAACGTCCTTGTGATTGAGGAAGTGAGTTTGAGAGGTAGTCGTTTCAAGGATATCTCCATCAAGGAAATGCACACGATCGATGTGATTGGCAAGTTTCCAGATGTGACTCCAAGTCAAGTGTCCAAAGAGTTGATGGTAACTCTAGGAACCGTGACAACTAGCTTGAACAACTTGGAACGAAAAGGTTATATCGAGCGCTTGCGATCAGATCAGGATCGTCGTGTAGTACATCTGCATTTGACAAAGAAAGGTCGCTTGGTACATCGGCTCCATAGACGTTTTCACAAGGCCATGGTCGAAAGGATCATCGAAGGCATGAGCCCAGAGGAAATGGATGTCATGAGTAAAGGTTTGACCAATCTTTATCAATTTTTGGAGGATTTGAAATAATGGCTTTTGCGAAAATAAGCCAGGTTGCTCATTATGTTCCAGAGCAGATTGTCACAAATGAAGATTTGGCTCAGGTTATGGATACGAGTGATGAATGGATTTCAAGTCGAACTGGAATTAAGGAACGTCGCATTTCTAAGACAGAATCAACAGGAGATTTGGCTACTGAAGTTGCCAAACAGCTTTTAGAGAAGTCAGGGATTTCTGCTGAAGAGTTGGATTTCATCATCTTAGCTACGATGACCCCTGACTCGATGATGCCATCTACTGCAACACGTGTACAGGCTCGTATAGGTGCTCGTAAGGCCTTTGCATTTGATCTAACCGCCGCTTGTAGTGGTTTCACCTTTGCCCTTTCAACTGCAGAGAAGTTTATCTCTTCAGGAGCTTATCGTAAGGGTCTAGTTATCGGTAGTGAAACTATGTCCAAAACCTTGGACTGGACAGATCGTTCAACAGCTGTCCTATTTGGAGATGGAGCTGGTGGCGTCTTGTTAGAAGCAAGCGATAAGCAACATTTCCTAGCGGAGAGTCTCAATAGCGATGGTTCACGTAGTGAGTGCTTGACCTATGGGCAGACAGGCTTGACGTCACCATTTTCAGTTCAAGAAAATCCAGATGCTTTCTTGAAAATGGATGGCCGAGCAGTTTTTGACTTTGCAATTCGAGATGTTGCTAAGTCTATCAAAGAGACCATAGAGATGAGTCCTGTATCTGCAGAAGAACTAGACTATCTCCTGCTTCATCAGGCCAATAACCGTATCTTGGATAAGATGGCTAGAAAAATCGGTGTAGATCGTGATAAGCTTCCCGCAAATATGACCAAGTATGGAAATACTAGTGCGGCAAGTATTCCGATTTTGCTTTCAGAGTGTGTAGAAGAAGGGCTAATCCATTTGGATGGTAGCCAAAAAATACTCTTATCAGGCTTCGGTGGAGGTTTGACATGGGGCACACTTGTTGTTACAATTTAGGTAATTATGTGGTGAACACATTGTTATAAAAACTATTTATTTTAAAGGAGTCTATCATGGCAGTATTTGAAAAAGTACAAGAAATTATCGTTGAAGAACTTGGAAAAGACGCATCAGAAGTAACGCTTGAATCTACTTTTGATGATTTGGATGCAGATTCATTGGACTTGTTCCAAGTAATCTCTGAAATCGAAGATGCTTTTGATATCCAAATCGAAGCAGAAGACAACTTGAAAACAGTTGGTGACTTGGTTGCTTACGTTGAAGAGCAAACAAAATAATTTAAATAAATGGAGAAGGAGTAGGAGTAGGGAAACCCGCTCCCTCTTGTTCAGGTAATAGTTTGACAGTCAAAGTATAATATGGTCGAACTATTACCTAAGCAAGACTCATGGAGGCACTATGAAAACACGTATTACAGAATTATTGAATATTAAATATCCTATCTTTCAGGGAGGAATGGCCTGGGTCGCTGATGGTGACCTAGCGGGTGCTGTTTCAAAGGCAGGTGGTCTGGGTATCATCGGTGGAGGGAATGCTCCCAAGGAAGTGGTTAAGGCCAATATCGATAAGATTAAATCATTAACAGATAAGCCATTTGGTGTCAACATTATGCTTTTGTCTCCATTTGTTGAAGATATCGTTGATCTTGTGATTGAAGAAGGGGTTAAGGTTGTTACAACTGGCGCAGGGAATCCAAGTAAATACATGGAACGATTCCATGAGGCAGGGATTACTGTTATTCCAGTTGTCCCAAGTGTGGCTTTGGCAAAACGCATGGAAAAAATTGGTGCGGATGCCGTCATTGCTGAAGGTATGGAAGCTGGGGGACACATTGGCAAGTTAACAACTATGACCTTGGTTCGTCAAGTTGTAGCTGCTGTTTCAATTCCTGTTATTGCTGCTGGAGGTATTGCAGACGGTGAGGGAGCTGCAGCTGGATTTATGCTTGGTGCAGAAGCTGTGCAAGTAGGAACTCGCTTTGTGGTAGCTAAGGAATCAAATGCCCATCCAAATTACAAGGCTAAGATTTTAAAAGCTCGTGATATTGACACAACTATCTCAGCACAACATTTTGGACACGCAGTTCGTGCCATTAAAAACAAATTGACTCGTGATTTCGAGCAAGCTGAAAAAGATGCCTTCAAACAAGGAAATCCAGATTTAGAAATCTTTGAACAAATGGGCGCTGGAGCCTTAGCTAAGGCTGTTGTCCATGGTGATGTAGATGGCGGTTCAGTGATGGCTGGTCAGATTGCAGGTCTGGTTTCGAAAGAAGAAACTGTTGAAGAAATCTTAAAAGATATTTACTACGGTGCAGCTGAAAAGATTCAAGCAGAAGCTGCTCGTTGGGCAGGAGTTACAAGAAATGACTAAAACAGCCTTTCTATTTGCAGGTCAAGGAGCCCAGTACCTAGGAATGGGGCATGAACTCTATGACCAATATGCTATCGTCAAGGAAACGATCGACCAAGCTAGCCAAGTCTTAGGGTATGACCTTCGGGATTTGATTGACAATGATGAAACGAAACTAAATCAGACTCGTTACACACAACCAGCTATTTTGGCTACATCCGTTGCCATTTACCGACTACTAAAGGAGAAAGGTTTCCAACCAGATATAGTGGCAGGCCTGTCTCTTGGAGAATATTCTGCCCTTGTAGCTAGTGGTGCCTTGGATTTCGAAGATGCAGTGGCTCTAGTTGCTAAACGTGGGGCTTATATGGAAGAAGCAGCACCTGCAGGGTCTGGTAAAATGGTAGCAGTTCTCAATACACCAGTAGAGGTCATTGAAGAGGCCTGTCAAAAAGCTTCTGAACTTGGAGTAGTTACCCCAGCCAACTATAACACACCTGCACAAATTGTCATTGGTGGAGAAGTGGTTGCAGTTGATCGAGCTGTTGAACTCTTACAAGAAGCAGGTGCTAAACGCTTGATTCCTCTCAAGGTTTCAGGTCCTTTTCATACCGCTCTCCTTGAACCTGCTAGCCAGAAACTAGCTGAAACTCTAGCTCAGGTAAACTTTTCAGATTTTACTTGTCCCCTAGTCGGCAATACAGAAGCAAGGGTCATGCAAAAAGAAGACATTGCTCAACTCTTGACGCGTCAGGTCAAGGAACCAGTTCGTTTCTATGAAAGTATTGAGGTTATGCAAGAAGCAGGCGTAACCAACTTTATCGAGATTGGACCGGGGAAAGTCTTGTCAGGTTTTGTCAAAAAAATTGATAAAACGGCTAAACTAGCCAATGTTGAAGATCAGGCTAGCTTGGAAGCTCTTCTAGGAAACTAGTAATCCCTTCTCCCATAAATACAAGAGGAAACAGGAGAAAAGAATGCAACTAGAAAATAAAAATATCTTTATTACAGGTTCGAGTCGTGGAATTGGTCTTGCCATCGCCCACAAGTTTGCTCAAGCAGGAGCCAATATTGTTTTAAACAGTCGTGGTGCAATTTCAGAAGAATTGCTCGCTGAGTTTTCAAACTATGGTGTCAAGGTGGTTCCCATTTCAGGAGATATATCAGATTTTGCAGACGCTAAACGTATGGTTGATCAAGCTATTGCAGAGCTGGGTTCAGTAGATGTGTTGGTTAACAATGCAGGAATTACCCAAGATACCCTTATGCTCAAGATGACAGAAGCGGATTTTGAAAAAGTGCTTAAAGTGAATCTGACTGGTGCCTTTAACATGACACAATCAGTCTTGAAACCGATGATGAAAGCCAGAGAAGGTGCTATCATTAATATGTCTAGTGTTGTTGGTTTGATGGGAAATATCGGTCAAGCCAACTACGCCGCATCCAAAGCTGGTTTGATTGGATTTACTAAATCAGTAGCACGTGAGGTTGCCAATCGCAATGTACGTGTCAATGCTATTGCGCCAGGGATGATTGAATCGGATATGACCGCAGTCTTGACAGATAAAGTAAAGGATGCCATGTTGGCACAAATTCCGATGAAACAATTTGGCCAAGCTGAGCAGGTTGCTGATGTGACAGCCTTTCTGGCTAGTCAAGATTATCTAACAGGACAAGTCATTGCAATTGATGGTGGACTAACTATGCAATAAGAGTTAAAATAGAGGTAGAAGAATGAAACTGAATCGAGTAGTAGTGACAGGTTATGGAGTGACATCTCCAATCGGAAATACACCAGAAGAATTTTGGAATAGTTTGACAACTGGAAAAATCGGAATTGCTGAAATCACCAAGTTTGATCATAGTGAATTTGCGGTGCATAATGCGGCAGAAATCCAGGATTTTCCTTTTGACAAATATTTTGTAAAAAAAGATACCAACCGTTTTGATGCTTATTCTTTATATGCACTATATGCAGCACAAGAAGCAGTGAACAATGCTAATCTTGATGTAGAGACTCTTGATAGAGACCGCTTTGGTGTCATCGTTGCTTCAGGTATCGGTGGAATCAAGGAAATCGAAGATCAAGTGCTTCGACTTCATGATAAGGGACCAAAACGTGTAAAACCATTGACACTTCCAAAAGCTTTACCAAATATGGCATCAGGAAATGTTGCTATGCGTTTTGGAGCAAACGGTGTTTGTAAATCTATCAATACTGCTTGTGCTTCTTCAAATGATGCAATTGGGGATGCCTTTCGTTCCATCAAGTTTGGTTACCAAGATGTTATGCTAGTTGGTGGTTCTGAGGCTTCTATCACTCCATTTGCCATTGCAGGTTTCCAAGCCTTGACAGCTCTTTCAACAACAGAGGATCCAAGTCGTGCCTCTATTCCATTTGACAAAGACCGTAATGGATTTGTCATGGGTGAAGGATCAGGTATGTTGGTTCTTGAAAGTTTAGAGCATGCTGAAAAACGGGGAGCAACTATCCTAGCTGAAGTTGTTGGTTACGGAAATACTTGTGATGCCTACCATATGACTTCACCACATCCAGAAGGTCAAGGAGCTATTAAGGCCATCAAATTAGCCTTGGAAGAAGCTGAGATTTCTCCAGACCAAGTAGCCTATGTCAATGCTCATGGAACCTCGACTCCTGCCAATGAAAAAGGAGAAAGTGGTGCCATTGTATCTGTTCTAGGTAAGGATGTTCCAGTTTCTTCAACCAAATCCTTCACAGGTCATTTGCTGGGAGCAGCAGGGGCTGTTGAAGCCATTGCTACTATTGAAGCTATTCGTCATAGCTATGTTCCAATGACAGCCGGAACAACAGAATTATCAGACTATATTGAAGCAAACGTTATCTATGGACAGGGATTGAAGTGTGGAATTCCATATGCTATCTCAAATACCTTTGGATTTGGTGGGCATAATGCAGTCCTTGTTTTCAAACGTTGGGAGAATAAGTAAAGATGAATTTAAATGAAATCAAAGACTTGATGGCGCAGTTTGACCAGTCGAGCTTGAGAGAATTTTCTTATAAAAATGGAACGGATGAGTTGCTCTTCAGCAAAAATGAAGCAAAACTTGTTGCAGAAGCAAGTCAAGCACCTCAAGCTCAAACTACACCAGTTGTAGAAGTAGTTTCAGAATCAAGTGCTAGTGAATCTGTAGCTGAGGGGGACCTTGTAGAAAGTCCACTTGTCGGAGTTGCTTACTTGGCTGCCGGACCAGACAAATCTAATTTTGTTTCAGTCGGTGATACTGTTAAAAAAGGCCAAACCTTGGTCATCATCGAAGCCATGAAGATCATGAATGAAATTCCAGCACCTAAAGATGGTGTTGTAACAGAAATTCTAGTTGAAAATGAAGAAATGGTTGAGTTTGGGAAAGGCTTGGTACGTATCAAATGATTGATATTCAAGGAATTAAAGAAGCTTTGCCACACCGTTATCCCATGCTCTTAGTGGATCGTGTCTTAGAAGTTAGCGAAGATACCATTGTTGCCATTAAAAATGTGACGATTAACGAACCTTTCTTCAATGGTCATTTTCCTCAATACCCAGTTATGCCTGGAGTCCTCATTATGGAAGCCTTGGCTCAGACAGCAGGTGTTTTGGAATTATCAAAGCCTGAGAACAAAGGGAAGCTGGTCTTCTACGCTGGTATGGACAAAGTTAAATTTAAAAAGCAAGTTGTTCCTGGTGATCAGCTTGTCATGACAGCAACGTTTGTCAAACGTCGTGGCACAATTGCCGTAGTAGAAGCGAAGGCAGAAGTAGATGGTAAGCTTGCAGCAAGCGGTACTCTGACCTTTGCTATTGGAAACTAGGGAGGTTTTCCATGTTTCGTAAGATTTTAATTGCCAATCGTGGTGAAATCGCTGTTCGTATTATTCGTGCGGCACGAGAATTAGGAATTGCAACAGTCGCTGTCTATTCGACTGCTGACAAGGAAGCTCTCCACACGCTTTTGGCTGATGAGGCTATCTGTATCGGCCCTGGGAAGGCTACAGAATCTTATCTGAACATCAATGCTATCCTATCAGCTGCGGTATTGACTGAAGCTGAAGCCATTCACCCTGGATTTGGTTTTTTAAGTGAAAATTCCAAATTTGCAACCATGTGTGAAGAAGTCGGTATTAAATTTATCGGCCCGTCAGCTCGTGTCATGGATGTTATGGGTGATAAAATTAATGCCCGTGCTCAAATGATTAAGGCCAACGTGCCTGTCATTCCAGGATCAGATGGTGAAGTTCATACTGCAGAAGAGGCTCTGGCTGTTGCCGAAAAGATTGGTTATCCAGTCATGCTCAAGGCTTCAGCTGGAGGTGGTGGTAAAGGGATTCGTAAGGTTGAAAAGGCAGAAGATCTTGTATTAGCCTTTGAAACAGCCTCTAGTGAAGCTAAAGCAAACTTTGGTAACGGGGCTATGTACCTAGAGCACGTGATTTATCCTGCTCGCCATATTGAAGTGCAGATTCTTGCTGACCAGATGGGTCATGTTATTCACCTAGGTGAGCGTGACTGTTCGCTTCAACGGAATAACCAAAAAGTTTTAGAAGAAAGTCCTTCCATTGCTATTGGGAAAACACTTCGTAATGAAATTGGTGCTGCAGCAGTCCGTGCAGCGGAGTCTGTTGGTTATGAAAATGCTGGTACTATTGAGTTCCTACTAGATGAAGCAAGTGGTAAATTCTATTTTATGGAGATGAATACGCGTGTCCAAGTAGAACATCCAGTAACCGAATTTGTTTCTGGTGTGGATATTGTCAAGGAACAAATCCGTATTGCGGCAGGTCAACCTTTGACTCTGAAACAAGAAGACATTGTTCTAAAAGGACATGCTATTGAGTGCCGTATCAACGCAGAAAACCCAGCCTTTAATTTTGCACCAAGTCCTGGTAAGATTACCAATCTTTATCTCCCAAGTGGTGGTGTTGGCTTGCGCGTAGATTCTGCAGTTTATCCAGGTTACACTATTCCACCCTACTATGATAGTATGATTGCTAAGATTATCGTTCATGGGGAAAATCGTTTTGATGCACTTATGAAAATGCAACGAGCTCTTTATGAACTCGAAATTGAAGGGGTTGTCACCAATGCTGATTTTCAACTCGATTTGATTTCAGATCGTCGTGTGATAGCAGGAGACTACGATACTTCCTTCTTGATGGAAACTTTCTTACCACACTATCAAGAAAAAGAATAATGTAAAAAGACTATGAGACCGAAAAGGGGGATGTATGGCTCTATTTAGTAAAAAAGATAAATATATTCGAATCAATCCCAATCGTTCGACTGTAAATCAACCTCAGATCAAGCCAGAGGTTCCCGATGAACTCTTCTCCCAATGTCCAGGTTGCAAATATACGATTTACCAAAAGGACTTGGGGAGTGAGCGGATATGTCCTCACTGTGGTTATACCTTCCGTATATCGGCTCAAGAGCGTTTAGCTTTAACCATTGATATGGGTACGTTTTTGGAAATGTTTAAAGGGATTGAGACTCAGGATCCTTTGAATTTTCCAGGCTATCGTAAAAAGTTGACTTTGATGCGTGAAAAGACAGGTCTTGATGAGGCTGTTGTAACAGGAACAGCTTTGATTAAGGGAGAGAAGGTTGCCCTTGGCATCATGGATTCTAACTTTATTATGGCGTCAATGGGGACAGTTGTTGGTGAAAAAATTACTCGCTTATTCGAATTTGCCACAGATGAGAAATTGCCAGTCGTCTTGTTTACGGCTTCTGGTGGTGCCCGTATGCAAGAAGGAATCATGAGCTTGATGCAGATGGCTAAAATCTCTGCAGCTGTTAAACGCCATTCCAATGCAGGTCTCTTTTATCTGACAATCCTTACGGATCCAACAACTGGAGGTGTTACAGCTTCCTTTGCTATGGAAGGGGATATCATCTTGGCAGAACCCCAAAGTCTGGTTGGTTTTGCTGGACGCCGTGTGATTGAAAATACGGTAAGGGAAGACTTACCAGAGGATTTCCAGAAGGCAGAGTTTCTTCTAGAGCATGGCTTTGTAGATGCAATTGTAAAACGGCGAGAATTGCCAGATATGATTGCTCGATTAGTAAGGTTGCATAAGGGGGATTGTTGATGAATATAGCGAAAATCGTCAGAGAAGCACGTGAACAAACCCGCTTAACTGCCTTGGACTTTGCAACAGGAATTTTTGATGACTTTGTAGAGCTACATGGAGATCGCTCTTTCAGAGATGATGGTGCTGTGGTTGGTGGTGTCGGATGGTTGGGAGACCAAGCAGTAACTGTAGTTGGAATCCAAAAAGGTAAAAGTTTACAAGATAATCTTAACCGCAACTTTGGTCAACCCCATCCAGAAGGTTATCGCAAAGCCCTTCGTTTGATGAAGCAAGCTGAAAAATTTGGCCGGCCAGTTGTAACTTTTATCAACACTGCGGGAGCCTATCCTGGTGTAGGAGCAGAAGAACGGGGTCAAGGTGAAGCTATTGCCCGTAACCTCTTTGAAATGAGTGATTTAAAAGTTCCCATCATTGCGATTATTATCGGTGAAGGTGGATCTGGTGGTGCCCTTGCCCTTGCTGTAGCAGACCGTGTTTGGATGCTTGAAAATTCCATCTATGCCGTACTGAGTCCTGAAGGATTTGCTTCTATCTTATGGAAAGATGGAACTCGTGCCATGGAAGCAGCTGAGTTGATGAAAATCACCTCGTATGAGTTGTTGGATATGCAAGTTGTAGATAAGGTCATTTCTGAAGTTGGTCTTTCAAGCAAAGATTTAATCAAGCAAGTGAAGGAACAACTCCAAGCAGAACTTGATGAACTTGGTAAACTTCCGCTAGATCAACTCATTGAAGAACGTTATCAACGCTTTAGAAAGTATTAAAAAGAAAGCTAGAACTAAAAACGGTTCTAGCTTTTTGGTTTCTCTCAAAAATTCATTTCAGGATTAATAATTGATAGTTGAGGAAATGGAACTGAGGGGCGTTTAAAAAAGATGTATATTTTATAATAAGGAATGATAATCTATAAGTGCTACAGAGAATAGATTAATACTCAATGAAAATCAAAGAGCAAACTAGGAAGCTAGCCGAAGGCTGTACTTGAGTACGGCAAGGTGAAGCTGACGTGGTTTGAATTTGATTTTCGAAGAGTATAAGTTTTTATAGATTTTATGCTGTGCTAGGTCAGTATATAACTGATAAACTGAATAGGGAGTTGTTAATTTTTCCCTCCATCAAGGTAATTTTAATTTTTTTAAGGAATGAGTATGAAAAAACTTTGGCATTTGGGAGTCTATATCTTACTG
Organism: Streptococcus infantis; assembly: GCF_047463635.1. Lineage (GTDB taxonomy): Bacteria > Bacillota > Bacilli > Lactobacillales > Streptococcaceae > Streptococcus > Streptococcus infantis_W. The sequence goes on from NZ_JASHDL010000008.1 coordinate 23,477, forward strand.
GTATTTCTATCGGTTTATCTACCAGAGTTAGGGATTATGCATCTAACTAAGTTTTTAGAATGGGGGATAGATGGCTATTATAGCATTTCAGCAGTTGGGGAAGTAACTCTTTTAGTTATGTTTGTTTGCTGGTTGAAAAAGAAAAAGATGCTCTATATTTTCGAAAAAAAGGGTTCAAAGAAGTCAAGATTCTTTTTCCTTGTAGCTGGTCTAGTGGCTACTTATTTTTATCGTCAATTAGTGGATGCTTTTCAATTACAGTTTCATCACTTAATTGATAACAAGTATATCTTTCAAGACCTTCTTTCGACTTTATACTCCAATGGGCAACCAACTTTTCTATCAACTGTTCTCAGTTTTAGTTTAATAGTAGTCGTCGCACCTATATTGGAGGAGATAGTTCTGAGAGGAATACCTTCTTTTCAAATTCCAAGTATTATCTGGATGTTATCTTATCAGCTCTTATCTTTGGGCTCAGTCACTTGGTATTATCGCATCGTGATCCTATCAGTTTGATGTTTTATAGTTTAGGCGGTCTCTTCTATGCCCTGATCTACCGTTGGACAAAGAATCTAAAGCTCACAATCCTTTGCCATAGTTTTTTCAACTTTCTCATTTATGCCAAGCCCATCTGGATATTTGTTTATAATTATGTCTATTACCACTTTTTTAGATAGTGGAAGGCAAAGAAAAAAGTGTTTGATCGGAGTCAAACACTTTTTCTATATTATTTAATCTTCTTCTGTCACAAATTGACTGAGGAGTCCATTGATGAAACGGGCTGACTTTTGATCTGAAAAGCTCTTAGCAAGTTCAATAGCTTCGTTAACAGCCACGAGCTGAGGAGTATCAAATGAAGTGATTTCAAAAACTCCTAGGCGTAGTAAATTCTTTTCTACCAAAGTCAGACGATCGATGGTCCAACCAGTTTTCAAATGTTGAGTGATTTGTTTGTCCAGATCATCCTTCTTAGCTTGGACACCAGAAACGAGCTCTACAAGGAAGTTAGGAAGTTGTACGTCTGTATCTTCGCGATCATGTGTGTAGGCAAAGCGACAAGCAGTTTCTAGATCTGAACCATATTCAAGACTCATCAAGGCTTGGAAAGCACACTTACGTAGTTCACGTCTAGATTCTAATAATGGACTAGTCATTGAGGAAGTCCTCGTCGAATAAGTCTTTCAATTCTGGTTTTGGTGTTTTATCTGGAACGATACCTGAAACGTGAATGTTGACAGCAGAGATTTCAACATCAGCCATGTTACGGACAGCATCCTTAACAGCTTTCTGGATAGCCATAGCAACCTTAGGAACTTTGACACCGTACTCTAGGTAGAGGTAGATATCAGCTGTGAGCTCATCGTTTGCTTCTTTTAGATATACGCCACGACCAAGAGAAAGTTTTGAAAGGGTGTCAGATACTGATTTGTTTGAAAAAGAGTGTACGCCTTCAACTTTCGCAGTTGCAATAGCAATGATTTTTTCTAGTACACGTGGGGCGATGACGATTTCGCCAAGTTGTTCTTCAATTCCCATAGAATGACCTCTTTCTAGTTTCTAGAGATTAGGCGCGAGAAACGTAAGTTCCTTCTGCAGTGTTGATAATCAATTTTTGACCTGCTTCGATGAAATCTGGAACGTTCACGACAAGACCAGTTTCCATTGTTGCTGGTTTACCAGAACCTGTAACAGTAGCACCTTTGATAGATGGTTGTGTTTCAGCAACTGTCAATTCAACAGTAGTTGGTACAGTTACACCGATTACTTCAGTTCCGTAGAATTGAATTTTTACATCTGAGTTTTCAAGGATGTAAAGCAATTCGTTTTCAACATTTACAACAGGAATTTCGTATTGGTCGTAAGTTTCTGTGTTCATGAAGTAAGCTGTGTCGTCCATTTTGTACAAGTATTGAGCTGGAACTGTTTCGATGATCGCTTGCTCAAATTTTTCTTCTGGGCGGTAGCTTGTTTCAAAAGTTGAACCAGTGCGGACATCACGCAATTTCATACGCATGATAGTGTTTCCTTTACCTGGTTTGTGGTGGCTAGCTTCCAAAACGCGGATCAATTTTCCTTCAGCTGTTTCAAAAGTCATACCAGCCTTTAGTTTACTTGCTTCAATCATATTTTTACCTCTTTAATAAATATTATTACTCTTCATTCTACCATAAAATGGTCTGAAAATAAAGCCAAAATGGTTTTGAAAGATACCAGAAGGGTAACATTAACCTTCTGGCTGCTTTCCTTCCGCTTAATCTTCTTTCAACTTAGCCAATTCTTGGGCAAGTAGTTTAAGGGCGACTTGTGGGTTGGCTTGACCCTTGGTTGCTTTCATGAGGAATCCTGTGAAGGCCTTGTCGGCGTTACGTTTTCCTGACTTGAAGTCGGCAACAGCGGCTTCATTATCCGCAAAGACTTGATGAATAATTGGAATCAAAACATCAGGATCTGAGATTTGAACTAAACCAGCTTTTTCCACGTATTCACGAGCGCCACCACCATTTTTAGCTAGGTGAACAAAGACTTTCTTGGCAATCTTAGACGAAATAGTACCGTCTTCGATAATGGCAATCATTTCAACCAAGTTTTCTGGTGTCAATTCGATTTGTTCCAGTGTCTTACCTTCGGCGTTCAAGAATTGAGCGACTTCACCTTGGAGCCAGTTAGAAACTTGTTTAGTATCACCACCGAGGGCAACAGCTTTCTCAAAGAAGTCAGAAGTAACTTTATTAGCTGTCAACTGGCTAGCATCGTAGTCTGACAAGCCGAGGTCAGAGACATAGCGTGCACGGCGCTCTTTTGGAAACTCTGGTAACTCCGTACGCATTTCTTCAATCCACTCGTCAGAAATTTCAAAGAGTGGTAGGTCTGGTTCTGGGAAGTAGCGGTAGTCTGCAGCACCTTCTTTGACACGCATGAGGATGGTTGCTTTATTCGCTTCATCGTAACGGCGTGTTTCTTGGCGAATTTGACCGCCTGAGCGAAGGATTTCAGCCTGGCGTTGGACTTCGTATTCAAGACCCTTGCGAACGTTTGAGAAGGAGTTGAGGTTTTTCAACTCAGTCTTGGTACCGAATTTTTCTTGACCGTAAGGACGAAGGGAGATGTTGGCATCCACACGCATAGACCCTTCTTCCATCTTAACGTCAGAAATACCAGCGTACTGGATAACTTCCTTGAGGGCAGTTAGGTAAGCATAGGCTTCTTCTGGCGAACGCATGTCGGCTTCAGATACAATCTCAATCAAGGGCACCCCTTGGCGGTTGAGGTCTACATAAGAGTAGCCATCAGTACCGTGGGTGTTTTTACCAGCGTCTTCTTCTAGGTGGGCACGCTCGATACCGATTTTCTTAGTTGTACCGTCTTCTAGCTCCACTTCAATCCAACCGTTGTAGCCGATTGGTTCATCAAACTGAGAAATTTGGTAGGCTTTGGGATTATCAGGGTAGAAGTAGTTCTTGCGGTCAAAGTGCATCTTCTTGTGGATGTCCATGTTAAGGGCAAGAGCCGCTTTAATACCAGCATCGACAACACCTTTATTGAGAACTGGCAGTACTCCTGGGAAAGACCAGTCAATCACGTTAGTGTTGGCATTTTGGTCATTTCCAAAGTGGGCAGAAGTAGGTGAGAAGATTTTTGAATTGGTGTTGAGCTCTACGTGGACTTCAAGTCCGATGACTGTTTCAAAGTTCATTAGTTGTCACCTCCAAAAATCACGGGTTGTTGTTTGTGGTAGTCTGTTGTTGCTTCAAAAGCAGCAGCAGCTTGGTAAATGGTTTCTTCTGAGTATTTAGGACCAATCAATTGTAGACCGACAGGTAGTCCTTGAGAGAATCCAGCAGGAATCGAAATTCCTGGGAGACCAGCCAAGTTGACTGGGATGGTCAAGAGGTCAGCCAAGTACATAGCAACTGGATCATGGTTGAGAGAATCCAAGTCATAAGCAACGCTTGGAGCAGTTGGACCTAAAATCAAGTCGTAATCCGCGAAGACTTTTTCGAAATCTTGGATGATGAGGGTACGGACCTGACCAGCCTTCTTATAGTAGGCATCGTAGTAACCTGATGAAAGGCTGAAAGTACCTAGCATGATGCGGCGTTTCACTTCTTCACCGAAACCTTGACTACGGCTGTTTACATAGATTTCATCAAGGTTGCTTGCATCCTCTGCGCGGTAGCCGTAACGAATACCGTCAAAACGTTGCAAGTTTGATGAAGCTTCTGATGAAGCGATGATGTAGTAAACGGCAACACCGTATTTTGAGTGAGGAAGGCTAACTTCTTCAACGATAGCACCCAGTTTTTCAAAGTGTTTAGCAGCATTAAGGATGGTTTCTTTAACCTCTGGATCAATTCCTTCACCGAGGTATTCTTTAGGCAAAGCGATTTTCATGCCCTTGATGTCTTGACCGATTTTTGAAGTAAAGTCGGCAATACGGACAGGAGCAGAAGTAGAGTCTTTGGCATCTTCGCTGGCAATAGCGTTGAGCAAGAGGGCATTTTCCTTAACAGTTGGTGCGAAAGGTCCAATCTGGTCTAATGAGCTACCAAAGGCAATGAGACCGAAACGAGAAACTGTTCCGTAGGTTGGTTTGAGACCAACAATCCCGTTGAAGGCAGCAGGTTGGCGGATGGAACCACCAGTATCAGAACCAAGTGACAAGCGAACTTGCCCTGAAGCTACAGCTGCAGCAGAACCACTAGATGATCCACCAGGAACCTTGTTGTGGTCCCAGGCATTTTTAGTTGCACCGTAGTAAGATGTTTCACCAGAACCACCCATGGCAAACTCGTCCATGTTGGTTTTCCCAACAACGATCATGCCCTTAGATTTTGCATTGGCAACAGCTGTCGCATCAAAGATTGGTTCGTAGTTGTAGAGCATTTTTGAAGCTGCAGTTGTTAGGATGCCATCTGTAGAGATGTTATCCTTAACTGCTAGCGGAATTCCTGAAAGGACATTGTCAGCGTCAATTCCAGTTTCGTCAATAGCTTTAGCTTGAGCAAGAGCTTGATCTTCAGCGATAGTGACAAAGGCATTAATAGCCGCTTCACGCGCCTTGATATCTTCAAGCGTTGCTTGCGTTAGTTCGGTTGCAGAAATTTCCTTGGATACAAGGAGGTTGTGCAACTCTTCAATCGTTTTATTGTTAAAAGTCATTAGGCATCTCCTCCATCGTCTAGGATAGCTGGTACCTTGATATAGTAATTGTCTTTTTCAGGTACATTTTTAAATAAGCGATCACGGTCAGTTCCTTCTTCGGCTACGTCTGGGCGAAGAACGGTCTTGCGATCTGCCATGGTAGTCGTTGGTTCAACACCAGTAGTGTCAACTTCGCCCAGCAATTCGACCATATCAACAATCTTAGACAAGGTTGTCGCAAAGGCAGCAGTTTCTTCTTCTGAGAATTTTAATTTTGAAAGATTGGCAACGTGTGTTACCTCTTCTTGCGTAATTTTCATCTTGCATCCTTTCGTGAAATGATGATTATTTATCTGTTCTATTTTACCATATTTTCCTATAAATAAGGGAGGGATAAGTGAAAAGAAATAGAAATTGAAAAAAATGCTAAAATCCGATATAATGGAGTGTTGAAAGGAATGGTAAAATCCAATGTAGAAATCATTCTTAGTTATTGAAACAACTAAAAATAGAGAATCAAAGAAAGAGAACTTATGAATATTCAAGAAGAAATTAAGAAACGCCGTACCTTTGCCATCATCTCTCACCCGGACGCGGGGAAAACAACCATTACTGAGCAGTTGCTCTACTTTGGGGGCGAGATTCGTGAGGCTGGTACTGTAAAAGGAAAGAAAACAGGGACTTTTGCCAAGTCTGACTGGATGGATATCGAGAAACAACGTGGGATTTCGGTAACCTCATCTGTCATGCAGTTTGACTATGATGGCAAGCGCGTCAACATTCTAGATACTCCAGGGCACGAGGACTTCTCAGAGGATACCTATCGTACCTTGATGGCGGTGGATGCTGCGGTCATGGTAGTGGACTCTGCCAAGGGTATCGAGGCCCAAACCAAGAAATTGTTTGAGGTTGTTAAACACCGTGGCATTCCAGTCTTTACCTTTATGAACAAGCTGGACCGTGACGGTCGTGAACCACTAGATCTCTTGCAAGAATTGGAAGAAGTCTTGGGCATAGCTAGCTACCCGATGAACTGGCCAATCGGGATGGGGAAAGCCTTTGAAGGTTTGTATGACCTTTATAACCAACGTTTAGAGCTCTATAAAGGGGATGAACGCTTTGCTAGTCTGGAAGATGGGGACAAGCTATTTGCTAGCAACCCATTCTACGAGCAAGTCAAGGATGACATCGAGCTCTTGCAAGAAGCTGGAAATGAATTCTCAGAAGAAGCCATCCTTGCGGGTGAATTAACACCAGTATTCTTTGGTTCAGCCCTCACTAACTTTGGGGTGCAGACCTTCCTTGAGACCTTCCTTAAGTTTGCTCCAGAACCACATGGACACAAGAAAACAGATGGCGAAATTGTGGATCCTTATGACAAGGATTTCTCAGGATTTGTCTTTAAAATCCAAGCCAACATGGACCCTCGTCACCGTGACCGTATTGCCTTTGTTCGAATCGTATCGGGTGAATTCGAGCGTGGTATGAGTGTTAATCTCCCTCGTACTGGTAAGGGAGCTAAGCTGTCAAATGTTACTCAGTTTATGGCGGAAAGTCGTGAAAATGTGACCAATGCCGTGGCAGGTGATATTATCGGAGTTTACGATACTGGTACTTATCAGGTGGGAGATACTTTGACAGTTGGGAAAAACAAATTTGAATTTGAACCACTGCCAACCTTTACTCCTGAGATTTTCATGAAAGTTTCTGCTAAGAACGTCATGAAACAAAAATCTTTCCACAAGGGGATTGAGCAATTGGTGCAAGAGGGAGCTATTCAGCTTTATAAGAATTACCAAACAGGCGAGTACATGCTAGGAGCTGTTGGTCAACTCCAGTTTGAAGTCTTTAAGCACCGTATGGAAGGCGAGTACAATGCTGAAGTAGTCATGAGCCCAATGGGTAAAAAGACTGTTCGTTGGATCAAGCCTGAGGACTTGGATGAACGGATGTCATCAAGCCGAAATATCTTGGCCAAAGACCGTTTTGACCAGCCAGTCTTCCTCTTTGAGAATGACTTTGCCCTCCGCTGGTTTGCGGACAAGTATCCAGATGTAGAGTTGGAGGAGAAGATGTAACTCAGTACCAACAATTGGAACTAAAGTTCCTAATTGTTGGACGCTAGTCGCTATTTGGCGAACTAGCTAACTGCCTTACTAACTGAGTTTTACAAATGGAATCGATTTGTAAAACTCAGTGTCGTAATCTAATAATCGGTAACTGCTATTGCTGTTTACCTAAACGCTTCATTAGGAAAAATCCGCGAATGGTTTTGATTCGTGGATTTTCCCGTCGTAAGGGGTAGTAAGTGGTCTAGCTACCTGCCTTACTAACTACGTTTGGCAAATAGAATCGATTTGCCAAACTCCGTGTCGTAATCTAATAAATGGTAACCGCTATGGCAGTTCACCTAAACGCTTCACTAGGCAAAGTCCACGAATAGTTTCGATTCGTGGACTTTTTCGTCGTAATAGTTAGAAAGCAGTCTAGCTACCTGCTTTACTAACTCATCGGCGAAAAATAATCGTTTTCGCCTCTTCGTGTCGTAACATTTAGGAAGTGTTATAGCTAACTGCCTCACTAACTACGTTTGGCAAATGGAATCGATTTGCTAAACTCTGTGTCGTAATCCAATAATCGGTAACTGCTATTGCTGTTTACCTAAACGCTTCATTAGGAAAAATCCGCGAATGGTATCGATTCGTGGACTTTTTCGTCGTAATAGTTAGAAAGCAGTCTAGCTACCTGCTTTACTAACTCATCGGCGAAAAATAATCGTTTTCGCCTCTTCGTGTCGTAACAGAAAGGAAGCGGTCTAGCTGCCTGCCTTTCTAACTGCGTTTGGCAAATAGAATTGATTTGTAAAACTGTGTGTCCTAATGAAAAAAGAGTGCCTGAGTTGGTAACTTACCTTAAAACTATTACAAAAAGCCAAGAAGATATTTTTCTTGGCTTTTCTTGTAGCTTGCTATTCAAAATTTTCCTAATTTTCCTAAAACTCCGCCCCAATATGGGGCGGAGTTTAGGAGGTCTTTTAGGTCGCTAATCGGTAAACAGCTTCAGCATAGATATCCATAGCATGATAGAGATCATCTAAGATAGCATATTCATTTGCTTGGTGTTCTGTTTGCTCTCTTCCTGGGAAGAGGGCACCAAAAGCGACACAGTTTGGCATGGTACGTGCAAAGGTTGCGCCGCCAGATGATAGAGCGGGACTATTGTCACCAGTTTTTTCTTCATAAACCTGCATGAGTGTAGTGACGAGCATACTATCTCTTGCAACGTAAAGTGGTGCTAGGTAGTCAAATTCTTGGTAGCTAAGTTGGTAAGATTTTGCACAATCTATCAGCTGATTGACAAGGGCATCCTTGTCTGCAAGGACTGGGATTCGGATATCAATTCGAATCTCAGAACTTTCGGGAGTAATGGTTAAGGCGGCCACATTAAAGGATAAATGTCCAGAAGGCTGGTCGCTGATATCACCAAAAATTCCTTTTCCTTGACCATCTTGATCAACTTCTTTGGCAAGAAATGTCAGTGCAGGATGGGATTGAATGGAATCAAGGACGGTGGCTAGTCGAATGACTGCATTAATCCCCTGGCTGGCATCCTTGGCATGCTTAGATAGTCCTATAACAGTAAGGGACTGATCATTTTGTTGGTAATCGTAACCAGCAGCTATTAGACCTTCTTGGAGTTGTTCCATAAGTAATCCTTGATAAGTTGCCTTATCAGGTACGATATTAAAGGCTCCACCTATATCTAAGGCGAGTTGTTCTGATCCAGGTCCATGAAGTTTGACTTGAAGGAGCCCTTTTTCTGCATAGGTTAATGGGAATGATGAGTCAGGAGCAAATCCCATGCTGGCCTGTTCTTCAATGGCATTATATCTTGCCATACAACGCCAAAGGGTTTCTTCATCAGTACCAAATATGAAACGAACCCGTTTTTTGAATTGAATTCCTTGGTCAAGCAAGCTTTTGACTGCGTAAAGGGCTGCAAGAGAAGGTCCTTTATCATCCTGAGAACCCCGACCATAAACCCGTCCATCTCTGATACTAGCTTCAAATGGAGGAGTTTCCCAGTCTGTCAAATCGCCTGCAGGAACGACATCTAGGTGGCAGAGGATGGCAAGGAGATTCCCCTCACCAACTTCTGCATACCCATAATATCCTTGAGGATCAAGGTAGGTTTTAAAACCAAGTTCTTGACACAAGTCCAGAGTTTTTTTCAGGACATCTTGAATGGCTTGACCAAAGGGAGTGCCATTTTCGCCTTCATTGAGAACAGAAGGATAAGAGATGATTGTTTTCAAACTTTGAAGAAAATCCTCTTTGATTGATTCTGTAATATAGGATTTCATCCGTATTTCCCCTTTTGACTATAAGAATGGCACTAGGGTACCCAAGATAAGAAGTAGAATACTTGCAACGACAATGACGATGACGAGTTTTCCAACAAATTTCCACCAAGTTCCAAGGCTGACACGACCAAGAGCAAGAGCACCCATAACAATACCTGAAGTAGGAGTCACAAGGTTAAGAACACCAGATGCAGATTGGTAGGCAGTGACGATAAGGCTTGCTTTAACATTGACGAACTCTCCAAGAGGAGCCATGATCCCCATGGTTGCACTAGCAAGACCAGATGAAGAAGGAATGAGGAAGGACATAGGTAGGTAGAAGATATAGGTCAATACGATAAAGACTTGAGGAGAAAGACCTTGAAGGCCAATTTCACCCCAGTGTAGGATGGTTGCAGTAATCATACCATCGTTCATGATAACTTGGATACCACGAGCAACCGCACAAATCAAGGCTACTGAAAGCAAATCTGCAGCACCAGTTAGGAAGGTTGAGACAATCTTGCTTTCTTTGAGACCATAGACAACCCCGATCAAAATCCCCATAACGGCAAAGAGCATAGCGCCTTCTGGGAAGTACCAGCTACCAAATGGTAGAGCAGATGAACCGATAACTCCTCCAATTACAGGAAGTCCGATTAACCAATTCTTGAAGTCTTCAAATACAGTAACATGCAAATCAACCCAAGGGATGAAACTTGCAATCATAATGATAAAGGTTAATACAAATAAAGCGAGAACATGTTTTTGTTTCTTGCTCAAGGTAGATGGTGCATCATCGTTTTCTGAAACATTAAAGTGTTTGATATCTTCTTCGCGTTGAGCGTAAACGAGCGATTTAGTAGGATCTTTTTGAATCTTTTCTGCATAACGATAAACAAAGTAAGTGCTGATACCTGTCATTACAAACCAGAAGATAACACGGAGAATAACCCCATCCATAGAAGAGATTCCCGCAGTATCAGAAGCGATAACAGTAGCAAATGGATTCAATGTAGATGCCAAACAACCAACTTGAGAACCTAGTAAGATGATGGCTACAGCAGTGATACTGTCAAAACCAACTGCCATCATTACAGGAATAAGAAGGGGGTAGAAGGCCATGGTTTCTTCTCCCATACCATAGGTAGTTCCTCCAAGTGCGAAGAGGGGCATGAGGATGAGAATCAACATTTTTTCGCGGCCCTTGTATTTTTTAACGATGGAGGCAATCCCTACATCGAGTGTACCAGTAGCGTTTACGACACCAAGGAAACCTCCGACCATAAGGATAAAGAAGGCAACATCGATGGCTGCACTAGTTGGTTCGTGACCGAGCATGGCACGAATTGGTGCCATGAGGACATCGTAAATCCCTTGAGGATTTGAGTCAACAGTTTGATAGGTACCTGCGATGAGGTTACCTGCTTCATTGGTATCATACTTACCTGCTGGAATGATCCAGGTTAAAAATGCCATAATGGCAATGATGATGATCAAAACAGTGTATGATGAGGGCATTTGAAACCTTTTTTTATTTTCACTCATTTGTTTTTCCTCCTAAACTATGTCACACAGTATAAAAACGAATGATGGTGGCAAGAGTGCTGACTAAACTTTCTTGTAAAGTATCACTAAGATGCTAATCTTTAACGATGATTGTTCCGCTATCAGATTCAATCAAGGCTCCCAAGTTGCTGAGGGAAGTGATGACGGCTTTTCCTGCTGGACGATTGGTTACAAAATCAATGGCAGCTTGGATTTTTGGTAGCATACTACCAGGAGCAAATTGCCCCTCTTGGATATATTCTTGGACTTGGCTAACAGTTACCTGCTCCAATTTTTCTTGATTTGGTTTGTTATAGTTGACATAAGCATAATCTACGCCAGTCAAAACGATGAAGAGATCGGCTTCAACCAGTTCGGCCAAGCGTTGAGATGCAAAGTCCTTATCGATAACGGCTTCTACCCCTGATAGGTAACCGTTTTCATTTTCGATTACAGGAATACCTCCACCGCCTGCAGCGATAACAACTTGACCTGCGTTTAGCAATGCTCGGATACTATCGATTTCTTTGATGTGAATAGGTTTTGGAGAAGCCACTACCTTACGCCAGCCACGTCCTGCATCTTCTTTAAAGTTAGCCCCAGTTTTTTCGCTTTCTGCTTTAGCCTCTTCTTCTGAGTAGAATGGACCAATGGGTTTACTTGGATTGAGAAAGGCAGGATCATTCTTGTCCACGACAACTTGTGTGACAACAGAAACAACAGTTTTATCAAGATGAATATCCTGTAAAGCATTTTCCAGAGCATTCTGGAGCCAAAAACCGATGCTACCCTCAGTCATAGCAACAAGTGAATCAAGAGGAAAGGCAGGATTTTTTTCGGAATTGGCTGCTAGGTGTTGGAGGAGAAGGTTACCAACTTGCGGTCCATTGCCATGGGTGATAATCAATTCATCACCATTTTGGATGAGTTTTACCAGATGGCGTGCTGTTTCTGCCAGAGCAGCTTCTTGAGCTTGAGCAGATGGATCTGTGGAAAGAATGGCATTTCCTCCAAGAGCGACAACGATTTTACGATGAGACATGAGCGCTCCTTTCTTTTGGATGAACAAAAGCCAATTTTGGTTAAAGGCTTGGATTTGAAAGTTGAGAAGAAAGATTTTGTAGGGACGAGTTGAGTTGGAATTTCGAAATGCGAATAACTGGAAGGTAGTTACTTGTTATGAGGTTTTTGCTTGAATGGTGACTAGTGGTGAATTCCAACTGAGAGCTCGTAACTATTACAAAAAGGGACCGGACTAAAACACTAGTCTCAGCCCCTAAGCTGTTTCTTATAGTTTGTATCACACTTTAGGAATGTAGAGATTTCCTAGTGTAGCAGCCATAACGGCTTTGATGGTGTGCATACGATTTTCTGCTTGATCAAACTGACGAGCATATTTGCTATGGAAGACCTCATCAGTTACTTCCATTTCTTTTACACCAAATTTCTCAGCTACTTGTCTGCCGTAGATTGTGTTCGTATCATGAAAGGCTGGTAAGCAGTGGAGGAAGATTAAGTTTTCATTGCCTGCTTTCTTAACAAGATCCATATTGACTTGGTAAGGATTTAGCAAAGCGACACGTTCTGCAAACTTATCTTCTTCGCCCATAGATACCCAAACATCAGTGTAAAGGACATCAGCCCCTTTTACAGCTTGATCAGCATCTTCTGTGATGAGGATGTGAGCCCCACTTTCTTTGGCATATCCCTCAGCCAGTGCAACAACTGCCTGATCTGGGAAGAGTTCTTTTGGTGAAAAGACATGAACGTTCACACCAAGGATCGCTCCTGTTACTAGAAGACTATTGGCAACATTGTTACGACCGTCACCACAGTAAACCAATGTCAAACCTTCAAGATGTCCGAAATTTTCTAGTACTGTCAAGTAGTCTGCAAGCATTTGAGTTGGGTGCCATTTATCCGTCAAGCCATTCCAAACAGGAACACCAGAAAATTTAGCTAATTCTTCAACCATATCTTGACTAAAACCACGGAATTCAATACCATCAAACATACGTCCCAAAACTTTTGCGGTATCTTCCGTAGTTTCTTTTTTACCTAGTTGAATATCGTTTGCCCCCAGGTATTCTGGATGTGCACCAAGATCGATTGCAGCAGTTGTGAAGGCTGCGCGTGTACGTGTAGAAGTTTTTTCAAATAAAAGAGCAATATTTTTACCAGCTAGATAGCGGTGTTCGATGTTTCGTTTTTTAAGATCCTTCAAGTGAGCTGAAAGTCCAATCAAATATTCGAGCTCTGCACGGGTAAAATCTTTTTCAGCTAGAAAACTTCTTCCTTGAAATACTGAATGTATCATTCTATATATCCTTTTCTAACAAGCATGATTCTGCTAGCAGATGCTAGGCAGAAATAGGAAGAATCTAAATGTCTTCGCGTTCAAACGGCATTGACATACAACGAGGTCCACCACGACCGCGTACCAACTCCCTGCCGCGAATCTTAATGAGACGAAGTCCATATTCTTCAAGTTTTTTATTGGTCACAGTGTTGCGTTCATAAACGACTACGACACCTGGTGCGATAGCGAGTGTGTTAGAACCATCATTCCATTGTTCACGAGCAGCTGCAACAATATTCCCATCACCACAAGGAATGAGTGTAACTTTTTCTAAACCAAGGTTTTGAGCAAGAAGTTCTGCCAAATCTCCTTTTTCTTCAACAATCTTGAGTTCTTCATTTTCGTAAGTGACGGAATAGACGCGAAGATTGCCTTGGATTTCTGGGTGGATTGTAAATTTGTCATAGTCTACCATGGTGAAGACAGTATCCAAGTGCATGAACTTACGGCTGTTTGAAAATTCAAAAGCCAAAACTTTCTTGAAGCCAACATTCTTTTTGAAGATATTAACCAAAAGTTTTTCGATAGAAGCGGCATCAGTCCGTTGAGAGATCCCAACTGCTAGGACATCTTTTGAAAGAACAAGTTCATCTCCACCTTCAATCCGAGTAGTTTCTTCACGGTTATAGATGAGCTCTACCTTACCACCATAGATTGGATGATACTTAAAGATGTACTTACCATAAAGTGTTTCACGATTGCGTGTATCGGCGTACATGTGATTAAGTGATACTGCATTCCCGATAGTCGCAAATGGGTCGCGAGTGAAGTAAAGGTTTGGCATTGGATCGATGGCAAACGGATAGTCAGATTCAACCAAGTCTGTTAATCCTTTGCCTTCTTCAGGGATGTCAGGTAATTCAACTTTTTGAACACCTGCCATTGTTTTTTTGATCAGTTCAAGATTGTCGTCAATATCATGAAGCAGTTTTCGGATGGCATTTTTAGTTTGTCGACCACGAATATTTGCTTCGTTGAGATATTCTTCGATGAACTGGTCGCGTATTTCTGGAGAAGTTAATGATTCAGCAGCCAACTGTTCAAGATAGAGCACTTCGATTCCTTCGTCACGGAGTGCTTGAGCAAAGGCGTCGTGTTCACTTTGGGCATCTGCTAAAAATGGGATGTCATCAAAGAGCAACCTCTCAAGGTGATCTGGCATCAAGTTTTCTAATTCTTGACCCGGACGGTGCAACATAACTTTTTTCAGTTTTCCAATTTCTGAGAAAACATGAATTGGATGTGAAGACATGTGTTTCCTCCTTTTTTCTCGTGTGTACCAAACTATATTGGTATCGCTTACAAGTTAATAGTATCACAAATTAATATGCATTACAAGGGATATGATAAGGCCAAAAAGGCTTGAAAATGGCTATTTTAAAGGATTTCTTACATTTTTTTATAAGAATATTCACAAATATACATGTTAAGTTAACTTATTTTTATATTCTATAAAATTTATGCATAAAAATATTTTTAAAATTTTTTTAAAAAACTTTTGAGATAGTAAAAAAAGGTGGATTTTTTGAGGTGAAAAGTTTGTTGAAATAAAAAAATCCCTTAGACTAGGACGATTGATCTAGCCTAAGGGAAGAATAGTTGGGTATTAGATACCGAAATTTTTCATAAAAATTGTAAAGAGTGCCAGTAAGATGAAACTGATACTATTAAGTAGCATATGGACTGAGATAGACATTTCCAAACGTCTAGTACGATAAGCAGTCCAAGTGAGGACGGCTGACATCCAGCCATAAATCAAGAAGGAAGGGAGATTAGAAGGTCTGTGCGCAAGGAGGAAGATCAACCAACCAATAACATAGCCAAACTTTTCGTAGCCTTGGAAGAGTTTGGTAGGAATAATCCCGCGACAGATGATTTCTTCACAAATAGGTGCGATTAAAACGATGAGGAAGAAACTGCTAATCAGAGAGCTTTCGGAAATAAGGTTGTTAATTACTTGCTGATTAGAAGTTGTTGTTTGTTTTATGAGTTGTAACCAGATGCCACCTACAAGATTTCCAACAAAGATTGTCAAATAACTCAAAACAATACGAGGAAGATCATTAATCGTTAAGAGTTTAGGCTTAAATACTAGTAACTTGCTCTTATGGGCTCCGTATAAAAAGATAGCGATCACAAGAATCGAAATAAGGGACACAAGAATTGGTGACCAGATTGGATTAAACTGAATTTTAGTTAGTATAGATAGAGTTAGCATAGGAGTCTGAGATAGAAAGATAGCTACTAACAAAATCCCAAACCACGCGAGTCGTTTACGAAAATCTTTAAAAAAGTTCATTGATATGTCTCCTAAAATTTTTATCTAATTATAACACAATTGCTGAGAGGATTCTATTTGTTACCATAAGAGGAAAGTACAGACGACAAATAGAATATCCCGAATCAAATGACCGTAGAATGATACCTCCTGTCTCAAATTTTTTGGGAATAAAAAGCTGAGAAATAGAGCACCAAGGCCAATATAAAAAGCAATCGATAAAATGGTGATTGGGTTACGTAGGAAGATTAAAATGGAAATGATGATGACGGAAAATCTCACTTCCTTGCTACTGGAATTTTTTTGTAACCTTCTCCATTTTTTCAAGGGGAGAAAGGTAACGAGA
Organism: Streptococcus infantis; assembly: GCF_047463635.1. Classification (GTDB taxonomy): domain Bacteria; phylum Bacillota; class Bacilli; order Lactobacillales; family Streptococcaceae; genus Streptococcus; species Streptococcus infantis_W. Next base: position 39,492 of record NZ_JASHDL010000008.1, read on the forward strand.
TCAACTCCAAATAGAAAAAAGAAGGAGGGAAGGATGAGTTCTACAGCTTCTTTTTGAAGTAAGTTAACAGTGACGATACTCTCTGACAGAACCAGCCCAACCCCGCAGAGGTTGACCACAATCATCATACTATAAAATAAAAAGATAAAGCGACTCCTGTCAATCAGTCTATCTCTTTTTAAGTTGTGACTAGATAAATAATGCATAAAGGCACAAGACCCAGATAAGCCCAATAAAGCCAGTAGAAAATAAAAACAGGATTGTTTGAGGGCCAGAGAGGTTCCAGACCAAAAGATACAACTACAAAGTGCCAGTTGGATTAAGGCAAAGAACAAGAGTAGTCGAATTGATTTTATGACTTTTTCCATAAAGTATCCCCTATATTTTTTTCTTATTATAGCTAAAAGATAGGAGAGAAAAGTCCTTAAATTCCCAATTGTCGATTTTTAGGGCTGTCTTGTCTTTTGAAACTAAAAAATCCCTCTTCAAGGGGCCCTTGAAGAGGGAAGATAGGGTATAAAGTTGATTGTTCTAACGTTTAGACCAGGTTCGCTTCATAAAGAGTAGTATGATTGGATAAATTTCAAGACGTCCTGCAATCATTGCAAAGGATAGTAGAAGTTTTGAAAATGGACTAAAAATTGAGAAACTTGCAGTTGTTCCTAAAATAGGACCGATATTGTTAAAGCAACTGAAAACAGCACTCGTGACCACCATTAAATTATTGGTATCTAAACTGACGATGAAAATCAAACTGAGTAAAATCATGATATAAACCACAAAGTACTTCAGAATCTTGTGCTGGGTATCCTTATCAATAACCGTTTGATTAACCTGAAGGGTTAACACACGATGAGGTGATATGGTAGACAAGACTTGATTTTTAGCAATTTTAGATAAGATGACTCCACGGATGACCTTGAGACCACCAGCGGTGGAGCCAGCAGAACCACCGATTGCCATCAGCATTAGCAAGATGTATTGAGAGAACAAAGGCCAGTTCGTGATATCTCCATATCCAAAACCGGTAGTGGTAATGATGTTAGATACTTGGAAGAAGGCCATCTCAAAGCTTTGAGAAACTCCGCTATAGAGGTGGAGCGTGTTAAGCGTGATTAGGCCAGTTGATATGGCTACAATCAAGAGATATGCTCGGAGTTCTTCATCAAAAAAGAATTCCTTGATACGACGGAGCATGAGGTAGTAGTAGAGATTGAAATTGACACCAAACATCAAAACCCCGACACTTGTCAGATAGGTAATGAGAGAACTGTGATAGTGGGCAATTCCGTCATTATAAACAGTAAAGCCACCAGTACCAGCAGTCCCCATAGCGATAACAAAACTATCGTAGAGTGGCATCCCAGCAAGGTAATAAATAACTACAAAGAGGGCAAACATAGCCAGGTAGAGGATGTAAAGGATTTGGGCTGTATTTTTTAGCTTAGACACAACCTTACCAAATACTGGTCCTGGAACCTCAGCCTTCATAACTTCTAGGTGACTATTTTTAGCATTGTCCATAATAGCTAGGGCAAAAACTAGCACCCCCATCCCTCCGATGAGGTGGGTAAAACTCCTCCAAAATAGAAGAGAACGACTTAAGACAGAAACATCATTTAAAATGGTTGCTCCCGTTGTTGTGAAGCCAGAACTAATCTCAAAGAAGGCATCTATCATATCGGGAATTTGCCCTGAAAAGACAAAGGGAAGGGCACCAAAGAATGACCAGAGGATCCAACAGAGGGCTACAATTAAGACCCCTTCTTTTGCATAGATTCGCTGTTTTTTAGGCTTGCTGATGATGCCGAGAAGACCTAGAACAACAAGGATTCCGATGGTAGAGAAAAGAGCTGTAAAAACTTGACTCGATTCTCGATAATAAAGAGCAATGCTAACTGGAACTAAAAGTAGACCAGCTTCGATCAAGAGTAGCTTTGCAAGAAGAAATCGTACCATACTTCTATTCATAGCTTACCTCTCTAACAGATCATAAATCTTGGTGATATTTGATAGTAGTGTGATGACAACTAACTTATCACCGACTTGAAGGTTATCTTCACCTGTTGGGAAGATTGTTTTCCCATTACGAATAATAGCAGCGATCAACAACTCTTTTTTGAATTTCAATTGAGACAAGGGTTTGCCAGTCATTTTATTGGCTTCCTTGATGAGAAATTGAAGTGTCTCAATATGTCCATTTGCAAGGTGGTGCATCGCTTGAAGATCTGAATATTGGGCATTGGCACGACCGTGGATAAAGTGCATGATAGTATCTACAGCGATGGTTTTGGGTGTGATAATACTAGAAAACTCAGGTGCATGGATAATCTCTAAAAGGCTAGTTCGATTGACCTTGGTGATGTTTTTCTGAACACCAACACTATCTAAGAACATAGATGTAATAATGTTTTCTTCGTCAACGCCAGTGAGAGTTGCGACAGCATCGTAGTGTTGGGCGCTTTCTTCTAGGAGGATATCTTTTGCGGTTCCATCACCTTGCACAATATAGAGTTTTGGATATTTTTGACTGAAAAATGCTGCACGATCTGGATTAAGCTCAATGACCTTGGTATCAATACGGCTATCTTTCAAAATACCAACAAGGTAGTAAGCGATTTTTCCAGCTCCAATAATGAGTAAACTTTTAACGACACGAGATTTGACATAGTTATGAAAAAGCATCATGTCTACACGGTTACCTGTAACAAAAATCCGATCCTTATCTTGGAGGACCATATCCCCACTTGGAATCATGAGCTTATGATCGCGCTCAATGGCACAAACGATAACATTACCAAACTTTTTACGGAAATCAACAATAGACATCTGACAAATATTACTATCAATTCGAACCTTGAATTCCATCAAACTAACCAAACCACCTGCAAAACGCTCAACAGAAAGAGCATTTGGGAAGTCGATGATATTAGCGATAGCCCGAGCTGCAAGGAGTTCTGGATTGACAATAAGAGAAAATCCGAGAATATTTTTTTCTTTAAAGTAAGGGTTGGAATACTCAGGATTGCGAACACGGACGATGGTTTCCTTGGCACCCATTTTTTTAGCTAAGACAGCAGAGACCATATTGACCTCGTCATATTGAGTCATAGCAATGAAAATATCGCAGTCTTGAACATTGGCAGCTTCTAGCATGGCAAAGTCAGCCCCATTACCTGCAATTCCAATAATATCAAAACGGCTTGTCATGTAATTAAGAACTGTTTCGTTCTGTTCAATTAAGACAACATCATGATTGTCAGCGACAAGTGAACGACAAAGGGCAGAACCAACTTTCCCCCCTCCGACAAGAATAATCTTCATGTTATATAACCTACTTTTTCAATATGTATCTATCATACTCTTTTTTAGAATAAAATGCACTCGGCAACCGACTCTTTTCATTATTGGGGTGGGAAATTGTCCTATTGATAATCTTACTTATTAAAAATTTAAGATATAAATCAGCTATTTTCGTCTAATTCTAATGAATACAGAAGCATTTTTAACTAATGTAAATATGTTTGTAAAAAAAATGAAAAAATCAAGTCATTTCTATTGACAATCAAGCTGAAAGTGATATACTAAAACAGTAGTTTCGCTGATTTACTTCAAACCTGTTGTGAGGTAAGTTAACGATGCCTTAACCACGCTGTTTGCTGAGCTTGACTCCGGGCAGTGTGGCTATTTTTTTGCACTAGTGAGAGGAAACAAGGCATGGCAAATCACATTGTATTATTTGAACCCCAAATTCCACAAAATACGGGTAATATTGCTCGTACTTGCGCAGCAACGAATGCGCCCCTTCATATTATTAAACCGATGGGCTTTCCTATCGATGACCGTAAGATGAAGCGAGCAGGTCTAGATTATTGGGACAAGCTTGAGATTCATTTTTATGATAGTTTGGCTGATTTTATGGAAAAAATGGATGGTCAGCTCTACTTGATTTCCAAGTTTGCAGAAAAAGTCTATTCAGATGCAGATTTTACGACAGAAGGAGATCATTATTTTCTTTTTGGGAGAGAAGATAAGGGATTGCCTGAGGAATTTATGCGTGAGCATCCAGAAAAAGCTCTCCGCATTCCTATGAATGATGAGCATGTTCGTAGTCTCAATGTTTCAAATACAGTTTGTATGATTGTTTATGAAGCACTTCGTCAACAAAACTTTGCGGGTCTCGAACTGGTTCACACTTACGAAACAGATAAGTTGAAATAAACACTTAGATCAAATGCTTGCGCTTGCAAGCTTTTTTTGTTATCATAAAGGGGTCTTCAGGGCAGGGTGAAATTCCCGACCGGCGGTAAATTTGACTAGCTATTTTAGCTTTCTCATCGTTGTCTTGTCTCGATATACTTTAAGTATTATCTTCGACTACGACGCCTAGATAAATCTAAAATATCTTAGCCAAATAAGTCCGCGAGCGCAAGCTGATGTGGTGAGATTCCACAACCGACAGTATAGTCTGGATGGGAGAAGACGAAAGAATGGCTTTGTCTATTCTAATTGATTTTTTATAGGTAAATTGCAACTGCTTGCTAAAAAAAGAGTGAGGGGGAACTTTTGGAATATAAAAATAAAGGATAGATAGAGGAATCCTTTCCAACTTCTTCTGATTTTATAGAAAATTGGAGGAACCTGTTATGACAAACACACGTCGACTTTCGACCATTGCAATTCTATCAGCACTTTCATTTGTGTTGATGTACTTTGACTTTCCGCTTTTGCCAGCGGCATCCTTTTTGAGGATTGAGTTCAGTATTTTACCGGTCCTTGTGGGCTTGGTAGTCTTGGATTTACCAGCAGCTTTTGGAGTGCTTTTCCTTCGGTCCTTGTTGAAAATCCTTCTGAACAATCAAGGGGTTAGTACCTATATTGGTTTACCGATGAATATTGTTGCCTTGGGAGTCTTTGTACTTGCTTTTGGTTTGATTTGGGAAAAAGAGCGAACAACCATGCGTTTCGTCCTAGCTTCACTAGCTGGTACGCTTGGTTTAACTCTAGCTATGCTAGTTCTAAACTATGTTTATGCTGTTCCTTTGTACGCTAAGTTTGCTAATTTTAATATTGAGAAAATCTTAGGATTGAGCAACTACCTGATGACTATGGTTTTGCCTTTTAATCTGATTGAAGGTATTATCTTTGCCATCTCTTTCTGGTTGTTGTTTGTCCTTTTGAAACCAACTTTAAAATACTATGAAAGATAAACAAACATTTATGATGAAGGGCTCTTTTGCCCTTTTACTTTTTATGATTATTGGCTATATTGTCAAATTTTATCCAGAAATGCTGGTCGGTTTTGATCAGCCGATTCAGACTGCCATTAGAGGTGATTTACCTGAGACCTTAACGCTTCTTTTTCGGGCAATTACGCACTTAATTGATATCCCAGTCATTATTAGCTGGGTTTTAATTGTAGCTTTTATATTTTATCGTAAGCAATGGAAGATGGAAAGTTATCTCATGCTGGGGAATTTGACTTTAGCTGGAATCTTAATCGTAACTTTTAAAAATATCTACCAAAGACCACGGCCAGAAATTCTACACTTGGTAGAAGAAAAAGGTTTTTCTTTTCCAAGCGGACATTCTCTGGCAGTAACGATTATGGTTGGAACTTTGATTGTGATTTTGAGCCAACGGATTAAGAATACAGTCTGGAGAAAAATCGTTCAAATCTTGCTAAGTTTATACATCTTCAGTGTATTGGTATCAAGAATTTATCTGGGAGTTCACTACCCATCAGATGTGATTGCCAGCCTTTGTGTAGGCCTAGGAGTTTTGTTTATGGAGTTTCCTTTCTACGATAAACTGCGTTTTCAATGGCGCTTCAAAGGAAAGCAGAAGTAGGAATTGACCCTTCTTGAGGAGATAAAAATGGAAGTCAACATAAAAGATCTTCATCCGACTCAACTATATTTATCAGAAAAGAAGTTACAAAATATCCAGATGCTTTATCAGTCGGTAGAATTAATCAATGTTGATCCAATTAGCGTTCTTGCATTTGGAGATTATTTGTTGATTACAGATGGGCATCACAGGGCTTATCAGGCTTTATTGATAGGCCAGAATACGATTTCTGCTGAGTGGGATAGAGATGGAGGTGATGAACTCTATCAACTCTATGCGCAAGCTTGTGAGAAAAGAAGGATATGCTCTGTTCTGGATTTAAAAAATCATATCTTACCTCAAGATGAGTATGAAGCAAAATGGTATAACTGGTGTGATGGGTTTAATCAAGCAGCGGAGCTAGTATTAGGATTAGAAAATGATGACAAAAATCATTCAGATAGATGATTCCTTGCGTCTAGTTCCCTATTTTTTAGCGGATCATCATGATGCAGCTTTGGCCTGGTATCAAGATGTGGATTTGGTGGAACTTGTAGACGGCATTAGAATACCCTATAGTTCAGAAAAATTAAATGCCATGTATTCTTATTTAGAAAGATACGGGGATTTGTTCTGGATTGAGTTTCGAGAAAAGGGAGAGTGGCTTCCAATTGGGGATGTAACCTTATCTCAGGAGAATCTTCCTATTGTGATTGGCAATCCGACTTATCAACATCAGGGACTTGGACGCAAGGTTTTGAAGGCTTTGATTGATCTAGCTCGTCAAAAGGGTTGGAAACAATTGAACGTTCAAGAAATCTACACTTTCAATCGTACCTCTATAAGATGTTTTGAGTCTCTTGGATTTGTGGAAAGAGGCGCTACTGAAAATGGAGTGAGGTTTGTATTGACTTTGAGCAAATGAATTCACTCCATCGTGGTAGAAGATTCTGAAGATTGATTTCACCAAAAAAGTGTAACAGAAAGAAATATCAAAAATAAAATTTTCTCTTGCATTTTTTTTAAAATAGTGTATAATAGATGGGTATGCGTAAAGCATACTTGTGGGAGGTAAAAATCTTTAAATTACCGCCAAAACCACAAAGGAGGATTTAAAAATGGCTAAAAAAGTCGAAAAACTTGTAAAATTGCAAATCCCTGCTGGTAAAGCTACACCAGCTCCACCGGTTGGACCTGCTCTTGGTCAAGCTGGTATCAACATCATGGGATTCACAAAAGAGTTCAACGCTCGTACTGCTGACCAAGCTGGTATGATCATTCCAGTTGTTATCTCAGTATACGAAGACAAATCATTTACTTTCGTTACAAAAACACCACCAGCTGCTGTTCTTTTGAAAAAAGCTGCAGGTGTTGAAAAAGGATCAGGTACACCTAACAAAACTAAGGTTGCTACAGTTACTCGTGCACAAGTACAAGAAATTGCAGAAACTAAAATGCCAGATTTGAACGCTGCAAACATTGAGTCTGCAATGCGTATGATCGAAGGTACTGCTCGTTCTATGGGATTCACTGTTGTTGACTAATCAATAACATCCCTATATAACCCGCAAGACTTCATCATTTCGAGAAGTGACGTGGGAGATGAAAATCGATTGAACCACTTACAAGGAGAATAGAAAATGGCTAAAAAAAGCAAACAACTTCGTGCTGCTCTTGAGAAGATCGACAGCACAAAAGCATACAGCGTAGAAGAAGCTGTAGCTCTTGCAAAAGAAACTAACTTTGCAAAATTTGATGCAACTGTAGAAGTTGCTTACAACTTGAACATTGACGTTAAAAAAGCTGACCAACAAATCCGTGGAGCAATGGTATTGCCAAACGGTACTGGTAAAACAGCTCGCGTTCTTGTATTTGCACGTGGTGCAAAAGCTGAAGAAGCAAAAGCTGCTGGTGCAGACTTCGTTGGTGAAGATGACCTTGTTGCTAAAATCAACGACGGTTGGTTGGACTTCGACGTAGTTATCGCTACACCTGACATGATGGCCCTTGTTGGACGTCTTGGACGTGTCCTTGGACCTCGTAACTTGATGCCAAACCCTAAAACTGGTACTGTAACAATGGATGTTGCTAAAGCAGTTGAAGAGTCTAAAGGTGGTAAAATCACTTACCGTGCAGACCGTGCAGGTATCGTACAAGCGATCATCGGTAAAGTTTCATTTGAAGCTGACAAGTTGGTTGAAAACTTCAAAGCATTCAACGAAACAATCCAAAAAGCTAAACCAGCTACTGCTAAAGGAACTTACGTAACAAGCTTGACAATCACAACTACTCAAGGTGTTGGTATCAAGGTTGACGTTAACTCACTTTAATTAGTAATGATTTAACATGAAAGGTTGAAGACAAGTTTGTCTCAACCTTTTTTCTATTCAAAAAATAAAAATACGTATAAACTTTCTAATCTATTTGATATTGTAAAGTATCTAGATAGAAAATTCAGAAAATTTGCTCTTTTCTCTTGAAAATTTTTGAAAAAATGGTATGATAGTAACAAGCTATTTTTAAGAGAAGAGAAAGGGGAACGATGGAGAAAATCATTTTAGACTCACCTAAGACGGGATCGGATCTTGTTTTGGAAACACTTCGCGACTTAGGAATCGACACGATTTTTGGTTATCCTGGTGGAGCAGTACTTCCTTTATATGATGCTATTTATAATTTTAAGGGAATCCGCCATATTCTAGGTCGCCATGAGCAGGGCTGTCTTCACGAAGCTGAAGGTTATGCTAAGTCAACAGGAAAACTGGGTGTTGCAGTCGTCACAAGCGGACCAGGAGCTACAAATGCCATTACAGGGATCGCAGATGCTATGAGCGATAGTGTTCCCCTTTTAGTCTTTACTGGCCAAGTAGCACGTGCTGGAATTGGGAAAGATGCTTTTCAAGAAGCTGATATCGTTGGTATCACCATGCCAATCACTAAGTATAATTATCAGGTTCGAGAAACTGCGGATATTCCACGGATTATTACGGAAGCTGTGCATATTGCGACTACAGGTCGTCCAGGGCCAGTCGTCATTGACCTTCCAAAAGATGTTTCTGCGCTTGAAACAGACTTTATTTACTCTCCAGAGATAGATTTACCAAGTTATCAGCCAACACTTGAGCCAAATGATATGCAAATCAAGAAAATCTTGAAGCAATTGTCTAAGGCTAAAAAGCCAGTCTTGCTAGCTGGGGGTGGTATTAGTTACGCTGAGGCTGCAGCAGAGTTAAATGAATTTGCAGAGCGTTATCAAATTCCTGTTGTTACCAGTCTTTTGGGACAGGGAACAATCGCAACTAGCCATCCACTATTTTTGGGAATGGGTGGAATGCACGGTTCCTTTGCGGCTAATATTGCCATGACTGAGGCTGACTTTATGATTTCTATTGGTTGTCGTTTTGATGACCGTTTGACAGGAAATCCTAAGACCTTTGCTAAGAATGCTAAAGTAGCGCATATAGATATCGATCCTGCAGAAATTGGTAAGATTATCGCAGTTGATATTCCAGTTGTTGGTGATGCGAAAAAGGCCTTGCAGCAGTTGCTAGCTGAGCCAATTGTTCGTAACAATACTGAAAAGTGGATTGAAAAAGTTACCAAAGATAAGAATCGTGTTCGTTCATATGATAAGAAAGAACGAGTTGTACAACCCCAAGCAGTTATTGAACGTATCGGTGAGTTGACCAATGGTGACGCCATTGTCGTAACAGACGTTGGACAACATCAAATGTGGACGGCTCAATACTATCCTTACCAAAACGAGCGTCAATTGGTTACGTCAGGTGGTCTAGGAACCATGGGATTCGGAGTTCCTGCAGCTATTGGTGCTAAAATTGCCAATCCAGATAAAGAAGTTGTTCTCTTTGTCGGTGATGGTGGTTTCCAGATGACCAATCAGGAATTAGCAATCTTAAACATTTACAAGATTCCAATCAAGGTCATCATGCTAAATAATCATTCACTTGGGATGGTCCGCCAGTGGCAAGAAGCCTTCTATGATGGTCGAACTTCAGAGTCGGTATTTGAAACCTTGCCAGACTTTCAATTGATGGCTCAAGCCTACGGGATTAAAAATTATAAGTTTGATAATCCTGAAACTCTTGAGAAGGATTTGGAAGTCATCATGGAAGATGTACCAATGTTTATTGAAGTAGACATTTCTCGTAAAGAACATGTTTTACCGATGGTACCAGCTGGTAAGAGTAATCATGAGATGTTGGGGGTGAAGTTTAATGCGTAGAATGTTAACAGCCAAACTTCAAAACCGTTCAGGTGTTCTCAATCGCTTCACAGGAGTCTTATCGAGACGTCAAGTCAATATTGAAAGCATTTCTGTTGGCGCAACGGAAAATCCTAATGTATCACGGATTACCATTATCATAGATGTTGCCTCACATGATGAAGTTGAGCAAATCATCAAACAACTTAATCGTCAGATTGATGTGATTCGTATTCGTGATATCACGGATCAGCCCCACTTAGAACGAGAAGTAATTCTTATAAAGGTTTCAGCGCCTGCTGAAAAACGTGCAGAAATTTTGGCTATCATTCAACCTTTCCGTGCAACAGTAGTCGATGTAGCTCCAAGTTCCATTACCATTCAGATGACTGGGAATGCAGAAAAGAGTGAAGCCTTAATTCGAGTGATTCGACCATATGGTATTAAGAATATCGCTCGTACGGGTGCAACTGGATTTACCCGCGACTAAAAATCCAACCTCAATTTGTTAAACTAGCCTAATAGGCAATAAAAATAGAAAAGAGAGAAAAAACTATGGCAGTTCAAATGGAATACGAAAAAGATGTAAAAGTAGCAGCACTTGACGGTAAAAAAATCGCCGTTATCGGTTATGGTTCACAAGGTCATGCTCACGCTCAAAACTTGCGTGATTCAGGTCGTGATGTGATCATCGGTGTACGCCCAGGTAAATCTTTTGACAAAGCAAAAGAAGATGGTTTTGATACATACACAGTAGCAGAAGCAACTAAGTTGGCTGATGTTATCATGATCTTGGCTCCAGACGAAATCCAACAAGAATTGTACGAAGCAGAAATTGCACCAAACTTGGAAGCTGGAAATGCAGTTGGTTTTGCACATGGTTTCAACATCCACTTCGAATTCATCAAAGTTCCTGCAGATGTTGATGTCTTCATGTGTGCTCCTAAAGGACCAGGACACTTGGTACGTCGTACTTACGAAGAAGGATTTGGTGTTCCAGCGCTTTACGCTGTCTACCAAGATGCAACAGGAAATGCTAAAGACATCGCTATGGACTGGTGTAAAGGTGTTGGTGCAGCTCGTGTAGGTCTTCTTGAAACAACTTACAAAGAAGAAACTGAAGAAGACTTGTTTGGTGAACAAGCAGTTCTTTGTGGTGGTTTGACTGCTCTTATCGAAGCTGGTTTCGAAGTCTTGACAGAAGCAGGATATGCTCCAGAATTGGCTTACTTTGAAGTTCTTCACGAAATGAAATTGATCGTTGACTTGATCTACGAAGGTGGATTCAAGAAAATGCGTCAATCAATTTCAAACACTGCTGAATATGGTGACTATGTTTCAGGTCCACGTGTAATCACTGAACAAGTCAAAGAAAATATGAAAGCAGTTCTTGCGGACATCCAAAATGGTAAATTTGCCAACGACTTTGTAAATGACTACAAAGCTGGACGTCCAAAATTGACTGCTTACCGTGAACAAGCAGCTAACCTTGAAATTGAAAAAGTTGGTGCAGAATTGCGTAAAGCAATGCCATTTGTCGGTAAAAACGACGATGATGCATTCAAGATCTACAACTAATTTTTAAGAATATAAACAGAAGGCGAGTTGGGGGGAACCTAACTCGTTTTTTATCTTGAAAACTCATCTAGGAGGAGATTATGCTAAGTGCAAAAGATGTGGTGAAAGCCCACAAGGTTTTGAGTGGTGTAGTAGCCAATACGCCACTTGACTACGATCATTATTTATCCGAAAAATACGGAGCGAAAATTTATCTTAAAAAGGAAAATGCTCAACGTGTCCGTTCTTTTAAAATTCGTGGGGCTTATTACGCTATTTCCCAATTGACAAAAGAGGAACGTGAACGTGGTGTAGTGTGTGCTTCAGCGGGCAATCACGCTCAAGGAGTTGCCTACACATGTAATGAGATGAAGATTCCTGCAACAATCTTTATGCCAATTACGACACCTCAACAGAAAATTGGTCAGGTTCGTTTCTTTGGAGGAGATTTTGTTACGATCAAATTAGTAGGGGATACTTTTGATGCTTCAGCCAAGGCTGCTCAAGACTTTACCGTAGCTGAAAATCGTACTTTTATTGATCCCTTTGATGATCCCTATGTTCAAGCTGGTCAGGGTACGGTAGCCTATGAAATTTTAGAAGAAGCTCGTAAAGAATCTATTAAATTTGATACTGTCTTGGTACCTGTTGGAGGCGGAGGTCTCATTTCAGGTGTTTCTACTTATATTAAAGAAACAAATCCTCAGATTGAGGTCATTGGAGTAGAGGCTGAAGGTGCTCGTTCTATGAAGGCTGCCTTTGAAGCTGGAGGACCGGTTAAACTTAAAGAAATTGACAAGTTTGCGGATGGAATTGCTGTGCAAAAGGTAGGACAGTTGACCTATGAAGCAACACGCAAACATGTAGAAACTCTTATCGGAGTGGATGAAGGTTTGATTTCTGAGACCTTAATTGATCTTTATTCTAAACAAGGTATCGTAGCAGAACCTGCGGGTGCTGCTAGTGTTGCAGCTCTAGAAGTATTATCCGATTATATTAAGGGCAAGACCATTTGTTGTATCATTTCTGGAGGGAATAATGACATCAACCGTATGCCAGAGATGGAAGAACGTGCCTTGATTTATGATGGTATCAAGCATTACTTTGTAGTGAATTTCCCACAACGTCCGGGAGCACTTCGAGAGTTTGTAAATGATATCTTAGGACCTCATGATGATATTACTCGTTTTGAATATATCAAACGAGCTAGCAAGGGAACTGGTCCAGTACTAATAGGGATTGCGCTGGCTGATAAACATGATTATGCGGGATTGATTCACCGTATGGAAAAATTCGACCCGTCTTATATTAACTTAAATGGGAATGAGACCCTATATAATATGCTTGTTTAATATGCTATGAAATTTTTATCATATCATTTGCCTAACCTATTTACAAGTGCTATAATGTAAATGAAGAAAGGGGGAGATTCCCATGGTTTTAAAAGTTATACTTGTTCTAATTATTCTAATGCTTATTGTAGGAGCTATACTAATGAGCTCAATCTATGTTGTTCGACAACAATCAGTTGCTATCATTGAACGATTTGGTAAGTATCAAAAGTTGAGCAATAGTGGTATTCACCTAAGAGCACCATTTGGGATTGATAAAATTGCAGCTCGTGTACAACTGCGTCTCTTGCAAAGTGAAATCGTTGTGGAAACCAAGACTCAAGATAACGTATTTGTGACGATGAATGTTGCAACACAGTACCGAGTAAATGAACAAAATGTTACAGATGCTTACTATAAACTAATGAGACCTGAGGCTCAAATCAAATCTTATATTGAAGACGCATTGCGCTCATCAGTTCCTAAGTTAACCTTGGATGAATTGTTTGAGAAAAAGGATGAAATTGCATTAGAAGTTCAAAAACAAGTAGCGGAAGAAATGTCAACGTATGGGTACATTATCGTCAAAACGCTCATTACCAAAGTAGAGCCGGATGCGGAAGTCAAGCAATCGATGAATGAAATCAATGCTGCTCAACGTAAGAGAGTAGCAGCACAAGAATTGGCCGAAGCAGATAAAATTAAGATCGTAACAGCGGCCGAAGCAGAGGCAGAAAAGGATCGCCTACATGGTGTGGGGATCGCAGAGCAACGAAAAGCAATTGTTGATGGACTTGCTGATTCTATTAAAGAGTTAAAAGGAGCCAATGTTGAATTAACTGAAGAGCAAATCATGTCAATCTTGTTAACTAACCAGTATTTAGATACATTGAATAATTTTGCAGAAAAACAAGGTAATAATACAATTTTCTTACCAGCAAATCCTAACGGAGTTGAAGATATACGAACCCATATATTATCGGCTTTAAAAGCCAAGTAAACTAAATCTTAACGTCTTATTTGATTGGATATATGTTTTTTTATTGACAAATGCCATAAAAACGTATACAATTAAATATCGTAAAGAATAAAATAGGAGAAAAACATGGCTAAGACTAACTTTGAAAAAGTAGAATCAGTTGTTAGCTGGGTTCGTGATAAGAAGATCACTGGTTATCGTATTTCTAAAGAAACGAATGCACGTGAAATGTCTATCATTGCTCTAGCTCAAGGACGTGCAAAAGTTAAAAATATTTCCTTTGAAACAGCCCTTGGATTAATTGATTTCTATGAAAAAAATCATGAAAAATTTGAAGATTAATCTTTGGATACAAGCAGACTCTAATTAGGGTCTGCTTTTATTTATGGAACGGCGAAATAGTTATGCTATGACCTGCTCAACAAATCTATTTGTTAGGATGAACTAGATTGACAGGAGAGGAGTAATCTCACTCATGAAAATCAAAGGTAATACTCTTCGAAAATCAAATTCAAACCACGTCAGCGTCGCCTTACCGTACTCAAGTACAGCTTGCGGTTAGCTTCCTAGTTTGCTCTTTGATTTTCATTGAGTATCACTCATGAAAATCAAATAAAAGATTAGGAATATAGCTACAAGCAATACTTGTTCAGGAAACAGAAGAAGGGATAAAAGAGATTTTTAAAGTATATAAAAAGAGGTCGGGATAAAAAACTCCGACCTTGATTTTTATGTTCATGAGCCTTTGACTCAATGTTGATTGGGGTTTGAATAGGAAAACAACTCTTGGTTTAAGAGGTTTATCCAATCGCTTTTATCTTATCCTAAATAGCGTTGTAAAAATTCTCTTGTACGTTCCTCTTTAGGATTTGTAAATAAATCTTCAGGTTTGCCTTCTTCTGCAATCACACCTTTGTCCATAAAGATGACACGGTGTGATACGTCACGAGCAAATTCCATTTCGTGGGTTACAACGATCATTGTCAAGCCTTCTTGAGCTAGTTCTTGCATGATTTTTAGAACTTCACCGACCATTTCAGGGTCAAGGGCTGAAGTAGGCTCGTCAAAGAGAATGGCATCAGGATTCATAGAAAGCGCGCGAGCAATTGCTACACGTTGCTTTTGACCACCAGAAAGTTGTTTTGGTTTAGCTTGCCAGTAGCGCTCTCCCATTCCAACTTTTTCAAGGTTTTCTTTAGCAATTTTCTCTGCTTCTGATCGTTCACGTTTGAGAACGGTTGTCTGTGCAACAATCGTATTTTCAAGAACATTGAGATTTTCAAAGAGGTTAAAGGATTGGAAAACCATGCCTAGTTTTTCACGATAGTGAGTGAGGTTATACCCTTTTTCAAGTACGTTTTCACCGTGATAAAGGATCTCACCTTCAGTTGGTGTTTCGAGAAGGTTGATAGAACGTAGGAAGGTTGATTTACCACTACCGGAACTACCGATGATAGAAATCACTTCTCCTTTATGAATAGTAAGAGAGATGTCTTTTAGGACCTCGTTTTGCCCGTAGGATTTTTTGAGGTGTTTGATTTCAAGGATTGGTTGACTCATTATTTCAAATCCTCCGTTTGCATTTGGTTAGCACCTGTCGTGTAGGTATCCATATCCATACGTTTTTCGATGAAGCGTAGGATACGCGTTACTGTGAAGGTGAGGACAAAGTAGATAACTGCGATGATGGTAAAGGTTTGGAAGTACTGGTAGGTTTGTGTTGCCACCGTGTTTCCTGAGAAGTAAAGTTCTACAACAGAGATAACGTTCAATACAGAAGTATCTTTGATGTTGATGACGAACTCATTACCAGTTGCTGGTAGAATATTTCGAACAACTTGAGGCAAAACAATCTTACGCATGGTCTGGTTATGAGTCATACCAAGTGCAGTTGCTGCTTCAAATTGTCCCTTATCAACAGCTAGGATACCACCACGGACGATTTCAGTCATGTAAGCACCAGTGTTGATCGAAACGATAAAGATAGCAGCTAGCGTACGGTCTAGATTGATTCCGAAAGCTTGAGCAGTTCCATAGTAGATAACCATAGATTGTACAATCATAGGTGTTCCACGGAAAATTTCAATATAGATATTGAGAATCCAACCGATTAGTTTTTGGATGCCAAAGATAAATTGGTTTTCAGATAGAGGTGCAGTACGGAAAACACCGATAGCAAGACCAATAGTGAGACCAACGATGGTACCGATAATTGAAATGAGAAGGGTAATACCAGCACCACGCAAGAGTTGTTGCCAGTTTTCAGTCAGAATTTTAGCGACTTGGCCAAAGAAATTACTGTTGCTTTCTTCTGTCGTTGTAGATTCTGCTGGCTGCTCTTTGATCATACGATCCATGAGCGCAACTTGTTCATCTTTAGAAATGGTTTCAATACTGGCGTTGATTTGGCTGATACGGTCATCATCTTTACGAAGTCCAATAGCGATAGACGTATCTTCTTCACCAGTTTTAAAACCAGGTTCAGGCTGAATCATTTTGAACTTAGCGTTTGCTGATTCGGCAGTTAGGGCTTCAGGACGTTCAGAAACGTAGGCATCAATGACACCAGCTTCAAGAGCTTGACGCATTTGGGCGAAATCTCCCATGGCAGTTTCCTTCTGAGCGCCTGAGATTTGTGAAATCAAATCATAAAGGTAAACACCTTGTTGAGAAGTGATTTTTGCTCCGCTAAAGTCCTCTAGTGATTTGGCGTTTGCATAGGCAGAATCCTTTTTGACCAAAAGTACTGGTTCGCTAGTATAGTAGCTGCTTGAAAATGCAATTTCTTGTTTGCGTTCAGCAGTTGGGCTCATACCTGCAATGATCATATCAATCTTACCAGAAGTAAGGGCTGGGACAAGTCCTTCCCACTTGGTTTTAACAACCAAGGGCTCTTTGCCTAGGTCCTTAGCAATCTTTTTAGCTATTTGGACGTCGTAACCATTAGCATATTGGTTGGTTCCATCGATTTTGACAGCGCCGTTACTGTCGTCATCTTGAGTCCAGTTAAAGGGTGCGTAGGCTGCCTCCATACCGATACGTAAATATTCATCGGCTTGGACCTGGCTAACTAGTCCTAAAGTAAGGGCCAGGCTAGCAAGGATAGTTAAGCATAATTTTTTCATGATTTCTCCTATTTCTAGTCTAAAATTGCTTCTCTCTATTGTATCGAAAATTAGCAAGTTTTTCAATCCTAGTAAACCCTTACTTGGAAAAAAATGATATAATGAGAAAAAGGTCAAAAGAGGCTATATTATGAAAAAAAGATGGTTAATAGTACTTATATTTACTTGTCTGATAATTGTTCCAAAATTGGTTTTTGCCGTGGATTTCAGCATTCCATCCTATAAAGGAGAACTGTATATTCATGCAGACAATACAGCGGAATTTAGGCAGAAGATAGTTTACCAGTTTGAGGATGATTTTAATGGCCAAATCGTGGGACTTGGTCGTGCAGGCAAGATGCCTAGCGGGTTTGAAATTGATCCTCATCCAAAGGTTGAGGCCTCGAAAAATGGTGCTGAACTGACAGATGTTACTAGCGAAGTGACAGAAGAAACGAATGGTTATACTGTTAAAGTCTATAATCCAGGTCAGGAAGGGGACAGGGTCGAAGTGGAACTTACCTGGCAATTGAAAAACCTTCTTTTCTTGTATAATGATATCGCTGAATTAAATTGGCAACCCTTAACAGACAGTTCAGAATCTATTGAAAAGTTTGAGTTTCATGTAAGCGGAGAGAAGGGGGCTGAAAAACTCTTTTTCCACACAGGTCAACTTTATAGAGAGGGAAGGATTGAACAGAGTGGTCATGACTATACTATTCGCTTAGACAATCTTCCGTCTAAGCGCGGAGTTGAGTTGCATGCCTACTGGCCTCGAACCGATTTTGCTAGCGCTATGGATCAGGGCTTAAAAGGGAATCGTTTAGAAGAGTTTAATAAGATAGAAGACTCGATTGTTAGAGAAAAAGAGCAGAGTAAACAACTCGTTACTTGGGTGTTTCCTTCAATACTTTCCATCTCCTTGTTATTGAGTATCTGCTTCTATTTTATTTATAGAAGAAAAACCACTCCTTCAGTCAAATATGCCAAAAATCATCGTCTCTATGAACCGCCGATGGAATTAGAGCCTATGGTTTTATCTGAAGCTGTTTACTCGACCTCCTTGGAGGAAGTAAGCCCTCTAATCAAAGGAGCAGGCAAATTCACCTTCAACCAGCTTATTCAGGCTACCTTACTAGATGTAATCGACCGTGGTAATGTCTCTATTATTTCAGAAGGAGATGCAGTTACTTTAAGGTTGGTAAAAGAAGATGGCTTGGCAAACTTTGAGAGGACCTGTCTAAATCTGGCCTTTTCAGGTAAAAAAGACGTTGCTGTTTCCGATTTGTTTGCAGATTATAAGGTATCTGAGAGCCTTTATCGTGGAGCGAAAGCTACTGATGAAAAACGGATTCAATCAAGGGGGCGTCAGCTCAAATCTTCTTTCGAAGAAGTGTTGAAAGAGATGCAAGAAGGGGTGAGAAAACGAGTTTCCTTCTGGGAGCTTCCAGATTACTATCGACCTTTAACTGGTGGGGAAAAGGCCTTGCAAGTAGGTATGGGGGTCTTGACTATCTTGCCCCTATTTATCGGATTTGGTTTGTTCTTGTACAGTTTGGACGTTCATGGCTATCTTTACCTGCCCTTGCCAATACTTGGCTTACTAGGTTTAGTTTTGGCTGCTTTCTATTATTGGAAGATTCGACTAGATAATCGTGATGGTGTTCTAAATGAAGTAGGAGCGGAGGTCTATTATCTTTGGACGAGTTTTGAAAATATGTTACGTGAGATTGCACGACTGGATCAGGCTGAATTGGAAAGTATTGTTGTTTGGAATCGTCTATTAGTGTATGCAACTTTGTTTGGATATGCTGACAAGGTTAGCCATTTGATGAAGGTTCACCAGGTCCAAGTTGAAAATCCAGATATCAATCTCTATGTAGCTTATGGCTGGCATAGCATGTTTTATCATTCAACAGCGCAAATGAGCCATTATGCTAGTGTCGCAAATACGGCAAGTACTTACTCAGTATCTTCTAGTAGTGGAAGTTCTGGTGGTGGATTCTCTGGAGGCGGTGGCGGCGGCAGCATCGGTGCCTTTTAAAGAAAACTCAACACAGCTTATAAAAGTATGATATAATGGAGGATAGAAAAAGGAGTTATCTATGTATCTTATTGAAATTTTAAAATCTATCTTTTTTGGGATTGTTGAAGGAATTACGGAATGGTTGCCGATTTCAAGTACTGGTCACTTGATTTTGGCAGAAGAGTTTATCCAGTATAAAGATCAAAATGAAGCCTTTATGTCTATGTTTAACGTAGTTATTCAACTGGGTGCGATCCTAGCCGTAATGGTTATCTACTTTAACAAGCTTAATCCCTTCAAACCTGGTAAGGATAAGGTGCAAGTCCGTAAAACTTGGCAGTTATGGTCCAAGGTTTTTGTAGCGACCTTACCTCTTCTCCTAGTCTTTAAGTTTGATGATTGGTTTGATACTCACTTCCATAATATGGTTTCAGTAGCCATTATGTTGATTGTTTATGGGGTTGCCTTTATTTATCTTGAAAAACGCAACAAAGCGCAAGCAATTGAGCCAACAGTCACAGAGCTAGACAAGTTGCCTTATAAAACGGCCCTCTATATCGGACTTTTCCAAGTCTTGGCCCTTTTACCAGGGACTAGCCGTTCCGGTGCGACTATCGTTGGTGGTTTGTTAAATGGAACTAGTCGTTCAGTAGTAACTGAGTTTACCTTCTACCTAGGAATTCCAGTTATGTTTGGAGCCAGTGCTTTGAAGATTTTTAAATTCATCAAGGCAGGAGAAGTTTTGAGTTTTGGTCAATTCTTCTTGCTCTTAGTAGCCATGGTAGTAGCTTTTGCAGTCAGCATGGTTGCCATTCGTTTCTTGACCAGCTATGTTAAAAAACACGACTTTACGATGTTTGGTAAATACCGTATTGTCCTTGGTAGTGTCTTGCTACTTTATAGCTTTGTACGATTATTTGTATAAGAAAAAACCTTGAGGGAAGATTCCTTCAAGGTTTTAAAATCCAGTCACAGTGACACCCAATAAGCGAACGTCTTTATCTTTATCTGCCAGAGATTCGTAAAGTTGGATAGCCATTTGTGAAATAGTTTCAGCATCTTGGATCTTTTGAGATAAGCTTTTCCGCTTAGTCATTGTAGAAAAGTCAGCATAGCGGATTTTTAAAATAACAATCTTTCCAGATTTTTCATGTTTTTGAAGACTAAGGGCAACTCTTTCCGAAAGGAGGGTTAGCTCTTTTTTGATATCCTCTTCTAGATTGAGAATTTTACTATAAGTTTTTTCTTTTCCGATAGACTTACGAATGCGATTGGATTTGACGGGAGAATTATCAATGCCACGAGCCTTGCGATACAGGTCAAAACCGAGTCTACCAAAACGGTCAATGAGACTAATTTCAGAAATTTTTAAAAGGTCAGCTCCTGTGAATACGCCCATTTGATGCAATTTCTCAACTGTTTTCTTACCTACACCGTGGAATTTAGCGATATCCATTTGTTTGAGAAAATCTTCAGCTTCATCAGGGAGAATAACTGTCAGACCTCGAGGTTTTTGGTAATCGCTGGCTATTTTAGCTAAGAATTTATTATAAGACACACCAGCAGAAGCGGTCAAATGAAGTTCATTCCAAATATCTTGTTGAATTAGTCGAGCGATTTTAACAGCGGACTTGATACCGAGTTTGTTTTCAGTCACGTCTAGAAAAGCTTCATCGATACTCATAGGCTCGATATTATCCGTATAACGTTTGAAAATAGCTCGAATCTGTTGACCGACAGCAGTATATTTTTCGTAGTTTCCAGAAATGAAAACTGCTTGAGGGCAACGTTCATAGGCTTCTTTAGAACTCATGGCTGAGTGGATGCCAAATGCTCGTGCTTCATAGCTACAGGTAGAAACAACACCGCGACCACCAGTTTTTCTAGGGTCACTACCAATCACAACTGGCTTCCCTTTAAGTTTGGGATTGTCTCGAATTTCAACAGCAGCAAAAAAGGCATCCATGTCAATATGGATGATTTTACGAGATAAATCATTCATTAGTGGAAAAATCAACATGGAGAAACCTCTCAGTGCCAGTTTGTTTAATTTTATTATACTCTTTTTCTGAAAAAATGAAAATCAAAATAACCTCTTTCAAAAATATAATACAGTTTGTGACATATTTCGGACTGTATTAGAAAAGAAAGTGTTAAAAAAGTGAGTTTTTAGTTGTTGAAATCGTTTACTGTGTGTTATACTGAATACATGAATGTAACAGATGACTGTTACTAGAAAGAAAAAAGAGGAATTAACATGGTTGTTAAGACAGTTGTTGAAGCACAGGATATTTTTGACAAAGCCTGGGAAGGCTTTAAAGGTGTTGACTGGAAAGAAAAAGCAAGTGTATCACGCTTTGTACAAGCTAACTACACACCTTACGATGGAGACGAAAGCTTCCTTGCAGGACCAACAGAACGTTCACTTCACATCAAAAAAATCGTAGAAGAAACTAAAGCACACTACGAAGAAACTCGTTTCCCAATGGACACTCGTCCAACTTCTATTGCTGATATTCCTGCTGGATTTATCGACAAAGAAAACGAATTGATTTATGGTATCCAAAACGATGAACTCTTCAAATTGAACTTCATGCCAAAAGGTGGTATCCGTATGGCTGAAACTACTTTGAAAGAAAATGGATACGAACCAGATCCAGCTGTTCACGAAATTTTCACTAAATACGTAACAACTGTTAACGATGGTATCTTCCGTGCTTACACTTCAAACATTCGTCGTGCTCGTCACGCTCACACTGTAACTGGTCTTCCAGATGCATACTCACGTGGACGTATCATCGGTGTTTATGCACGTCTTGCTCTTTACGGTGCAGACTACTTGATGCAAGAAAAAGTTAACGACTGGAACTCAATCGAAGAAATCGATGAAGAAACAATCCGTCTTCGTGAAGAAATCAACCTTCAATATCAAGCATTGCAACAAGTTGTACGCTTAGGTGACCTTTACGGAGTTGATGTTCGTAAACCAGCGATGAACGTTAAAGAAGCTATCCAATGGGTAAACATTGCCTTTATGGCTGTCTGCCGTGTTATCAACGGTGCGGCTACATCTCTTGGACGTGTGCCAATCGTATTGGATATCTTTGCAGAACGTGACCTTGCTCGTGGTACATTTACTGAATCAGAAATCCAAGAATTTGTTGATGATTTCGTTATGAAACTTCGTACAGTTAAATTTGCTCGTACAAAAGCTTACGACCAATTGTACTCAGGTGACCCAACCTTCATCACAACTTCAATGGCTGGTATGGGTAACGACGGTCGTCACCGTGTTACTAAGATGGACTACCGTTTCTTGAACACTCTTGACAACATCGGTAACTCTCCAGAACCAAACTTGACAGTTCTTTGGACTGACAAATTGCCATACAACTTCCGTCGCTACTGTATGCACATGAGCCACAAACACTCTTCAATCCAATACGAAGGTGTTACAACAATGGCTAAAGATGGATATGGTGAAATGAGCTGTATCTCATGTTGTGTATCTCCACTTGACCCAGAAAACGAAGAACAACGTCACAACATCCAGTACTTCGGTGCTCGCGTTAACGTTCTTAAAGCTCTTCTTACTGGTTTGAACGGTGGTTACGATGATGTTCATAAAGACTACAAAGTATTTGACATCGAACCAATCCGTGATGAAGTTCTTGAATTCGAATCAGTTAAAGCTAACTTTGAAAAATCTCTTGACTGGTTGACTGACACTTACGTAGATGCTTTGAACATCATCCACTACATGACTGACAAGTACAACTACGAAGCTGTTCAAATGGCCTTCTTGCCAACTAAACAACGTGCTAACATGGGATTCGGTATCTGTGGATTCGCTAACACTGTTGACACATTGTCAGCTATCAAATACGCTACAGTTAAACCAATCCGTGACGAAAATGGCTACATCTACGATTACGAAACAATCGGTGAATACCCACGTTGGGGTGAAGATGACCCACGTTCAAACGAATTGGCAGAATGGTTGATCGAAGCTTACACAACTCGTCTACGTAGCCACAAACTATACAAGAACGCAGAAGCTACAGTTTCACTTTTGACAATCACATCTAACGTTGCTTACTCTAAACAAACTGGTAACTCACCAGTCCACAAAGGTGTATACCTCAACGAAGATGGTTCAGTGAACTTGTCTAAACTTGAATTCTTCTCACCAGGTGCTAACCCATCTAACAAAGCTAAAGGTGGATGGTTGCAAAACTTGAACTCACTTGCTAGCCTTGACTTTGGTTACGCAGCTGATGGTATCTCATTGACAACTCAAGTTTCACCTCGTGCTCTTGGTAAAACTCGTGACGAACAAGTTGATAACTTGGTAACAATTCTTGATGGTTACTTCGAAAATGGTGGACAACACGTTAACTTGAACGTTATGGACTTGAACGATGTTTACGAAAAGATCATGTCAGGTGAAGACGTAATCGTACGTATATCAGGATACTGTGTAAATACTAAGTACCTCACTCCAGAACAAAAAACTGAATTGACACAACGTGTCTTCCACGAAGTTCTTTCAATGGATGATGCATTGAGCTAAGATTCATAAATAGTAAATAAAAACCAGTCATTTTGACTGGTTTTTTTGGCTCTCTGTCAACTGTAGTGGGTTGAATAAAAGCTAACATCTGGAGAGGACAATCGTTGTCCTCTCCATTTTTATATTCAGAGCGATGAAAATTCGTTTCTTAAAGTTATCAAAGTTCCGAAATCCAAAGGCATTTCGTTTGATGAGTTTAATGAGATTATTAGTCGCTTCCAACTTACCGTTGGAATAGGGTAATTGAAGGGCGTTGACAATTTTCTCTTTGTCCTTGAGAAATGTCTTAAAGACAGTCTGAAAAAGAGGATAAACCTTCTTTAGATTGTCCTCAATAAGTCCAAAAAATTTGTCTGACTCCTTATTCTGAAAGTGAAAAAGCAAGAGCTGATAGACATTGTAGTGGTGTTTCAAGTCTTCTGAATAGCTCAAAAGCTTGTCTAGAATCTCTTTATTCGTTAAGTGCATACGAAAAGTAGGACGATAAAATCGTTTATCGCTGAGTTTACGACTATCCTGTTGAATGAGCTTCCAGTAACGTTTGATGGCCTTGTATTCATGAGATTTTCTATCGAATTGGTTCATAATTTGGACACGAACCCGACTCATAGCTCGGCTAAGATGTTGAACAATGTGAAAACGATCCAAAACGATTTTAGCACACGGAAAAAGTTGTCTAGCTAAGTCATAGTAAGGGCTAAACATATCCATAGTAATGATTTTCACTCGACATCGGACTGCTCTATCGTAGCGAAGAAAGTGATTGCGGATGATAGCTTGTGTTCTTCCCTCAAGAACAGTAATGATATTGAGCTGATCAAAATCTTGTGCGATAAAACTCATCTTTCCCTTGGTAAAGGCATACTCGTCCCAAGACATAATCTCTGGAAGACGAGAAAAATCATGCTTAAAGTGAAAGTCATTGAGCTTACGAATGACAGTTGAAGTTGAAATGGATAGCTGATGTGCAATATCAGTCATAGAAGTCTTTTCAATCAACTTTTGAGCAATCTTTTGATTGATGATGCGAGGAATTTGATGATTCTTTTTGACGATAGAAGTCTCAGCGACCATCAATTTAGAGCAATGATAGCACTTAAAACGACGCTTTTTAAGAAGAATTCTGGTAGGCATACCAGTCGTTTCGAGGTAAGGAATTTTCGACGGTTTTTGAAAATCATATTTCTTCATTTGACATCCGCACTCAGGGCAAGACGGGGCGTCATAGTCCAGTTTAGCGACAATTTCCTGGTGTGTATCCCTATTGATGATATCTAGAATCTTGATATTTGTGTCTTTGATATCAAGCAGTTTTGTGATAAAATGTAATTGTTCCATATGAATCTTTCTAATGAGTTGTTTAGTCGCTTTTCATTATAGGTCATATGGGACTTTTTTTCTACACAAAAATAGGCTCCATAATATCCATAGGGGATTTACCCACTACAAATATTATAGAGCCGTTTTTTTGTAAAAAAAAATATTAAAAAATAGTCAAACTTGGTCAAACTTCTTGACTAAAACTGACCAAAGTGATATACTAAGAACATAAGGATAAGGAAAGTCCTTAGAAAACCTTGATTTTAAGATGATTGTATATACTATCTTAAGATCAAAGTATGGGTAAAACCTAGAAAAGAGGTACAACCTATGATGAACATTAGTATTTTTAGAAGTCCAATTACAAAACCTGTATTGGATAAAGAAAAACCTGAAATTATACGTAGAGTAGCAAATAGCTAGTCTAAATTTTTTAAAACAAAGGTCAGAGAAAGTCAAATTGTTTTGACTAAGTAAATTTGAAAACAAACGAGGTATGAAATATGAATAACAACTTTAATAACTTTAACAACATGGATGATTTATTTAACCAATTGATGGGCGGTATGCGTGGATACAGTTCAGAAAATCGTCGTTACTTGATTAACGGCCGTGAAGTAACACCTGAAGAATTCGCTATTTACCGTCAAACTGGTCAACTGCCAAGTGAAGGAAGTGAACAAGCTCAGTATGTTCAAGGTAAAGCCATGAAACAAGACGGTATTCTTGCTAAACTTGGACGTAACTTAACTGCTGAAGCCCGTGAAGGTAAGTTAGATCCAGTTATTGGACGTAACAAGGAAATTCAAGAAACATCTGAAATCCTTTCTCGTCGTACAAAGAATAACCCAGTTCTTGTCGGGGATGCTGGTGTTGGTAAAACGGCAGTAGTTGAAGGATTGGCTCAAGCTATTGTGAATGGTGACGTTCCAGCAGCAATCAAGAACAAAGAAATCATTTCTATTGATATTTCTGGACTTGAAGCAGGTACTCAATACCGTGGTAGCTTTGAAGAAAACATTCAAAACTTGGTAAAAGAAGTTAAAGAAGCTGGAAATATTATCCTTTTCTTCGACGAAATTCATCAAATCCTTGGTGCTGGTAGCACAGGGGATGGTCAAGGATCTAAAGGTCTTGCAGATATCTTGAAGCCTGCTCTTTCACGTGGTGAATTGACAGTGATTGGTGCAACAACTCAAGATGAATATCGCAACACTATTTTGAAAAATGCTGCTCTTGCTCGTCGTTTCAACGAAGTAAAAGTCAATGCTCCATCTGCTGAGGATACCTTCAAGATTCTTCAAGGTATTCGAGATCTTTATCAACAACACCACAATGTTATTTTGCCAGATGAAGTCTTGAAAGCTGCCGTTGATTACTCTGTTCAATATATTCCACAACGTAGCTTGCCAGATAAGGCTATTGATCTTGTGGATGTGACAGCTGCTCACTTGGCAGCACAACACCCAGTGACAGATGTACATGCAGTTGAGCACGAGATTCAAGCGGAAAAAACTAAACAAGAAGAAGCTGCGGCTAAAGAAGATTACGAAGCAGCTCTAAATGCAAAAGTCCGTATCGAAGAGCTTGAAAAGCAAATTGCTAACCATACTGAAGACCATAAGGTAACAGCAACAATCAACGATGTGGCTGAATCTGTAGAACGTATGACTGGTATTCCAGTGTCACAAATGGGTGCAACTGATATCGAACGTTTGAAAGATATGGGTCACCGTTTGCAAACTAAGGTTATCGGTCAAGATAAGGCTGTTGAAGCAGTGGCACGTGCAATCCGTCGGAATCGTGCAGGCTTTGACGAAGGAAACCGTCCTATCGGTAGCTTCCTCTTTGTAGGACCTACTGGTGTTGGTAAGACTGAGTTGGCTAAACAATTGGCTCTTGATATGTTCGGAACTAAGGATGCTATCATCCGTTTGGATATGTCAGAATACAGCGATCGTACAGCCGTTTCTAAATTGATTGGTACTACTGCAGGTTATGTTGGTTACGATGACAACAACAATACCTTGACTGAGCGTGTTCGTCGTAATCCATACTCAATTGTCCTTCTTGACGAGATTGAAAAGGCAGATCCTCAAGTGATTACTCTTCTTCTCCAAGTATTGGATGATGGTCGTTTGACAGACGGTCAAGGTAACACGGTAAACTTCAAGAATACGGTGATTATCGCAACTTCAAATGCAGGCTTTGGTTATGAAGCTAACTTGACAGAAGATGCGGACAAACCAGAGCTCATGGATCGTTTGAAACCATACTTCCGTCCAGAGTTCCTCAACCGTTTCAATGCTGTTATCGAATTCTCACATTTGAGCAAGGAAGACCTTTCTAAGATTGTTGATTTGATGTTGGTTGATGTCAATAAGACACTTGCCAAGAAAGAGATCGATTTGGCAGTGAGCGAATCAGCCAAAGAATACATGACTGAGGAAGGTTACGATGAAGTCATGGGTGTTCGTCCTCTCCGTCGTGTAGTTGAACAACAAATTCGTGACAAAGTAACAGACTTCCACTTAGATAATTTGGATTCTAAACACCTTGAAGCCGATATGGAAGATGGTGTCTTGGTCATTCGTGAAAAAGCTTAAATCAAGGTTTTGAGAATAAAAAAAGGAACCAGTTGAAAAAACTGGTTCTTTTATGTTAAATGACATGACGTTCAAAGGCATCATCTGAGATTCCTTGTTCAAGAATCAATTTTGCCCATTCCTTAGCTGAAAATAGGCTATGATCCTTGTAGTTACCACAAGATTCAATGGTAGTTCCTGGGACATCCTCCCAAGTTGTAGTCTCAGCGATTTCCTTCAGTGAATCCTTGATGACAGCAGCGATTTCTGCGCTAGTATGACGTCCCCACATAATCATATGGAAACCTGTACGACACCCAAATGGTGAACAATCAATCATCCCGTCAATGCGAGTACGGATGAGTTTGGCCAAGAGGTGCTCTATCGTATGAAGACCAGCAGTAGGGATAGAGTCTTCATTTGGTTGAACCAAGCGAATATCAAAGTTAGAAATGATATCTCCCTTAGGACCTGTTTCTTCCCCAATTAAACGGACATAAGGTGCTTTGACAATGGTGTGATCAAGTTCAAAACTTTCAACAATAACTTCTTTTGACATGGTATTTCCTTTCGTTTTTCTTCTTTCATTATATCATAAAGATTTGTTTGAGAACTGTCAATAAAAGAACTTTTTCTCAGCTGGTTTTTAGAAAAATTTCTCATAACAATATTTTTAAATCAATTTAAAAAATTCTGAAAATTGTATTGACACTTGGCTGAAAAGGGATTATAATGTATAAAAAGTCATAAAGGAGTTTATTATGAAATTTTCAAAAGTAATGGCCCTAGCAGGGGTGACTCTGTTAGCGTCTGGTGTTTTGGCAGCTTGTTCAGGTTCAGGCTCTAGTGCAAAGGGTGAGAAAACTTTTTCTTATGTTTATGAAACAGATCCAGATAGTCTCAACTATCTGACAACTGGTAAGGCTGCGGTTGCTAATATCACAAGTAATGTCGTTGACGGTTTGATGGAGAATGACCGCTACGGTAACTTCGTGCCATCTTTGGCAGAAGATTGGTCAGTGTCTAAAGACGGGTTGACTTACACTTACACAATCCGTAAAGATGCTAAGTGGTACACTTCTGAAGGCGAAGAGTATGCACCAGTTAAAGCGCAAGACTTTGTAACAGGTCTTAAGTATGCTGCTGACAATAAGTCAGAAGCCCTTTATCTTGTTCAAGAATCTATTAAAGGTTTGGATGCTTATGTAAAAGGTGAAGTTAAAGATTTCTCAGAAGTTGGAATCAAGGCTGTAGATGATCAAACAGTTCAATACACTTTGAACAAACCAGAAAGCTTCTGGAACTCTAAGACAACCATGGGAATTCTTGCACCAGTCAATGAAGAATTCCTTACTTCTAAAGGAAGTGACTTTGCTAAAGCAACAGATCCAAGCAGTATTCTTTACAACGGTCCTTTCTTGTTGAAATCATTGGTAGCAAAATCTTCAGTAGAATTTGAAAAGAATCCAAACTACTGGGATAAGGACAATGTTCATATTGATAAAGTAAAACTTTCATTCTGGGATGGTCAAGACAATAACAAACTTGCAGAAACCTTTAAAGATGGTGGTTTCTCAATGGCCCTTCTCTTCCCAACAAGTGGAAGCTACTCTGAACTTGAAAAAGAGTTTAAGGATAACATCGTTTATACAACACAAGATTCTACAACTTTCTTAGTCGGTACGAATATTGACCGTCAGTCTTACAAATATACTTCTAAGACTACAGACGAGCAAAAGACTTCAACTAAGAAAGCTCTTCTTAACAAAGACTTCCGTCAAGCCATCGCCTTTGGTTTTGATAGAACAGCTTATGCTTCTCAAGTTAATGGAGCAAGTGGAGCAAGCAAACTCCTTCGTAACTTGTTCGTACCACCAACATTTGTTCAAGCAGATGGTAAAAACTTTGGTGACTTAGTTAAGGAAAAATTAGTGACCTATGGTGATGAGTGGAAAGATGTTAATCTAGAAGACGCTCAAGACGGTCTTTACAATCCTGAAAAAGCAAAAGCAGAGTTTGCTAAGGCTAAGACAGCTCTCCAAGCGGAGGGTGTTCAATTCCCAATCCACTTGGATATGCCAGTTGACCAAACCAATACTACAAAAGTTCAACGTGTTCAATCATTGAAACAATCGCTTGAAGCAACATTAGGAACTGACAATGTTGTTATTGATATCCAACAACTTCAAAAAGATGAAGTCTTAAATGTTACCTACTTTGCTGAAACAGCTGCCGGTGAAGATTGGGACCTTTCAGATAACGTTGGTTGGTCTCCGGACTACATCGACCCATCTACTTACCTTGATATCATCAAACCATCAGTAGGTGAAAATACTAAGACTTACCTAGGATTTGATTCAGGCACAAATAACGCTGCTGCCAAACAAGTTGGTTTGGAAGATTACGAAAAGATGGTTGTTGAAGCTGGCAATGAAGACACTGACGTTTCAAAACGTTATGATAAATATGCTGCTGCCCAAGCTTGGTTGACAGATAGTGCATTGATTATTCCAACAACTTCTAAAACTGGACGTCCAATGTTGTCTAAGATGGTGCCATTCACACTTCCATTTGCTTACTCAGGTAACAAGGGAACAAGTGAAGCACTCTTGTACAAATACCTTGACCTTCAAGATAAGCCAGTAACTGCTGATGAATATCAAAAAGCTCAAGATAAATGGAAGAAAGAAAAAGAAGAATCTAATAAAAAAGCGCAAGAAGATCTTGCAAAACATGTAAAATAAGAAAAAGAGGCCGGACAAAAGTCTGGCCTTTTGATACCCTTCCTGAGACTTTAGTTTAGCATGTTGATTATTGGTTTAATCCCTGCATTGAAGTAGTAGATTAGACTTTCTAAGTCACGCTTTAGTATTACATAAAAGTAAGATATCTTTTATCTATAATTTTAAACAGCTTTCCCGACTATTTGATTTGTGTTGGGGATAAGGTTGCGATTGACATAACTTTGACAGTTTTTAATCTGTTAAGTTATTTCGCTTCCTATTTTAAAAAGTTTGGCTTTATAAAAATTAAGATTCCACTATAAAAAATTGCATACAAAAAACTGAGAATAAATCCTCAGTTTTTTATATTTTATTGTTGCCCTTGTGTATTTTGTGGGGCTTGATTTTGTTGTTGACTATTTGTAGTTGTGTTTGGTACTGAGGCATTTGGATTGGTAGCGCCATTCGTATTATCATTCGAAGAGCTTGGACTTTCAGTTGTTGAAGTTGTACTTGAACTTGAGCTCTCTGTTGTCGAACTTGCTTGAGTTGACTGTGGAATCCAGTTGTTACGAGCACCGTTCTTAAAGACGTATTCTCCGTTACGATACAAACCTTCAGGCATTGTCCAATCACCAGGATGATCATCCTCTGACAGATATCCCATCATTGAGCGGTAGATATTTGCAGCGACTCTAAATCCATCTCCTACGATTGGAGTAAGACGGTTTGAGTAACCAGTCCAAACGGCCATTGAATACTTACGAGTATATCCTACGAACATTTCATCTGGAGCAACATACCCAGTGTTCTTAATGTAGTTCTCAATTTCATCGTCTGTATAGTTTGAAGTACCAGTTTTACCAGCTTGTGGAAGCCATGACATGTAGGCTCCACGACCAGTTCCGTAAGTTAATACGGTTTTCATCATTTCTGTCATCATGTAGGCGGTTGTTTCCTTCATGGCGCGAGTACCTTGATCTGAAAACTCTTTTGAACTGCCATCGCTAAAGACAACTTTATTGATATACATTGGTTTGTGGTAGATACCACCGTTGGCAAAGGCAGCATAGGCAGCAGCCATTTTTTCACTGCTTGCTCCGTACTGTTTATGAGATTCAACTGTATTACTTGAGATAGCATTTGCGTATACCATTGATGGGTAATCAATTCCTAAACCATTCAAGAAGGTCTTGGCATGGTCTAATCCAACTTTTTCAAGTGTTTTAACGGCTGGTACGTTACGAGATTGTTGAATTGCGTACTGGAGAGTGATATTTCCAAAGTAGGCTTTATCCCAGTTATAGACAGGAATGTCTGTTCCAGGATAGTTATAAGGGGCATCATTAATCGTTGCTGCAGTAGAGTCGAAGATTCCGTACTCAAGTGCAGGAGCGTAGTCTGTGATTGGTTTCATAGTAGAACCCCAGTCACGGTTTGTTTCGACGGCTTGGTTGATACCGAATGAAACATTACTTGATTGGTGTCTAGAACCAAGTTGAGCGATGACTTTACCATTTGTAACATCAACGATAGTAGAAGCAGCTTGAAGGTCATCATCTGGATAGTCAACGTATTCGTCTGTATTGTAAACATCCCAAAGGCGTTTTTGTACCTCTTGGTCGACGTTTGTATAGACTTCCATACCTGTTGTTAATAGATTATAACCTGTCTCTTGCTCCACTTGGTCAATAACCTCTTTAAGATAGTTATCCATGTACTGTGGATAGCTATTAACAGATTTCAGGCTTTGAAGTCCATCTGTGATTGGAGTATTGATGGCTGTTTCATATTGCTCGGCTGTAAGGTAGCCTTGTTTTTGCATTTCTGACAAAACGAGGTTTCGTCTTTCAAGGGCTGCTTCAGGATGAGAATAGGGATCGTATTGGTTTGGAGCCTGTGGCATACCTGCTAAGAGTGCAAGTTGTGGGATGGACAAGTCTTTGAGGTCCTTACCATAATAGTTTTCCGCAGCTGTCTGCATACCATAGTTACCATTTGACATGTAGACCTTATTGACGTAATAGGTCAATATTTCTTGCTTAGTTGCAGTTCGCTCTAGCTGGATAGCCAACCAAGCCTCTTGAACTTTACGGGATAGGGTTTGATCAGCTGTTGATGTTGAGAAATAAGTCAGCTTAATCAACTGCTGGGTCAAGGTTGATCCCCCTTGAAGACCACCATTACTACTAAGGTTACGTAGGAAAGCTCCTGCTATTCGAATGCTATCAATTCCTCTGTGGTTAAAGAAGCGATGATCCTCGATAGAGACAATCGCATTGACAAGATCAGTAGGAATGTCACTACTTTGAGCATTGACACGACGTTCAGCACCTAAATCTGCGATGAGTTCATTTTTGCTATCATAAATTTTACTTGATGTGGTTGCAACAAGTTTGCTTTCAGAGAGTTCAGGAGCCTTGTTTGCATAGTAAAGAAATACACCACCGCCAAGTAGGAAAGCTACGATAAATAAGCTAATCATAACAATGCTGAGGTATTTAACGATGCGCAAGATAGTTTGTTTGTTCATATTGTTTTACCACCTAGTAAATGTTGTTTGACTGTATCAAGGTAAGGAATTTGTGGAAAAGCAGACTGCTCAATCACATAACCGAATTCTTTGATATAGTCAAGCGGCATTGACTTTTTCCCCATATCCTGATGATAAAAACGGATGAGGTCAAGTGCCGGCAATAAATACGTTTCTTGATAAGAAGAAAAATGAAGAAGGATAAAGCAAATTCCTTTTTGTTCAAGGACTTGTTCCATATGCCGAATCTGATGAGGATGGAAGTTCTTCATCGGAATGGCATGTTTTTGCTTAGTTTCCTTAGCTTCGAAATCGATGTAAAACCCTTCATAAACTCCAGAATAATCGGTAGTCGATGCTTGTCTAAAATAAGCTTCAACAATCTTAGCACGACTACGCTGAGGATAGTCTACGCGGACAATCTGAACAGGAGTTGGTTTCTTATGGATAACAGCTAAACCGTGTGTCAGATAATAATCGTTTGTAGCATTGATCATCTTTTCAAAGGTCATCCCACGATTTGCGAAATTTTTAATTTGTGAGGTGACTTCTTGTTTTTTTTTCGATGAAAGTTTATGAGGATAGTTGACCATAATTCTCCTTATTGGTACAATAACATCACTCTATTATACCATAAAAGTGCACAGAAAGGGTGAAAAAATGCATACAGCCTTGGTTTTAGGCTATTCTAGCTTTGATTTAGGATTGTTTAATGACAAAGATATTCGTTTAAAAATTATTAAAAAAGCTATTCGTAGAGATTTGGAAAAAATGGCAGACGAAGGGTTGAAATGGTTGGTATTTACGGGAACTCTGGGATTTGAACACTGGGTTTTAGAGATAGCCAGAGATATGAAAGGTGACTTTGGTTTCCAACTTGCGACTATCTTTGATTTCGAAACTCATGGGGAAAACTGGAATGAGGGGAATCAGGTCAAACTGAGTGAATTTAAACAAGTTGATTTTGTTAAGTACGCCTATCCAAACTATGAACACAAGGGTCAATTACGAGACTATCAACTTTTCTTACTTGAAAATACAGATGGAGCCTATCTTTTTTATGATGAAGAAAATGAAACAAAACTGAAGTATTTTTACGAACTGATGAAAAAGAAAGACAACTATATTACAAAAAGATTAACATTTGAGGAATTAAACGAAGTAGCTGAAAATTTTTCCGAAAATTGAGCCTTTGACCTTGCTTTTTGTTTGCCTTTTTTTATATAATAATACTAGCAACTGAGAATGGAGAGAGACATGGCAAGTATTATTTTTACAGCAAAAGATATTTTTGAGCAGGATTTTGGAAGAGAAGTACGTGGATATAGTAAAGCAGAGGTTGATGAATTCTTGGATGATGTCATCAAGGATTATGAAACTTATGCAGCATTAGTAAAATCATTGCGTTCAGAAATCGCGGAGCTCAAAGAAGAATTGGCGAAAAAACCTCAAGTGGCACCAGCAACTTCTGAATCAGCAGATCATGGAAGTACGACTTCTATGACAAACTTTGATATTTTGAAACGTTTGAATCGTCTTGAAAAAGAAGTATTTGGCAAACAAATCTTGGATAATTCTGATTTCTAAGAATGATTTTGTTGTGCAATTTTTGGATAATCGCGTGAAGAGAATTTCTTTTCATGAGGAAAGTCCATGCTAGCACAGGCTGTGATGCCTGTAGTGTTTGTGCTAGGCGAAACCATAAGCCTAGGGACGAGAAATCGTTACGGCAGTTGAAATGGCTAAGTCTTTTGATAGGTCAGAGTAGGCTTGAAAGTGCCACAGTGACGGAGTCTCTCTGGAAACGGAGAGAGTGGAACGCGGTAAACCCCTCAAGCTAGCAACCCAAATTTTGGTCGGGGCATGGAGTGCGCGGAAACGAACGTAGTACTCTGACTGCTATCAGCTAGAGCTGCTAGTGGTAGACAGATGATTATCGAAGGAAGTGGTCCTAGTCACTTCTGGAACAAAACATGGCTTATAGAAAATTGCATATAGGTTGGGGCTGAGATATATTCTCAACCTCATTTTTTAAAGTGAATAAAGAAAGGTCTATAAAAGACTGAAATGAAAACAACATTTAATTTAATTGCGACTGCTGCGGCGGGTTTAGAAGCTGTAGTTGGACGTGAAGTAAGAGATTTGGGTTATGATTGTCAGGTTGAAAATGGGCGTGTTCGTTTTCAAGGTGATGTTAAAGCGATTATCCAAACTAACCTGTGGCTAAGAGCTGCAGATAGAATCAAAATTGTTGTGGGAACTTTTCCTGCAAAAACATTTGAAGAACTCTTCCAAGGTGTTTTTGCTCTAGATTGGGAGAACTATCTCCCACTTGGGGCCCGTTTCCCAATTGCCAAGGCTAAGTGTGTCAAGTCAAAATTACACAATGAGCCAAGTGTGCAGGCAATTTCTAAAAAGGCAGTTGTTAAGAAACTACAAAAACACTATGCACGACCAGAAGGTGTTCCCCTGATGGAGAATGGTCCAGAGTTCAAGATTGAAGTTTCCATTTTGAAAGATATAGCGACTGTTATGATTGATACAACTGGGTCAAGTCTCTTTAAACGTGGTTACCGTACTGAAAAAGGTGGAGCTCCGATCAAAGAAAATATGGCAGCTGCGATTTTGCAACTTTCTAACTGGTACCCTGATAAGCCTTTGATTGATCCAACTTGTGGTTCGGGAACTTTCTGTATCGAGGCGGCTATGATTGCGCGCAAGATGGCGCCTGGTTTACGTCGTTCCTTTGCCTTTGAAGAATGGAACTGGGTCAGTGACCGCTTGATTCAAGAAGTCAGAACGGAGGCTAGTAAGCAGATAGATCGAGAGATTGAACTGGATATTATGGGATGTGATATCGATGGTCGTATGGTAGAAATTGCCAAGGCCAATGCCCAGGCAGCAGGAGTATCTGGAGATATTCTCTTTAAGCAGATGCGCGTGCAGGATTTACGTTCCGATAAGATCAATGGGGTGATTATCTCTAACCCGCCTTATGGTGAACGTCTATCAGATGATGCGGGAGTAACTAAACTTTATGCTGAAATGGGTGAGGTTTTTGAGCCTCTCAAGACGTGGAGTAAGTTTATCCTGACTAGTGACGAAGCCTTTGAAAGCAAATATGGTGGTCAGGCGGACAAAAAACGAAAACTCTACAATGGTACTTTGAAAGTTGATTTATATCAATATTTTGGTCAACGTGTCAAAAGAAATTTGACAGATTAGAAAGGAGTTGCCATGGATCCAAAGGATAAAAAAGAAGAGTTGTTAGAACCTGAGAAAACATCTAAGGAACCTCAGTTTGATTTTGAGGAAGCTAAGGATCTGACAGTTGGACAAGTTATTCGAAAAAATGAAGAAATCGAAGCGGGAGTAACTCCTGATGATACGATTTTGGACAAATACATTAAACAACACCGTGAAGAAATCGAAGCTGATAAATTTACAAACATTCAGGCGAAGAAAGAGGAACTTCGAAGTCTAGATGATTTGCTTCAAGACGCCAAAGAAACAATTGATGAAGAGGTTGAACCAGTAGAAGAAGTCCCTGACTTAGAGATTGTTGCTGAAGAAGAGGGAGTAGCAATGGAAGAATTTCTCCTTCCACCCCTTGAAGAAACCTTGGTTATGGATAAAAATCTAGTGGAACCTGTAACTGAGCCCCTTGTTGCAGAGGATGAAGAAGCTTTGCAAGAGGAACATCAATCCTTATCTCGCTCTGCTCAAGCAGAAGATGAGCCACAAAACAAAAAACTGTGGGTCATCTTGTCAGCTCTTTTAGCGATTATTGTCTTGATTATTGGGGGTAGCTACTACGTTTATCGTCAAATTACGCGTTCTTCCCAAGAAATTCAGTCTCAGTCATCTGATGCAGGTTTGGTAAGTAATCAAGCAATTCTCAATCAATTTAACAGTCTCTATGATACTTTTTATACTGATGAGAATAAAACTGCCCTAAAAAATAGTCAGTTTAGTCAGCTGAGTCAGCTCAAAGAGCTTTTAGATAAACTTGAGGGAGCTAGTGAGCATACTCTTGCCAAATCAAAATACGATAGTCTTGAAACACAAATCAAAGCGGTACAAGATGTTAATGCTCAATTTGAAACACCAGCTATTACAGATGGTGTTCTAAATACCAATGCTAAAGTAAAGGCAGATGCTAAATTTACCGAAGTTAAGACTGGGAATACTGAAATTGATAAACTGC
Source organism: Streptococcus infantis (assembly GCF_047463635.1). Classification (GTDB taxonomy): domain Bacteria; phylum Bacillota; class Bacilli; order Lactobacillales; family Streptococcaceae; genus Streptococcus; species Streptococcus infantis_W. The sequence goes on from NZ_JASHDL010000008.1 coordinate 76,481, forward strand.
TAGATAAGGCTATTAGTCTCGGTAAGAGTCAACTTTCAAGTTCTACAAGCTCAAGCAGTAGTCAGTCAAGTTCATCAAGCCAAGCAGAGTCAAGTTCTGCAACTGAAAGCAATGCTAGCAGCTCTGCTAATGCATCAACTTCAGCGGGTGAAACAGCCTCAGCAAGTAATATCCTAAATAGTGGACTAGCAAGCAATGGTGTGAACCTACAAAGAAGTGTCAGTCGAGTACCGTACAATCAAGCAGCTGTAAGTGATAGTAGTGATCCTGCTTGGACTTTTGCAGATGGTGTCCTTGAACGCATTCTTGAGACTTCGCGTGCGCGTGGCTACATTACAGGCAACCAATATATTTTGGAACCTGTGAATATTGTTAATGGTAATGGCTACTATAATCTTTATAAACCAGACGGTACCTATCTCTTTACCCTTAATTGTAAGACAGGTTACTTTGTAGGGAATGGTTCTGGACATGCGGATGATTTAGACTACTAGTCAAATTGTTACAAAATTCTTTCTTTTCACAGATAAACATGATAAAATAAAACATATTAAACAAGAGGAGTGTCACATGACAAAAGCTAACTTTGGTGTTGTTGGTATGGCCGTAATGGGTCGTAACCTTGCCCTTAATATTGAATCTCGTGGTTATACAGTTGCTATTTATAACCGTAGTAAAGAAAAAACTGAAGATGTGATTGCTTGCCACCCTGATAAAAACTTCGTGCCAAGCTATGATATCGAAAGCTTCGTAAACTCAATTGAAAAACCACGTCGTATCATGCTTATGGTTCAAGCAGGACCTGGTACAGATGCGACCATTCAAGCCCTTCTTCCACACTTGGATAAAGGTGATATCTTGATCGATGGAGGAAATACTTTCTATAAAGATACTATTCGTCGTAATGAAGAATTGGCGAACTCAGGTATCAACTTTATCGGTACAGGTGTTTCTGGTGGTGAAAAAGGTGCCCTTGAAGGACCATCTATCATGCCTGGCGGACAAAAAGAAGCTTATGACTTGGTAGCAGATGTTCTTGAAGAAATCTCTGCTAAAGCTCCAGAAGATGGTAAACCATGTGTAACTTACATCGGTCCTGATGGAGCTGGTCACTATGTAAAAATGGTCCACAATGGTATCGAGTACGGTGATATGCAATTGATCGCAGAAAGCTACGATCTTATGCAACACTTGCTTGGTCTTTCTGCAGAAGACATGGCTGAAATCTTTACTGAGTGGAACAAGGGTGAATTGGACAGCTACTTGATCGAAATCACTGCTGATATCCTTGGACGTAAAGATGATGAAGGTCAAGATGGACCAATCGTAGACTACATCCTGGATGCTGCAGGAAACAAGGGAACAGGTAAATGGACTAGCCAATCAGCTCTTGACCTTGGTGTGCCATTGTCACTCATTACTGAGTCAGTATTTGCCCGTTACATCTCAACTTACAAAGAAGAACGTGTTCATGCAAGCAAGGTGCTTCCAAAACCAGCCGCTTTCAAATTTGAAGGCGATAAGGCTGAATTGATTGAAAAAATCCGTCAAGCCCTTTACTTCTCAAAAATCATCTCATACGCACAAGGTTTTGCGCAATTGCGTGTAGCTTCTAAAGAAAATAACTGGAACTTGCCATTTGCAGATATCGCATCTATCTGGCGCGATGGATGTATCATCCGTTCTCGTTTCTTGCAAAAGATTACTGATGCTTACAACCGTGATGCAGATCTTGCTAACCTTCTTTTGGATGAGTACTTCTTGGATGTAACAGCTAAGTACCAACAATCAGTTCGTGATATCGTAGCTCTTGCTGTTCAAGCTGGTGTACCAGTGCCAACCTTCTCAGCAGCTATTACTTACTATGATAGCTACCGTTCAGCTGACCTTCCAGCTAATTTGATCCAAGCGCAACGTGACTACTTTGGTGCCCACACTTACCAACGTAAAGACAAAGAAGGAACATTCCACTACTCTTGGTATGACGAAAAATAAGTAGGTCAGCCATGGGGAAACGGATTTTATTACTTGAGAAAGAAAGAAATCTAGCTCATTTTTTAAGTCTGGAACTCCAAAAAGAGCAATACCGAGTTGATCAGGTAGAAGAGGGACAAAAAGCCCTCTCCATGGCTCTTCAGACTGACTATGACTTGATTTTACTGAATGCTCATCTAGGGGATATGACAGCCCAGGATTTTGCGGATAACTTGAGTCGGACCAAGCCAGCTTCGGTAATCATGGTCGTGGACCATCGAGAAGAATTGCAAGACCAACTTGAAACAATCCAGCGTTTCGCTGTTTCATACATCTACAAGCCAGTCATTATTGATGATTTGGTGGCTCGTATTGTAGCAATTTTCCGAGGTCGGGATTTTATAGACCAACACTGTAGTCAAATGAAGGTTCCTACATCCTATCGAAATCTGCGTATGGATGTAGAACATCATACCGTCTATCGTGGCGAGGAGATGATTGCTCTGACACGTCGTGAATATGACCTTTTAGCAACCCTTATGGGAAGCAAGAAGGTCTTAACTCGTGAGCAGTTGCTGGAAAGTGTTTGGAAGTATGAAAGTGCGACCGAAACCAATATTGTGGATGTTTATATCCGTTATTTACGTAGCAAACTTGACGTGAAAGGTCAAAAGAGCTACATTAAAACCGTGCGTGGTGTTGGTTATACCATGCAAGAATAGAAAAGCAGTTGCAGTTTTGTAACTGCTTTTTTTGAGTCGTTGAAATGTTGACATATGATTTGAACTTTGCTAGAATCATTTTGGAGGAAACAAGAATGAAATTTCTGAAAAAAATGATGCAAGTTGGACTCGCAGTCTTCTTCTTTGGTCTGTTAGCAACAAGTACAGTATTTGCGGATGATTCGAATTCTGAAGGCTGGAAATTTGTTCAAGAAAATGGTAGAACCTACTACAAGAAGGGTGACATCAAAGAAACGGCCTGGCGAGTGATTGATGGGAAAACTTACTTTTTTGACTATATGGGAGAAATGGTAGTAGGTTGGCAGTATATTCCTATGCCAGATGAAGGTAGTACCATTGGTCCTTACCCAAATGGTATCAGATTAGAATATATGCCAATGTCAAAATGGTATTACTTTAATCAAGATGGGATCCTACAAGAATTTGTTGGTTGGCAACAATTAGAGGCTAAGGATTCGTTAAATGTTGGCAAAAAACATGGTGAAGGCTTTGAAGGCCCAGAAGTTCTTAAATTAGCAAACTATTACTTTGACCAAGACCATTCTTTAAAAACAGGTTGGCTTTATGATCAGTCTAACTGGTATTACCTAGCAAAAACAGGTTCTTCTGGGAAAGACTACCATGGTGGTGAAAGACGTACAGGTTGGATAAATGATAACTCAACTTGGTACTATCTCGATCCAACAACTGCTGCAATGCAAACAGGTTGGCAATATCTTGGTAACAAATGGTACTACCTACGTTCATCAGGTGCTATGGCGACAGGTTGGTATCAAGAAGGTTCAACTTGGTATTACCTAGATGCTCAAAACGGTGATATGAAAACAGGTTGGGTGTCTATCAATGGATATTGGTACTACCTACGTTCATCAGGAACCATGGCAACAGGCTGGTATCAAGAAGGTTCAACTTGGTATTATCTAGATGCTCAAAATGGTGATATGAAAACTGGCTGGATTTATGTCGGTAATACTTGGTATTATCTCCGTTCATCAGGAGCTATGGTGACAGGTTGGTTCCAAGTTAATGGTAAATGGTACTATGCTTATAGTTCAGGTGCCTTAGCTGTGAATACCACTGTAGGTGGCTACTACGTCAACTACAATGGTGAGTGGGTACAATAATGAAAACAAGCGATTGTGAAAGGAAACAATCGCTTTTTTTGTGAAAATATAATAAAATAGAAAGGAATAAAGTTCTAAAATTTTATCTAGAAACAGATGATTTTCATCTGATAGTAGGATTAAATGACAAAAGAAGTTGGTGTCGGTCAGGCACATAGTAAAATTATTTTAATCGGAGAGCATGCGGTGGTTTATGGCTACCCAGCCATCTCTTTACCTCTTTTAGAGGTGGAGGTGACTTGTCGGGTGGTTCCAGCAGCGACACCATGGCGTCTGTTTGAAGAGGACACCTTGTCCATGGCTGTGTATGCTTCTCTCGAGTATCTAAATATCAAAGATGCATGCATTCGTTGTCAAATTGACTCGGCTATTCCTGAAAAACGTGGGATGGGTTCTTCAGCAGCCATAAGTATTGCAGCCATTCGAGCGGTATTTGATTATTACCAAGCAGAACTTCCACATGATGTTTTAGAAATTTTGGTCAATCGGGCGGAGATGATTGCCCATATGAATCCTAGTGGTTTAGATGCCAAGACCTGTCTTAGTGACCAACCTATTCGTTTTATCAAGAATGTAGGTTTTGAAGAATTAGCCATGGATTTATCAGCTTATCTGGTCATTGCAGATACTGGAGTTTATGGACATACTCGTGAAGCTATCCAAGTCGTGCAGAGCAAGGGCAAGGATGCCTTACCATTCTTGCATGCGCTAGGAGAGTTGACCCAAGAAGCAGAAGAAGCAATAAAAATAAAAGATGCCGTGAAGCTGGGAGAGATTCTTACCAAAGCTCATGGAAATCTAAAAGAAATCGGAGTTAGTAGCCCTGAGGCAGATGCCTTGGTTGAAACTGCCCTTGAACATGGTGCTCTAGGTGCCAAGATGAGTGGTGGTGGTCTAGGAGGCTGCATCATCGCCTTGGTTGCTAATGAGAGCCAAGCGCAAGAACTAGCAGAAAGATTAGAAGAGAAAGGAGCTGTTCAGACATGGATCGAAAGCCTGTAACAGTACGTTCCTATGCCAATATTGCTATTATCAAATATTGGGGTAAGAAAGCAGAAAAAGAGATGGTTCCTGCGACTAGCAGTATCTCTCTAACCTTAGAAAATATGTATACGGAGACGACACTTTCACCTTTACCAGCAGATGCAAGCTCGGATACTTTCTACATCAATGGTCAGCTGCAAAACGAAGCTGAGCATGTTAAAATGAGTAAAATCATTGACCGCTACCGTCCTGAAGGAGCAGGTTTTGTTCGTATCGATACCAAGAACAATATGCCGACAGCAGCAGGTCTTTCTTCAAGTTCCAGTGGCTTATCTGCCCTGGTCAAAGCCTGCAACGCCTATTTCCAATTAGGATTAGATCGTAAAGAGTTAGCCTTGGAAGCTAAATTTGCATCTGGTTCTTCATCTCGTAGTTTTTATGGACCGATAGCAGCTTGGGACAAGGATAGTGGAGAGATTTATCCAGTCGAGACTGACTTGAAACTAGCCATGATTATGTTGGTTTTAGAAGACCAGAAAAAACCAATCTCTAGTCGGGATGGTATGAAACTCTGTGTGGAAACTTCAACGACTTTTGATGAGTGGATTCGTCAGTCTGAACAAGACTACAAGGATATGTTGATTTACCTCAAGGAAAATGACTTTGAGAAAGTTGGAGTATTAACAGAAAAGAACGCTCTCGCAATGCATGCTACGACAAAAACAGCAACTCCATCCTTCTCTTACCTGACGGATGCGAGTTATGAGGCTATGGATTTTGTTCGTCAGCTTAGGGAACAAGGAGAATCTTGTTACTTCACCATGGATGCGGGGCCTAATGTAAAGGTTCTTTGTTTAGAAAAAGACTTGGAACATCTATCAAAACTTTTAGGTCAACGCTATCGCTTAATCGTTTCAAAAACAAAGGATTTGAGCCAAGATGACGATTGTTAAAACTTGTGGGAAGCTCTATTGGGTTGGGGAGTATGCCATTTTAGAACCAGGACAGTTGGCGCTAATAAAGGCTATTCCCATCTATATGACGGCTGAGATTAAAGCGTCTAATGATTATCGACTCTACTCAGATATGTTTTCCTATAGTGTAGACTTGCGAGCGGATTCTTCTTATGCCTTGATTCAAGAAACAGTTGCCATAGTAGAGGAATACCTGACTGCTCAAGGAGTTGAACTACAGCCTTTCTCCCTAGACATTCGTGGGAAAATGGAGCGTGAAGGCAAGAAGTTTGGACTGGGTTCTAGTGGTAGCGTCATTGTCCTGGTTATCAAGGCCATGCTTGCTTTCTATGAAAGACCCGTTGAAAGAGAACTCTTGTTTAAACTGGCTAGTGCAGTTCTTCTCAAACGTGGAGATAATGGTTCCATGGGGGACATTGCCTGTATCGTTTCAGAAGATTTAGTACTCTATCAGTCATTTGACCGCGAGAAAGTGGCACAATGGCTAGAAAAGGAAGAACTGCAAGCTGTATTAGCACGTGACTGGGGCTTTTCAATCGCGAGCGTTGAACCGGTCTTTACTTTTGATTTTCTGGTTGGTTGGACCAAGGAAGTGGCTGTATCTAGTCATATGGTAAAGCAAATTAAAAATAATATGAACGCTAGCTTCTTAGAAGCTTCAAAAGAAATTGTAGCTAACTTGGTAAAGGCTTTGGAGGTAGGTCAAGAAGATAAAATCATTGAGTTGCTAAATCATGCTAGTTTGCTTTTAGAAGGCTTGAGTTCAGACATTTACACACCTTCGCTCAGGCAATTAAAAAATGCCAGTCAAGACTTGAAAGCTGTCGCTAAAAGTAGTGGTGCTGGTGGTGGAGACTGTGGGATTGCCCTCAGTTTTGACCAAGATTCGACAACATTACTGAAAAAACGCTGGGTTGATCTAGAAATTGAGCTCTTGTATCAAGAAAGGATGGGACATGACGACAAATCGGAAGGATGAACACATCCGCTATGCCCTTGAACAAAAAAGTTCTTATAATAGTTTTGATGAAGTTGAATTGATTCATTCTTCGCTACCCTTATACGACATAGATGAGATTGATCTTTCGACAGAATTTGCAGGGCGAAAATGGGACTTTCCTTTTTATATAAATGCCATGACAGGTGGGAGTGATAAGGGCAGAGAAATCAATCAAAAATTGGCTCAGGTGGCTGAGGCCTGTGGAATTTTATTTGTAACGGGTTCCTATAGCGCTGCTCTTAAGGATCCTTCAGATGACTCTTTTTCAGTCAAAACTAGTTACCCTAATCTTCTACTTGGAACCAATATTGGCTTAGACAAGCCTGTAGAACTAGGATTACAAACAGTGAAAGAGATGAATCCCCTTCTCTTGCAAGTTCATGTCAATGTCATGCAAGAATTGCTCATGCCAGAAGGTGAACGTCAATTTAGATTGTGGCCAAGTAATCTGAAAGATTATGCTGAGCAAATCTCTGTTCCCCTTGTTTTGAAAGAAGTCGGCTTTGGCATGGATGTGAAGACCATTGCTAAGGCATACGAGATAGGCATACGTACGGTTGATTTGTCTGGCCGTGGGGGAACTAGTTTTGCCTATATCGAAAATCGTCGTAGCGGGCAACGGGACTACCTCAATGATTGGGGGCAATCAACTATGCAGGCTCTTATCAATGCCCAAGACTGGAAAGATAAAATAGAGCTTCTGGTAAGCGGAGGGGTTCGCAATCCACTAGATATTATCAAATGCTTGGTCTTTGGAGCAAGGGCAGTTGGGCTATCACGCACCATGTTAGAGTTGGTCGAAAACTACCCAGTAGATGTCGTTATCTCTATTGTTGAAAGCTGGAAGGAAGACCTACGTTTGATTATGTGCGCCCTTAATTGTAAAAGAATTGAGGATTTACAAGAGGTTGACTATCTCCTGTATGGAAAATTAAAAGAAGCAAAAGATCAACTATAAGGAGGTCGGGATTTTGGTCCCGGTCTTTTTATCATTCCTCAGACTGATGTGACATTTTGGTTTTGTGATACAATAAAATAGAGAGGACGGATACATGCGAAAATTTCAAATTTTTCTCTTTATTGAAGCTTGTTTATTGACAGGAGCTCTGATTATGATGGTATCAGAGCATTTTTCCCGTTTTCTGCTGATATTGCTCTTGTTTTTACTGCTGATTCGATACTATACTGGTAGACAGGGGAATAACTTCATTTTAGTGGCGGTGAGCATCCTATTTCTCTTTATCATCATGCTCAATCCCTTTGTCATTTTAGCCATCTTTGTAGCCTTGATTTACAGCCTGTTCTTACTTTATCCTATGATGAACCAGGAAAGAGAAGATACCAATCTGATTTTTGAAGAGGTAGTGACGGTGAAGAGGGAGAAAAATCGCTGGTTTGGAAATCTCCACCACTTTTCAAGCTACCAGACTTGCCGCTTTGATGATATCAACCTTTTTCGTCTCATGGGGAAGGATACCATTCATCTAGAACATGTGATTTTGAGCAATCATGATAATGTCATCATCTTGAGAAAACTGGTTGGTACGACTAGAATTATTGTACCAGTGGATGTAGAAGTCAGTCTTAGTGTTAATTCTCTGTACGGAGATTTAACCTTTTTTGACCAGCCTAAACGTGCTTTACGTAATGAGCAATTTCATCAAGAAACCAGAGATTATCTCAAGAGTCCCAAGAGTGTTAAGATTCTTTTGACAACTATGATTGGAGATGTTGAGGTGGTGCGAGGATGAAAAAACAACCTTATATTTTAATTGGTCTCACCTCATTTCTCTTTGTTGCTTTTCTATTTCGAAGCCTTTTTAAGGTCTTAGATTTGGAGTGGACTTCTCTCTTCCAAGATTTAGAAAAGACAGAAAAAGTCTTATTTCTGGCTTTAATGTTTAGTCTCGCCCTGGCATTTTTATTAGTCCTATTCTGGACAATGGTTGATGAAATTGCAAAAAGAAGAATCCAAGCAAATCTCAAACGTCTGCTAGCTGGCAAAGATATTGAAAGTCTGGGAGATGCTGACTTAGACGCAAGTTTTAGAAACTTGTCAGGAAAGCTCGGTTTGTTAACAGAAGCTATTCAAAAAGCGGACAATCAAGCCTTGATCAAGGAAGAACAGATTATCGAAAAGGAGCGAAAGCGAATCGCGCGTGACTTGCATGATACAGTCAGCCAAGAAATTTTTGCTGCCCACATGATTTTATCGGGGCTCAGCCAACAAGCTTTTAAATTAGACAGAGAGAAGATGCAAACTCAGCTTCATAGTGTGACTGCCATTTTAGAGACAGCTCAAAGAGACTTGCGCATTCTTCTTTTGCATCTACGACCAATTGAACTGGAACAAAAAAGCTTGGTGGAGGGGATTCAGCTACTCCTCAAAGAGCTAGAAGAAAAAAGTGAGCTGAAGGTAAGTTTTAAATATCAGGTAACTGCACTACCTAAAAAGATTGAGGAGCATGTCTTCCGAATTGTACAAGAATTGATTAGTAATACACTTCGGCATGCACAAGCTTCATGTCTAGATGTTTACCTTTATCAAACGGAAACGGAATTACAGTTGAAGGTTGCAGACAATGGTCGTGGTTTTCAGCTGGATGATGTTGATGAACTGAGCTATGGTCTGCGAAATATCAAAGAACGAGTGGAAGATATGGCTGGGACTATACAATTATTAACAGCTCCCAAGCAAGGTTTGGCAGTGGATATTCGTATTCCCTTGCTTGATTTGGATAGATAAGAGGAAGTAAGATGAAACTATTATTGGTAGATGACCACCAAATGGTGCGTCTTGGTTTGAAAAGTTATTTTGAATTACAAGATGATGTAGAGGTTGTAGGAGAAGCAACCAATGGTGCGGAAGGAATTTCCATGGCCTTGGAGCTTCGTCCAGATGTGATTGTCATGGATATTGTCATGCCTGAAGTCAATGGGATTGATGCGACACTAGCTATTCTCAAAGAATGGCCAGAGGCTAAAATCTTGATTGTGACATCTTACCTAGATAATGAAAAAATCATGCCAGTCTTGAATGCTGGAGCTAGAGGATATATGCTTAAGACTTCGAGCGCAGATGAATTGTTACACGCTGTTCGTAAGGTAGCAGCCGGTGAGTTCGCTATTGAACAAGAGGTGAGTAAAAAGGTAGAATACAACCGCAATCATATTGAATTACATGAAGAGCTGACTGCGCGTGAACGAGATGTCCTTCAACTAATCGCCAAGGGCTATGAAAATCAGCGTATTGCTGATGAACTTTTCATCTCCCTTAAGACAGTTAAAACCCACGTCTCCAACATTCTTGCTAAACTTCAGGTTAGCGACCGCACCCAGGCAGCAGTTTATGCCTTTCAACATCACTTGGTAGGGCAGGAGAACTTCTAGATGCATCTTTTGGAGCCAAACTAAGGTTTATTCGGTAAATTGGATACTTTTAGCAAAAAACAGTAATTTAGGATTAACAAGTACATCAAGTATCTCAAGTAGTCCTGAAAACTCGGTTCTGACTTGAAAAAACCATAATAGGCGGTAGCTAGTAGAACTTGTTAACAACAAGAATAGTAGAGAGTATCATCTCGAGAAGGATGTCTGTCAAATGAGCCTAGCGCTGTTGTTCAGACTGCAAAAAGAGACAAATGATTTAGACCAAGGATTTAGTTCAGTATGCTAGAAGACTAATACTCAATGAAAATCAAAGAGCAAACTAGGAAGCTAGCCGCAGGTTGCTCAAAGCACTGCTTTGAGGTTGCAGATAGAACTGACGAAGTCAGCTCAAAACACTGTTTTGAGGTTGTGGATAGAACTGACGAAGTCAGTAACCATACCTATGGCAAGGTGAAGCTGACGTGGTTTGAAGAGATTTTCGAAGAGTATAAGTCCTTTTATAGTGGATTGAATCTGGAATAGTACACTATGACTGCTAAAAATATTTCTAGAAATTACTTTGACTTTTCTAATCTCTTTGTTCATATCTTATTTCAATCTACTATATTTGACTCTCACAGGTGTAATCGATGGCATCCCTCGGTGCTATCTCATAATTTTTAAAAGAAAACACCATTTTAAGCCTATAAAATCAAAAAAAGCAAAAATTTTTAGTGTGCGATCACCTATAGTATGGGATTCATTAAAAACTCTTTCCTTACCCTCCTAGAACATAAGAAGGTCTATCGATTGTCTTGTTAAAAATATATACTTGGACTAGCATCTTTCTTAAGTGGTTTGTCAATAAAAAGTGTAGGTTGATTTTTCTTGAGTAGTAAAAGATTCAAGAATATTTAGGGTTACTCATGTTCTTTGATAAAAACTCCATTCATATATTTTTTCTTTCATTCTGAAAACTTAATGTAAATTTTCTGTTTTTTTGAAATTTTGTGTCTTAAAAGGTCCAGTGAAGAAAACTGTGTGTGTAGAATCCTGTTTTACTTAATTTTTAGATAACTATATTAAGTGATAAAAGGCAGTGTATATGTAGTTTTGGGTTTATAAAATACTTGAAAGTTCAAAAATTGTTTTAATTGACTATTTTCTAGAAGAGATGTATAATTGAATTGTATGTAAAAGACATGCAGTTATTTTTAAACAAAGGAGATAATGTGATGTATTTTAATCGTAAAAATGCAGAGCAGAAGAACTGGCGTATGATTAAAAAAGGAAAACATTTCCTTTTTGGTTGTTCGCTTGTCTTTGCAGTTGGTGCAGCCTTGGTAGCTCCAACGGTTAAGGCCGACACAGCTGATACTGGGGAGGTAGAGACTAAAACTGCCAACTCAGCTGCTGAAGCAAGCTCTAGTGACGAAGTAGGAACGTATAAAGCACCAGCAGTGGAGGTATCAACAACTTCACCAGTGGTTGCCGAACATCCTACAAGTTCAGAAGCTACCTCAGCAAAAACAGCTAAGGAAGCAGATGGAGTTCAGCTTCCTTCATTGACAGTGGTAGCAGATTCTTCAGCTTTGACAGATGAAGAAAAAGCAAATGTAGTGGCAGCTGTTAAGGGTGTGAATCCTACTGCGACTGATGTTCAAGTCCAAGCAGATGGATCAGTAGTTGTTACTTTTGCAGATGGTTCAACTGCAAACTTGACAGCAAGTCAAACTGTTAAAGTGGCAGCTCCAGCAGAAACTTCAGCCACTCAACCTAAGTCAAGAAGCCGTCGAGCAGCAGGACAAGAACGTGCTCAAGATCGCTCTTCGGAAGAGAAAGACATCAAGTACGTTTATAAAGACAGAACTGCTACAGTAAACGATGGAGATCCAACTCAACGTGCTAAGATCGAGTACAGACAGCTGGGAGACTATGAGGTAGTCGATGGAAAAACAGTGGCTACAGACCCATCTGGTCAAGGTCGTCCAGTCTTGGAGTGGACGGTAACCTTTAACGAGGCTCAGTACGATAAGATGGGAGGATACTACTACTTTACAATCCCTAAAAATGTATCTGATCCTTATAAAGTTGTGACAGAATATAACAACGGCGCTTACGGCCCCCGCGATGGCTGGGTGGATGGAAATGTTACACCAGGTGGTTCGCCGTCTGCAGAAGGTCAGCAGTTTATCGATGCTGGTAATAAACTTGAGTGGCGTGTCAAGAATACCGTTGGGGGAGACTACAACAACGTAAATGGTCTTAGCGGTGTCATGAACAACACTAAAAAGGTTTATGTCCTTAGTTATGGTAACAACACTAAGGCGCGCATGGTTACTATTAAGTACCGTACTGTAGTTGAAGACCCATCACAGACCATTTCTTATATTGCTGGAGTTGAATCTAAAACAGGCTTACCACGAAACAACTGGTATGCTATCTCAGGTAAATATGATAAGCAACTGGTTAGTCAGGTTGCTGCACCAAGTGTGACTCCAAACTTGACCAACACCTCTGTCAACGTTCCTGTTCAAACTGTAGCTTCAACTTCAAGCACTCTTTCAGGAACAGGGGTTCCAGGTGCAACTATTAAGATTTATATCGATGGTCAAGAGCAAAACATCGGCAATGTCACTGTTGACAGTAGCGGTAACTGGACTACAGGTGAGCTTCCAACAGCCTTGAACAACAACCAAGGTGATGGTACAACTATCAAACCACGTCAAACAGTAGAGGTAAGCCAAGTAGTTAACGGTGAAGAAAGTAGCCGTCGTACTGTACCAGTATCTGTTGGTGTAACAACTGTTGAACCTTCAAGCTTGACTACTAACCAAGCTGCAGTTGTAGCAGGACAAAAAGAGGTTACTCTTAAGGTTCCTCATGATGCAGGAATTGCCTACATGCGCTATACAAATACTGCTGGAGAGACTGTTGAGATTCCAGTCAAACGTGATAATGCCTCATCTGCATGGACATCACAAAAATCAGATAAGGCAACTGTCAAATCAGTTGAGCACGGTAAGTTCCAAGATACGATCGTTCTTACCATGGCTGACAAGATTGCAGGTACAGAAGTAGCAGCAATCTCAAACGTGGTAGAGGGTGGCTTCTCAAGTGTGGCTGACTGGCAACCACGCTCAGTAGAAAACCAAGCTCCAACTATTGCATCAGCAGTTGAAGGAAACAAAAAAACTGTTGCTCAAGGTGCTCAACTTGACCTTGCATCTCTTGTGACAGTAGCAGATAAAGAAGATGATGCCCAAGCAACCCTAGGTGATAAGGTCCATGCTGAAGTTGTTTCAGTAAATGGCGACACAGCAACCAAGACAGTTGATACAAATACCCAAGGCACTTACACAGTTAAGTATAAAGCTGTTGATAGCCAAGGTAAAGAGTCAAACGAGATTGAAGTTACTGTAGTTGTCACTCCTGCACGTGACAACGTAGCGCCAACAGTAGAGATTCCTTATTCTAATAAAGCTGAAAAAGAAGTTTATGTCTATGGTGGGGAAGCAAACTCATTCGATATCAAATTCAAAGATGATAGCGGAAAAATTGCAAGTGCTACTGTAAGACAAGGTGGTAACAAACCGTTTGATCCTGTTACTGGTGAAGCAAATACCATCAACACTCAATATGGATTTAAAGCAAATGTTATCAATGCTGAAACTCCGGCAACAGCAGATGCACCAGCAGTCATTACCTACTCAGGTACTCCAGCAGCAACAGATGGTTTATCAAAAGAAAGACTAGACGCAGCAACTAAAGGACTAAATCCAGAAGGTTTGGCTTTGGGATGGCGTTATGCAACTGCAACGGATACAGATGGTGCATTTATTGAGAATGGAGCAACAAATGCTTCAAACCCAACTGACCCAGGTGCATTCCGTGTCATGCTTAAGGCACAAACTCAAAAATATGACATTGTAGCTCCAACAGAAAAAGTTGCTGTAGCAGACCCAACGAATGTAACAGATGACGACTTAGCTAAAATCAAAGAGAAACTCCAACTTGAGTACTCTCAAACGAATGATGATGCTAACTTGGCAGACAAAAAAGGTACAGCTGTAGCTGATAAAGATGCTAAGATTCAATCAGTCACAAAAGACGCTGATGGAAATCTTGTTGTGACCTATAAAGATGGTTCTCAAGATAAGAAACCATTGTCAGAATTTGTAACTAAAGATACAACAACTCCTGCACGTGACAACGTAGCACCAACAGTAGAGATTCCTTACTCTAATAAAGCTACTAAAGAAGTTTATGTATACGGTGGAGAAGCAAACTCATTCGATATCAAATTCAAAGATGATAGCGGAAAAATTGCAAGTGCTACTGTAAAACAAGGTGGTAACAAAGCGTTTGCTGATGTTGCAGGTGAAGCAAATACCATCAACACTCAATATGGATTTAAAGCAAATGTTATCAATGCTGAAACTCCGGCACCAGCAGATGCACCAGCAGTCATTACCTACTCAGGTACTCCAGCAGCAACAGATGGTTTATCAAAAGAAAGACTAGATGCAGCAACTAAAGGACTAAATCCAGAAGGTTTGGCTTTGGGATGGCGTTATGCAACTGCAACGGATACAGATGGTGCATTTATTCAGAATGGAGCAACAAATGCTTCAAACGCAACTGACCCAGGTGCATTCCGTGTCATGCTTAAGGCCCAAACTCAAAAATATGACATTGCAACTCCGACTGAAAAAGTTACTGTAGCAGATCCAGCTAACGTAACAGAAGCTGAGTTGGCTAAAATCAAAGAAAAAGTCCAACTTGAGTACTCTCAAAATAACGATGATGCTAACTTAGCAGACAAAAAAGGTACAGCTGTAGCTGATAAAGATGCTAAGATTAAATCAATTGAAAAAGATGGAAACAATCTTGTTGTAACCTATGCAGATGGTTCTCAAGATAAGAAACCATTGTCAGAATTTGTAAACGTAGCTCCAACAGTTGAGCTCCCATACTCAAATGAAGCTAAGAAAGAAATCTATGTTTATACAGGTGAAAACA
>NZ_JASHDL010000009.1:0-82436 GCF_047463635.1 Streptococcus infantis
CATATGAATCTTTCTAATGAGTTGTTTTGTCGCTTTTCATTATAGGTCATATGGGACTTTTTTTCTACAACAAAATAGGCTCCATAATATCTATAGGGGATTTACCCACTACAAATATTATAGAGCCGCTTTTATCAACTCAAGAATTATTTAGCGATTTTAGCGAAGTATTCAAGAGTACGTACAAGTTGTGCAGTGTATGACATTTCGTTGTCGTACCATGAAACAACTTTAACCAATTGTTTACCGTCAACGTCAAGAACTTTAGTTTGAGTTGCGTCAAACAATGATCCGTAAGACATACCTACGATATCTGAAGATACAATTGGATCTTCTGTGTAACCGTATGATTCGTTTGAAGCTGCTTTCATAGCTGCGTTCACTTCATCAACAGTAACGTTCTTTTCAAGAACAGCAACCAATTCAGTAACTGATCCAGTTGGAGTTGGAACGCGTTGTGCAGATCCGTCAAGTTTACCGTTCAATTCTGGGATTACAAGACCGATAGCTTTAGCAGCACCAGTTGAGTTAGGAACGATGTTTGCTGCACCAGCGCGAGCACGACGAAGGTCACCACCACGGTGTGGTCCGTCAAGGATCATTTGGTCACCAGTGTAAGCGTGGATAGTAGTCATCAATCCTTCTACAACACCAAAGTTGTCTTGAAGAGCTTTAGCCATTGGAGCCAAGCAGTTTGTAGTACATGAAGCACCTGAGATAACTGTTTCAGTACCATCAAGAACATCGTGGTTAGTGTTGAATACAACTGTTTTAACGTCGTTTCCACCAGGAGCAGTAATAACAACTTTCTTAGCTCCACCTGGGTGCAAGTGTTTTTCAGCAGCTGCTTTCTTAGCAAAGAAACCAGTAGCTTCAAGAACGATTTCTACACCGTCGTTAGCCCAGTCGATTTGTTCTGGATCACGTTCAGCAGAAACACGGATGAATTTACCGTTAACTTCAAATCCACCTTCTCTAACTTCCACAGTTCCGTCGAAACGACCTTGAGTTGTGTCATATTTCAACAAGTGTGCAAGCATAACTGGATCTGTAAGGTCGTTGATGCGAGTAACTTCAACACCTTCTACGTTTTGGATACGGCGGAAAGCAAGACGACCGATACGTCCGAAACCGTTAATACCAACTTTAACTACCATTAGTGATTTCCTCCTTATGAAAATCATGAAAATTTTATTGTGAAAAGAGTAACTTGAATCACTACAAATCACCTTTCAACAAAACTATTATATAACTATTTGAGTTTAATTGCAAGCGCTGGCCTTGATTTTCTGATGAGCTTTGGTAATATTTTCATTTCTTTACTTGGCCTTGCATCTGACTCTCATGCTAGCAATTTTTTATGAAAACACACTCTCTAACCATAAAAAACCGAGGTTCCCCTCGGTTTTGGCTGATAATCAATTATTTACGGCGTCCTGGTCTTTCTTTGTAACCATAGTATGCATCTTCGATGATTTCTTGCATATGGTCAACCATTGGAAGACGTGGGTTTGCAGGTGAACATTGGTCTTCATAAGCAAGGAAGGCCAATTCACGTGAATGTTCTTTCCATTCTTTTTCGTCAACACCTTGTGCTTTGAAGTTCATTTCGATACCTACGCGCTCACCGAGTTCGTAAACAGCTTTTGCAAAAGATTCAACCCCTTCTTCTGGTGTAGAAGCTGGAAGTCCAAGCATACGAGCGATATCTTGATATTTCTCGTCTGCACGGTAGTAGTTGTACTTAGGCCATGTAGCTGTCTTAGCTGGGCGAGTACCGTTGTAACGGATAACATATGGAAGCAAGATTGCATTTGTACGTCCGTGAACTGTGTGGAATTGCGCACCAATCTTGTGAGCCATTGAGTGAGAAATACCTAGGAAGGCATTGGCAAAGGCCATACCAGCGATTGTTGAAGCGTTATGCATTTTCTCACGTGAGTGGAAGTCTGCATTCTTAACTGAACTTTCAAGGTTTTCGAATACAAGTTTGATAGCTTGAAGCGCAAGACCGTCAGTGTAGTCGCTAGCCATTTGTGATACGTATGCTTCAGTTGCGTGAGTCAATACGTCCATACCAGTATCAGCAGCAACAAATCCAGGAACTGTCAATACCAAAGCAGGGTCTACGATTGCCACAGTTGGTGTCAATGAGTAGTCAGCGATTGGGTATTTACGGTTGTTTGCTTTATCAGAGATAACGGCAAATGGAGTTACTTCAGATCCTGTACCAGATGTAGTTGGGATAGCGATGAATTTAGTCTTCTTACCAAGCAATGGGAATTTGAAAGCACGTTTACGGATATCCATGAATTTTTGTACAAGGTCACGGAAGTCCACTTCTGGTTGCTCATAGAAGAGCCACATTACTTTAGCAGCATCCATTGGAGATCCACCACCAAGAGCGATGATTGTATCTGGTTTGAAGGCACGCATGATTTCAGTACCACGTTCAACTGTAGTGATATCTGGATCTGGTTCTACATCTGCAAAAATTTGGTAAACAACCTTATTGCGACGAAGGTCAAGTTGTTCGATGATACGATCAAGGAAACCAAGCTCTACCATGGCATGGTCAGTAACGATCATGACACGTTCAACGTCACGACATTTTTGAAGGTATTGAATTGAATCACGTTCAAAGTATGTTTTTGAAGGAAGTTTCATCCATTGCATGTTATTTCTCCGTCTTCCGACTTTTTTGATGTTCAAGAGGTTGATGGCGCTAACGTTATCCCCAACTGAGTTACGTCCGTAAGAACCACATCCGAGTGTCAATGATGGCAAGAAGGCATTATAAACGTCCCCAATACCACCGAAAGTAGAAGGTGAGTTACAGATAACACGAATAGCTTTAACAGCTTTACCAAATTCTTTAGTCAATTCTTCATCAGCAGTATGGATGGCAGCTGAGTGTCCAAGACCGTTAAATTCAACCATTTGACGAGCTTTAGCAATACCATCTTCACGGCTTTCAGATTTCAAAACTGCGATAACTGGTGACAATTTTTCACGAGTTAATGGCTCGTTTTCACCAACTTCTTTACATTCTGCAGCAAGAATGTTTGTTCCTTCTGGAACAGTAAATCCTGCTTGTTCTGCAATCCAAGTTGCTGGTTTACCAACGATGTCAGCGTTCAATTTTGCACCAGCACAGTTTTTGCTGTTTGCTTTCACGCCGAAGCAGAACTCTTCAAGAAGAGCTTTTTCTTTTTTGTTTACAAAGTAAGTGTGATAAGATTTGAACTCTGCTACAAATTCATCGTAAATTTCTTTATCAATGATAACCGCTTGTTCAGATGCACAGACCATACCGTTGTCAAATGATTTAGACATTACAATATCGTGAGCAGCTTGGCGGATGTTAGCTGATTTTTCAACATAAGCTGGAACGTTACCGGCACCTACCCCAAGAGCTGGTTTACCACATGAGTATGCGGCTTTAACCATGGCATTACCACCTGTTGCAAGGATTGTTGCAATACCTTCGTGGTTCATAAGCGCACTAGTTGCTTCCATAGATGGTTCAGTAATCCACTGTACACAGTTTTCAGGAGCTCCTGCTTTAATCGCTGCATCACGAACGATTTGAGCTGCGTGAGCTGATGATTCTTGAGCTGATGGGTGGAATGCAAAGACAATAGGATTACGAGTCTTCAATGAAATCAACGCTTTAAAGATTGCTGTTGAAGTTGGGTTAGTTGTTGGAGTAATACCACAAACAACACCAACCGGTTCAGCGATAAGAGTCAATCCTGTTACATCATCTTCTTCGATAACACCAACTGTTTTAGTGTGGCGCATGTTGTTTACTACGTGCTCACAAGCAAATAGGTTTTTAGTTGCTTTATCTTCAAATACTCCACGTCCTGTTTCTTCAAAGGCATGTAAAGCCAATTCTCCGTGAGCATCAAGTGCTGCAACTGAAGCTTTTGCTACGATATAATCGACTTGATCTTGGTCGAGTTTACGCATTTCTTCAAGGGCAACTAAAGCTTTTTGCACCAAACCATCGACATGCTTTTCAGCAGCGAGTTTCTTTTCTTCTGGTGTTACAGTTTTTTTATCAGCCATATTTTCCTCCATAGCTTTCAAGGATTGTAAATCCTTTGTTAATTTTTTCACAAGTTTATTATAACTCTTTTTTTAAAATTTGTAAACAGTTTCATGAGCATTTCACAAACTTTTTTTGTTTGTTTGTGAAAACAATTTCAAATATACCCACACATGCGCTTTTTCACTTAAAGTTTGTGAATTATTCCATAAAAGTTTTATTTTTCACAAACTTAGTTGTAAAACAGTCTTGTAAGCCGTTTTTATTTCCATGTAAGCGCTTTCTATCGTTCTGGAAGAATACCTCCTTCTAGGAGGAGGTTATTGTGCTTGTTGAAATAAACCTTGTTTGAAGTCCCCTTCATAGACTACTTCTTGTTCGGTAGTTAGTTTTCCTTTTCCTTCAGCTTGGCCATTTACAAAGTCTCCCTCATATACCCAACCTGCTTTAGCTTGGTAGGTACCTTTACCATTGAAGGCACCATTGCTAAATTCTCCAGTATAGGTATCACCGTTTGAGAAGGTAACAGTGCCCTGACCATTCATCTTACCACGAACTAGGCTCCCGTCATAAATAATAGCATCGTTATCAAGCTTAAGAACGCCCTGTTTTGGAAGATTGGTCAAAAATACGAGACCTGCACAGACAACAATGACGATCACTGTCGCAATTTCTAAACGGGGACGTGTTAAATAGACACTATATTTTTCATAGAGTTTTTTTAAATTTTCCATGTTCACTCTCATTTTCTAAGCGACTTAACCAAGCCTGACAACCTGTTAAAACTCGGTCATAAGTTTCTTCAAAATCACCTGTATACCAGGGATCTGGAACGCTTTCAGATGCAAAAGGCTGTATCTTGTATTGTTGATCCTGTGGACACATCTGACGCAAATCAGCGAGATTAGACTCATCCATCCCAATGATATAGTCAAAATACTCAAAATCTTTTTTAGAAATTTGTTGGGAAGTTTTTGAAGTATCATAAGGAACGCCATGACTTCGAAAGATGCCTTGCGTCCCTTTGTGGATTGGATTACCGTGTTCCCAGGAAGAAGTCGCTCGACTTTGAATCTCATATTTATCGGTCAGGGATTTCATTACAAATTCCGCCATAGGACTACGACAAATATTGCCAAGACAGACAAAGACAACTTTTTTCATCATTGTTCCTCTCATTTATAGAAAAACGGGAATGTATTCCACCCCGTTTTATTCTTCAATAGCACTGCCTTCTTCGATAACTGCACCTTCAGGTGTGACAGCTTCTTTGACTGGCAAAACTGTTCTAATTGCACCTAATTCAAAAGTCAAGTATACTCCGTCTACATCAAGTACAATCGTTTTGTTTTCAGTATCAACTTCATCGACTGTACCGTAGAGACCACCGATAGTGATGACTTCGTAGCCTTTTTGAAGTTTGTTGAGGCTCTCCATACGTTTTTCAGCTTGTTTCTTTTGAGAACGTTGCATGAAAAACATCAAGCCCAACATCAAAACAAGCATAATCAAGAATGTTAAATTCCCACCCATTATTTTTTACTCCTTTGTAATTCAGATAAAACTACTATATCAAATTTCACTTGTTTTTACAAGATTGCACCTTGATTTTAGGTCAATAAAAAACCAGAGCAAATGCCCTGATTTTTCTTATTTCAAGTTGTTTACAAGTTCTACTAAGTTTTCAACTGTAAATCCATATTCTGCTAAAACTTTTGGTGCTGGGGCAGATGCTCCAAAGGTATCAATACCAAGAACTGCTCCATCAAGACCAACGTATTTATACCAGTTTTGAGTTGCTCCCATTTCGACTGCTACACGGCGACGAACTGCATTTGGTAAGATTTCTTCTTTGTAGGCTGCATCTTGTGCGTCAAATACATCTGTAGATGGCATGCTGACTACGCGAACTTTGCCACCTTGACTTGCCAATTCTTTAGCAGCTGCTACTGCTAAGTTCACTTCTGAACCTGTTGCAATCAAGATAGTGTCAAAATCTGCTGCATTTTCATATACCACGTAAGCACCTTTCGCAACCTTCTCAAAGTCTGTTCCTTCTTCAACAGTCAAGTTTTGACGAGTCAAGACAAGAACAGTTGGTGTTTTCTCGCTCTTCACTGCAAGATACCAAGCTGCTTGAGTTTCACGCGCATCTGCTGGACGGAAAACATTGAGGTTTGGAATCGCACGAAGACCTGCCAAGTGCTCAATTGGTTCATGAGTTGGTCCGTCTTCACCAACTGCGATTGAATCGTGGGTGAAGACATAAGTTACAGGAAGACCTTGTAGAGCTGACAATCGAACTGCTGCCTTAAGATAGTCTGAGAATACGAAGAATGTTCCACCATAAACACGAAGTCCACCGTGAAGAGCCATTCCGTTCAAGACAGTACCCATAGCAAATTCACGAACACCAAATTGGATGTTACGATTTAAGCGATTTGCATCATCTTGAAGTCCATCAGTTTTGATGTAAGTCATATTTGAATGAGCAAGGTCAGCTGATCCACCGAGGAAGGTTGGCAATTTAGCAGCCACTACATTCAAAGCATCCTGACTTGAGTTACGAGTTGCTTGAAAGAAGCCATTTTCTAAAGCTGGGAAGTCTTCTGGAGTCACCTCAACTGGATCGCGTCCTTCAATGATTGCCTCCACTTCTGCAGCAAGTTCTGGGTGAGCTTCTTTGTAATCTGCGACTAGTTTTGTCCATGCTTCGTATGCTGATGCACCACGGTCTGCAACATTTTCTTTGAAATCAGCATAAACTTCTGCCGGGATTTCAAACGGTTCGTAGTCCCAACCCAGTGCTTGGCGAGTTGCAGCAGTTTCGTCTGCACCAAGAGGAGCACCGTGTACAGCGTTAGTCCCTTGTTTGTTTGGAGAACCATAACCAATAACAGTTTTCACTTCGATCAAAGATGGTTTTCCTGAAGCCTTAGCTTCTTCAATAGCAGCATGAATAGCTTCTAAATCTGTTCCATCTTCTACCAAAGCTGTATGCCAACCGTAGGCATTGTAACGATCGCGAACACTTTCTGTGAATGAATCTTTTGTCTCACCATCCAAGTTGATATCATTTGAATCATAAAGAACAACCAACTTGTCTAGTTTTTGCAAGCCTGCATAAGAAGCAGCTTCGCTTGAGACACCTTCCATCAAGTCACCATCTCCACAGATAACGTAAGTGTAGTGGTCAAAGATGTTATAACCTTCACGGTTGTACTTAGCTGCAAGGAAACATTCTGCTTGTGCAAAACCTGTCGCAGTCGCAATCCCTTGTCCTAGAGGACCTGTTGTTGCATCAACTCCTGCAGTATGCCCAAATTCTGGGTGACCTGGAGTTTTAGAGCCCCACTGACGGAAGTTCTTTACTTCATCCATGCTCACATCTTCAAAACCAGAAAGGTGGAGAAGGGCATAAAGAAGCATTGATCCGTGACCAGCTGAAAGAATGAAACGGTCGCGGTTAATCCAGTTTGGTTGAGCTGGATTAATACGAAGTTCTTTAGTGAATAGGCTGTAGGCCATCGGTGCAGCTCCCATAACCACCCCTGGGTGACCTGAGTTGGCTTTATTGATAGCGTCAATACCTAGAAAACGAATCGCATTAACAGATAGATTTGACATAGAATTTCCTTTCTCTTTGAGGTGATAGGTCTATCACATATTCTATTTGTACTATTATATGAAAATTATCCGTATCGTGCAACATACGGATAACCTCCAGAAAAAATTTTTATATTAAAGCAAGGCTTTGAATTGGATATTTGAGTCTTGTTCGAAGCAGTCATCAAAACCACGTGGGTGATGATATTCTATTAAGTGTTGGTCTTGAGGATAAGTGTATTTACCACCAACTTCCCAGATAAATGGATGGAAATCGTATTGCAAACGATCTTTTCTCATCTTCCAAAGTTCTAGGATTTCATTCGTAGAAGCCATGAAGTTAGACCAGATATCATAGTGAACTGGAATAATGACTTTTGCACGAAGATTTTCTGCCATGCGAAGTAGGTCAATAGAGGTCATTTTATCTTGGATACCTACTGGGTTTTCACCATAGTTATTCAAAGCAACATCAATTTTGAAGTCTTTACCATGTTTTGCAAAGTAGTTAGAGAAGTGAGAATCAGCTCCATGATAGATGGTTCCACCTGGTGTTTCAAAGACATAGTTAACAGCCTTTTGAGCCATTTCTTCATCTGTAACAGCCAACCCAGCAAGTTCACCACCTGTTTCGTCAGCTCCATTTACTGGTAGAGTTACCAAGCAAGTACGGTCAAATGATTCTACCGCATGAATCTTCATGTCTTTTAGTTCGATAGTATCACCTGGCTTCACAACGATGATTCGTTCTTTTGGAACACCCCAGCCTTCCCAGATTCGACCACAATGGTAAGGACCGATAAACTTAACATGATCTAACTTAGGATTGTTGAGAATCGCTGCAGCTGTGTATGGGTCGATATGGTCACTGTGGAAGTGTGAAACCAAGTAGTAGTCGAGTTCGTTGATAGCAAATGGATCAATAACCATTGGCTGAACACGCAAGTTTGGTTGCAATTTACGAACACCTGCCATATTTGCCATTTGGTGCCCACGAACCATATCTTTCACTTTTTTGGTTGATTTTCCACGGTTTGACCAAAGGTCCATGACAACGTTAGCACCACCTGGTGTCTTAATCCAAGTACCACAGTTACCTAGCCACCACATGGCAAAGTTGCCTTCAGGCACGACTTCTTCTTCGATTTCTTCATTCAACCATGTTCCCCATTCTGGGAAAGTAGCTAAAATCCATGATTCTCTCGTAATTTCTTTTACGTTTGGCATTTGAAATCCTCCATATTTTGTTCAAGTATTCATTTCATACTTAGTATAACACCGACCGAAATATTAAAAAAGACCAAGAAAAACACAGGTTTGTGTTCATCATTGGACTGTGATATTTATGATTCATCTAAAAAAGCTTGGATGACTAATTCTTGGTTGATTAAGAGTTGAATTTCTTCCTTTAATTTTGCTGCAGCGTGTTTATCAGATATATAGGTAGTAATAATTGTTGATAGATTTTCCTTGAAGGTTCGACCGTCTTTTCTGAGGACCTTATTCTTCATAAAGTCTGTTATGCGTAAAATATCTTCTGCCTCAAGTATAGGATTTACCTTTAAAACTGGGAAATGACTCTCAAGTTCATCGTTGGTTGTGATTAGTAAATCAACCTGAGTAATATCCTCTACGCTTTTGAACTGCTCAGTTGTAAAGACTGCCCCTATCTGTTCATTTGGAAGATAGAATCGACATTGTTTAAGTAAGAGTTTAGAGACGCCCACTCCTTCATCACACACAATATAAATCTTCTTGGTATTGTTTTGAATCGATGGAGTATACTTTAAAAAACCTCCAACATGAATGGTCAAATAGGCAATCTCATCATCCGTCAATCGAATCTGCCAAGCTTCTTCTAACACTTCTGCACATTTTTTTGTAATTACGAAAAGTTCACTATACTTAGAACGAATCTGACGTGTTAAGGGATTTTTTGAGAAGATCCCATAATTTTTTCTAAATAGTAGAGCCTTACAATGAATCACAAGATTTCTCAGTAAATCTTCTTTCTGTTCAATCTCCATTCTGGTTTGGGATTCAAAATACCAAATAAACTCTTCTAAAGCCATTCTCAAATGCTGAAAATCTTTACTTTCTGCATGGATGTCTCGATCTTTTCGATAGGATAACAAAAGAATGGC
The DNA here is from genome assembly GCF_047463635.1 of Streptococcus infantis. Classification (GTDB taxonomy): domain Bacteria; phylum Bacillota; class Bacilli; order Lactobacillales; family Streptococcaceae; genus Streptococcus; species Streptococcus infantis_W. The sequence continues at coordinate 9,805 of NZ_JASHDL010000009.1, forward strand.
TAACAGAGATCTATCTAATTCTGAAAACGAGATGCTAAATGTTTCAAACAAGCGCTCTCCTAGTTTTTTTGATACCTGATATTCAATTCTCTTTCGAATCAATGAAAACTCTTGCTCAATTTCTTGGTGTTTGTCCTGATTACGAGTAACGGTATCACATCCAAGTAGAAGATAGGGGAGGACCTGTAACATAAAAGTGACTTCGTGATGGTTTATTTTTTTCCCCAAATCTTGCTCAACCAACGGAACCTGTTTTTTGAGAAATTGATTGACCTCATCGGAAAGAAGCATCTCACCGTCTAATCTTTCCTTGATTTTTTCCTCTAAAATAGCAACAAAGGCTGGATTTTCCTCCATAAAGATATGATAGAGAAGGGATTGAAGATACTGGATTTTATTAAGAGGATGTGCATTTAGATAGTAACCGCGAGATTTACTAACTTGAAGCGTTACTTGATACTGCTCTAATGTCAGCTGGTAACGAATGGTATTTAAATCATTTAGGACCGTATTTCGAGAAACTTCTGTCAATTCCATGAGTTTTTCAAGCGTGATTCTCTCTTTGGAAATACCAATAAGAAGGAGCATCAGCTGCATCCGCTCGTTTGCACTCATGATGTAATCATAAGAATCAACTTCGTCTAATAATTGACGACAAGCTTCTCTTTGTTCATCGGTCAAGTAAATACCAATCCGAGGCAGACTGATGATATGCAAATTCTCATCGTCCAAAGCATCATTGATTTTATCAATGTGATAGTAGATTTTTCTTCGAGATTGAGCCAGATCTTTTGAAATCGTCATAATCGTTTTGGACGTTTCTTGATCCATCAAATATTGAAGCAAGTCACAGCTCGCCTTATCTAAAACCATAATTCATACTCCTCTATTTGTCAATCGCTTCCAAAACAACTTTATAATGGTATCACATTCGTACAGACTTTGCAATTATATGCTGTAAACTCTTAACAGTGGATACTGACAACTACAAAAGCGAGGCTTGGATCGAAAGGTCCTAGCCTCTTTTCAATTCAATTTCTTATTTCTTTTGACCGTAATAAGCATTTGGTCCATGTTTACGTTGGTAGTGTTTTTCTAGGATGTACTGAGGAGCAGGTTCAACTCTTGGATTGATTTGCTCTGTAAAGCGATTCATCTTAGATACTTCCTCTAATACAACAGAGTGATAGACAGCATTCTCTGGGTTTTTGCCCCAGGTGAATGGACCGTGATTACGTACGACAATCCCTGGTACTTCAACAGGGTTGAGACCACGACGTTCAAACTCTTCTACGATAACTAGGCCAGTATCTTTTTCATAGGCTACTTCTACTTCATCCTTGGTCAAACTACGGGCGCAAGGAATTGAACCGTAGAAATAATCAGCATGGGTTGTTCCGTAGAAAGGAATATCACGGCCTGCCTGAGCCCAACCAACGGCTTCTGTCGAATGGGTGTGGACCACACTAGCAATTTCTGGCCAAGCCTTATATAACTGCACATGAGTTGGGAGGTCAGAAGATGGTCTTAAATCTCCTTCTAGGACCTTACCATCTAGGTCAGTCACCACCATGTTTTCAGGTGTCAATTCGTCATAATCTACACCTGATGGTTTAATAACAATGACACCAAGTTCGCGATTGACTTCCGATACATTGCCCCAGGTAAATTTAACAAGTCCATGTTTTGGCAATGATTGATTGGCATCACAGACTCGTTTACGCATAGCATTGATTACTTGATTCATCTTACATCAAACCTGCTTTCTTAATGAGTGGGTAGAGGAAAGCTTGCGCCTCTTGAATGGCTGCGCGTGTTTCTTCTACAGTTTCACAATTTTCAGACCACATTTCGATTAGGAAAGGTCCATTATAATTAGTTTGCTTTAAAATATCGAAAGCTTCTTCCCAATTGACACAACCTTCCCCGAAAGGTACATCTCGGAATTGACCCTTTGAACTTTCTGTCACTGCATAAGTATCCTTGAGATGGAGAGCTGCGATGGCATGATGGCCGAGATAAAATTCACTGTAGACATCATTATGCCATGCAGATACATTACCAATATCTGGATAGACAAAGAGGTAGGGAGAGTCAATTTCTTTCTCTATAGCCAAGTATTTTTCGATGCTATTGATGAAAGGATCATCCATAATTTCAATAGCAAGTACCACCTGAGCTTCTTCAGCCCAGTCACAAGCTTTTCTCAAATTTTTGATAAAACGTTGGCGTGTCTGGGGTGACTTTTCCTCATAGTAAACATCGTAACCAGCTAATTGAATCGTACGAACTCCCAAATCTTGAGCTAATTCGATACATTTTTTCATGAGTTCCAGAGATTTTTCCTCTAGAACTGGATCATTTGATCCCAATGGGTAACGACGATGACCTGAAAAACAGATCGAAGGAATACGAACTCCAGTCTCATAGATCGCTTTGACAATATCCAAGCGCTCGTCCTTACTCCAGTCAAGTCTGGCTAAACGCTCGTCTCGCTCGTCAATAGACATCTCGACAAAATCAAAACCTAACTCCTTGGCAAAATTCAAACGTTCTAGCCAGGTAAAGTGTATCGGGGTTGCCTTTTCATAAATTCCAATTGGACGTGCCATGGTTTACCCCCAAATTCGTTTGATTTCATCCTTGAAGGCACGCGCTGCTCCTGCTGGATCGGGAGCCTCTGTAATTCCACGACCTGCAATAAAGGTAAAGACATCAACGCCTTCAAAGAGTTTGAGAGTATCTACATCTAGACCACCTGTTACAGAAACACGGAAGCCCATGTCAATGAGTTTTTTAACCTTATTAAGGTCTTTTTCACCCCAAGTTTCACCAGCAAGAAGGGCATCACGAGATTGGTGATAGATAGCTTGTGAGATACCTGCATCTAGCCAAAGCTGAGCTTGTTCAAAAGTCCAATCACCATAAAGCTCGATTTGGATTTCTCCTCGGTCTCCACGTTCAGCCTTGATAGCCTTTAGAGCTGCTTCCATAGTAGGGATGGTTGCACAACAGATACAAGTCATCCAATCTGCTCCACGAACGGCATTATTTTTGGCAACTGTTCCACCAGCATCGGCACATTTTGTGTCTGCCACAATAATCTTATCTGGGAAAAGGCTACGTAAGACTTCAACCAGTTCACTTCCAACTTGAAGCAAGCAAACAGTTCCAGCTTCGATAATATCTACTTCCTGACCAACAGAAATAGCTGCTTTAATTGCTCCTTGCAAGTCTGAATGGTCTAATGCAACTTGTAAATTAGGTATTCTTTTTGTCATCTCTTTATTCCTCTTTCTAACTTTCCAAATCCAATCCTTCGAGATAAGGGCTATCCTTAGATTCTTCAATCATCGCCAAGACATCTTCTTTAGTTTGGCAAGCCTGTAAACGTGCGATAGAATCTTCTAATTCAAATAAGGCAATGATTTGTGGAATGGCTACACTTGTGTGAATTTTTGAGCTTGTTGCAGCTAGTGCCAACAAAACAGAGACCTCTTTCCCATCTGAAAATACAACAGGATTTTGCAAGGTAATCAATGAAAAGGCATCTCTTTGCACTCCAGCTTCAGGTCTAGCATGGGGCATAGCCATACCTGGCATCAAGATATAGTAAGGACCATACTCTTCAGTCGATTCGATAATAGCATCGTAATACTCTGGCAAAATCGCCCCACTTTCAATCAAGGGATCTACTGCTACCTTGACTGCTTCTTTCCAATCGTTAGCCTCTAAACCTAGTCGGATCGAGTCATTGTCAATTAAAGCTTGTTTTAAATTCATATCTGCCTCCTTTATTTAAAGAGGGAGAAGGACAGAAACGATAACTCTCAGTTTCTGTCCAGCCCCCTCCAACCTTTTACTGTAGCGCTTGACTGAGTTTTTCTGTGATTTCTTTATCATCCATCAAGTTGTCAAGCCCAATTAACTTCCCATTAGTCCGACCTTCCAATTCTTGAATCAAATGAAGAGAAGCGATTACGATGTCATAGCCTGCTGCTAAACCTTTTGCTTCACCGACACTGCATGAATTGACTGTAAAGTCTGTTTGATTAAGCTTACGGAGGGCATTTTCAACCTTCATCTTGATAACCATAGATGAACCCATTCCATTTCCGCACGCTGCTAATACTTTAACCATTTTATTTCTCCTTTTCTAGACACTAAGCTTCTTCTTGAACTTCACCCTTGTAATATTTCTCTTTATCTTTTGCTTTTGCAAATTGAAGTTGAGGAATAACGAGCAAGAAGAGACATACAAGTACATAACCAACAATACCGAGATATTTGAAGATATAACCAAATCCAAGCCATGGGAATTCAAAGTCGATATTTCCATGGTAACCACCGTAAGATGCTAAGTCGAGAAGGGCTACACAGAGAGCTCCTAGAGCAACTTGGAGGACACCTGAAATGAAGGATAGGATAACGGCTGCTTTCCATCCGCCACGCTTATCAGCATAGACCGCGATGGCTGCATTATCAAAGAACACTGGTACAAATCCTGTAATAATAAGGATAGGGTTTTTAAAGACGATAAGCAAGACAATTGTGATCAATTGACCAATCAAACCAAAGGCAAATCCTGACAAGACCGCGTTTGGAGAACCAAATCCATAAGAAGCTGCAACGTCGACCGCTGGGAATGAACCTGGCAACAATTTGTTTGAAATACCTTGGAAGGCATTTGTCAACTCAGATACGAACATGCGGACACCTTGCATCAAAACAAACAAGTAAACTGAGAAGGTGAAGGCTGTTTGGATAATGTACATAAAGAAATCTTGTTTTGCAGGATTGAATAGAGTTCCTGAAGTGATGACTTCTTTATTAGACATAATATCTGGACCCAAGATTAACAGAATGGCTCCAAAGAATACGAGCATCAAAGTAGCAGATGCAACAACAGTATCATGGAAGATTGAGAGGAACTTAGGCAATTTAAGATTGTCTAGACTTTCTTCTTTCTTACCAAAGCGTCCTGCCACTTTATCTACAAACCAGATTGCAAATTGTTGTTGGTGACCAATCGCAAATCCGCCACCACCAGTCAGACGTTGAGTTGCCTCAACAGTCATATTTGAACTAACTGCCCAGTAAAGGCCACAGATGATACCGATTGCTGCTGTACCATAAGCATTGCGCAATTGTGGGACTAAGAATAGAACCATAAGAGATACAGTCGCAGCTTGTTGTACCATGATGTGACCAGTAATAAAGAGGGTTCTTACTTTCGTAATCTTGCGTAGAGCTACAAGCAAGATATTTACTCCAAAACCGATCAACAGAGCTGTAGTTGCAGTTCCGACAAAATCTGGAAATTCAGCTGCAATTTTGTTGTTTGCTGCAGCAAGTCCAAAGTAAGGGTCGATAACCGCTGCACCAATTTGGAATTTGTAGTTAAGGGCTGCCAAGATTGGACGGAAGGTTGTAACCAAACCACCAGCACCCACGTTGAGCAACATATATCCTACTGTTGCTTTAACGAAACCTGAGAAAACGTCATGAGCAGGTTTTTTCAAAAGTGCATATCCTATCAACACCAATAAACCTACGAAAAATGCGGGATTCTGCAAAATATTGCTAGAAAACCAATTTAGAACACTTGAAATGACTTCCATAATTGTTCTCCTTTTGAATTGTTTTTGTAAGTTTATTATATAATTTGAAAACGGAAACAAAAAGACCAAGAATTACACAGCGGACTGTTCACTCTTGGACTGTATGATTCATAATATTTTACGGATTATCTTATTTTCTTGTAGCTAGATAATAGGGAAGAATTTGATTATAAGTTTCCAGTAGGGCTTCTACGATTTCTTCTTCGGATGAATTATCTGTCACTGGAATATCTGCCTTTACTAAAACTTTGCGGACTTCCTGATGGGCGATTTTTTCTCTTAAAACTTGGCGATTTTCCTCAGTAGCCTCCATCTTTTGACTTTCTCCATCTGAGTAGACTAGATAGTAAATCCCTTCTACCACTGGAACTTCTAAAACCTTGGCTTGTTTGTCTAATGTTCGCTCATCCTTCTTACGTTCAATAAAACTCACTTCTAGTGAAACTCCAAAATCAGAAGGGCTTCCATACAAACGAAGGGCCAACATAGGCTCCGTCACTTCCCCTTCACGCTGTAAATAAGCCCAGAAATGGGGTCGCAAACGTTGGGCTTGATTCATCCACTGACTCGATCTTTGCAGTATCCATTCTGGATGCCTTGCTTGAAAAGCTTTAGCCAGTTCTGTAAAAGTCTTTCTAGCTTCCTGTCCCTTACTCCTCAAATATAGCATTTTCTCAGCATCTTGTCCTGCCTTCTCTGGTTTTTGATACTGTAAGCCAGAGTATGCAAGGTAGTCTCTCATTGTATTCAACATAGGCTCAATCTCCCTTGGCTAGCAAAAAATCAGGGATACCCTGATTCTGCTTTGACTATTCTGTATCCACGACAACGTAACGATTTGGTTCATCACCTTCTGAATAACTAGTGACACCCTCCATACGTGAAATAATACGATGGATGATTTTACGTTCGCTGCTAGACATTGGATCAGTCACCTGACTACGCCCCTCTTCTAGGACACGTGTAGCTAACTTCTGTGCATAGCTCTGCAAGACTTCTGCACGGTGCTCTACATAATCATTAACATTGATGGTAATATAGAAGGTTCTTGAATAGCGGTTATAAAGATAATTTTGCGCTAAAAGCTGGAGAGATTTCAAAACCTTACCATGGTAACCGATAATACGACCCGGTTCATTGGTATCAATTTGCATATTGATAGAACGGCGATTTGAGGTACTTGAAATTGCTCCCTCAACATCCATATCATCAATAATACCTTGAACATAGCTGGTCACTTCTTCAACCACCTGGTCAATATCATAGGTCGGTTCAATCTTCAAACCTAGATTTTCTAAATCATCATTCTGCTCGACTTCTTCCTGCTCTTTAGATTCTTCTGGCAGTAAATCTTTTAGAATGGCAATATGACCAGTCTCCTCTAAAATTGTACTAGCCTCTTTCTCATTTTTTAGAATTTCGGCCTTAACCTCTTCAGAGATTCCTTGTCCTTCTTCCTCGATTTTCTTGATTGCTTCAACAACATGACCTAAGTCTACTGTTGCCTCACTAACAGTCTTAACGGGTTCGTTCTTAGCATTAACTTCCTTTGGAACTCCTTTGACTGCTTGCTGATTTGCCTTCACAACAGTTGTCTCACTAATTGCTTCGATATCAACTTGCGCTGGTTTCTTCCCAAAAAGGCCAAAGAAACCTTTTTTCTCCCTTGAGACAACCTTGATATGCGCCTTCATTCTAGGAATCCCCAATTCCTTCAATCCCGTTTGGATCGCTTCCTCAACAGTTGAACCTGTAAATAATACCATTACAAGATTCCTCCTTACTTTTTCTTTTTCTGTGCTTTCTTGAGAGCTTTTCTCTTCTTGATTTCTAAATCCTTCTTAGCCTGTACTCCCGCCTCACGCTCTGCAATAATCTTAAATGGATTGTTAAGCAGATAGGTTTGGAGCACCTGATAAGCATTGGATACTGCCCAGTATAAGGCAACCCCACTTGGTGAATACATGGCAAAGAAGAAAATCATGACTGGCATTGCATACATCATTCCTGTCATGGCGCCATTTTTCTCAACCATTGCCTTATTGGATAACCAGGTGCTAAGGAAAGTAAAGATAGCTGCCAAAATTGGCAAAACAAAAGTCGTATCTACACCACCAAGGTTAATCCATAAGAAGTGACCTGTTTTTAAAAATTCTACTCTACTCAAAGCTTGGAACAAGGCCAACAAGACTGGCATCTGGATTAAGATTGGCCAAAGAGAAGCTGACTGCTTCACACCATGTTGCTTGAACAACTGACGCATTTCTTGGTCCAACTTGGTACGGCTCTCCATATCCCGTCCCGGATAACGTTCTCGCAACTCCTTAACCAGTGGTTGTACTTCTTGCATCTTTCTAGATGCCACCATCTGTACCTGAAAGACTGGTAAAAGAATGGTTCTGATTAAAAGGGTAAATAAAATAATCCCCAGACCAATACTTGTATCAAATGATAAAAAGCGAATGGTTTCAGCAAAAAAATAAACAAATTTACTCCAAAAATCTGTTGATTCAGCTGTAATCTCACTCGTCGTACCACTAGCCGTGCAGGCGCTCATCACAAATAAAGCAAGCACCATTAAGCTAGTCAACTGTAATTTCTTTTTCACTCCCATTTCCTTCCTGGTAAATCTTTGATAACTTTAATACGTGAAGTAGATTTTTTCCCATTTCCGCGTAGTCCAAGATTTCAACACCTTTTCGAGCAATCACAACAAAATCTACATTTTCAACCAGCTGATTTTTATGTTCAATCAGAATATGTCGAATTCTTCTCTTGATCTGATTCCTCATGACAGCGTTTCCTAATTTTTTACTGACAGATAGACCAACTCGAAAATGCTGTTCATTATTTTCTAATCGATAAATAACAAATTTACGATTAGCAAAACTCTCCCCTTTTTTAAATATTGCACTAAAATCTTTCTCTTTTTTTACACGAAAGCGTTTTTTCAAAATTCAACTCCATCTATTAAAACTACTACTATTATACCATAATTTTTCAAAAAGCCAATCATAGCAAGGTTTTAGCCCATTTTTACCTAATAAAAAGACATATTTTCACTCTGAAATCATCATCTTTTTTCAAAAATTTCTCAAATTTGGGCATACAAGTCTGCTCATTTCTGATCAGAAAAAACAAAAGTCACCCTTTGGAGTGACTTTTGTAGGAGATTATTATGAAAAAGTTAGGATTTCTATTAAATAAAGTTAGGAGGTCTTTATTTAATGATTATAGTATACCTGTCTATCCTTAAACCCAACTTAAACAGATTCCATTTCTTTTTAATTTTTAAAACTATGGATTGGAGCTGGAATTTGCCCTCCACGAGCAATGAAGTCAACAGACGAGGCACCGTTAACTTTCATGACTGGAGCCGTTCCTAGAAGGCCACCAAATTCAATCATATCGCCTTCTTTTCCTTTTGGAATAATACGTACAGCAGTTGTTTTCATATTGATGACCCCGATAGCAGCTTCATCCGCAATCATTGCCGCAATCGTTTCCGCAGGTGTATCCTCAGGAATGGCAATCATATCCAAACCAACTGAACAGATAGCTGTCATAGCTTCTAATTTTTCCAAATTAAGGGAGCCGTTTTGCACTGCAGCAATCATCCCCTCGTCCTCAGAAACTGGGATAAAGGCACCAGACAAACCACCAACTTGGTTGCAAGCCATAACTCCACCTTTTTTAACTTGGTCGTTCAAGAGAGCCAAAGCAGCAGTCGTTCCATGAGTCCCAACTGTCTCTAACCCCATTTCTTCAAGAACACGAGCTACAGAATCACCCACTGCTGGAGTTGGAGCTAAACTCAAATCGACAATCCCAAAATCAACTCCGAGGCGCTCACTAGCCATTTGACCAACCAATTGACCAATGCGGGTAATCTTGAAGGCTGTCTTTTTAACAGTTTCAGCAACAACATCAAAGCTCTGACCTCGAACCTTTTCCAAGGCACGTTTGACAACACCCGGTCCTGAAACACCTACATTGATGATGACATCTGCTTCACCAACTCCATGGAAGGCACCTGCCATAAAAGGATTGTCCTCTACCGCGTTGGCAAATACAACTAATTTAGCAGCACCCATATCAGACAGAGAAGCTGTCTCCTTGATAATACGCCCCATATCTGCTACTGCAGTCATATTGATACCCGATTTGGTAGAACCGATATTTACCGATGAACAAACCTTATCTGTTTCTGCCAAAGCACGAGGAATCGAATTGATGAGAATCTCATCACCTTTTTGGTAACCCTTTTGTACCAAGGCAGAAAAACCACCAATAAAATCAACACCAATTTCCTTAGCAGCTCTGTCCAAAGCCTTGGCTAATGGAACATAGTCCCTTGCATCTGTAGCAGCACCGATCAAGGAAATTGGAGTTACGGACACACGTTTATTTACAATGGGAATTCCTAACTCAGCCGCAATTTCATCTCCAACAGCCACTAAATTAGCCGCCTTGGTTGTAATCTTTTGATAAATTTTCTCCGCAGCACGATTGATATCTGGATCGATACAGTCCAAAAGGGAAATCCCCATGGTAATGGTTCTAATGTCAAAGTTTTGCTCCTCAATCATAGCGATTGTTTCGGTAACTTGTCTAATATCCATAAATACCTCCTAGATATTGTACATAGCATCAAAAATAGCCGCACTTTGAATATTGATTTTGACATTCAAAGTCTGACCAAAAACCTCAAATTCGTTTCTAAGATGAGTAAAATCTTGTTTTTCATCACTAGATACCACAGCCATCATTGTAAAGAATTCGTCCAAGACTGTTTGTGAGATATCATCAATATTTAAGCCTAATTCAGCAATTTTTGTCGCAACACCTGCAACAATTCCAGATTTATCTTTACCAACAACAGTAATAATAGCTTTCATGATTAAACTCCGTTTCTAACACAGAACAATATCCATTTCGGCCAAAAACAAAATAAAAAAGGGGGGATAGAGTAACTAAATCACTTAATAGTGAACAATTATCCAAGTTGAAACCCTAAAAAATCTCTTAGTTGATCTTGTACCAGACTAGTATTTTTTTACTAGGTCGCTAGTTTAGAACTTGAAACTGATAGTATATTAGCTCATAACCTCTTTATAGAATATTTTTGAAAAAATGAACATTGTTGATTTTCGTTTTCAATAGTATAGCATATTTCTTAATAAAATACTCAAAAACGCCTGCTTACGAAATTGTTCTTTAGTAAAAAACAATTTCGTAAACAAGCGTCTACCTTATCATCTTATGATGAGTGTTCCCGCTAGGACATAAGTCCTAGCGGTAGACCAGAGCTAGACTAAGAGCACAAGACCCCATCATCATAACACTCAACAAAATTGATGATTTTATACTAATTCGATGATCGCCATTGGCGCTGCATCACCACGACGTGGTTCAGTTTTAAGGATACGAGTGTATCCACCGTTACGCTCAGCATAACGAGGTGCGATTTCTGAGAACAATTTTTGAAGTGCTGTAGTAGAAGTGTACTTATCAGTTGCTTCATCATAGTTTTCAGATGCGATTTCATTACGTACGAAAGCAGCTGCTTGACGACGTGCATGCAAATCACCACGTTTACCTAGAGTAATCATTTTTTCAACAGTTTTACGGATTTCTTTAGCACGAGCTTCAGTTGTCACGATTGATTCGTTGATCAAAAGGTCAGTTGTCAAATCGCGAAGCATTGCTTTACGTTGTGAGCTAGTGCGTCCTAGTTTACGGTAAGCCATTTATTCCTCCTTTATTTATCTTTTAATCCAAGACCCAAATCAATGAGTTTGACTTTCACTTCTTCCAAACTCTTGCGTCCAAGATTTCTTACTTTCATCATCTCTGCTTCAGATTTTTCTGTCAAATCATGCACAGTGTTGATACCGGCACGTTTCAAACAGTTATATGAACGCACAGACAAGTCAAGTTCCTCAATCGTACGTTCCAAGATACGGTCGTCCGATTCAGTATCAGCTTCTTTCATCACTTCTGCTGACTTAGCGATCTCTGTAAGATTTGTAAACAAATCAAGGTGCTCTGTCAAGATACGTGCTGAAAGCCCTAAAGCATCTTCTGGAATAATTGTTCCATTAGTCAAGATTTCAAGGGTTAATTTGTCGAAACCATCATTGCTACCTACACGAGCAGGTTCAACTTGATAGTTGACTTTTGTAACTGGTGTATAAATAGAATCTACAGCAAGTGTTCCAACTGGTGCATTATCTTTTTTATTTTCATCAGCAGGTACATATCCACGACCACTGTTAACAGTCATTGTCGCCTTTAGAGAAGAACCTTCACCGATTGTAAAGAGATAATGATCTGGATTTACAATTTCAATGTCGCTATCTGTCAAGATATCTCCAGCTGTAATTTCAGCAGGACCTTGCACATCTAGTTCAATGATCTTTTCGTCTTTAACGTAAGATTTTACTGCAATACCTTTGATGTTCAGAATGATTTGCATCACGTCTTCGCGAACACCCGGAACTGTATCAAATTCATGCAATACACCTTCGATATTGATAGATGTTACAGCAGCCCCTGGAAGAGAAGCTAGAAGTACACGACGAAGAGAGTTACCAAGTGTTGTACCGTAACCACGTTCAAGCGGTTCGATTACAAACTTGCCATAATCTTTATTTTCATCAATTTTTGTTATATTTGGTTTTTCAAACTCGATCATTTAGTTACTCCCTCTTAAACGAAAAGCAGTGTAAGGTTATGATTATACACGGCGACGTTTTGGAGGACGAGCACCATTGTGTGGCACTGGAGTCACATCACGAATTGCTGTTACTTCAAGACCAGCGGCAGCAAGAGCACGAATAGCTGACTCACGACCAGAACCTGGACCTTTAACAGTAACTTCAACTGACTTAAGACCGTGTTCTTGTGCAGATTTAGCAGCAGCTTCTGAAGCCATTTGAGCAGCAAATGGTGTAGATTTACGAGAACCTTTAAAACCAAGAGCACCAGCTGATGACCAAGCAATTGCATTACCATGCACATCAGTAATCATAACAATAGTGTTATTAAATGTAGCGTGAATATGAGCAATACCAGATTCGATATTCTTTTTCACACGACGTTTACGTGTTGGTTTAGCCAAGACTTTTACCTCCTATATTATTTTTTCTTACCAGCAATCGCAACAGCTTTACCTTTACGAGTGCGAGCGTTGTTTTTAGTGTTTTGTCCACGGACAGGAAGTCCACGACGGTGACGGATACCACGGTATGAACCGATTTCCATCAAACGTTTGATGTTCAAGTTTACTTCACGACGAAGGTCACCTTCAACTTTGATTGCATCCACTTCACGACGGATAGCATCTTCTTGATCTGGTGTAAGATCGCGAACACGTACATCTTCTGAAATTCCAGCAGCTGCCAAGATTTTCTTAGATGTTGGAAGTCCGATACCGTACACATAAGTCAATGAAATTACTACGCGTTTGTCATTTGGAATGTCAACTCCAGCAATACGAGCCATATTTTCTCCTTTCTATCTTATCCTTGACGTTGTTTGTGTTTTGGATTTGCTGGGCAAATTACCATAACACGACCATTACGACGAATAACTTTACAGTATTCGCAAATTGGTTTGACCGATGGTCTTACTTTCATTTCTTATCCCTCCAAGTTTTTCGATTATTTAAAGCGGTAAGTGATACGTCCACGTGTCAAGTCATATGGACTCATTTCGACAGTAACACGATCTCCCGCTAAAATACGAATATAGTTTTTACGAATTTTACCAGAAACTGTTGCTAAAATCTGATGTCCATTTTCAAGTTCAACCGTAAACATTGCATTCGGCATAGTATCAACTACTTTACCTTCAACTTCAATCACATCGTCTTTTGCCACGCAAAAGTACCTCCATAAATTTCGATTTGATGCCTCTAGACACAGAGACAACAATTATAAGTCAGACTAACTCAGTATAACATTTGTAGAGACATTTTGCAAGCATGAAAAACGCTTTTATTTCAATTTTGTCAATACTTTTTCGATATCTGCAAAGACATCATTGATATCTTGGTTACCTTCGATATCATGTACCAAACCTTTTGCACGATAGTGGGCAATAATTGGTTCACCTTGGGAAATATTAACATCCAAACGACGTTTTACTGTTTCAGGTTTGTCATCTTCACGTTGGTAATAGTCTTCTTCTTTGTAGTCAACTGGTGGGTTGAAAACTTTATGGAAAGTTTCACCAGTTTCACGGTGAATGATACGACCACTCAAACGCTCCAAAAGGCAATCTGGATTTACTTCGATGTTAATAACACCTTCAAGTTCAATCCCTAATTCAGCTAAAGTTTTATCCAAGGCATGAGCTTGCTCAATTGTACGTGGGTATCCGTCCAACAAGAAACCAGTTTCTTTAATGTCATCTTGTGAAAGACGCTCTTTCACAATACCATTTGTAACTTCATCTGGAACCAACTCGCCTTTGTCGATATAAGACTTAGCTAAGACACCCATTTCAGTTTGGTTAGCCATTGCCGCACGGAACATATCACCTGTTGAGATATGAGCAACATGGAATTGTTCAACAATTTTTGCTGCTTGTGTACCCTTACCTGCACCAGGTAAGCCCATAATCAAAAGATTCATGATTCAAACTCCTTTTTTGTTTTTAAATAGAAGCAAAAATTCATTTCAACTCCTATTTAAAAACAAAATAGAAGAGAGGAGATAAAAATCTGACAAGGTCTTTGATTTTTAAACTCCACTCTCTGAGCAATAGTGAATTTTCTTTTCTATTACAATTATTCTGTTGTATTCATGAAACCAACATACTTACGTTTCAATAAATAACCTTCCAATTGTTTAATTCCTTCAATACCTGTTGAGATAATGATCAAAAGACTTGTTCCCCCAAAAGCAACGACTTCTGAAAGACCGAATAAATCCTTAGCTACAATAGGTAAAATAGAAATGACACCTAGGAAGAGGGAACCGACTGTTGCGAGACGACGAAGAAGTTTTGACATATACTCTTCTGTCCCTTTACCAGGACGGACACCGTGGATATAAGCACCGCTCTTTTGCAAATTTTCTGCTGCCTTCTCTGGATTAATCTGTACAAATGTATAGAAGAATGTAAAGAGGATAATCAACAGAGCGTACAAAGCGATACCTGTAGGGGCTGTTGTAGATAGTAACTCCTGAGCACTACGTACCCAGGCCCAATCAAGACCAGATGCACTTACAAATTGTAAAATTGCCGCTGGTGCTGCTGTAATTGAGCTAGCAAAGATAACTGGAATAACTCCTGCAGGGTTAATCTTCAATGGAAGATAGGAACTTGATGGTGCTCCTTGTGCTACCTTAGTATACTGAATTGGTATCTTATATTCAGCTTGTTGAACATAAGTTGTAAAGTAAACAATCAATAAGACTGCTACAATTAAGATAGCAACAAAAATGAGGGATGAAGTCAAGCGACTGCTTGGTACATTGACAAAGTAGTCAACATAAATCCCCTTGATCATATCAGGAATTGAAGCAACAATCCCCGCAAAGATAATCATGGAAACACCATTTCCATAACCCTTATCAGTAATTTGCTCTCCCAACCAAGTTACAATCATACTACCCGCTGTTAGGATTGCTCCAATCACAAGGAAAACTTGTGGTGTTAAAGGAACAGTCAAAAGTTTGGCTCCAGATAAAGCATTAAAACCAGCAGTAATTCCGATAGATTGCACGAATGCAAGAACAAGGGCAATATATCGAGTTGCCTGGTTCAATTTTCTACGACCAACTTCCCCTTGTTTGCCCCACTCTACAAACTTTGGTAATAAATCCATTTGTAAGAGTTGGACAACGATAGAAGCAGTAATGTATGGACTAACACCAAGTGCAAAAACTGAAAAGTTTTTCATGGCATTACCAGACACCAAACTTAACATATTTAGAAAAGATAGACCACTCAAAGCATTCAAGCTATTGGCATTCACCCATGGAACCGTAATGCTAGTCCCGATACGGAAGACAAAGACGATAAAAATTGTAAAAAGAATTTTTGATCGAACTTGCTTGACTTTGAAGGCTTCTCTCAATAATTTAAAAAACATAGGTCACCTCTCTTAGATGACTTCTACTGAACCACCTTTAGCAGTGATAGCTTCTTCAGCTGATTTAGAGAATTTAGCTGCTTTTACAGACAATTTCTTAGTCAACTCACCGTTACCAAGAATTTTGATACCTGATTTTTCAGCTTTAACAATTCCTGATTCGATAAGAACAACTGGAGTTACTTCTGCACCATCTTCAAAGACGTTCAATTGGTCAAGGTTAACAATTGCGTATTCTTTAGCGTTGATGTTAGTGAATCCACGTTTTGGAAGACGACGGAACAATGGAGTTTGTCCACCTTCAAAACCAAGACGTACTCCGCCACCGCTACGAGCTTTTTGACCTTTTTGACCACGACCAGATGTTTTACCGTTACCTGATGAAGTACCACGACCAACACGGTTACGAGTTTTACGAGAACCTTCTGCAGGTTTCAATTCATGAAGTTTCATTATATATTTTCTCCTCTTTTGTAAAATGCTAGCGCCGATAAGAGAGAAAAGGTTGTCTCTCCTATCAACTCGCCTATACGTTTGTCATCAAAGATGACTATATCTAGTTTTAGGGGATGGTATACTGCACATCCCCTAAAATTTAATTAGTTTACTTCTTCAACTGTTACCAAGTGAGATACTGCAGTAATCATACCACGTACTGCTGGGTTATCTTCTTTAATAACAGAGCTGTTCAATTTGCCAAGTCCAAGTGCTACAACAGTTTTACGTTGTGATGGAATGCGTCCGATTGGAGACTTAGTCAAAGTAATTTTAATTTGAGCCATTTTATCCCCTTTCTTATGCCAAATCAGAAACTGAAATACCACGAAGGGCAGCAACTTCTTCAGCGCGTTTCAATTGTTTCAAACCTTCAACAGTTGCACGAACAATGTTGATTGGAGTATTTGAGCCAAGAGATTTAGATGTAACATCAGCTACACCTGCCAACTCGATAACGGCACGAACAGCACCACCAGCGGCAACCCCAGAACCTTCTACAGCAGGTTTCAACAATACTTTAGCTCCACCGAATTCTGAAATAACTTCGTGTGGGATTGTTGTTCCAACCATAGGAACTTCGATCAAGTTTTTCTTAGCATCTTCTACTGCTTTGCGGATTGCTTCTGGAACTTCTTGAGCTTTACCAGTACCAAATCCTACGCGACCGTTGTGGTCACCAACGACTACAAGAGCTGCAAAACGAAGACGACGTCCACCTTTAACAACTTTAGTAACACGGTTAACAGCAACTACGCGTTCTTCTAATTCAACTGCATTGTCTTTAAATGCCATTTTCTAGTGTCCTCCTATTAGAATTTCAATCCGTTTTCACGAGCTGCATCAGCCAAAGCTTTCACACGTCCGTGATATAGATATCCACCGCGGTCGAACACCACTTCTGAAATACCTTTAGCGTTTGCACGTTCTGCAACGAGTTTACCGACAGCAACGGCTTGTTCAGTTTTTGTTCCTTTTGAAACTTCTTTGTCAAGAGTTGAAGCACTTGCGAGCGTTACACCCGCTACGTCATCAATAACTTGAGCGTAGATGCCTGTATTAGAACGGAATACGTTCAAACGTGGGCGATCAGCAGTTCCAGAGAGTTTTCCGCGAACGCGACGGTGGCGTTTTTGGCGGAGTTTGTTTTTATCTGGTTTAGAAATCACAGTTTTCACCTCTTTAGTTTTAAATCGTGTGCTATGCACAAAGTTGGAAACGATATTGATGGCTGAAAATCAACCACTCAATATTATTTACCTGTTTTACCTTCTTTAAGACGAACATATTCGCCAACGTAACGGATACCTTTACCTTTGTATGGTTCTGGTGAACGAAGGCTACGTACGTAAGCAGCTGTTTGACCAACTACTTCTTTTGAAATTCCGCTAACAACGATTGTTGTTGGGTTTGGAAGTTCAAAAGTAATTCCTTCTGGAGCCTCAACTTCGTCTGGATGTGATTTACCAACAGCCAAAACAAGTTTTGATCCTTGAAGTTGTGCACGGTAACCAACCCCACGCATTTCAAGTTGTTTCTTGAATCCTTCTGATACACCAATAACCATGTTGTTCAAAAGAGCACGAGTAGTTCCGTGGATAGTTTTCATTTCTTTTGAATCGTTTGGACGGTGAAGAGTTACTTCAGTACCTTCCACACGAATTTCAATATCTTTTGAGAACTCACGAGTAAGTTCTCCTTTAGGTCCTTTTACAGTTACAACGTTGTCATTGTTAGTGATTTCAACACCAGCAGGCAACACGATAACTTTATTACCAATACGTGACATGTTTTTATTCTCCTGTTAAATTGTCAGGCCAGAACGGCCAGTTTTCACGGGGTTAAATCGATTTCTCGATTTGAAGGAACATTTAGGTTTCAATTCAAAGTGAATCTAGGCATCGTCTCGCAGACATAACTTTGGGTTAGGCAAGAGACGATAACGACGAGTCACAAAGAAATTGGGAGCTAAATATTACCAAACGTAAGCGATAACCTCACCACCAACGTTCTTTTGGCGTGCTTCTTTATCAGTAAGCAAACCTTCAGAAGTTGAAAGGATAGCAATTCCAAGACCGTTAAGTACTTTTGGAAGGTCTTCACGTTTTTTGTAGACACGAAGTCCTGGTTTAGAAACACGTTTCAAGTTTGTGATAACTTTTTCACCGTTTGGTCCGTATTTAAGGAATACACGGATGATGCCTTGTTTGTCATCTTCGATGATTTCTACGTTCTTAACAAAACCTTCGCGTTTAAGGATTTCTGCAATCCCTTTTTTGATGTTTGATGCAGGTACTTCAAGTACTTCGTGTTTTGCTTGGTTAGCGTTACGAATACGAGTTAGGAAGTCTGCGATTGGGTCAGTCATAACCATTTTATTTTTCTCCTCTTACTAGTAGTTTGCAAGTTGCACTTGCTAGTTAATACATGATACAAAGAGCGTAACAGCAAGAGCAAAAATAGACAATTTGATGCAGGAGCGATGCTCCAAAGCAAATTGATCTTTTTTGCCAAAGCTGTAGCTCGTGTTCAAATTGGCAAGCCCAACTGAACCCGGGCTAAACTCTGTGTGAAAAAGATAAACTTTTCTAGAAACTAAAGTTTCTTCGTCAAGTTTCCTATTTTCACTTGGAGTTTTGACGCCCTTGATATCTTAAATTACCAAGATGCTTTTGTTACACCAGGGATTTGACCTTTATATGCCAATTCACGGAAGCAAACACGGCAAAGTTTAAACTTGCGGTAAACTGAGTGTGGACGTCCACAACGTTCACAGCGAGTGTATGCTTGAGTAGAGAACTTCGCTGGGCGTTTGTTCTTAGCAATCATAGATTTTTTAGCCATTAGTTATACCTCCTATATTATTTTGCAAAAGGCATTCCAAGGCCTGTAAGCAATGCACGTGACTCTTCGTCAGTGTTAGCAGTAGTTACGATAACGATGTCAAGACCACGAGTTTTGTCAACGTCATCAAAGTTGATTTCTGGGAAGATCAATTGTTCTTTCACACCAAGAGTGTAGTTTCCGCGTCCATCAAATGATTTTGTAGGAACACCGTGGAAGTCACGTACACGTGGAAGTGAAACTGAAACCAATTTGTCCAAGAATTCGTACATACGTTCACCACGAAGGGTAACTTTTGCACCGATCGCAACACCTTCACGAAGACGGAAGCCGGCGATTGATTTTTTAGCTTTAGTGATAAGTGGTTTTTGACCTGAGATAAGCGCCAATTCTTCAGCAGCTTTTTCAAGGCTTTTAGCGTTTGATACAGCTTCACCAACACCCATGTTCAAAACGATCTTATCTACTTTAGGCACAGCCATCACTGATGAGTAGTTGAATTGTTCTGTCAAAGCAGGAACTACTTCATTAAGATATTTTTCTTTTAAACGATTTGCCATTATACTTCTCCTTTCCTTCGTGATTAATCAAGCACTTCGCCTGATTTTTTGTTGTAGCGAACTTTTTTACCGTCTACAAATTTGTAACCAACACGACCAGCTACACCGTTTTTGTCCAAAACTTGAACGTTTGATACGTGGATAGCTGCTTCCTTCTCGAT
This sequence comes from Streptococcus infantis, assembly GCF_047463635.1. GTDB lineage: Bacteria > Bacillota > Bacilli > Lactobacillales > Streptococcaceae > Streptococcus > Streptococcus infantis_W. Next base: position 29,591 of record NZ_JASHDL010000009.1, read on the forward strand.
GATACCACCTTGAGGAAGTTCGTTAGTTGGACGTTGGTGTTTCTTAACGATATTAACACCTTCAACGATAACTTTGTTTACTTTTGGAAGGGCAGTAAGGACAACAGCTTCTGTTCCCTTATCTTTACCAGCGATTACGCGAACTTTGTCGCCTTTTTTTACAAACATTTTTTTCTCCTTTTATTCTTACGCCCAATGGGCACCCTGGCTAAGCCAGGGGACTGTGTTTGTTTGTTTTTGCTCTGTGAAAATTAAAGTACTTCTGGAGCAAGTGACACGATCTTCATGAAGCCACCTTCACGCAATTCACGTGCAACTGGGCCAAAGATACGTGTTCCGCGAGGAGTTTTGTCTTCACGGATGATAACTGCTGCGTTTTCGTCAAATTTGATGTATGAACCATCAGCACGACGAGCACCTGATTTAGTACGAACGATAACTGCTTTAACAACGTCACCTTTTTTAACCGCACCACCAGGAGTAGCTTGTTTTACAGATGCCACAATAACATCACCGATGTTCGCAAATTTACGTTTAGAACCACCAAGAACTTTGATAGTCAAGATTTCGCGTGCACCGCTGTTGTCTGCGACTTTCAAACGAGTTTCTGTTTGAATCATTTCAGTTTTCTCCTTTCAGGTTTGATTAGATGATAACCGCTTCTTCAACGACTTCTACAAGACGGAAACGTTTTGTAGCTGAAAGCGGACGAGTTTCCATGATACGTACGATATCGCCTTCTTTGGCAACATTGTTTTCATCATGTGCTTTGTATTTTTTAGAGTAGTTAATACGTTTACCATAGACTGGGTGGTTACGTTTTGTTTCAACTACAACTGTGATTGTCTTGTCCATTTTGTCAGATACAACACGTCCAACAAGAACTTTACGATTATTGCGTTCCATTGAAATTTCTCCTTCCCTAGTCTATTATTTCGCTTCAGATTGAACTGTTTTGATACGAGCGATTTGTTTTTTAACTTCTTTCAAGCGAGCTGTTTGTTCTAATTGACCAGTAGCAGCTTGGAAACGAAGTTCAAACAATTCTTTTTTCAATTCGTTTTCGCGCTTCGCGAGTTCTTCTTGAGAAAGACCACGAAGTTCTTTAACAAATTCTTTTACTTCATTAAGTTTCATGCCTTCTCCTTATTCTGCTTCACGTTTTACGAATTTACATTTAACTGGCAATTTGTGGCTTGCAAGACGAAGCGCTTCGCGAGCGATCTCTTCAGAAACACCAGCAACTTCAAACATTACTTTACCACGTTTAACTGGTGCTACCCAACCTTCAGGTGCCCCTTTACCAGATCCCATACGAACCCCGATAGCTTTAGCTGTGTATGATTTGTGTGGGAAGATTTTAATCCAAACTTTACCACCACGTTTCATGTAACGAGTCATGGCGATACGAGCAGCTTCGATTTGGCGGTTAGTGATCCAGTGGCTAGTTGTAGCTTGAAGACCGTATTCACCGAATGCTACTTCTTTTCCACCTTTAGCTTCACCACGCATTTTACCACGGAATTCACGACGGTGTTTAACACGTTTAGGTACTAACATTGGTTATTTACCTCCTTTAGTGTTTTTACGAGCTGGAAGAACTTCACCACGGTAGATCCATACTTTAACACCAAGTTTACCGTATGTAGTGTCTGCTTCTTCCCAAGCGTAATCGATATCTGCACGAAGTGTGTGAAGTGGAACAGTTCCTTCAGAGTATCCTTCAGCACGGGCGATATCTGCACCGTTCAAACGACCTGATACTTGAGTTTTGATTCCTTTAGCTCCAGCACGCATAGCACGTTGGATTGCTTGTTTTTGTGCACGACGGAAAGCAACACGTTGCTCCAATTGACGAGCAATTCCTTCACCAACAAGGTGAGCATCCAAATCAGGTTGTTTGATTTCGATGATGTTGATGTGTACTTGTTTTCCAGTCAATTTGTTAAGTTTAGCACGGAGTGCATCAACGTTAGCACCACCTTTACCGATAACCATACCTGGTTTAGCAGTGTGAAGTGAAACGTTAACTTTGTTTACTGCGCGTTCAATTTCAATAGTTGAAACAGCTGCGTCAGCAAGTTCTTTTTGAACGAATTTACGGATTGCAAGATCTTCATGAAGGTAATCCGCGTATTCTTTTTCAGCATACCATTTGGCATCCCAATCACGGATGATGCCGACACGCATACCAATTGGATGTACTTTTTGACCCACGATTTTACCTCCTTATTTTTCTGCAACAGCTACAGTGATGTGAGCTGTACGTTTGTTGATTGGTGAAGCTGAACCTTTCGCACGTGGACGGAAACGTTTCATAGTTGGTCCTTCGTTTGCGAATGCTTCAGATACTACCAAGTTAGCTTTATCCAAACCAAAGTTGTTTTCAGCGTTAGCTACAGCTGAGTTCAAAACTTTCAAGATGATTTCAGCAGCTTTGTTTGGAGTGAATGTCAAAATTGCGATTGCATCGGCTACGCTTTTACCACGGATGTTGTCAAGAACAAGACGTGATTTACGAGGTGAAACACGTACTGTGCGAGCCATTGCTTTAGCTGAAGTAATTTCTGCCATTTATGTTCTCCTTATTTTCTACGTGTCTTCTTGTCGTCTGCGGCGTGACCTTTGTAAGTACGAGTTGGTGCAAATTCACCAAGTTTGTGACCTACCATGTCTTCTTGGATGTAAACAGGTACGTGTTTACGTCCATCATAAACTGCGATTGTGTAACCAATGAAACTTGGGAAGATCGTTGAACGACGTGACCAAGTTTTGATAACTTTTTTCTTTTCGTCGTTAGCTTGAGCTTCAACTTTTTTCATCAAATGCTCATCGACGAAAGGTCCTTTTTTAAGACTGCGTCCCATTTTTATATTTTCTCCTTTAAATTTTGTACCACAGCGGCTTGCGCTCACAAGGAGCGCTACCGAGCTGGCGGAATTTCCTAGTTGCTTAAGCGACTAGTTTTAAATTATTTCTCGTTGCGACGACGAACGATAAGTTTGTCAGATTTCGCTTTCTTATTACGAGTTTTAAGACCAAGAGCAGGTTTGCCCCATGGAGTAGATGGTGCTTTACGACCAACTGGTGCTTTACCTTCACCACCACCGTGTGGGTGATCGTTAGGGTTCATTACAGAACCACGAACTGTTGGGCGGATACCTTTCCAGCGGCTACGTCCTGCTTTACCAAGGTTTACAAGTCCATGTTGTTCGTTTCCGACAACACCAACTGTAGCACGACAAGTTCCAAGAATCATACGAACTTCGCCTGATTGAAGACGAACAAGAACGTATTTACCTTCTTGTCCCAATACTTGAGCAGAAGCTCCAGCAGCACGAACCAATTCACCACCACGACCTGGTTTCAACTCAATGTTGTGGACCAAAGTACCAACTGGGATATTAGCAAGTGGAAGAGCGTTACCTACTTTGATATCTGCTTCAGGACCTGAAACGATACGTTGACCAACTTCAAGACCTTTTGGAGCGATGATGTATGCTTTCACACCGTCAGTGTAGTGTACAAGAGCGATGTTTGCAGAACGGTTTGGATCGTACTCGATAGTTTTAACAACTGCTTCAACGTTATCTTTGTTACGTTTAAAGTCAACCAAACGGTAGAAACGTTTGTGTCCACCACCTTGGTGACGAACTGTGATACGACCGTTGTTGTTACGACCAGCCTTGTTCTTCAAAGCAACAAGCAAAGTTTTTTCAGGTGTGCTTGTTGTGATTTCAGCGAAATCCAAAGAAGTCATATTACGGCGACCGTTTGTTGTTGGTTTATAAACACGAATTCCCACGATATTTCCTCCTTAGATTATTCAGCTTCAGCAGCAAACAACTCGATTGCTTTTGAATCAGCTGTAAGTGTGATGATAGCTTTTTTAGTTTTGTTAGTAAAACCAGTGTAACGTCCAACACGTTTAGCTTTAGGTTTTACGTTGATTGTGTTAACATTTGCAACTTTAACACCTTCGAAAGCAGCTTCAACAGCTTGCTTGATCAAAAGTTTGTGAGCACGAGTGTCAACTTCAAATACATATTTTCCTGCTTCAAGTTGAGCCATTGAGCTTTCAGTGATAACAGGTTTTTTGATAACATCATACAAATTCATTATGCAAGAACCTCCTCGATTTTAGAGATAGCTGCTTGAGTAACAAGAAGTTTGTCACTATTTGCGATGTCAAGAACACTTGCAGTTGTAGCAGTCGCAACTTTCACGTTTGGAAGGTTACGAGCTGAAAGAGCTGCGAATTCGTTTCCTTCTTCAAGAATAACAAGGACTTTAGAATCGATGCTCAAAGCTGCAAGAACTTTTGCAAATTCAGCAGTTTTTGGAGCTGTAAATTCAAGAGAATCAACGGCTACAAATTTGTTTTCAGCAACTTTTTCTGAGTAAACAGATTTAAGTGCAAGGCGACGAACTTTTTGAGGAAGTTTGTACGCATAGCTACGTGGAGTTGGTCCGAAGACAATTCCACCACCACGCCATTGTGGAGAGCGGATAGAACCTTGACGAGCACGTCCAGTTCCTTTTTGACGCCATGGTTTGCGTCCGCCACCTGAAACGGCTGAACGGTTTTTAACAGCGTGAGTTCCTTGACGAAGGCTAGCACGTTGGCTGATGATGACATCAAACACAACAGATTGGTTTGGTTCGATACCAAAGATTGCATCGTTAAGAACAACTTCGCCCGCTTGTTTACCAGTTTGGTCGAATAATGTTACATTTGCCATTTTGACTGTATTCCCCTTTCCTTATTATTTACCAGCTTTAACTGCTGATTTGATAGTGATAAGAGATTTCTTAGCACCTGGTACGTTACCTTTGATAAGGATAACGTTCTTTTCTGGAACAACTTGTACAACTTCAAGGTTTTGAATTGTTACACGGTCGCCACCCATACGTCCTGCAAGGTTTTTACCTTTGAATACGCGGTTAGGTGCAACAGGTCCCATAGAACCTGGACGACGGTGGTAACGAGAACCGTGAGCCATAGGTCCACGTGATTGTCCGTGGCGTTTGATAACACCTTGGAAACCTTTACCTTTAGAAGTGCCAGTTACGTCAACAACATCTCCAGCTGCGAAAGTTTCAACTGTGATTTCAGCACCAACTTCCAAGCCTTCAACGTTTTTGAATTCACGAATGAAGCGCTTAGGAGCCGTGTTAGCTTTTGCTACATGTCCTTTAGCAGGTTTGTTGCTCAATACTTCGCGTTTGTCATCGAAACCAACTTGGATAGCGTTGTATCCGTCTGTTTCAACAGTTTTAACTTGAAGAACAACGTTTGGAGTTGCTTCAATAACTGTTACAGGGATCAATTCGCCAGCTTCAGTGAAGATTTGAGTCATTCCCACTTTTTTCCCTAAGATTCCTTTTGTCATGAGAAAATAGTTCCTTTTCTATATTTTTTATTCAAAAAGTTTTTAACGAGCGTTTTTTATGCTCAAGTTATCAAGCTTTAAATTAAAGTTTGATTTCTACGTTTACACCACTTGGAAGATCCAATTTCATCAAAGCGTCAACTGTTTTTTGAGTTGGGTTAACGATATCGATCAAACGTTTGTGTGTACGCATTTCAAATTGTTCGCGAGAGTCTTTGTATTTGTGAGTCGCACGAATGATTGTGTAGAGGCTACGCTCAGTTGGAAGTGGGATTGGACCCGCAACTTGTGCACCTGTACGAGTAGCTGATTCTACGATTTTTGCAGCCGCTGTGTCAAGCGTACGGTGTTCGTAAGCTTTCAAACGGATACGGATTTTTTTGTTTGCCATCTTTTTCTCCTTTTCGTCTATTTAAGATAATAGGCTAGCTCCACAAGAAAACCGACGCGCGTTGCGTGGCAATGCAACCGAGCGTGTCGCAACCTCTTGCATCAAAGCTAAGGCTGTAATTTACAGCACCATAATAGAATAACACAAAGCCCCTGCGATTGCAAGGGATTTGACAGGTTTTTTTAAATTTTTTAGATGAAACTGTTTTCTTATTCCATTTTAATAAATTTTCATATTTAAGTGCTAGATTATCTGTCTTTTCTTCTATATAATGTTAGTTTTAATTTGAAATTTATCATCTGATTGATCTACCAAGATATCAGCTCTTGACTCGGTTTCTTTATAGTATTGTAGATACTGCTCTCGTCTCATCTGCTGACTAGCCAATATAATGGATGCATCGCCATTTCTCACAGTCGTATCTCGAGCTAGACGTCTCTTTAATTCGGTCTCCTCATCTGTGTAGAAACAAATGGTTTTGTCAAAGAGTTCCTTGGGTAGAAAACCCACAGACATCCCTTCGACTATCAGAATTGGTTTTGCTCCAGATAAGATCTCGCTAGCCTTCCAAGGTTCCTCAATTGTCAAGATGTCCATACCCGCTTGCAGAGCAAGAATATCTCTTTGTAAACTTGCCAGCTCATGCGCTACCGGTAAACATGCTGTCACCTTTTGGTCTGGTGTCTCTTTAGGTACTACTAAATGTCGTCCCGAAGTAATATAGGGATCTGTCTCTAGTAAATTTACCTTTTCAGCATCCAATATTTGGTACAATTCTTGAGCAAAAGTTGATTTTCCTGAAGCGCCGTGACCGTAGATACCCAGCGTTTTTACTTTTCCCGACTCTATTTCTGATACTAGTCTTTCTATTAATTCTTTTTTCTTCATTCTCTCTTCACCTGTTCATAGCTTTCTTTTCCATCGTTAAGCTTGTCCCAAATGACTACCTTTCCACTTTGGAGAGACTTTTGTACATCGATAATTCGTTGATTGGAAGAGCCGCGGAATTGAAGCATAAGATTTCTCTTGCTCCGATCATAGCGACCATCGACCAGGATATCAATCATAGATAAAAGCTCTAGCTTATCTGGAGTTTCCAGCATCATTTCTTCCCAAGTGTAGCCTGTCCAAGACCAGATGTCTTTTTCTGGCAATTCCTTTCGAATGCGTTTTACAAGGGGCAAAAGAATACCTGTATTGAGGAATGGCTCTCCTCCTAGCAAAGTCAATCCTTGAACATAGGGCTGGGCTAAGTCTGCCATGATTTGTTCTTCCAATTCTGGCGTATAAGGAATTCCTGCATTGAAAGACCAGGTCGCTACATTGTAACAGCCCTCACAGTGAAACATGCAGCCGGCTACATAGAGAGAATTGCGCACCCCTTCTCCATCCACAAAGTTAAAAGCCTTATAGTCAATGATACGCCCTTGACTAAGCTCCTCACTCTTCCACTCGCCTGGTTTTGGTGTATTCCATGTCATGCTTTCTACTCCAACTCTATCCAATAGCGCTCCGTTCCATTTCGAACATCCTCCAACTCTCCACCATTAGCTAAGATAACAGCTCGGCTTGCTGGATTTTCCGCGCTACAATTCACCAGAGCACGATGGATGTTCTTTTCTTTAGCCACTTGTAGACCTTGACGGAGAGCTTCCTTGGCATATCCTTTGCCTCTTTCGGAAGGGCGGATAGAATAGCCAATATGGCCAGCATAATTCAGTAAACCCTCATTCAGTCTCAACCGTAAATTTAAAAAACCTAAAGCATGGCCTGATTCATCAAACAATACGAACTGAATTGATGGAACGCGATTTTCCAGCAATCCTATTCCCATTTCTTTATTATGGCTAGTTTCCAACCACTTTTCATAGTCAAAGTTCTCAGTATCCCAAAATCCTCCATTGTGGGCTGATTGAGTCTGCTCAAACTCTGACATCATCTCTAAAATTGTTTCTTTATCTGCCAATCTTGGTCTGCGTAATATCATCTTTACCTCCAACTAAGAGAAAAGCGAGAGCGGACTCTCACTTTTTCTTATTCTTATTTAAAAATTGCTCTCTTAGGCTAGCCACTCGGTCTTTTTTATTGCCTCCACCTTTTGAATGTTTCTCGTGGAACCGTTGAACCAAGGCCTTGCCCTTATCATCTAATTGATATTTTCCCATGCTATCTCTTTCTAACTTCTTACTTCATGTCCTGCTGTTTTGATAGTAGAACCGTTCATGTGTTTGACACGCGCAGCAATTTCCTTGTGACGACCATTAACCATCGGACGAGCTTGTGGATTCCCAAGATAACCACAGGTTCGTTTAACCACGTCTACTGTTTTAGGATCGTTGTTCCCACAGTTAGGACAAGCAAATCCTCTCTCTGTCGGCTCAAAATCTCCTTCAAAATCACACTTGTAACAGCGGTCAATTGGAGTATTGGTTCCGAGATAACCTACACGGTCATAAGCATAATCCCAAACAGCTTCCAAGGCCTTTGGATTTTGTTGAAGAACTGGATACTCGCAGTAGTGGATAAAGCCGCCTGATGCACCCGCTTCTGGGTAGACTTTCTCAAAGTCCAATTTTTCAAATGGTGTTGGATTTTTGCGAACATCATAATGGAAGGAATTTGTGTAGTATTCTTTATCTGTAATATCTGGAATAGAACCAAATTTCTCAGCATCTAAACGGCAGAATCGGTCCGTCAGACTTTCAGACGGTGTTGAATAAATAGAGAAGTGATACCCATATTGGTCTGACCACTCTTCCACTCGATGTTTCATATCTCGAATGATATCAAGAGTGAATTCTTTAGCTTCTGGATTGGTTTCCCAATTGTTTCCAAAGAATACTGTCGCTACTTCATAAAGTCCAATGTAGCCAAGCGAAACAGTAGCACGACGGTTCTTAAAGAGCTCGTCGACACTTTCTTCTTTACCAAGACGACGGCCAAAAGCTCCGTATTGATAAAGGATAGGCGCATTAGCTGGAGTGGCTTCCTTGGTTCGCTCCACACGGTAAACCAGTGCATCTTCAGCGATATTCATACGCTCATTGAAGATTTCCCAGAACTTGTTCAGGTCGCCTTCAGACTCGAGGGCGATACGAGGAAGATTGACTGTTACCACACCTAGGTTCATACGACCAGAATTGACTTCTACTCCATTTTCATCCTTCCATCCTTGAAGGAATGAACGACACCCCATCGGAACCTTGAAAGAACCTGTCAACTCAATAATCTTATCATAAGACAAGACATCTGGATACATGCGCTTAGTTGCACACTCAAGGGCCAACTGCTTGATATCGTAGTTAGGAGAACCTTCCTCCAGATTAAGTCCTCTTTTAAGAGTGAAGATCAATTTAGGGAAGATAGCTGTACGGTGTTCTGAACCAAGCCCCTTGATACGAATGTTTAAAATTGCCTTTTGAATTTCGCGTTCAAAACGATTGGTTCCTAGACCGAAACCAAGGGAAGTAAAGGGTGTTTGTCCATTTGATGTAAAGAGGGTATTAATCTCGTACTCTAGAGATTGCATGGCATCATAGATGTCTTTTTGGGTTTTCTTCCAAGCATATTCTTCGCGCTTATCAGGTAGCACCCATTCTTCCGCATCCTTGAGGTGTTTTTGGTAATTTTTTTCTGCATAAGGAGCCAAGACTTCATCAATACGGTCTGCTGAACAGCCTCCATACTGACTTGATGCAACGTTGGCGATGATTTGCGATATCTGAGCAGTCGCAGTCTGAATAGACTTAGGACTCTCTACCTCAGCATTCCCAATCTTAAAACCATTTTCCAACATACCCTTAAAATCAATCAGACAGCAGTTGGTCATCGGAGTGTAAGGGCTATAGTCCAAATCGTGATAGTGGATATCCCCTTTTTGGTGGGCATTAGCCACATGCTTAGGAAGCATTTGAAGACCGATTGATTTCCCAACAATTCCTGCCGTCAAATCACGCTGGGTATTAAAAACATCACTATCTTTATTAGCATTCTCATTGACAACTGCCTGGTCTTTGTTGAGAAGTTTATGGATACTGAAGTTGATATCTGTTGCTTTTGAGCGCTCAAAATCCCTTTGAGTTCGATAAGTGATATATTCCTCTGCCAAGGCATATTCTTTAGCTTCCAATAACTCATGTTCTACGATATTTTGGATTTCATAGATTTTTACACCTTGAGGAAAGCGACTATGAATCTCTTCTACAATACGTTCAACTAGAGTATTAAGACGCTTTTCGACCAAGGGGGTTATATCCATGACTTTTTCCGCAGCCTTATGCAAGGCTTTGTCAATCTTATCTACATCAAAAATGACGCGTCTACCGTCACGCTTTTCGACGAATAAGGTTAGATCAGGGTTTGTTTTCTCTTCCAATACAATCATATCCAGGCTCTTTTCTAAAAGTAGTATCTAAAAAATATTATATCACTAAAAAAATAAAAATCAATATCTAGTATTAAAATTCCTATTTTCATAAAAATTATACTAGATATTGATTATTTTATTTTAATTTGTAAAGTTTAAAGTCTTTGAATTCACTTTGAACTGGTTGATAACTTTCTGCTAGAAGCTGTTCTACTTCCGTCCAGAGAGCTATTTTAGTATTGACCACAATCACTTTAGGCTGATTATCACGTAAATCATTGACAAGCTTGCTTCGATTTGCATCAAGGCCAGTATATAATTTTGGTGATAGGAACTGACTGGCTGCTAAACGTTCACTAGTCTTATAACCATTAGTAAAATCATCCCATATATAAATACGATCTGTTGCCTGCGTTTGCCCTTTAACCGTAGTTTCTATGCGAGTTCGTTCTTGATATTGTTCTGGGTGAAGGACATAGCGCGCTACTAAAGGGGCCAAGAATAGGTAAGCAAGGGCCAGGATAGGCAAGTAGGCATTTCCTTTGAGGAAGATTGCCCATATTGAAGGAACTTCTCGATGTCTTCTACGGCGATTGGCTCCTTCTAATTCCCCAGTTCGAATGTGAGTCAATAGAAAAATGGACAAGAAAGGAAGAAAAGTAGCTAGACGACTACCGTGAATCGGTTCTGTAGAGAAAATTTCCAATCCTAGTAACGATAAGATAGCTACTGAAGCAAAAATAGATAAGACGTATTGCTTGCTTGGTTTAGACTGGAAAAGCCCTGTAAATACGAATCTTAATCCTCCAAGACCAATTGTTAACAATCCATAAAAAAGGAGGTTGTCTAGCAAGGCTGGATTGGACATAAACTTCAAACTATCTACTGGATAGAGAATTTGACTAATAGCATTCCCGAAACTCCCATTATAAGCCGTATAGTAACCAATTGGATAAAAGAAAAGTGAGAACCCAAGACCAGCTGCAAAAAATTGATAGAGCCCATGAACTAAGCGACCACGCCCAATATTAAAGGCTAACAATGCAAAGAATAAGACTAGAGCATATAGAGCTGTAACTAGAGGGGCAAAAAAGAATGCTAGAGCCAAGCTAATCCCAACACGCACGAAACCTTTGTCATGATTATACTCTACCAAATACCTTGTTACTAAACTAAGAGCGTAAAACAGGAATGGAAGGGCCAAAATGGTGGCATAACCACCGCCAAAGCTAAGTCCTCCAACAAGAAGATAAAAGATGGTCAACACTTGTTGCGACTGCTTGTTCTCCTCCGTCAAGGTATAAGTTGAACGGAAAAGAAAAATCCCAGCACCCACTAGAGCAAGCCAAGTAAAGGCTGCAAACAAAATACTACCCTTGCTTAGATACTGTAAAAAGTAATAGAGAAGACCACTCGTTCCAAAATAGTCTGTGTAGATATCTCCCCCCTGGTGCATCGCCCATCCCATATAAAAATCTTGTGCCTGTTCTGGGCTAGTTAGTCCTAGCAAGAAAGGAAGAACTACAGATACAAGTACAACTAAAGTGCTCCAGATTAGGATCTTAAATAATGGTAAGGGAGCAAATGAACTTGGTTCATCCTCGAAGCGCTCCTCTCTCCCAACTAAATCATCCTGAATTCCCGTCCAAGATGGAGTTGGTTCCTCTTCTAATCTGCCATATACGTTCATTCATTCTCTCCTATGTTTTAATTTGTTCTAGTATATCAAAAAGTCTAAAGCTTGTCAGCCTGTGGTGGCCATTTGTCTAACTTTTGACAGAGACTAGTGAAGCGCTCAATCTCATAAAAACGATGATAGGAAGCATTTTTATAGTGATCTAAAAAATTTTTTTCTTCTACCGTCAGCATAATCATTCCTCCTTTTCTCTTTATTCGAAAATAGAGGACGATTCTATCAAAAAAGCTGAATTCCTAAAAGAGAATTCAGCACTTTGTCTTTAGTCAGCCTTTTTTTCTAGATTTTTTGAAATACTTCGATTTTTACCTTCTAGATACACCATGAGAATGGAAATATCTGCTGGGTTAACTCCAGAAATACGGCTGGCTTGACCGATGGTTTCTGGATTAATGAGTTTGAACTTCTGGCGAGCCTCAGTCGCGATAGAGTCAATGTCATCCCAGTCGATGTTGGCTGGAATGCGTTTTTCTTCCATGCGTTTCATCTTGGCAACCTGATCCATGGCTTTTGAGATGTATCCTTCGTACTTGATTTCCGTTTCAATCAATTCGATAATTTTGTCATCCAATTCTTCAGCAGCAGGTCCGATGAAGGCAACCACATCTTGGTAAGAGACTTCTGGACGACGGAGGAACTCCTTGGCAGTGACTGCATCAGTCAATGGTTTGAATCCCATCGCTTCGACCTTGGCATTGGTTTCCTTGACTGGCTTGAGTTTGATACTGTCTAGGCGTTTCATCTCATTGTCAAATTGATTTTTCTTGATTTCAAAGCGAGCCCAGCGTTCATCATCCACAAGCCCAATCTCGCGTCCCATCTCGGTCAAACGCATATCAGCATTGTCATGACGGAGGATGAGGCGGTATTCAGCACGACTGGTCAAGAGACGATAAGGTTCAATGGTTCCCTTGGTCACCAAGTCATCAATCATGACTCCGATATAACCGTCACTGCGTTTCAAAATCAACTCAGGCTTGCCTTGGATTTTCAGAGCCGCGTTGATACCCGCGATAATCCCTTGGCCAGCTGCTTCTTCGTAACCTGACGTTCCATTGGTCTGACCAGCAGTGAAAAGACCTGAGATTTTCTTGGTTTCCAGAGTCGCACGCAACTGATGAGGCAAGACCATATCGTACTCAATGGCATAACCTGTTCGCATCATCTCTGCATTTTCCAAACCTTTTATAGAATGAACAAGTTCACGTTGCACATCTTCAGGCAGACTGGTTGAAAGTCCTTGAACATAGACTTCCTCAGTATTGCGCCCTTCTGGTTCCAGGAAGAGTTGGTGACGTTCCTTGTCTGCAAAGCGCACAATCTTGTCCTCAATCGATGGGCAGTAACGAGGTCCCACTCCCTTGACCACACCTGTAAACATAGGCGCACGGTGGAGGTTGTTTTGGATAATTTCATGACTGGTACCATTGGTATAGGTCAACCAGCATGGCACCTGATCCTTGACATAGTCCTCATCACGTGAAGTATAAGAGAAGTGATTAGGCGCTTCGTCTCCTGGCTGGATTTCTGTCACATCGTAGTTGATAGAGGAAGCCTTGACACGTGGAGGCGTCCCTGTCTTGAAACGACCGATTTCGAGACCAAGTTCCTTGAGATTGTCAGCAAGGTTAATCGAAGCTAGGCTGTGGTTTGGACCTGATGAGTACTTGAGGTCTCCGATGATGATTTCCCCACGGAGGGCAGTCCCTGTGGTCACAATAACAGCCTTGGCAGCATATTCTTGATGGGTCGCTGTACGCACACCGACAACCTTGCCATCTTCCACCAAAATCTCATCAATCATAGTTTGACGTAGGGTTAGATTTTCTTGGTTTTCAACTGTCTTGCGCATTTCCTTAGAGTAAAGCTCCTTGTCAGCTTGCGCACGAAGGGCACGAACAGCTGGCCCCTTCCCTGTGTTGAGCATCTTCATCTGGATGTAAGTCTTGTCAATGGTCTTGGCCATTTCACCACCGAGAGCGTCGACTTCACGCACGACAATCCCCTTGGCAGAACCACCGATAGAGGGATTACATGGCATGAAAGCCAACATTTCAATGTTAATAGTCGCAAGCAAAACCTTGCAACCCATGCGGCTTGCAGCTAGGGATGCTTCCACCCCTGCATGCCCCGCTCCGATTACAATAATATCGTATTCTTCTATAAAATTATAAGTCATTTCTTAACCTTTCAAAAATTTCTCGCAAATAAGGAACTAACTTCTCCTCCTCTAGAGCTTGATCCATAGTAACCCATTTAAAGTGCGTATGCTCTTCAGGATCTAATCTGATAATTGGCTTCTCCCCAACCCACTCTGCTTTATAAACTAAGCGAGTAAAGACAGTATCCTTAGAGGTATCCAGTTGACTATCTTCGTGAAGAAGTTTGAGCGAACTGCTATCTAGCCTAACTCCCGCTTCTTCAATACATTCTCTAAGAGCTCCATCTCGCGGAAGTTCACCCTTTTCAACCCCACCACCAGGAATATCCCAGTAAGTTGGATAAACGTTGGGTTGTCCTCTTTTAATTTCCGAACGCTGAATGAGCAAATAATCACCACCACTATGAACAAGCACATGGGCAATAAGCTTAACCATCATTTTCTCTCCTATTCGTTAAGATGGATGTGTCGTAATTGTCCGTCCCAATTTGGCAGGGCTGTTTTCAAAAAGGCTGGAACTAGCTGGAAATCCTCAAGCTTATCCAAGTCAATCCATTCACAGGCCTGTGTTTTCTCATCTTCCTGCATGGTCAATGGGGCATCCTCAAGCAAGTCTACCAGATAATGAAACTCGATGTTGTGATAGGAAACACCGTCTTGTTCAAAACGATTTTCAACTACAAAAGCTAGTTGCAAAGCCTCAGCTTTGACACCCAGTTCTTCCCTCACTTCACGGACTACCGCGTCTTCCGTGCTTTCATTAACTTGAATCGCACCACCAATTGTGTAATATTTGCCCTTGTCTTTGGTGACTAGAAGCTTGCGGTTTTGAAGAATCAAGGCTGTCGCCCGAACACCAAAAACCGTATTTCCTATTTTCGTCCGAAAGTCTTGTTGAGTCATTTTTGTCCTTTCCTCTAAACGACACAAAAACAGTCAAAACTCCAAAGAAGTGCAGGACAAAAAGCCTGCAACATCCATGAGCTTTGACCATCATTTCTATTGCTGTTATTATTGTAGCAAATTGAGAAAATTTGTCAATCTAAATGTACTGACAAACTTGTCCATCTCGATAAGCATTGTCAATCAAGCCACCGCCTAGACACTCTTCACCATCGTAAAAGACAACTGCCTGTCCTGGTGTAATGGCGCGTTGTGGCTCTGCAAAGATGACTTCTGCCTTGTCTCCTTTGACATGTACAGTCACCTTAGAATCAGGCTGACGGTAGCGGAATTTTGCCGTGCATTCTAGTATAAATTCCTCTGGCATCTCACGAGTAAAGTGAACTTGACTGGCTTCTAGGCTGGTTGACATAAGCGAGTCATGGTAGAAACCTTGGCCGACATAGAGGATATTTTTGCTCAGGTCTTTTCCGACAACAAACCAAGGAGCATTGTCACCACCGTGTTGACCACCGATACCGAGTCCCCCACGTTGACCAATCGTATAATACATCAGACCAGCATGTTCGCCCATATCGCGACCATCCACAGTCATCATACGACCAGGTTGAGCTGGTAGGTAGTTGCTGAGAAATTCTTTAAAGTTCTTTTCTCCGATAAAGCAAATCCCTGTCGAGTCTTTCTTCTTAGCCGTCGCAAGTCCTGCTTCTTCAGCTATTTTTCGTACTTCAGGTTTTTCCAAATGTCCCAAAGGGAACATGGTTTTTTGAAGTTGTTCTTGCGAAAGTTGGCTGAGGAAATAGGTCTGGTCTTTCCCATTGTCCACACCACGAAGCATGTGAACGATGCCATCCTCATCACGCACAACTCGAGCATAATGCCCAGTCGCTACATAGTCTGCGCCTAAGGTCATAGCATAGTCCAAAAAGGCCTTGAACTTGATTTCCTTGTTACACATAACATCTGGATTTGGCGTGCGCCCTGCACGGTATTCCGCTAGGAAATACTCAAAGACGCGGTCCCAGTACTCTTTTTCAAAATTAACAGAGTAGTAAGGAATGCCGATCTGGTCTGCCACCGCAGCCACATCCTTGTAATCCTCGGTCGCCGTACAGACGCCGTTTTCATCTGTGTCGTCCCAGTTCTTCATGAAGATACCGATCACATCGTAGCCCTGCTCCTTGAGCAAGAGAGCCGTCACCGACGAATCAACACCACCACTCATCCCCACGACAACACGTGTTTTAGAGTTATCACTCATGGTAAGTCTCCCATCTATTCGTTTATTCATACCCTTCAAAATTCTATTCATTATGACTTTCAATAGAATTTCTTTGAGTATAGTCTTTTCGTTTTCTTTTAGGACTAGGCAACGAGTCGCAGGCATAACTTGAGTTCGCTCAATCAGTCTGGGAGACTGATTGAGATTATAAATCAGACAAGCTCAGCTTGCATCTCATTTCGAGTTAACGACGTAATAAAAGATAAACGAAATGACTAGTTCACGATTGAAGGTCGTGTTTGCTTAACGATTGAAGGTCGTTTGAGCAGTTTTCATTATAACATGCTTGGTTGGAGAAGACAAGAAAGAGGCTGATAATCTACCAACCTCTGGTTTTAAATACATTTCAAGTCCAAACTATTCTTTATAGAAAAAAGTCCTATAAATTCGAGCAATAGTTAAAATACAAACAAATATAATTCCCAAAATAGATAATACTGTTTTCACAAAACTCATTTCAGAACCTATAACATATATATGAAAAAGAGGGGCTAGTCCTACACATAGAGACAATAGATAACTAATAAATCTTATCTCACCAATTCCTGCAAAAAAATGTTTCATTTTAAATATTCCAATTTTACCTTTCATCTTTATAATCCACAAGCAAATCTATTGACTTCTCTTTTTTTGAAAAATCTTAACAATAAATTTACTCCACTTAAAGCCACTAAAATTTCAACCGTCATAATTTCTCCAAGAGAAAAATGCAAACTGACAAAGTTCCTGCTAAAATACTATCCTCCCAGCAAATAGAGAGTCAGCAAAAATAAAACAACCGAAATTGGCAGAAAAGCAGCACGATTTGTTTTACAAAAAATGGCATAACAAAGACTACCTATCGAAAACGTCATAATAACTTCAATAGTTATCTTTAGAGCAGGGTAATATATATTTTTAATAAAAAGAATTAAAAGGATAAACAATACCAATGAACAAAGAACGGATTTGATATAAAATTTTAAATGAATCATAATTTATTTTTTAGATTCTACCTACTATAGATAAAATCACCTTTCTTATTTTCTTCTCATGATATTCACTTTAATTTCTATGAATATAAATATGGTAAATTACAAATCAGAGTTCCAACTAAAAGAAATTGATGAAATAAGCAAATCTTACAGCAAATTAAATTTATCCAGAAGCTCTCATGTAATGATTTTAAATCCTAATGAATCTAATCAATGCAGATTTTATTTTGACAGTAGTTCTATAACAACTCTAAATAACACTGGGGTTGCTAGAATCAAAATAACCCCTGCCACAAAGACAATGATTACCCGAAATAGATCTTTATTTTTACGCATTGAAACAACCTCCAATCTATTATTTTCTAGCTACATGATACCTCTTATTTACTTTCTATATTCTTATGATACAATATATTTAATAGAATTCTATTTACTGTTAACTTTTTTCACGAAAAGGAGGAAATCATGCGCTATGATTTCGGGAAAGTATATAAAGACATACGTGAGTCAAAAGGATTGACCCAAGAAGAGGTCTGTGGAAATGGCCTTTCAAGAACCAGCCTTTCCAAGTTTGAAAGTGGCAAGGCAACTCCCAAATATGAAAACATGGAGTTTCTTCTCCGTCAAATCAATATGAGTTTTGAAGAGTTTGAATACATCTGCCATCTCTATAGACCGAGCCAGCGAACAGAAATCATGCAAACCTATCTCAATACAAGTTCCATCTTTGGTACCAGTAGTCTAGTCAATTTATTTGAAACATGCCAAGACTATCTTAAGATTCATCACGATATCCCTATAGAGGAAATCAGAGATATGCTGGAAATTGTCATTTATATCCGTCAACATGGAACAGGACAGCTTTCAATCCAAGTGAAACAAACGGTCAAAAAGCTTTGGGAAAAAATTGAAAAACAAGATACATGGTATGAAAGTGACCTAAAAATCCTCAACACCATACTTTTTAGCTTTCCCATCGAACACCTCCACCTCATCACTGAACAAATCTTGCAGCGCTTGGAAGAATATAAAAACTATCGACATTTATATGAATTACGAATGACAATCCTACTCAATCTGTCCACCATCTACTTGTACAATCAAGATAAAAATACCTGTCAACAAATCTGCTACACCTTACTAGAGGATGCCAAGAAAAAGAAAAGATACGATATTTTAGCAATCACTTATGTTCGAATAGGTATTTGCACTAGTAATGAACATCTTATTCAAAAGGGCTTCTCCCTTCTGGAGTTAACCGACGAAACCTCAATGCTATCTCACCTCAAAAAGGAAGTGAATACCTGTTATCAAGCAAAGGAAATATAAAAAAGTCGAGGAAATCCCTCGACTTTTGCATCTTATTCTGCTAGTTAGTTCTTAGTACCAACCGTTGTTAAGCCAGAAGTTCTTAGCAGCTGCCCATGAACCGTAACGTCCTGCAACGTAAGCATCTGCTACACGTTCTTGGTTTTCAGCTGAGTAGTCACCGTTCAAGTATGAATCTGTCAATTGGTAACGTCCGATGTAACGTCCGTTTGTAGCTGTGTAGCTACCACCTGATTCTTTTTGAGCGATCCATTCTTTAGCTTCTGCTTCAGATCCGCTTACAGTTGAAGTTGATGCTGAAGTTGATGCTGTAGTAACAGTTTCTTCTGCTACAGTTACGCTTGCTGCTGGCGCTTCATAAGTTGTTGTTTCAGTAGCTGCAGGTGCTGCTACTGGAGCTTCTGCTGTCGCAGCTGAAGTTGCTGGTGCTTCACCATCAATAACCAATACTTGGTCTACATAGATCAAATGAATATCTTTAATCTTATTTTTTTCTGCCAATTTTTCAACAGTTGTATTGTATTTTTCAGCGATTCCTGATAGAGTGTCACCTGATTTTACTGTGTAAGTTGTTGTTTCTTGTGCAAAAGTAAGTGATGGTGCAAGGAAAGCAAGCGCTGCTGCTACTCCTACAAGTCCTGTTTTAATTTTGTTAGTTGTTGATTTCATATTAAAAGATTCTCCTTCTTTCTTATATTTCCATCATACCCTACTATTATTACTGTTTCTTGACGGTTTTATGTAGAAATGTTACAAGACTATGTTTTATTTCACTTAAATAGCCTCTTTTTGTTACAAAAGGCTTGATTTTAGAGGCTTTATGGGGATTTTAGATATTTTATCATGGAATTGAGCGCTTGCATCTAATCTTTGATATAATAGAGGTAAGAATCTTTTGAAGGGGAAACAGATGCAATCACTTCGTTTTCAATCTGTCTTTGATATTATTGGGCCAGTCATGATCGGACCATCTAGTAGTCATACAGCAGGAGCTGTTCGAATCGGGAAAATCGTCTCATCTATCTTTGACGATACTCCTACCGAGGTCGAATTCCAACTTTTTAACTCTTTTGCAAAAACCTATCGTGGACACGGGACAGACCTTGCCCTTGTAGCTGGAATCTTAGGAATGGATACAGATGATCCAGAAATCCCTAACAGTTTAGAAATCGCCCACAAGCGTGGCATCAAAATCGTCTGGACTATCCAAAAAGATAGCAACGCACCTCATCCAAACACTACGAAAATCACTGTTAAGAATGAGCACAAGACCATCAGTGTAACAGGAATTTCAATCGGGGGTGGTAATATCCAAGTGACAGAGCTCAATGGTTTTGCGGTATCCCTCAACATGAACACTCCTACCATCATCATCGTTCATCAAGATGTTCCAGGTATGATTGCTCACGTAACAGAGGCCCTCTCTCGCTTTGACATCAATATCGCTCAGATGAATGTAACCCGAGAAAAGGCTGGCGAGAAAGCCATTATGATTATCGAAGTTGATAGTCGCAACTGTGATGAATCTATCGAAGAAATTCGTAAAATTCCTCATCTGCACAATGTCAATTTCTTTCAATAGGAGAAAATATGTTTTACTCTATCAAAGAATTAGTCAAACAAGCCGAACTTGGTTTTCAAGGCAATGTAGCTGAACTCATGATTAAGACCGAGTTTGAGCTAACCAGTCGTGAACGCGAAGAAGTCATCCTTCTCATGGAGCGCAACCTTGAAGTCATGAAAGCTTCCGTTGAACTTGGACTCAATGAGAATAAATCTCGTAGCGGTTTGACAGGTGGTGACGCTGCCAAGCTAGATCACTACATCAAAAAAGGAAAGACCCTATCAGACTTCACTGTCTTGTCTGCAGCCCGTAATGCTATCGCCGTTAATGAACACAATGCCAAGATGGGACTGGTCTGTGCAACACCTACTGCTGGTAGTGCAGGCTGCCTTCCAGCCGTTCTCACTGCTGCTATCCAAAAGTTGGATTTAACTCATGAACAACAACTAGACTTCTTATTCGCTGCAGGTGCTTTTGGACTCGTGATTGCTAACAACGCTTCTATCTCGGGAGCCGAAGGTGGCTGCCAGGCCGAAGTCGGTTCAGCTTCAGCCATGAGTGCCGCTGCCCTAACTCTAGCTGCAGGCGGAACGCCTTATCAAGCGAGCCAGGCTATCGCCTTCGTTATCAAAAACATGCTCGGTCTCATTTGCGACCCCGTTGCAGGTTTGGTTGAAGTTCCTTGCATCAAGCGGAATGCCATGGGAGCCAGCTTTGCCTTCATCGCAGCCGACATGGCTTTAGCTGGTATCGAATCGAAAATTCCAGTTGATGAGGTCATTGACGCCATGTATCAAGTAGGATCTAGCTTACCAACTGCCTTTCGTGAAACTGCTGAAGGGGGGCTCGCTGCCACACCTACAGGTCGTCGCCTTCAAAAAGAAATCTTCGGCGAATAATTTCATCATTATGAGGAGAATCAATGTCATCTATATCTGCTATCTTTTTTGACTTAGATGGAACGCTAGTTGATAGTTCTATCGGTATCCATAATGGTTTCACCTATACCTTTGACCAACTTGGAGTTTCTAGTCCTGGTGCCAAAACCATTCGAGGTTTTATGGGACCCCCACTAGAAACCAGCTTTGCTAGTTGTTTACCAGCTGAGCAAATAGAGAAAGCCATCCAGCTCTATCGTTCTTATTATAAGGAAAAGGGTGTGTACGAAGCCCAACTCTTTCCACATATCAAAGATTTACTTGTAGAACTAGCTGAGCATTATCCTCTTTATATCACTACTACGAAGAATACACCAACCGCAGTTGACATGACAAGCAATTTTGGGATTGACCACTTCTTTGATGGCATTTATGGTTCAAGCCCTCAAGCCCTACACAAGGCAGATGTTATTCGTCAGGCTCTGGAAACTCATCATCTAACTCCCGAAACAGTCGTTATTGTCGGAGATACCAAGTTTGATATGATTGGTGCCCAAGAAACTGGCATTAAAAAACTAGCGGTAACCTGGGGATTCGGTGAGGAGAAAGACCTCATGGACTATCATCCTGACTGGATTGCTCACCACCCAACAGACATTTTACAGCATCTACAATTAAAACGTTAAACAAAAGACTCCCAGCCTAAAAGTTAGGTTTGGGAGCTTTTTGTCTGATTTTAATGAGGAGAATGACATTCCCCGTACTCGTCCAATTATTCAAAAGGGGAAACTTCTTCGCTTTCAACTTCTTTAGATCTATTGATTGTTACTATTTCTACTTCTTTACTTGGCATAGCTAGCAGAACTAATAGAGCAATACCACCCATTGGAACAAAGTAAAGGAAGATGAAAGCCCAGTGAAGGCCTGCATCTCTTAGCCGACGAACTTTTACAGCAAGACTTGGTGTAAAGAATACTATACCTAAAATCATATAAATACTTATGATTGCTACTCCTAAAATAGGATCTGTTTCTCGGGAATCCTTCAATGCCATTTGAAAATAGAATATATAAAGGGGTAGGAACAAAATACTATTCATCAGCCAAACCCACCAAAACTCTGAACGTGTTGAACGGCCTGTAAAATCTGCATAGCCTTTAAAGAAATTTTTATATGCCTGAATCATAAGTTACTCCTAATTGTTTAGTTGTATATTTTAGTCTATCAGATACTGCTAGAAATCACAAATATTTACAAAATAAAACACTCCTCAATCCACAAATGGATATGGGAGTGTTAGTGATTTACCTACTAGTAGGAAGAATGCTAGTCAGCTAAATAGATGGTAAAGTTTGACTATCCTATTTGTTGTCTGGTTCTTCGAAAGGTGAAACTTCCACAACTTCTTCAACTTCTTCAGCTTTATTAAGGATTACTACCTCTACTTCCTTGCTTGGCATAGCTAACAAGACTAGTAAAGCAATTCCTCCAACCATTGGGATAAAGCCAACGAAAATGAGTGCCCAATGGAAACCAGCGTCACGGAGACGACGAACTGTCAACGCAAGCCAAGGCAAGAAAAGTGCCAGACCAAAAATCATGTAAATAATAGCAAGGCCACCCAAGGCAAGAAAAGCACCCTCGCTTCCTTCGCTAAATATAACATTAAAGTATGCTGAGTAGAGAGGGATAAGAAGTAGTATGTTTGTTAACCAAACCCACCAAAACTCTGAACGTGTTGAACGGCCTGTAAAATCTACATAACCTTTAAAGAAATTCTTATAAGCGTTAATCATAAGTTACTCCCTAATTTTTTTATTTACTATAGTTTATCATATCTGTTCACTAATAACAAGTTTGTTCAAAAAACTCTGAAAATCTCTCCAAATCTAGAAAAAAAGATACTATCCCTTCCCTCCTGTCAAAAAGAGTTCCAGGGATAATACCTTAGTTTTGTTTTTAATCAGTGTGAGTTGTTTCATTGGCAAAACCGATAATGGCTTGCTTCAACTCTGAACCTTGCAAGGCACGGAATTCTTCAATCTTTTGATTGATGACTTCAAGTGGCATGACATTAACCTTACCAACAAAAATCTTATCCATGACTTGATTATCAACTAATTCAGTAGATACCAACAACTCCTCATAGAGTTTCTCACCTGGACGAATCCCCACTTCTACAATCGGAATTTCATTTTCAGTACGTCCGCTGAGAAGAACCATTTTCTTGGCCAGATCATAAATCTTAACTGGTTTGCCCATATCAAGGATAAAGACTTCTCCATCTTTGGCATAAGCTCCTGCATGGATCACCAAACGGCTAGCTTCTGGAATGGTCATAAAGTAACGAGTCATACGGAAGTCCGTCACAGTCACTGGACCACCCTCTGCAATCTGACGCTCAAAGACTGGAATCACACTACCACGGCTACCAAGAACATTCCCAAAACGAACCGCACAATAGGTAGATTGACTACGTTGGTTGAATCCTGTAACAATCAACTCTGCCACACGTTTAGTAGCTCCCATTACGTTTGGTGGATTAACGGCCTTATCGGTCGAAATCATAACCATTTTTGGAACCTTAGCAGCATCAACTGCCTTGGCAACATTGTAAGTTCCGAGGATATTATTTTTAAAGGCTTCTTTTGGATTACGTTCCATCATTGGCACGTGCTTATGGGCAGCAGCGTGATAAACAATGGCTGGTTGGTACTGCTCAAATACTTGAAGCAAGCGATCGTAGTCTTGGATGTCTGCAATCACAGGAACATAGTCAATTCCTTGGAAGCTACGAATCAATTCATGATAGATCAGATAAATGGAGTTTTCCCCATGACCCAAGAGAACCACGCGTTCTGGATTAAAGCGACTAACCTGACGGCAAATCTCAGACCCGATAGAACCTCCTGCACCTGTCACTAAGATGGTTTTTCCAGTAATTTCTGAGCCTAGGCGTGACTCATCTAGTTGAATTTCTTTACGTCCCAAAAGGTCAGTAATATCGATTTTTTGGAAACCACCTACCTGAGGATGCAATCCTTGTACAACCGACTCAATCTTGGGCATCTTATAACACTTCAAGCCAAGTTGGTTACACATTTTTAGGATACGTTCATATTCTGATGGATCGAGAGAAGGAATCGCAACGATAACTTTTTCAATCTGATGACGTTTTGAGAGTTCTGGTAACTGTTCATAAGATCCTAAGACTGGGATTCCACCTAGTTTTTGACCTTTTTTCTTTTCATCATTGTCCAAAATACCCACTAACTCAAGATCACTCGTAGGATGTTGGTAGCTGTTCATAAAGAGAGCTCCACCGTCTCCCGCACCAATCAAGAAGGTACGACGATGTTCCCCTTCTCCATCACTCTTTTTGCGTCTTGAATAGATCAACTGCCAAGTAATACGTGGGAGCAAGATCAAGAAGGTGCTGAGCAAGATAAAGAGAACGATGAAACGCACTGAGAAAAGTGGCAAGAAGGCATAGCAAAGGAGATAGGACAAGACACTGCTGATACTTACTCCGATGAATATCTTCATAAAGTCTGTGATTTTGCTATAGCGACTAATACTAGCATTGAGCCCCCAGAAGCCAATCATGATTTGATAGAAAAGGAAGGTCAAGCTTGTATAGATGACATAGTCCACAGGAGCTGGATTGATCAATCCATAAAACAAGATATAAGAAACAATGATTGAGGAAATCATGCTGGCAGCATCAAAAATCCCCCAAAAGACTTGTTTTTGTTGTTTATTTAACACTTCAACCAGATCAATTACATAATCTGTCATTTTTTTATTCATGTGAATGGTATCCTCCTACACAAAATCACATTTTCTAGTAATTACTAGAGGTTTTTTTAACTGATTAGCTATTTACTTTTTCTCAATAGTTTTAAAAATATAAACTGTCGGACAAATCCTGGACATAGGGCAACGACAACTTGGATTAACACACTTTTCAGATATTCGACATAAGAAATCTGTCCACGCGCGTGCATTCTTTGACGTGCTTGGCGATAGAGTTTGAGATAGCGAAGGCCACCACGACGTTCAAACATCCCCGCTCCCACGCGCACCTTACAAAGAATCTGATCCACATTCCCAGTTCGAGCTCCAGCGCTAATCATATTAAGCCAGAGAAGATCATCTTCCATATAAAGCCCATCTTCGTAGTTACCCGCCTTGAGAACCATCTCTTTTTTGAACATAACAGTCATGTGATTAAAGGCACTTCTCATACGTTGGTAGGCGATAATCTCTTCGTGCTTAGTCGGCACACGACGGTAAGAAACAATTTCATCAGGTTGATCGATGAATTCTGCGATATGGCCGCCTAGTAGAGCCAAGTTTTCCTTTTCCATCAAGTCAAACTGCTGTTCAAAACGATCTTCAACAGCAATATCATCCGTATCCATACGGGCAATGATGTCATACTGGCACTGCAAAACACCATACTGTAGTGCCAGGCCTAGGCCACGGTTTTGCTCCAGTGGACAACGTTTGATTGGAATACTTGACTGTGCTGCCAATTTTTCCAACACTTGATATAGTTCAGGTGTCAGTGGACCGTCTTCAACGATAACCACTTCACTAGGTTTGAGCGTTTGATGTAAGATACTTTTTACAGCCTCTTCTAAAAAGACAGGATTTTCTTTGATGTAGACTGACATCAAGACGCTAAATTTCCTATTTTCAGACACAGTTTTTCTCCAATGTATATATTTTCTTTCACTATTTTATCACAATTTTTCAGACTTTCCTATTTTTATTTGAATCCCAGAAAAAAACTAGTAAATCTCTCCTTCTTTTTACCCATGATTTCACTGAGCTAAATAGCCGATTCCCTCACACCATCTTGACATCTATAGGAAAAAGCCTTAAAATAAGCTGTTATCAAAATCAGCTTATTGAGGTGCACATGAACAAACGATCACTCTTTTTTATTCTAGGAATTATCTTAATCGGAGCGGTCTTAAGAGCTCCTTTTACGGCCTTACCGACTATTTTAGGAGATATTGCTCAAGGTTTAGGAGTTGAGGTCAGCTCGCTTGGGGTTTTGACCAGCCTTCCTCTCTTGATGTTTGCTCCTTTCTCCTCTTTTGCGACGCGTTTGGCTCAAAAGATTGGACTCGAGCACCTTTTTACATACAGCCTCCTCGTCTTAACCATCGGTTCAGTGATTCGTATCTTCAATCTTCCTCTTCTCTATCTGGGAACCTTACTCATCGGAGCAAGTGTCGCTATTTTTAACGTACTTCTTCCTAGTATGATTCAGGCAAACTACCCACAAAAGATTAGCTTCCTGACAACGGTTTATGTGACGACTATGGGAATCGCGACAGCACTAGCTTCCTACCTCTCTGTACCCATTACTCAGGCAACATCTTGGAAGGGGCTGATTCTCTGCCTGTCCATGGTCTGCCTGCTAACCTTATTGGTCTGGTTTCCTAACCATGGCCACAATCATTTCCTAGAAGGGCATGAAGATAAAAAAGAAAAAGAGAATATCCTAAAAAGCAAGCAAGTTTGGGCTATTATTGTCTTCGGTGGGTTGCAGTCCCTGCTCTTCTATACCAGCATGACCTGGTTGCCAACCATGGCCATCAGTGCAGGGCTAGCTCATACGGATGCCGGACTTCTGGCTTCTATCTTTTCACTAATTAGCATTCCCTTCTCCATGACCATTCCAAGTTTAACGACGCGTTTGTCAAATCGTCACCGTCAAATCATGTTAGCAGTCATCTCTCTGGCTGGCATGTTAGGAATTGCTATGCTTTTATACCCAAGTAGTAATTTCTTTTATTGGCTGATGGCTCACCTCTTGATTGGCACGGCCTGTAGCGCACTTTTCCCCTATCTCATGGTTTGCTTTTCTATTAAAACAAGCTCGCCTGAAAAAACGGCTCAATTATCTGGACTTGCCCAGACCGGTGGTTACATTCTAGCTGCCTTTGGACCAACTCTCTTTGGTTACAGTTTTAACATGTTCCAGTCTTGGGTTCCAGCGGTACTGATTCTTCTAATAATTGATATTATCATGACAATCGCCCTCTTTATGGTGGATCGAGCGGATAAAATCCTCTAATCTTCTAGTTTTTACTAGGAGATTTTTTATATATAAAAATTTTACACATATTGCTTGACAGGGCTTACATTTAGATGTATGATGTATGTGTAGAATAATTATATATAAAATTTTTACATACTAAAAAAGGAGGTGCCCCATGTATTTTCCAACATCAGCGGCTTTGATTGAATTTCTCATCTTGGCCATCCTAGAACAAGGGGATTCCTATGGTTATGAGATTAGCCAAACCATTAAACTCATTGCTAAAATCAAGGAATCTACCCTCTACCCCATCTTGAAAAAACTGGATACCAACCGCTATCTGACTACATACTCTCGCGAATACCAAGGTCGGATGCGGAAGTACTACTCCTTGACAGAGATTGGGGAGGAGCAACTATTTATACTCAGAGAAGAGTGGACACTCTACACTGACACTATCAATGGCATCATAGAAGGGAGCATTCGCCATGACAAGAACTGAATATTTGAATCAGCTTGAAGCCTATCTGATGAAGCTTCCTCAATCTGATCGCATTGAAGCCATGGATTACTTCAAAGAACTCTTTGATGATGCTGGTCCAGAAGGTGAGGAGGAGCTTATCGCTAGCCTGGGAAGTCCAAAAGAGGCTGCCCATGACATCCTAACCACTCTTCTTGATAAAAAGATCAATGAAGAAAAGTCCCATCAGAACGACCGCCATATTTTACGCATCGCTCTACTAGCCCTTCTTGCAGCTCCTATCGGAATTCCGGTCGGAATTGCTCTTCTCATGTCTATCATCGGCATTTTTATCGCCGCTGTCAGCGTACTTATAGCCTTCTTTGCTGTATCAGTAGCTGGACTAATCCTAGGAGGCGTTCTCCTATTTGAAAGCTTCTACGTTCTGGCTGAATCGACATCTGCTTTTATACTGATTTTTGGTGGAGGTTTACTAGCGATCGGAGCTTCGTCTCTAGTCTTACTAGCGACTTCCTATGTAGCACGTTTCTTTGGATTACTAGTCCTTCGACTCATCCAATGGATTCTTAATAGAGGAAAGAGAGGTGAAAGACATGCGTAAATGGACAAAAGGATTTCTTATCTTTGGTGTTGTTACCAGTATCATCGGTTTTTCCATGATGATCATCGGCATCCAAACAGACGGAGTCAGAAGCCTCCTTGCAATGTCTCAAAATCCAGTATTTGAAAGTCGAATGGAAGAACTCGTTTTTGATCAAGATATCGAAAACCTTAACATCTCACTGAAAGAACATTCGCTCGTCATTACGGAGTCAAACGATGATAAGATTCACCTTCAGTATCACCCGACCATCTCTGAAAAAGAAAATCTTCAACACTCTATCAAAGAGAAAAGTCTTGAAATAACTGATACCAAATCAACTACACGTCGCTCTATAGGTTCTAGTATCGAAGGTATCCTCTTTATCGCAAGCGGAATTTCTAGCCGCAATGATGAAGTTGTTCTCTCATTACCAAGAGGAAAAGACTTAAAAAATCTAACTGCCCAGGTAAACCATCGTATCCTTTCAATTGCTAATGCAAAACTCAGCAATGCCAAGATTCTGTCAAATGGATATCTCCTTCGTATCACTGATAGCGAGATTAAAAATAGCCAACTGATCACAACTGGAATTGTCAATGTATTTGAAACCAGTCTAACAGATAGCCGCATCCAAGCAGACCATGAACATATCTCTGCTGAGGATATTCAAGTACATGGTAAGGTAGAGCTAGAGTCAAAAAAAGATATGGTCATCAAGCTAGCTAAAAAAGAACTTGAGAGAATTAATGTAGAACTTTCTTCTGACCATGGTTCCATCTATCATCGTAGTCGGGAAGGGTATAATCCAAACGAGGAAAACAAGGAAGATGAAGAATTCTCAAATCCTTACAAATCAGAGAAAAAAGATACACAAGATTTACTTGTCGCAAAAGCTGGTCAAGACATCAATCTACCAAAAGAGGAGGTTCGCTCGCCTTCTTATAGACATCATGAATAAAAAGTTACTAATCAAAAAGGAGGTCCCATCATGACTCAAGAATGGTTCGAAAGTGCTGATTTCGAAAAAACAGCCAACAATGATAAAAAAGATAACCCATCCGACTCAGTTCTCCTTGAAGAAGATGCAGAGACAAGAGAAGAGGAGTCAGTAGTTGAGGAAAATCCTCAAGCCAACCCAGAAGATAAGGAAACTAGTGAGGAAACTGTAGAGACTGAAGAGCTCGATGAAAAATTAGAAAAGATAGACGAGTCAGAAGAACCTGTTAAAGAAGCTTCTCAGAAAAGTCAATCTTTGATTAGCAAGTCTTTGGAAAGCCCATTTTTACCAGATTCTGCATCTACAAAAACAGCAGTATTTGCAGTTTTCAAAGAAGAACTGGCTGATCAGTGGGTTTGGCTACAAGGAGCCCTTAAAGAACCGACAGCAAGCATTGATACAGATAAAAAACATAGTTATAATGCCTTTGCACTCCTAACTATCTTTTCTGCTCTTAGTTTCTTCTGTGCGATTTATCATATCAAGCATGACTACTACGGCCATATGGCGGCTATCAACTCTCATGCCGTCGAGCAGTTCCCTTCACTGAATCTCTTTTCTATCTTCTCCATCTTGGTAGCGACAAGCTTATTCTTCTTTTCTATCCTTATGGGTGGATTCGTGGTTAAACGTTTTGTCAATCAGGATAATGACTGGACACTGGAAAAAGCCTTGCAAGAGTACAGCAGACTCTTCGCCCTTCCTATCCTGCTCACGGGTATCGCGAGTTTCTTTGCCTTCTTTAATAGTCTACGTTTTGCGGCTCTTCTTTTCCTCATTAGCATTGGTCTGGTACTTCTTGCCAACCTCTATACCATCTCAAGACCAAGTAAAGATAGCCAAACTGACTCCTTCTATCGCCTTCTCTTAGCATTTCTAGTTAACGGTGGTATCCTATTTCTCTTCTTCCTAGCGGAAATGACTCTGGTTTTTGAATATTTACGAATCCTAGCTTTTATGTAAGATAAAGGTAGCGAGATAGAAAGATATTAGCTTTAGAGGATCATTACTATAAAATTTTAAAAACAAAAAAAGCGAACAAGACAGAATTCTGATAATCAGAAAACTAATCTTGTTCGCTTTTTAACTTTATAGAAACTTTTGTCACAGATTCCTTATTTATCTATTTGCTAAAGCTTCAAAATCCTCTCCTGAAACTGGTCCTACCTCTACTTGGTTGGCATCCAAATCCTGACAAAGTTCCTTTGGAAGAACTTCTAAAAAGGCTTGGTAATCCAGTCTAGCTACAGCTTCATAGTCTTCAGGCTTAGAACCATCTCCAGAGATTTTTACCAGGTCAATCTCCCAGACAAGCTCTTTTCCTACCAACTGCTCAACATAAGGCACAGGAACAACAGGACCTTTTGGCAAAATAGTCTTAACCCCCTGAGCCAAGTGATAGATGCCGTGGATCTTACCCTCACCATCTGGATAAAATTTCGCACTTGCAGGGTAGGCATCTGACTCTTGAACCTTTTTGACTAATGCTTCAAAACGTGCCAGTCCATCTTCTTCTAGGAAACTTTCTAAATCCTTCTTATCAAAGTAAATAGTTGATAGAATTCCTTGGCAAAAGGCCAAACGAGCAGCCTTATCAGCTAGATAGTTCTTAACCGTTTCTTGGAAATAGTTTTCCAAATCAAAGTCTGCCAAGCCTTCAACCGCTTCACCAACCTTGCTAGACAAAGCCCGCAAGAGCCCTTCTACAATCTCCCAGTCAGCTCTTGTAATCAGGTCAGGAATGATCACTTGATAGCCTTTTTGAGCATCTGCATAACGAACTTTAAAGAGAAATTGAGACTTGCCTACGATTCCACACTCGATATACTCAAGGCGATTGAGGGGTTGACGGAGGTAGACAGCATCATAACTATGTGACTCTAAGCCATCTACCAAGGCCAAGACTGACTTAGCTGTAAGAATCTCCTGTTGTCCTAAAATACTTTGTTTATTGGGAATAAAAAATGTTTTCACCATAAATGGTCTCCTTTGAAATCGTTTACATATAGTATACACCATTTTCCTGAAAGATGCAGAAACAAATTTAAGATTTTTTAGTCAAAAGCATAGAAAAACAGCCCTTTAGGACTGTTAATGTTTATTATACAACTTCAGAATGATCTAGGCTCTCACCAATTTCTGCTAGACGCTCGATGACTTGATCTTGTGTCAATTCATGTTCTAAAACATAGCGATTACGTGGGTGAACACGACACTCGTGTGAGCAACCACGAAGATATTTGTCTTCGTTGTCTTCTGATGCCAAGATACGGCGGTTACAGAATGGATTTCCACAGTTGACATAGCGTTCACATGGTGTTCCATCAAACCAATCTTTCCCTACAATGGTTGGATTGACATGGTTGACATCGACTGCAATACGTTCGTCAAAGACATACATTTTCCCATCCCAAAGTTCCCCTTGAACTTCTGGATCTTTCCCATAAGTCGCAATTCCTCCATGCAATTGACCGACATCTTTGTAGCCTTCACGGACCATCCAGCCAGAGAATTTCTCACAGCGGACTCCACCTGTACAGTAAACAACGACACGTTTATCCATGAACTTTTCCTTGTTATCACGGACCCATTGTGGTAATTCACGGAAGTTGCGGATGTCAGGACGGATAGCCCCACGGAAGTGTCCAAGGTCGTACTCATAGTCATTACGAGTATCAAGGACCACTGTATCTTCATCTAGGAGGGCTTCTTTAAATTCTTTTGGAGACAAGTAAGCACCTGTCGTTTCAAGTGGGTCGATGTCGTTGTCAAAGTTATCATCCTCTAAACCAAGGTGGACAATCTCTTTCTTATAGCGAACAAACATCTTCTTGAAGGCTTGCTCACTTTCTTCGTCAATCTTGAACCAGAGGTCTTCCATACCTGGAAGGCTGTGAACATAGTCCATGTATTTTTGCGTTGTTTCGTAGTCTCCAGAAACGGTTCCGTTGATCCCTTCGTCAGCCACTAGGATACGGCCCTTGAGCCCGATAGACTTACAGAAAGCCAAGTGGTCTGCAGCAAATTGTTCCGCGTTTTCGATGGGAACATATTTATAGTAAAGTAAAACTCGAATATCTTTTGTCATAAGATTGATTCTCTTTTCTAAGATTAAATTATCAGAATTTTTCATTCAACTATACCAGTATACTCTCCCAAGAAAGCGAATGCAATTTATTTGACCGAAAAATGAAAAACAAGACCCATTTTCAGATTTTGTTTCAACTAAATATTCGATGAAGAAAAGTTAACAAAAATGGCAAGGTTGCTACGATATTATTCATAACATGGACTGCATAGCTAGGATAGATACTCTTGGTATAACGAGTTAATCCAGCACA
The DNA here is from genome assembly GCF_047463635.1 of Streptococcus infantis. Lineage (GTDB taxonomy): Bacteria > Bacillota > Bacilli > Lactobacillales > Streptococcaceae > Streptococcus > Streptococcus infantis_W. The sequence goes on from NZ_JASHDL010000009.1 coordinate 61,988, forward strand.
ACATACTCCAAATGACGAAAAAACAAGAATATCTAGGAAATTGGGAAAGCTTGAAAAGTGAGGAAGAGCAAATAAAACCGAAGGAAGAATCAGGTCAAGTAGAGACCCAACTCAGCAAAATTTGTCCCGCTATAGCCAATCAACACAGCCCAACCTTCAGAAGTTGATTGTACATGTCTAGCTGTTTGGAAATTAAAAGTTATAAGGAGTACAGCTACAAGAACTGTTAGTAGTCCATACCACAACCATTTTTCTTAGGAATGACAAAAAGATAACCATGGCCTGTCTTGATTAAAATCCCTATCATGATGCTAATAAAGACAAGACTGATAAGGTTTCGGATCCAGAAAAAATTGCCAATCTGAGAAGAAAATTTCCAATAGTTTTGGATAACAAGAGTCAACTGAGAAAGCCCATATACGAAAAATAAGTAGGATAAGATTGCACTGATTTTGAAAAGAGGATAGTATTTTTTCATATGTCTATAACCAATGTTAACTGTTAGAGCAAAACTCTGAACAAAATGCAGATAATTATATGCATTTATTATAAAAAGAATCACCACCTCATCCGGAAAAACCAGATAAGGCAGTGATCGCTCTTTTTAGGAATGAATACACGAAATCAATTATTCTTATGATTTTTTGCTTTTCAAGAATTCGTCGTATTGTTTTTGCATTTCATCCAATACTTTTTGGTAAGCACCTTCAGATTTAAGTTTTTCCATCAATTCTGGAATAGCTTTTTCTGGGTCTACAGTACCAGTGTTGATAGCTGTATCGAATTGTTGCATAGTGTTAGTGATAGCTGAGATTTCAGATTTCACGTTGTCAGTGTTAAAGATGAATCCAAGCGCTGGAGATTCTTTTGCAGTTTCCAAGTCTTTCTTAGATTGTGCAATTTGCTCATCTGTAACGTTTTCGTTGATGTAAAGGATCCAGTTGTTACCAGTGTTCCATCCTGACATGTGAGTGTTTCCTTTGTATCCATCAAGGACTTTAACACGGTTTTCTTTACCTGCAACTTTTTCCCAGTTCTTGCCTTCTGGTCCATAAACAAGTCCGTTCAAGAGTTCTGGGTTAGTGTTCAAAAGGTTCAACACTTCCATTGCTTTTTCTTTGTTCTTAGAGTTGTTTGAGATTACAAAGTTTGCAACTTGAGTTGTTTGGTTTTTCTTGATGAAGTTAGTAAATGGTTTGATTTGGATGTCTCTGTTAGCAACACGAGAAAGCAAGCTGCTACCGTAGTCAGCTGGTCCTACTGTTTCTTCGCGAACAAGCCAAGTATCTTGAGTAAGGTCATATGAAGTTTCGCTTGTTGCTACGTCTTTTGGAATGTATCCTGCTTCATAGAATTTGTGAAGAGTCTTCAAGTGTTCTACGAAACGAGGAACTTCGTAACGGTTTACGATCTTAGTAGTGTCACCTTCAAGGTCGATGACAAATGGAAGTCCGTTTGCAACTGGGTAGTCAAAGTTTTCTGATGGGATAAAGTTTTTACCAACAGCGAATGGCATTACATCTGGAGCTTTTTCTTTGATTTGTTTCAATACTGGTTCAAGTGTTTCATATGAAGTTACACCTGAGATATCGATTCCATATTTCTCAAGAAGTGGGCCGTTGAAGGCAAAGTTTTGTGAAGATGCAACGTTGGCTGCAACTGGAACTGCATAGATCTTACCGTTTACAGTGTTACCTTTGATGTAAGCTGGGTCAAGTGCTTTGTAAAGGTCAGCTCCTTCTTTCTTGTACAATTCTGTCAAGTCAGCATAAGCACCTTTTTGAGCATTTACAACATAGTTAGATGCAAAGGCGATATCATAGTTTTCACCAGATGATGTGATAACTGACATTTTCTTATCATAGTCACCCCATCCAAGATATTGGATATCCAATTTAGCACCAACTTTTTCTCCGATAATTTTGTTTGCATTTTCTAGCAATTCATCCAAGTTATCTGGTTTGTCACCGATTTGGTACAATTTGATAACAGGTTTGTCACCTGAAGCAGAGTCAGCAGCTTTTTGGTTGTTTCCTTTAAGGTTTCCACAAGCTGCAAGGCTAGCAGCTAAAGCGACAAGGCTAGCAGATGCAAACGCATATTTTTTCCAGTTTTTCATTATAAAAACTCCTTTTTTTATTTTTAAAGTTATTAACAAAATTAAATTGTTGATTTTCCTTTGTCAGAAAAATCAGAGTTAGAGAAGAAACAATGTTTCTTAGACTTCCTTACTCTTTAACACCACCGATAGTCAAACCTTTTACAAAGTAACGTTGGAAGAATGGGTAGAGGATCGCAATTGGAACAGTCGCAACAACGACCATGGCCATACGACCTGTTTCTTTTGGTAGGGCAACTGCAAGCTGTCCTGACATACCAACTGACTTAGCAATGTAATCCATGTTGTTTTGAATTTGCATGAGCAAATATTGCAATGGATACAAGTTATCACTCTTGATGTAAAGAAGGGCGTTAAACCAGTCATTCCAGAATCCAAGCGCTGTCAATAGTGTAATCGTTGCGATACCTGGTAGTGACAGTGGCAAACAGATTTGGAAGAAGATACGAGCTTCACTAGCTCCATCGATACGAGCTGATTCGAGGATTGCTTCTGGGATGGTTTTCTTGAAGAAGGAACGCATCAACATGATATTAAATGGTGATAGAAGCATTGGAACAATCAAGGCCCAAATAGTATCACCAAGGTGAAGCAATTGAGTCACCACGATATAGCCTGGTACCAAACCAGCATTGAACAACATACTAAGAAGAGCGAAGATTGTAAAGAATTTACGATACTTAAATGTTGAACGTGAGATGGCGTAAGCGTAAGTTGTCGTGATGAAGACGTTTGTCAATGTACCGACAACTGTCACAAATACTGAGATAAAGAGCGCTTGTAAAATCTTATCTTTGAACTGAGCCAAAAACTCAAAACCATCTAATCCAAATTGTGATGGGAAGAAGCTATATCCATATTGAACGATACTCTTCTCATCTGTAATTGAGATAATGATGACAAAGATGAAAGGCAAGATACAAGAGAAGGCCAGCAAACCAGAAATGATACTAAAGAAGATATCTGCTTTTTTGCTGAAGGAGTGTATGCCAACATTATCAATTTTTTCTTTTTGAATTTTTTTTGCCATATGCTCCTCCTTTCTAGAATAGTGCTGAGTTAGGATCAACACGTCTTGCAAGTAAGTTTGATAGAATAACGAGAATCAAACCGACGACTGACTGATAGAGACCGGCTGCTGATGCCATACCGATATCTGCTGTTTGGGTCAATCCGTTAAAGACATAAACGTCCAATACGTTTGTTACGCTATAGAGCTGACCAGCGTTGTGAGGGATTTGGTAGAAAAGACCGAAGTCTGCACGGAAGATGTTTCCGACTGCAAGGATGGTCAATACTGTCACAAGTGGTGTCAACTGAGGGATGGTTACGTTACGGATACGTTGCCATTTGCTAGCGCCATCCACTGTCGCTGCTTCGTAGTAAGTTGGGTCAATACCCATGATTGTAGCGTAGTACATAACACTACTGTATCCGAAGCCTTTCCAGATACCTAGGAAAAGGAGGAGGTAAGGCCAGATACTGATGTCTGCGTAGAAGTTAATCCCTTTCATTCCGAGAGCTTCTAAGGTGTGATTGATAAGCCCTTTATCGATATTTAGGAAAGCATCTGTAAAGAAACTGATGATAACCCAAGATAGGAAGTACGGGAATAACATAGAAGTTTGGTAGATTTTAACCATTTGCTTAGAGCGAAGTTCACTAAGGATAATGGCAATCCCAACCGATACGATCAAACCGATAAAGATAAATCCAAGGTTGTAAAGGACAGTGTTTCGAGTGATGACAAAGGCATCTTTTGAACTAAATAAGAATCTGAAGTTATCTAGTCCAACCCATTTACTATTTATAATACTGTGAACGAATCCTTCACCAGTCATATGGTAGTCTTTGAAGGCAACCACATTTCCAAATACTGGGATGTAGAAGAATAAGATCAACCAAAGTGTCCCTGGTAAAACCATTAAGAGAAATATCCAATTATCTCTCAAAGTTTTTGAAAACTTGTTCATAATTTCCTCCCTTTTTATTTTTCTAAAACTTGATAATCTCACAATTTTTAGACTTGATAACGTTTACAAAAATAGTATACTCCTATTTTAAGGATAGTTTAAACTACTAATTATAGAAAAAACTCCACAAATTATTTTATGTGGAGAACTTTTTTATATAAGAAGGATGTTTCACGAGAAACGCCTTACTTGCAAGAGGAGTTGCCCATCTCTACTAATTGAAAACTCCTTCCAATATCGGTTGGTGAAAACTAGCAAAATGAACCTGGGCATTTATAATGGTACCTGCTTCGTTTTTCTCAATCTCCGGTTGCCCCTCAGTATGTAAAATAGAGGGGCGACCATCTTTGTATCCAAATAGAATCACCTCTGTCCCTGCTTCATTCAGATAGCAGGCTAAGATTTCAAACCGTTTTTCTCCAAAACCAGCAGTATAGCCATGCCATTTAAAAGTATATTTGACTCCATCGACTTGCCCAAATTGCATAATCTGATCTGGGACTGCAAGCCCATAATAGCGACCATATGTTGCTAGGTTAGTCGACTTAAATTTTTCACCTTTACTATCTGAATAGGATTCCATGGCTATTTTTATCTTGTCTGTTAGAGCACTATAGTCTGTATCTGGCTCATTCTCTGTAGTTACGCCCGTTTTTAAGAGAAATTCCTTAAAACCTTGCGCTAAATCTGTGTTTTCAGTCTCTTCAAAATTCGCAGCACTGATAGTTTCTAGTGTCTTATCAGCATACAAAACCTGCGCTTGCCCATCCTTGAGTGTAAATAGGTAGAAATGGTTTTCCTGATTGTCATAGTAGGCATCCAAAACCAAGTAATCATAGGCGTTGTCACTGGACACCCCGAAAATATTCCATCTGACTTTTTTCTGAGAAACAGTTGTTGTTTCTAATTTTTCAATGAGTTCATTTTTTTCATCAAAATTTCTATGCTCTAGTCTATGATAGGACTGCCCCATAGAAGAAGCCCAGCTTGCAAACTCTTCCTGCCACTTTTCGGTATTGTATTGGATTAGCTTCTGAAAATCCGAGTAGTTCTTCATAATCAAGGCTTGACCAGTCGGATTAGATAGTTGAAGTTCTTCCATGGCTACAAGAGTAGCAGCCATAGGTGATTGAACAGTTGCATCCTTGGATTCTTTTTCGTGCGCAAGAGCCTTTTGATAGGAATCCGCTAGGTAGTGAAAATAGTTGGTTACTTCCTTGGTTTGTTGCTCCCTCGGTGTCGATGGACTAGTTGTGTTATCTTCTGTCGCCTTGTGGCAAGCAGATAAAACTAGCACACTCGCACCTAGGACTAGTAGTAGCTTTTTCATAGTCAAACCTCCAAACTATCCTTATACTCAATGAAAATCAAAGAGCAAACTAGGAAGCGAGCCGCAGGCTGTACTTGAGTACGGCAAGGCGAAGCTGACGTGGTTTGAATTTGATTTTAGAAGAGTATTATACCTTCATTATACTCCTTCCCAACCTCCAAATCAAAAAAACATCTCCATGTATTAAAAAGGAGATGTTTTAACTATTTGTGATAAATTTCTAGGTCGTATAAATAGTCGAAGCTGTCGCAATAGTATGCCATTGGTTGGCTGTTGTAGCTGCGAAGTCCTTATCTGCGTAGAAGTCAGTAAATGGAAGAATCTCTACTTCCAGCTCGTCGATGCGGTCAATTTGACCAGCCAAATAAGCCTCGATACGGCTTTCTGCTCGCTTGATTCGTTGCAAGAGCCCACCCATACGGATATCTACCGTATCCAAACCAAAGACCTTGTTTTCTTTCAACCATTGCTGGCTAAAGAGCTTGTGGAAGGTTTCAATCTGGCTTCTGAGTTTTGGCAATTCTTCTCTGGCGATTTGTTTCAAGCTGTCTTTATCATCTGCTTGATAGGCTTTACGAATGCGTCGTCCTACATCAACCTTGCTACTTAAAATAACATTCAACTGGGCCTGAGTTTCGAAAAGATAAGCATAGGCGCCAGCTTTTTCTTTAATGTCAGAAAGAGTCTCAGCTGCTTGGGCAAAGTGAGGCTTGTCCTGTTCAGGAGTCATGTGCTTGTCAAGAATTGGGCAAAGAACATCCTGATAAAAGACGTAGCGGTTGGGGTTAATCCCACTCAGATTTCCTGGTAGGTCTGGCAAAAGATTGGCCAAATCAAGCTGCATAAAGTCCTCAACCGATAGACCTGTATTAGTCTTGAAATGAGCAGACAAGCGCTCTAAATCATTTCGGTAGCTGAGTTCTGCCCAAATTTGCAAACTTGGTAAGATAGAGAATTGAGCTGTTTCACCACCATTGTCCCCCCAACCAGTCACAATGATTTCCTTAATCTGATTTGCACGGCAGGCTTTGTTTGCTTCGATAGCGATGAGACGACTGAAATGGTTGTGTGGTGTGAAACCAATCCACTTCCAAGCACCACCTGCAAAGGCAATATCCTGGCTAATCTTGTGGTGGTTACCGAAGTTACGATTGTATTTTTCTTCGCTATCCTGATAATAATCCCAGTAAACCAAGGTCACACGGTCTTTAAGGCGGTCAAGAAAAACTCGTGTTTCCTCTGGAATTTCCACATCACGGTCGTACTGGCCATCTGCTGACATGAGTTTGAAGAACATATCGCTCCACATCTGGCAGTGGAAACCATACTTGTCTGCAATATCCAGCACGCGCTCCAAATGTTGGCACATGAGGAGGCTACGGTCCACAACACCGTTTAAGATGAGATAACGCCCCAAACCAACCAAGTGAGCTTCGTCCATTCCGATGTTGACCTTGCGAGTTTGCAGTTTAGATAGAGTTGCAAACATACCGTCAATCAGGTCATAGACTTTTTCCTCACCGATGAGGAGAATGTCTTCTACATCACGAAGTTGCTGGACTTCTTTGACTCCCCATTTGACAAAGGCTGATAAGTGAGCCAAGGTCTGGATACATGGGACAAAAGTCATATCAAACTGCTGGGCGTATGCTTCAATTTCCTGTAACTCTTCAGCTGAATAAGCCCCGCGGAAATAACCAAAATAAGGTTGCCCTTCAATCTGATAGGTGTCTTCCATGTAGAGCTCAAAGGTTGAATAACCCATGAGAGCCAAGACCTCAATCATCTGCTTGGCAGATGCAACATTTAGAACTGCATTTCGCGAACAGTCAGCCATGTAGGCTAAATCTTCGTAAGCAGCCTGTTCTTCAATCTCGACCTTGTCTCCTTCTGCTAAAGCTGTTGCTAGCACAGACAAGGCACGGTAGAGTTGATGAGGTTTTCGATAGGTCAATTGATACTGCCCCTTCTCACCCTTGATAGAGATGGAGGCTTGGTCAGACTGAGCGACTGCCACTTCTACATCCGGTAGGGAGATGTGATTTTTTAATACTTCAACAGCTTGCGCTTGTTTGGGACTAAGTCCTGTAAATCTTACCATTGGTTTTCCTCCTGTAACCAGTTGACAAGGGCACCGTAGAGATTGGCATCTGCGTGATAGGTGCAAGCTTGAATGACTGGAGCAATTGTATATTCTTCATATCTTTCCACAAAGGTATCTACTGCTTCTTGCACACCCTTAATAAAATCAGGGTTCTGACTGATAGAGCCACCTAGGCTAATGACATCTGGGTCGATCAGGTACTGAATATTGAGTAGTCCTTGAGCTAGATTACGATTCATACGCTCAATGGCTTCTTGGCAAAGGACATTGCCTGCTGCAGCCTCTTGGTAAACCTTACGGCCATCCCAGTCTGACTGACCAGACTTTTCGATCACATAGCGAACCATATTTCCTGTAGAAGCTAGTTGTGACCAGTTATTGAGTTTTTCTGCTGGTTCGATGGTGGTCATGTAGCCAAACTCACCACCCAAGCCATGGCGACCACGGTGAAGCTTGCCATTGATAATCATGGCCCCGCCAATCCCTGTGCCAATGACAACACAGGCGGCATTTTCAATTTCAGGATGAGCTAGCAGTTCACTAAGTCCAACACAGTTGGCATCATTTTCTAGATGGACAGGTAGATGGTGATGAGCAAGGGCCTGGTACCATGAAAATCCATGAATGTAAGGAATGGCACTAATTCCCTCAACCACTCCTGTTTCTTGATTGACCGCTCCTGGAACACTCATAGCAATCCCACGATAGTCCTGTTCTGACAAGCGTTGGTCCAACCAAGCCAATAAATCTTCTAGAGTTTCTGGAGTTGGAGTGCTGGTCTTATCTAAAATCTTTCCATCAGAAGTTAGACTAGCAAACTTAATGCCAGTCCCTCCGATATCAATCGTTGCAATGGTCATTGCTTTCACCTGCAAAAGGAGCGAATCAGCAGTTGGTTCTTACTTTTTCGCTCCTCCTTTCTGTTTATGTTTACTTTTTGAAACTAAATTTCTTCTTTTTGAATCAATTCTGTACGAATTTCTTGTGGTGCCAATAGTCCTGAATGGACTGGGTATGGGCGTTCCAACAAGTCAAGAATGGTTTGTTGTTTTTCAGACACACGGATATTTTCTTGACTCATGTTGTAGTAACGAAGGACATAACCTTCTTCATTCTCAGCTACCTTAAAGGATGTCGGGCAGACTTGTGGCAAGTTCAGTGCCGGATGGTTAAAGAGGCTACCCGTTGCTGCAACGCTCCCCTCTTGTTTTGCAACTTGAAGAGCTGTAAATGGCACCTGGAAGGCTTTGGCACGACGGAAAGCGGAGAAGCGTTCCCCTGCTTGGTGACATTCTACTGCAAACTCAACTTCGATAGCTCGCAAGCACTGAGCTTCTGGTGTTGGGAAATAGCCCCAGTCACCGAGTTCGCCTGAAGCACGAAGAAGGGTTACAGCCATGGTGTCATCTCCAAGAATTTCATATTCGTGCAATCCTTTATTGGATACGGTCACTCCTTTAACATCATCATACAAGCTGACAAAAGCTTGTTGGTGTTGTGGATTTTCAGGATTTTCCCAAGAAGCTGCTGGTTTATTTGGTCTTGTCACAACTTCATAGATGCTTTCAGAAGCATTGCTTGGACGAGTGTTATGAGTTTTCACCAAGAGACGAATGCGGTGGTCTTTGGCTGTATTAGTAAAGCGAGTCTTGAAGCGAATCTGTGGATTGTCCACAAAGACAGTCATTTCTGTTTCAAGAGGAATGGTTGTCAACTCTTCTGAACGACCTGCATCTCGTTTCATGAACTCGATGATACCTCTTTGTTCTGCATCCAATTTTTCATCTGCGCTAACTGGAACAGTCAAGTCATGTTTGAGCAAGATTTTGGCATAGCGAGCATTGTTTTCTAAGACTTCATAACCTTTCAGTTGAGCATAAATTGGCTCAGTTCCTTTCGGCTGGAAGTAAATGTACTCGTTACCAATATCTCCACGGTCCTCGAATTGGATGAAATCTTCGTAGGCTTCATTCGTAGTCTTGTCGTAAACTGTAATTCCTTCATCTACACTCACTGTTACGAATGGGGTATCAATGACTCCATTTTGATAAATACCATCTCGGTATTCTACTTGGCCTTCAACTAATTGGAAGCTTGCCCAAGAAAGCGGAGCAAGGTGAACTGGGATTGTCACGCGCACTTGACGTGCAATATAAGGTTGACGGAATTTATCCTTGGGTAAGGTATAACCAAAACCTGCCCCCAAGTCTTCAATCTTAGCTTCAATGACATGACCATCCAAATCTTCAACATGGTAGGTTGGTAAGGTCACGGCTGCCATCTTCTTGTAACCTTCAGTCGGATGCAATTCTTTGAAATCACAAGTAGCCACATCCACTACAACACTAACTGTATCAACCTTGTCATGTAAAGCTGTGTTGACAACGGTAAAGAGGTAGTCGCTTTGCGCATTTTGAGTAGCTAATTTACCCTTCCATTCGTTAAGAAGATTGGTCTTAACAAAATTCCCGACTTGATTAACCTTGGCAAAACGAACTTCCATTTCACGGTGAACTTCGTCAATACTACATCCACAGATGCTATCGTGTGGCGCATTTTGCAAGAGCACTTTCCATGCATAGGTCAATTGATCCTTATGGTTATGACCGCCAGTGATGATGGTCAACGGTTCCACAACCTGCTCTAACAAGTTGCTATTTTCTTGAAAGGCTTGTTTGAGGTAAATACGGGATGAAGAGGTGTTAGCAAGAGTATACCAACCATCCGTTTCCTGACTAGTCAACTCACCTGTAACCGTTGATAGGTGTTCAGGAAGTGCACTTTCCACTGCTTGCACATATTCGTCAAAAGAACTGTGAATAAAGGTCACGTCAGGGAAGAGTTCGTTTGCCACACGAATCGCTTCGCTAATATTTCTCTGTACAGGCTGGTGGTCACAGCCGTTCATCATCAACCATTGGTTGGTCGATGCATAGTCACGGACATCTGCTAATTTTTGCTTCCAGAAAGTCAAAGCCTCGTCTTTATCCACTGGAATTTCATTCCCGTTACTGTACCAGTTAGCAAAAAGAATGCCGAGTACACGGCTACCATCAGCTCCCTGCCAGTACATCTCAGAAAATTGAGAGGTAAACTGTTCATCTTCAAGGACTTGATTGTCAAATCCGATTGGCTTCACACCACGTCCAAAGGCTGCGACGTGAATACCTGATTTTTGAAGGATTTGAGGAGCCTGCCCCATATTTCCAAAGGTGTCTGGGAAGTAACCAATTTGAGTAGATTTGCCCCATTTAGCACATTCCGCTTGTCCAATCAAGGTATTGCGGACGTTAGCTTCACTGGAAATCAAGTAATCATCCTGCAAGATATAAAAAGGACCAATCTTGAGCTTGCCTTCGTCGATATAACGCTGCACCTTGTCACGGTTTTCAGGACGAATTTCTAAATAGTCATCGAGGACGATGGTTTGTCCATCCAAGTGGAAGCTCTTGAATTCAGGGTCATTTTCAAAAAGATCAAACAGATTGTCAAAAAGTTCCACCAATTGCATACGGTGACTTTCAAAAGGTAGATACCACTCACGATCCCAGTGGCTGTGAGAGATGATATGTACAACAACATTTTCCATGAGTAAAACCTCATTCTAACTTAAATTTTTAATGTTTTAAATATAAACTTGTAATTCTAACAAGAATCAGTGAAGCTAAAGCGTGCTCCTTATACTCAATGAAAATCAAAGAGCAAACTAGGAAGCTAGCTGCAGGTTGCTCAAAGCACTGCTTTGAGGTTGTAGATAGAACTGACGAAGTCAGTAACATATATACGGCAAGGCGAAGCTGACGTGGTTTAAATTTGATTTTCGAAGAGTATTAGCGAATATCCAAGTAATCCAAGACTAATTCGCAGAACATCATGTTGGCCCATGAGAACCATTCGCGTGAGTAGAGTGTCGGATCGTCTACGTGGAAGCTTTCGTGCATCACACCTGTTCCACCATCACAGGCAACCAACTGATCTAGCAAGAATTTCTTCTCTGCCTTATCCGTTGTTGTCAATCCTTGGATAGAAAGGGCAATCGGCCAGATATAGCGGTAGAAGGTATGAGAACTTCCAAGTCCACTTGCGTACTCTCCTTGGTAGAAGTATGGATTTTCAGGGCTCAGGATAGTGCGACGAGTTGCTTGATAGACTTCATCGTTAACATCACAGTAACCCAGATACGGAGCGGCTAATAAGCTTGGTACGTTTGGATCATCCATGATACTAGCATTTCCTAAACCATCTACCTCAAAGGCATAGATTTTCTCGCCCTTGCTGTTTGTTGTGTAGGCATAATTTTCGATTCCTTCTTGAATCTCAGCTTGGAGTCGTTTGGCATCAGCAATAATACTTTCGCTATCTACTAGATTTAATTCTGCAAAGATTTCCTGGACATAACCCAAGACAACCACTGCAAACATATTTGACGGAATCAAGTAACTGTATTGACAGCAGTCATCACTTGGACGAAAGGCTGACCAGGTCATCCCTGTCACAGCAAAGTCTGGCCCAAAGCCGTCATTTACCAAGGTATCTTCCTTGCGATCAGTATCACGAACAAAGCGATAAGGAGAGTTCCTGTGATCTTGCTCCACCGTCCAAAGATGAAGGATTTCCTTAGTCGCTGTAACAAAAGTCTCATCAAACTGGCTAGTCTCACCAGTTTCCTTCCAAAGGAGATAAGCCAATTGCAAGGGATAGCAAAGCGAATCCACTTCATATTTGCGCTCCCAAATCCAGCCATTGAGGTCTGTATGATCTGTCTCGTGGTGACCCTTCCAGTTCTCTTCAATGTTGAAGGAGTTGGCATAGGGATCTTTGAGAATCAAAGTCATCTGACGTTTGACCAACCCAGCAATGGTTTGACGTAAACGAGGATCTCTTTTAGCCACATGGAGGTAAGGTCTCAGCTGAGCAGTTGAGTCACGAAGCCACATGGCTGGAATATCTCCTGTCAGTACAAAAGTTGAGCCGTCTTCTAAGATCTCAACTGTATTGTCTAAAGTGTCTGTGTAGCAACGTTCAAAGACATCTACCCATTCAGGATGATCTTTAGCACGCTCTGCCACCTCATCTAGCCACTCTCTGACAATTTCTTTTGAATATACCATAAACTATTTTGCCTCTTTCAAACAAATTTTCATTTTCAGTATATAGCTTTTAGTCCAGAAAATATATACACAAATGTTAGTCATTATTCTACAAAATCAAAAATTGCTTATTTTATGTTTCTTTATAGTTCCCTAACCCTTATATCACGCGCTTTTTAACAAAAATCACTAATATTACTGTTTACTACTTGCTCCCCCAAAGTACGCAAAAAGGGGAGCAAAAAAGCCCCACAAAAGGGCTAGGATTTAACGAGTTCAGCAGGCAAGAAGCTAGCACGGTCAAACGTGCTTTTTTATTGCTGGTTGCTGATAGGTATATTATACCATGAAGCGCGTGCTTTATGATGTTATACCTGTAACTCTTTGCCTTCATTTTCAAACATAATTGTAGGAACTTCAGAGTAGAGTCTCAATGTTCTTGTATTTAAAAGTTTTTTAGGTTATAATCTAAGCAATGAGAGTTACTACCTCCTACATTAAAGGCGTCGGCTGTGGGGGGTGTGTGCTCTCTTTTTTATCTCACAAAAGCCCTCAGATTTGCTTCTAAGGGCTTGTAGTTTATCCGTGGTGTTTTAGTTGTCCAGTACGAAACAAAGCAAAATAGGGGGCGAATATGAAGCCTACGCCTACATTTGCCTACTTATACGCTTCTAGCTCTCCGTTCTGGTGGAATATGTTCATAATTGTTCATTCCCAGAGAGCATTTTTAAATTTTTCGACGTCGGGCGGGATATGTAAGAACTTGTTAGTACCTGACAACATTTTATGAGCTGTTCAACGACTGGCGATATGTGTCCATAAATGTCCATATTTTCTCTCTTAAATCTCAACATTTCTCAACAAAACACCACCACGATAGCTTTTAGCAAAGTCTAGCAGTATCTCAGCTTTGAAACGTTCATACTCAGCCCTATCAATGTCTAGTGTCTCGTATATCTGCCATAACTTCAACCTCTCTCCAGTTCGTCTTGTAAAGAGATTGGCGAATATCTCACGTCGTACATCGTCCAGATTGTCCCTGAAGGCTTCAATCACGCGCAGCAGCTCCAGCGCTTTAGCTTCAAATGCTCCATCTTGGCCGTCTAGACTCAATTTTACCAGTGATGGATAGCTTTTTAGAAATCTTTATACCTGTTTAACTGTCTATTTTTTATCAATCTGCATTTACAATACTTGCCAAATGTTCTAAAGCTTCTTTTCTAGCCTGATATATCGAAGTTTTAGACTTACCTAATTCTTCAGCAACCTCCCAAGCGTCGAGATCATTCAAGTAAAAAAGTCTTAGAACAGAACGCTCAAGTGGATTGTCCAGCTTATCGATTAGCCCCGATATGGCCATTCTCTCCTCAGTAAGTCGCTCAATCCTCCGGAGCGTATCCTCTTTTAGCTTCAGAACACTTATAAGATTGTTCTCTGTCTTGTTCTCTCTGCTTGTCTGCACCCTGCTATGGCTTAGTGTTGGCTTTTCGATAATACCACCTTCCAGGGCTTCCAATTCCAAATATAAGCCTTTGATCTCCTTGCTTATCCACTTAACGCCCTCTAGTTTTTCTTTTACCTGCTCTGGTGTCATGCCTTGGCCTCCTCCATGATATAATAATTGTGTTGAAATTATTGCCAAGGTGGAGAGCCTTGGCTTTTTGCGTTTTCTCTAGCTTCGCTCGAGGTTCATTTATTCCCTGGGAAGTATTTCCCGTGAGAAAAAATGTACAATGACGGGTGAAGCTCGTAGAAGCGCGTGGGGAGGGAGATAGCCCCCGTATCTCCTTATGGTTTGATAAGCAATTAAGGGATGTTTTTATCTCTCTTATTTCCTTATCATTCTGCAAGCAATTAAGGCAAGTTATTTCTTTGCTTATCTGCTTGTCATTCTGCAAGGAGTAGATCCGAAATAAGAGGGCTAAAAACTCCGCTTATCTGCTTGTCATTTCTCAGGGAGTTAAGGAGAGTTATTATTGCTCTTATCTGCTTGATAAATGATAGGGGGATATACCCCACTTTCTCAGGCTTCGCTCTAGCTTCAAGCTATGTAATCTTCTCTGTTCGTTCTCTGTTCAAGAGCTATTTTCTCGGCGTTCGCTCGGAGTTCAAGTACATGTACCCTTGTATTTTAAGCATATCTTTTTTGCCACAATCTCACCTTTTCTAACCCTTGGAAAAACTCGTCATCTTACCAAAACCTTACCATTCCTCTGGTTCGCTAAACATACTTTCAGGAAAGCCACAAACTGAAATTAAATACTGACAAGCGTTATAATCTACCCAAAGCGCTCCATCTTCTGAGTGGTGGAAATACTTATCTGGTAGCGTTCCAAGGTATGCACCCATTTTATAAATAGATACCCCACCTTTTTGGCTTGGTAACAGTCCAGTATATCCTCTGCGTAGTCCATGATTCAAAGCGTTGCTATTGCCATATTTTGGTTTTCTGTTGCCCCTGTTGCCTTTTGCTACTTGGTTGCCCGGCAAAAATCTCCCTCGGCTATCACGTTCCATATTGCACCTTTCTACGGTGTTCGTTTGGTAGAATTGTTCCATTACTACAAATTATCTAAGGCCTCCTAAACTACTTAGTTAATGGGTAGCTTTAGAGGTGAAAAAATCAAGCTAACTTCCTGATAGCACTACATTCCCTAATACCTTTAAACATTTCAAAAAGGGAATTTTTCGGACAGAAGAGGGCAGCGTTCTTTTCCTCTAGCAAAATATACCCCCGTCTGAAAATAAAGGGGGTATCTCTGCCTCTTGTCTCGTATTCATACATGTTTAGTATCTTGTAATTGACTGTTGTAACTGTGTTCTTTATTTAGATTTGTTTGAAAATGTTCCAAAAAACTACTTCATATTGTCTCACAATCTCAAACCATTCAGCCAAAAGCTATCCCCTTTTCTGGTGTAGTTAACAAACTTTTGATAATGCTTGTAATACTTGTCACGCTTCATATACTTTGGTCTTTCAGGAAAACTGTCAAACATATATCCGCCACGTTTGGGACTCCAACCTGGTTCTACCTTTCTAGCTTCCCTAAGCGCAAGCTCCCAATAGTATTGGCAATCTGTCTTACTTCGGTTCAGTGTTGACTTGTGTATTTTCTGGCATGATCCACAACCATATAGCAAAAGTCTCTTATAGAGTTTTCTGCATCGTTTACCACAAATAGGACAGAGAAAAAAGTAGCGATTTCCTCCCTTAGTTCCTGGTATTCTTGCTAAATCAAAACGATCACGTTCAAAGGTGATACACAGATTATCTAGGTCTATTTCTAGTTTTCTACCGTCCAACTCAGCTATACCGTGACTGATATTCTTGTTTTTCATTGGCTTTATAAATGTCTCTATGGTTATTGATTTTATAACTTCCATTCGTTCAAAAATCCCCCTATATAGAAAAACCCAAATTGATTGGGTTTAGTAGCAATGAAACCACAAAAAGAGGCAATGCCCCTTTGCTGCTATTCTTCACTGAGTAAGCCGCTTACTACCACATTACGGATAAACTGAGCTTGTTTTTCTTTGGGCAGTTGCAGGGCTTCAAGCAAAGACTCCAGAGCTTGCTTGTCTGTGCTTGCAATCAACTTTTTAATGATATTCTGGAACTGCCCTTCTAGGTACTCACAAAAATGGATCCGCTGTGCTTGTGTTGGCTGCACTGGTACTGGTGAACTATCTGCAATCAGCAAGAAGCAGGCTTCCGCGATTTGGGCGAATAACTTTGCACGCGCTTCAGGGTGTCTGTATAACTCATAGGCGTTTATGCTGGTGTCTTCTGCCCGGAGCTTCTCACCTAGTTCAATCAATTCAGGCGTATCTTCAAGACACACCGGTGTTACATCCGCCATAAAATCGTCACGCTTACGGTTGAGTTCCTCCAGTTCCTGATCTGCCTGTTCAAAGTATGCTGGTTCTGTCATGGGTTTCCTCCTTATTCTTTGTATAGGACCAGTAACGCTGTGATTGTATCTAAATTTTCATAGTCGCCACTAGTTGCCTCTGTATATTTCACGTCAATAACTTCAACGCCTGCCATAAAGTCGTTTACCTGGTTTTCAAATTCCTGCAGGCTTTGCTTCTGTTGCTGATAAAATAGCTTGACTTTCATTTTTAGCTCCTTTTTTATACGCTTCTTGAAAATTTTATACACTTGTTTTTGAAAGTGTATAAAAAATAAAGTCAGTAGTACCAAGGGTTTTGCTATTGTTTTATACACTTTATACACTTTATACATTAAAATAAAAATATATATAGGGGATAATAGGAACCCCATTTTTGAAACATAATATAAGGAAATTTTTTTATTTCCGTGTTTTTTGTATAAAGTGTATAAAACCCTTGATATGACAACGTTTTTAAGTGTATAAAATTTTTGCCCTACTGTATAAAGTGTATAAAATTCTTATTTTCTTTTCCTTCTCTTTTTGTACTCTGGCCAATGGTTGTAATACCCGCGTTCATTCTTTGGCTTTTTCTGCTTTTCGGGTGTTGCCCTACCATTAGTATAGGCTACGCTTGCAAACGGCGGTAGGTCTTCTTTAGGATAAAAACCTTTATGGATCTGTTGCCCTGCAGGGATAACCTTCTGGCCAACTGCAAAACCTTCAGGCAAGTTGCTTTTGATTTCTCGATGTAAGCCCATTTCTGACCTGTTTTCTTTAATACCATAGTATTCTAGGAAACCTTTCCAAACGTGATAGACAAAACTATTAGGGATAAACTCACTTGTCAATTCATCAGTAAAAAACTTAGAAACAAAATCAATAACGGGGTTCATATCCTTGTGGTGTTCTTCTAAAATTTCAATCGACTTCGTAGGGTTAATGTCAGCGATTGGTGTTTCAATGGCCAACTTAACCAGGTACTCCAGCACTTCTTTGCGGTTAATGTAATCGTCTTTGATAGCCTTATTAGGTTTATCTTTAAATACTTTGGTAAAAGGTAAAATTCTAAATCGCCTATCAATAGCTGACTTATCTCCGTTCATTCTTGGTAAACCATTAGATGACTGTACCACCGTCATATTAAGGCGTATGCTGTAAGGGCGTTTTCCTTTGTCCTCTATGGTCATTATGTCGCCTGTTGCTAAGCTAAACATATCTGAAGTGTCTCTAATTACTGCGTCCTTTTGTACATCATCACCGATTACAAGCGACTTTCCCAATAATATAGAAGTTGAAAATTGGCTTTTTGTTAAACCAGTGATCTTCAAACTGGCCACATTTTCCATACCAACTAGGTTTATAAGTAACTGCTGAAAAGTTCCTTTTCCTGTTCCACCTTCACCGAAAAGCCAAAAGATCTTTTGTAATGACTGCCCTGTGATGCTTGCTTTTATAATTTGGATAGCAAGGTTATAAAGCTCCTCGTCACCGTCAAACAACTCTAAAAGCCAAGCTGTCGGCTTCCAGCCGTTAATTATAGGCTCTTCTGCCCCAGGGTTATAACCTGTTTTTATCTTTCTTGTTGCTGTAATCTCTGGTGTAGTTTCTTCAAAAATGCCTGTCTTAGCATTGTATAGCTGTTTCCCAATTACAGTATAATTGCCTTGGATTTCCCTCATTCGGCTTTGTCTTGCTATTTTATAAAGCGTGTCAAATGCCTGTTTTTCTGTTGTGTTTGGATAAATGACAGAAATAAGATCTTGCAAAAATTCATTATCCTCTAACCAGATACCAAAATCAGGATTATAGAAATATAGTGGGGCTTTTTGCCCTTGTGCCTCTGGCTTAATTCTAATAAATCGGATATGCTTTTTTAACATAATAGCAACTCCCAGCGGATTAGTTGGTAAAGCCTTGCTGCTCTTTTCCTCGCCTTTCTGCTGGGCTAGTTCTTCATGCTGGGCCTCGGTCAACCTGCCGGCCTTTACATTTTCAAGGTGTTTGCTGTCTGTCATAACTTCTTCATAAGCTTGCTGATAAGCCTTGTCTTTGATTTCTTGACACTCTTTGATAAGCTGCCCCCTAACACCTTTGAAAGTCTTAAAGTGCTTATCTTCACTTTCACGCACCTCTAATATTTCACTTTCCAGGCTTTTCAATTTTTCCTTTTCTATGGTCCTACCCTCTCTTTCTGTATTCTGCCCGTGCTATGCTGCTGAAAGTACGGTCTAGTTCCTCGATTGGTAAAGGTTCAGCAGTCACGCTATTAGCTATCTTTGTAAGTTCGTAGGCGGTCTCTAGGTCACAATCAACCCACTTGTTAAAGAGTAAACCTACGAAGCGTGTCAGTGCTACGTTGCGCCCTCCCTCGTCTCCAAAGCCATTAAAAAGCGTGTCAATGATCCTCATGGTCATAGATCTCTGCCCCCTCGGTCTGGGTGTGAATTTACCAGTAGTTTCTTGCTTCGCTCTTGGTTCAACCTTGGGGACTGGATAATCTAGGCCATGCTCGACAATTTTCTGATATTCGGATGGTTCTCCAGTGGTTACTGGTAGCCCTTGGAGTTGTGACCAGGTTAGACTGGCCATGTCAAAGGGTAGTCCTATCTTGTCAGCAATCTCCTTCACTACCTGCTTATAGGTTGCCTCATTCATCACGTTGTCAGGCTTCACTACAAGGCGAAAACGGGGCTTTTCTAAGCTATGTTTGATAGTCGGGTATAAGATATAGGAGTAGCCAAATAAAGCGCTAGAAACGGCCCTTATAAAGCCCTCAGTCGTCTCCTGTATATCGTCATAATCAAGAAAAATCAAATCCCGATATACTAGGCTGGTGTTGTTTCGCTTGTAACTCCCGTTTTTCTCCGGCATAACCTTACCACTTAAACAATATGGCGCCTGGGTTCTTTTGTATTCCTCCGGATCAGCACTTTCAGGGACTACAAAAGGTTTAAAGCGTTCAATATACTGGAAAGGCTCAATCTTATCAAATGGATAGACAAGATTACCCTGAAAGCCTCTAGCCTCGTAAATTGTCATACTATCGCCCCTTTTTTCGTTTCTTCATCAGTTTCTTCAGTTGTTTCCGTGCTTTGAGTTGCTTCAACTTTGGGCGTCTGACCTTGGTTTTATCTTCCTTGGCTAACTTCATACCAGCATAAGCTGGCTCTGTCATGTATCTACCCATTTTTCACCCCAAAAAACTTCCAGATGTCAGATATTTTATAATAGATTTTCCTAGTATCTTCTAGTGGGGGCTGGTATCGTCTTAGCCCAGCATCTTCCCACTTTTGAAGTGTCTTATATTTTACGTCTAACTCGTCCATGACTTCCTGGGCTGAGATTAACCCTGTCAATCGTGGTTTGACTGTATCACGCGCTTCCAGGTAATTCTCCACAAGCTCCAGAACGCCATGAGTTAGCTCATATTCGCTTTCTTTGCTGAGACTAAACATATTCATCAGCTCCCTTCAGTAGTTGCTTGTAGCTCTCTAAATCAGCATTTAAAAGGACAGTTAGGCGCTTCTGTTCCTCCTGTATTTGGTTATAGAACGCCTTTGCTCCATCCAGTAGCTCCTCTTTGTTAGCTGGGATAAAGTAGCCTCTGAAAGCTCCGTGACGTACCCCGATGATAGGAACACCGTAGCGCGTGATCAGACGGCTGATAATGTCCTGTACTGTTCTTTCTGCTAGTTTGGTGAGTAAGCTGATTTCTGCCCCTGTTATGGAGTTCTCAGCTCCTACCTTGATTAGTCTTAATACTCGCTTGTCATTCTCTGTCAGACTCATTCAATCCCTCCCCATACATTGACCCCTGCAAGCTGGATATATCGCCCATATTCAGGGTTTAAATCCTCGCTAGGTATTTCTATCGTCTGTTTGCTTTCTCGCTCAATTTGAGCGCTTTTTTTGCGGTCTCGGTGGTTTAGATAAAGTA
>NZ_JASHDL010000010.1:0-80162 GCF_047463635.1 Streptococcus infantis
CATATGATTCTTTCTAATGAGTTGTTTGATCGCTTTTCATTATAGGTCATATGGGACTTTTTTTCTACACAAAAATAGGCTCCATAATATCCATAGGGGATTTACCCACTACAAATATTATAGAGCCGAATAATCACTAAAATCACTTTTGTAGCTAAGTCTACAGGAGTGATTTTCTTTTTTTATCCGATGATAAATGTGTTATAATAGGTAGCAAAAGAGGTGAAGAAATGAATCAAACTGTAGAATATATCAAAGAACTAACTGCTATTGCGTCACCAACAGGTTTTACGCGTGAAATTACGAATTATTTAGTTGAGACGCTTGAAAAACTAGGTTATCAACCAATCCGTACTGCCAAAGGTGGTGTCAACGTTACTGTTAAAGGTAAAAATGACGAGCAACAGCGTTTTATAACTGCCCATGTGGATACCTTGGGAGCTATCGTTCGTGCTGTTAAACCAGATGGGCGTCTCAAAATGGATCGTATCGGTGGCTATCCTTGGAATATGATTGAAGGCGAAAACTGTACGGTTCATGTGGCTAGTACAGGTAAGACTATTTCAGGTACCATTTTGATCCACCAGACTTCTTGTCATGTATACAAGGACGCTGGAACTGCTGAACGCACGCAGGACAATATGGAAGTGCGTTTGGATGAAAAAGTGACCAATGAAAAAGAAACACGCGCACTTGGTATTGAGGTTGGTGACTTTATCAGCTTTGACCCACGAACTGTCGTAACTGAGACAGGCTTTATCAAATCGCGTCATTTGGATGATAAGGTCAGTGCAGCTATTCTCCTCAATCTCCTCAAAGTCTACAAAGAAGAAGGAGTTGAACTCCCTGTTACTACGCATTTTGCTTTTTCAGTCTTTGAAGAAGTGGGGCATGGTGCTAACTCAAGTATCCCAAGTCAAGTTGTCGAATATCTAGCGGTAGATATGGGAGCAATGGGAGATGATCAGCAGACGGATGAGTACACAGTGTCTATCTGTGTCAAAGATGCTTCAGGTCCTTATCACTACGAATTTCGTCAACATCTGGTTGCCTTGGCAAAAGAGCAGGATATTCCATTTAAACTCGATATTTATCCATTTTACGGTTCGGATGCTTCTGCAGCTATGTCAGCTGGAGCAGAAGTCAAACACGCTCTTCTCGGAGCTGGTATTGAGTCTAGTCACTCATACGAGCGGACTCATATTGATTCTGTAGTTGCTACTGAGCGTATGGTGGACGCTTACCTCAAGAGTGGATTGGTAGACTAAGATGTGCTTGATTTGCCAACGAATTGAATGGATTAAGGCAGGGGAAAATCCTTACTTTGTGAAGGAACTGGAAACAGGCTATGTTGTCATTGGAGATCACCAGTATTTTGAAGGCTATACTCTATTCCTAGCCAAGGAACATGTGACAGAATTGCATCATATGGAAGCTCCAGTTAAACTCCGCTTTTTAGAGGAAATGAGTTTAGTCCAAGAAGCAGTCGCCAAAGCCTTTTCTGCTCAAAAGATGAATGTAGAGTTGTTGGGAAACGGTGATGCACATGCCCACTGGCATATTTTTCCGAGACGAGAGGGTGATATGAAGGGACACGGTCTTAATGGTCGTGGTCCAGTTTGGTGGATTCCTTGGGAAGAAATGGTCGCTGAAGAATATCAGGTTAAGGGAAGCAAATTAGAAGGTTTGGTTGAAACCTTATCTGAAACTTTGGACCAAATGATAGAAATGAAAGGATAAACAATGAAAAAAAGATACCTTGTATTATCAGGATTGCTAGCCTTGACATTGGCAGCTTGTTCGCAAGAAAAGCCAGCGACTACAGAAACGCAGACTTCAACTGAAGAAAAAACCGTCCAAGAAGGAACTGTCGGTAGTAAATCTCAGGAAGCAAGCCAAAAAAAGGCAGAAGTAGTTAATAAGGGAGATTACTATAGCGTTCAAGGGAAGTACGATGAGATTGTTATCGCTAATAAGCATTATCCCTTGTCTAAGGACTATAATCCTGGAGAAAATCCTACAGCAAAGGCGGAGTTGTTGAAGCTTATTGCTGCTATGCAGGAAGCAGGTTTCCCAATCAGCGACCACTATAGTGGTTTCAGAAGTTATGAAACTCAAACTCAACTTTATCAGGACTATGTCAACCAAGACGGAAAGGCAGAGGCTGACCGCTATTCTGCTCGGCCTGGATATAGTGAACACCAAACTGGTCTTGCTTTCGACCTTATCGGCACAGATGGAGATTTAGTGACAGAAGAAAAAGCTGCCCAATGGCTCTTAGATCATGCTGCTGACTATGGTTTTGTCGTTCGCTATCTCAAAGGTAAGGAAAAAGAAACGGGCTATATGGCTGAAGAATGGCATCTTCGCTACGTCGGAAAAGAAGCCAAGGACATCGCTGCAAGTGGTCTCAGCTTGGAAGAGTATTACGGCTTTGAAGGTGGGGACTATGTTGATTAGTCGCAAAATATCTTGCAAGAATGCTTGAAATTTGATAAAATGAATAATAATTAAATAGGAATCTGCAAGACTAGTATCTCAGGGGAAGTATATCAGGGAGGAGAGCCGTGACTGAAAGCTCTCTATATGAAAGCTGGGTGAATTCACTTGCCTATGGATTCGGAAATAAAGGTCTGACTTGTCAGATAAAAACGGATGGTACCGCGTGTCAACGCTCCGAGTGTGGAGTTTTTGGCATGTGGTTTTCTTTTTATCTACGAGAGACTGATGGAGGAATTATGTCAACTATTGAAGAACAATTAAAAGCGCTTCGTGAAGAAACGCTAGCTAGCCTGAAGCAGATTACTGCTGAAAATAAAAAAGAAATGCAAGAATTGCGCGTCTCTGTCCTTGGTAAAAAAGGTTCTCTTACTGAAATCCTCAAAGGGATGAAGGATGTATCAGCAGAAATGCGCCCTGTTATCGGGAAACACGTCAATGAGGCTCGTGATGTCTTGACAGCTGCTTTTGAAGAAACAGCTAAGCTCTTGGAAGAAAAGAAGGTTGCAGCTCAACTAGCAAGTGAGAGCATTGATGTGACGCTTCCAGGGCGTCCAGTTGCGACTGGTCACCGTCACGTCCTCACACAAACCAGTGAAGAAATCGAAGATATCTTCATCGGGATGGGTTACCAAGTAGTAGATGGTTTTGAAGTTGAACAAGACTACTATAACTTTGAACGTATGAACCTTCCAAAGGATCACCCAGCTCGTGATATGCAGGACACTTTCTATATCACAGAAGAAATCTTGCTTCGTACTCACACGTCTCCAGTTCAGGCTCGTGCTATGGATGCCCATGATTTTTCAAAAGGTCCTTTGAAGATGATTTCACCGGGGCGTGTGTTCCGTCGTGATACGGACGATGCAACCCACAGTCACCAGTTCCACCAAATCGAAGGTTTGGTTGTTGGGAAAAACATCTCTATGGCTGACCTTCAAGGAACCCTCCAGTTGATTGTACAAAAAATGTTTGGTGAAGAGCGTCAAATCCGTTTGCGTCCATCTTACTTCCCGTTCACAGAGCCTTCTGTTGAGGTGGATGTTTCGTGCTTCAAATGTGGAGGAGACGGCTGTAATGTATGTAAGAAAACAGGTTGGATCGAGATTATGGGTGCCGGTATGGTTCACCCACGTGTCCTTGAGATGAGTGGTATCGATGCAACTGTCTACTCTGGTTTTGCCTTTGGTCTTGGACAAGAACGTGTAGCTATGCTCCGTTACGGAATCAACGATATCCGTGGATTCTACCAAGGCGATGTCCGCTTCTCAGAACAGTTTAAATAAGATTGAAACCTGAAACACAATCCTAAACAGTCGTTCTCGTTTTCACATACTCTAGAAATAGAAACGACTGACTCGAAGAAAAAGAAAGGAATTGAAAAGGTCTCACTTATTGAGATCTTATGCTCAGAATTATGTTAGTATCATACAAATGGTTAAAAGAATTGGTGGACATTGATGTACCATCACAAGAGTTGGCTGAAAAAATGTCAACTACAGGGATTGAAGTGGAAGGTGTGGAATCACCAGCTGCTGGTCTCTCAAAAATTGTCGTCGGAGAAGTCTTGTCTTGTGAAGATGTGCCAGAAACACACTTGCATGTCTGCCAAGTCAATGTAGGTGAAGAAGAAATCCGTCAAATCGTCTGTGGAGCACCAAATGTGCGTGCAGGCATCAAGGTCATGGTAGCTCTTCCAGGTGCACGTATTGCTGATAACTACAAGATCAAAAAAGGGAAAATCCGTGGCTTAGAGTCACTCGGAATGATCTGTTCACTTGGTGAGTTGGGCATTTCTGACTCAGTTGTACCAAAAGAATTCGCAGACGGGATCCAAATCTTGCCTCAAGATGCTGTTCCAGGGGATGAAGTCTTCTCATACCTAGACTTGGATGATGAAATCATCGAGCTTTCTATCACTCCAAACCGTGCAGATGCTCTTTCTATGCGTGGAGTGGCGTATGAAGTAGCCGCTATCTATGACAAGGCAGTCAACTTTAAAGAATTTACTCTTTCAGAAACTGACCAAGCTGCAGCAGATGCTCTTTCTGTGGGCATTGAGACAGACAAGGCGCCTTACTATGCAGCTCGTATCTTGGACAATGTGACTATCGCACCAAGTCCACAATGGTTGCAAAACCTCCTCATGAACGAGGGAATCCGTCCAATCAATAACGTAGTGGACGTGACCAACTACATCCTTCTCTACTTTGGTCAACCAATGCACGCCTTTGACTTGGATACCTTTGAAGGGAGTGACATCCGTGTACGTGAAGCACGTGCTGGTGAGAAATTAGTGACCTTGGATGGTGAAGAACGTGAGTTGGAAACAAATGACATAGTCATCACTGTAGCAGACAAGCCAGTAGCTCTTGCAGGTGTCATGGGTGGACAAGCTACAGAAATCTCTGAAAAGTCTACTCGTGTCGTTCTTGAAGTAGCTGTTTTCAATGGCAAATCTATCCGTAAGACAAGTGGTCGTCTCAATCTTCGCTCTGAGTCATCTTCTCGCTTTGAAAAAGGGATCAATGTGGCAACTGTTAACGAAGCCCTTGATGCAGCAGCAAGTATGATTGCTGAGCTTGCAGGTGCAACCGTGCGTAAGGGAATCGTTTCAGCAGGTCAGTTGGATACTTCAGATGTAGAAGTTTCTTCAACCCTTTCTGACGTCAATCGTGTCCTTGGTACTGAGCTTTCCTACGCGGATGTAGAGGATGTCTTCCGTCGTCTTGGCTTCGGTCTTTCTGGAAATGCAGAAAGCTTTACAGTCAGCGTCCCTCGTCGTCGTTGGGATATTACTATTGAAGCTGACCTCTTTGAAGAAATCGCTCGTATCTATGGCTATGATCGCTTGCCAACTAGTCTTCCAAAAGATGATGGAACAGCTGGTGAATTGACTGCGACACAAAAATTGCGCCGTCAAGTTCGTACCATTGCAGAAGGTGCTGGATTGACAGAAATTATCACCTACGCTCTGACAACTCCTGAAAAAGCAGTCGAGTTTACGATTCAGCCAAGTCATTTGACAGAATTGATGTGGCCAATGACTGTGGACCGTTCAGTTCTCCGTCAAAATATGGTTTCAGGTATTTTGGATACAGTTGCCTACAACGTAGCACGTAAGAATAAAAACTTGGCTCTTTATGAGATTGGAAAAGTTTTCGAGCAAATCGGTAATCCAAAAGAAGAATTGCCAAATGAAATCAATAGCTTTGCCTTTGCCTTGACTGGCTTAGTTGCTGAAAAAGACTTCCAAACAGCAGCTGTCCCAGTTGACTTCTTCTATGCCAAGGGAATTTTGGAAGCCCTCTTTGCTCGCTTGGGTCTTGAAGTGACTTATACAGCAACCTCTGAAATCGCTAGCCTTCACCCAGGACGTACAGCCTTGATTTCACTCGGTGATCAAGTAGTCGGTTTCCTCGGTCAAGTGCACCCTGTGACGGCTAAGGCTTACGATATTCCAGAGACTTATGTAGCTGAGCTTAACCTTTCAGCTATTGAAGAAGCCCTTCAACCAGCTAGCCCATTTGTGGAAATTACTAAGTTCCCAGCAGTGAGCCGTGATATCGCCCTTCTCCTCAAGGCAGAAGTCACTCATCAAGAAGTTGTAGATGCTATCCAGGCTGCAGGCGTGAAACGATTGACAGATATCAAACTCTTTGACGTCTTCTCAGGTGAAAAACTAGGACTTGGTATGAAATCAATGGCTTATAGCTTGACCTTCCAAAATCCAGAAGATAGCTTGACTGATGAAGAAGTCGCACGCTACATGGAAAAAATCCAAGCATCACTTGAAGAAAAAGTCAATGCAGAAGTGCGTTAAAGTATCAATCCATCCTTCGGGGTGGATTTTTGCTTTTCAAATAACAATTCAGGATCAAAAATAGACAGTTGAGGAACAGAGAAGATAAATTGGAGTTTACCAGTGTATAATGTACTCATAACTCAAAGTACCCTAAGATTTTTTACTAAAATGAGGATGATAAAATGGACAGAAATTATTGTAAAGGCTATCAAAAAGGAGTATAATGAGTGCAAGACATTTCGGAGGTGAAAGATGCTAGAAGTAAGAAGTCTAGAGAAAAGTTTTGGATCCAAGCAAGTTTTGTTTGGTATTGACTTTCAAGCGCGACCAGGTCGTATTTTGGGGCTAGTCGGGAAAAACGGTGCTGGGAAAACAACGATTTTCCACAGTATTTTGAAGTTTTTAGAATATCAGGGAGAAATCAGTCTAGATGGTCAGGATATTCGTCAAGAGACCTACGCTCGGATTGGCTATCTGCCTGAAGAACGCAGTCTCATGCCTAAATTGACAGTCCTTGAACAAGTTCGTTACTTGGCGACTCTAAAAGGAATGGATGCTAAGGAAATCAAAGAAAAACTCCCTCAATGGATGGAAAAACTGGAAGTCAAGGGGAAACTGACGGATAAGATTAAAAGTCTCTCAAAAGGAAATCAACAGAAGATTCAGTTGATTATCACTTTGATTCATGAACCAGATTTGATTATCCTAGATGAGCCTTTTAGTGGCTTGGATCCGGTTAATACCGAACTTCTTAAGCGGGTTATCTTGAAAGAAAAAGAACGCGGCGCGACTATTATCTTTTCTGACCATGTTATGACCAATGTCGAAGAGCTTTGTGATGATATCCTCATGATTCGAGATGGACGTGTGGTCTTGCATGGACCGGTTCAAGAAGTCCGCAATCAATACGGCAAAACACGACTTTTTGTTTCAAGTGAACGAAGCAAGGAAGAACTGGAGAGCCTTCCTCATGTCAAACAGGTTAGCTTGACCAAGCAAGGTAGCTGGAAGTTGATCTTGGATGATGAAAGTGCAGGTAGAGAGCTCTTCCCAATCTTGACTCAAGGTCAATATATCGCGACTTTTGATCAACAAGCTCCAACAATCGATGAAATCTTTAAATTAGAATCAGGGGTGGAAGTATGAGAAATATGTGGGTTGTAATCAAAGAAACCTATCTAAGACATGTCAAGTCGTGGAGTTTCTTCTTTATGGTGATTTCGCCTTTCCTCTTTTTAGGTCTATCGGGAGGAATTGGTGTTCTACAAGGTTCTTCCTTGGCTCAAAATAGTAAGGTAGCAGTAGTTAGTGCCGTTCCTCTTGTTACAGAAGAACTTAAATCGACCAATGGTCTTAACTTTGACTATAAGGATGAAGCAAGTGCCCAAGCCGCTATCAAGGATGAAAAAATAAAAGGCTATCTAACCATTGACCAGGAGAACAGTGTCCTCAAGGCAGTCTATCATGGTGAAACTTCACTAGAGAGTGGCATTAAGTTAGCAGTGACTGCTAAGTTGAATGAACTCCAATCCCAACTCAACCGTTCAGAAGCAAATTTGTCTCAGGAACAGGAAAAACGTCTAGCTCAAACTGTTGACTTTACGGAGAAGATTGACGAATCCAAAGAAAATAAAAAGATGGTTCAAACCATTGCGGCTGCAGGACTAGGTTTCTTCCTCTATATGATTTTGATTACTTATGCTAGTGTCACTGCTCAAGAGGTAGCTAGTGAAAAAGGAACTAAAATCATGGAAGTGGTCTTCTCAAGCATTCGTGCTAGCCATTATTTCTACGCCCGCATGATTGCCTTACTTCTTGTTATTTTGACTCATATTGGTATTTATGTTGTAGGTGGACTTGGAGCTATTTTCTTCTTTAAGGATATGCCTATCTTGGCTAATTCAGGTATTCTAAATCACTTGGGAGAAGCCTTTTCGATCAATACCTTGTTATTTGTCTTGGTTAGTCTCTTTATGTATGTGGTCTTGGCTGCCTTCTTAGGTTCTATGGTTTCGCGACCTGAAGACTCTGGTAAGGCCTTATCGCCTTTGATGCTTTTGATTATGGTAGGTTTCATTGGAGTAACTGTCTTAGGAACTTCTGGGGATAATTTAATCTTGAAAATCGGTTCTTACATCCCATTCGTTTCAACCTTCTTTATGCCATTCAGAGCTATCAATGGTTACGCAAATGGACTAGAGGCTTGGATTTCGCTTGCTATAACGGTGATTTTTGCAGTTACTGCAACAGCTTTTATCGGACGTATGTATGCTAGTTTGGTTCTTCAAACAGATGATTTGGGGATCTGGAAAACCTTTAAACGAGCTTTAAGTTATAAATAAAGTATCGGGCCTGTGAGTGTATCTCCCAGGTCTTTTATACTCTTCGAAAATCTCTTCAAACCACGTCAGCGTCCATCTGCAACCTCAAAACAGTGTTTTGAGCAGCCTGTGGCTAGCTTCCTAGTTTGCTCTTTGATTTTCATTGAGTATTAATTAGCTGAAATATTTCACATTTATTTCTCCTAAACCTTTGACTATTAGGCAAAATTATCGTACAATAAAGAGTACATGATAAAATGAGTTCAGAGTTTATCCACTCTGGCGTTAGTAGTAAAAAATGAGGAGAAACGCTTTGGAATTAGAAGTATTTGCTGGGCAAGAAAAAAGTGAACTATCTATGATTGAGGTGGCTCGTGCCATCTTGGAACTCCGTGGTCGTGATCACGAAATGCATTTTAGTGATTTAGTTAATGAAATCCAAAACTATCTCGGTACCTCTAATAGCGATATTCGTGAAGCTTTGCCTTTGTTCTATACAGAGTTGAACTTTGACGGAAGCTTTATCTCACTTGGAGATAACAAATGGGGGCTTCGTTCATGGTATGGAGTCGATGAAATCGATGAGGAAATCATTGCTCTTGAAGAAAGTGATGATGAAGAAGTAGCACCTAAGGCTAAGAAAAAACGTGTCAACGCCTTTATGGATGGTGATGCAGATGCTATTGATTACAGTGCAGATGATCCAGAAGATGAGGATGCATACGAAGAAGATCCAGCTCTTTCTTATGATGATGAAAATCCAGATGATGAGAAGAATGAAGTGGAAGCCTACGATGCTGAAATCAATGAAATCGCCCCAGATGATCTAGATGAAGAAGTCGATCTTAATGAAGAGGACGACGAAGACTCTGAAGAAGAGGAAGAATAAAAATAAAAAGGAGTTGGAGCTGGAATCGGTCTATCAAGTCTCGGTTTCCTAGATCCAGCCTCTTTTTTAGTTTTTAGTTTTAATGAGTTATGCAAGATAGAATGCCAAGTCAACGATTTGTTCTATTTGACAAATGCTTCATTTTGAGGTAATATATTGTTCGGGCACCTCTTTTAGAGGTCGGAGCTCCCTAGTTATTAGGGAGCTATTTTTGTTTTTCCAGGAAGCTTTTCTTCTTGGGGTGTAGTTATTGATGAAGGTCTTGTTTTCTCAATCCCCTGTTAGTGAACAAGACCTTGAGCATTTTAGAAAGAGGAATCTATGTCTACGAAATATATTTTTGTCACTGGTGGTGTGGTATCGTCTATTGGGAAAGGGATCGTTGCAGCGAGCCTTGGGCGTCTTTTGAAAAACCGTGGTTTGAAGGTGACCATTCAAAAATTTGACCCTTATATCAATATTGACCCCGGAACCATGAGCCCTTACCAGCACGGAGAAGTATTTGTAACAGATGATGGGGCTGAGACAGACTTGGACCTAGGTCACTATGAACGTTTTATTGATATCAACCTCAACAAATACTCAAACGTGACAACTGGTAAAATCTACAGCGAAGTTCTTCGTAAGGAACGCCGTGGAGAATACCTTGGAGCAACTGTGCAAGTTATTCCTCATATTACAGATGCTTTGAAAGAAAAAATCAAGCGTGCTGCCCTAACGACAGACTCTGATGTCATTATTACAGAGGTTGGTGGAACAGTCGGCGACATCGAGTCCCTTCCATTCTTAGAAGCTCTTCGTCAGATGAAGGCAGATGTGGGTGCAGATAATGTCATGTATATCCATACGACCTTGCTTCCTTACCTCAAGGCAGCTGGTGAAATGAAGACAAAACCAACTCAACACTCTGTCAAAGAATTGCGTGGTTTGGGAATCCAGCCTAATATGTTGGTCATCCGTACTGAAAAGCCAGCTGGACAAGGAATTAAAAATAAACTAGCCCAGTTCTGTGATGTGGCGCCCGAAGCAGTTATTGAGTCCTTGGATGTGGATCATCTTTACCAAATCCCACTTAATCTGCAGGCACAAGGCATGGATCAAATCGTCTGTGACCATTTGAAAATAGATGCACCTGCAGCAGATATGACAGAGTGGTCAGCTATGGTTGACAAGGTCATGAACCTCAAAAAACAAGTCAAGATTGCCCTTGCCGGTAAGTATGTTGAGTTGCAGGATGCCTACATCTCCGTTGTTGAAGCCTTAAAACACTCTGGTTATGCCAATGATGCAGAAGTCAAGATTGATTGGGTCAATGCTAACGATGTGACAGCTGACAATGTGGCAGAACTTCTATCTGACGCTGACGGAATCATCGTTCCAGGTGGTTTTGGCCAACGTGGAACAGAAGGTAAGATTGAAGCGATTCGCTATGCGCGTGAAAATGATGTACCAATGCTTGGAGTCTGCTTGGGTATGCAGTTGACCTGTATCGAGTTTGCCCGTAATGTCTTAGGTCTTGAAGGAGCTAATTCAGCAGAGCTAAATCCTGATACCAAATACCCTATCATCGATATCATGCGTGATCAGATTGATGTTGAGGACATGGGTGGTACCCTTCGTTTGGGACTTTATCCTTCTAAGTTAAAACGTGGTTCTAAGGCAGCGGCAGCTTATCATAACAAAGAGGTGGTGCAACGCCGTCACCGTCACCGCTATGAATTTAACAATGCCTTCCGTGAACAGTTTGAAGGAGCAGGTTTTGTCTTTTCAGGTGTTTCACCAGACAACCGCTTGGTCGAAATTGTGGAAATTCCAGAAAATAAATTCTTTGTGGCTTGTCAGTACCATCCAGAGCTTTCAAGTCGTCCAAACCGCCCAGAAGAACTCTACACTGCTTTTGTAACAGCAGCTGTCGAAAATAGTAAATAGTCATGATTAAACCTTTGAGAGTCATCTCAGAGGTTTTAATTTGTTTTCACTATCATGAAAATCTGGAAAAAGGACATTATTTTTGGTAAGATAAGGGTATGGATTTTGAAAAAATTGAACAAGCCTATACCTATTTACTAGAAAATGTCCAAATCATTCAAAATGATTTGACGACAAATTTTTACGATGCCTTGATTGAGCAAAATGGAATCTATCTGGATGGTCAGACAAATCTGGAAGATGTCAAGAAAAACAATCAAGCATTAAAACGATTGGCTCTTCGAAAAGAAGAGTGGTTACGAACCTACCAATTCTTGTTAATGAAGGCAGCGCAAACAGAACCTCTCCAAGCAAATCACCAGTTTACACCAGATGCCATTGGTCACTTGATGATTTTTCTGATAGAGCAACTGTGGCCTGCTGAGAATCTAAGTTTATTAGAGTTGGGGTCTGGGATGGGAATTCTAGGTGCTAGCTTCTTAACGTCCATGAACAAAAAGGTAGATTACCTTGGGATTGAGCTAGATGACCTCTTGATCGATCTGGCTGCAAGCATGGCAGAAGTTATGGATCTGCAAATGGGCTTTGTCCAAGGAGATGCAGTACGTCCACAAGTATTAAAAGAAAGTGATATTATTGTGAGCGACCTCCCAATTGGCTACTACCCAGACGATCAGATTGCTTCACGTTACCAAGTGGCAGCAAAGGATGAACATACTTACGCTCATCATCTATTTATGGAGCAATCTCTCAAGTATCTTAAGACGGGAGGCTATGCTATTTTTCTTGCTCCAACAGATCTTTTGACGAGTCCTCAGAGTGATTTCTTGAAATCCTGGCTGACTGATCAAGCTCAACTAGTCGCTATCATAGCTTTACCAGAGGAGCTATTCGCTCAAGGAGCCCAGTCTAAGACCATTTTTGTTTTGCAAAAGAAGGTGGGAGAAGGGACAGAGCCCTTTGTTTATCCACTTACTAGCCTTCGGGATCCTGAAATTTTGTTGGAATTTAAGGAAAATTTTCAAAATTGGTGTCAAGAACATGAAATCTAGTATAAATTTTGATATAATAGTTGAAAACGCTTAAAAAAGGGGAAACATTATGACAAAAACCATTGCAATTAACGCTGGAAGCTCTAGCTTGAAATGGCAACTCTATCAAATGCCAGAAGAAAAGGTGCTTGCAAAAGGGTTGATTGAGCGAATTGGATTGAAAGATTCTATTTCTACAGTTAAATTTGATGGTCGTTCAGAACAACAAGTCCTTGACATTGACAACCATACTTTGGCAGTTAAGATTTTGCTTGATGACTTGATTCGTTTTGATATTATTAAATCTTATGATGAAATTACTGGTGTTGGACACCGTGTCGTTGCAGGTGGAGAGTACTTCAAAGAGTCTACAGTCGTGGAAGGTGATGTAATTGAAAAAGTTGAAGAGTTAGGTCTTCTTGCTCCATTGCACAATCCTGCAAATGCTGCGGGTATTCGCGCCTTCAAAGAATTATTGCCAGATATTACGAGTGTCGTTGTTTTTGATACTTCCTTCCATACAACAATGCCAGAGAAAGCTTATCGCTATCCTCTACCAACAAAATATTACACAGAAAACAAGGTTCGTAAGTACGGAGCGCACGGTACAAGCCATCAGTACGTTGCTCAAGAAGCAGCAAAACTCTTGGGTCGTCCACTTGAAGAGTTGAAGTTAATCACTTGTCACATCGGTAATGGTGCTTCTATTACAGCTGTTAAGGGTGGGAAATCTGTTGATACCTCAATGGGATTCACTCCGCTTGGTGGTGTAATGATGGGAACTCGTACAGGGGATATTGACCCAGCCATCATTCCTTATTTAATGCAATATACAGAGGACTTTAACAAGCCTGAGGACATCAGTCGTATTCTCAATCGTGAGTCAGGATTGATGGGTGTTTCTGGTAAATCTAGTGACATGCGTGATGTAATTGCTGCTATGGATGCAGGAGATCATGATGCTACTTTGGCTTATGAAATGTATGTTGACCGTATCCAAAAACATATTGGTCAATACCTTGCAGTCCTAAATGGAGCAGATGCTATTATTTTCACAGCAGGTATCGGTGAAAATTCTACTAATGTACGTGAAGATGTTATTTCAGGGATTTCTTGGTTCGGTTGTGATGTAGATCCAGAGAAAAATGTCTTTGGTGCAACCGGAGATATTTCGACAGATGCAGCAAGTGTACGTGTACTGGTTATTCCAACAGATGAAGAACTCGTTATCGCACGTGACGTTGAACGTTTGAAAAAATAACAGATCAAAAAATCGACCTTCAATAATAAAGGTCGATTTTTTTGATCTAGGAAAACTACCATTTAGTCAGTGAAACTTCGCCACTATTGAGCCAAATCTTTTCACCGTTTGCTAATTCTATCTGCAGTTGGCCTTGGTCAGAGATGTCACAGGCTTTTCCTGTGATTATTTCTTGATCCTTCTTGAAAGAAATCTCTTTTCCTAAAACGATTGAGCGCTTTTTATAGAGATAGAGGAGTTCATCGGCTTCTGTTTCATAGAAACATTTCCAGATTTCAGCAATCAATTCATTGCGAGTAATGGGAGTATTTTGAGAAAATAAGCTTCCAGCTTTAGTTTGTAGATTCTTGGGAAATTCAGCGATAGAAAAGTTGATCCCGACCCCAATGATAACATCTGTAACGAGTCCAGTTTCGACGGAGGTAATGGCTTCGGTTAGAATGCCAGCAATTTTTTTCTGGTTCAGATAAATGTCATTGACCCACTTGATATCCACGTCGATTAAACTAAGGTTTTTGATAGCCTTGTAGATAGCTCCAGCTGTTAGAAGTGTATAGGCAGGAAGATTCTGATAAGGGAGATTGGGTTGTAGGTGAAGGGACATGTAAATCCCCCCCTTATCTGGAGAATAATAGGGACGTTGAAAACGACCGCGTCCCATGGTTTGACTAGTGGAAAGGTAGAGTTTATCCCCTTTGGCACCAGCTTCCATACCCTCTTTAGCATCGGTTTGGGTAGATTTAGTCGAGGGTTTAAACAGGACAGTAATGGGACTATTCGCTTCGATTTCCTGAGGTAAGATAAGATCACCGTCCAGAAGTTTATAGCCACGATTTTTGATACTGTCAATCTCCAGTCCCTCTTGCTGGAGACGTTGGATCGCCTTCCATACGGAAGTTCGAGATAGGTTTAATCTCTCAGCGATTTTTTCTCCGCTTAGATAATCAGTTTCAGTAGCTAGTATTTTATAGACTTCTTGGTAGGATTTCATGCTAGACCCTTTCTGGAATAATTAGATTTATTGTACCATATTTTTAAAAAAGGGATAGCGTTTTTTAGAGTAATCTTAGCTAACTATAAAATTTTACCCAGTTTTAGTTAGGATGATAGAGGCAAAGAGGTTTTCAAATCGCTTGAAAAATGGTAAAATGTTTTAATAGCTTATTTATCTGAATGTGATATTCAGAAGGAAAGGATCTGTTGTGAAATCAATAGGTGTCATTGAAAAGTTAAAAAGTTTATCGAAACAAGAAGGACTTCTTTTAGGAGTTATTCTGAGTATTTTTCTTCCTTTTTATCTTTTTGTTATTATTTTTATCTCTTACTTACTTTGGTTAGTATATACTGGGGAGATGAAGGGGATCTTGAAACGTTTGTCTCAACACCCTGTCTTGCTCTTTTTTATTGCTTATAGCACTGCAATTTCTCTTCTGGCACAAAATGTGATGGGAGTAGTTTCTTCGGTGGCCATGTTTCTGTTTGCCATCTTCTTTTACTATTATCAATCTCAATTGACTCCTAAATTTTTCAGGTTGACGATTGAAGGAATATTAGCTTTAAGTGTCTTTGCAGCAGCCTTTGCAGCCTTGGAACATTTCCAAATTGTAAAGAAATTTGATTATACCTTCCTCTCACCACGAATGCAGGTTTGGCATCAGAATCGAGCGGAGGTTGCCTTCTTTAATCCCAATTACTATGGAATTATCTGTTGTTTCTGTATCATGATTGGCTTTTACCTAATTAGCACAACGAAGTTAAGGTGGTTACGAATCTTTTCTATGATTGCCATCTTTGCTAATTTATTCGGTTTAAACTTTACGCAGAATCGCACAGCTTTTCCAGCCATTATCTTTGGAGCGATTATTTATCTCTTCACAACTATTAAGAACTGGCGTGCCTTTTGGCTTAGTGTTGGAGTTTTTGGGGTTGGTTTAGCTTTTCTATTTTCTAGTGATTTGGGTGTTCGAATGGGAACCTTAGATTCATCTATGGAAGAACGTGTTTCTATCTGGAATGCTGGGATGGCCTTGTTTAAGCAAAATCCATTCTGGGGTGAAGGACCGCTAACCTATATGCACTCTTTTCCTCGTATTGGAGCACCTTATCATGAACATGCTCATAGTATTTATATAGATACGATTTTGAGTTATGGAGTTGTTGGTACAGTTCTCTTGGGGATTGCTTCTTCCACTCCGGTACGAATGTTGATTGATATGAGTCAAGTACCTAGTAAGCGTCCTATCCTTGGACTTTACCTCTCTTTCTTGACAGTAGTAGCTGTGCACGGAATTTTTGATTTGGCTCTCTTTTGGATTCAATCTTCCTTTATTTTCCTTTTAGTGATGTGTAGTTTACCACTGAAACATAGTATGATTGATGAATTAGTTGATTAAGAAAAAGATAGTAGAAACTAACATTTTCTACTATCTTTCTTTTTTAATTCAATTATTGAATAGCTTGAACCAAGTCTTCAGCTTGTTGTTTTAGGGAAGAAGCAACACTGTCTTCAAGGACTAATTTGCCATCTACCCAAGCAGAATCATTGACACGAGCTGCAGTGAATTCACCTACAACTTGTGTACGGATGAATGGCAAGAGGTCTTTGTAGATTGCAAAGAGTTGTTCATGACCTGCATTTGCTACTGAAGACACAGTAACGATTTTATCTTGAAGAGCAGATGCTCCGCGTGTATCAGACAAGTCAATTGCGCGTGAAAGCCAGTCAAGCAAGTTTTTAACTGTTCCAGGAATTGAGAAGTTGTAGACTGGTGAGAAAATCCAGATAGCATCAGCAGCCAGAACAGCTTCACGAGCTGCTGCTACAGCTGGAAGAGTTGGAACTTCAAGTTCTTGGTTAAAAAGTGGGATTGCTGAGTAGTCAAGGTAGTTAACCTCAGCTTTACCTGCAAGAGCTTTTTCGGCTTCTAGCGCCATTTGGTGGTTGAAGGAACCTTCACGAAGTGAACCAACGATAAATAATACTTTTTTAGACATAGGGAGTCTCCTTTATATTTTAATCAGAGCTTTTTCTGTTGTTACAAACAATGTTACAACAAAACGAAATCATTTGCAAGAAATTTGCCCAGAAAATAAAAATCGATGATAGTCAAGATTATTTTTAGGAGTAGAGATTAGGAAAAGTCTGTGAAATCAATGATTCAAGCGTCATATATTCCTGTCATAAGAGAAGTTCCGAGCCAAATCCTCCTCCTTTATTCACTTGTAATTCACTTGGATAGATGGTAAAATAGACGAGTGAAAATGAGACAGAAAAAAGAAAAAAATTCCTTATTATTTCAGTACAGTATTGGCTTGACCCTGCTGGCTCTAGTTGTGACTTCTTCCTTTCTCTATTTGGTGTGGTTTAGCATGAAGCCTTATCAGACAGCAAAGGTAGAAGGGGAAAAGCTTGCCAAGCAGTATGCGAATCTGGAAACGGTCAGTCAGGTTGATTTCTTCAATGGTTTGGAAACTTATTATAGTGTTCTTGGCCAAGACAAGAATCAAAAACCAGTAGCTGTTTTAATTGAGAAAAATAGTCAAAAAATCTATGTGTATCAACTAGAAAGTGGCACTTCACAAGAAAAAGCAGAAGCAGTTGTTAGAGAAAAAGGAGCAACTGAAATTGATACGGTTACCTTTGGACGCTATGCTGAAAAGCCTGTTTGGGAAATCAAGTCTGGCGGAGACTATTATCTAGTAGATTTTGAAACTGGTGCCCTAATCGAAAAGGAGAAGCTATGAAATTATCTAAACGTGTCTTAGAAATGGAAGAAAGCGTCACTCTGGCTAGTGATGCAAGAGCAAAGAAGTTAAAGGCTGAAGGAAAAGATGTACTTTTCTTAACTTTAGGTCAGCCCGATTTTCATACTCCTGAAAATATTCAAGATGCCGCTGTTGCAGCCATTCGAGATGGACGTGCTTCTTTCTATACGGTAGCTTCAGGTTTGCCTGAGTTAAAAGCAGCGGTCAATACCTATTTTGAGCGTTATTATGGTTATTCCGTAGCGGCCAACGAAGTCACATTTGCTACCGGTGCTAAGTTCTCACTTTACACTTTCTTTATGGCTGTGGTTAATCCTGGAGATGAGGTTATCATTCCAACCCCTTACTGGGTCAGCTATGGTGACCAGGTTAAGATGGCCGAAGGTGTTCCAGTATTTGTCCAAGCCAAGGAAGACAATCACTTTAAAGTGACTGTTGAGCAATTAGAAGCAGCTCGTACAGTTAAGACCAAGGTCTTGGTTCTTAACTCACCATCTAATCCTACCGGTATGATTTATTCTCGTGAGGAACTCTTGGCTATCGGAAATTGGGCTGTTGAACATGACATTCTCATCCTAGCAGATGATATTTATGGTCGTTTGGTCTATAACGGGAATGAGTTTGTGCCAATCTCTAGTCTATCAGAAGCTATTCGCAAGCAAACCATTGTCATTAACGGTGTTTCAAAAGCCTATGCCATGACAGGTTGGCGAGTAGGTTATGCAGTTGGTGATCCAGAAATTATTGCTGCTATGAGCAAATTGACTGGTCAAACGACTTCTAACCTGACTGCGGTATCTCAATACGCAACAATCGAAGCGCTAACTGGTCCACAAGACTCTGTAGAAACTATGCGTCAGGCTTTTGAGGAACGTTTAAACACCATCTATCCACTCTTGTGTCAAGTCCCTGGCTTTGAAGTAGTCAAACCTCAAGGAGCTTTCTATCTCTTCCCAAATGTTAAAAAAGCTATGGAGATGAAAGGCTATACAGATGTAACAGCATTTACAACGGCTATTCTTGAGGAAGTTGGTCTGGCCTTGATTACGGGAGCAGGCTTTGGTGCGCCAGAGAATGTCCGTCTCAGCTATGCGACAGACTTGGAAACTCTTAAAGAAGCTATTCGTCGTTTGCATCTATTTATGGAAAAATAAAAATAAGATCTTCGTCGTCTTGACGGAGATTTTTTTGGATAAAACCTGAGATTTTTCTCTGATAGAATCTAGCTATCAGGCATTATTTGTGGTACAATAGTGGGTAATAATGTCTTTAGACAAGTTAAACAAAAAAAGGAAGATAAAACATGACAAAACGTGTAACAATTATCGAAGTAAAAGATTACGTTGGTCAAGAAGTCACTATCGGTGCTTGGGTTGCCAACAAATCTGGAAAAGGGAAAATTGCCTTCTTGCAATTGCGTGATGGAACAGCCTTCTTCCAAGGTGTGGCCTTTAAACCAAACTTTGTAGAAAAATTTGGTGAAGAAGTGGGGCTTGAGAAGTTTGATGTCATCAAACGCTTGAGCCAGGAAACTTCTGTTTATGTGACAGGTATTGTCAAAGAAGACGAACGTTCTAAGTTTGGTTATGAGTTGGACATTACAGACATCGAAGTGATCGGTGAATCTCAAGATTACCCAATCACTCCAAAAGAACACGGAACAGACTTCTTGATGGACAACCGTCACTTGTGGTTGCGTTCACGCAAACAAGTCGCTGTCATGCAAATCCGTAACGCTATCATCTATGCGACTTATGAGTTCTTCGACAAGAACGGCTTTATGAAGTTTGATAGCCCAATTCTTTCAGGAAATGCTGCAGAAGATTCTACAGAACTTTTCGAAACAGACTACTTCGGAACACCAGCCTACTTGAGCCAATCTGGTCAGCTTTATCTTGAAGCTGGGGCTATGGCTCTTGGTCGTGTCTTTGACTTTGGTCCAGTATTCCGTGCTGAAAAATCAAAAACTCGTCGTCACTTGACTGAATTCTGGATGATGGATGCGGAGTACTCATACTTGACACACGATGAGTCACTTGATTTGCAAGAAGCTTATGTAAAAGCATTGCTTCAAGGTGTTCTTGATCGTGCTCCTCAAGCCTTGGAAACCTTGGAACGTGACACTGAGCTTTTGAAACGCTACATTGCAGAGCCATTCAAACGCATCACTTACGATCAAGCCATTGACCTCTTGCAAGAGCATGAAAATGATGAAGACGCTGACTACGAGCATCTTGAACATGGTGATGACTTTGGTTCACCACACGAAACTTGGATTTCAAACCACTTTGGTGTGCCAACATTTGTCATGAACTACCCAGCAGTCATCAAGGCCTTCTACATGAAACCAGTTCCTGGAAATCCAGAGCGCGTGCTTTGTGCAGACTTGCTTGCGCCAGAAGGTTACGGAGAAATCATCGGTGGTTCAATGCGTGAGGAAGACTACGATGCCCTTGTTGCGAAGATGGAATCACTTGGTATGGATCGTACAGAATACGAATTCTACCTTGACCTTCGTAAATACGGTACAGTACCACACGGTGGATTTGGTATCGGTATCGAGCGTATGGTAACCTTCGCAGCTGGAACTAAACACATCCGTGAAGCTATTCCATTCCCACGTATGTTGCACCGTATCAAACCTTAATAGCCATAAAAACGCCGTCTGGCGTTTTTATACTCTTCGAAAATCTCTTCAAACTACGTCAGCTTCACCTTGCCGTATATATGTTACTGACTTCGTCAGTTCTATCCACAACCTCAAAACAGTGTTTTGAGCAGCCTGCGGCTAGCTTCCTAGTTTGCTCTTTGATTTTCATTGAGTATTACTTTAAATGAAAGAGGTGGAGAAAATGTAGGCAAATCTAGGTAAGTCTTTTAGAAACAATTATATTACATATTGAAAGAGAGAAAACAATGTTTAAAAGAACTTACAAACGCAATATTCCACTCTTAGCAGGTCTGGAATTCACTTCTTATTTTGGAATCACCAGTTTTTGGATTTTATTTTTCATTCAAAATGGTCTTTCCTTACTTCAAATCGGCCTATTAGAGAGTATCTTTCATGGGACAAGTCTCTTGTGTGAAATTCCCTCTGGTATGTTGGCCGATCGATTTAGTTACAAGACCAATCTCTATTTGGCTCGCTTGGCCAGTATTGTGTCCTCTATCTTGATTTTGTTTGGTAAGGGGAATTTTTGGATTTATGCGATTGCTATGATGGTTAATGCTTGGTCCTACAATTTTGACTCGGGGACCAGTACCGCTTTCTTATATGATTCGGCAGTTGAAGCGGGTCAAAAGGACCGTTATCTTCAGATTTCTAGCTTTTTGTCTGGTGTGGCAGAAGTCACTCGAACTCTAGGTACAGTTGTGGCAGGCTTCTTTATTCACGGAGCATTGGCCTGGACCTATCTGCTTGCTATAGGATTTTCATTTCTTTCTATCGTTTTGATTTATTTTATGAAAGAACCAATGGCCAAGAGAGAGAAAAATGAAGTCTTAACCTTTAAAATGATTGTCCAGCAAGTTCGTAAAGAATGGCAGGAAAAACCAGTACTCTTTTACTGGATGCTGACTTACCAGCTAGTCGGGACACTCATGTGTATGTTTTACTTTTATTATCAGCAGAAAATAAGTGACTTAGCAGGATGGCAGGTTTCACTGGTTATGCTGATTGGTAGTGGGTTAAATCTTATAGCGGTTTATGTAGCTAGTCAAATCGGTAAAAAATGGAATAGTAATCGAGTTTTTCCGACTCTTGTTGCACTAACGGGCTTGGCCTTGTTGTTGGTGTTTTCAGGGACCCCCTTTGCTTTTCTTCTTGTATATCTTTTAACTGATACACTTTATGCAGTTTATCAGCCGATCTATTTCAATGACTTACAAGGTTATTTATCTTCCAGTGTAAGAGCAACTATGCTTAGTATCAATTCCATGCTCTTTAGTCTTTCCATGATTGTCATATTTCCACTGACAGGTTGGTTGATCGATCGTTGGGGTCTTGTAGCTGTCTTTTTAGTTCTAGGTCTTATCTTGCTTTTAACCTACCCTATCCTAATAATCGGTCTAAAAAGGATGGGCAAGGTATTGGACAAGGACTTAAAAACTGAGTAAAGCACGAAAACCTATTTGCCCAAAGGATCATCCTGTGGTACAATAGCAAGAGGAAAAGGAGAAGAGTATGATCGATGTAGAAGAAATTCTAAGTAAGATGAATCCCAATCAAAAGATCAACTATGACCGTGTCATGCAAAAGATGGTCCAAGTTTGGGAAAAAAATGAAGAAAGACCCACTATTCTCATGCACGTCTGTTGTGCTCCTTGTAGCACCTACACTCTAGAGTACTTGACCAAGTATGCGGATGTGACTATTTATTTTGCTAATTCCAATATCCATCCTAAAGCTGAGTATCACAAGCGTGCCTATGTAACCAAAAAGTTTGTCAGTGATTTCAATGAACGGACTGGCAACAAGGTTCAATATCTAGAAGCACCCTATGAACCCAACGAATACCGTCAGCTGGTCAGAGGTTTGGAAGAAGAACCGGAAGGTGGCGATCGTTGCAAGGTTTGTTTTGACTATCGTCTGGATAAGACAGCGCAGGTGGCTATGGACTTGGGCTTTGACTACTTTGGCTCAGCCCTAACCATCAGTCCCCATAAGAATTCACAAACCATCAATAGTATCGGGA
The DNA here is from genome assembly GCF_047463635.1 of Streptococcus infantis. Classification (GTDB taxonomy): domain Bacteria; phylum Bacillota; class Bacilli; order Lactobacillales; family Streptococcaceae; genus Streptococcus; species Streptococcus infantis_W. The sequence goes on from NZ_JASHDL010000010.1 coordinate 22,195, forward strand.
TTGATGTGCAGAAAATCTACACCACGCATTATCTTCCGAGTGACTTTAAGAAAAATCAAGGCTATAAACGCTCTGTAGAAATGTGTGAAGAGTATGACATTTATCGCCAATGCTACTGTGGCTGTGTCTATGCCGCTCAAGCCCAAAATATTGACTTGGTACAGGTCAAGAAGGATGCAACCGCCTTTATGGTAGATAAGGATATCGAAAAAGACTATTCGCATATCAAGTTCACTGTTACGAAGTTAGATATTTAGACGAAAACCTGCCCAATGTGGCAGGTTTTTTGCTAACAAAAGGTGGTAGAATAGAAATCAATGGAGCAAGTCTTGAATTCCTAGTTCGAGCTTGTGAGACTTCAATAAACATGTGAATTCTTAAAACTTGTGAATAAAAGAAAAAATTTTGATTGGGGATATTTGGAATCTAGAAGACAGATAAACAGTTTAATGCTGTTTCAAGAAAAAAATGGAAAATTTATTGATATTTTTTATTTTTAATCCAGGGAGTTTAGCAATGCTGTGGTAAAATTATTCCTTTTTTGCATTTATACAACTTATTTAACGCTGTATTTATTCTTGTGATATAATGTCAAATTATAGAGTGGAGGTCATTCAGAATGATTGATAAAGTAATTGAACAATATAAAAGTCATGATAATCTTGATATTCGAGTAGAATTGCATAAGAAGTATTCAAAAAATAAACTGGGATTTAATAATTGGATATTTTCTAACTATCAAATCACTGATGAAGTAAAGGTGCTAGAATTAGGATGTGGTACAGGAGAACTGTGGAAAAGTAATAGTGATTCTATAGATAAAATGAAGCAGTTGGTTGTTACAGATTTTTCTCAAGATATGGTAAAAACAACGAAGTCAGTAATTGGAAATAGAGACAATGTCAACTATGAAATAATGGATATTCAAAAGATTTCTTTTGAGAATGAAACCTTTGATATTGTTATTGCTAATATGCTTCTACATCATGTGAAAGATATTCCTAAAGCTCTTTCTGAGGTGAATAGGGTCTTAAAAATAGGAGGCATTTTTTACTGTGCTACATTTGGTGAAAATGGGGTTGTAGATTATTTGGCAAGTTTATTTAGAGATGAAGTTGATCAAGATTTAGAAAATAAAACGTTTACTTTACAAAATGGTAAAATGTACCTGAGTAGGTATTTTAACTCTGTCGATACATTACTCTATGATGATGAGTTACAGGTAACTAGTATAGATGACCTAGTTAAATACATCCAATCGTTTAAAGGAATTTCAGAAATAGGTTCACTAGAAGAGGAAATAATACGTAAAAGATTGGAAAGTGAGTTTAATAATGGTATGTTGATCATTCCTAAAGAATATGGTATGTTTATCGCTCGAAAATAAAGTTAAGGGAACGAAAGTATGAAAAATTACGGAGAAGCTTTTCGATATTTTAGAAAATTAAACGGATATTCTTTAGAGTATGCTGCATCTGATTCTATATCAAAATCTCAACTCTCTAGATTTGAAAGGGGAGAAAATGAAATTTCTCTCTCAACGTTTTTTGAATTATTATCAAATATCAATGTTTCGATCGAGAATTTTTGTAATTATCTAGAACATTATAAAAGATCGGAGCTTGATGATTTTTTGGTTAATTTATCTCCAAATTTTTATAGTTTGAATACTAAAGGATTGGAGGAAATAAAAAATGAGCAACAAAAACTTTTTGAGAAGAGTGGAGAAAAAACTTATAGAATAAATACAATTATGGTTCAGGGACTATTAAATCAGATAGATTGTAATTATGTAGTTAGTAGAGATGATCTAAATTTAGTATATGACTATTTATTCCAGAAGGAACGATGGGAGTCCTATGAGATAGCGCTGATTGGTAATTTATATCATCTTTTTGAAATAGATTATATCTACAGGGTCGGAAAAGAAATACTAGAGCGTACACATTATTACGAAAAAATCGGTAAGAATAGAAATTTAGTTGTGTCAGCTTGTTTAAATTTTTGGTTCTGTTGCCTTGAAAATTCACATCTATCATATGCAGACTACTTTGAAATGAAATTAAGAAAATTATTAAAAGATGACACAAAAGTCTTTGAAAAATCTACATTCAAGTTTGTAGAAGGATATAAAATCTACCTGATAGAATCTAAAGAATCTGGAATTAAACAAATGCAAAATGTCATTAAATATTTTGAGTTTATTGAATCTAAAAATATTGCTTTATATTTTCAAAAACGATTAAATGAGCTGGTAGATTAATAGCATTTTCTCTGTTAAGGTATCCTTTTAAAAAGTTGTACTAAAAGATTGATGTTATATTGAAATACAAAAACTAAATATTTTGATACGAAGGTGATTTGTATTTTTTTATACCGATTATCTTCGTATTTTTTGTATTAAACGATAGAAGATTGTTCTTAACTTACAAGGAACAAAGACATATCAGTAAAACTATTTGTTTTGAATATCACGTGAATTCTGCATAAATCTCTTTCTAGTAATGTATTGCAACTCTACTATAACGGTTTTATTCCTTTTTTGTGTTTACACAACTTATTTTACACTATCCAAAAAACGAGGTCAGGATTTAAATCCTGACCTCTGACAACTTTACCGATTCTTTAGTTCTACATAGCGTTTGTACCAAATGTTGACATAGGCTTCTGAGAAAGGACCTCGCTCATTGTTAATCCAATCAACAAGAATCTTAACATGCTCTTTCAGAATATAGTCTAGATCAGAAGAATACTTCATTTTTCGCTTGTGTCGTTCATACTCCTCAACGTCCAAGAGGCGTTTCTCACCATCTGTAAAAACTTTAACATCCAAATCATAGTCAATGTATTTTAAAGCTTCTTCATCCAGATAGTAAGGACTTGCCATATTGCAGTAGTAGGAGATACCATTTTCACGAATCATAGCGATAATATTAAACCAATATTTCTTGTGAAAGTAAACAATAGCCGGTTCTCGAGTCACCCAACGACGACCGTCACTTTCGGTAACAAGTGTGTGGTCGTTGACGCCGATAATAGCGTTCTCTGTTGTTTTTAGTACCATGGTGTCTCGCCAAGTACGGTGAAGACTCCCATCATGCTTATAACTTTGAATTGTAATAAAGTCGCCTTCTTTTGGAAGTTTCATAACTAACCAACTTTCTACAATTTATAAGTTTATCGTTTACTATTGTATCACATTTTTGTTTAAAGTTCTTAGTTTTTTCATGAAAAAATTAAAGATATTCTCTGAGAGCGCTAGCTATATCCGAAAAATCATAACCTTTTCTAGCTAAAACTTGGGTCAAACGTTGTTTCAGTTCGTATCCTTCATACTTTCGTGAGTATTTTGGGTATTGCTTATCTAACTCTTTAAAAATAAGTTCCTGAACGGTACCTTCTTCGACCTGGCTGTCCAATTGGTCAAAGGCTGTTTTGGCTTCTGTGTAGGAAAATCCTTTATTGGTTAGGCCTTGGATAATCTTATCCTGTAGAGCACGGGCAGGTAATTTCCCCTGGTATTTTTTCAATAGTTTTTCAGCTGTGCGCTCTGCGACTTCCGTCATATCAAATTCTTGTAAGACTTCTTGGATAATGGATTTGGCAACCCCTTTTTGAGAAATCTTCTGCATCAGCATATAGCTTCCCTTATCTCCTGAAAGCTGATTGGAATTGATGATAGCTTGAGCATATTGGCGATCATTGATCCAATTATCATCTTTTAAAGACTGGATAACTTTGGAGATGATGTTCTCATCAATTTCATGTTTGGCAAGATAATCTCTAACTTCTTTTTCAGTACGGGCCTTGAATGATAAGTAGTAGAGAGCTAGATTTTTACTGTAGGAAAATTGTGCAAAGGATTTAATCTCAGTTAGTTCTTCAGCTGAGATCTCTTTCCCTTTTGTCAACATAAAGCGAACAATGGTATCCTCTGTAATGTAGCAGGAATTGTCGCTATCAAGCTCGAGCAGATAGAGTCGTTTTTTCTTTTCAAGTTTTGTGATTTTCATGGTTTACCTCTTATCCAAATGCTTCGAAGGCAGCAACGAGTCGAAGTTTGTTGCTATCAACCAGTTCCCTCCCGTAATAGTCGAGAAATAGTTCAGCATATTTGGGATCTTTTAAGTTGTAATTGAGGGACCAAACTGCCCAAAAGAGATCGATATGTCGGTCACTGAAATCAGCCAAACCAAGGTCAATAAAACAAGAGAAATGGCTGGCATCTTTAAGAATAAAGTTTGGAAGGCAGGCATCCCCATGAATAAAGGCATTAGTTTTTAAAAGATGCCCTTGTTCTTGGATGAGTTGGAAGGCCTCTTCGCGACTGTTAATCTGGAATTGGGGTAGGAGCGCCTTGGCATAGAACTCTCCTTTTTCATAGTTTTTAAAGGCTCGTTCTTTATAGGCTTTTAAATGATTTTCTGATGGAAAATTTTGTGGGTTTAAGTTGTGAAGCTTTTTAAGAGCCTCTGCCATTGTTCGGCAGATTTTTTCTGGCTGGTCTAAAAAAGCGAGAGCATCATGACCAATAGCCTCTTTAGTCAGGAGGTAGTCTTTATCTGTTGATAGATAGTGGATGACTGGAGTTCCTATTCCCTCTTGTTCAAACCAACTGGCAATGCTAGCTTCTCGCTCTAATCTTCCCTTTTGATCAATTTTTAAATAGTAACCTGAGTCAAGATAAAGAACCCTTGCGCCTGAATGAGAAGAGCTGTCAGAAAGGCTTGCCCCCTCTATATAAGTTCGTAATTGCTCAGGAAAATCCAATGAGGAAAAAGATATCTTTGTATTCATGGTTTTATTGTAACATATTCTTAACCATTGAGAAACTACGTGGTATAATAGACTTATGAATCTAAAAGTCAAACAAAAAATTCCATTAAAAATCAAGCGTATGGGGATAAACGGGGAAGGTATCGGATTTTACCAGAAAACCCTCGTTTTTGTTCCAGGTGCCCTCAAGGGAGAAGATATCTATTGTCAGGTGACTTTGGTTAAGCGTAACTACGTTGAGGCTAAATTGCTTGAGGTCAATAAAAAATCCAAGTTTCGAGTAGTTCCCGACTGTACCATTTATAATGAGTGTGGTGGCTGTCAGATCATGCACCTTCATTATGACAAGCAGTTAGAATTCAAGACGGATCTTCTCCATCAAGCTCTGAAGAAATTTGCACCTGCAGGCTACGAAAACTTTGAAATCAGACCAACTATTGGCATGCAGAAACCTAAGTATTATCGGGCTAAACTGCAATTTCAAACGCGAAAGTTTAAAGGTCAAGTCAAGGCAGGTTTGTATGCTCAGAATTCCCATTATTTGGTCGAGTTAAAGGACTGTCTTGTTCAAGACAAGGAGACACAAGCGATTGCCAATCGCATCGCTGAACTCTTGACTTACCATCAAATTCCGATTACGGATGAACGGAAAATCCTTGGAGTTCGGACCATCATGGTTCGTCGAGCACGGAAAACTGGGCAAGTCCAGATTATCATTGTCACCAATCGCCAATTGAATTTGACTCAATTTGTGAAGGACCTAGTCAAGGATTATCCTGAAGTAGTGACTGTCGCAGTCAATACCAATACTGCTAAAACTTCTGAGATTTATGGGGATAAGACTGAGATTATTTGGGGGCAGGATAGTATACGCGAAGGTGTATTAGACTATGAGTTTTCTCTTTCACCTCGAGCTTTCTATCAACTCAATCCTGAACAGACTGAAATTCTCTATAGTGAAGCCGTTAAGGCCTTGGAAGTGACTGAAGACGACCATCTGATCGATGCCTATTGTGGTGTTGGGACCATTGGTTTTGCCTTTGCTAAAAAAGTCAAAAGTTTGAGAGGGATGGATATTATTCCCGAAGCTATTGAGGATGCCAAAGAAAATGCTAAGCGCATGGGGTATACCAATACCCACTATGAGGCTGGAACTGCAGAAGAAATTATTCCTCGTTGGTACAAGGAAGGCTATCGTGCCGATGCCTTGATTGTGGACCCGCCACGTACAGGTTTAGATGATAAGCTCTTGGATACCATTGTCAAATACGCTCCTGAAAAGATGGTTTATGTATCCTGCAATGTGTCTACCTTGGCGCGTGATTTAGTCCGATTGCTAGAGGTTTATGACCTGCATTATATCCAGTCTGTTGACATGTTTCCACACACGGCTAGAACAGAAGCAGTGGTCAAATTAACGAGGCGCAAGCCAGCTTCCAAATAGAAAAAGGCAACTAGAAAGTTTTTGAAAAGAAGACTTCTAGTTACAGAGTAAGATTTGCAAGCTCCCTCTATTTATGATAAAATAAGTAGAAAATAAAATGAAAAAAGAGGTATGTGAAATGTCACGTAAACCATTTATCGCTGGTAACTGGAAAATGAACAAAAACCCAGAAGAAGCAAAAGCATTCGTTGAAGCTGTAGCATCAAAACTTCCTTCAGCTGATCTTGTTGAAGCAGGTATCGCAGCTCCTGCTCTTGACTTGACAACTGTTCTTGCTGCTGCTAAAGGTTCAAACCTTAAAGTTGCTGCTCAAAACTGCTACTTTGAAAATGCAGGTGCTTTCACAGGTGAAACTAGCCCACAAGTTTTGAAAGAAATCGGTACTGACTATGTTGTTATCGGTCACTCAGAACGTCGTGACTACTTCCACGAAACAGACGAAGACATCAACAAAAAAGCAAAAGCAATCTTTGCTAACGGCATGCTTCCAATCATCTGTTGTGGAGAGTCACTTGAAACTTACGAAGCTGGTAAAGCAGCAGAATTCGTAGGTGCTCAAGTTTCAGCTGCTCTTGCTGGATTGACTGCAGAACAAGTAGCTTCATCAGTTATCGCTTATGAGCCAATCTGGGCTATCGGTACTGGTAAATCTGCTTCACAAGACGACGCACAAAAAATGTGTAAAGTTGTTCGTGACGTTGTAGCTGCTGACTTCGGTCAAGAAGTAGCTGACAAAGTACGTGTTCAATACGGTGGTTCAGTTAAACCTGAAAACGTTGCTGAATACATGGCTTGTCCAGACGTTGACGGAGCTCTTGTTGGTGGTGCATCACTTGACCCAGAAAGCTTCTTGGCATTGCTTGACTTTGTAAAATAAGCCTTAAATATCTGAGACAGACAGTTCCCTCTCTCGAGGTTTTGGCTGCCTGTCTTCTTTTTAGTAAAATGGCGTGCGAAAGCACGCTCTTTTCTGCATTTTAGAAGAAAAAGAAAGGAGAATTATGCTTTATATTTGGTCTTATCTCAAACGCTATCCCAAGTGGTTAGTGTTAGACTTTCTCGGGGCAATTTTCTTTGTCATTGTCAATCTAGGTTTACCAACAGTTTTAGCCCGCATGATTGACCAGGGAATCAACCAAGGTGATCAGGATAAACTCTATTTTTGGGCCGTAATCATGTTGGTTATTATCGTCTTGGGAACATTTGGACGGGTTGTTCTGGCTTATGCTGCTAGTAAACTGACCACGAATATGGTTAAGGACATGCGGGATGATGTCTATGCTAAGCTGCAAGAGTATTCTCATCACGAGTACGAGCAAATCGGTGTGTCTTCACTAGTCACTCGTATTACCAGTGATGCCTTTGTCCTCATGCAGTTTGCGGAACAAACGCTTAAGTTGGGTGTTATCACTCCCATGATGATGCTGTCGAGTATTCTGATGATTTTCTTGACCAGTCCTTCACTAGCTTGGATTGTGGCTTTTTCCGTTCCTTTTCTAGCTGTAGTAGTTATTTATGTGGCGGTGAAAACGCGTCCCTTATCTGAAAAACAACAGAAAACTTTGGATAAGATTAACCAGTATGTCCGTGAAAATTTGATGGGGCTACGAGTAATTCGTGCCTTTGCTCGTGAAGATTTTCAAGAAAAACGTTTCGAAGAGAAAAATGCAATCTATGCAGATAATTCGAATCGCTTGTTCAAATTGACTGGTTTGACGGAGCCGCTTTTTGTGCAAATCATTATCGCTATGATTGTAGCTATCGTTTGGTTTGCTCTAGATCCTCTCAAGCAAGGAAGTTTGCAGATTGGGGATTTGGTAGCCTTCATCGAGTATAGTTTCCACGCCCTCTTGTCTTTCTTATTCTTGTCAAACCTCTTTACCATGTATCCACGTACGGCTGTGTCTAGTGAGCGTTTAAAGGAAATCATGGATATGCCGATTTCCATTGATCCAAATGAGGACGGAATTCAAGAGACAGAAACACATGGTTACTTAGAATTTGATAATGTGACCTTTGCTTATCCTGGGGAAACAGAAAGCCCTGTGTTGCATAACATTTCCTTTACTGCTAAACCGGGAGAAACCATTGCTTTTATTGGTTCGACTGGGTCAGGTAAGTCTACTCTAGTTCAGTTAATTCCACGTTTCTACGATGTTACACTGGGGAAAATTAAGGTCGATGGTGTTGATGTCCGGGATTACCGTCTCAAATCACTCCGCCAGAAAATTGGTTTTATTCCACAAAAAGCCTTGCTCTTTACAGGGACTATCGCAGATAATCTCCGTTACGGAAAAGAGGACGCCAGTCATGAGGACTTGCACCAAGCAGCTGATGTAGCCCAAGCCAAAGACTTTATCGAAAGTCGAGAAGAAGGTTTTGCAACTCATCTGGCTGAAGGGGGAAGCAATCTATCAGGTGGTCAAAAGCAACGCTTGTCGATTGCCCGCGCAGTCATCAAGGGTCCAGATATCTATATCTTTGATGATTCCTTCTCAGCCTTGGACTACCGTACAGATGCTATCTTGCGCCGTCGTCTCAAGGAAGTGACTCAAGATGCTACGGTATTGATTGTTGCGCAACGTGTTGGAACCATTATGGATGCGGACCAGATTATCGTCCTTGATAAGGGCGAAATCGTTGGTCGTGGCCGTCATGAAGAATTGATGGAAACCAATGACATCTATCGAGAAATTGCTGAGTCGCAGTTAAAAAATGCGTCTCTGACAGAAGAATAGGAGGTAAAGGATGAAACAACAATCTAGTCTAGCTCGTCTATGGAGCTATTTAAAAGCCTACCGCTTCTCTGTTTTCTTTGCAGTCTTCTTGAAAATAGTCAGCGTCATTATGAGTGTTATCGAGCCTTTCGTATTGGGACTTGCTATCACTGAGTTAACCAGCAATCTTCTTGCCATGGCAAATGGTGTTGCAGGAGCAGGGATTAATACTAGCTATATCGCAGTGATTCTGGTGATCTATCTCTTGCGTGGCCTTTTTTATGAGTTGGGTTCTTACTACTCAAACTATTTCATGACCAATGCGGTGCAGTCCATGATACAGGATTTGCGAAATGAAATGAGCGAAAAAATCAACCGCATCCCTGTGTCTTACTTTGACAAGCACCAATTTGGAGATTTGCTGGGACGTTTTACTAGTGATGTAGAGACCGTATCTAATGCACTCCAACAATCCTTCTTACAGATTGTTAATGCAGTCTTTACCATTATTTTTGTTATGGGAATGGTCCTCTATCTAAATCTTCAGCTGGCTATCATTGTTATCTTGTCGATTCCAGTGACTTATTTTGGAGCTAAAACGATTCTAAATCGTTCCCAGCCTTATTTTAAACAACAGGCAGCTATCTTGGGACGCATGAATGGATTTGTACAGGAAAACTTGACAGGTTTTAATGTTTTGAAGCTCTATGGACGTGAAGAAAACTCGCAGCAGGAATTTGCAGCTATTACAGATGAATTGCAACAGATTGGTTTTAAGGCTAGCTTTATCTCAGGTTTGATGATGCCTGCTCTTCACATTGTATCTGATTTAACCTACCTGATTGTTGCAGTATTAGGTGGATTGCAGGTTATTGCAGGGCGCTTGACGATTGGTAATATGCAGGCCTTCGTTCAATATGTATGGCAAGTCAGCCAACCAATCCAAAATATCACTCAATTAGCTGGGCAAATGCAAAGTGCTAAGTCTTCGCTTGATCGTGTTTTTGAAGTTTTAGATGAACAGGAAGAAGTTCAAAGTGAGGAAGTAAAAGACTTGGCACCATTGACAGGTCAAGTTAGTTTCAAAAACGTCGATTTCCAATATGTGGAAAACAAACCATTGATTCGTAATTTCAACTTAGATGTTGAACCTGGAGAGATGGTAGCCATCGTAGGACCAACTGGAGCAGGTAAAACAACCTTGATAAACCTTCTCATGCGTTTTTACGATGTAACAGCTGGTGCCATTTTAGTGGATGGACAAGATATTCGAGACTTGTCTCGTCAGGACTATCGTCGCCAGTTTGGCATGGTCTTACAGGATGCCTGGCTCTATGAAGGCAGTATCAAGGAAAATCTTCGCTTTGGAAATCTTGAGGCAACAGATGAAGAAATCGTTGAAGCTGCTAAGGCTGCCAATGTTGACCACTTTATCCGTACTCTTCCTGGTGGTTACAACATGGAGATGAACCAAGAGTCAAGTAATATTTCTCTTGGTCAGAAGCAGTTGTTAACTATCGCGCGTGCTCTCTTGGCTGATCCAAAAATTCTAATCCTTGACGAAGCGACCTCATCAGTCGATACGCGTCTAGAACTCTTGATTCAAAAGGCCATGAAGCGTTTGATGAAAGGGAGAACAAGCTTTGTTATCGCCCATAGACTTTCGACTATTCAGGAAGCGGACAAGATTTTGGTGCTGAAAGATGGACAGATTATCGAACAAGGAAATCATGAAAGTCTCTTAGCTGCAAAAGGTTTCTATTATGACCTTTACCAAAGTCAATTTTCTAGTAAAAACAGTGAAAATAGCTAGGATAAATAGCCACTCATTTTCTTAAATTATCAGTCAATTAGAACTTTTTTAATATGGGTTAATTTTCTTGCGTTTGTCTACTAGATGTAGTATACTGAGATAGTAATCAATAAATATGGTTGCAAAAATAATATTATGAGGTGAGAAAGATGGTAGAATTGAAAAAAGAAGCAGTAAAAGACGTAGCAACATTATCTAAACCAGCGGCAGAAGCGCTAGTAAATACAAAGGAAGTTTTGAATCAAGCAGTAGCTGACTTGTATGTAGCACATATCGCTCTTCATCAAGTACACTGGTACATGCGTGGACGTGGATTCATGGTATGGCATCCTAAGATGGATGAATATATGGATAGCCTTGATGGTTACCTTGATGAAATCAGCGAACGCTTGATTACACTTGGTGGAAAACCATACTCTACTTTGACAGAATTTCTTCAACACAGTGAAATTGAAGAAGAAGTTGGAGAGTTCCGTAATGTAGAAGAAAGTTTGGAACGTGTTCTTGAAATTTATCGTTACCTCATCACTCTTTTCCAAAAAGCTTTGGATGTAACAGATGAAGAAGGTGATGATGTAACCAATGATATCTTCGTTGGTGCTAAGGCAGACCTTGAAAAAACAGTCTGGATGCTTGCGGCAGAATTAGGACAAGCACCTGGTTTGTAAGATACTCTATTTTGTCAAAAATCCGTAGAAGATTTCTACGGATTTTTTCTATTTCGGAGGGCGTTCCAAAACAGTCTTTTTTCAAGATTTTTGATAAAATAGAACTATCAATAAAAAGGATGAAAGTATGCTAAAGAAAATCGTAGCCATCTGGGCACAAGATGAAAAGGGTGTAATCGGAAAAGAGGATCGCTTACCATGGCATTTGCCAGCAGAGTTAAAACATTTTAAAGAAACAACCTTGAATCATGCCATCTTGATGGGACGTGTCACCTTTGATGGAATGGGACGACGATTGCTTCCAGGACGTGAGACTCTGATTTTGACGCGCAATCCTGAAGAGTCAATTGAGGGTGCTCTGGTTTTCCAAAATGTTGAGGATGTTTTAGACTGGTACCATAAACAGGATAAAAATCTCTATATCATTGGGGGCAAGCAGATTTTTCAGCTTTTTGAACCTTATCTCGATGAGATTATTGTGACACAAATCCATGCTCAAGTTGAAGGGGATACTTTTTTCCCAGCAGATTTTGACTTGACTGTTTTTGAGACTCTTGCAAGCAAATCTTATAGCAAAGATGAGAAAAATGCCTATGATTTTACCATCGAATATAGAAAGAGAAAGGAAGTCTAATGGAACGTAGTATATTTGGTTTTTTCACAGCTTTGCTGTGTTTGGTCTGTTTGCTTGCTGGAGCACAGGCTTTTCGTAAAAAGCGCTTTGGACTTGCTACTCTACTTTGGCTTAATGCTTTTACAAACTTGGTGAATAGCATTCATGCTTTTTATATGACCTTATTTTAGATAGAAAAATCATTTAGAACGGAAGGGAATCATGCCTACAAATAGGAAAAATGATATGATGGTTTATTGCTCATTTTGTGGCAAAAGCCAAGAAGAAGTTAAAAAAATAATCGCTGGGAACAACGCCTTTATCTGTAATGAGTGTGTGGAGTTGGCCCAAGAAATCATTCGTGAGGAGTTGGCAGAGGAAGTCCTAGCAGACTTGTCTGAAGTACCAAAACCAATCGAACTCCTGAATATTTTGAACCACTATGTGATTGGTCAAGATCGTGCCAAACGTGCTTTGGCAGTTGCTGTATATAACCACTACAAACGCATCAATTTCCATGACACTCGTGAAGAATCAGAAGATGTGGATTTGCAAAAGTCAAACATTTTGATGATTGGTCCAACTGGTTCAGGGAAGACTTTCCTTGCTCAAACTCTTGCTCGAAGTTTGAATGTACCATTTGCTATTGCTGATGCAACAGCCCTTACTGAGGCTGGTTATGTAGGTGAGGACGTGGAAAATATCCTCCTCAAACTCTTGCAGGCAGCTGATTTTAACATCGAACGTGCAGAACGTGGAATTATCTACGTAGACGAAATCGACAAGATTGCTAAGAAGAGCGAGAACGTTTCTATCACACGTGATGTATCTGGTGAAGGTGTGCAACAAGCTCTCCTCAAGATTATCGAGGGAACTGTAGCCAGCGTACCACCTCAAGGTGGACGTAAACATCCACAACAAGAAATGATTCAAGTGGACACTAAGAATATCCTCTTTATCGTGGGTGGTGCCTTCGATGGCATCGAAGAAATCGTCAAACAGCGTCTAGGTGAAAAAGTTATTGGTTTCGGACAAAATAACAAGGCCATTGACGAAAATAGTTCTTACATGCAAGAAATCATCGCAGAAGATATTCAAAAATTCGGAATTATTCCTGAGTTGATTGGACGCTTGCCAGTCTTTGCAGCACTTGAACAGTTGACTGTGGATGATTTGGTTCGAATCTTGAAGGAGCCAAGAAATGCCTTGGTCAAACAATACCAGACCTTGCTTTCTTATGATGATGTAGAGCTTGAATTTGACGACGAAGCCCTTCAGGAAATTGCAAACAAAGCCATCGAACGTAAAACTGGTGCCCGTGGTCTTCGTTCAATCATCGAAGAAACCATGCTAGACGTTATGTTTGAAGTTCCAAGTCAAGAAAATGTGAAAACAGTTCGTATCACAAAAGAAGCGGTTGACGGAACGGCTAAGCCAATTCTAGAGACAGCCTAGAGGTGACTATGGAAATCAATACACACAATGCTGAGATTTTGCTGAGTGCAGCCAACAAGTCCCACTATCCGCAGGATGAACTTCCTGAGATTGCTCTTGCAGGTCGCTCAAATGTTGGAAAGTCAAGCTTCATCAACACCATGCTCAATCGTAAGAATTTAGCTCGTACTTCAGGAAAACCAGGAAAAACACAACTACTCAATTTCTTTAATATTGATGACAAGATGCGTTTTGTGGATGTACCTGGTTATGGTTATGCCCGTGTTTCCAAAAAGGAACGTGAAAAATGGGGTCGTATGATTGAGGAGTACTTGACTACTCGAGAAAATCTTCGAGCGGTTGTTAGTCTCGTTGACCTTCGTCATGACCCGACGGCTGATGATGTACAGATGTACGAATTTCTTAAGTATTATGAGATTCCTGTCATCATTGTAGCGACAAAGGCAGACAAGATTCCGCGTGGTAAATGGAATAAGCACGAATCAGCTATTAAAAAGAAATTAAACTTTGATCCAAGTGATGATTTCATCCTCTTTTCTTCAGTGACAAAAGCAGGAATGGACCAAGCTTGGGATGCTATTTTAGAAAAATTATGAGGAATACATATGGCAAAAACAATTCATACAGATAAAGCTCCAAAGGCAATCGGACCTTATGTTCAAGGAAAAATTGTTGGCAATCTTTTGTTTGCTAGCGGTCAAGTACCTCTATCTCCTGAAACTGGAGAAATCGTAGGAGAAACGATCCAAGAACAGACAGAGCAAGTTTTGAAAAACATTGGAGCTATTTTAGCAGAAGCAGGGACAGATTTTGACCATGTGGTCAAAACAACCTGTTTCTTAAGCGATATGAACGATTTTGTACCCTTCAATGAGGTTTACCAAACAGCCTTTAAAGAGGAATTTCCAGCTCGTTCAGCTGTAGAAGTAGCTCGTCTTCCTCGCGATGTAAAAGTCGAAATTGAAGTCATCGCAGAGATTGGATAAGCGAGTTGAAGTTTGGTTCTTCCAAACTTCTTTTGATATAAGGAGACAATGATGACAAAGAAACAACTTCACCTGGTGATTGTGACAGGGATGAGTGGTGCAGGAAAAACCGTAGCCATTCAATCCTTTGAAGATTTAGGATATTTTACCATTGATAATATGCCACCTGCCCTCTTACCAAAATTTTTACAGTTGGTTGAGACCAAGGATGATGACCACAAGTTGGCCCTAGTGGTGGATATGCGTAGTCGTTCTTTCTTCTCAGAGATTCAGGCTGTCTTGGATGAATTGGAAAATCAAGATGATTTGGACTTTAAAATCCTCTTTTTGGATGCAGCAGATAAGGAATTGGTGGCACGTTATAAGGAAACTAGAAGAAGTCACCCTCTGGCAGCAGATGGTCGTATTTTGGACGGAATTAAGCTGGAACGTGAACTCTTGGCACCCTTGAAAAATATGAGTCAAAACGTGGTTGACACAACAGAGTTAACTCCTCGTGAACTCCGTAAGACCATTGCAGAGCAGTTTTCAGACCAAGAACAGGCTCAGTCCTTCCGTATTGAGGTTATGTCTTTCGGGTTTAAATATGGCATTCCTATTGATGCTGACTTGGTATTTGATGTCCGTTTCCTCCCAAATCCCTACTATCTACCAGAACTTCGCAATCAGACAGGTGAAGACCAGGACGTTTATGACTATGTTATGAATCATGAGGAATCTGAGGATTTCTACCGCCATTTGTTGGCCTTGATTGAACCAATCCTACCTGGCTATAAGAAAGAAGGAAAATCTGTTTTAACCATTGCAGTAGGTTGTACAGGAGGACAACACCGGAGTGTTGCCTTTGCCAAACGATTAGCCAATGATTTGTCTAAGAATTGGCCTGTAAATGAAAGCCATCGTGATAAAGACCGAAGAAAGGAAACGGTAAACCGTTCATGAGAAAACCAAAAATTACGGTGATTGGTGGAGGAACCGGAATCCCTGTTATTTTAAATAGTTTAAGGGAAAAGGATGTGGAAATTGCAGCCATTGTAACCGTTGCGGATGATGGCGGTTCTTCAGGCGAATTGCGTAAAAATATTCAACAGTTGACACCTCCAGGGGATTTACGTAATGTTCTTGTGGCCATGTCAGATATGCCAAAATTCTATGAAAAGGTCTTTCAATACCGTTTTTCTGAGGATGCAGGTGCTTTTGCTGGTCATCCATTAGGAAACATTATCATAGCTGGCTTATCTGAAATGCAGGGTTCAACCTATAATGCTATGCAATTACTGAGTAAATTTTTCCATACGACAGGAAAGATTTATCCATCTAGTGACCATCCCTTGACACTCCATGCCGTCTTTAAAGATGGAACAGAAGTAGCTGGAGAAAGTCACATTGCAGACCATCCAGGCATGATTGACCATGTTTATGTCACCAATACCCTGAATGATGAAAAACCCCAAGCAAGTCGCCGAGTTGTTAATACAATTCTTGAGAGTGATATGATTGTCTTAGGGCCTGGTTCACTCTTCACCTCCATTTTGCCGAATATTGTCATTGAAGAGATTGGACAAGCCCTTCTTGAAACCAAGGCTGAAATTGCCTATGTCTGCAACATCATGACTCAGCGCGGAGAGACAGAACATTTCTCAGATAGTGATCACGTAGCAGTCTTGCATCGTCATCTTGGTCGTCCCTTTATTGATACCGTACTTGTTAATATTGAAAAGGTTCCAAGAGACTATATGGACACCAATCGTTTCGATGAGTATCTAGTTCAGGTTGAGCATGATTTTGATGGTTTGCATCAACAAGTTCCCCGTGTCATTTCATCCAACTTCCTACGTTTGGAAAATGGTGGTGCTTTCCATGATGGGGATTTAATCGTGGATGAATTAATGCGCATCATACAGGTGAGAAAATGAGTTTCACAGTAGCAGTAAAAGAAGAAATCCTAGGTCAACACCACCTGAGTCGCTATGAATTATCAGCCATTATCAAGATGTCTGGAAGCGTAGGTTTGTCTAGTTCTGGCTTGACCTTGTCCGTTGTTACAGAGAGTGCCAAACTTGCCCGCCATCTCTATGAATCGTTTTTACACTTTTATGGTATCAAGTCGGAGATTCGTCATCATCAGAGAAGCAATCTTCGTAAAAATCGGGTCTATACTGTGTTTACAGATGAACAAGTCCAAGAACTTTTAGCGGATTTGCGTTTGGCTGATTCTTTCTTTGGTCTGGAGACGGGAATTGATCCGGATATTTTAGGAGATGAAGAAGCAGGTCGTGCCTATCTTTGTGGTGCATTTTTAGCAAATGGGAGTATTCGGGATCCCGAGTCAGGCAAGTATCAGCTGGAAATTAGTTCAGTTTATCTGGACCATGCCCAAGGGATCGCTTCGCTCTTGCAGCAGTTCTTGTTAGATGCCAAGGTGATTGAACGAAAAAAAGGTGCAGTGACCTATCTCCAGCGAGCAGAAGATATTATGGATTTCCTGATTTTAGTAGGAGCTATGGAGGCACGTGATACTTTTGAAGGTGTCAAGATTCTCCGAGAAACTCGAAATGACCTCAATCGTGCCAATAATGCAGAGACGGCAAATATTGCTCGTACGGTTTCTGCAAGCATGAAAACCATTAATAATATCAGTAAAATCAAAGATAGAATTGGCTTGGATAATCTGCCAGCAGACTTGCAGGAAGTTGCCCGTCTGCGTATCCAGCATCCAGACTATTCTATTCAAAAGTTGGCAGATAGTCTGACAAATCCCTTAACCAAAAGTGGTGTCAATCATCGCCTGAGAAAGATCAACAAAATTGCAGAGGAACTGTAAAATATAATATATTGATGTTCAAAAAAGATATATCGAGATTGATGTTTAAAAATTTTTAAAATAACCTCAAATCATAACCACCCGTCTAACGGGTGGTTTGCACCAGGGCTATAAGCCCAAATTACCAGCCAGCGCCTAAAGACGCTGGCTTTCACGTTGTTCAAGCCGCATTGCTCTTGACTCGTCACTTGCCTCTTAAAGAGGCGTGAGTATTACTTGCCACTATCCCTAAAGGGATCCTCATATTCTTTTACACTTAATTTATCTAGTGCTATATCATGCTTTTCCTGACCTTGTATGTATTTCCTTATCGTGGCTTCATTAAGCCCTACTGTACTCACATAATAACCTTCTGCCCAGAAATGCCGATTCCCAAACTTGTACTTGAGGTTGGCGTGTTTGTCAAACATCATGAGTGCACTTTTACCTTTTAAATAACCCATGAAACTCGAAACACTTATCCTTGGTGGAATACTTACTAACATATGTACATGGTCTGGCATTAAGTGACCCTCGATAATTTCAACTCCCTTATAACTACACAAGCGATGAAATATTTCACCTAAACTACTCCGATATTGATTATAGATGACTTTTCGTCTATACTTAGGGGTGAACACAATGTGATACTTACAGTGCCACTTTGTGTGTGATAAACTATGAGACTTTTGTACCATGGTTTTCTCCTTTCGCTTTACAATTGGCTTGAACACCTTTATTGTATCGCGTTTGGAGTTTTTTTGGTATAACCTTCGACGCGCACCCGCATAGCGGGTGGTTTATTTGTCTCGCACCTCACGGAGCGAGACGGACTAATAGTCACATAAATTTAAAAAATTCTACTGAAGTTTCATTCAGTAGAATTTTCATTTTCAGAGGATTCGTTGTTTTAAGAGATTAAGGTTCTAGATAGAATACTAAAAATTTCAAATTTTTTTTAATCTTCATTAAATTGCGTAGTTATAGTTTTCTTAAAAATTAATAGATAATTATGTATTTTCTTTATAAAATCTTTAAATTTATATTTTATTATTGAAGTGTAAATTTAAGGAGGATCAAAATGGAAAAAAATATTTTAGAGACAAGGAATTTGTCAAAGAAATTTGGGAATCAACTTGTAGTGAATAATATTTCATTACAAGTGAAAGAGAATTGTATCTACGGATTACTTGGTCCAAATGGTGCTGGGAAATCAACAACACTAAAGATGATAACAGGAATGCTCCATAAATCGTCCGGAGATATTATATTTAATGATCATACATGGAGTAGAAAGGATCTTGAACAAATTGGTGCCTTGATAGAGCTACCTCCGTTATATGAGAACTTAAGTGCAAGAGAAAATTTAAAAGTAAGAACAATGTTACTTGGATTACCCGAATCAAGAATTGATGAAGTTCTAAAAATCGTTGGTCTATCAAATACAGGTAAAAAAAGAAGTGGAAAATTTTCTTTGGGAATGAAACAACGATTAGGAATTGCAATAGCACTGTTAAATAATCCTAAATTATTAATTTTAGATGAGCCAACCAACGGCTTAGATCCATTGGGAATTCAAGAATTAAGGGAGATGATTCTTGGCTTTCCAAAACAAGGCATTACAGTAATTCTATCCAGCCATAACATTTCCGAAGTTGAGCAAGTTGCAGATTATATCGGAATAATATGTGAAGGTGAATTAAAATACCAAGATATAAAAAACTCTCAAGAAAGTTTAGAAAATTTATTTTTGGAAGTAGTAAAGAAGGAGAATTAAAAATGATAAATTATATCCTTAGTGATTATTTAAAATATAAAAGAACTTTTTTAAAAAAAATAATCTATATAATACCTATATCTTTGATAATTCTTTCTTATATACTGGCACCACCATATTTTACAGTAGATTCATATAATTGGTGGTATACTATAATTATGCCAATTACTTATGCACTGATTCCTGCTTTAATGAATCGATACGAAGATAAAAAAATAAAATATAGGGCAGTTTATCCTCTAAGTATTGATTTAAGAAAGATTTGGATATCAAAAATTATTGTAGCAAGCTATTTGATTCTGATGACAAGTTTGGTTCATTTGATAGCAGTTTTAATTGTGCAATTTATTTTTGGAAAACAAATATTTTTAAGCTATAGCTTTAGTACTTTATTAGTTTCGAGTATAGTATTAGTGGTATCAAGTATATGGCAAATTCCATTTTGCCTACTATTAGCTAAAAAGTTTGGTTTTTCTACTAGTCTTATGATAAATGGTTTATTAGGTGTTGTACTAGGAATTATGTTTTCTGCTGGAGATTATTGGTTGTTTTCCCCATATAGTTGGAGTATAAGAACTATGGTTCCAATGCTGAAAATTATGCCAAATGGACTACCAGCAGATGCAGGAAATATGATGTTAAACACATCCATTTTGCCTCCATGTATCTTCTCAATTCTGTTATTTCTTCTATTATCTTACTTATCATCTATTTGGTTTGCAAAACAGGAGGTGGGATAGTGATAAATATTTTAAAGTCTGAACTATATAAGATAAAACATACTTGGTTACCCTGGTTATATCTGTTTCTCCCAATACTATTTGTGATTATGATATATGCTGGTTTTAAATTTACGAGCCTAAGTAGGTATTCAATAGAGGATGTCACATTAAATTATTTGATTACGTTAGGTGCATTGTTCCCGATTATTATTGGTTTTATTACTGCAAAGGTAATAGAAATGGAAGCAGAAGCAGGTTGTTTTCAGATAATGTTAACTGGTTCGCAATCAAGAACTAGTATGTATATTGGTAAGTTATTATCCTTATTGTTGTGTGCATCTCTATCACTTGTTTTACTCCAAAGTAGTTTTTTGATGTTTTTTAATTATCAAGAATTTTATGATTTGATATTGGAATCAGTCTTAATGATTATCGGAGTTGTTCCGTTATATTTAATACATCTGGTTATTAGCCTCAGATTTGGGAGTGGTGCCTCTATTGGTCTTGGTTTCTTTGAAACTTTGATAGCGCTACTTGCTGTTACAAGTATGGGGGATAATATTTGGTATTACTTACCAAGTTCATGGCCTTCAAGGCTTTGTGGTCTTTATTTTGTAGATAAAATTTCAGGTGAAAACTCATTTTATTTTGAATTTTTTAAATGGTCTTTAGTTGCAACACCAATAATAGTTGTAATGTTATTTGTAAGTTTGATTTGGTTTAATAAATGGAACGGCAGAACTAATATGGAATAGAAATGAAGGTGGTAATAAGATGGTGAAAATATTAGCTATAGATGATGAAATGGATCTTTTGGTCTTAATCAAAAATATTTTAACACAAAAATTATATCATGTAGATATTTTTCAAAATCCAACAGAAGTACCTATTTCTAAATTATCAGAGTATGATTTAATCTTGTTAGATATAATGATGCCAAAAATCGATGGTATATCTTATTGTAAATCTATTAGAGATAGAGTAGACTGTCCCATCTTATTTTTAACTGCAAAATCTTTGGAAAGTGACATTGTTTCGGGTTTATCAACAGGAGCTGATGATTACATTCTAAAACCTTTTGGAGTAAATGAATTAATTGCGAGAGTTGATGCCCATTTACGTCGAGAAAACCGAGAGAGACATTTAAGTTTAAATCTTGGAAAAATTAGATTTGATTTATCAGCGAATATGATTTATGTGAATGATAAGAAAATTCCTTTTACAAAATCTGAGTATCGAATTTGTGAACTTCTGGCACGTAGGCGCGGGCAAGTATTTTCAAGAGAACAGATTTATGAGATGATATTTGGATATGATGGAATTGGTAATTCTTCAGCTATTTCAGAACATATTAAGAATATTCGCGCAAAATTACAGAAGGAAGGTGTATCTCCAGTTGTAACTGTATGGGGAATTGGATATAAATGGGAATAAAATTAAAAGGGCAATCGCTAAGAATAATATTTTTAGAATATCTAATAAGTGTAGGAATTGTACTGTTTCTTTCAGTTGGTTTAGTAATTCTGATGTTCACCACCATGTATTCATTAGGATTTATTTTACCTGCCGATTACACAGAAAATCAAATTTATGAGAGGAAGAATGCGATAGCCAATACAGAGACTTTTGATAAAAATCTTATACCAGATAATGCTTCATATCTATTAATTTCAAAGGATGGAAATATCATTACTAGTTCAATGAGTAAAGATGAAGAAGATCGAGCAATTCGATACTATAATAATGAGAGAGTATATAATACCCCATCTTATAGCTATATAGAAATTTTACGAAATGACGGTTATTGTATTATTCAATATTCAGTAAAACCCTATTTTACAAATAAATTCATGGCAAAATATTTTCCTAATGTCAATGTAGTGTATGTCAGTATTCTTATTTTAGTTAGTTTACTAAATACATTGGTTGTTACAATAGTATGGGCTAAATATCTTGTGAAACAACTCTCACCTATATTTGCTGCTTCCGAAAAAATATCAGAACAAACTTTAGATTTTGAACTGCATTATTCAAGAGTCAAAGAATTTAATGAAGTTCTATTTAGTTTAGAGAAAATGAGAAATGCTTTGCAAGAGTCATTAATCAAAGAGTGGATACAGGAAGAAAACAAGCAAAAACAGATTTCTGCTTTGATACATGACTTGAAAACCCCAGTATCTATTGTTCAAGGAAATGCTGAGTTGCTTAAAAAGACATCTGTGACAGAGGACCAGAGTATTTATATAGATTATATACTGAGGAATAGCAATAGAATATCTGAATATATAAAAACACTTCTAATCATGAATAAGAATTCTAATGCCACTGAATACCAGCCACAATCGTTGGCAGTAAAAACTGTATCAGAACAATTGGTAACAGTTTCTAAAGAACTAATGTCAATTAATTCTAACAATCTAAAAACTAATGTAGTAGTTGAAGATGGTATAATGAGTGTAGACTTGAAACTCTTAGAGAGAGCATTGCAAAATGTCTTAGCGAATTCAATTGAAAATAATAATGGAATAGTTACATTGGAATTGAATTTAAAAACTGTAGATGAATTTTTAGAAATATCAGTATTAGATAACGGGAAAGGTTTTTCTGATATCGATTTAATTCACGCAAAAGAACAGTTCTATCGTGGAGATTATAGCAGGCATTCTGCAACCAATTATGGTATTGGATTATTTATTACTGAACAAATAATTAAATTACATGGTGGATCAGTAATCTTGAAAAATAGAGAAGCTTGTCGTGGTGCTGAAGTTAAATTTATATTACCGATACAGAATGATAAATGAGCCAGATTAACACTTAACTTATGTAATAATTAATCTAACAGCCACTAACATCAAACTTTATAACATGTTCATAACTGTATTTAACGTCAATTTGTAAATGTTAACTTCGAACTTTCACTACAAATTACACTAAGATAGAATATTATCTAGTATTACTCATACGGTGCACAGAGTTTGTTAGTCTGAATATGTCGGAATGAGGGGAAATATTAAAAAACTAATCAATAAGTATTAAACTTTATATAAAAAGCAAATAAAGGTGGTTAGTGGAAAAGTTTTTAAAATCATAAAAACGCATAATAGCAAGTTCTTTAGATACTTGTTATTATGCGTTTTATCATGAAATTTCACTTGATTTTTTAATAAAATTGTAATTTTGACATTATAGACTTGTAGAGTGTTTTGGTTGTACTTTTTGTTCGGGGTCAATGTAGTTGATAGCATTATTAACGGCAGTTGGTGCTTCACCTAGACCGGTTGCAATCAAGTCAATCTTACCTTCATAGTAGCAGCAGTCACCGATAGCATAAATTCCAGCTTGGCTTGACTCCTGCTTGCTATTGACGATAATCTTGTGGCGGTTAAGGTCTAATCCCCACTTTTTAAGATTACCGACAGAAGATTTAAAGCCATAGTTGACAAAGAGATGATCTAGTTCAAGGTTTTCGGTCTCATCGGATTTAACTTTTGATATTTCAAGCTTGTCTAAAGTTTTTCCATCTCCAAGAAGCTGACTTGGCACAAATGGTGTTTTGATAGTCACAGAAGACTCTTGCAATGCTTGGACGCTATGCTCAAGAGCACGGAAGTTATCGCGACGATGCACAAGTGTAGTTGGAGCAATCTTTTCAAAAGCTAGTGCCCAGTCAACGGCTGAGTCACCACCACCCAGAATGGTTACCTTCTGACCAGCGTATTGTTGCATATTAGAAACATGGTAGTGGATATTGTCGTAGCCTTCAACACCTTCTAATTCGAGTGGACGTGGTTTAAAGGCACCACCACCCATAGCAATAATAACGGTTTTAGAAGTATGGTTTCCCTTATTAGTTGTAATCTTAAAAACATCATCCTCTTTTTCAATCTCAAGAACAGTTTCATTGAGGTGTACAGGCGTCTCAAACCCTTCAAGTTGTTCCAAAAGGCGGTTAGTCAATTCTTCCCCTGTGAGGTTTGGAAAACCAGGAACATCGAGAATTTGTTTTTCAGGATATAGGATAGCAGGTTGACCACCTAGTTGAGGAAGAGAATCGATGATTTGTACTTTGGCTTGACGAAGGTGAGCATAAAAGGCTGCGAAGAGACCGATAGGACCACCTCCTACAATAGTGATATCATATAGTTCAGACATGGTTTCTCCTTAATTCATTTCTATCATTTAATTCTATCATATTTTCTACCAATTTAAAATGAAGTAGAGGGAAGAAAATTTTCATATAAAATGATATAATGAAGAGTAGCTTTTTTATGGAGAGGAGGCCTAGAATGAATTTTCAGCAATTATCTAATCTTCAATACTGGTCTAGTTTATTTTCCAGTCCTTGGAGTATTCTGATAAATGTGATTGATATTCTTATCGTTGCCTATATCTTATACCAATTTACAAAATCAATTGCAGGAACCAAGATTATGATCCTGGTTCGAGGTGTTTTAGTTTTTATCTTAGCTCAGATAGTAGCAAATACTCTGGGCTTGACGACTATTTCTTGGTTGATCAATCAATTGATTACTTACGGTGTTATCGCAGCGGTTGTTATTTTCTCTCCAGAAATTCGGACAGGTTTAGAGCGATTAGGACGTGCGACTGATTTCTTTTCAAGTACACCAATGAGTTCAGAAGAACAGATGATTCAGGCCTTTGTTAAAGCAGTTGAATATATGAGCCCGCGAAAAATTGGAGCACTTGTATCAGTTCAGCGTGTCAGAACCTTGCAGGAATATATTTCCACGGGGATTCCTTTAGATGCTAAGATTTCTGCAGAACTCTTAATCAATATCTTCATTCCAAACACACCTTTACATGATGGTGCAGTCATTATAAAAGGTGATCGAATAGCTGTAACATCTGCTTATCTTCCACTTACTGAAGACACTGGTATTTCTAAGGAGTTTGGAACGCGACACCGTGCAGCCATTGGTTTATCTGAGGTTTCTGATGCTCTCACTTTTGTGGTATCAGAGGAAACTGGAGGTATTTCCATTACCTATAATGGTGTCTTTAAGCATGATTTAACGATGGAAGAATTTGAGGAAGAGCTACGTCGTATACTGATTCCGGAAAATTCACAAGAGCCAAGCTTAACAGAGCGTATATTAGGAGGCTGGAAGAATGAAAAAAAATAGTTTATATATCATCTCCTCACTCCTCTTTGCTTGCGTTTTATTTATTTACGCTACCTCTATTAATTATCAAAATAATAATAATGCAAGACCGGCTCGAACAGAAACCTATACCAATACGGTCGTAAATGTACCAATTGATATTCAGTACGATAGTGAGCAGTATTTTATTAGTGGTTTTAGTTCAGAAGTAACGGTATTTTTAACTGGATCCAATCGAGTGACCTTGGCTAGTGAGATGCAAGAAAGCACTCGTAAATTTAAGGTTACTGCAGATTTAACACAGGCGACAGAAGGAACCGTTGAAGTTCCCTTGACCATTGAGAATCTACCAAGTGGTTTAACAGCCCTAGCAACACCGCAGAAAATCACCGTTAAAATTGGGAAGAAAGCAACACGGGATAATTTACCAGTCACTCCACAGATTGACTCTGGTAAGGTTGATGAACGAATTCTCATCGATAGTGTGACTGTTTCAGATGAACGCGTTTCGGTTACTAGTGATGTTGATACCTTGTCTAAGATTGATAAGATTGTGGCTGTTTTACCAACGAGTGAGCAAATTTCAGGGAATTACTCTGGTTCGGTGCCTCTTCAAGCAGTTGATAAAAATGGAACAGTTCTACCAACGGTGATTACACCGTATGAAACAACCATGAAGATAACAACGAAACAAGCTCGATCAGCAAGTAGTTCTAGCTCAGCAACGACAAGCTCATCTTTGGGCAGTTCGTCTTCAACTAGTTCTGAAACCAAGTCAGACTCTTCAAAAAAAGACTAATAAAACACAATAGAAAAGGATAAAAAATGGGTAAATATTTTGGAACGGACGGAGTCCGTGGAGAAGCAAACGTAGAATTAACGCCAGAATTGGCTTTTAAACTTGGTCGTTTCGGAGGTTATGTCCTCAGTCAACATACGACTGAAGCGCCGAAAGTTTTTGTAGGACGCGACACACGTATTTCAGGTCAAATGCTAGAAGCGGCTTTGATTGCTGGTCTCCTTTCAGTCGGAATTCACGTTTATAAGCTTGGAGTTCTTGCAACACCAGCAGTAGCATACTTGGTTAAAACTGAGGGAGCAAGTGCAGGTGTCATGATTTCAGCTAGTCATAACCCAGCCCTTGATAACGGAATTAAATTCTTTGGTGGTGACGGCTTTAAACTAGACGATGACAAAGAAGCAGAAATCGAAGCCTTGCTTGATTCAAGTGAAGATACTCTTCCACGTCCAAGCGCTGAAGGTTTAGGTACTGTTGTTGATTATCCAGAAGGCTTGCGCAAGTACGAAGCCTACCTTGTTTCAACTGGAACTCCTCTTGAAGGGATGAAGGTGGCCTTGGATACTGCCAACGGTGCAGCTGCAACAAGTGCTCGTCAAATTTTTGCAGACCTAGGTGCTCAATTAACAGTTATCGGTGAAACACCAGATGGCCTTAATATCAACTTGAACGTTGGTTCAACTCATCCAGAAGCTTTGCAAGAACTTGTAAAAGAAAGTCAATCTGCCATTGGCTTAGCCTTCGATGGGGATAGTGACCGTTTAATTGCTGTTGATGAAAATGGCGACATCGTCGATGGTGACAAGATTATGTACATTATTGGTAAATACCTTTCTGAAAAAGGTCAGTTGGCCCAAAACACTATTGTGACAACAGTTATGTCCAACCTTGGTTTCCATAAGGCCTTGGATCGTGAAGGAATCAATAAAGCAGTTACTGCTGTTGGAGACCGCTATGTCGTTGAAGAAATGAGAAAATCTGGCTACAATCTCGGTGGTGAGCAGTCAGGTCACATTATCTTGATGGACTATAATACTACTGGTGATGGGCAACTATCAGCTGTGCAATTGACGAAAATCATGCAAGAAACAGGTAAGAGTTTGTCTCAATTGGCCTCAGAAGTGACCATTTACCCACAAAAATTAGTCAATATTCGTGTGGAAAATGCCATGAAAGAAAAAGCCATGGAAGTGCCAGCTATCAAGGCTATTATTGAGAAGATGGAAGCAGAAATGGCAGGTAATGGTCGCATCCTCGTTCGCCCAAGTGGAACGGAGCCACTCTTGCGTGTCATGGCAGAAGCACCTACTACTGAGGAAGTAGACTACTATGTAGACACTATTGCTGAAGTTGTTAAAACTGAGATTGGTATTTAGTAACTCTAGCAGAAAATAAAAAAATATGGTACAATGGCAACTATATTGTACTAATGGAGATGAAAATGAATTTAAAACGTGAACAAGAATTTGTCAGCCAGTATCACTTTGATGCGCGTAACTTTGAATGGGAAAATGAAAATGGAGCACCTGAAACTAAGGTTGATGTAAACTTCCAGTTGCTTCAGCATGATCAAGATAATCAAGTTACTTCTTTGGTAGTTGTTTTGAGCTTTATGATTGTCTTTGATCGATTTGTCATTAGTGGAACGATTTCTCAAGTCAATCATGTTGAAGGTCGTATTATCGATCAACCAAGTGATTTCAGCCAAGAAGAGGTTGAGACACTAGCTCGTCCATGTTTGGATATGCTTAATCGTTTGACTTATGAAGTAACAGAAATTGCCCTTGATATACCGGGAATTAATTTGGAGTTTTAAGAAATGAAATTAGCGGTCATAACAGACTCGTCTGCTTTTCTACAAGCGGAAACCTTGCGGAAAGAAGATTTATTTGTGCTAGACATTCCTGTGAATATCGATGGACAGGAGTATGTTGAAGGTGTAAATCTAACCGCTCAAGAATTTTATGAAAAAATGGCTTCAGCAAGCGAATTGCCAAAAACGAGCCAACCAAGTATTGCCAAGTTAGATGAAATTTTATCATCATTAAAAGCTAAAGGCTATACACATGCCTTGGGTCTTTTCCTATCTTCTGGAATTTCAGGGTTTTACCAAAATATCCAATACATGAAGGATGAGTTTGAAGGTTTGACCATTGCTTTTCCAGATACTCGAATTACAAGTGCTCCTTTAGGCTATATGGCTGAAAGTGTCTTTAAATGGGTAGAACAGGGAGATGGTTTCGAGTCTATCTTAGATAAAGTAACTGAACAGATTGAAAATACCTCAGCCTTTATTATGGTGGATGATCTTGACCATCTAGTTAAGGGGGGACGTCTTTCAAATGGTGCGGCCATTTTAGGGAATCTCCTTAGTATCAAGCCAATCCTATACTTCAATGACCAAGGTGTGATAGAAGTATATGAAAAGGTTCGTACAGAGAAAAAGGCTACCAAACGCTTGGTTGAAATTGTTAAAGAAGCAACAGCTATTGGGAATTACCAGATTACTGTCATTCACGGGAATGCTCCTCAAAAAGCAGCAGATTTACGTCAACTTTTGATTGATGGTGGAGTGGCTACAGATGTTTCAATTGCAACCTTCGGTAGTGTTATTGGGACTCACCTGGGAGAAGGAAGTATTGCTTTGGGCTATACACCCATAATCTAGACTATTTTTTAGGGGCAACTAAGGTCCTTTGTATCTTGAAATTCAACACGTCTGGAACCCAGTGTGAAAAAGATAGTTCTTCCAAGGAGTAGATACTCCTTGCTCAGACCTCCTATTTTCACTTTGTGTTCTTACAGGCTTTGTATCTTAGAAATTGAACACGGACTACCTGCCTCTTGAAAAAAGATGCCTGTCTTGCCTTTCGTGGAAAGTCAGCGCCATTCCCTATTTTTCATGGGCAGCTAACGTCCTTTGTATCTTAAACAGGAGTAGAGATTGAGATGAGTATTCGAGTAATTATTGCTGGTTTTAAGGGAAGAATGGGCCAATCTGCTTGTCAAATGGTTTTGTCTGATCCTGAACTTGAACTAGTAGCAGTTGTAGATCCTTTCGAGTCTGAGACCCAATGGCAAGGAGTTCCTGTTTTCAATGATAAGAATGACTTGGCAGGTTTTGAGGCAGATGTATGGGTTGACTTTACAACGCCAGCTGTTGCCTATGAGAATACACGTTTTGCTCTTGAAAATGGCTTTGCTCCAGTGGTTGGTACAACAGGCTTTACTAGTCAGGAAATCGAAGAATTAAAAGATTTTTCTCGTTCACAAGACTTGGGTGGCTTGATTGCTCCCAACTTTGCTTTGGGTGCTGTCTTGCTCATGCAATTTGCGGCACAAGCTGCAAAATACTTCCCAAATGTAGAGATTATTGAGCTTCACCATGACAAGAAAAAAGATGCTCCGAGCGGAACAGCTATCAAAACAGCGGAATTGATGACAGAAGTTCGTGAGTCTATCCAACAAGGTGCTAGTGATGAGGAAGAACTCATTTCAGGGGCACGTGGAGCCAACTTTGATGGTATGCGAATCCACTCAGTCCGTTTGCCAGGTTTGGTAGCTCATCAGGAAGTTATATTTGGAAATCAGGGAGAAGGATTGACTCTACGTCATGACTCCTATGATCGTAGCTCCTTCATGACAGGGGTGAATTTGGGAATCAAAGAAGTTGTCAAGCGTCATGAGCTTGTCTATGGATTAGAACACTTATTATGAGATTAACACAAATGCCTTCTGAATTTCAGAAGGCTTTACCAGTATTAGAAAAAATTAAAGAAGCAGGCTTTGAAGCCTATTTTGTTGGAGGCTCTGTTAGGGATGCCCTACTCAATCGTCCCATCCATGATGTGGATATTGCGACTTCATCTTATCCAGAAGAGACCAAGCAGATTTTTCCACGGACAGCTGACATTGGCATTGAGCACGGAACAGTTTTGGTTTTAGACGGAGATGAAGAGTACGAAGTAACCACTTTTAGAACTGAGGATGTCTATGTAGACTACCGTAGACCAAGTTCAGTTTCTTTTGTTCGTTCGTTAGAAGAGGACCTCAAACGCCGTGATTTCACAGTCAATGCCTTTGCCTTGGATGAGATGGGAAAAATCATTGATTTGTTCGATGGTTTGAGAGATCTAGATAATCAAGTTTTACGAGCAGTTGGTGTAGCTAGTGAGCGTTTCAATGAAGATGCTTTGCGGATTATGCGTGGTTTCCGTTTTCAGGCCAGTCTTGGCTTTGAGCTTGAGCAAGAAACCTTTGAAGCTATGAAAGATCTGACACCACTATTAGAGAAAATTTCTGTGGAACGTACTTTTGTTGAATTTGATAAACTTCTATTAGCTCCTCATTGGCGAGTAGGTCTGTCTTCTATGATTGCAAGTAAAGCTTATGATTATCTTCCGGATATGGCTGGTAGTCAGGAGAACCTCCAATCTTTATTTGACTTAGATGCTGATTTTACTTTTGAATCTTCTGAACAAGCCTGGGCTGCACTTTTATGGGTTTTAGAAGTGGAAGATGCTCAACAATTTTTGAAACATTGGAAAACTTCGCGTCAATTCGCTAAGCAAGTTCAAGATTTACTTACGATCTTAGAACTTCGTGAAGAAGGGGAACTAAGCAAGCGCGATTGTTACCGTTTTGATCTAGATTTGCTTTTACAGGCTGAAAATCTTCGTCAGGCTCAAGGAAAAGAAGTCAATCCACAGGCTATCGAAGAGACTTACCACAGCCTAACCATCCATGATAAAAAAGAAATTCAAATCAATGGTGGGATTTTGATCAAAGAATATGGCTATCAACCAGGACCAGAAATGGGAGAAATTTTAGCAGAGATTGAGTATGCTATTGTAGATGGAGATTTGGAAAATAACTTGGAAGCTATTCATGCCTACTTGAGGGAGAAAAAATGAGTGATTTTATCGTTGAAAAACTAAGTAAATCTGTCGGTGACAAGACCGTTTTTAAGGATATTTCCTTTATTATCCATGACTTGGATCGAATCGGTCTTATCGGTGTCAATGGGACAGGGAAGACAACTCTTTTGGATGTCCTTTCGGGAATCTCTGGTTTTGATGGTGACGTAAGCCCTTTTTCGGCAAAAAACGACTACAAAATTGGTTATCTGACCCAGGACCCAGATTTTGATGATAGCAAGACTGTCTTGGATACTGTTCTATCGAGCGATTTGAAAGAAATCCAGTTGATCCGTGAGTATGAATTGCTCATGCTCAACTACAGTGAGGATAAGCAAGCCAGTTTGGAGCGGGTTATGGCGGAGATGGATTCTCTCCAGGCTTGGGAAATTGAGAGTCAGGTTAAGACGGTTCTTAGCAAGCTGGGGATTCAGGATTTATCAACTCCCGTTGGAGCCCTGTCAGGTGGTTTGCGAAGACGGGTCCAGTTGGCTCAAGTACTTTTGGGTAATCATGATCTCTTGCTGCTAGATGAGCCTACTAACCACTTGGATATTGCTACCATTGAATGGCTGACCCTCTTTTTGAAAAATTCCAAGAAAACGGTTCTCTTTATCACCCACGATCGTTATTTCCTAGATGCGCTGTCAACACGTATTTTCGAGTTGGACCGAGCAGGATTGACCGAGTATCAGGGGAATTACCAAGATTATGTTCGCCTCAAGGCGGAACAGGATGAGCGTGATGCTGCTCTTCTCCACAAAAAAGAGCAACTTTATAAGCAGGAATTGGCCTGGATGCGCAGACAACCACAGGCTCGTGCAACCAAGCAACAAGCTCGGATCAATCGTTTCCATGATCTGAAAAAAGAAGTCTCAGGAACTACAGCTGAGACAGACTTGAGCATGAATTTTGAAACCAGCCGTATCGGTAAGAAGGTGATCGAGTTTAAGGACGTTTCCTTTGCCTATGACGATAAACCGATTCTGAAACATTTTAACCTTTTGGTACAAGCTAAGGACCGTATCGGAATCGTTGGGGACAACGGTGTTGGGAAGTCAACCCTTCTTAACCTCATTGCAGGAAGTCTTGAACCAACTGATGGACAAGTTATCATCGGCGAAACGGTTCGCATCGCCTATTTCTCTCAGCAAATCGAAGGCTTGGATGAAAGCAAGCGGGTTATCAATTATTTGCAGGAAGTGGCAGAAGAGGTTAAGACCAGTGGTGGCTCTACGACCTCTATCGCGGAGTTGTTAGAACAGTTCCTTTTCCCGCGCTCAACTCACGGCACCTTGATTGAGAAGTTGTCTGGTGGTGAGAAAAAACGACTTTACCTCCTTAAACTTCTCCTCGAAAAACCAAATGTTCTCCTCTTGGATGAGCCAACCAATGACCTAGATATTGCGACCTTGACAGTTTTGGAGAATTTCTTGCAAGGCTTTGCTGGTCCAGTTTTGACAGTTAGCCATGACCGCTATTTTTTGGATAAGGTAGCGACCAAGATTCTCGCTTTTGAAGATGGTAAGATTCGTCCTTTCTTTGGGCATTATACCGACTACCTAGATGAAAAAGCCTTCGAAGCAGAAGCAACAAGCCAAGTTCAAAAGGCTGAGAAGGAAAAAGTTGTCAAAGTCCGTGAAGAAAAGAAACGCATGACCTACCAAGAAAAGCAGGAGTGGGCAAGTATTGAAAGTGATATCGAAGCCTTGGAAAATCGTATCTCTGTTATTGAAGAAGAAATGCAGGCCAATGGCTCTGACTTTGGCAAACTAGCTACCCTTCAAAAAGAGTTAGATGAGAAGAATGAAGCCTTGCTTGAAAAATATGAACGCTATGAATATTTAAGTGAGTTAGCTTAATGGAAGAAAAAATCATAAAATGGAGCAGTAAGACAATCATCTGGACTACTCTTCTCTGCTTGATTGAGTTAGCTTTTCTGATTTGGATACTCTCTTTTATGATGACCTATCCCAAGGAGGCACCTGTGGGATTGGTGGTATTAATACTCTTTGTTGGTTTCTTAATCATCATTGTTGGATGGATTTTGTATGAACGTTTGCGACTTCTTTTTCAGATAAAGAGTATTTGAAATGTACGTCCCAAGTTTTTTCCTATAAGCCACATCCTAAAAAAGATTGGCAGTTTTATTCTTGGGAATAAGTAGAAACATTTTCTCTTATGAGAATTAAGGGGGGAATAAATTCAAGGGATTTTTATAATATTGAAGTTCATTTTTATGACAAGGATTTTATAAAACCCAACTCTTTATGGAATCGTCTACGAAGTAGATTTTTGACTGCAAAGCAAGCAAATGTTTTGAAAATCCCAATCTATTTGCTGGATGTTGGTTTACCGCGCAGAGTATTTGAAACCATGTCCTACTTTGAGCGAGAGTGGCGAATCCAACAAAATCGTCAACGCAATCAAAACTCTAAAAGCAAAAAGAAGGAAAGATTTCATTAAACGAGCAATAGTTATAGATTTGATTAGAAGCCTTGGACTCAGTTTCCAGGGGTTCTTTCTATTTCTCTTTTCTAAGATTTATGGTATAATAGGGAGTAAAAACTTAAAAAGAAAGAAATGCTATGAACTTAAAAGATTACATTGCAAGTATTGAAAATTATCCACAAGAAGGAATTACATTCCGTGATATCAGCCCTTTGATGGCCAACGGCAATGCCTACAGCTATGCTGTTCGTGAAATTGTTCAATACGCTACTGACAAAAAAATCGATATGATTGTTGGACCAGAAGCGCGTGGATTTATCGTTGGATGTCCAGTCGCTTTTGAATTGGGAATCGGTTTTGCGCCTGTTCGTAAACCTGGAAAACTACCACGTGAAGTTGTTTCAGCTGACTACGAAAAAGAATATGGTGTTGATACTTTGACTATGCACGCAGATGCTATCAAACCAGGACAACGTGTTCTTATCGTAGATGACCTCTTGGCAACAGGTGGTACTGTTAAGGCTACCATCGAAATGATTGAAAAATTAGGTGGAATCGTAGCAGGTTGTGCCTTCTTGATCGAACTTGATGAGCTTAAAGGTCGTGAAGCTATCGGAGATTACGACTACAAGGTGCTTATGCATTATTAATGAAAAACAGTCCCTAGGGCTGTTTTCTCTTCATTTGATATAAAAATAAGCTATACCTAGTTAGAGAAAAACTATAATTGAAAACTATATCTTCTTACAGTATAATAAAGGGAAAGAGAAACGTCAGCATTTTTCCCCGTTGACGATACCATGTTTACTTGAGTCCAATATGATACAGTAAGGAGATTTCTATGCCGATTCGAATTGATAAAAAATTACCAGCAGTTGAGATTTTACGAACGGAAAATATTTTCGTCATGGATGACCAGAGGGCGGCTCATCAGGATATTCGACCACTGAAAATTCTGATTTTAAACTTGATGCCACTGAAAATGGTTACAGAAACTCAGCTTTTACGCCATTTAGCCAATACTCCTTTGCAGTTAGATATTGAATTTTTATATATGGAAAGTCATCAGTCGAAAACAACTCGTTCTGAGCATATGAAGACTTTTTATAAGACCTTCTCAGAAGTTCAAGACCAGTATTTTGATGGCTTGATTATTACAGGTGCTCCAGTTGAACATCTCCCTTTTGAAGAAGTGGACTATTGGGAGGAATTTACTAAGGTTATCGATTGGTCTAAGACTCATGTCTTTTCAACCCTGTATATTTGCTGGGGAGCACAAGCGGGTCTATACTATCGCTATGGCGTAGATAAATACCAGATGGACCAGAAGCTTTCTGGGATTTATTCTCAAGATGTTTTGAAAGAAGGTCATCTTCTACTGAGAGGTTTTGATGATTTATATGTATCCCCTCATTCTCGCCATACAGAAGTCCACAAAGAAGATATTCTAAACAAAACAAATCTAGAGATTTTAGCATCAGGAGAAGAGGTAGGAGTCTCTATCCTTGCGAGTCGAGATTTGAGAGAAGTCTATAGCTTTGGGCATTTAGAGTATGATCGCGATACGCTCGCAAAGGAATATTTTAGAGATCTAGATGCTGGTTTAGATCCACATATACCAGAAAATTATTTCAAAAATGATGACATTCATGAACTTCCTTGTATGAGGTGGAGTTCATCTGCAGCCCTCTTTTTCAGTAACTGGGTAAATTATGCAGTATACCAAGAAACGCCTTTTGAATGGAAGAGTGCAGAAGAAGATGTGTCTCATTTTGGATATTTATAAGAGGAATTATGACATATTTAGATGCTTTCAAATCAGGGAACTTGGTGTTACCAAGTGCTCTGCTCTTACACTACAATCAACTGTTCTCATCAAGCGATGATTTTCTTGTTTGGCAATTTTTTTATCTGCAAAACACAACGGCCTTGGGCGAATTGTCCCCAAGCCAAATCGCTGAGAAAATAGGCAAGCAGGTCTATGAAGTCAATCAAGCAATTTCACGCTTGACAGAAAAAGGCTTACTCCAATATCGTACTATTGAACTCAATGGAGAAATAGAAGTTATTTTTGATGCGACTTTGGCTTTAGAGCGCTTAGACCAACTTTTTGAAAAGCAAGAACCAAACCAAGTGGCACCTGCTAAAAATGATTTGAAAGACTTGGTGGAAACCTTCCAACAAGAGCTAGGTCGTCTCTTAAGTCCTTTTGAAATCGAAGATTTAGAAAAGAGTTTGAAAGAAGACGGAACCAGTGCGGACCTGATCAAAGAAGCCCTACGTGAGGCCGTTTTGAATGGAAAACCAAATTGGAAGTATATCCAAGCTATCCTAAGAAACTGGCGTCATGAAGGCATTAAGAGTGTAGTCCAGGTAGAGGCTAAGCGTCAGGAGAGAGAAGCGACTAATCCTCAAAATGTTCAAGTTTCTGCAGATTTTCAAAATGCTATGGATCTTTGGAAAGACTAATTTTAAGTATTGATAATAGAAAAAAATGCCTACAGGCTAGAAAGAAAATCTAGCTTGTGGGCATTTTTTGTGTGTTTTATACTCAATGAAAATCAAAGAGCAAACTAGGAAGCGAGCCGCAGGTTGCTCAAAACACAGTTTTGAGGTTGTGGATAGAACTGACGAAGTCAGTAACACATATACGGCAAGGAGAAGCTGACGTGGTTTGAAGAGATTTTCGAAGAGTATTAATT
Organism: Streptococcus infantis; assembly: GCF_047463635.1. Lineage (GTDB taxonomy): Bacteria > Bacillota > Bacilli > Lactobacillales > Streptococcaceae > Streptococcus > Streptococcus infantis_W. Next base: position 57,963 of record NZ_JASHDL010000010.1, read on the forward strand.
GATTAGTTAGCCAGTCCCCATACACTAAGAGAGCGTTCTGTAACTGGGAAATCTCCATAACCTTCAGCATTGATGGTTACTTGGTCAGGATGGTTACCAAGCAAATCAACAAATGTTTGGTCAGCCCATTCTTGACCGACGAACATAGTTTTGGAGTTTGCTTGGCCATTAGAAATTACGATGGCAAGTGGTGATTGATTTCCAGCTCCTGAACGAACCCAACCGATACAATTAGGGTCGTCAAAGTAGTCAGTCTGCTCTCCGTAAGCCAACTCTTTTCGAATAGCTAGCAAACGGTCAAGAACATCTTTGAAATCTTGCTGAGCATATTGACCAGAGATACCGTAGTAGTCTCCATAAAAGACACATGGGAGTCCCTGCTCTCGCAAAAGAATGAGGGCGTAGGCTGCTGGTTTAAACCATTCTTCAACAGTGGATTCAAGAGCTTGGCCACGTTGAGTATCATGGTTATCGACAAAGGTTACAGCTCGGTCTGGATTGAGTTGTACTAGACTATCCTCAAAGATGCTTGTTAAATCATAGTCTTCTCCAGATTTGCTTGCTTCAAAGAGATTTTGGTGAAGGCGAACATCGACAAGATCAAAGCGCTCTTCAATCTTTTCAAGGTAGTCCAGATTTGCTTCCTTGTCTGGATTCCAGAATTCTCCAAAGACATAGAAATCTTGGCCATATTTTTCTTTGATATCGCGAATGAAGTTGCGCATAAAGAAAGAGTCAATGTGTTTAACTGCATCTAAACGGAAACCAGCTACACCAGTTGTTTCCATAAACCAATCTGCCCAATCGTAAATATTTTTTATCACTTCAGGATGTTTGAAATCTAGATCGGCATACATGAGATAGTCGTAATTGCCATTCTCATTGTCGACTAATTCTTCATGAGCCCAACCTTTGTTGTCTCCCTGTATCAGATAGATCCCAGATTTACGGCGTTTGGCATCATAGTCAGTTCCAGTAAAGTGGTACCAGTGCCAGTGGAAGTCATTGTAGGTGTTTTGTCGTCCGTCAAAGGTAAAACCAGTCCAGCCATTGATGGTAAAAGGTTCTCCTAGTTCCACAGTTCGATCTTCGGGATCCACTTCTATCACTTGGAAAGATTCTAAATGGTCAGCGGCTGCTTTATGATTTAAGACGATATCAGCCATTGGTTGAATCCCATGAGATTTTAAAGTTTGGATGGCATGAAGATAGTCTTCTTTAAAACCATATTTGGTACGTATAGTACCTTTCTGATTAAATTCTCCAAGGTCAAATAGGTCATAGACGCCATAACCAACATCCTTTTCATTTGTTGCTTTAAAAGCAGGTGGCATCCAAATGTGACTAATACCTAAGTTGGCTAGGTGCTCAGCGTCGTCAGCTAGGCGTGTCCAGTGCTGACCGTCGTGGGGCAAATACCACTCAAAATATTGCATTAGGGTTTGATTTTTCATAGTTGATCCTCTTACTTACAGTGATGAGAATTATTGTAGCATAAAGTCAAAGGATATGCAAACGTTTGCGTTATAATTAAACTCTTTGAATTTTATGTCTATTTTTCAACTAGAAGTGTTGAAATACTATAAAAGAAAAATAGCAGGACTGATGGGAGGAAAAATTCTCTCAGATAGGGCAAGATGATGGATGAATCAATAGTTTCTATTTTGTGAATTGTCACAAAATTTGTTATAATAGTGTTTATGAATAAAGTATTCGTCAGTAGACGTGTTGAAAAAAAACTAAACCAAGGTCTAGTACTTTTGGAGGAAATTGATTTTCCAGAACTATCTGAAACTGATAAGGAAGTCGAGTTATTTAGTCAAAGCAAGCAGTTTTTGGGCAAGGCTTATTTATCTCGTCAAAATAAGGGGATTGGTTGGTTTGTAACGAACCAGCAGCTTTCTTTTAACCAAAAATTCTTTGAAAATTTGTTTGAAAAAGCCAAACAAAAACGTTCTTCTTACTATCAAGATGAGTTGACAACTGCCTTCCGTTTGTTTAATCAAGAAGGCGATGGTTTTGGTGGAATGACTTTGGATCTCTATGAAGATTATGTTATTTTCTCCTGGTATAACTCCTATGTCTATGGGCTTCGCCAAGAGATCTTAGCAGCTTTTGCTCAGGTTTTTCCTGAAGTCTTAGGTGCTTATGAAAAGGTTCGTTTTAAAGGTCTAGACTATGAGTCTGCCCCTATCTATGGTCAAGAAGCACCAGAAAATTTTACAGTTCTTGAGAATGGAGTTCTCTATCAAGTCTTTATGAATGACGGTCTTATGACAGGCATCTTCTTGGACCAACATGAAGTGCGTGGTAGCTTGGTGGATGGTTTAGCTATGGGGAAATCCTTGCTTAATATGTTTTCCTACACAGCAGCTTTCTCAGTTGCTGCAGCAATGGGAGGAGCTAGTGAAACAACTTCTGTAGACCTAGCCAAACGTTCGAGAGAACTGTCAGAAGCTCATTTTCATGCCAATGGACTCAGTCTTGACAATCATCGTTTCATTGTTATGGATGTCTTTGAATACTTTAAATACGCTAAACGTAAGGGCTTATCTTATGATGTGATCGTTCTAGATCCACCTAGCTTTGCCCGTAATAAAAAGCAAACTTTCTCTGTAGCTAAGGACTATCATAAGTTGATTTCCCAGAGTTTAGAGATTTTAAATCCGGGAGGTATGATCATTGCTAGCACCAATGCTGCCAATGTTTCTCGTCAAAAATTTATAGAACAAATCGACAAAGGATTTGCAGGAAGAAAGTACCAGGTTCTCAATAAATATGGACTTCCAGCAGACTTTGTCTACAATGAAAAAGATGAAAGTAGTAATTACCTTAAGGTGATTAGCATGAAGGTAACTAAATGAAATTAGTCGTTTCAGTAATGCCAAAGAGTTTAGAAGAGGCGCAAGGGATTGATGCCATGCGGTATATCGATGCTGATATCATTGAGTGGCGTGCCGACTTCCTACCAAAGGAAGCCATTTTACAGGTAGCTCCAGCTATTTTTGAAAAATTTGCAGGCCGCGAACTCCTCTTTACCCTGCGAACTCGTGCTGAGGGAGGCGAGATCGATTTGGATTCGGCAGAGTATGTACAAATTATCAAAGATGTAGCTCAACTCTATCAACCAGAATACATTGATTTTGAGTATTTCTCCCATAAGGATGTTTTTGAAGAGATGCTTGATTTTCCAAATCTAGTCTTGAGTTATCATAATTTCCAAGAAACTCCAGAGAATATGATGGAAATCTTATCCGAGCTAACCAGCCTAACTCCCAAAGTGGTTAAAGTATCGGTTATGGCTCATACAGAACAAGATGTATTGGACCTTATGAACTTTACACGTGGCTTTAAAACACTGAACCCAGAACAAGAATATGTGACGATTTCTATGGGGAAAATGGGTAAGGTTTCTCGTATCACTTCAGATGTGACGGGTTCTAGCTGGTCTTTTGCGAGTCTGGACGAAGCCAGTGCTCCAGGACAGATTTCACTTTCTAGCATGAAAAAAATTCGGGAGATACTAAATGAAGATTGATGGCTACACACGTTTAGCAGCTGTAGTCGCCAATCCTATCAAACACTCCATTTCACCTTTCATTCACAACAGAGCTTTTGAGGCAACTCATACCAATGGGGTTTATCTTGCTTGGGAGGTAGAAGGAACTGACTTGGCAGAAACAGTTGCCAACATTCGTCGTTACCAGATGTTTGGAATCAATCTTTCTATGCCCTACAAGGAGCAGGTTATTCCTTATTTGGATCAATTGAGTGAAGAAGCTCGTTTGATTGGTGCTGTCAATACAGTGGTGAATCGAGATGGAACTTTAATCGGATATAACACAGATGGCAAGGGATTCTTTAAGAGCTTGCCTTCTTTTAAAATATCTGGGAAAAGAATGGTCTTGTTAGGAGCAGGCGGTGCAGCCAAGGCAATTTTGGCACAGGCAATCTTAGATGGAGTCAGTCAGATTTCTGTCTTTGTACGTTCGACTTCAATAGAAAAAACAAGACCTTACTTAGAGAAACTACAAAATGAAACAGGGTTTAAAGTAGATTTATTTGCTTTAGAAGATGTTTCTGAACTGCAAGCAAGGATAACTGATTCGGATTTACTGGTAAATGCGACTAGTGTTGGTATGGATGGAACCTCTCAGCCAATCCCAACAAGCATCGTTTTACCAGAAAAGCTATTGGTAGCAGATGTGATTTATCAACCCTTTGAAACACCATTTCTAAAGTGGGCAAGGAGCCAGGGAAATCACGCTGTTAATGGCCTAGGCATGTTGCTTTACCAAGCAGCTGAAGCTTTTCAGTTATGGACCGGCAAGGAAATGCCAACAGATCAAATCTGGGAATTACTAAAACAAAAGTATCAATAAAGAAAAAGGAGAACTGCTATGAAAATCAGAATAGACCTTCCCCACCATCCTTATGATATTCAGATTAAAAAAGGATGCCTGTCTCAAGCAGGAAAATGGTTGCGGGAACTTTGGCAACCGCAAAAAGTCGTTATCATTACCGATAACCATGTGGCCTCTCTCTATGCAGAAAAAGTTAAATTGAGCCTAGAGGATGCTGGTTTTCAAGTGGCAGTTTTTGACTTTCTAGAGGGTGAAGAGCGAAAAAATCTAACCACAGTTCAAAAGGCTTATGAATTTCTAGTTAAGCAAGACTTGACTCGCAGTGACGGCATCGTAGCTCTAGGTGGTGGTGTCGTTGGTGATTTGGCTGGCTTTGTAGCCTCAACCTATATGCGAGGTATTCACTTTGTCCAAATTCCGACTAGCTTGACAGCTCAAGTGGACTCTTCAATCGGTGGTAAGACAGGAGTAAATACTCCTTTTGCCAAGAATATGGTGGGAACTTTTGCCCAGCCAGATGGCGTTTTGATTGATCCAACAGTTCTTGAAACTCTAGGTAAGCGAGAGTTGATTGAAGGAATGGGTGAAGTCATCAAGTATGGCTTAATTGAAGATCCAGAACTCTGGGACTTATTATCTGAAATGGATGGTTCTTTAGAGAGTATTTTGGAGCATTCAGAGAGTTTGATTGATCATTCTTGCCAGGTGAAGCGAAAGATGGTAGTTGAGGATGAATTGGACAATGGCATTCGTCTGTATCTCAACTTTGGTCATACAATCGGTCATGCTATTGAAGCAACTGCTGGTTACGGAAAAATCATGCACGGTGAGGCAGTGGCTATGGGAATGGTTCAGGTCTCTAAGGTAGCCGAAGAAAAAGGCCTCATGCCAGCTGGAATAACCCAGTCTATCCGAGAGATGTGTCAGAAGTTTGGTCTTCCTGTTGATTATGAAAACTGGGATCTTGACAAGCTCTATCAGGCTTTGACTCATGACAAAAAAGCGCGTGGCAATACCATGAAATTAGTTTTGGTACCTGAGCTTGGTTCAGCGATGATTCACCCAGTTTCTCTCGAAGAAATGAAAGCTTACTTAGTAAAATAAGGAGAATGTATGAGATATTTAACAGCAGGAGAATCACATGGTCCTCGTCTGACAGCAATTATTGAAGGAATTCCAGCAGGACTGCCTTTGACTGCAGAAGATATCAATGAGGATCTCAAACGTCGCCAAGGCGGTTACGGTCGTGGTGGACGTATGAAAATCGAGAGTGATCAGGTTGTCTTCACTTCTGGAGTTCGTCATGGTAAGACGACAGGTGCTCCCATTACCATGGATGTCATTAACAAAGACCATCAAAAATGGCTGGATATCATGTCTGCCGAGGATATTGAGGATAAACTTAAAAGCAAACGAAAAATCACTCATCCTCGCCCAGGTCACGCAGATTTAGTTGGTGGGATTAAATACCGCTTTGATGACTTGCGAAATTCTTTGGAACGTTCATCTGCCCGTGAAACAACTATGCGGGTTGCAGTTGGAGCAGTAGCCAAGCGACTTTTAGCTGAGCTTGATATCGAAATTGCCAACCATGTTGTTGTTTTTGGCGGCAAGGAAATCGATGTTCCAGAAAACTTAACAGTTTTAGAGATTAAAAAACTGGCTGCTCAATCAGAAGTTTCTATCGTTAACCAAGAACGTGAGCAGGAGATCAAGGATTATATTGATCAGATTAAACGTGATGGAGATACTATTGGTGGTGTTGTCGAAACAGTTGTGGGTGGTGTTCCTGTTGGTCTGGGTTCTTATGTTCAATGGGATCGCAAACTAGATGCGAGACTAGCTCAAGCAGTTATTTCAATCAACGCCTTTAAGGGTGTGGAGTTTGGACTAGGCTTTAAAGCAGGTTATCTCAAGGGTAGTCAAGTCATGGATGAAATTCTCTGGTCTAAAGAAGAAGGCTATACTCGTCGAACGAATAACCTTGGAGGTTTTGAAGGTGGCATGACCAATGGCCAACCGATTATTGTTCGTGGGGTCATGAAACCAATTCCGACTCTCTATAAGCCATTAATGAGTGTCGATATTGAAACCCATGAGCCTTATAAGGCAACGGTGGAGAGAAGTGATCCAACCGCTCTTCCAGCAGCAGGTGTTGTTATGGAAGCAGTTGTAGCAACAGTTTTAGCCAAAGAAATTCTAGAGAAATTCTCTTCTGATAATCTGGAGGAATTAAAAGAAGCTGTTGCTAAACATCGGGAGTATACAAAGAATTATTAAGGAGTTCTTATGGCTAAAACCATCTATATCGCAGGATTGGGTTTGATTGGTGCTTCCATGGCACTCGGAATCAAGCGGGATCATCCTGATTATGAAATTTTAGGATACAATCGTAGTCAAACGTCTAGAGATATTGCCTTGGAGAGAGGAATGATTGACCGTGCGACGGATGATTTTGCCAGTTTTGCTCCACTTGCAGACGTCATCATTCTTACCCTGCCAATCAAGCAAACCATTGCTTTTTTACAAGAATTGGCAACTTTGGAACTAAAAGAAGGTGTCATTATTTCTGATGCTGGATCGACCAAGTCAGCTATCGTGGTTACAGCTGAGAACTGTTTTGCAGATAAGCCTGTTCGCTTTGTAGGGGCTCATCCTATGGCAGGTAGTCATAAGACAGGAGCGGCTTCTGCCGATGTTAATCTTTTTGAAAATGCCTACTATATCTTTACGCCATCAAGTTTAACTAGTCCTGACACGCTTGAAGAAATGAAGGACTTGCTGTCAGGTCTGCACGCTCGTTTCATTGAAATCGATGCTGAAGAGCATGACCGAGTGACTTCTCAGATTAGCCATTTTCCTCATATCTTGGCATCAGGTTTAATGGAACAAACTGCAAGTTATGCTGAAGAGCATGAAATGGCGCGACGCTTTGCAGCAGGTGGTTTTCGAGATATGACTCGGATTGCGGAAAGCGAGCCGGGAATGTGGACCTCCATTCTCTTGTCCAATCGTGAGACAATCCTAGAGAGAATTGAGGATTTTAAGGAACGTTTGGAAGCGATTGGTCAAGCCATCAGCAAGGGAGATAAAGATCAGATTTGGAACTTTTTCAACCAAGCGCGTGCACAACGTCAGGCCATGGAAATTCATAAGCGTGGTGGAGTGGATAGCTCTTATGACCTCTATGTCGACGTTCCCGATGAAGAAGATGTCATCCTGCGGATTTTGGAATTGCTGCGAGGAACTTCCTTGGTCAATATCCATATCAACGAGGAAAATCGTGAGGATATTCACGGGATTCTGCAAATTTCCTTTAAGAATGCTCAGGATTTAAAACGTGCTGAGCAAGTCATTACAGAAAATACAAATTACACAGTCGTTATTAAATAAGGAGGACAATTATGTCAAATAGGGGAATTAAATCTGTATTCGTTGTTATCTTTATAAGTGTTATGTTACTTGGTGGCTGTGCTACTAAAAATGGTCAGAAAAAAAGTTCAGATGTTAATGTTGATACGACAACTGTCAATGTTGACGAGACAACAGAGAGTTCGAAAAATGAATCAAGTGTTGAGAAAAAGACTCCTAAATTTGCAGATGATAAAGTTGTAAATGATTTTATCAATAACTATAACGACATTTCTAATAGTCCATTAGAAAATATCAAAAAAGGAAATATAAAAATAAAATATTTCGCAACAAGCTACGGTTATTACTTGGAACTTTTACATGCAAATGATACTGATAAAATTAATGTAACAATTAATCAAACAAATGAAAATAGTTCCTCTGGTGTAGCAGGGATGAAAGAAGTATTTCATGATATTGTTAAATCGATTGAAACGTCTTTATCTGATGATGAGGTAAATAACTATTTTGATAATCTTGTGTTAAATGAGACTATAACAGATTCTACTTTAGGTTCATTGAAGATAAACTATGTACCAGACAAGGAATTAAGTTATGGAAATTCAAGAGGTCACATTAAAGTTATTGTACAATAATAACTATTAAAGAGTATCTAGTAAATTGAATAGAATCAAATAAGGAGGACAATTATGTCAAATATTTATGATAGTGCAAATGCACTTAGTCGTGGACTACGCGAATTGCCTGAATACAAGGCAGTTAAGGAAGCTAGAGATGCCATCCAAGCAGATGCAGAAGCTAGCAAAATTTTTGCAGATTATATTGCTTTTCAGCATGAAATCCAAATCATGGCACAAACTGGTCAAATTCCAGACGCTTCTTTTCAAGAAAAAATGGAAAGCTTTGGTAAACAGATTCAAGGCAACTCTCTCTTGTCAGAATTCTTTGCCAAACAGCAACAACTTTCTATCTACCTTTCTGATATTGAAAAAATTGTATTTGAACCAATTTCAGAACTTTTAAAATAAGAATTTACCTCATAAAGTCAGGAATTTTTAAGAAATTTCTGACTTTTTATGATAAAATAAGAAAAAGTATTGTCAGTATGAGGACCACTATGAAATTAAAAACAAACATTAAGCACTTAAATGGTAGTATTCGGGTACCAGGAGATAAGTCCATCAGTCATCGCTCGATTATTTTTGGAAGCTTAGCTGAGGGTGAGACTAAGGTTTATGATATCTTGCGTGGTGAAGATGTCCTATCAACTATGCAAGTTTTTCGTGACCTCGGCGTTGATATTGAGGACAAAGACGGTGTCGTGACCATTCAAGGTGTTGGGCTGAATGGATTGAAAGCCCAACAGAATGCTCTTGATATGGGGAATTCTGGGACCTCTATTCGTTTAATTTCAGGCGTCCTTGCTGGTGCAGACTTTGAAGTAGAGATGTTTGGAGATGATAGTCTTTCCAAACGCCCTATGGACCGTGTAACTCTTCCTTTGAAAAAAATGGGAGTTAGCATTTCAGGTCAAACAGAGCGAGACTTGCCACCTTTGCACTTAAAAGGTACAAAAAACTTAAAACCTATTCAATATGAATTGCCAATTGCCTCTGCTCAGGTCAAGTCTGCCTTGATTTTTGCGGCTTTACAGGCTCAGGGTCAGTCTGTCATCATTGAGAAGGAGTGCACTCGTAATCATACAGAAGATATGCTGCGTCAATTTGGCGGAGACTTGAGTGTCGATGGTAAGAAAATCACAGTCCAAGGGCCACAAAAACTAAGTGGGCAAACGGTTGTCGTACCTGGTGACATTTCCAGTGCAGCCTTTTGGTTAGTTGCAGGTTTGATTGTTCCAAATTCTCGAGTGGTGCTTAAGAATGTTGGTATTAATGAAACACGTACAGGTATCATCGATGTTATCCGTGCTATGGGTGGGAAACTAGAACTTACTGATATTGATCCAATTGCCAAGTCTGCAACCTTGACTGTTGAAACTTCAGATTTGAAGGGAACAGAGATTGGTGGAGCTTTGATTCCACGCTTAATTGATGAATTGCCGATTATTGCGCTCCTTGCTACCCAAGCTCAGGGGAAAACGGTTATCAAAGATGCTGAAGAACTTAAAGTCAAAGAGACGGACCGCATTCAAGTTGTCGCAGATGCTTTAAATAGCATGGGGGCAACTATCACTCCTACAGCAGACGGAATGATAATCAAAGGGAAATCTGTCCTCCATGGAGCCAGAGTCAACACCTTTGGAGACCACCGTATCGGTATGATGACAGCCATTGCAGCTCTCTTAGTTGCAGATGGAGAAGTCGAATTGGACCGTGCAGAAGCTATCAATACTAGCTATCCAAGCTTCTTTGATGATTTGGAGACCTTGATCCATGGCTAAGGTTTTACTAGGTTTTATGGGTGCAGGAAAATCTACTATTGCTAGAGGATTAGATCCTGACTTTGTAGACATGGATGCCTTGCTTGAAGACCGACTGGGGATGCCAATTGCTCGTTTCTTTGAAGAAAAAGGAGAAGCAGCCTTCCGTCAGATAGAAGAAGAAGTTTTGGCTGACCTACTAAAAATGAACCAAGTCGTGTCTACTGGTGGTGGAGTGGTCATTTCTCAGAAAAATCGTGCCTTGCTCAAACAAAATCCAGAGAATATCTACCTAAAAGCGGATTTTGAGACCCTTTACCAGCGAATTTCAGCCGATAAGGACAATCAACGCCCGCTATTTCTAAACAATAGCAAGGAAGATTTAGCTGCAATTTTTAATGAAAGACAGGCTTGGTATGAGGAAGTGGCTAGTAAAGTTATCGATGTGTCCAAGCTAATCCCAGAGGAAATTATTGAGGAATTGATATGAAAATTGCCTATCTAGGTCCCAAAGGATCTTTTTCGCACCATGTTGTGCAGACGGCTTTTCCACATGAGGAACTAGAGCCTTTTTCAAATATTACAGATGTTATCAAGGCCTATGAACAGGGATTGGTAGACTATTCAGTAGTGCCGGTTGAAAATTCCATTGAAGGTAGTGTCCATGAGACTTTGGACTATCTTTTCCATCAGGCTCGCATTCAAGCTGTGGCAGAGATTGTTCAGCCAATCCACCAACAGTTGATGGCAGTGCCAGGGCAATCTAAAATTGAGAAAATCTTTTCTCACCCACAAGCATTGGCACAAGGGAAGAAATTTATTGACGAGCATTATCCAGATGCGCAACTAGAAGTCACTGCCAGTACAGCCTACGCTGCGCGCTATGTTTCTGAGCATCCTGATCAACCATTTGCGGCGATTGCCCCAAGAAGTTCTGCAGAGGAATATGGTTTAGAACTCATCGCTCAAGATATTCAAGAAATGGAAGCCAATTTTACTCGTTTTTGGGTTTTGGGACCTAAATTACCACAAATCCCCTTGAATGCAGGTTCTGAAAAGATGAGTCTAGCTTTGACCTTGCCAGATAATCTTCCAGGTGCATTATACAAAGCACTTTCTACCTTTGCATGGCGCGGGATTGACTTGACTAAAATTGAGAGTCGTCCTCTAAAAACAGCCTTGGGCGAATACTTTTTTATCATTGATGTCGCTTATACTGATAAAGAACTGATCCATTTTGCTCAAAAAGAACTAGAAACGATTGGAATCCAGTATAAAGTACTAGGTGCTTATCCTATCTATACAATACAGGATAAAGGAAAGGAGAAGGAATGACTAGAGAGAATCCTTTGACACACCATGAAAAACTGAGATATGACTATCTTTTGAAAAATATTCATTATTTGAATGAGAAAGAAAAGAGAGAATTTGACTTTTTACATGCTAAGTTAGAAGGTCAAAAAGATTCAGAGGAAGTTTTCAATCCAGAAGCCAAAGAACAACTTCTTTCAGACTCTGGTATCGACCTGCCAACCTATGCTAATCGTAGCCGTTCTAGCCGCCGTAGTGGTGGGGCTCAACTGGAAACAAAGGTTCCAAAAGCTAAGAAGCCAAAGAAAAAAAGAGGTTTTCGTTTTAAACGCTTATTTGCTTGGTTAGGGATGTTATTGCTTTGTGTAGCAGTTGGAATGATCGTCATGTTCTTAAAGGGATTCCAATCGGCGAATCCTAATAGCTCAAATGGGCCCAAAGATGCCAAAGCTGCTCAGGTTGAGGTTTTTAATGGACAGGATACCCGAGATGGTGTTAATATTCTTATTTTGGGAACAGATGGCCGTATCGGACAGAATAGTTCAGAAACACGGACGGATTCTGTCATGGTTCTGAATGTTAGTGGTAAAGATAAGAAGCTTAAGCTGGTTAGTTTTATGCGGGACAACCTAGTTTATATCGATGGATATAGCCAAGTTATTAACGGTCAAAAACAAGCAGACCATAAGTTGAACTTAGCCTACGAATTAGGGGAACAAGAAGGTAAACAAGGAGCCGAAATGGTCCGAAAGGTGCTCAAGGATAATTTTGATCTAGACATCAAATATTATGCCCTTGTCGATTTCCAAGCCTTTGCGACAGCCATTGATACGCTTTTCCCTGATGGTGTGACTATTGATGCTCAGTTTTCAACTCTAAATGGGGTTCCAGTTACAGAAGCGACTGTAGGAGATGACTTGCACGCAACGGAAACTGAGTCACCGACTCAAACTATTCGAGCTGGGAAACAACAGATGAATGGTTCGACTCTTCTCAACTATGCACGTTTCCGTGATGATGATGAGGGGGACTATGGCCGTACTCGTCGACAACAGCAGGTCATGACAGCTGTCTTGCAGCAGATTAAAGATCCGACAAAACTTTTCACGGGCTCAGAAGCACTAGGAAAAGTATTTGCCATGACCTCTACAAACCTTCCATATACTTTCTTATTGACCAATGGCTTATCAGTCCTTGAAGGAGGTCAGAATGGTATTGAAAGATTGACAGTTCCAGAACTTGGAGACTGGGTAGACGACTTTGACGTATACGGTGGTCAATCCCTTCGAGTGGACCAAAAAGCTTACCAAAATAAACTGGCCCAGATGGGATTTAGGTAAACTGAAAAAAACGAATCAGAGCTTGGTATACCTATGGCAACAGGTGTCTCGGGCTTTGATTTTTAACATGGTTAGATGGTTTTATAAACGTTTTTTATGGTATAATAGAATGATGTATTCTATCAGGAGAGGAAGAGAATAAGATGAGTGATTTAAAGGCAATTCAAACTCGTAGCTTAGAGATGGCTGAATATTTTGTCGCCTTTTGTAAAGAACACGATTTACTCTGTTATTTGTGTGGTGGAGGAGCTATTGGAGCTCTACGAAATAAAGGTTTTATTCCTTGGGATGATGATTTAGACTTCTTTATGCCTCGCAAGGATTATGAAAAATTAGCAGAGCTATGGCCTCGTTATGCGGATAAGCGTTACTTCCTATCAAAAAGTGATAGAGACTTTGTTGACCGCAACCTCTTTATCACTATTCGAGACAAGTCAACAACTTGCATCAAGCCTTACCAACAAGATTTGGACCTCCCACATGGCTTGGCTCTGGATGTTCTTCCCTTGGATTATTTTTCCAAACATCAGATTTTTGCTCTAATAAAAAAGAGAATAAGTTGGAAATTTTCATTAAACTATAAGCACGTATATGAGGAGGTACTAAGATGAGTAGAAATTTTTTTGAAAAATTAAGATTAATTTCTATAAGAGATATTATTTCGCTTATATTTATTTTTCCTATAGCCTATGTTATTTCTCTTTTCTTTAGACGCAAGAATAAGAATCTAATACTAATATGTGAAAGTGAAAAAGAAGCTAGAGATAATGGCTATTGGTTGTTTAAATATATTAGAGAAAATCACCCAGAGGAAAATGTAATATATGTTATTGATTTGAAATCTCCTGATGCTCAAAAAGTCAAAGAGTTAGGAGAATGTATACAGTATTGGTCTTTGAGACACTGGATTTATTATTTAAGTGCAGGAGTAAATGTAAGTACACAAAAAGCGGGAAACCCTAATGCAGCTGTTTTTAATCTTATGGAAGTATATTTAGGATTAAAAACCAATAAAGTATTTTTACAACATGGAATAACAGTTTCAGATGCTAAATGGCTATATTATGAAAATACAAAGATGCGTGGCTTTATATGTGGAGCAGAACAAGAGTGCAAGGAAATAGAGGAAAAGTTTGGTTATCCTAGTGGGTATGTAAAATATTTAGGTTTTCCTAGATTTGACAACCTCCATAATAACATTGTAAAAAATAATCAAATTCTTGTAATGCCTACATGGAGAGAATGGTTAAACCTAAATACTAAAGCTAGAACTAGCTTTAATGAAGGCAGTATTTTTACAGAAAGTGAATATTTTAAAAAATGGAATGAGTTTTTATTAAGTAAGGACCTAAAAACTTTTTTAGAAGAAAATGACTTAACGTTAATTTTTTATCCGCATAGAAATATGCAAAATAATTTACAAGAATTTCAAACTTCTTCGGATAATATCATATTGGCAGATTGGAAAAAATATGATATACAAGAATTATTAAAAGAGTCAGCTTTTTTAATTACAGATTATTCAAGTGTATTTATGGACTTTGCTTATATGAGAAAGCCAGTTTTGTTTTATCAATTTGATTATAAAAAATTTAGGGAGGGTCAGTACGAAGAAGGATACTATGATTATAAAGATGGCTTCGGAAAATCAATAGATACCCTAGATGAATTAATATCAGATATTCAAAAACAATTTAATAATAAGTGGATCCTGGAAGATAGATACAAAGAAAAAATTGAAAAGTTTTTTAGAATATACGATGACAGAAATTCTAAAAGAGTATATAGATTTATAAAAGAGATAATAGGAAAAAAAGAATGAAATTAACAATAGGCATACCAGTATATAACGGAGAAAAATATATATCTCGTTGTATAGATTCTATACTCAAAGAGTATGAGAAAGCAAAAGAAAACATAAAGTTAGAATTATTAATAGTAAATGATGGTTCAAAAGATAATAGTAAAACAATATTAAAAGAGTATAGTGAAAAAATATCCCAGATAAAAGTAATAACACAAACCAATTCAGGTTTAGCTCATGTAAGAAGAGTAATTCTAGAAGAAGCTAGTGGAGATTATCTATGGTTTGTTGATGTAGATGATGAGATAGATGAAGGGGCAATAGAATTTATAGCTAATCAAAAACTAGAAGAAGTAAATATATTTGATTATCGAGTAGGATATGAGAATAGTAAACTAGAGACTATAAGTATGGGAATACAAGAAAATACGATACTTATTCCTAATACAGAAAAGAAACTTTTTACTCTTCCAAATGCTGTTTGGCATTATATATATGATTTAGAATTTTTAAGAAAAACTAAAGTAACCTTTAAAAGTGGCTATTTATATGAAGATTTTGAGTTTATGTCAAGACTATGGCCCAATGTAAGTAAAGCAAAATACTTTAATTTTAGCATATACAAATATTATTTAACAGAAGGTTCTATTATGCGTGGTGGCACTGCTATAAATAAAATAAGAGACATAGAAGCTATGTTGAGTAGTGTTGAAGAATACTATGCAGAAAATTATCCAGGAGAATTTAAAGAAGAGTTAGAATATTTTAACTGGTACCATATTTTATACGGAGGATATGCAAATATCTTAAGAATAGATGAAACATCTCCTCTATTAGATGAATATCTAAAAAAAGTTAAAATTAAATATCCAAATTGGATAAAAAATAAATATTTAAAGAGTCAACCTTTAAAGAGAAAAATACTAATGTATTTGATAAAATATAATCAAAGAAAAATAGTGAAAAAACTTTTGAAATAGGTGAGATATGGGTAAAAAGAAAGTCTTGTTTATAACCTGGTCTTTTAGTATGGGGGGCGGAGCTGAAAAAATTTTGGAAAATATTTCCAAAGGATTAAGCGACGAATACGATATTGATATTTTAGAGATAAATCATCATGGTGCTGTAGGGAGTGATGATGAAAATATTAATGTATTAGAACCTGTATTCAAAAATTTAGAAAATGCTAGTCTTTTTAAAAACATTAAATGGAAGTTGTTCTTGTTCTTTCCAAAATTTTTTAGAAATAGAATAACTCGAAAAAAATACGATTATGAGATTGCTTTTAATTATCTTTATCCAGTTTATTTACTTAATGATGATGTGAAAACAATATCGTGGAATCATGGAACAATTTATAATTTGCAAAATCATAAAATATCTAGAATTAGACAAGGTAAAAAACTAAGATCAGTTAACAAAATAATAGCTATTTCAGAAAAAACAGAAGAATCCATCAAAGAAATTTATCCTGAGTATAAGAAAAAAATAGAACTAGTATATAATGGATATGATTTTAATGATATCAATGCTAAATCTCTTGAAAATGCGGAAATTAAATTTGAAGAGGATAGTCTTATCTATATAGGACGAATCGAAGAATCAAAAGGCATAAAGAGACTGTTAGAAGTTTTTAAGAATGTGGTTGAAAGGATTCCCAATAAAAAATTATATCTATTAGGCAAAGGCGATTTAGAGGAATACGTTAATAAATTTATACTTGATAATCAATTAGAGAACAATGTTTTTATGTTGGGCTATGTTAAAAACCCGTATCCATACATAAAAAAATCTTCTTATGTCATTTTATTATCAGAAGCAGAGGGCTTTCCTACTGTTTTAGTCGAAAGTTTAGCTTTGGGAAAGGGATTCATTAGTACACCTGTAGGGGGAACAAATGAACTATATAATTCTCAAAAATGTGGCTTTGTTTCAGACAACAATGAAGAAATCACCAATTATATTGTAGAAGAACTTAGTAAAAATAAGGAAAATAGAATAATTAAGTCGGAAGTGTGTAGAGAACACGTAGATAAATTTTCCTTAGATAAACAAGTTGCTAGTATAAAAAAAATCATTAAAGAATTATAGGATGATAAAAATATGGATAAAATCATAGTTCCTATGAGTTATATGGGAAGTGGATCTTCTGCTGTGACAGATTTATTAAAAGAATATGAAGGAATAAACACAAAAAATTCAGACTTTGAGTATGTATTCTTATATGCACCCGATGGATTATTTGATTTAGAATATAAATTACTATATAATAATAATGCTATAAGAAGCGATGAAGCCATAAAGAATTTTAGAAAACTCATGGAAAAGTTGTATCATTATGATGGTTGGGGAATAGCTGATTATAAAGATAAAATATCGCATAACTTCATGAATGTGGTAGAATCTTATTTGGATTCTATAATAACTAGTAAATATCAGGGGATTTGGTATTATCATCAAAAACCTTCAAAAATTGCCTGGCTTATGAGAGTTATAAAGAGAATTATCTTTAAAAAGACAACAAAGCCAAAACAAGTGCAATTAGAAATGAGTATGGTAGCGTCGGATGATTTCTATGAAAAAAGTAGAAAATTTATTTTGAATGTAATAAAAGAAATTTCGGATAAAGAAGAGTATATAGTCCTAGATCAGCTTTTATTGCCCCATAATCTTAATATAATTGATAATTATAAAATTGAAGAGTTATTTCCAATAATAATTTCTAGAGATCCTCGGGATGTATTTATAATGAATAAATACTTTTGGAAGCCAAGAAATCAAGAGGTGCCATATCCAACCGATGTTAAGGAATTTTGTAATTATTACAAAATGATGAGAGAAAATGAGAAAAAAACAAATACTTTAGCATTACGATTAAATTTTGAGGATTTGGTTTTGAATTATGAGGAAACAAAACAAGATATAGAAAATTTCATCGGTATAGATTCTGTCCATCATAAAGCAAAGTTTGAGTATTTCAACCCAGCTATTTCTGTGAATAATTTACAAGTTTACAATAGAGATGATAAATACAGGGAGGAAGTAGAAATGATAGAGTTAGAATTATCAGAGTACCTATATAATTTTAAGAAACGTATTGTTTCTACTGGGGATGTTTTTTAATTACTGTGTAGAGGAATGAGGTGAGTATTTGATATTAGATTGGAAAAGAGTGTATTATCTAATTACGCTATTTAGCTATGTTATAACTATTTTTTTGGGTATTGCATATATATATAACAATTCGATTATTACGTTATTGATAACTTTAGTTATGCTTATTATAAGTAGTATCCTATACTGTTTTAACAATATAAAGTATTATATAATCCACCTTATTTTTTACATTACAATTTTTCTATTTTTAGTGTCTAGACCAACCATAGATTATTTCAAGCAGGGGTTGATAAATACTTATCAGGAAGATGTCTATAGATTTTCATTTTTGGCTGTTATTGTTTCTATTATTGGATTAACAATAGGAGGTTTATTAATTTCTAAAAAAGAAAACAATAAAAAAGAGGGCTATAAAACTCAAAAATCTATATTATTTATAAATAGTATAAGAAAAGTATCTCTAGCAGTATTTCTAGTTTCATATCCGTTCTATTTAATTAGGTTAATCGAACGGCTAATGTATAGAGTAAATGTATCATATTATGAGTATTATGCAGATTTCAAAAGCGAGCTACCTTATTTTACCTATACATTATCAACGTTTGTAGTTTATGCCATGTGTATCTATTTAGCTACTAAGCCCAACAAACGTCATTCAACAATAGTGTTAGGTATGTTTGTCGTTGGAAATGTGATTAATCTTTTAATAGGAACTAGAAATCCATTTGTATTAAGTTTGATATTTTCTTTTATTTATTATTTTATGAGAAATCAAACAGAAAAAGGGATATGGATAGGTGTAAAAGAAAAAGCTATGTTCTATATAGGTGCTCCTATCATGATGCTTGTTATGGGATTTTTGAATTATGCCCGTGATGGAGCAGGGATTGGGAATATGAGTATTTCTGAACTTTTTTTAGATTTTATCTATAAACAAGGAACTAGCTTTGGTGTTTTAGCAAGGGGATACTTATATGGAAGTAATTTACCAATAAAAGAGTTTAGAAATTATACATTTAGTCCTATAATTGAGTATATCACTAGAGGGAATTTAGGTATTTTATTTGGTGGAACTCCCTTTACTAGTGCTAATAATAGTCTAGAATTAGCTCTTGAAAGTGACAGATACGCTCACAATATTTCGTATATTGTTTTGAAACAGGATTATTTGGCAGGTCATGGCATAGGTGGAAGCTATATAATGGAAATGTATACTGATTATGGAATGCTTGGACTATTTCTGTTGAGTATTCTAATGGGAATAGGTTTCATATTTATGATAAAATCAGCTTATAAATCTGGAGTACTATTATTCGGTATTACGTTATTAATTTTAAATAATCTATTCTTTATGCCGAGAGGAGGCTTTACAGAGAGCTTCTTTAATTTAGTTACATTGCAATATTGGGGAATTATTTTTGTTATCTTTTTTGTAGCAACCCTAATAGAAAGAAAATTAAAATACACAGTTGATAATAAAGGAGATGTATAATGTTTGATAATTATTCGATTGCAGATTTATTTGCAAATATTTATAAGAGAAGAGTATTAAATCTGGTTTCACTAATAGTTTTATTTCTTTGTTTAGCTATTCCATACTCATATAAAGTACTTACAACAAAGTCTGTTGTAAAGGATGCTAGTAATTATTCTAGTTATCTTTCGTATAAAATCATAGCGCCAGAAGATGAAACTAAAACTCCTAATAGTAACACAATTGGAGGATATAGTGATTTCTATGGACGTTTGATTCAAGCCAATTTAAATGGAGCTTATTTGTTCAATGACCAATCAGAATCAGATATGAAAAAAATTGCGTCAGAATTACTGACATCTGAGGTTACACTTAAAAACTCAAATTTTGATTTTTGGAACAAAAAGATAGAAGTAAATTCCTTATTAAATAATGCGGGAATTACAGTAAAAATATTAACACCAAGTAAATTGGCGAATGATATTATTGAACAGAAATTGGATTATTTGATTGATAAATATAAACAGACATACTCTGGGGTCACAATTGAAAAATTGGAGACAGTTTATTCAAAAGAACTTGAAAAAAATGACATAGAATCTGGAGTAAATAAAGTTACTTTATTCATTCGTGTGATTATACTCGGAATTGGAGCTCTGTTTTTAGTAATATTTGTTAACGTAGCAGCGTATATTTTTAATCCAACTATTAATAGAGCTGGAGATTATGAAAAATATGGTGTAGATTTTGTAGTGAAATTAGATAATGTAGCTAATTTTAAAGATGTTATACAATATAAGAATGGAAATAAGAACTTATTAGTGATAGCAACGAATAAAAATGTTTTTGATAAATTTTCTAAGCAATATGCTAAAGCCTTACCAGAAAATATTGTCATTGGAAATTTAAATAACATTAAGTCTGTACTAGATTCTGACAACATTTTATTTGTAGAAGAGTATGGTATAACTAGATATAAAAACTTTGAAGAAAATCTTCAAGTTGTTAAAAATTTAAATAAGAATCTACTAGGTGTAGCTACGTATAGCTTGTAGATTATGTCAATTTTGAAGGACAGTATGACATTATATTAGAGTATAGACTCTTTTGCCACTGTAATGAGTCGAAGAAAAGTTACCAACTGGATAGGAAAATCCTTGCCTTCTCCAGTTGAACATACAACAAGTTTTCTAGACATATGTATCTCCCTTCTACTTTAGTGTAAAAGACTTTATAAATTCTGTCTCGTCTAGTATAACCTATTCAATTTTAAGATTTTATCCTAAAAAGCTAGAATATGATATAATACGGGAGAGCATTTTACAGTTAAGAAAGGAAGTGTAATGAAAAATATAAAAGTCAATGCTTTGGCTAGCTTGCTAGTTAATATTCTTAATATCGTCTTTCCGCTGATAACTAATCCTTATTTGACGCGGATTCTAAGTAAATCTAACTACGGATATTTTAATACTGCTAATACATGGGCCAGCTTTGTTATTCCACTCGCTGCCTTTGGAATATACAATTATGGGATTCGAGCTATCAGTAAGGTTAAGGATGATAAGAATAAGATCAATTATGTCTTTTCTAAGTTATTCTATATCTCTGTTTTTACTTCTCTCTTTACTACTGGTATCTACTTCACCTTCATCTTCTTGGATACTAGTATTGAGAATCTTAAAGTTCTCTACTATATCTTAGGTACACAAGCGCTATTTCAATTTCTCAATATTGAGTGGATGAATGAAGCCTATGAAAATTATTCCTTCATACTTTACAAGACGTTGATTATTAGAATTACTATGCTAGTTACCATCTTCACCTTTGTAAAAACAGCGGATGATATTGTTCCATATGCAATTGTCATGAGTGCAACAACTGTACTGAATTATTTACTTAGTTTTCTTTGGATCAAGAGAGAAGTTTCCTTTGTCAAGATTGGCTTCCTTGAGTTAGTAAAAGCATCTAAACCACTCTTGACCATGCTGCTATTAGCAAATTCCAGCATGCTCTATACTTTGCTTGATAGGTTGTTCATCACCAAGGGACCTGATGAAAACTACGTTTCTTATTATACCATCGCTTCCAACATTGTCATGTTGATTGCCGGTGTTCTGGGTGGAGCTATTAACGTAAGTGTCCCGCGTCTAGGATATTATCTTGGAAAAAAAGATTACAATTCTTATAAGAGCCTTGTAAATCAAGCAGCATCATTATTTTATTTCCTTACAATTCCAACTAGTATTGGAATCATGATTTTAGGTAAGTATGCAACGGTTATCTATTCATCTGAGAAGTATCTTGAAGCTGGTATCGTTACTAGCCTATTCGCTTTTAGGAGCATTATATGGGCAATCGAGTTGATTCTTGGTAGACAAATTATATTCATTAATGATCACGAAAATCGGTTAACTGCTTTTTACTTTATTGGTGGTGGGATCAATATTTTATTTAACTGTCTCTTATATTTCAATAATATTTTCTTACCAGAATATTACATCAGTACTACTATTATTGCAGAAATTATCGTAGTACTACTAGAAATTTATTTTATCAAGAAACATAAATTGCATGATTTGAAAGAAATTTTCTTGACTCTAATACGTTACATTATTGTCTCACTTGGATTTATTCCTA
Organism: Streptococcus infantis; assembly: GCF_047463635.1. Classification (GTDB taxonomy): domain Bacteria; phylum Bacillota; class Bacilli; order Lactobacillales; family Streptococcaceae; genus Streptococcus; species Streptococcus infantis_W. Next base: position 79,762 of record NZ_JASHDL010000010.1, read on the forward strand.
TTTATTTAGTTTTTAAAACGCTTTTCCAAGTTGACTCCTTTACGGTAAATCTTAATATGATATTCATGGTTCTATCGACAGTTGTCTCTTGTGGTGTTTATTATTTCGTTATTCTTTTTATAACAAATGATAAAACATTACACTATGCACTTAATCTCGCACTGGCTAAAATTAAAAGATCAACTCACCTATCATGATTGTTATTAACTCAATTCATTCAATACTCTTTTCAACCATTCATCAAGTCTATCAAGGCTTTAAGAATTAAATAAGAGGCTCTTTGTCAACTGTAGTGGGTTGAATAAAAGCTAACATCTGGAGAGGACAATCGTTGTCCTCTCCATTTTTATATTCAGAGCGATGAAAATTCGTTTCTTAAAGTTGTCAAAGTTCCTAAAACC
>NZ_JASHDL010000011.1:0-67716 GCF_047463635.1 Streptococcus infantis
TTTGAAAGCGTGAGAAAGTACCAGTTTTAAGAGTTGGCTCTCTCCGTATGGTCAAAATGTCCTAGATATGCTATAATCTAGTTATAAATCTTTACTAAAACCTCTTTGATAATAGCTTGCCTGCTTTTTGTTAAATTCGTTTTAGTGTTAGTGTGAAAGGCTCTGCGGTGTGGTTATTGCTAAGCCTTTTTTTGTTGCTCTCACGCGCTTCTATGGCGTGTTTTTTTATTTCTGAATACCAGGGACTTAATTTCCTGATAACTCATATTCAAGCAAATCATGGCTATTACCATATCCTCAAATGCCTGGTATTGCTCTAGCTCGTCACTGGTCAAGCTATCGATGCCATTATAGCCCCCACGTTCTTCCCTTAACTGCTTAGCGTTCCTGTCGGTCACTGCCTTCAGTATCAGGTTGTTCATGGTACTGTGTGCATGCTTGGGTGCATTCCTCCAAGTCTCTATACTGTCATGCAAGGTTTTTCTTTTTGGCTTTTCTAGCGCCCTCTGCATACGAAACTTAGAAACCTCCTCACGCATTTCAAAGAAGGCTTTGACTAGGTTCATTTTGAACTGCCGTACAGGTTCAGTATTTCGTAAGTAAGTGATCAGCAATGTTGCTTGTTGTTCATTTAAAATATAGTCCCGTACATTTTGCCCACTTTCTGAAGGTGAAATTTTAAATTGCACCTTTCCGAAGCTTTCAAAATCCTCTCGGTGCTTATTCAGCAAAATCTTCAAATGTCTGTGCTTGATTTCTGCACATTCTGCCACAATACTGCTCAGTGTATACGGCTCTTTCTTGCCGTCCATGTAGACTAATTCCATTGTGGTTCTACCTCCTGCATGAATCGGGTTAGCTTGCTTGTCAGACGGCTCTTCTCGTCCATATTTTGAGCCTCTGCAATGGCTTTGGCTAGTGTATCGATATAATACCGCTCTGCCTCTGCCAATGTGTCAGGGGCTTTTATAGTGGTCTGTGGTTCTTCCACCAGTTCCCCATCCATGTAGTAGCCGTTTAGTCGGATTTCTTTCAGAATGTGCTTGACCACTTTTTTAAACTCTTTTGCTAGTGGTTTGCGTGACTGCGATAAAACTTCATAGACTCCGAACTCTGTCAGCATATTCATTTCTCTTTTTTGACCTGCCCTAGATATTACATAGGTCAGCTTTTCATCATCATCTACCCGTTTTAGTAAATCCGTGGTGTTTTGAATTTCAATCATCTCAGCAACCTCTACCGCTACAAATAACGGATTTTGAATGTCTCCATAAACATCAAAGTGTTTAGATCCAAATCGTTGAGTTGTTACAACTTCCAAAACTTCCTTTTTGTTGTGTGGTTCTCCTTTGGGATAGAAGTTCCCAAAAAAATCACATAAATCTTTTTGCTGTGTTGTCATGTCTTTCTTGACCTCTCTGTATAACTTGTTTAGTCTTTTTCTGCTTTCCTTGTTGGGCTTATGTTTGCCCTGTGCCCATTTGCCAACTGTTCGGGGATCTATGCCTATCCGTTGGCCAATAGCTACCAAGTTCAGCCCGTGAGTAGTTCGCATTTCATCGATGACCCTTGTGTAGTTCCTCTTCATTGCTTGCCTGCCTTTCTAGCTATAAAATAGTTCATCTATGGTTATATCTGATTTGATTTCTGCAACCATTGACTTAATCTCTAGACGTTCTTTGTCATTGAATGGCGTTTTACCTAATTCTTTGTTGTTGTACGACTGCAAAGAAATTTTTAGCTTGTCCGCCATTTGTTGCTGAGTTAATCCTAACATAACCCGATAGCCTCGTAGTTTATTCATAGCTTTCCCCCTTTCTAAAAAATCCCCCTCCATGAATAGATTGAAAGTGTGAAAGGTTGGAGGGAGTGGTATCCAATTTGGATAACTTTCGTTTTATTATATATCCGTTTTGGTTAATTGTCAACTGTTTTTTAGAATTTTTTGTATCATTTCTTGATACTTTTATAAAAATCAGATATAATCATCTGTGAAAGGTGTGATAAATTATGAATAGATTGAAAGAACTGAGAAAACAAAAAGGGCTAACCCAACAAGGATTAGCTGATGAAATTTCTGTATCTAAAATCACCGTATTGCGATGGGAAAACGAGGAACGCCAAATTAAACCAGAAAAAGCCCAGCAACTAGCTGACTTCTTCGGGGTAAGCGTTGGATATCTGTTGGGGTATAGTGAGCATAGAGAATTAGAAAAAGCATTGGATAAAACAATTTTTTCAAACTATCCTGATGTTGATACATTCCTCACTCAAGAGATAAAAGAGCTAATCGGAGAAAGAACAAAAGATTTTTATGAGTATATTGATAAACAATTTTATGAAAGCTATAAAAATACTGCCGTACCTCCCGAAATAGTTGTAAAACACCGTGAAGACTTTTATAGCTCGTTTCTATTTCTCCCTGCTAGATTACAAAAATTTATAGCTTTATGGAGCATACTAACAGAAACTGAACAAGAAAATATAGGTAAAACTATTGAATTATTAGCTATGAGAGGGAGATAAAAATCCCCCATATTCGCCAATAGCAAACCTTAGCACTACTATTTTTCTTTTAGGGTAGCCGAAAGTGCCGATTATACGACCTATAGCATACCCACGCGCCACAATATCCAACAATCCTGCAGCGCGTGCTTTCTCGGAGTTCAATGCTCTCTAATACACTCTAAAAACGGTAAGCTTTGATAATTTTAAATGTTTTCACGTCTAAAAGGGAGCTAATACACTCTAACAAAATAAAACTCTTGAAATATTGGGGCTTGTATGCTAGAATGAACTTAATGGATAAGGTTCATTAGAACACCAAAGCCCCTAACTATTGCAGTAGTTAAGGGCTTTTTTGACGTATCTTATAGATTTAACGGGTGTTTTTAGGCTAGTCACTCGGTTTACTTCCTACCATCTAGCCATTTGCAGACGAAATACAAGATAATTCCTGCTATAACATCCGCTATAATGGTAAAAGCGAGCTCTGGGATAAGGTTCATTAGTTTCACCTCCTCTCACGAACCGTAAGGAACGTAATCGGTAACCGATGACAAAAAACATTATATCAAAAGCACCTATCACAAACAATCCCATACTAGGCTTGTAACTTAACTGCTAACAATATTTTAGAAAGGATACTTTATTATGGAACTCCAACAGTACGATGAATTAACTTTTGAAAATATCAAACATATAGACGAAAATGGAGTAGAATTTTGGTATGCCAGAGAACTACAAACCATTCTAGAATATATGGAGTGGCGTAACTTTAACCAAGTTATAGACAAAGCAAAAATAGCCTGTGAAAACTCCGGAGAGCGCGTGGTTACCAATTTTGTTGACGTCAACAAAACTGTACAACTTAATTTTGGAACGCGAGAAATTGCAGATATTAAACTATCACGCTATGCCTGTTATTTAATTGTACAAAATGGCGATCCTAGAAAAGAAGTCATTGCACTAGGGCAATCATATTTTGCTATTAAAACTCGTCAGCAAGAATTACACGATGATTTTAATCGACTGACCGAAGATCAAAAACGAATAGCTATTCGTGATGAAATTAAACGCCACAACAAATCATTAGCCGAATCCGCTGGCAATGCTGGCGTTAAAAACTTTGGCCGATTTCACAACTCAGGATATCAGGGGTTATATGGTGGATTGACTATGCAGGATATCCATAACCTCAAAGAACTAAACGAAGGGGAGCATATTCTGGATTTTATGGGGAGTGCTGAATTAGCTGCTAATTTATTCCGTGCCACTCAGACCGACGAAGTTCTACGACGTAGAAACATAAAAGGCGAAGATCTCGCAAATGATACCCATTTCAACGTAGGCCGAACCATTAGAAATACCATGAAAGAACTCGGAACAACCATGCCGGAGAATCTCCCTACTCCTCGTGAAAGTATACAAGAGTTGAAAAATAAACAGAAAGAACTTGAAAAACAAGCTGATAATAACCAACTTTCGCTCTTTGATGATATGTAATAGCGGGCAATATTAGCCCCATATTTGCCTTGTTTCATACTCTGGTATTATTTACCATCTGACTCTTTAAAATTGAATACAGGGTAATCTGTGAAGCCCTAGCATGATATAAACCACAATCTAAAACCTTTTTAATAATAGCTTGCCTGCTGATGTATTTTAGAAAGGTTTATCATCATGAAAATAACTGAAGTTATAAAAAAAGACGGTTGTAAAGTTTACCGTGCTAATGTATATCTAGGAATTGACCAGATAACAGGAAAGAAAGTTAAAACTAAGGTAACAGGGCGGACACAAAAGGAAGTTAAACAGAAAGCTACTCAAGAAAAAATTGCTTTTCAGAAAGACGGTTGTACTAGACAAAAAGCTAGTACCATAAAAAACTATCAAGAATTAGCCACTCTCTGGTGGGAAAGTTATAAAAATACTGTTAAGCCAAACACTCAAGGCAATGTTAGAAAGCTAATCGATAATCATATATTGCCGATTTTCGGGGCTTACAAGCTCGACAAACTCACTACTCCACTTATCCAGTCAATTATCAACAAACTTGCTGACAAGGCAAATAGAGGGGAAAAAGGGGCTTTTCTACACTATGATATGATACACGCTTTAAACAAACGTATCTTGCAGTATGGCGTAACCATGCAAGCGATACCGTCCAATCCTGCCCGTGATGTTGTTTTACCTCGTAACACTCAGAAAGCAAAGCGAAAAAAAGTAAAACACTTTGATAATCCAGAATTAAAAAAGTTTCTTGTTTATCTTGATAATTTAGATAGTTGTAAATATCGTTATTACTATGATGTAACGCTCTATAAGTTCTTACTTGCTACTGGTTGTCGTATCAATGAAGCTTTAGCCCTTTCTTGGTCTGATATAGATTTAGATAATGCCATTGTACACGTCACCAAAACACTAAATCGGTATTTAGAAATTAACAGCCCAAAGTCAAAGTCTAGTTATCGGGATATAGATATAGATCAAGAGACTGTTAGCATGCTGAAGCAGTACAAACTACGCCAAACTAAAGAGGCCTGGAAGATCGGACAACGTGAAAGTGTAGTATTTTCTGACTTCATTCATGAATATACTAGCATCGTAAAACTTAAAAAAAGATTACTAACACATTTTAAACACGCTGATGTTCCGAATATAGGTTTTCATGGTTTCCGTCATACTCACGCTAGTTTACTGCTTAACTCTGGAATACCTTACAAGGAACTCCAGCACCGCCTAGGTCATTCAACTTTATCAATGACCATGGACACATATAGCCACCTCTCAAAAGAGAACGCAAAAAAAGCAGTATCATTCTACGAAGCTGCACTAAAAGCACTATAAGGGGAGCAAAAAGGGGAGCAAATTCAAAAATCAACGCTTCAAGACAAAGCAAAAAGCCAATAACAACGGTGTTTTGTGAGATTTATTTTGTCAAAAGGCTCATTTTTCTACAAAATTGTTATATTTTGAAGTCGCTTTCTAAAAGTCTCCTTTTTCTGATATAATGTAGAAAACTACTGAAGGAACTGCTATGAAACCCATACTTGAAACCATTGATACGCGTTTTGGAACAGCCAGTAAACATGCATTTTCACGAGGTAATACACTACCATACACTGGAGTGCCTTTTGGGATGAATTACTTCGTTCCACAAACTAGTGACCAGGAAGGTTCTTGGTTTTTTGATCCCCATCTTCCCATATTTCAGGGTGTTCGACTAACCCACCAGCCTAGTCCTTGGATTGGCGATTATTCTTGGTTACTACTGACTCCTGTTACAGGAGAAATCAGTGGTGACACTCTCTTCCATCGTCAGTCTTCCTATAACCTTGGTCGTGCTATTTTCAATCCCCATTATCTCAAAATTTTTTCTGAGCGTTATCAGATTGAAACTCAGTTAACTCCTACTTGCTACGGTGCTTCTGCCCAACTAAGACAGACACAGGGAAAAGAACTCTCCCTCTATCTTCACGCAGCAGATGAACTGACAGTTGAACAAGTCGATCAGCGAACTCTGGCCCTGAGACAAGAAGGTGAAACCGAAACCAATAAACGTCCCCTCGTCATGTATACTGCTCTCGGATTTTCTGTAGAAATCCTTTCTATTACGCAAGAGGGACAGGACTGGCGAATTGACTTAGACGGATCGGAAACTCAAGTTCAACTAGCAACTTCCTTTATTTCCAAAGAACAGGCCCTCTTTAATCTTCCTAAACAGGATTTTGAAGAAACAAAACAAGACGCCAAGACAAGTTGGGAAAATCTTCTAGGTCGCTTTGATGTCGTAGAAACTGGGTCAGTAGACCAAGCATTTTTTGATCATTGTCTTTATAGACTCTTTCTATTCCCTCAAACCTTCTACGAGGTAACTGAGCAGGGCGAAATCATCCATATGGACCTCGCTTCAGGAACAGTTAAACCAGGTCTTCTCTTTACCAACAATGGTTTTTGGGATACCTTCCGCACTTCTTTCCCACTCTTTGCCTTGATTATTCCGGAATACTATCGCCAGTTTCTCGAAGGCTTCCTCAATAGCTACCGTGACACCGGATACCTCCCTAAGTGGCTGGCTCCTGACGAACGAGGCATGATGCCTGGTACTTTGATCGATGGTCTTATTGCAGATAGCGCCTGCAAAAACATGGCTCCTGAACTTGAGGAGGAATTTCTCAAAGCCATGCTTGAAACTGCGACCAAGGCAGATCCAAAAGCTATCAACGGACGACACGGCCTGGCCCAGTACCAAAAGCTAGGATACCTATCCACAGACTTCCATGAAAGTGTCAGTCACACACTAGACTATGCTTACAGTGATTTTTGTATCTCTACCTGCGCAGCAAAATTGGGTCAAAAAGAGCTGGCACAAACCTATGCCCACTATTCTAAAAACTATCAGAATCTATTTGATCCTGAGACAGGATATATGAGGGCGCGTGATGTAGATGGCAACTTCCGTCCTGACTTTTCTCCTTATAGTTGGGGCCGTGATTATGCTGAGTGTTCAGCCATCCAAGCCAGTCTCGGTGTCTTACACGATATTTCTGGACTTAGTCAACTCATGGGTGGAAAAGAAGCCTTTAGCAACTATCTCTTAAAATCTTGTCAAAGTCTCCCACTCTTTGAAACGACGGGTTATGGATATGAAATTCACGAGATGAGCGAAATGGCAACAGCGCCATTTGGTCAACTAGCCATTTCAAACCAACCAAGTTTCCACATCCCTTATCTGTTCCGCTACAGTAATTATCCCCAATATACCAGTCTCTTAATCAAGCCTCTCCGTCAAAAAGCCTTTCGAGCTGGCTGGGATGCTTATCCAGGAGATGAGGATAACGGCAGTTTATCGGCTTGGTATGTCTGGTCCACTCTTGGGCTTTACCCAACCTGCCCAGGAAAAGCTATTTATGACCTTGGGATTCCGCTATTTGATCACCTTCGTGTCTATCTTGCAGAAAAAGATCAGTGGTTGGATGTTCGTACTCAGCAAAATCATGAACACTTCCACTTTGTACAAGACTGTCATCTTGACGGAAAAGAAGTTCAGAGTATTGGTCACCAGGATTTGCTAAACGCCCAAAATCTCAACTTTACCCTCAGTTGGTTACCAAATCACTGATAGTTCAAATCCCTTTGTCATGTACAAGGGGATTTTCTGATTTATACCAAATCCTCCACAAAGTTATCCACAGATTGTGTATAACTTTCAATTAACTTTCAAATCAATTTCATGTACTTCCAAACGATTTCTCTCAACCATTTTTTTACATTCTAAAGTTAAACACCGTAATATCCTGTTCTATCAGTCTTTATAACTGACTAGCTTAGTACTCAACTCACACATTCTATCTCTTTTTTCTAAACTAACATTTAGAAAACAATTTTTTATTTTACAAAGTTATCCACAGATTGTGTATAACTTTTACTCAATTACAAACTCCAGCTGATAAATTCCCCCTACATTTTTTATAGGAAATTTCGGATTTTGTTAGGCGCTTTCAAAAAAACATGATATACTGAAATTAATAGAAAAGGAGACATTATGAAAAAAGATCAACACCAACTTAATTGGCTGATGGTTTCTCTGATTGCCTTCAACATGGTTTGGGGGCTAGGAAACGTCGTCAACAACTATTCTCAACAGGGAATTTCCGTCGTCGTATCTTGGGTTTTAATCCTCGCACTCTACTTCATCCCTTATTCCCTCATTGTCGGACAACTAGGTTCTACCTTTAAGGAAAGCGGAAGTGGTGTGAGTGACTGGGTTGAAAAAACATCAACCAAACGTCTCGCCTACTTTGCTGCTTGGACTTACTGGGTTGTTCACATTCCTTACCTCGCACAAAAACCACAAGGGATCCTGATTCCGCTTGGATGGGCCTTGCAAGGTAACGGACAATTTCTAAAACAAATTGACATCCACTGGATTGTTATTCTCTGCTTACTAATTTTTGGACTTTTCCTCTACCTTTCTACAAAGGGATTGGCAACTCTAAAAGTCATCGGTAGCTTGGCAGGAAGTGCTATGCTGATTATGTCTTTACTCTTCGTGCTTTTGGCAGTCGGTCTGCCTTTCATTAAACCAGACATCCAGTTTGCGACTCCGCACATGGATCAACTGAGCACCTACATTCCAAACTTTGATTTTTCTTATTTTACAACCATCTCACTACTAGTCTTTGCCGTTGGTGGTTGTGAAAAAATTTCCCCTTATGTGAATCAAACTCGCAATCCTGCAAAAGAATTTCCAAAAGGTATGATTGTCATGGCCATCATGGTAGGTCTCTCTGCTATCCTTGGTTCAGTTGCAATGGGAATGCTATTTGATGGCAATAATATCCCTGAAGACCTCATGCGTAATGGTGCTTATCAAGCCTTCCAAATGTTAGGAAATTCTTGGGGAGTTGGAAACCTCTTTGTCGTGATCTATGCTCTTACAAATATGGTCGGACAAATCGCGGCACTTGCCTTCTCTATTGATGCACCATTACAAATCCTTCTCAATAATGCTGATGAAAACTACATCCCAAGCTGGCTTCGTAAACGTACTGAAAAGGGTGTCCTCATTAACGGCTACCTTCTTACAGGTGTCCTCGTTAGCCTTATCATCATTCTTCCAATTTTTGGTATTCAGGAAATTGATGGACTTGTAAAATGGATGACAAACCTCAATTCTATCGTAATGCCAATGCGTTACCTCTGGGTATTCCTTGCCTACATGATGCTCAATCGCGCTTGGAAGACATACAAAAATGCCGAATACAAGTTTGTGAACAATCCTAAGCTTGGTTTTGTTATCGGTACTTGGTGCTTCCTCTTCACAGCCTTTGCTTGTATCCTTGGTATGGTTCCAAAAATTAACTATGCTGAGAATCCAACTGCTTGGCAATTCTCTCTTCTTACAAACATCTTAACCCCAATTATTCTGATTGGATTAGGTGTGATTCTACCAGTACTTGCCAAAAAAGAACAAAAGAAACAAATCAAATAAATTCTACTACTAGCTAGATAAAATCGATTTTATCTTTGCTTGAAAGAATTTTCTCAGCAAAAATCCCCTTGAACGTTACTGTTCAAAGGGGATTTTTTGTCTGCTAATTTATTTTTTACTTGGCTTCATACCAAGTCACGCCTTCATTCTCATCAGCAATCAATGGAACACTCAGTTGAATTGCTTCTTCCATGGTTTGTTTGACAAGTTTTTTGATAGCAGCTAATTCTGACTTAGGCACTTCAAGAACAATTTCATCGTGTACTTGTAACAGCATCTTAGTCTGGTAACCACCTGCAACCAAGGCTTTATCTAGCTGGATCATAGCAATTTTGAGAATATCAGCGGCCGAACCCTGGATAGGTGAGTTGATCGCTGTACGCTCTGCAAAACCACGAATGTTAAAGTTACGCGAATTGATATCTGGCAACTCACGACGACGTTTGAAGAGAGTCTCTACATAACCCTTATCACGCGCCTCACGAACGACTTCATCCATGTAATTTTTGATACCAGGGAAACGTTCAAAGTAGGTATCGATGTATGCTTTAGCCTCTTTACGACTGATACCTAGGTTATTGGATAAACCAAAGTCTGAAATTCCGTAAACCACTCCAAAGTTGACAGCCTTGGCATTGCGACGGTCATTTGGAGTCACATCTTCAGGACGTTCAATTCCAAAGACACGCATGGCTGTCGAGGTATGGATATCCGCTCCCTCTTGGAAAGCCTTGATTAAGTGCTCATCTTTAGAGATATGCGCCAAAACTCGCAACTCAATCTGTGAATAGTCCGAGCTGAGAAGAACACTATCCTCCCACTCTGGCACGAAAGCCTTACGAATAAGGCGACCTTGTTCCAAGCGAACAGGAATATTTTGCAAGTTTGGATCCACACTAGACAGACGCCCTGTCTGAGTCAAATCTTGTACATAGCGCGTGTGAATCTTACCATCAGCTAAAATCCAGTCCTGTAAACCAATCACATAAGTGGATTGAATCTTAGCAATCTGACGATAATCTAAAATTTTCTTGACGATTGGGGCAATAGGAGCTAGGCGCTCTAACACATCCACTGCTGTCGAGTAACCTGTCTTAGTTTTCTTGGTGTATTCTATAGGGAGACCTAGCTTTTCAAAAAGTAGTTCGCCCAACTGTTTAGGTGAGTTGATATTAAACTCCTCACCAGCCAATTCATAAATCTCTTGAGTCAGCTTTTCAATGACTAGCTCATTTTCAGCTTGCATCTCGAGTAGAGTTTCTTTTTTAACCTTAATCCCAGCGATTTCCATCTTAGCAAGCACAAAGGCCAGAGGCTGCTCCATATCATAGAGAAGGTTTAACTGTCCGTTTTCACTTAATTTTTCAAGTAAAACAGGTTCAGTTTCAACCAGCACAGCAACCTTGCGAGCCAAGTGTTCCAAGAATTTCTCTCGCTCAGGGATAGCTTTCTTGACCCCCTTGCCGTAGAAGGACTCATCATCCATCAAATAAGTTTGGCCGTAGAGACTAGCGATGGTTGAAATTTCATTATTCTCGACAGTAGAGAGAAGGTATTTGGCCAAGCGACTGTCAAAAGCAGGAGCCTGCAAATTCAAGCCAAAGCGATTTAAGAGGACTTTTGCTTTCTTAAAATCATACACTTTCAGAGGTGTTTTTTCTAGAAAATCCTTAAAAATCGGGTCTTGCAAAAGTTCAAGATTGTCTGTGGCGTAGAGCTTGTCTCCGCATGACCAGGCAAAACCAATCAAGTCATCTGTATGGTAGTTTTCTCCAAAGAGTTCAAAGTGGAAGATGGAGTCCGCACTTAGCATATCTTGACTGAATTTGTCAACCATAGTAAAGTCCAAACTCTCAGCCACATCAGCTGATGATACATTTAAAGCCTGCTTGAGTTGTTTGAAGCCCATCTCATCGTAGAATTTCCCAAGATTTTCCACATCTGGACCGCTATAAAACAAGTCATCCAGTCCAATCTCAATCGGCGCTTTCGTGTCGATGGTAGCCAGTGTTTTAGATAGGAAGGCTTGTTCCTTGTCATTAATGAGATTTTCCTTCATCTTCGATGCCTTCATCTCATCAATATTTTCATAAATACCTTCAAGCGAGCCATATTCTAACAATAGCTTGATACCCGTCTTTTCACCAATCTTAGTTACACCAGGGATATTATCCGACTTATCTCCCATGAGGGCTTTAAGATCAATGAACTGAGCTGGTGTGATGCCCATCTTTTCCATGAGATATTCTGGTGTAAATGCCTCAAACTCAGCTACACCTTTCTTAGAAATCTCAACCACTGCATGTTCATCTGTCAACTGGATCAAGTCCTTGTCTCCACTGACGATAGTTACATCAAATGAATCCTTTTCAGCCAAACGACCAAGAGTCCCGATGATATCATCTGCTTCATACTGGGCTAACTCATAATGGCGAATTCCAAGATGGTCTAGCAACTCACGAATAAAAGGAAATTGCTCTCTAAACTCATCTGGAGTTTTAGCACGACCACCCTTATAGTCTGCATACATCTCTGTACGAAAAGTCGTCTTCCCCGCATCAAATGCCACCAAGATATGGCTAGGCTCAACACGCTCTAGCAAATGATTCAACATAAGTTGAAAACCATAGATAGCATTTGTATGAAGACCGTTAGCATTTTTAAAACGATCCAGTTGCTGGTAAAGTGCAAAGAATGCCCGAAAAGCAACTGAAGAGCCGTCAATTAGTAATAATTTTTTCTTGTCCATACACCCATTATAAAGGAAAGCAGGGAAAAATACCATTAGGAAGAGCCCAAATACTGAATAACACTTATGATGCTGGATTTTCTACTCGTGCACCACTGCTATCAACTTGGAAACCATCGATAGTCGTATTGACTGCTAAAGCTCCCGATGCATTCACATAGTAATATTTCCCTGAAACCTGAAACCACTGGCTAGCCTTCATAGCACCTGAGCTTTCAAGATAGTACCATGTTCCATTATCCTTTAACCAGCCTGTCTGCATTTCGCCAGACGACTTCAGATAATACCACTTAGAACCATCTTTTAACCAGCCTGTCGTCATTGTACCATCAGCTTGCAAATGATACCAGTTTCCATTAATCTTCTTCCAACCGACTGCTTTCTGACCATTTTCATAATAATACCAAACAGTTCCTTCTTTTTCCCAACCATTTTTAGAGCTACTTGTTTTAGTTAAGGGGATATAACGTCTGTTCCCGCTTCGTGAAATATAACTAATCCATTTATGCCCATCTTTTTCAAGAGTTTGATCATAATGAACACTTTCTCCCGCATAGTAATAATCGATAATCGTTGCTGTTAGTGATGGCTGATCCATAATGGCTGCTTTTTCTGTAAAAACATGTGTCCCACTAGATACGAGTGATAACTGATAATTTCCTGAGCTAGTATTCCCCACATCTTTAAAATGAATGAATCCAGTCATAGAATTGGCCTTTACCGTTCGTCGATTGTACCTTTCTCTGACTCCATAATTGTATTCTTCAATTTCAATCATATCACCAAAAACATTGGATACCCAAGCGACATGACCATACTGTCCACTTGTATCCCAAGCGATAGAACCAATTGCTGGGCGCTGATCTACGCGATAACCTTCTCGTTTAGCACGATATCCCCATTCATTAGCATTTCCATAAGCCGCCGGAATTTCAAAACCATTGACATTACTCAAACGAAAGGCTGCAAAAGAAGTACACTGACGAGAATACATGCGCCATTTATCAATCTCCTGACTCCCATTTTTATAATAATAGGGATAATCATCTCCACGCGCCTGTGATCCATTGTTTGCCTGGTTGGCATGAACAGTTCCTCCACTAAATAAAAAAATACCTGCTAAAACTAGTGAAGCTGAGCCTACAGCTGTCTTTCTGAGAAAAGTTCCCTTTTTATGTCCTGCTTTAGTAAATGTCATGCATTCTCCTTCAAATAATTAGATTTTTGAGGTTGACCTCATTTATATCATTCGAAAGAAAAAGAAAAAAGTGAGAGTATTTCTCACTTTCATGATTATCCTTAATCCAAATAATGAATTAAGTTCTTTTCTGTTAAAATATCTGAATAGGTGAAAGATTCAACATAGACATTAGCCTGTTTGTCTCCTTCAACATTTCCAAACTCAACGATGAAGAGCGATGGATAAACCTCAATTAGTTTTCCCAAACGATTCTTTTGACGTTTACGACCATTTTCTAAGGTCATTTCCACCACTTGTCCCTCATGCGCCTTAATTTCTTCTTTGATTTTTTTCATTTTAGCCACATCTGTAAATGCGTCTGTCATCTTGGTTCCTCCATCTTCGAAATACTTGAAAATTTATTATATTCTTTTTGGAAAATCAATTCTACCGTTCCGCGAGCACCGCTACGGTTTTTCTCGATAATCACTTCTACTTTATTATTTGGAATGCCTTCCTCTTCTTCACCACCGCGCTCATAATAGTCATCACGATAGAGAAAGGCTACGATATCAGCATCCTGCTCAATAGATCCAGATTCACGAATATCAGACAAAACTGGTCTCTTATCTTGACGTTGCTCTACACCACGAGAAAGCTGACTAAGAGCTATAACTGGAACTTTGAGTTCTTTTGCTAGGATTTTCAACTGACGGGAAATCTCAGATACTTCTTGTTGACGATTTTCTCGACCAGTCCCTGTGATCAGCTGAAGATAGTCAATCAAAATCAAGCCTAGATTACCTGTTTCCTGAGCCAGTTTACGGGAACGAGAGCGAATTTCTGTGATCCGAATCCCTGGTGTATCATCAATGTAGATACTTGCATTAGCCAGATTCCCCTGAGCAATCGTATACTTGCGCCATTCTTCCTCAGTCAATTGACCTGTACGGATAGAATGCGACTCTACCAATCCTTCCGCAGCCAACATACGATCGACCAAACTTTCAGCACCCATTTCCAGAGAGAAAATAGCAACTGTCTTGTCTAGTTTGGTTCCGATATTTTGCGCAATATTCAAAGCAAAGGCTGTCTTACCAACCGCAGGACGAGCTGCCAAAATAATTAATTCTTCCTCATGGAGACCTGTCGTCATGTGATCTAAATCTCGATAACCTGTCGCAATACCCGTGATATCAGAAGTCTGTTGAGAACGAGCTTCTAGATTTCCGAAGTTGATATTCAATACATCGCGAATATTTTTAAAGCCATTTCGATTGGCATTCTCACTGACATCAATCAAACCTTTTTCTGCACGAGCGATAATTTCGTCAGCAGGTTGAGAAGCTTCATAGGCTAGGTTTACAGACTCTGTCAACTTAGCGATTAGGCGTCGAAGCATAGCCTTTTCTGCTACAATTTTAGCATAGTATTCCGCATTTGCAGAGGTCGGCACTGAATTGACAATCTCAACCAGATAAGACAAGCCTCCAATAGTTTGTAAATCACCCTGGCTATCTAGTATCGTCCGAACTGTGGTTGCGTCAATAGCATCTCCACGATCAGACAAATCAACCATAGCTTGAAAAATCAAACGGTGAGCATACTTAAAGAAGTCCTGTGAATCGATATATTCTCGGACAAAAACGAGTTTAGTCTCATCAATAAAAATGGCTCCTAAAACAGATTGTTCTGCCAGGATATCTTGAGGCTGAACACGCAGTTCTTCAACTTCTGCCATCAGACTTTCCTTCCTTTTACAATATTGTCAACCAATCGTAAATTAAGCTTCCTTGACACGAAGATTGATTACACTTGTTACATCTTGATAAATCTTAACCGGAACATCAATCAAACCAACTGCTCGGATTGGTGATTGAACTTGAATGTGGCGTTTATCAATTTTAATACCAAATTGTTTTTGCAATTCTTCTGCAATCTTCTTGTTAGTAATTGACCCAAATGTTCGTCCGTCTGGACCAACTTTTTCGACAAACTCAACGATTGTTTCTTCTGCTTCCAGTTTTGCTTTAATTTCCTTCGCTTCTGCAAGCATCTCTGCATGTGCTTTTTCTTCTGATTTTTGCTTACCGCGCAATTCACCAATAGCTTGAGCTGTAGCTTCCTTAGCAAGGTTTTTCTTAATTAAAAAGTTTTGTGCATATCCAGTTGGCACTTCTTTAATTTCACCTTTTTTCCCTTTACCTTTAACATCTGCTAAAAAGATTACTTTCATTCTTCTGACTCCTTTTCTTTTGTTTCATTAAAAATAACTGTTTTCAGTTTATCTCCTGCTTCTTGCAGGCTCATATCTGTCAAACGTGCCGCAGCTAAGTTAAAGTGACCACCGCCACCTAACTCTTCCATAATTCGTTGGACATTGATCTTACTTCTGCTTCGCGCAGAAATGGAGATTGCTCCTTGACTATTCTTAGCAAGTACAAAGCTGGCCTCTATACCAGACATGGCAAGCATAGCATCAGCAGCCTTACTAATAACAACCGTATCGTACTCTTTATCCTCCAAAGCTTGAGCAACCAGGATTGATGGCTGTACCATTTGCCCTTGTAAAATTAATTCATTTACCAATCGATATTCTTCAAAATCAGTGGCTGAAATTTCCTGAATGACAATGCTATCACTCCCTCTAGTTCTGAGATAACTTGCAACATCAAAAGTTCGACTAGTTACCCGAGAGGTGAAATTTTTAGTATCCAACATCATCCCTCCCATAAGAACACTAGCCTGAATACGACTCAAACGTTTCTTCTTAGAGTTTTGAAATTGAATCAACTCAGTTACAAGTTCACTAGCACTACTAGCTCCACTCTCGATATAGGTAATGACCGAATTATCTGGAAAATCTTGGTCACGACGATGATGGTCAATGACAATCGTCTGGGTAAATAAGTCATAAAACTCTTTGGATAAGGTTAAAGCTGTCTTAGAATGGTCAACCATCACCAGTAAGGAGCGTTTGGTAACCATTGTCATCGCTTGATTTAAAGGAAGAAGTTTTGAAACACCCTCATCTTCCAAATAATTGACCGCTCGAGCGATATCTGGAGACATCTGTGTAGGATCATAAATCACATAACTATCTTCTAGTACATTACTCGAAAACAACTGCATTCCAACTGCTGAACCAAGAGCATCCATGTCAAGATTCTTGTGACCAACAACAAAAACTCGATCGACACTTTTAAGTTTATCTGAGATAGCTGTCATCATAGCACGAGTTCGTGTCCGAGTACGTTTAACAGATGCTGCTGAACCGCCTCCAAAGTAGATTGGATTTTTGGTTTCATCATTCTCTTTTACAACTACTTGGTCACCACCACGAACTTCCGCTAAGTTGAGATTGAGGAGAGCAACCTTCCCAATCTGGTCATGATTCCCATCACCATAGGAAACTCCTATACTCATCGTTAGTGGCAAATTTCGTTGCTTAGCTTCCTCACGAAAGATATCAATCACAGAAAATTTATCCTGCATCAAGTGATCAAGTACGGTATAGTCCGTAAATAAATAGAAGCGATCCATGCTCACTCTACGAGAAAACATGGCATGTTTCCCAGCAAATTCTGAAACAAAATTTGCAACAAAGCTATTAATATGACTAATGTCTGATTCAGACGTTTCATTTTCCAAATCATCATAGTTATCAACTGAGATAATTCCAATTACAGGACGACTTGTTACCAATTCAGCAGTCGCCTCATACTCACCAGAAACATCAAAAAAGTATAAGACACCCGAATTTCTATCCAAATGCACTGCATAACGTTTCTCCCCAACAATGGCATAAGCCCCTGGAGTAGAAATCGAACTCTTCAAAATCTTTTGAAATTGAGGAAAATCAATTTCTCCATCCTCGGTTGTCAAAATTAACTCAGCATAGGGATTGAACCATTCAATCTCACTGCTGTCCATGTTTAATTTAACAACCCCGACAGGCATTTGCTCTAGGAGGGCACTCAAACTATCCGTAGCCTGATGATTGACATACTGGATTTGCTCGATATCTGTTTTTTTGTAATATTTTTTCTGGAAATTAAATAGCAGAACATAGAATACGATAAATAAAAATAGACTTGCTATAGTGATAAGATTATCCTTTACTAACACAATCAAAATGGTCATAATCGTAAAGGTTACTATAGCAATCAGATACATAAAAAAGGGATTTATTTCATTTTTTTTCATTACAAACCTCTTGCGCATTATTATACCACAAATGTAGCCAAAAAGCGACTTTTAAAGAGGAAACCCTATTTTCAAATAATAATAAAACATCCAAATCATAACCACCCGTCAAACGGGTGGTTTACACCAGGGCTATAAGCCCAAATTACCAGCCAGCGCCTAAAGAAGCTGGCTTTCACGTTGTTCAAGCCTCATTGCTCTTGACTCGTCACTTGCCTCTTAAAGAGGTGTGAGTATTACTTGCCACTATCCCTAAAGGGATCCTCATATTCTTTTACACTTAATTTATCTAGTGCTATATCATGCTTTTCCTGATCTTGTATGTATTTCCTTATCGTGGCTTCATTAAGCCCTACTGTACTCACATAATAACCTTCTGCCCAGAAATGCCGATTCCCAAACTTATATTTCAAATTGGCGTGTTTGTCAAACATCATGAGTGCACTTTTACCTTTTAAATAACCCATAAAACTCGAAACACTTATCCTTGGTGGAATACTTACTAACATATGTACATGGTCTGGCATTAAGTGACCCTCGATAATTTCAACTCCCTTATAACTACACAAGCGATGAAATATTTCACCTAAACTACTCCGATATTGATTATAGATGACTTTTCGTCTATACTTAGGGGTGAACACAATGTGATACTTACAGTGCCACTTTGTGTGTGATAAACTATGAGACTTTTGTACCATGGTTTTCTCCTTTCGCTTTACAATTGGCTTGAACACCTTTATTGTATCGCGTTTGGAGTTTTTTTGGTATAACCTTCGACGCGCACCCGCATAGCGGATGGTTTATTTGTCTCGCACCTCACGGAGCGAGACGGACTAATAGTCACATAACTAAAAAGTGGTTTACACTAGTGTAAACCACTTTAAAAGGCTAATTTTTTTGATTATTTAACTTCTAGAAGACCGATATCTCCATCTTCTCGACGATAGATAACATTTGTTGTTTCATCTTCAACATCTACATAGATAAAGAAGTCATGTCCCAATAAATCCATCTGTAAGATAGCTTCTTCCAAATCCATTGGTTTCAAATCAATTTGTTTTGAACGAACAACTTTTGGTTGTGCTACATCTAAGTCCTCAACTAAAACATCTGTAAAGAGTTGACTTGTAGATACTTTATTTCTGTTCTTACGTTCAATTTTAGTTTTGTTTTTACGAATCTGACGCTCAATCTTATCTGTCACCAAATCAATAGAGCCGTACATATCTTGAGAAATATCTTCTGCACGAAGAGTAATAGATCCAAGCGGAATGGTTACTTCTACTTTAGCAGTCTTTTCACGGTAAACTTTCAAGTTAACACGCGCATCCAATTCTTGGTCTGCTTGGAAGTATTTTTCGATCTTTTCGAGTTTAGAAACTACATAATCACGAATTGCTTCTGTTACTTCTAGGTTTTCACCACGGATACTATATTTAATCATATAAGTACCTTCTTTCTAAACATATTTGTTTTTCTAATTATATTATAACGCTTTCATATTTTTTTTGCAAACTTTTTCCTCATCTTGCGAGGGAAAAAGTTTTAATATTCTGACAACCAGCTGCTAAAAGCATACTTTTAAGACGATTCAAGGTAGTTCCAGTTGTATAAATATCATCAAAGAGTAAGATATTTTCTGGGGGCTTCACTCCATCTTTCAATAAAAATGGAAACTCTGCAAGTAAGCGATCCGATCGATTTTTTGAAGAACTAGCCTCAACTTCTTTTTTAACCAAAATATCCAGATATGCTAACCCAGTATCCTTTATCAAACCCTCAACTTGATTAAATCCTCTACTTGTAAAACGCTCGTCACTCAGAGGAACAATCACAATCTGATAGTCCTTATACTTCTTTAACTCTTTTTGCAATATCTCAGAAAATACCTTTCTAAGAAGATAATCACCATCAAATTTATAGTGACTAAAATATTCTTTCATGGCCTGATTATAGGAATAAAGAGCCACATGATCAACCTTTACACCTTTTTTACACCAAAATTGACAATCTTGACAGATGATTGACATTCCTTTTTTAAAACAAGTAGGACAATGATTACCACCGATACTCTCGAAAGACGAAATACAGGATTCACAGACTATTTCCTCCTCCTTTTTAAAACAGAGCAGGTTAGTAAAGGTTATCTCTGTTTGCAAGCTTTTACCACACAATAAACACTTCATACTCCTGCCTCCTGATTCATTTGCTTAATCTCCTTTATGGCTTTCTTAATGGACAGATTGAGTCCGTCATGGAAAAATATCAGTTCTCCGGTAGGACGATCCATGCTTCTTCCAACTCGCCCACCAATTTGTACTAAACTTGACTTGGTAAAGAGTTGATGATTGGCTTCCACCACAAAAACATCTACACGAGGGAAGGTAACTCCACGCTCTAATATAGTTGTGCTTATTAATATCGTCAACTCTCCATCTCGAAAGGCCTGTACCTGCTCTAATCGGTCTTCCGTAATTGAGGATACAAAGCCTATTTTCTCATTCGGAAACTTCTCCTGCAAAATTTCTTTTAGTTTTTCTCCCTTTTTAATCTCAGAGGCAAAGATTAGTAAGGGATAGGCCGTCTTTCTCTGTTTCTCAATGTAAAGTTTTAATTTTGGAGGTAAGCCATTTTTTTCTAAATATCTATTAAAATGCGATAACCAGATTGGCTTGGGAACAATGAGAGGATTTCCATGAAAACGACGAGGTAAACTGAGACGCTTTAACTCCCCTTGTTTAACTTTTCTATCTAACTCATCAGTTGACGTTGCTGTTAAAAATATTCTCAATCCGGTCTCCTTTACACAATTATTGACAGCATGGTAAAGTACAGGATTATCAACATAAGGGAAGGCGTCTACTTCATCCACAATCAATAAATCAAAAGCTTGATAAAATTTTAATAGCTGGTGAGTGGTTGCTATAACCAAAGGAGTACGAAAATAGGGATCCGACTCCCCATGTAATAGCGCAATATCACATGCAAAATCATTTTGTAGTCGTTTATGGAGCTCTAGGCAAACATCAATTCGTGGACTGGCCAAACAAACAGCTCCACCTTGATCAATCACCTTGGCAACAACTTGGTAAATCATCTCTGTCTTACCAGCTCCTGTCACTGCATGTACCAAGGTAGCCTCCTTCTTATCTACCGCCTGAAGGAGTCCTTGTGATACCCGCTCTTGAAATGGAGTCAGTTGACCTGACCATTTTAGTACATCTTGCTGTGGAAACCTTTCTTGCGGAAAATAATAGAGATTTTGATCACTTCTTATTCGCTTCATAATCAAGCATTCTCGGCAATAAAAAGCACCAATAGGCAAATGCCATTCTTCTTCTATCTGACTACCACAACGCTGACAATATTGTTGACCCTTTTCTTTTTTCATGGATGGAATTTGTTTTGCTTGTTGTCTCTCCTCATGACTTAATTCTTGCTCGGTAAAAAGGCGACCGAGATAATTTGGATTTACTTTCATATTTCTTTATTCGTAAAATGTAGAACTTTACGCTATTTTTTAGTACAATAAAAATATGGAATACAGAACTATAAAAGAGGACGGACAAGTCCAAGAAGAAATCAAAAAATCACGCTTTATCTGTCATGCCAAACGTGTCTATAGTGAGGAAGAAGCTCGTGACTTTATCACAGCTATCAAAAAAGAACACTATAAAGCTACCCACAACTGCTCTGCTTTTATTGTCGGTGAGCGTAGTGAAATCAAGCGAACTAGTGATGATGGAGAACCTAGTGGGACTGCTGGCGTTCCTATGCTAGGAGTTCTGGAGAATCACAACCTTACTAATGTCTGTGTGGTAGTTACTCGTTATTTTGGTGGTATCAAACTAGGAGCTGGTGGTTTGATTCGCGCTTATGCTGGTAGCGTTGCTCTAGCAGTTAAGGAAATTGGCATTATTGAAATCAAAGAGCAAGCTGGCATCTCCATTCAAATGTCTTATGCCCAATATCAAGAATACGGTAATTTTCTTAAAGAGAATAATCTTATAGAATTAGAGACAAACTTTACAGACCAAGTTGACACAATGATTTTCGTTGACAAAGAAAGGAAAGACGATATCAAGGCTGATCTCATTGAATTTTTCAATGGAAAAGTTACTCTAACTGACAAAGGTTTACGTGAAGTTGAAGTACCTGTAAACCTATCGTAAAGAAAGGAAATATCATATGGCTTTTGGAAGATTAATTCAGGGACTCGCTGGAAACTTCAGTGAGCAAAGTAAAGAAACTCTTACCAAGGAGTTTGGACAATATTTATTAGAAAATGAAGAAATTCAAAGCGGATATAAACTCATTCGTGACTCAATTATCTTTACAAATATCCGAATCATCTTTACAGATAAACAAGGGGCAACCGGACGGAAGATGTCTATCAAATCAATTTTCCTCATGAACATTGTCAATGTTGAAATGGAAACTGCTGGACTTGGGATTGATGATAGTGAGATTACGATTACTTATTTAGAAAATGCCTTTTTAAAATCTCACAATGAGCATTTTAATTCTCACAAATTTGAATTTCCAAAGAAAACTGATATTGTACCTCTTTACACCTATCTATTTGACTTAGCTTATCATAATCGTTTGAATATGAATGGTTTGAATCATTGATATAAAAAAATCCTATCACTCCGATAGGATTTCTATATTTTACAAAAGTTAAAGTTAGCGTTATACTAGTAGCATCTTATATAAAGAGGTGCTAATATGGCAATTTATAACAATATCACAGAACTCATCGGTAGAACACCGATTGTTAAATTGAATAACATTGTACCAGAAGGTGCAGCAGATGTTTATGTAAAACTTGAAGCTTTTAACCCAGGATCGTCAGTTAAGGACCGTATCGCCCTAAGCATGATTGAAAAAGCAGAACAAGAAGGTAAATTGAAACCTGGTTCTACCATTGTAGAAGCAACTAGTGGGAACACTGGTATTGGTCTCTCATGGGTTGGTGCCGCTAAAGGTTACAAAGTTGTTATCGTTATGCCTGAAACAATGAGCGTGGAACGTCGTAAAATTATCCAAGCTTATGGAGCTGAACTAGTCCTCACTCCTGGTAGCGAAGGAATGAAAGGTGCGATTGCAAAAGCGCAGGAAATTGCTGCTGAGCGTGATGGTTTCCTACCATTACAGTTTAATAACCAAGCTAACCCAGAGGTTCACGAAAGAACAACAGGAGCTGAAATTCTAGCTGATTTCGGAGCTGATGGTTTAGACGCCTTTGTTGCCGGTGTTGGTACTGGAGGAACTATTTCTGGTGTTTCTCATGCTCTTAAAACTGCTAACTCAAACATTCAAGTTTTTGCTGTTGAGGCAGACGAGTCAGCTATCTTGTCTGGTGAAAAGCCAGGTCCTCACAAAATTCAAGGTATCTCTGCTGGATTCATTCCAGATACACTTGATACAGAAGCTTACGATGGTATCGTTCGTGTAACATCAGATAATGCTCTAGCACTTGGCCGTGAAATCGGTGGAAAAGAAGGATTCTTAGTCGGTATTTCTTCTGCAGCAGCTATCTATGCAGCAATTGAAGTCGCTAAAAAACTTGGAGCAGGTAAAAAAGTCCTTGCGCTTGCACCAGATAACGGAGAACGTTATCTATCTACAGCACTCTATGAGTTTGAAGTATAGTCTCCTAAATACATTAAGCCCTAAGTATGGGGCTTTTTGTTTACCTTCAAAGAGATTCCTCTAAGTTCCCCTCCAACAAAAGAAAAGGAAGCTGATTTGCTTCCTTACTTTTTATTAGTTATTCAAGGCTGCTGCCATTGTAGCTGCAACTTCTGCTTCAAAGTCGTTTGCAGCTTTTTCGATACCTTCACCAACTTCAAAGCGAGCGAACTCAACTACTGAAGCATTAACTGATTCAAGGTAAGCTTCAACTGTCTTGCTGTCATCCATGATGTAAACTTGTGCAAGAAGTGTGTATGCTTGGTCAACTTTAGTGTTGTCAAGCAAGAAACGATCCATTTTACCTGGGATGATTTTATCCCAGATTTTTTCTGGTTTGCCTTCTGCAGCCAACTCAGCTTTAATATCAGCTTCAGCTTGAGCAATCACTTCATCAGTCAATTGAGCTTTTGATCCATATTTCAAGTGTGGAAGAGCTGGTTTACCAACCATAGCACGGCTTTCGTTATCTTGGTCGATAACGTGGTTCAATTGTGCCAACTCATCTTTAACAAATTGCTCATCCAATTCTTTGTATGAAAGAACTGTTGGTTTCATAGCAGCGATGTGCATTGAAATTTGTTTAGCAAGTGCTTCGTCTCCACCTTCGATTACAGAGATAACACCGATACGTCCACCGTTGTGTTGGTATGCTCCGAAGTGTTGTGCATCTGTTTTTTCAATCAAAGCAAAGCGACGGAATGAGATTTTTTCTCCGATAGTTGCTGTTGCAGACACATAAGCTGCTTCAAGAGTTTCACCTGAAGGCATTGTCAAAGCAAGAGCTTCTTCGTTATTAGCTGGTTTTCCTTCAGCGATTGCTTTAGCTGTTGCGTTTACCAACTCAACAAATTGAGCGTTTTTCGCAACGAAGTCAGTTTCAGCATTTACTTCAACAACTGCTGCAACGTTACCGTCAACATAAACACCAGTCAAACCTTCTGCAGCAACACGGTCAGCTTTCTTAGCTGCTTTTGCCATACCTTTTTCGCGAAGCAATTCGATCGCTTTTTCGATATCGCCTTCAACTTCAACCAATGCTTTTTTAGCGTCCATAACACCAGCACCAGATTTTTCACGCAACTCTTTAACAAGTTTAGCTGTAATTTCTGCCATTTTGATTCTCCTATATTTTTTAAAAATAGGAGAGCCGGGCTAAGCCCCGCCCTCCTAGGTAATTACTATTTATATGAATTAAGCGTTGTCGCCTTCTACAACTTCAACGATTTCTTCGATTGAGTCTGCTTGAGCTTCTGAAGCTGCAAATTCTGCTTCAACTGCTGCAACAGCATCTTCACCTTGGCGACCTTCGATGATAGCGTCTGCCAATTTAGCTGTAATCAACTTAACTGCGCGGATAGCATCATCGTTAGCTGGGATGATTACATCGATATCGTCTGGATCTGTGTTTGTGTCAACCATCGCTACAACTGGGATTCCCAATTTTTTAGCTTCTTTAACAGCGATTTGCTCTTTATGTGGGTCAACTACGTACATTACATCTGGGATACGAGGCATATCTTCGATACCACCCAAGAATTTTTCAAGACGTGCACGTTGTTTGTTAAGAAGCGCAACTTCTTTCTTAGGAAGAACTTCAAAAGTTCCATCTTCTTCCATACGTTTGATTTCTTTCAAACGAGCGATACGTTTTTGGATTGTTCCCCAGTTTGTAAGAGTTCCACCCAACCAACGGTGGTTGATGAAGTATTGACCTGAACGTACTGCTTCTTCAGCAACTGCGTCAGCTGCTTGTTTCTTAGTACCAACAAACAATACAACTGCATCGTTAGCTGCAGCATCACGCATGAAGTCGTATGCTTGGTCAGCGTATTTTACAGTTTGTTGCAAGTCGATAACGTGGATTCCGTTACGTTCAGTGAAGATGTACTTAGCCATCTTAGGGTTCCAGCGACGAGTTTGGTGACCAAAGTGTACACCAGCCTCAAGAAGTTGTTTCATTGAAATTACTGCCATGAGTATTTCTCCTTTTTGTTTTTTTCCTCTTCTTGATTTCAGCTTGCAAAACGACCCGAAGGCAACAGCTTCACAATTCATCAAGAATGAGTATTATCGTTTACACGACAATTTACATTGTATCATAGTTGAGCCTTTTTTTCAAGTAATTTTGCTAGTTTTTCAATGAAAACTCAAACGTCTCACACTAACTTCTACCATAGTGGAACTTAGTTTGGGTATTTAGCGAAAACTCAAACTTGGGATTTCACCATCTTATAAATAAGAAAAGAGACTCAAATTGAGTCTCGGTTTTTTTCATTAGTTTGGATAGATGTAAGTAACATAACCTTCAGAAGTCGTAGTTGGGTTGAACCATCCACGTTTGTTACCAATTGTACGATCTCCACCGTAGTTAGATTCAGATACCTGAATACTTGATGATGATGAAACAGCTGTAACAACCGCTACGTGTCCATATCCTCCATCATTCCAACATGCAATCGCACCAACTTGTGGTTGAGAACCAGTACGGAATCCTGCTGCAGCTGCACTTGTTGCCCACTGCGCTCCGTTACCCCAATAATCTCCAGCCCAAGGTGCCAATGTTTTAGCTCCCCAAGTACATTCACCAGTTGGATAACTTGAAGCATTTGTACTATATGTTGGACGTGATGTTGTACGAGTAGCTACAGGTGTGTAGCTTGAATCATCATCTGATGATGAAGAACTTGAAGTTGCTTGCACTTGTGCAGCAAAGCTTGTATTTGCTGATGCTGCAACTGATTGTTGTTGACTTGCTTGTCTAGCTTTATAAGCTGCTTCTGCCTCTGCTGCCGCTTTAGCTTCTGCCTCTGCTGCTGCTTTTTGCTCCAACAAGCTAGTTTTTTCATTTTCTGCTGTAGCTTTTTCAGCTGCAAGATTTAACTCAGCTACTTTCAATTCTGCTTGTTTTGTTGTCAAAGCTTGAGCATCGTCAGCAAGTGTTTGTTGGTTAGCAATGACTGTATTGATTGCTTCGTTGTTTGCAACTTGTTTTTCAGAGATAGCTTTCTTATCTTCTTTTTGTTGCTGCAACATTTTATTGTTTGCTGATACGATTTCACTCATAGCTGCTACACGAGAAATAGCTTCTGTGATTGAGTCAGAGTTAATAATCGTATTGATGTAGCTTGTAGCAGTTCCGTTCGTTTGTGCACTACGAGCTTGGTTTTCAAGCGATGCATTACGAGCTACAATATTTTTTGAAAGCTCTGCGATTTCACCTTCAAGTTTTTTAGATTCTTCTTGAAGTTTTTCGTTTTCAGATTGCAATTTTTCTTGCTCTGATTGAATAGCTGAAACTTTAGTTTGAATTTCGTCTACTTGTTTTTGAGCTTCTTTCTGTTGAGCTGTCAAGTTACTAATTTTACTATCTTGAGCAGCAATTTTTTCATCTGTTGTATTTGCTTTAACACTTGAAAGAACAGCTCCTTGTGAGACTAATACTGTACTTAACAAAAGTGATGCTAGGATTTTTTTCTTCATAAGTGTGAATACTCCTTCTTTTAAGACAATACTAGTATATCAAAAAAAGGCCTAATAAATATTACGCCTTTATTACAGTTTTGTTTCTTTCTTATAGATATATTATTTCAAAAATAAACTGGAAAACTAACATCCATAGACAGTTTAATATCATTGACGGAACTAGACCATAAACGATAAAGACTGTTATACTTTCAGCAGTTAATCCAATCATTTGCGCTAGAAGAAAACTACCAAATTCAAAAGAGAAAGTCATCATTAAAATAGCTAATAGTCTAGTCCATCTATTTGATAAAATAATCGCATTATTTTTATAAATGATTGCACCAATAATCACAAAAAGAAGACTAGCAATCCCTACTAAATGGAAAAAATAAATATCGTATATAAGACCAATAAATAAGCAATAAACTAAAAATAGATACTCCGATACTTCAATAGTTTCAAACAACAAGAATATGAAGATAAAGTGACTAACAATTTGAAAATGTGGAAAAAAACTATTTGCAAATTGCCCTAAATGACTGTCTATTAAGACAACTATAGGCAAGAGTAAAAACATCCCTATCTGCTTCAACAGTCTCATGATGGATTCCCCACTAACTCTACAACTTTGGTATTCATTGAATCAGACTGAAGTTTGACTAACACCTCTCTTGTCAGATAGTCATTGCTATGCGTCACAGATTCGACCTCACCTACTGGAATGTCAGTAGCATTAAAATTACCAAGACCACCAGTTACGACCTTATCGCCTTTACTAATGTCGCTACTGCTATTTAATTGACTAATTTTCAGTAGATCTTTTTCCTTATCGTAGCCAATGATAATTCCATAAACACTGGTAGATCCATGCTGGATTTTAACAGATATTTTCTCTGTATTTTCAGCGTTGGTTAATAAGTTGACTACAGTAGAGTTATCTTCAATCTTTCCCACGCTTCCAATTAGTCCCCCACCAGCTATAACAAGCATATTGCTTGTCACGCCTTGTTGAGAACCTGCATCAATTGTCAACTCTTGTTTCCAGGTTGCAGGAGTTCTCATGATGACGTCAGAAGCAATTAACTTGGTTGCATTCAATTTTGACTTCATATCCAATAACTGACGTAGTTGCTCATTTTCTTCCTTCAAACTGTCTGCTTCATTCGTTTCCTTCTTCATCTGATAGAGTTCTTTTTTGAGAGTTTCATTCTCGTTATAGGTTCTGGTCAAACGACCTAAATCAGATTTTACGGAAGAAAGCCATTGAAAAGGCTTTTGCACTATTCTATCGACTAATGAAATTCCATCTCCAGCTTTTGTTACAACTGCACTTGATTGTGTTGTCACTAAAAAAACGGATACTACTAATACAACGACAAATAGAACAATGATATATTTTGATTTTTTAAAACGGTTCATACCTCTACCTTATATTACATTCTAAGATTTTAGCAAAAATAGAATTGCACCCAATACACAAACAAATAATAGCGCTATACTGTCTCTGTTCATCCAATTTAACTGTCGATACTGACTGCGTCCATTTCCACCTTGATAGCCTCTAGCTTCCATGGCTGTAGCAAGAGAATCTGCTCTTTTCAAACTCGTAGCGAACAAAGGAATCAAAATAGGTATCATAGCCTTAACTTTTTGGATTACATTTCCTTCTCCAAAATCAACACCACGCGCCTTTTGAGCATTCATTATGCGAATCGTATCATCCATCAAGGTTGGTACAAATCGCAAACTCATAGACAACATGAGCCCAATCTCATGAACTGGAACCTTAAATCTTTTTAAAGGTCCAAGCAAGGATTCAACTGCTGTTGCCAAACTTAGTGGCATGGTCGTCAAAGTAAGCAAAGTTGAGAAAAAAATAATCAACACAAAACGACAAAAAATAATTCCTGCTTGCTCAATACCATAGCTTGTGATTTTTATAAATCCCATCTCGAACAAGACGTGACCACCAGAGATAAAGAACAGTTGAAAAAGGGTTGTAAAAGCAATCAGAAAAAACATAGATCGCAAACCTTTTATAAAAAAAGATAAGGGAACTTCTGATAAAACGACAAATATGCCTGTTGCAATGAAGAGTATGAGATTTGTAATTGGATTATTGGCCCAAAAAGCGATGATGATCAATAAAATCATTGCTACTAACTTACTACGAGGATCTAGACGATGAATAATCGAATTTCCTGGTATGTATTGACCTAAAATCATATTATCCATTGATAAACTCCTTAAACTCCTCTATCGTTATCGGCAATTGTTCGAAAGAAATTCCTCTGTCAACTAGCCTTTGAGCAAATCGTGTGATTTTAGGAACACCCAATTGGATTTTTTCCATAAATTCGACATTTTGAAAGACAAGACCTGGTTTCCCACCTTTAACTAGTTTCCCTTTTTCCATCACATAAACTTGATCAGCAAATTCGGCCACATCATCCATAAGGTGGGTTACTAAAACAATTGTTATGCCATCTTGATGAAGCTTTTTAAACAAGGTCATCAACTCTTTTCGACCAATTGGGTCCAAACCAGCTGTTGGCTCATCTAAGACCAAAATTCTTGGCTCCATTGCCAAAATTCCAGCAATCGCAACCCGTCTCATTTGTCCACCCGAGAGTTCAAATGGACTTCGTTCAAAGAGTGATTCATCGATTCCTACTAAAGCTAGTTTTTCACGCGCAATAGCTTCTGCCTCTTCTACAGAAACTCCAAAATTTTGAGGGCCAAAAGCCACATCTTTTAGGACAGTTTCCTCAAAGATTTGATTCTCTGCAAACTGAAATACCAGGCCAACTTGTTTGCGAATTTGACGAATTTGCTTATTAACTGATGTTGGTGTAATCAATGTATCAAAAACACGAACACTTCCCTCTGTAGGAACCAACAAACCATTCAAAAGTTGAAGGATTGTAGACTTTCCGCTTCCTGTATGCCCAATAATGGCAGTATAAGAACCATCCTCTATTGACAAACTGACATCTGACAAAGCAGCTGAGGCAAAGGGTGTTCCTTCCTGATACGTATAACTAACATTGTCTAGAATAATTCCCATAAAGCCTCCTCGAGCTCCTCCTCGGTCAGGTAGTGCTCTGGTAATTTTAAGCCATTATCACGCAGTGATTGTTTTAATTGGTTGACAAAGGGTTGGTCTAAGCCAATTTGATCTAGATCCGCTCTAGAAAATAATTCTCTAGGAGTGCTTGTTGACTCGACTTTCCCTTTTTTCATTACTAAAACACGGTCACTCATAGCAACCTCATCTAAATCATGCGTAATGGAGATAACTGTTATCTGGTGGTCTTGGCGAATTTTCTGGACTATCTTAATCAACTCTAGTCGTCCTTCTGGGTCCAACATACTTGTAGCCTCATCCAAGATTAAAATATCTGGTCGCAGAGCTACAACTCCTGCAATAGCTACTCTCTGTTTCTGACCTCCTGATAAACGAGATGGTTCCTTTTTAGCAAATTCAGCCATCCCAACCAATGATAAAGCCTCAGAAACGCGTTTCTTCATCTCTTCAAGTGGGATTCCTTGATTTTCCAGTCCAAAAGCAACGTCGTCTTCAACAGTTGCTCCTACGAATTGGTTATCAGGATTTTGAAAGACCATACCAATCTTACGTCTTTTTCCCCAGACATTTTCTGGAGTTAGGCAATCACCGTCTATCCAAATTTCTCCAGATTCAGCCTCGAGCAAACCATCAATCAAGCGAACTGTCGTTGATTTTCCACTACCATTATGACCAACGATAGACAACCATGCTCCACGTTTCACGTGAAACGAAATGTTATGAACATCATAATGTTCTTGATCTGTCTGATATCGAAAAGACAGGTCTTTTATCTCAATAATCGATTCCATATCTAACGAAAGGTTCCTTTAAACAAATATGCGCTTCCCTTGAAATAATCATAACCAGAATAAACTGTGAAAAACAAGGCAATATAAAGAGTTATCTGACCAAGCACATTCCAGTGAAGTAGCAAGAATATAATCGCAAACATCTGACTAAATGTTTTAATTTTTCCTGGCATTGCTGCAGCTAAAACAGTTCCACCTGTTTCAACTAAGAGCAAGCGCAAACCAGTGACTGCAAGTTCACGGCAGATAATAACTGCTACCACCCAAGCTGGTGCCATCTTTAGACCGACCAACATGATAAAGGCTGACATAACCAATAATTTATCAGCCATTGGATCTGCAAATTTACCAAAATTACTAACCACTTGCCATTTTCTAGCTAAATAACCATCTAGATAATCAGTGATACTGGCAATAGCAAAAATAACTGCTGCTATTTTATGTAACACAGGAGATGGTCCAAATGATAGAAGGAGAACAAAAATCGGAATAAATAAAATTCTACCAAGCGTCAGTATGTTAGGAATATTTTCTTTTTTCATATTATCCTTCCTTAGTTTGAACTTAATGTTAGAGTAATCCAACCAGTTTGACCAGTTAATTTTGAAGTGTCAATTTCCTTATTATCAATTTTCACCGATACTCCTTTAACAACACCCAATGTTATGGTTACTGGAGATCCTTTAGAAATGGTTGTTTTGGCTGTTTTATTATTAGGTTCAAGAGTCACTCCCCCTGCTAAATCAGTATCCGAAACGCTAATCCAGCTTGTTGTATCTGTTACAGATAATTGAAGATCCGCAGAATCTTTAGATGTCTTATATTCCACTGATAAAGCATCTCCCTGACCTGAAACAGTCAAAGTAGTTGCCTCACTCGAACTTGATGAACTAGTAGCTTGACTACTACTTGATGCTACACTACTAGAGCTACTTGTTGAACTCACAACACTATAAGTTGCCGCAGAAGACGCAGTTGGTTGGGTTTGAATATAATTCCACACATAGTAGGTTACAAAAATTAAAATTGATAAAGAAAAAAGAACAAAGTAAAATAGCGGGAGAAATGAATTTTTCTTTCGATTAGACCGTCTACGTCCTGAAAGTTCAATCTCATCTACATCAACTTCTTCATAAGTAATCATACTTCCCGAATCATAGGCATCTAGAACAATATTTTCATCTAATTCAACAGCCCAAGCATACTTTCTCAAAAATGAACGAGCATAAAAAGTACTCGGTAGTTTGTCAAAATCATCTGACTCCATTGCCTCCAACAAATCCAGCTGAATATCTGTCTTTCTGTGCAATTCCTCTAAGCTCAGTCCTTGGTTAATTCTTGCAAGACGTAAGACCTCACCAATTGTTTTTTTTCTCATACTTAACATTCCTTCTTTCTAGTGTATTTTCTAGCGATTATATCGGGAAAATTGTACAATCAACCATATCGCTATTATCTATCAAATCATGTCCAGCCTCTAGAATATCTTCTAAAGTAATTTCCTGCAAAAGTTTAGGAAGGTCAAACAGGGTAGAACCTGTATCAGTTGGATGATACTGAGTAGCAATGTATTCAAGAGAATCCATACTATGAAGAAATTCTCCATACATCTCAGTTTTTACAATATCCAAGTGATCCTCAGTTATATCCTCATCTTTAACAAAATTGCGAATAGCTTTACGAAATTGATGAGAAAGTGCCACAGGTTCCTTTGTATCCATTGTTAATATCACAAAATGGAAACGAGGATCTACTTCTATTTCTAGAGACAGGGAAGCATCCAGTTTACCTGTCTCATATAATTTTTGAAATCTTTGTGAAGTCCAACCAAACATCATTGTAAACAACAATTTCAATAAAAGATGATAACGATACTGATCTCGATTTCCTATGTCTTCATTTCCTCTAATACCGATCGCTAATTTTGGAGAAGCCACGTCCATCCGTAAACTTTCAGTAGTCTTTACAGGATGTAAAGGTATTTTTTCTCTCTTAAACTCATGTTTTTTTTCTTGAGGATGAGATTTCGTAGCAAAATAATCTTCAAGCAGTTCAAAATCAAAATTCCCCACTAAAAAGATATTACTATTGACAGGTCTGTAAAACTCTTTAAAGTTCTCTTCTAAATCCTCCAAACAAATAGCATCAATAGAGTTTTCACTACCAACAATATCTGAAGCTAAAGGACTTTCTGGATAGAGATTTGCCAAAGTCTTGAAAAATAGACAAGAATCCGGATCATCCTGATACATCTCTCTTTCCTGTTGAATGATATCCTTTTCGCGCTCCACAGATTCTTCAGTCATATTGAAAGTAGTGACAAGTTCTTCTAGCAAATCTAAACACTCTAGAACATTTTCAGAAGTCGAGAAAAGATAGCTAGTGTTCGTAAAGCTCGTAAAGGCATTACTTTCAGCACCCAACTCTGTAAAAGCTGCCATAACATCTCCAGAATCTTCTCTTTCAAAAAGCTTATGTTCTAAGAAATGAGCGATTCCTTGTGGATATTGTTGTAAGTCATTACCATCCACTGTAAACCTTGTGTCAACAGAACCAACTTGGACACTTACAACGCCATAAACCTCGTTAAAGTCCTTTTTAGGTAGTAAAGTAACTGTCAAACCATTTTCTAAGCTAGTTTGATACAAAGTTTCTTTTACAGCAGGATAATATTTCTTTTGAAAAGTAGGTCTGGTCATTCTGCTCCTTCCATAAAATAAATAGCCTGCAACTTAAAACTGTTTGCTGCTTCACAAATTGCTTCTCTATCAACTTGTTCAAGCTTATCGATTAAAGTTTTTGTATCAAGATTCGCCTTCCCAAAAAAAGTTGACAAATAATATTTATCGACGATAGAATCTTGATTATCCTGAGCTAGTAGTAAAGAGCGACGAATCATTTGTTTGGTCTGATCAATTTCCTTATCTGTAAACTTGCCATTTTTTATGTCAAGTAACTGATGATTCATCAATTTTCTTACCTTGTTTCGATTTTGCCGATCAATTCCAGCAAATAGTTGTAAAAATCCACTAAAGAGATCCAAATGACTTGATACCGTATAGGCCAGTCCTTCTTTTTCTCGCACTTGGGTAAATAGTTTCGAATGAGGAAAGGCTCCTAAAAGACCATTTACAAGAAGCACTGCCATCTGTTCTTCATCACCATATGCCACTGAACTATGGTAGCCCATCTCTAAAACAGACTGTCCTAATCTCTTTCTAACAATACCTTCTCTAAGAATATTAGAATAGGGTTGCTGATATTGAATGTTTACAGCTAATTTACGACCTGTTAAAGGAAATTTATGTAAAAACTCTAAAACTTCAATTTCATTAAAATCGCCTAAGAAGAAAATATCTATTTGGTCTTCTTTTAGCATTTTTTGATAGCTTGAAAAACATGTTTTTGAAGTCTCTTCTGAAATTCTAGAAATCAAATCTTTTGGAACTAGCTGCATTGATTCTTCTTGGAAAAACAATTGATCTAACTCTTTATGTGCAAAGAAGAATGGGTCTTCCAATTCTGATTCTAGCCTTGATAAGATCTGTTTTTTCTCGATGTCAAAAGCATTTTTCTCAAATCCATCCTCATCCGACAATGGTGTAAACAGAACCTGGTGCAGTAATTCTAAAATTTGAGAAGTTAATACGTTTTTCTTACTTAAAAATTCATCACGCACATAGGTAATATTCAAATCCACAAGATGACTTTGTCCTCTTCGATAGGCGTGCGCTGACAAATCAGTTCCATACAAGGTTGCTAAACGTTTTCTAAACAGTTGAGCAGTTGGATAACTTTGGTTGGCAGTTTCAAACATACTGGCACTTAACATGCGACTTGAAATTGAATCCAAAGACAATGGAGCTGTGAAACGCACAGTAATTTTATTAGTTTTAAATTTTTTTGATTGGATAAAATGCACTGCAATTCCAGGTACTAACTCCATCGCTTACCTCCTTCTACATAGAGTTCTATTATACCATGAAAAGAGAAAATTTTCTTGTTCTCTTTATTCCTTTTAGAATTAAAATCGCTTTCATTTCTAATGAATTTACCTCTGCCATTTCAAGGTAAAATATGGTATAATACCAAAGATTGAGGTGAACTATGGAATACAAATTATTTGAAGAATTTATCACTCTCCAAGCTCTCTTGAAAGAACTTGGTATTATACACAGTGGCGGAGCCATTAAATCCTTTTTAGCTGAGCATCTTGTCTACTTTAATGGCGAATTGGAAAATCGTCGTGGGAAAAAAGTAAGAATCGGAGACTCCATCGACATTCCTGATTTGAAAATCCACATCATTTTGACTCAACCTAGTCAAGAAGAACAGGAAGAATATCTTCAAGAAAAACTTGAGAAAGAACGTGTGGCTAAACTTGTCAAAGAAATGAATAAGACGGTCAAAAAAAAGCCAACAAAAAAGACCCAGAAAGCTGAAACAAAAACTGCGCCACGTTTCCCAGGTAGATAAGTATGTGGCTGAAAAATTTATCCATCAAACAATTTCGAAACTATCAGGATACTGAAATTGAATTTAATCCTAAATTGAATGTATTTGTTGGTCGAAATGCACAAGGCAAAACCAATCTCCTGGAAAGTATTTACTTTTTAGCTTTAACTAGAAGCCATCGGACAAAGACAGACAAAAATTTAATTCAATTTGAAGAAGAACAGCTTCAAGTTTCTGGAATTCTTCAAAAACGAACGGCTACTGTTCCACTTGAGATTGACTTGACTCCAAAAGGTCGGATTACTAAAGTTAATCACTTAAAACAAGCTCGGCTATCTGACTATATTGGACACATGAATGTTGTTCTATTTGCACCCGAAGATTTACAACTTGTCAAAGGAGCACCTGCTATCCGACGTAAGTTTATAGATATGGAACTAGGACAAATCAAACCCATATACTTGTCAGACTTGTCAAGCTACAACCATGTGCTCAAACAAAGAAATACCTACTTAAAATCAGCGAATCAGATTGACGAAACATTTTTATCTGTTCTAGATGACCAGCTAGTAGACTACGGTTGTCGGGTGATGGTCCACAGAGAAGAATTTATAAAAAAAATGGAATCTTTTGGTCGTGAAAAGCACTTTGATATTTCAGACCAATTAGAAGAGTTGTCAATTCGTTATCAACCATCCGTAAACTTCACTGACAAGGGAAAACTAGCAGAATCTTTCTATGCAGCACTTCAAAAAAGTAGATCAAGAGATTTATTTAAGAAGAATACTGGAGTTGGTCCTCATCGAGATGATATGATTTTCTTAATCAACGGTATAGAAGCAAGTTTTGGCAGTCAAGGACAGCATCGTAGCCTTGTCCTCTCTATCAAACTAGCTGAAATTGAGTTGATGGAGAGTATTACCAAGGAAGCGCCTATTCTTTTACTTGACGATGTTATGAGTGAACTTGACAATACTCGTCAACTTAAATTATTAGAGACTATATCTCAAAACATTCAAACCTTTATTACTACAACTAGTTTAGAGCATCTTCAGAACTTACCTGATAATCTCAGTGTATTTACAGTAAAAGATGGTCAATTGTCTGTAAACTAATATTTACAATATTGTAATAAAAAAATCTCCTGTCAAACAGGAGATTTTTTTATTACATTGAGTAGTTTGGTGCTTCATTTGTGATTTGCACATCGTGTGGATGGCTTTCTTTTAGACCAGCACCAGACATTTCGATAAACTGAGCATTGTCATGTAATTCTTTTAGGTTAGCAGCACCACAGTAACCCATACCAGAACGAATACCACCAATCATTTGGAAGACGATATCGGCTGCTGCACCTTTATAAGCAACACGACCTTCGATTCCTTCTGGAACCAGTTTGTTTGCTTCATTGACAGAACCTTGGAAGTAACGGTCGCTTGACCCCTTCTTCATAGCAGCAATTGAGCCCATACCGCGGTATGTCTTGAACTTACGTCCTTGGAAGATTTCAGTTTCACCTGGAGCTTCATCTGTTCCCGCGAACATTGAACCAAGCATTACTGCATTTCCACCAGCAGCAAGAGCTTTTACAATATCGCCAGAATACTTGATTCCACCATCAGCGATGATTGTTTTGCCATATTCACGCGCAACTGCTGCCGCATCATAGATAGCTGTAACTTGTGGAACTCCGACACCTGCAATAACACGAGTTGTACAGATTGAACCTGGTCCAATACCAACTTTAACAACGTCAACTCCTGCGTCATAAAGGGCACGCGCACCTTCAGCAGTAGCGATGTTCCCAGCAATCAGTGTACGGTCTGGGAAATGCGCACGGATTTCAGCGATTTTACGAAGAACACCCGCTGAGTGACCATGAGCAGTATCGATAACAATGGCATCAGCCCCTGCTTCAAAGAGGGCTTCAGCACGTTCAAATGTATCAGAAGTAACACCTACCGCACCAGCAACAAGAAGACGACCAAATTCATCTTTTGCAGCATTTGGAAATTCAATTACTTTTTCAATATCTTTGATTGTGATCAAGCCAGAAAGACGACCTTTTTCATCAACCAGTGGAAGTTTTTCAATACGGTGTTCTTGAAGAATGCTCTCAGCAGTTTTTAAGTCTGTACCAACTGGAGCAGTAACCAAGTTTTCACTGGTCATGTGTTT
The DNA here is from genome assembly GCF_047463635.1 of Streptococcus infantis. GTDB lineage: Bacteria > Bacillota > Bacilli > Lactobacillales > Streptococcaceae > Streptococcus > Streptococcus infantis_W. Next base: position 37,309 of record NZ_JASHDL010000011.1, read on the forward strand.
TGAAATTGGTTGGTTGTAGTCAGAAATAAAGCGAAGATCTCGATTGGTCAATATACCAATTAACTTACGGTTTTCGAGAGTTTCTACCACTGGAACACCACTGATACGGTAACGTCCCATGAGTTCGTCTGCTTCTGCAATTGTATGCTCTGGAGTCAAGAAAAATGGATCGATAATAACACCATTCTCAGAACGTTTTACCTTACGAACTTCATCTGCCTGTTGTTCAATAGACATGTTTTTATGGATAACTCCAAGACCACCTGCTCGCGCGATAGCAATGGCCATCTGGCTTTCTGTTACAGTATCCATCGCAGCTGTAATAATTGGGATATTTAAATTCAGATTATCAGCCAATTTCGTTGTTAAATCCGCATCATTAGGCAACACATGGCTCTCTGCTGGAATAAGCAATACATCATCAAAGGTAAAACCTTTTTTCAAAAATTTAGTGTCCCAATTAGACATTGAAGTTTCCTCTTTTCTTTCTTTTTGAGCTTGACGCTTTTTGTATTGTATCTATCATACCATTCTATGAAAATTTGTCAATTATATTGATAATAGATAATGTAAAAAACTATCCCTTTAATTTTAAAGAAGAGATAGTTTTAGAGTTCGTATTTTATCTATTAATGAAAGTAATTTAGACCCATTGCTGATTTTACTTCTGATAGCGTTTGGCCAGCAACTTCTCGAGCTTTTTCACTACCTTTTTGTAACATATTATACACTTCACCCATATCTTTAGCATATTCTAGGCGACGTTCACGGATTGGACCAAGTTCACGGTCTAGGATTTCAAGTAGATACCGTTTTGTCTTAACATCACCTAGACCTCCACGTTGATAATGCTCTTTCATGTCAGCAATTTCTTGAGCATCTTCAGGACGTCCGAATACGTCTAAGTAATGGAAAACCATATTTCCTTCAATCTTACCTGGATCCTCAACACGAATGTGATCTGGATCTGTATACATACTCATTACTTTCTTACGCAAAGTATCTGCATCATCTGACAAGTAGATACCATTATTAAGCGATTTAGACATTTTGGCATTTCCATCAAGACCAGGTAAGCGACCTGCTCCTTCATTTTCAGGATAAATTCCTTCCGGTTCTACTAAAACATCACAATTATAGGCATGGTTGAATGAACGCACAATCTCACGCGTTTGTTCAATCATCGGTTTTTGGTCTGTACCTACAGGAACATAGTTAGCCTTAAAAGCTGTGATATCTGCTGCTTGAGCAATTGGATAAACTAAAAATCCAGTTGGAATACTTTCTCCAAATCCTTTCTGAGCAATTTCTGTCTTTACAGTAGGATTACGCTCCAGACGAGCCAAAGACACTAGATTCATGTAATACATAGAAAGCTCTGCCAATTCTGGAATCTGGCTTTGAATGAAAATCGTTGATTTGTTAGGATCCAATCCCACTGCAAGATAGTCCAAAGCAACATTCCCAATAGACTCTACAATTGTTTGTGGATCTTTTGCATGGTCAGTTAAAGCTTGCTGGTCAGCCAAAAAAACAAACATGTCATATTTATCTTCTTGCTGTAATAAGACACGATTTTTTAAGCTACCAACGTAGTGCCCAATATGTAATTTCCCCGTTGGACGATCTCCTGTTAAAATAATGGGTTTATTCATCTTATTCTCCTTTGATATAGTCCTTTCAATTATAGCATTTTTTTGATAAAAAGACAGGTAATTTTTTTTATCAAATAATTACGATTTCAACTCCTCAGCTGTAAACTATCTGTAAACATCCTTTACAAATAATTGACAGATAAAAATTTGAATATTTGCTGATTTTCTAGTAGAATTAGAGTATTATATATAATAGGAGAAAAAAATTGCTAACAGTATCTGATGTTTCACTACGTTTTAGTGATCGCAAACTTTTTGATGAGGTCAACATCAAATTTACAGAAGGAAACACATATGGTTTAATTGGTGCTAACGGTGCAGGTAAATCAACATTTTTAAAAATCTTAGCTGGTGATATCGAACCTACAACTGGTCATGTTTCTCTTGGACCTGATGAACGTCTTTCTGTGCTTCGTCAAAATCACTTTGACTATGAGGATGAACGTGTTATTGATGTTGTTATCATGGGTAATGAAAAACTATACAACATCATGAAAGAAAAAGATGCTATCTATATGAAAGCAGACTTTACTGATGAAGATGGAGTTCGTGCAGCTGAGCTTGAAGGTGAATTTGCTGAACTAGGTGGTTGGGAAGCTGAGAGTGAAGCTTCACAACTCTTGCAAAACTTGAATATCCCTGAAGATCTTCATTACCAAAATATGAGTGAACTTGCAAATGGAGACAAAGTGAAAGTACTCCTTGCTAAAGCTCTATTTGGTAAACCAGATGTCCTTCTTTTGGATGAGCCGACCAACGGTTTGGATATCCAATCTATTACTTGGTTAGAAGATTTCTTGATTGATTTTGATAACACCGTTATTGTTGTGTCCCATGACCGTCACTTCTTAAATAAAGTATGTACTCACATGGCCGACCTTGACTTTGGAAAAATCAAACTCTATGTCGGAAACTACGACTTCTGGAAAGAATCTTCTGAGCTTGCTGCTAAATTGCTAGCAGACCGTAATGCTAAAGCAGAAGAAAAAATTAAGCAACTCCAAGAATTCGTTGCTCGTTTTTCTGCTAATGCTTCTAAATCAAGACAAGCAACATCACGTAAGAAAATGCTTGATAAGATTGAACTTGAAGAAATTGTGCCATCTAGTCGTAAATATCCATTTATCAACTTTAAAGCTGAACGAGAAATCGGAAACGATCTCTTGACAGTAGAAAATCTATCTGTCAAGATTGATGGTGAAACTATTCTTGACAACATCAGCTTTATCTTGCGTCCAGGTGACAAGACAGCTCTTATCGGTCAAAACGACATTCAAACAACTGCATTGATTCGTGCTATTATGGGTGATATTGACTATGAGGGAACTGTCAAGTGGGGGGTTACAACTAGTCGCTCTTACTTACCAAAAGACAATTCAGCTGATTTTGCTGGGAGTGAATCTATCCTTGACTGGCTCCGTCAATTTGCAAGTAAAGAAGAAGATGACAATACCTTCTTGCGTGGTTTCCTTGGTCGTATGCTCTTCTCTGGAGATGAGGTTAACAAACCTGTAAATGTCTTGTCAGGGGGAGAAAAAGTGCGCGTGATGCTATCGAAACTCATGCTTTTGAAATCAAATGTTCTAGTACTTGACGATCCTACTAATCACTTAGATTTGGAATCTATTTCAAGTTTAAACGATGGTTTGAAAAACTTCAAAGAATCTATCATCTTCGCCAGTCATGACCATGAATTCATTCAAACATTGGCTAACCACATTATTGTCCTATCTAAAAATGGTGTAATTGACCGTATCGATGAAACCTATGATGAATTCTTAGAAAATGCTGAAGTACAAGCAAAAGTTAAAGAACTTTGGAAAGACTAAATAATACTTTAAAACTCAGTTGGATTAACCAACTGAGTTTTCTATCATTCTATGAGGTAACATGAAAACATTTTTTAGAAACTATTGGACCTATCTTATTTCTTTCATCATTCCCCTAGTGATTATGTCAGGAGTCTATCTCTCCCAAGGTATCTACTGGAACAGTGATACTTCACCTTTATTAGGGGATGGGTTTCATCAATATGTTATTTTTGATCTTAATCTCCGTCATATTTTACATGGAAGTGGTAGTTTATTTTATACCTTTACCAGCGGTCTAGGTCTCAATTTTTATGCCTTGTCCAGTTATTATCTTGGTAGTTTTCTATCTCCTCTTGTTTATTTTTTTGATGTATCAGGCATGCCAGATTCAGTCTATCTGTCAACCTTGTTGAAATTTGGCTTGATAGGTCTGTCAACCTTTTTTAGCTTGAGTAAACTATTTAAAAATATACTAGCCCCACTTCGATTTGCTCTATCTACTTCTTATGCTTTAATGAGCTTTACAGTTAGTCAACTCGAAATAAAAACTTGGTTAGATGTTTTTATTTTAATCCCCTTGATTTTAACAGGTTTACATCTACTCATAACGGATAAAAAACGTATTTTATACTTTACAAGTTTGTCAATATTATTTATCCAAAACTACTATTTTGGTTATATGACTGCCCTGTTTTTGATTGTTTGGTATTTTTGCCAACTTTCCTGGGATTTTAAAAGACGTAAGTTCTCTTTCCTTGATTTCATTATAACTTCCTTACTCGCTGGTTTAACAAGTTTCATCATGACACTCCCAACCTTGTTTGATTTAAGAACTCATGGTGAAAAACTAACCGCTATTACAAAAATAAAAACAGATGCCAGTTGGTATCTAGATCTATTCGCTAAACAATTCATTGGTGCTTTCGATACAACTAAATATGGTTCCATCCCTATGATTTTTGTTGGCCTCCTTCCTTTCATCTTAACAATTGTATTCTTTACATTAAGATCAATTAAGTTTCACGTGAAACTATGCTATACAACTCTACTCATTATCATCATTGCTAGTTTTTATCTAGAAGCCTTAGATCTATTTTGGCAAGGAATGCACGCACCAAATATGTTTCTTCATCGCTATGCGTGGATTTTCTCCACTCTTTTGATTTATATATCAGCAGAAGTTTTAAATAGGGTTAAAGATATAAAATTGTGGAATGTTTTATGCTCAATGGCCTTCATTTTAGCTGGTTATTTGGCAACCATTTATTTTAAAAATCATTATTCGTTTTTAACTAAATTAAATATACTCTTAACGCTTGAATTCTTAGTGGTATACTTGCTGTTGTTATTAGCACTTATTAAAAAACTGATTTCTCCAAAAATCTTTTCAATTCTTATTTTGATCTTTACAATAAGTGAAATTAGTTTTAATGCTTCATCGCAATTCAATGGAATTACGAAAGAATGGGGATTTGCTTCTCGTACTACCTATGATAAAGATATTCCAAGTATGGAAGCTATTTTGGAGTATATCAAACAGCAACCAGATACATTTACACGAACTGAAAAATTGCAGACACAGACTGGAAATGACAGCATGAAATTTAACTACAATGGCATTTCCCAATTTTCATCTGTTCGTAATCGTTCTGCAAGTACAACTTTAGACAAGTTGGGTTTTAAATCTTCAGGTACCAACCTTAATCTCCGTTATGCAAATAACAGTATCATTGCAGATAGTTTATTTGGAATCAGCTATAATATTTCTGAAACCTATCCAGATAAATTTGGTTTTCATCCTAGCTATCAAAAAGATAATCTAACCCTTTATAAAAATCAATTTGCTCTGCCAATTGCTTTTGCTACACAGTCTCTTTACAAAGATGTCACTTTCAATGACCATACTCTTGATAACCAAACTCAATTTTTAAATCAAATTGCTGATTTAAATGAAGAGTACTATTCTCCAATAAATTATTATAAAGACTCTAGTGATAGTTTGGTCAATTTAAACGGAACTTCTATCGAAGATGCAACTATCAACTACAGCATTGAAGTACCTGATAATAGTCAGGTTTATCTTTCAATGACAAAGCTAAATTTCTCTAATGATAAGAAAAAGCAAGTTGACATCATTGTCAATGGTGAAAAAAAATCCTTTACCACAGATAATGCTTTTACATTTTTTAATCTTGGGTATACAGACCATAAACAAACTTTTGATATCCAAGTTAAGTTCCCAGGAAATGCTCAAGTATCATTTGAATCTCCAACTTTCTATCGATTAGATACTAAAAAGTATACGGAGGCAATTACTAAAATAAAAGAAAATCCAGTAGAAGTGAGCTCTTATAAAAATAAAGTCATTGTTAATTATAAGGTAAAGAATGAGACATCAATTTTTTTCACAATTCCTTATGACCAAGGATGGTCTGCTTATCAAAATGGTAAAAAATTACAAATTCAACAGGCACAAACTGGATTTATGAAAATTGATGTTCCTGAAGGTGAAGGAACTATTACCCTTTCATTTATTCCAAAAGGATTTATTGCTGGTGCAAGTTGTTCTCTTATAGCCATTATTATCTTTATCTTTTACGATTTTCAAAGAAAAAAATATTCTAGATAAAAAAACTATCGACCGAATTGGTCGATAGTTTTTAATCTTCTTCAACTTTTTTAGGTTGGTAGGCAAGCATTCCTAAAGCAACAAAAATCATTATTGTAAAGATAAGGAAAATAATCTGACTATGAATATTACCTGTCATAGAAATGGTTTGTCGTAGACCTGAAACTGAATAACTCATAGGTAACCATGGGTTAATAGTTTTAAAGAATTGATTCGTCAAAGCTAAAGGATAAGTTCCTGCACTTGATGCTAATTGAAGGAGTAATAAAATTAAAGAGAAGAAGGCGCCTAGGCGAGAATTCCAGGTTGTCAATGCTGTTACCATCGCCATGAAAGCAAGACTGGTTAAAATAATCAAAGCAAAGGTCTTGAATTCGTGAACTGCAGTCAGTCCGATTAAATGTACTCCACCATAAACTAATACTCCTGCCAAACCAGCAATGATACCGTTAATTTCAAAGCGAGACTTAAACCAAGCCCAGCGACTTTCTGGATGGCGCCCAGAAGGCAATTTAGCAAAAATCATATTAGTTGAAATAGCAGCAACAAAAAGAGCAACTGATATCATATATGGAGCCATAGCAATTCCATTAACTGCTACTTGATCCTTATCAGTTTTTGAAAGACTTAGAGGATCAGCTAGTAAATCTGCATTTGTTGGTTCAGTTGAAGCCTGTTTCAATTGTCCCTCAGCCTCTATCAAACCTTGATTTAATTGACTTGAACCATCACTTAATTTTCCAAGTCCTGATTGTAGAATTTCTGAGCCTTGAGCAAGTTGATCTGCTCCACTAGCTATTTTTTCAGAACCATTAGCCAGTTGATTTGCTCCTGAAACTAGCTGGTCTGATTTATCAGCCAATTGTTGAGAACCCGCTTGTAATTGATTAAATCCAGCAGTTAAATCTGATGTTTTATTGTTTACTTGGTTGACACCTGATGCAAGTTTATCAATTCCTGTTGCTAATTCTGGCCCATTCGCTGCTAACTTAGCAGTTGCACCTGTCAATGTAGAAGATTTTTCTGTCAACTGATTAGAGCCTTGTAGCAACTTATTGAAACTTCCTGTCAAGTTCGAATTTTTCGAACTCAACTGACTTGCTCCTAAAGCTACTTGGTCTACAGATTTTGTATAGCTGTCAATACCAGATAGAGTTTGACGAGCTGGCAATAACTGACCATCAATTGCTGTTTGAATCTGTGTTAATCCACTTGACAAACTTGTCAAGGTAGCAGTAGTAGTTGGCAACAATTTCGCTGAACTTGTTTTTAAGCGACTAAGGCTATTTGCTTGATTATTTACATTCTCTAAAGAAGATTGTAACGTTTGAACTGTAGTTAAAATTGTTCGTGCTGACTCACTAGTAGAAGATGATTGATTAGAAACCACAGAAGTTATCTCTGCCTGTTGGTCAGGAGTTAAGCTTTGATAAGCACTCGTAGATTGAATAGCTGATAAAGTAGTTTCTTTTTCAGATTGATTTGAAGTAACGATGCTTTGTGCTGAATTTGCAATCGTTGATAGACTACTAGAAAGCTGATTTGTTAACTCTGTTATTTCTCCTGTGTCTGACGTTTGAATATCATGATTCAGTTGCTCCAAGCCAGAAACTAATTGATGAATCTGATCTCTTTGTTGAGTTGATAAACTTAATTGACTAGACAGTTCTTGAATTCCTTGATTAAGTTGTGTTAATCCTGTACGTAGAGTCTCTGATTGTTTAGAAATCTGATTTGCACCTGATGATAGACTTTGAACTCTATTTGTATAAGTATCAATACCAAGTGAAAATTGATTTAATCCTGAATTAAGTTGAGAAACACCACCTGTATAGGCTTGTGTGCCTGCATCAAGTTGAGTCAATCCTGATACCAGAGCTGGTGTCTTTGAGTTCAGTTGTTTTAATCCATTATCGATTTGTGAAATAGCGCCTGTATATTGATTTAAACCAGTATTAAAATTACCAAGACCAAGATTTAACTGATTTACGCCAGCTGTATAGCTTCCTAATCCTGTAGATAATTGATCAGCACCATTAGAAAATATGAGACTTGATTGAGCTAGGGTTTGAAGATTGGTTGATAAGGTTTGACTACCATCAGAAAGCTTATTAGAACCATCAGCCAACTGTAAACTTGCATTTGCCGCTTGAGATAAACCAAGTTTTAAATCACCCATCTTCTCAAATAAAGCTTTGGTATAAGATTGAGTAACATTAGTAGCCACAGTCTGTTTGATTTGTGTCATGGCAGAATCACTCATCTTGCTTGCAATAAAACTATGACCACTTGATGTCTGATAGTCAATCGTCATCTGTTCAGGATGATTTGTAAGAATAGAAGAAGCTTTCTCAGAAAGATTACTTGGCAACGTTACAACCATGTAATAATCTCCATCCCGCAGTCCTCTTTCTCCCTCACCTTCATCTACAAAATGAAAATCCAGACTATCACTATCTTTTAAATTAGACACCATGTCTTCACCAATAGTGAGTTTTTCATCGTTATAAGTAGCAGCTTGATCCTTATTAACAATTGCTACAGGTAACTCCGAAAGTTTACCGTATGGATCCCACATTGATGATAAGAAAATGATATTGTAAAGAGCTGGAATTAAGGAAATTCCTATCATGACAATAATAAATGTCGGTTTTTTAAAGATTGCTTTCCATTCTTTAAACATATTGTCTCCTTTTTTTAAACTACTTGTCTAAATTTCTGATATAATAGATTATACATAAAAAAATTAAAAAGACAAGATAAAAAATCTATTTTTGAACATATTGTCTAAAAATGTTCATCTGGAGGGAACATGCAAGAAAGTAATAAACGATTAAAAACCAAGCGCATTATCGAAAATGCTATGGTAGAATTATTGATGGAACAACCATTCGATCAGATTACAACTGTTAAATTAGCGCAAAAAGCTGGAATTAGCCGCTCCAGTTTCTATACTCATTACAAAGATAAATACGACATGATTGAACATTACCAAAGTAAACTATTTCATACCTTCGAATATATCTTTCAAAAACATGCTAATCACAAACGAGATGCTATTCTAGAAGTATTTGAATACTTAGAATCAGAACCACTCCTAGCAGCTCTTTTATCTGAAAATGGAACCAAGGAAATTCAAAATTTCCTGCGAAATAAGCTTCACATCCTACTGAGCACGGACCTTCAAAAACGTTTTATGCAACTCAAACTAAATGAAATAGAATTAGAATACAGTAGCGTCTACTTAACAAATGCTCTCTTTGGAGTCTGTCAAACCTGGATTGCCCACGGAAAAAAAGAAAGTCCACAAGAAATCACGGACTTTTTAATGAAAATGTTAGGGGATACAAATTAATAAAAAGCTCTATAATAGTTATAGGGAATCAAACCCCTATGGATATTATGGAGCCTATTTTGTTGTTCTTATTAGGCTAAGGCAATACAATTTTCTTAGTTTTATTTTAGGACAAAAATCATTATCTCTCCGTATGTTAGGTATGCCTCCCCTCATTACATCGAACAAAGAATCAAAAAAAGGAACACCAAATTAGTGTTCCTTTCATCTGACTCCGCCAGTAGGACTCGAACCTACGACATCATGATTAACAGTCATGCGCTACTACCAACTGAGCTATGGCGGATTAAATAGTCCGTACGGAATTAGAACCCGTGTTACCGCTATGAAAAGACGATTTCTTAACCAACGGACCCTCTACCTGTAGCAGATATAACCATTATATCAATTTATCAAAAATTGTCAATTACTTTTTTTGGTTTTTAGCCATTAGTTCTCTCAATTTTTTAGTTTTTAGGCGAGAGATAGGACAACGATGATCTTCATAAAATACAACTTCCATTTTTTTACGATCAATTTCTCTCACATTACCGATATTGACTAAAAATGACTTATGAGCTAGATAAAAACGTTGGGTTTCCTTATCCTTTTCTTGAATATCTGTCATTGTTCCATAAAATTCTTTTGCAAAATTCTTACCTACAATTCGTAATTTATGAGAAGTTCCAGTTGTCTCAATGTAGAGAATATCATGATAAGGAATACAAAGATCATTTCCTTTATAACTATAATCAAAATAATCAACGACTGATTGGTTTTCAAGTAAAGTAGTTTTAGTGTAAAGCACACAGTCGGCAACTCTATTTTTAAAAACTTGATCACTGGTTTCTTTATCAATGAAATCCAATGCTGAAACTTTGTATTTATAAGTCAAGGTAGCAAATTCAGATCGACTTGTAATAAAAACAATAATGGCATAAGGATTGCGATGACGAATAAATTGAGCAACCTCAAATCCTTTTCTCTCAATCCCATTGATATCAATATCTAGAAAATAAAGCTGATTAACTTCATCATGCTCTACATATTCCATAAACTCTCTCACTTTTCCTGTTGTTTTATAGGAGATAGGAATATTTGTTTCCTTAGAGATTTTATTCAAAGTTGTTTCCAACCTTACTTGGTGTTCTATAATATCTTCTAAAATTAATACTTTCATATCAGTTCCCTCTTAAATCTAATCACTTGTTTAAATACATCATTATCAATTTCTGTTTCTAAAATAACATTGTCATATTTTCCTAAAATTTCTTTAACATTATTGAGTCCAAGTCCTCTATGTCTTCCTTTAGTTGAAAATCCTAATTCAAATAAATCTTCGGATTTTACCTTTCTTTTTTTACAAGAGTTTTGGATAACAACTAGGGTTTCAAGATCCAATTTGATGATAGCTACCTCTAGTTGTTTTTGATAGCTTTCAACTGCCCCTTCAACAGCATTATTGAGCAGAACGCTCATCACGCGCACCAAGTCTAATAATTCCATAGACAAAGGTGTGATGATATCTTTTACCTCTAATGTGTACTCTACATCATTCGTTTTCGCATTGACAATAGATTGAGCAATCAAACTACGAAGTGCTGAATCCTCAATATTGTTCAAATCGAAATAGGTATACTTGTCTGAACGTAATTTTTGATTCGCCTTTACAAGAACTTCACTGTAAACTCTGTCAATTTCTTGTAAATCTTTACTTTCGATCGCCATTCTTAAGCTGACAAGCATGCCTGTATAATCATGGCGAAAACCACGAATTTCATTATATAAAGTAACAATCTCATCCGTGTAAGTTTGTAAATGTTTTTGCTCAAACTTCTTTTGTTCCAATTCAATCTCTTTTTCTATTTGAACCTTGTGAGAATTCATAGAAAAGAAAGTCAAAAGTAGGCCAACAAAAATAATGGATGATAAAATACTTCCAAAACCATTTAAGTGACGAATCGTACTCACAATATCTGAAGTGAAAGAGACAACGTGTAGAAAAATAAATGTAAAGAGCACTTTTTTCAGAAAAGGATATAGATAGTCTTTATCAAAATATTTAAATTCGAGATGGAAATAAGAAACAACAACTTTAATAACCAAATAAGTTAAGATCAGGATAAATAGAGAAAAATAATTGTTATACTTCAATGCAAACTCATCTCCTGTAATAGATGATAAGGTTACTGATAAAAAGTTATTAGTACTATTATATAAAAGAGAAAATAATAGACTGATAAAAATTCCCTTAGATTTCTCATACTTCTTAAATCCAACAAAGTAACCAAATAGGAGGAAAGGAAATAACAATTTAGACAAACCAAAACTATCTAAGTTCAAGAAATGGAGAGTTACTTCTAATACTAATGGTAGTAGAAAGATATAAAGACTAAAAAAATATTGGTCTTTTCTAGTTGCTTTACAAACCCATTCATGAATTTTACTAATAATAAAAACATAAACAATAGCAATTACTAATCCGAATAAATCCATTATTTCCCACCTTTATTTTTACTTACTTACTTTTTGAAAAAAGAAAATTATTTATTGTATACATAGGTCTCCATTCCCCACCTCTAATTTCCTGCAGTTCTTTTTCATTCAATTCTTGGAAATCTTTCATTTGAGCAAAATCTGTATTCTTTTTCATAATATAAACTCCTATAATGTTTTTCTTGTAAATTAACTTACAAAAATATTATATAAAATCTACGATACCTATAGAGAATTATTTCTCAAATGCTCAAATTTTATTCTGAAATGTCAAATTTTTACAAAAAAAGCTGGGATTTTTTCCCAGCTTACGATTTAACTGATCCCAGCAGGATTCGAACCTGCGACCGTTCGCTTAGAAGGCGAATGCTCTATCCAGCTGAGCTATGAGACCTTACCTATCTATCTTATCAAAAAAAGCTAGCTTAGTCAATCATCTATTTGTGATAGGGTGAGCCTTGTTGAATCGAAAATGCTCTATAGATTTGTTCTACTAAGACTAGTCTCATCAGTTGATGAGGAAGCGTTAATCTCCCAAAACTAACAGAGAGATTGGCTCTCTTTTTCACCTCTGGAGAGAGTCCTAAACTCCCACCAATGATAAAAGTGATTGTCGAAAATCCATTAATGGAGGCTCTTTCAAGCTGCTTGCTGAATTCTTCAGAAGAAAAAGTTGTTCCTTCAATAGCTAAAACAACTACAAAATCACGATCTCCTACTTTAGAAAGAATGCGGTTCCCTTCCAACTCCAAAATCTTTTGATTTTCAGATTCGCTGGCCCGATCTGGTGTTTTTTCATCTGACAACTCAATCATTTCTAAATTAGCAAAGCGTGAAATTCTCTTAGAGTATTCTGCTATGCCATCTTTGAGATATTTTTCTTTCAGTTTTCCAACTGTTACCACTTTAATTTTCATTCTTCTATTCTAACATATTCACACTCAATTTCACATCTTATTCACAGATAAGATTTTGAAAAACTTCAATAAATTCACAGGTTTTTGAAAGTTATCCACAGATTGTGAAAAACTTTTTTGTCTTTAAGCTTGGATTAAGCTAGCTATTTTATACTTTCATTGATTAAAAAAACATGGAGGCTTCTATGAAAAACTTACAAACTAGTTCCAAAAAATGGGGACAACTTTTATTAGTCATTCTCATTAGCTTTTTTAGTGGTGTTTTAGGTACTTTTACAACATTGCAGCTCAGTCAAAAACAAAACACTAGTCCAACAAATACAACCACTGTCAGCAAAACAGCTGTAAAAAATGAAAACTCAACCACACAGGCAGTCGATAAAGTTAAAGATGCTGTGGTATCTGTCATTACTTACTCCGCAAACTCCCAAAATAGTTTATTTGGATCTACAGAGACTGATACAGATACAAATACTGAGCAAGTATCTAGTGAAGGTTCTGGAGTTATTTATAAAAAAGAAGGTAACTTTGCTTACCTCGTAACCAATACTCACGTTATTAATGGCGCTAAAAAAGTTGATATTCGTTTAGCAGATGGGACTAAAGTTCCAGGTGAAATTGTTGGTTCTGATACTTATTCTGACATTGCAGTTGTAAAAATTGCTGCAGATAAGGTGACTACAGTAGCCGAATTTGGAGATTCTGATCAACTAACAGTTGGAGAAACAGCTATTGCAATCGGAAGCCCTCTAGGTTCTGAATATGCCAATACCGTGACACAAGGCATCGTGTCAAGTTTGAATAGAAATGTTTCTTTAAAATCTGAAGATGGACAAGCTATCTCTACAAAGGCTATCCAAACAGATACAGCCATCAACCCTGGAAACTCTGGCGGTCCCTTAATCAATATTCAGGGACAAGTAATCGGAATTACATCTAGTAAAATCGCCACAAACGGTGGAACGTCTGTGGAAGGACTTGGTTTTGCCATTCCTTCAAACGATGCCATCAATATTATCAATCAATTGGAAAAGAATGGAAAAGTCACTCGACCAGCCTTGGGCATTCAAATGGTAAACCTTTCAAATCTTAGTAGCACTGATTTACAAAGATTGAATGTACCATCAAGTGTCACTGCAGGAGTAGTTGTTCGTTCTGTTATAACTAGTATGCCTGCCAATGGACATCTACAACAATATGACGTCATTACAAAAGTGGATGATAAAGCTATTTCTTCAACTACTGAATTACAAAGTGCTCTATATAGCCATTCTATCGGAGATAGCATGACCATTACATACTACCGTAATGGCAAGGAAGAAACAACTACCATTAAATTAGATAAGAGTACTAGTGATTTGGAACAATAGTTTACAGATATGTAAAGTTGCTTTACAGAATATCTAAGTTGTGTTAATGTAGAATTATGGAAGAATTTAAAATTGTTCAAATAAAAGATATTCAAAAAAATCCCTATCAACCTCGGAAGGAATTTTCAGAAGAAAAAATACAAGAACTGGCACAATCTATTAAGGAAAACGGCTTGATTCAGCCTATTATCGTTAGAAAATCTCCAGTACTTGGATATGAAATCCTAGCTGGAGAAAGGCGGTATCGTGCTTCAATAGCTGCTGGACTTTCAGAAGTTCCAGTCATTGTTAAGCAACTTTCTGATCAAGATATGATGCTTCATTCTATCATTGAAAATCTCCAACGCGAAAATTTAAATCCTATCGAGGAAGCTAAAGCATATCAATCCTTAATCGATAAAGGTTTTACCCACACAGAAATTGCTGAAAAAATGGGGAAATCTAGACCTTATATTACAAATCTAGTTCGATTGTTAGGGCTACCTAAACATATCCTGACAGAAGTCGAAAGTGGGAAGCTTTCCCAGGCTCATGCTAGACTCCTCATTCAATTATCAAGTGATAAACAAGATAAACTCTTGAATCGTATTCAAACAGAAAATCTTTCAGTTAGACAAGTTGAACAAATACTACAAAAAAATAAGAAGAGTAGTAAAAAAGAAAAAGACCACTTTGTCAAAGAGGAAGAGCAAAAATTGAAAAAAATACTCGGATTAGATGTTCAGATTAGCCTTCAAAAAAAAGATAGCGGTAAAATTTCAATTTCCTTCCATAACCAAGATGAATATCAACAATTTATTAACAGCCTGAAATAAGGCTGTTATTTTATTATTCTTAACTAACATGGTTATCCACCGATTTATCTTTTTAAAAAGCCTTATATTTCAGATTTCTCCTTAGTTATCCACATCTTGTGGATAAAAACTAAAAACATTGTTAATTGTTTTCCACAACTTGTGGAAAAATAATCTTATCTATGGTAAAATGATTCTATCAATAAAACTTTAAAATTTTATAGTAAAGGAGGAGAAAGTCATTGAAAGAAAAACAATTTTGGAATCGTATTTTAGAACTTGCGCATGATCGGTTGACTCAATCAGTTTATGATTTTTACATCTTAGATGCCACCCTAGTTAAAGTAGAAAATGCCACTGCAACGATTTTCTTACCCCGAGATGAGATGCAGATATTTTGGGAAAGAAATATCAATGGAATCCTTTTAACAGCAGGTTTTGAAATCTATGATACTGAAATAAAGGCGCATTATGTCTTCACGAAAGTTGAAGAAACTGCCTCTCAAATAGCTATAGAACCTGATTCTATTAATGATTATCAGACAAGTCCGTCCACTATTCCATATTCTGAAACAGGACTCAAGGAAAAGTATACTTTCGATAATTTTGTCCAAGGAAATGGTAATGTTTGGGCTAAGTCCGCAGCTTTAGCAGTTTCTGAAGATCCTGGACTAACTTATAATCCTCTATTTATCTATGGAGGGCCTGGTCTTGGAAAAACCCACCTACTAAATGCCCTTGGTAATGAAATTCTAAAAAAAAGTCCTAATGCGCGTGTTAAATATATACCTGCTGAAAGCTTCATTAATGAATTCCTAGAGCATTTGAGACTCAATGATATGGAAAAATTCAAAAAAACTTATCGTAGTTTAGACCTCCTACTCATTGATGATATTCAATCTCTTAGTGGAAAGAAAGTTCAGACTCAGGAAGAGTTTTTCAATACATTTAACGCCCTTCACAATAATAATAAGCAGATTGTTTTGACAAGCGACCGTAGACCTGAACATTTAGAGAGTCTTCCTGAACGTCTGGTCACGCGCTTCTCGTGGGGATTAACAACAGATATCACACCACCTGATTTTGAAACACGTATTGCGATTTTACAGAGTAAGACTGAACGTCTCAATTATCATTTTCAGAATGATACACTCGAATATTTGGCTGGACAATTTGACTCTAACGTGCGAGAACTCGAGGGTGCACTCAATGATATCAGCCTAATGGCCAAAGTCAAAAAGATTAACGATATCACAGTTGACATTGCCGCTGAAGCTATTCGTGCTCGTAAACAAGACGTCAGCAAAATGATTGTGATTCCAATTGATAAAATCCAAACAGAAGTTGGAAACTTTTATGGTGTTAGTGTCAAGGAAATGAAGGGAACTAGACGTGTTCAAAATATCGTTTTAGCCCGTCAAGTTGCCATGTACCTAGCCAGAGAAATGACAGATAATAGCCTTCCTAAAATTGGAAAAGAGTTTGGTGGCAAAGACCACACAACGGTCATTCATGCCCATGGAAAAATCAAATCCATGCTTGAAACAGATGATAATTTACGTTTAGAAATCGAAGCAATCAAAAAGAAAATTAAATAACTTGTGGATAACTTTAGAAAAATTTCTTTATTTATCCACACTTTTTAAACAAGGCTCTGTCCTTGAGTTTTCTTGATTAACATCTGTTTTCCACACATTTCACACGCTCTATTATTACTATTATCCTTCTAATAATAAAAAGAATAAAGGAGAATCCATGATTCATTTTTCAATTAATAAAAATTTATTTTTACAAGCTTTAAATACAACAAAAAGAGCTATTAGCTCAAAAAATGCTATTCCTATTTTATCAACTGTAAAAATTGATGTTACCAATGAAGGAATTACCTTGATTGGATCAAATGGTCAAATCTCAATTGAAAATTTCATTTCGCAAAAAAATGAAAATGCAGGTCTCTTGATTAATTCTTTAGGTTCAGTTCTACTGGAAGCCTCTTTCTTTATAAATGTTGTTTCAAGTCTTCCAGATGTAACACTTGATTTTAAAGAGATTGAACAAAAGCAAATTGTCTTAACTAGTGGAAAATCAGAGATTACTCTTAAAGGAAAAGATAGCGAGCAATATCCACGTATTCAGGAAATTTCTGCAAGCAATCCTTTAGTTCTTGAAACAAAACTTCTTAAAAAGATTATCAACGAAACTGCTTTCGCAGCTAGCACTCAAGAAAGTCGTCCTATTTTGACGGGTGTCCACTTTGTTTTAAGCAACCACAAAGAATTAAAAACAGTTGCAACAGACTCTCACCGTCTCAGTCAGAAGAAATTGACTCTTGAAAAAAATAGTGATGATTTTGATGTTGTCATCCCGAGTCGCTCGCTACGAGAATTTTCAGCTGTTTTTACGGATGATATCGAAACAGTAGAGATTTTCTTCGCCAATAATCAAATTCTCTTTAGAAGTGAAAATATTAGCTTCTACACACGTCTCTTAGAAGGGAATTATCCAGATACAGATCGTTTGATTCCAACAGATTTCAATACAACAGTGACTTTTGACGTTGCTAAACTACGTCAATCTATGGAACGTGCTCGCCTCTTATCAAGTGCAACACAAAATGGTACTGTTAAATTAGAAATCAAAGAAGGAATTGTAAGTGCCCATGTTCACTCTCCAGAAGTAGGGAAAGTACATGAAGAAATTGATACTGAAAATGTAAGTGGTGCTGATTTGACAATAAGTTTCAACCCAACTTATTTGATTGAAGCACTGAAAGCTTTGAATAGCGAAAAAGTTACAATCAGTTTTATCTCTGCAGTTCGTCCTTTCACCCTTGTTCCAGCAGACATTGATGAAGATTTCATGCAGCTCATCACGCCAGTTCGTACAAATTAATGGAAAGAGGTTGAGCCTAGCTCGCCTCTTTTATGATATAATCGAAAAAGAAAAAGGAGACTAACCATGTATCAAGTTGGAAATTTTGTTGAAATGAAAAAACCACATGCTTGTACGATAAAGTCAACAGGCAAAAAAGCAAATTGCTGGGAAATTACCCGTGTTGGGGCAGATATCAAGATAAAATGCAGTAATTGTGAACATGTAGTTATGATGAGTCGCTATGATTTTGAAAGAAAAATGAGTAAAATTATCGACTAAGAACCCTTGGTTAGAGGGTTAGCAAGTTTTCCCTTTTTGTGTTATAATATTAGGGATTGAAATGTGAACGGAGAATGAGAAATTATGGCTTTAACAGCAGGTATTGTGGGTTTGCCAAACGTCGGTAAATCAACCCTATTTAATGCAATTACAAAAGCAGGAGCAGAGGCTGCAAACTATCCATTTGCAACCATTGATCCAAACGTTGGAATGGTAGAAGTACCAGATGAACGCCTACAAAAATTGACTGAAATGATCACTCCTAAAAAGACAGTTCCAACAACCTTTGAATTTACAGATATTGCGGGGATTGTAAAAGGAGCATCAAGAGGAGAAGGTCTGGGGAATAAATTCTTGGCTAACATTCGTGAAGTTGATGCCATTGTTCATGTGGTTCGTGCCTTTGATGATGAAAATGTCATGCGTGAGCAAGGTCGTGAAGATGCCTTTGTGGATCCTCTAGCAGATATTGACACTATTAACCTAGAGTTGATTCTTGCTGACTTAGAATCAGTCAATAAACGCTATGCACGTGTGGAAAAGATGGCACGTACTCAAAAAGATAAGGAATCAGTTGCAGAATTTAACGTTCTTCAAAAGATTAAACCAGTTCTTGAAGACGGTAAATCAGCACGTACCATTGAATTTACTGATGAAGAACAAAAAGTAGTTAAAGGCCTCTTCCTTTTGACCACGAAACCAGTTCTTTATGTAGCTAACGTTGATGAGGATGTGGTTGGCGACCCAGAATCTATCGATTATGTGAAGCAAATTCGTGAATTTGCAGCGACAGAAAATGCAGAGGTAGTAGTAATTTCAGCGCGTGCTGAAGAAGAAATTTCTGAATTGGACGATGAAGATAAAAAAGAGTTTCTTGAAGCCATTGGTTTGACAGAATCAGGCGTTGACAAATTGACTCGAGCGGCTTATCACTTGCTTGGACTTGGAACTTACTTCACAGCTGGTGAAAAGGAGGTTCGTGCATGGACCTTTAAACGTGGCATGAAAGCTCCTCAAGCAGCTGGTATCATCCACTCTGACTTTGAAAAAGGATTTATTCGTGCAGTGACCATGTCTTATGACGATTTGGTAAAATATGGCTCTGAAAAGGCTGTAAAAGAAGCTGGACGTTTGCGTGAAGAAGGAAAAGAATATGTCGTGCAAGATGGCGATATTATGGAATTCCGCTTTAACGTTTAATCAATATTTAAAATAATGTCAATTAGGTTGGAAAAAAATTCCAACCCTTTTGACTTTTGAAAGGAAATATAAATGACGAAATTACTTGTAGGATTGGGAAATCCAGGGGATAAATATTTTGAAACTAAACATAATGTTGGCTTTATGCTGATTGACCAACTAGCAAAAAAACAGAATGTTACCTTTACACACGATAAGATATTCCAAGCTGAGTTAGCCTCATTTTTTCTTAACGGTGAAAAAATTTATCTGGTGAAACCGATGACTTTTATGAATGAAAGTGGAAAAGCTGTTCATGCATTGTTAACCTACTATGGTTTAGATATTGAAGATTTACTGATTATTTACGATGATCTTGACATGGAAGTCGGAAAAATTCGACTTCGCGCTAAAGGATCAGCTGGCGGTCATAATGGTATCAAGTCAATTATCCAACATATTGGTACACAGGTTTTCAATCGTGTAAAGATTGGTATCGGTAGACCTAAAAAAGGAATGTCTGTTGTTCACCACGTTTTGAGTAAATTTGACAAGGATGACTATATAGGTATTTTACAATCTATTGACAAGGTTGACGATGCTGTAAATTATTATTTACAAGAGAAAAAATTTGAAAAAACAATGCAGAAATACAATGGGTAGACCAATGAATTTATTAGATTTCTTTTTAGAGAATAAACAAATCCTATCTTGGCATGAGAACCTACCACAGAAACAAAGACAATTATTGCTAGGTCTTTCTGGCTCAGCAAAATCTTTAGCGATTGCTAGTAGTATGAAGAGTCAGGATAAGATTTTAGTGATGACTTCTACATATGGAGAGGCTGATCGTCTGGTCAATGATCTAATCTCCATACTAGGTTCGGATCTGGTTTATCCATTTCTAGTAGATGATTCACCAATGGTCGAATTTTTGGTATCATCTCAGGAAAAGATTTTTTCTAGGGTTGAAGCTTTGCGTTTTCTAAGAGATAAGTCTCAAAGAGGGATTTTAGTTTGTAATGTCGCAGCTAGTCGGGTATTCTTACCAAATCCTCAAGTTTTTGATGATAGTATCTTAGAACTTCAAGTTGGCCAAGAATGCGAACAAAGAGAATTAAAAAATCACTTGATTTCCCTTGGTTATAAGAAGGTTACACAAGTTCAAATTCAGGGAGAATTTAGCCTTCGTGGAGATATCCTGGATATCTTTGAAACTTCTCAACTATCTCCTTATCGGATAGAATTTTTTGGTGATGAGATTGATGGGATTAGAGAATTTGATGCCGAAACTCAATTATCAAAAGAGAGTCAAACTCAAGTACTAATCTATCCAGCTAGTGATATTTTGTTAACGAATGAAGCTTATCATCGTGGTCAGAAATTTTTAGAACATGAGATTGATAAGGCACTTTCTCCAACTTTAAAGTCTTACTTAGAAGAAGTTTTTAGTTGCACGAAAGAGCAAGTTCTTCATGCTGATATTCGTAAGTTTTTATCTGTATTTTATAAAAAACAGTGGACACTGATAGATTATTTGAATCAAGTGCCCATTATCTTTGATGATTTTCAAAAAATCATGAATCAGTACGATGCTTTTGATAAGGAAACTGCTAGTTACTTTACAGAAGATTTACACAATAGTAAAACGGTGTCAAGTTTACAATATTTTGCTGATGTAGAAAGTCAGTTTAAAAAACATGTACCAGCGAGTTTCTTTTCAAATTTTCAAAAAGGGCTTGGAAATTTGAAATTTCATCATCTGTATCAGTTCAATCAATATCCTATGCAGGAGTTCTTTAATCAGTTTTCTTTTCTGAAAGAGGAAATTGAACGTTATAAAAAATTGAAGTATACGATTGTTCTTCAATCAAGTAGCAATACTGAACTAAAGAAACTGTCAACGATTTTTGATGAATACGATATTAAAGTTGACAATAATGACGAAAGTGAAATCTGTAAAGGAACTGTCAATCTTGTTGAAGGAAATCTGCGACATGGGTTTCATTTTGTTGATGAAAATCTTGTATTTATCACTGAATATGAGATTTTTAAAAAGAAGATTAAACGGAAATATAGAAGACAAAATATCAGCAACGCTGAGCGATTAAAGGATTATAACGAGCTCCAAAAAGGAGACTATGTTGTTCATCAAATTCATGGTATTGGGCAATATTTAGGGATTGAAACGATTGAAATCAAAGGAATTCATCGAGACTACGTAAGTGTTCTATATCAAAATGGAGATCGTATTTCTATCCCTGTGGAGCAGATACAGACTCTTTCTAAGTATGTCTCTAGTGATGGTAAGGCTCCAAAGTTAAACAAATTAAACGATGGACGTTTTAAAAAAGCGAAGCAAAAAGTAAAGAGTCAAGTTGAAGATATTGCAGATGATTTAATTAAGTTATATGCAGAGAGAAGTCAACTTAAAGGTTTTGCATTTTCAAAAGATGATGAAGACCAAAACGCTTTTGACGAAGCCTTCCCATATGTAGAGACTGAGGACCAACTTCGAAGTATCGAAGAGATCAAGAAAGATATGCAAAGTGCTCAACCAATGGATCGACTTTTAGTTGGTGATGTTGGTTTTGGTAAGACAGAAGTAGCAATGCGAGCTGCGTTTAAGGCTGTCAATGATCATAAACAGGTTGTCGTTTTAGTACCAACTACTGTTCTTGCTCAGCAACATTATAGTAATTTCAAGGAAAGATTTGAGCAATTTGCTGTTAACGTAGATGTTTTAAGTCGTTTCAGAAGTAAAAAAGAACAGACTGAGACACTTGAGAAATTAAAAAAAGGTCAAGTAGATATTTTGATAGGAACTCATCGAGTTTTATCTAAAGATGTTGAGTTTGCTGATTTGGGGTTGATGATTATTGATGAAGAACAACGATTTGGTGTTAAGCATAAGGAAGCTTTGAAGGAATTAAAAAAGAAGGTTGATGTCTTAACCTTGACAGCTACACCAATTCCTCGAACTCTTCATATGTCTATGCTAGGTATCCGAGATTTATCTGTCATCGAAACTCCTCCAACTAATCGATATCCTGTTCAAACCTACGTACTTGAACAGAATGATCGTATCATTCGTGATGCTGTATTGAGAGAAATGGATCGTGGTGGTCAGGTTTACTATCTTTACAACAAAGTTGACACGATTGAAAAGAAAGTTTCAGAGTTACAAGAGTTGATTCCAGAAGCTTCGATTGGCTTTGTTCATGGACAAATGAGTGAAATTCGTTTGGAGAATACGCTACTTGATTTTATTGAAGGTGAATATGATATTTTAGTAACAACAACAATCATTGAAACAGGAGTAGACATTCCAAATGCCAATACCTTGTTTATAGAAAATGCAGACCATATGGGATTGTCAACCTTGTATCAATTAAGAGGTCGGGTTGGTCGTAGTAATCGAATTGCCTATGCTTATCTCATGTATCGTCCAGATAAAACCTTGACAGAAGTTTCTGAGAAAAGATTAGAGGCCATCAAAGGTTTTACTGAACTAGGTTCTGGTTTCAAAATCGCTATGCGTGATTTATCCATTCGTGGAGCTGGGAATCTTTTAGGAAGTTCACAGTCTGGTTTTATTGATTCTGTTGGGTTTGAGTTGTATTCTCAGTTACTAGAAGAAGCAATTGCTAAGAAAAATGGAACTGACAAGAAACGTGAAAAAGGAAATGCTGAGTTAATTTTACAAATTGATGCTTATCTTCCGGATGAGTACATTTCAGATGAACGGCATAAAATTGAAATTTACAAGAGAATTCGTCAAATTGACAATCGTGTCAACTACGAAGAATTACAAGATGAGTTGATCGACCGTTTTGGAGAATATCCTGATGTAGTTGCTTATCTTTTAGAAATTGGATTAGTAAAAGCTTACCTTGATAAAGTATTTGTCAATCGTGTTGAAAGAAAAAATAATAAACTTGTCATTCAATTTGAAAAAATTTCGCAGCAACTATTTTTAACACAAGATTATTTCCAGGCTCTATCTCAGACAAGTTTGAAGGCCAATATTTCAGAAAATCAAGGTTTAATTGAAGTTGTATTTGATATTCGAAATAAAAAAGATTATGAAATTTTAGAAGGATTGTTGACTTTTGCTGAATCCCTAGTGGCTATAAAAAATTTAAAAGAGTCAAATTAGGTATGACATTTTTCTTCTATAAAAGTGATAAAAATGGTACAATAATAATTTGAGGTAATAAAGATGAGATTAGATAAATATTTAAAAGTGTCAAGAATTATTAAGCGCCGTACAGTGGCTAAAGAAGTTGCAGATAAGGGACGTATCAAGGTAAATGGTATTCTTGCTAAGAGCTCTACAGATTTAAAAATCAATGACCAAGTCGAAATTCGTTTTGGAAATAAGTTGTTGCTTGTAAAAGTATTAGAGATGAAAGATAGCACTAAAAAAGAAGATGCCGCAGGTATGTATGAAATTATCAGCGAAACAAGGGTAGAAAACGATGTATAAAAAAATTGTACAAATGAATAATTCTTTTATTCAAAATGAACACCAACGTCGTAAATACTTGATGGAAGAACGACAAAGACGAAATCGTTTTATGGGCTGGGTTTTGATTTTGATTATGTTGTTGTTCATCCTACCAACCTATAATTTGACTCAAAGTTATCAGCAACTACTCGAACGTCGCCAACAGTTAGCCGATTTGAAAAAACAGTATCAAGAATTGAGCGATGAAAAAGATAAAGAATCGAATCTTGCAACCAAATTAAAGGATGAAACATACGCAGCCAAGTATTTGCGTGCAAAATATTACTATTCAAAATCATGGGAGGAAGTTTATACTATTCCGGACTTACTTCCTAGGTAATGTAAAATGGAAAATTTATTAGATATTGTAGAAAAGTTTTTAAGTCAATCAGATGAAAAATTAGAAGAGTTAGCTCAAAAAAATCATCTGTTACGGCTACAAGAAGAAGAGGAAAAAAAGAATGCGTAAATTTTTAGTGATATTACTACTTCCTATTTTTTTAAAAAGTGTCCAAGTAGTAAGCACTGAGAATCCAGTTATCATTCCAAACCAAGAAGTTTATTCCTTAACCCACGCTTCGTATCATTTTTACTATCAAGATGTTATAGAATCTCCAAAATTTTATGGTGAAACGTCTGTTTATTCTACAGAAGATTTGATTAAAGAATCAGGAAAAGTCAATGCAGATACAAAATTATCTGTTTTAGAATGGAGATTAAATAAACAAGGACAGCCTGTCTTTAAATTGTCAAATAATCAATTTGTGATGGCTGATAAACGACTTTTATACGATAGTTCCATCGTAAACGATTTTTCTAAACGAGTATGGTTAGAACCAGGATTTGTCGTTTATAATAGTCCTTATGATCAACAAGAATTAAAGTCTACTTTAGCAGCTTATCAAGAGGTTGAAGTAGATATGTCTATTTTTGCTGGTGGTCATGAATTTTTACATATCAAACAAATTGGTTGGGTTTCGACGGATTACATTTCCAACGATGACAATCGTATCCAGAAAGTACAAGAGTTGTTATCTGCGAATTATCAAAATGAACAGTTTTCTATTTATGTTAAACAATTGAGCACGGGTAAGGAAGCTGGAATTAATGAAGATCAAAAAATGTACGCTGCTAGTGTTATGAAATTGCCTTATCTTTATTATGTTCAAGAAAAAATTAATCAAGGTGATTACCAACTTGACACGAAATTGAAGTACGTTTCTGAAGTAAATGATTTCCCTGGTTCTTATAAACCCGAAGGAAGTGGAAGCCTCCCTAAAACAGCGGACGATAAAGAGTACACTCTCAAAGATTTAATTACAAAGACAGCGAAAGAATCTGACAATGTAGCTCATAATATTCTTGCTTATTATATTACGAATAAATCAGATGAAGCCTTTAAAAACGAAATGACTGCTATCGCAGGTGAAGAGTGGAACGTAACAGAGAAGTTAGCTTCAGCTAAAATGGCTGGTCAAGTTATGGAATCTATTTATAATCAGAATGATTTTGTTTTAGAATCTCTATCGCAAACAGCTTTTGATAATCAGCGGATTGCTAAGAATATTTCTGCTAAGGTAGCCCATAAAATTGGGGATGCAGATGAATTTAAACACGATGTAGGAATAGTCTATATAGATTCTCCTTTCATTATTTCAATCTTTACCAAAAATTCTGATTATGATACCATTTCTAAAATTGCTAAGGATGTCTATGAGGTCCTAAAATGAGAGACCAAGATTTTTTAAATCATTTTCTAGAAAAAGGTTATTTTAAAGATCATTCACGAGTTGTACTAGCCTTGTCTGGCGGATTGGATTCGATGTTTCTCTTTCACCTCCTATCAACCTATCAAGAAGAACTCGGGATTGAATTGTTTTTAGCTCATGTAAATCATAAACAACGACCAGAGTCAGACAATGAAGAACATGAATTAAGAAAACTAGCTGAACAAGTTGGAGTTCCGATTTATGTAGCTAACTTCTCTGGAGCTTTTACAGAATCGAGAGCTCGTCAATTTCGCTATGAATTTTTTAGAGATGTGATGAGAGAAACCTCCTCTACAGCTCTTGTAACAGCTCATCATGCGGACGATCAAGTTGAGACGATTTTCATGAGATTGATTAGAGGCACTAGGTTGCATCATCTATCGGCTATTAAAGAGAAGCAAAAATTTGATAAGGGAGAATTAATTCGTCCTTTGCTGTCTTTTTATAAGAGGGATTTTTCTGAAGTTGAGCATTTTGAAGATAGGACGAATAAAGAAAATCATTATTTTCGCAATCGAGTTCGTAATATTTACTTACCACAACTGGAAAAAGAAAATATTCAGCTAAAGAGAGCGTTTTTAGAGTTTGGAAAAGAAGTATCTGACTATCAAATTGCTCTGACTGAATTATCTCAAACAGTCAATGTGGAAGATTTAACTCAGTTTTTATCTTTTAGTGAAGCAACACAGCGAGTTTTACTACAACAATACCTTAGTTGTTTTGCTGATTTAAATGTAACAAGAGAACAATTTCAAGAAATTCATCATATTTTAAAAACTAAGAGTCAATATCGCCATTGTATAAAAAATGGTTATGAACTTGTAAAAGAATACCAGCACTTTCGAATTGGTAAAATTAGACCAAAGTCTGATGAAAAAAGTAGTGAGTGTGTGTTAAACTATCAAAATCAAGTTCATTATGAAGGTTATTTATTTTCATTTGGAATTCCTCTAAAAGGGGAAAATGTTCAAAAGATGAATGTTTCTCGTGAAACATCGTTGATTTTACGGCATCGACAGCCTGGTGATTATTTGATAAAAAATGGTCATCGTAAAAAACTAAGACGACTTTTTATTGATTTAAAAATTCCTAAAGAAAAACGAGAAAAAGCTATTATCATTGAGCAATTTGGAAAAATTTATTCAGTTTTAGGAATTGAAATCAGTGATTTGAGTAAAAAAATGAAAAATGATATAATGAACACTGTACTTTATATAGAAAAAATAGATAGGTAAAATCATGTTAGAAAAAGATATCAAGAAAATTTTGATTTCACAAGATGAAATTACAGAAGCAGCTAAAAAATTGGGTGCTCAGTTGACAAAAGATTATGAGGGAAAAAATCCGATTTTAGTTGGAATTCTAAAAGGTTCTATTCCTTTTATGGCAGAATTGGTGAAATATATTGATACACATCTTGAAATGGACTTTATGATGGTCTCTAGCTATCATGGTGGGACTGTAAGTAGTGGTGTCATTAATATTAAACAAGACGTAACTCAAGATATTAAAGGTCGACATGTTGTCTTTGTAGAAGATATTATTGATACTGGTCAAACCTTGAAGAGTTTGAGAGATATGTTTACTGCAAGAGAAGCAGCTTCTGTTAAGATTGTCACAATGCTTGATAAACCAGAAGGTCGTACAGTAGAAATCGAAGCAGATTATACATGTTTTACAATTCCAAATGAATTTGTTGTAGGCTACGGTTTAGACTATAATGAAAACTATCGTAACCTTCCTTATGTAGGTGTATTGAAAGAGGAAGTTTACTCAAAATAGAAGGGTAAGTGTTTGAATGCAAAAACAAAATAATGGTTTCATAAAAAATCCATTTCTTTATTTGTTGATGATTTTCTTGCTAGTGACAGGATTCCAGTACTTTTTTGCTGGCAGATCCGCTGGTCATAGTCAACAAATTAAGTACTCAGAATTGGTTCAGGAAATCACTAACGACAATGTAAAAGAAATGACCTACCAACCAAGTGGTAGTGTTATTGAAGTGTATGGTGTCTACAAAACTGCTAAGACAGAGAAACAGGAAACGGGAATTCAATTTTTTACACCCTCTGCTACAAAAGTAGAGAAATTTACAAGTATTGTCCTCCCATCAGATACAACTGTAGCGGATTTGCAAAAGCTAGCAAGTGAACATCAAACACAAATTGAAGTGAAACACGAAAGCTCAAGTGGTATGTGGATTAACATCCTGGTTTCAGTAGTACCATTTGCTATCTTATTCTTCTTCCTCTTCTCTATGATGGGAAATATGGGCGGAAATAGCGGACGTAATCCAATGAGTTTTGGACGTAGTAAAGCTAAGGCTGCTAATAAAGAAGATATTAAAGTTCGCTTCTCAGATGTCGCAGGCGCAGAGGAAGAAAAACAAGAACTTGTTGAAGTTGTTGAATTTTTAAAAGATCCAAAACGATTTACAAAATTGGGTGCCCGGATTCCAGCTGGTGTTCTTTTGGAGGGACCTCCGGGAACAGGTAAGACGTTACTTGCTAAGGCAGTAGCCGGAGAAGCTGGTGTTCCATTCTTTAGTATCTCAGGTTCTGACTTTGTAGAAATGTTTGTCGGAGTTGGAGCTAGTCGTGTTCGTTCTCTTTTCGAAGATGCCAAAAAAGCAGCACCAGCTATCATCTTTATCGATGAAATTGATGCTGTTGGTCGTCAACGTGGAGTCGGTCTCGGTGGAGGTAATGACGAACGTGAACAAACCTTGAACCAACTTTTGATTGAGATGGACGGTTTTGAGGGAAATGAAGGGATTATCGTCATCGCTGCGACAAACCGTTCAGATGTACTTGACCCTGCCCTTCTGCGCCCAGGACGTTTTGATAGAAAAGTTTTGGTTGGTCGCCCTGATGTTAAAGGTCGTGAAGCAATCTTGAAAGTTCATGCTAAGAACAAGCCTTTAGCAGAAGATGTTGATTTGAAATTAGTGGCTCAACAAACTCCAGGTTTTGTTGGAGCTGATTTAGAGAATGTATTGAATGAAGCAGCCTTGGTTGCTGCTCGTCGTAATAAATCGATAATTGATGCTTCAGATATTGATGAAGCAGAAGATCGTGTTATCGCTGGACCATCTAAGAAAGATAAGACAGTGTCACAAAAAGAACGTGAATTGGTTGCCTACCATGAGGCAGGACATACCATTGTTGGCCTAGTCTTATCGAATGCCCGTGTTGTTCATAAGGTTACAATTGTACCAAGAGGTCGTGCAGGTGGTTACATGATTGCACTTCCTAAGGAAGACCAAATGCTTCTATCCAAAGAAGATATGAAAGAGCAATTGGCTGGCTTGATGGGTGGACGTGTAGCTGAAGAAATTATCTTTAATGTCCAGACTACAGGAGCTTCAAACGACTTTGAACAGGCGACTCAAATGGCGCGTGCAATGGTTACAGAGTACGGAATGAGTGAAAAACTTGGTCCCGTACAATATGAGGGTAATCATGCTATGTTTGGTGCACAAAGCCCTCAAAAATCAATTTCAGAACAAACAGCTTATGAAATTGACGAAGAGGTTCGTTCATTATTGAATGAGGCACGAAATAAAGCCGCTGAAATTATTCAGTCAAATCGTGAAACTCACAAGTTGATTGCAGAAGCATTATTGAAATACGAAACATTGGATAGTACACAAATTAAATCTCTTTACGAAACAGGAAAGATGCCTGAAACAGTAGAAGAGGAATCTCATGCACTATCTTATGATGAAGTAAAGTCAAAAATGAATGAAGAAAATTAATTATCTTAAATACTATAAACAGAGGAGGCACAAGTTTTCTCTGTTTTTTTTAAAAAAGTTGAGGGAACTCGAATTTAAATCAAAGATTTCGATATATAGAAAACAAAATACAAGTTCACCTATGTCAATGCTCTCCTAAAGGAAATGATTCAAATTTTCTGAAAATAAGAATGCAACAGTTACTTGAGTAATATGAAAAAATGTTTCAAAAAATGATATGTGCTTCATAAAAAAACAATTATTGTAAGAAAAAAATTAACCGAAACTCTGGGTAGACGAACGTTTTAAAGGCCGCAAAGCCCTTCTCAGAGAGCTGAAGGAAGTAATTCAGGAGAAATGAAAAAAAGTTTAAAAAAGGTGTTGACAAAGTAAGAAAAGTCGGTATAATAGTAAGAGTTGAAAATAACAACTCCGGTCCGTTGGTCAAGGGGTTAAGACACCGCCTTTTCACGGCGGTAACACGGGTTCGAATCCCGTACGGACTATAGTATGTTACAGATGAAACACTAGATGAAAAAAATTAAAAAAAGTTTCAAAAAAGTGTTGACAAGCGAAAGCGACTGTGATATACTAATATAGTTGTCACTTGAGAGAAGTGAGTGGCAAAGACCTTTGAAAACTGAACAAGACGAACCAATGTGCAGGGCACTACAACTAAGGTTGTAGTACTGAACAATGAAAAAAACAATAAATCTGTCAGTGACAGAAATGAGTGAGAACTCAAACTTTTAATGAGAGTTTGATCCTGGCTCAGGACGAACGCTGGCGGCGTGCCTAATACATGCAAGTAGAACGCTGAAGGAGGAGCTTGCTTCTCTGGATGAGTTGCGAACGGGTGAGTAACGCGTAGGTAACCTGCCTGGTAGCGGGGGATAACTATTGGAAACGATAGCTAATACCGCATAACAGTAGATATTGCATGATATCTGCTTGAAAGGTGCAATTGCATCACTACCAGATGGACCTGCGTTGTATTAGCTAGTTGGTGAGGTAACGGCTCACCAAGGCGACGATACATAGCCGACCTGAGAGGG
>NZ_JASHDL010000012.1:0-63990 GCF_047463635.1 Streptococcus infantis
TACGACGTCTAGCGCCAAAGGACTTATCGACTTAACAAGACACCACTACTTTAACATAACGAAAAAGTAGTGAGTACTTTCTCCCGTCGGAGATTTCCTCACTACTAATCTTAGTATGTTTTAGTTTGACTTTAATTCGTTTGTTGTTTTAGTTCTGGAGAATAATAACGATTCATCCCTTTCTTGACGATATCTATGCCATAACGGTCAATTAATTTCATCATGTATTTTAGACCAGAAATATCCACACCAAATCTTTTCGAAAGCTTTTTGAAGCTTTGTCCTTGCTTTCTTAGTTCATAAATCTGAACTTTATCTTCATAATTCAATTTCATAATAAAACACCCCAAAAGTTAGATTTTTTCTGTCTAACTTTTGGGGTGCAGTTCAAATTTCTGATGGGATTTTAATATTTCATGATGATTCTTAGTAGAAAACTTTCGATAGATTCTAGCAATCGTTAAAAAGATAACGTAAAGTATACCTAAGATGGTTAAAACTATTTTTCCAGTACTCAATTCTGAACCGATGACCAATATATGAAAGAGAGGAGAGAGACCGGTACACACATATATCAAATAAGCAATAACATTTATTTCACCAATCCCAGCAATAAAATCTTTCATTTACCTTCTCCTACAATCAACTTTTAATTTAAATATACTATAAACTTCAAAAAATTAAAAGAATGTTCTGATTAAACTTTAAGTTTTCCAATATCATCCACTTATGAATTCTGACAATCCCAGTGTAGAACTATAAAAAAACAGTAAAACCGACTTGGTTCTACTGTCTTATTTTTAAAATGTTTGGCGTTTGGCTTTTCGCTCTGCACGTCCGCGAGCACGACCTTCTACTCGCTTGGTTTTACGGCGTTTTTCATCGACGGCCCACTGGATTTTTTTCTTATAACCTGGTTTGACTTTTTTCTTTTTCTTTTTAACCAAGCCAATCATTTCGATGTCCAGTTTTTCCTGTTTCTTCTCACGATTAGCACGGCGGTCACGGTCATAAGTATCTTGGAACTCTCCGTCTTTAACCATCTTAGGAGTAAACTTGATTCCTAGTTTTTCCAACTCACGAATATCTGAGTCATCACTAGGCTGGTAAAGTGTAATGGCTGTTCCTGGTAAACCATTACGTCCAGTTCGTCCGACACGGTGAACAAAGAAAGACAAGTCTTGTGGAATGGCATCATTGATGACATGGCTGACACCTTCAATATCAATCCCACGCGCAGCCAAGTCAGTTGCTACAATATATTCAAAATCAAGATTTTTGACCTGATTCATAATTCGCTTGCGTTCACGAGGTGCAATATCTCCATGAATCTTAGCTACTTTCAAGCCTTGGGCTGTTAAGTATGTATGCAATTCATCCGCACGAGTTTTTGTATTGACAAAAATCATGGCTAGATAAGGCTGCATGACTTGAGTCAATTCATAAATCTGGGCATTCTTATCACGACCTTTAGTCGAAATCAACCAGTTATCAATGGTATCCGAGATAACTGTTTTAGTCTTGATCTTTTCCATAACTGGATTAGACAAGTATTTTTTCAAGAATGGTTGCAGTTTTTGTGGGATAGTCGCTGAAAAGACCATGAACTGCAAATCTTTTGGAAGACTTCCTGCAATCTTATCAACCGTCTCTAGGAATCCCATATCCAAGGTCATATCAGCTTCATCGACTACAAAGGTCTTAGCCTTGTGGATAGCCAAATCGCCTGATTTTACCAAATCATAGATACGACCTGGTGTTCCGATAACAATATGGGGCTGATTGCTTGCCAGTTTGTCAATTTGGCGCGCCTTGTCTGTTCCACCAACGTAGTTAACGACACGTACTTCTACATCCGAGTGGCCTGCAATTTGACGAGCAGCTTGGTAAATCTGAGTCGCTAATTCACGACTTGGAGCTGTGATAACTGCCTGCACGCTATCGCTCTCTTCATCCAACTGTTGGAAAATTGGAAGCAAGAAAGTATGAGTCTTTCCTGAACCTGTTTTTGATTCACCGACCAAGTCACGACCTGCCAAAACAATGGGAATTAACTTATCCTGCACCTCAGTAGGAGTCGTAAACTTCAACTCCTCCAAAGCTTCTTCTATATATTTTTTAAATTTAAATTTCGTAAATGACATAATATCCTCGATTCTATCTATCTACTCATTATACCACATTTTGCTGCATTTCAGTTAAACTTTCGGTTTGGATAATCACTCCGAAATGTAAAAACATACCCGATTAAAGGCAAGAAAAATACTCTCTGTCCATCATAAACAGAGAGTATCGCTTTTTTATTTAAGCTCCCATTCTTTCATTAGCCAATCACAAAACTGATGATAGCGTTGCTCAAGAGCTTCATGATGCCCATAAGCATCAAAGGTGGAATATGTTGAGGGAACTGCTTCTGAAATCAGATCATGAAGTTCCCTTGCAAAAAGAGGAGCCTTAGACAGGCGATTGGAATGATTGGAACCTTCAATCTGACCATTTTGCAGATAAATCAGGCTTTGGCTCTGCATCAAAGTATGTTCCCTGCAAAAGTCTATAAATTCTGGATACCAGAAAGAACCACAGATAGAAAAGATACAGGTCGCAGAAAGATGACTACTATAGAGACTATAAACAGCTGCAAGACCGCCCAGTGAATAGCCACCATAAGCAATCCTGCTTTCATCTATCAAGTAGTCTTTTTTTAGAGCTGTTAGAATTCCTTGAAAGAGCTTTTGATGGTAGGCATCTACCTTTCCACCAAAATCTGGAGCCCCTTCTTTCAAAGAACTAGCTTTCCAAGGTGTAAAGTCATCCAGACGGTTTTCTGGAACCAAACCCACTAAAATCACAGATTGGGACAGGTCTGATAAATAATCCAGTTCCCCATCGTTTAAGAGCACAACTGGGTAGGCTTGTTTAGAGTCATAGTTTGAAGGAAGACTGACTCTAACACGAATCCCTTCCCAGTTAAACTCCTTATTTCTTGATAAAGTCATTGATTTTTTCAAGGGAATCAATCACTGAGGGACCGTAGTCCATCAATTCATCGTAAGAGATGGTCATGATTTTTTGATTCTTGATTGCTGGTACATTTTCCAAAACAGCATTTGCCTTCATCAAATCCACTGCTTTTTCATCCAACTTTTGATTGCGGTCGCTGGTTACATAGATTATCAACTCTGGATCCATTGATACTAAGTTTTCCAAGGTCAAGCCAGAAGTTCCTGTTGCGACATTTGTGTAACCAAGTTGGTTGAGCAAACTTTCTTGAAGGGCTGACTTGTAGGCACCAAAGGTTTCGTCATTGTAAGCAACCATAATCAGAGCTTTTTTCTTTTCACCCTGTGTTTCTGGGTTGGCTTTTTTAACCGCATCGATTTTAGCTTGCAATTGCTCTGCGTATTGATTAGCCTTGTCTTGAACATTGAAAATGGTACCAAGATTCTTCACGTCTTCTACGATATTTCCCAAATCCTGTTGGATATTTGAAAGTGAGGCTTTTTGCGTATAAACAGGGATTTTATTTTCATTCCAAGCACTGATGGTTCCCATTGACTTTTCAGAGAACATCATGTTACGTCCCATTAAAGCGTCTGGTTCATAAGATAGAACCGTTTCTTGTGAGACTGATTTTTTATCGCCAATATGAGGGATAGCTTCAATCGCTTCCTTGTATTTACCAGTTACGGCATTATCAGGATTGAGCATGCCGGCAATTTTATCCTTCAAACCAAGTTCAAGTAGGATTTCAGTTGTTGAAAGATTGTTGGTGATGACCTTTTCAGGTGCCTTTTCAAAGACTTGTTCGACTTCGTTTCCTTTGGCATCATAAGTTTTGATGGTTACAGGATAGCTGGTTTCTGTATTAGCTTTTTGACTAGCTTCTGTTGTAGCTGGTGCACTTGATGTTTCTTTAGATGCGTTACCACAAGCTGCTAAAGTTAAGGTAGCTACTGTTAGGAGCAATATACTAAGTGATTTTTTCATGTTTTGTTTTCCTTTTCATTTTTTATAAATAGTGAATCATGGCTTGCTGATCTTCTGTCCAAATAATCTGACTTTGGACGTCATAGACAGCTTGCAAAGACTCGGGTGTGATGGTCTCTTTTGGAGTCCCTTGGTAAACAATCTCTCCTTCTTTCATTAGGTAGAGATAGTCTGAATAGCG
Source organism: Streptococcus infantis (assembly GCF_047463635.1). Lineage (GTDB taxonomy): Bacteria > Bacillota > Bacilli > Lactobacillales > Streptococcaceae > Streptococcus > Streptococcus infantis_W. Next base: position 4,169 of record NZ_JASHDL010000012.1, read on the forward strand.
ACAAGCTAGCTGAATATCATGTAATACTGCTAGTACATTGATATTGAGATGTTTGACAATGGTTAGCAAGTCTAGCTGGTACTTGATATCTAAATGATTGGTTGGTTCGTCTAAGAGCAGAAGAGTCGGTTCTTGTGCCAAGGCACGTGCCAACAAAGACCGCTGCTTCTCTCCTCCTGACAAAGAAGAGTAGAGTCGATTTCTCTTTTCGAACATATCTACCTTGACCAGAGCATCCTCAACCAAGGCAAAGTCTTTTTCTTTTTCCTTTTGTAAGAAAGAGAGATGAGGAGTTCTGCCTAGCATGACAATCTCCTCAACCGTACAATCAAACTGGAGTTGGTTGAACTGGGTGATGACGGCCATCTGTTTTGCCGTTTCCTTAAGGCTCATTTGTTCCAGTGGTTTTCCATCTAGAGAAATCAAGCCCTGATCAGGCTTTTCCTGTCGATAGAGGAGTTTCAACAAGCTAGTTTTCCCACTTCCATTGGGTCCCAAAATGGTATGAAATTGCTTGCCCTCCAGTTTGAGCGAGACTCCTTTGAGAATCTTTTTTTCTCCGATTCCAAAGTGAATATCCTGGCACATTAAGTCCATATCAGACCTTCACCTCCCCTCGTCTACTTCCAACCATGTAGATAAAGAAAGGGGCACCTACTAGGGCTGTGAAAATCCCAATCGGCAGTTCAGCATTTTGAATCAAGACACGAGCAAGGACATCTGCCCAAACAACAAAAAGGGCGCCGAGCAAAGTAGCTATCGGAAAAAGTCTTCTGTAATTTGTCCCTACCAAACTTCGGGCTAGATGAGGTGTAATCAGACCAACGAAGCCGATAATCCCGCAGGTAGATACCAAGATAGCTGTCAGCACAGCCACAATCATCACATAGAGATACCAATAAAAACGTAGGGGAATTCCCAAGGTCAAGGCTGCCTCATCACCCATCATCATGGCATTAAAAACACGGTATTGGGTAGAGAAAAATAAGAAAGCTATTCCCACTACTACTGTTGGCAAAGTTAAGTGAGCCCAGGAGGTTCCCGCTAAAGAACCCATGGTCCAAAACTTGATGGTCATGACACTATCAGCATTAGCGCCAATTGAGATAATAAAGTTTGAAAAAGCCAAAAATAGTGCATTCACAACTGTCCCTGATAAAATCAGGCTTGAAGTTGTCATCCTGCCTTGCATGGAAGCAATCAGAAGGACTGCAACTGTTGCCACAAGCGCTCCAAGGAAAGAGCCAAGACCAATCATGACCTTAAACCCGAGAATGATGCTCAAGGTCGCACCAAAGGTTGCCCCAGCTGAAATTCCTAACACATAGGGTTCTGCGATTGGATTATTGACCGTTGACTGCATGACGCTACCACACATGGAAAGGCCTGCACCAACTATCAAACCAAGAAAAACCCGTGGTAATCTCATATTCCAAACAATAGCAAGTGTAGACTTCGAAAGGTCTCCTATATCCAGAGGAGCCCCCATCTTACTTAAAATAATTCTATAAGTATCACTCAAGCTAATCTGAACAGACCCCATAGAAACAGCTAAAAATAGAGAGACACCCAAAGCTCCGAGCAACAGAGCTAGGAGAAAAACATATCGCAGGTTTTGATGGCTTCCAGAAGATTTGGAAATCATGAAACCCTCCCTTAATAAAATTAAAAATTTAGACAATTTTCATAAATAGTATACCACATTTCCAAATCTGGAACAAGGCTAGAAAGATACAGATAAAAAGACTGTTGAAACTAAAGAGCTGATTGAGCTCAGGCTAAAATTCTAATGAAACTAAAAAATCTCCCCCAAGGGAGACATAGCTGGTTTATTTTACCTTACAGTGCTAGGAACCGTAACCGAAGATTATACTTGAGTATATCGAGGTAAGGTGACAAAAATAAAAAGCTACTCAACTAGAGTAGCCTTATTTCAAGATGTGCTCAATTGAACACAGCCTAAGCACTTGGCAAAAAAGATAAAATCTCCTAGAAACTGAAGTTTCTTCGTCAATTTTCCTATTTTTGCTGTGTGCTTTTGACGGCCTTTGTATCTTGAATTAGCGACGAAGTCCAAGAGAGTTGATCAACTCACGGTAACGGTTAACGTCGTTTTTACGCAAGTATGCAAGCAAGTTACGACGGCGACCGATTTTCTTCATCAATCCACGGTAAGTAGCGTGGTCTTTTTTGTGTTGTTTGATGTGTTCGTTAAGGTGGTTGATTTCCCATGTAAGGACAGCAACTTGAACCTCTACTGAACCTGTATCACCTTCGTGACGTGCATATTGTGCAATGATTTCATTTTTTTTCTCTTTTGAGATTGCCATGATGTTTCTCCTTTTTATTTGGCTTCATCCGAGTGACAGGTTGGCATGCCTGTAACCAAGAAGAAGTTATTTGTCTTTACGACATTTCTTATTCTACCAAGAACTAAGTTCTTTGTCAACTGATTTACTATTCTTACCGCAAAAGTGCTATAATAGTTATAGGAAGGATATCTAAGTTGACATCTTGAAAAGAGAGGTGATTACCATGCGTAAATTCTCGCAATATCTCCCCTACTATCTGGTCATATTTTTCTTTTATTGGCCACTTTATGAGCTGTTATTATGGACTATTACTGAAAACTATATCTTGAAGGAGCTCACCATCGGCAACGTTATTATCTTCTCTCCACTGGTGACTTTCATAGTATCACTATTCTACTCTTATCGTTTCAAGTTCTCAGTTTGGTGGTTAATTGAAGTTGGCTTGCTCTTTTGCTTTACCATCATTACTTTCGGAGAATTTATCCTTCTCTACTTCCTAGCCTATGAAATCTTTGCCCTCGCGGGTATGGCTGTCGGTGTAGCTATTAAGAATCTAGTGCAAAAACTGAAAAGGAAAAAACTTTCACAAAATCCTTGAAAAATCTCACAATCATGCTATAATAATGCATAGAGACAAGTCACTTAGCCCCTTTCTACCAGAGAGTGCGTGGTTGCTGAGAACGCATAGGAAGCCTAAACTGATACTACTCTACTGACTTTTATGCAAACATAAAACGGTGGCCACGTTAGAGCCAATCAGAGGTGTCCCTCTTTTTTGAGGAACATAAATGAAGGTGGAACCACGTTGCGACGTCCTTTTTAGGATGTCGCTTTTTGTTTTTCTTGATTTAAGACTGCAAAATAGGGAAACACCTCTGCTTTATAAATAATGGATAACCAATATAAGGAGAAAATCATGATTCAAATTACTTTCCCAGATGGCGCTGTTCGTGAATTCGAATCTGGCGTTACAACTTTTGAAATTGCTCAATCCATCAGCAATTCTCTAGCTAAAAAAACTCTTGCTGGTAAATTCAACGGCAAACTCATCGACACTACTCGTGCGATCACTGAAGATGGAAGCATTGAAATCGTGACACCTGATCACGAAGACGCTCTTGACATCTTGCGTCACTCAGCTGCACACTTGTTTGCACAAGCCGCTCGTCGCCTTTTCCCAGACATTCACTTGGGGGTTGGTCCAGCTATCGAAGATGGTTTCTACTACGATACTGATAACCAAGCTGGTCAAATCTCTAACGAAGATCTTCCTCGTATCGAAGAAGAAATGCAAAAAATCGTTAAAGAAAACTTCCCATCTATTCGTGAGGAAGTGACTAAAGACGAGGCGCGTGAAATCTTCAAGAACGACCCATATAAATTGGAATTGATTGAGGAGCACTCAGAAGACGAGGGTGGCTTGACCATCTACCGTCAAGGTGAATACGTGGACCTTTGCCGTGGCCCACACGTCCCATCAACAGGCCGCATCCAAATCTTCCACCTTCTCCATGTAGCTGGTGCCTACTGGCGTGGAAATAGCGACAATGCTATGATGCAACGTATTTACGGTACAGCTTGGTTCGACAAGAAAGACTTGAAAAACTACCTTCAAATGCGTGAAGAAGCCAAAGAACGTGACCACCGTAAACTTGGTAAAGAGCTTGATCTCTTCATGATTTCTCAAGAGGTTGGTCAAGGGCTTCCATTCTGGTTGCCAAATGGGGCTACTATCCGTCGTGAATTGGAACGCTACATCGTCGACAAGGAAATCGCTGCTGGTTACCAACACGTCTACACTCCACCAATTGCCTCAGTAGAACTTTACAAGACTTCTGGTCACTGGGATCACTACCGTGAAGATATGTTCCCAACTATGGATATGGGTGATGGGGAAGAATTCGTTCTTCGTCCAATGAACTGTCCTCACCATATCGAAGTCTTTAAACACCACGTTCACTCTTACCGTGAATTGCCAATCCGTATTGCTGAAATCGGTATGATGCACCGCTATGAAAAATCTGGTGCTCTCACAGGGCTTCAACGTGTACGTGAAATGTCACTTAATGACGGTCACACTTTCGTAACACCTGAACAAATTAAAGATGAGTTCCAACGTACGCTTCAATTGATTATAGATGTTTACGAAGATTTCAACTTGACTGACTATCGTTTCCGTTTATCATATCGTGATCCTCAAGATACTCACAAATATTTTGATAATGATGAAATGTGGGAAAATGCTCAACGTATGTTGAAATCAGCTATGGATGACATGGGACTTGACTACTTTGAAGCTGAAGGGGAAGCAGCCTTCTACGGACCAAAATTGGATATCCAAGTGAAGACAGCTCTTGGTAAAGAAGAAACTCTTTCTACAATCCAGCTTGACTTCTTGCTCCCAGAACGCTTCGACCTTAAATATATCGGAGCTGATGGTGAAGAACATCGCCCAGTTATGATCCACCGTGGGGTTATCTCAACGATGGAACGCTTCACAGCTATCTTGATTGAGAACTACAAGGGTGCCTTCCCAACATGGCTTGCACCACACCAAGTAACCCTCATCCCAGTATCTAACGAGAAACACGTTGACTACGCTTGGGAGGTAGCGAAGAAACTTCGTGACCGTGGTGTCCGTGCAGACGTGGATGAGCGCAATGAAAAAATGCAGTTCAAGATTCGTGCGTCTCAAACTCAAAAGATTCCTTACCAATTAATCGTTGGAGACAAGGAAATGGAAGAGAAGGCTGTAAACGTTCGCCGTTATGGTCAAAAAGAAACTGAAACTATGCCGGTAGATGCATTTGTAGAATTGATTCTTACAGACATCGCTAACAAATCACGAGTTGAAAAATAAACGATAAAACCTGGGATAAAAATTCCAGCTAAATAAAGAAGCAACAACTGAAAACGTTGTTGCTTCTTTATTTAATCCGAGCTAGTAGTGATTGGTCAAACCACCACACAAGATTTGCTTTCATGAGTTAGATAAGGTCAATATCCTCAATCCTTGTCTGCCTCAATTTCTTTTACGATGTCATCTTGTGAATCTTTTTCAGAGAGTTTTTGATCGATATACTTGTCAATGTTTTCGTAAAATTCCTTGATCGTCTCACTATCTAATTTTGTCGAATTGTTGAATTGCTTGACTTTCAATTGAACAGATTGAATACCGTAAGAGGCTTGTTTTTGGCGAATGGTTTCTAATTCTTCTTCTGAAATCGGATCTCCAACAACTGTCAAGACTAATTCATTGCTACTTGACTTGTAGACTTGATTAATGACCGTATGATTGGCGAACTCTTTTCCTACAAACTGTTTGATTCCTTCTTTTCGCGCTTGATCTATCGTCAGAGTGACTGCTGAATAACTAGCTGGAAGAATCAATAATACAATCAAGGAGATCAAGCCAATTCTCATTTTAATATTTAGCTCTTTAAATGAACTTAAGGGAGATTTTCTCATCAAAATTCTTGTTCCAATAATGTTGGCTAGCATGATAAAGACACAGTTGATCAAGAAAAGATAGAGAGCCCCAAATAAAAATCGTACATTTCCGTTAGCTAAACCATATCCTGCAGTACAGATAGGTGGCATCAGAGCTGTTGCAATGGCTACTCCTGGCACGATATTGTTTGCTTCTTTTTTCCTTGACCCAATTACACCTGCTATCCCACCCGCGATAGCAATGAGAACATCCCAAATGGTTGGAGAGGTTCGTGCAATCAACTCGCTACTTGCATAAGATAAGGGGGAAATCCAGAAATACAGTGTCGAGACAAGCAAACTGACCAATACTTGAGTAAATAAAACCTCTAGAGATTGCTTGATTAAACGCGTATCAAAAATAGCTAAACCGAATCCCAGTCCAACAATCGGTGTCATGAGAGGTGAAATTAACATGGCTCCAATAATAACAGCTGTTGAATTCATATTTAGACCGATAGAGGCAATAAAAATCGCACACATCAAAATCACTGTATCTCTTAATCGAACATGAAGATCATCATATAATTTCTCACGGTATTCCCGTGTTGAATAATTGGCAGTCATTTGTCCTCTCCTCTTTCCTTATTTAAATCGGTATAATAATTAATAATAACAGCTGATAAACAGCCAAAAAATATGAGCCCATAAATCGTCAAGAAGACACTGGTAATCCTTCCAATCAAGGTCACAGCTAGGAGATCCCCGTAGCCGACAGTCGTCGAAGTCACAAAAGCATACCAAAGACCGTCTCCGTAATTTGTGATAGCAGGTTCAACTAGGAAAAGCACGCCTCCTGACCCAAAAACAAAGGTCACAAAACTCAGAGCAAACCGAGTAAAACCCGTAACCTGTATAATATGCCATAACATTTTTAAACGTCTCATTTGTTCTCCTTATTCATACTAGCTCCTGACCGAGCCGTTTTTTCCAATAATCAAAGTGAAGATAGGACATGATCTCCATCAGAGAAAGATAGACAAACTGATAGATCTGATTTAAGCTGATTATCAACTGATATTGTTTGAAAAATGACTGGAAGAAAGACCAGATATGACTGTCTTGAATCAGTCCCTTCTTAACATCAGACAGGATATTAGCTAAAGCTCCCAAGGACTGAAACGGTAAATCCTTGACATTTATATAGATCCGGTCCACCACATCATTCAGACTGGTATCTTGGATGGCATGAAATTCTCCAAAGAGAACTCCTGCCGCTCCAAGAGTAGAAACAAATTCCACCAAATAATTTCTGAGGAAATTTTCTCAACCTTTTCCCATAATGTGTTTAGTGCCATCCATAACGATCCCAACCAGAAAAAGAAAAGAAAACAAGCAAAGAAATTTTGCCGTAAATCCCAAAAAGCTTCAAGACTTGGTGTTGTTGGTTTTTCTAACTCTAAAATCAAGATGGTCATAATAATTGCTAGAACAGCATCTGTCAATACAATTAATCTGTCTTTCTTCATCGGATTGCATCCCCTTTCTTTTTTGTAACATTCTATCTTATCGCATAATATTGGATATTCTTTCATAATCCGACTACAAACAAAAATAAACCAAAAAGTCTGTCCCTATTATGCTATATTTAACTCTAGAAGTATTCATCCATCTAATTAATAAGTATATCATATTTCACAATAAATGAATACTATCAAAGATTCATCCCCTTTCACTTCATCATTTAGTGTTGCTTAGATTTATCAAAAACAACCAAATTTGTATTAATTTCAAGTATCACCTAGTTACAAAAATTTGGGGTGAACAGAAAAAGCATCCCGTATTTTTGATACGAAATGCTTTCAATAAGTTTAAATAAGTTTTAACGTTTACTAAATTGTGATGCTTTACGAGCTTTTTTCAAGCCTGGTTTGGAAAGTATGAATTTCAGTTGGACTAAAAACAGCGTAATATCAAGACTTTTCTCCGCTTTTATAAAAGCGTTTTTCCAATCAAATTCAACTAATTTTATCTAAATGGTGTGGATTTTACCCCCAAAATTACAGAGAATGGAGCTGATAAACACTAAACGTTCACACCATTAGTTAAATGATTTTTTTCATCATTTTTCTTAGATGATAGAACTTCTAATTTATTTCTTATTCAAGCAAAAACAACCTGCTATAAGTAAGAAAGAGGAAGATACAAGAAAAACACGGCGTAAAAACCGATTCAGTTCATTGTCCTCAATCCTTGTCTGCTTCATTTTCTTTTACGAGATCGTTTTGTGAATCTTTTTCAGAGAGTTTTTGATCAATATACTTGTCAATGTTTTCATAAAATTCCTTGGTCGCTTCACTATCTAATGTTGGCGAGTTCTGAACTTGATTCACTTTCAATTGAACAGATTGAATACCGTAAGAGGCTTGTTTTTGGTGGAGTGTTTCTAATTCTTCTTCTGAAATCGGATCTCCAACAACCGTCAAGACTAATTCATTGCTACTTGACTTGTAGACTTGATTAATGACCGTATGATTGGCGAACTCATTTTCTACAAACTGTTTGATCCCTTCTTTTCGCGCTTGATCCATCGTCAGAGTGACTGCTGAATAGCTGGCTGGAAGGACCAATAATACAATCAAGGATATCAACCCAATTTTCATTTTAATGTTTAGCTCATTAAATGAACTTAAGGGAGATTTTCTCATAAAAATTCTTGTTCCAACAATGTTGATTAGCATGATAAAGACACAGTTGATCAAGAAAAGATAAAGAGCCCCAAATAAAAATCGTACATTTCCATTAGCTAAACCATATCCTGCAGTGCAGATAGGTGGCATCAGAGCTGTTGCAATGGCTACTCCTGGTACGATATTGTTTGCTTCTTTTTTCCTTGAACCGATCACACCAGCAATCCCACCCGCGATAGCAATGAGAACATCCCAAATGGTTGGAGAGGTTCGTGCAATCAACTCGCTACTTGCATAAGATAAGGGGGAAATCCAGAAATACAGTGTCGAGACAAGCAAACTGACCAATACTTGAGTAAATAAAACCTCTAGAGATTGCTTGATTAAACGCGTATCAAAAATAGCTAAACCGAATCCCAGTCCAACAATCGGTGTCATAAGAGGGGAAATCAGCATGGCTCCAATAATGACAGCTGTTGAATTCATATTTAGACCTATAGAGGCAATAAAAATCGCACACATCAAAATCAATGTATCTCTTAATCGAACATGAAGGTCATCATATAGTTTCTCGCGGAATTCACGTGTTGAATAGTTTCCGGACATTGGTTACTCCTTTTATTTCATATAATCTTGTTTCTGCATGGATGATGGTAGAGAGACATCTGTCCAATCTTACATATTTTTAATTCTCACCTGTCATTCTTTTGAAAATTATCCTTTATACTCAATGAAAATCAAAGAGCAAACTAGGAAGCTAGCCGCAGGCTGTACTTGAGTACGGTAAGGCGACGCTGACGTGGTTTGAATTTGATTTTCGAAGAGTATTAAATATCCATCAGTCCATATTTAACATTATATCAAAAATTTTACAGCCTTTCTCTGAAGAAATCAATCAATTTAAGAGATAGAGAAAGGTAGAAATTTTTGTTTCCTTATCCGAAGAAGAAAAAACGTTATCTCCTCTGAAAGAAGATAACGTTTTAATGTTTAAACATGATGAGTGTGTTTGGTTTTCCAATTATGTATCATGCAAATCTCCTAAGGTGTTGTGATCCTCAAGGTAAACTCGTAAATTATAGCTACTAAAATAGAGTATTCAATATAATCTAGGATTCCTCCGTCAAAATAACTTTCAGACTTTACATTATATCCTTTATTTTTATATTTGAACAATTTTGCGATAGCTTCTTGAAGTAATCATAAAGATTAGTACATAGACTAAAGCAAAGATACCACAGATAGAAAGAGTTACGCTTAACATCATGGCTGAATCAACAACACCAACGACCTTGAGAATCAGGCTCAGCATATGATAAGCAAAGGCCAGATGAAGAAAGGCAAAGGCCAGAGGTAGGAAGAAAACAGTCAAGACTTGTTTATTAATGGTTTGCTTGATTTGTTTTTGATCCAAGCCAACTTTTTGCAGGATGACAAAGCGTTCACGGTCTTCATAACCTTCTGAAATTTGTTTATAGTAGATAACGAGTACAGTACCTACCATAAAGATGATAGAGAGAAAAATACCGATAAAGAGGACTCCACCAAAGAGAGCGTTCATTTCGACAGTTGACTCACTCGCAATGTTTGCACCGTAAACCATACCATTCTCGTTCTTGAGATTGTGACTGAAATTATCAGAGTAGTTTTCAAAATCATCTGCAAGTTTGAGTTGTTCCTCTTTACTTGCCGTCACATCCATTCCACCATATAGCTGAGTGTAGATAGCAGAATTCTGGTATTTATCTAAAAAGTCCTGCAAATTTGAGACAACAAGGTAGTTATAATCTGAGATCAAAAGTACATACTGGTTAGCAACATGGTCTCTGAGGAAATCTTGCTGAATTTCTTGCTTGATCGTATAGTTATGATTGTTAAGACTGAATGCTTTTTGACCTTTAAGGCCATCGTTCTTAGCGAATAGTCCCACCTCATTATTCGTAAGGTTCAACTTTTGTCCAGTCATTTTTTCATAATCCTTTTGATCAAAGACTAGGAAAACTGTCTTGGGCATAACACTATTTTGACCTTTTTCAAAGGTGGTTAATTTGGTACCATCTTGACTAGAAAGGCCGAAACTTGCATAGCTAAGAACATCCTTAGTACTGATTGTTAGGTTCTTTTCGCTAGCGTATTGAGTCAAAAGCTTGTCTAAATCCTCAACTTCTACATTTTGTCCTGAAATTGACATATCGTGAGGATACAGGAGTTTTTTAATATTTTCAGAACCATTGTAGATACTGGTTGCTGCTGACATGGTGACCAAAACCATGGTGGAAAGGATGGCAATAGTCGCTAAACCAACCGCATTTTTCTTCATACGGAAAATGAGGTTAGAAACAGAGATGAGATTATTAGGTTTGTAGTAATATTTCTTGTTTTTCTTGAGCATTTTCAAGAAAACTGTAATCCCAGCATTGAACAAGAGATAGGTTCCTAAAATGACCAGTATTACAGCTAAAAAGAAGGTAGAAATAGCTAATAGAGCATTTGTTACGCTTTGAGCTAGATAATAGCCACTACCTAAAGAGAGTAGTCCCAAGATTGTCTGAAACACTAGGAAACGACCCTTCTTCTCACCTTTTGCTTTCTCACGAGATAGTTGGAGAGCATCCATACGGATAATGCGGATAGCATTTAGGAAGACAATGACTAAAAAGATAAAACCAAATACCAGAAGGATGGAAAGGACTACGGACCATTGGAATGTGGCTACTAACTCCACTTTCATCTTTGAAAGTTTGAGCAATAAAGCGAAAATCAGATTATCAAAGAGGGCACCAATCCCAATCCCAGCAGTGACTGTTACTAGACCAAAAATCAGGAGTTCCTTGAAGGTCATACCAATCAAATGTCGCTTTTCTAGTCCCAACATGCCATATATACCCAGTTCTTTGGAACGATTTTTCATGACAAAACTGTTGGCATAAAGGACGATAATGGCAGATGCAAGTGTTACTACGATGAGACCTAGTTGTAGGGTAAATTGAATAGAAGATCCACCCCGCATTTCTACCATTTTAGGATTAAAAGTTAATGAATAAAATAGGTAGCTGATAGTAACTGCAAGGAGAACTGCTAGTGCAAAAGGATAATAGAGTTTGCGGTTTTTGATTAAGTTGGAGATGGCCAACTTATTGGTTAATCGAAACATACTAGTTCACCTCACTTGCCATGACAGTCAAGGTGTCAGAGATTTCTTGGAACATCTGACGATCAGTCTTTTCACCACGGTAGATTTGATTGTAGAGAATACCGTCCTTGATGAAGAGGACACGTTTAGCACGACTTGCTGCAGCTGTTGAGTGGGTTACCATGAGAATGGTTTGTCCTTGTTCATTGATCTGATCAAAAATATCAAGAAGAGCTGCAGATGATTTAGAGTCTAGGGCTCCTGTTGGCTCGTCAGCAAGGAGAATTTCTGGTTCTGTAATGATGGCGCGTGCTACTGCTACCCGTTGTTTTTGCCCCCCAGAGATTTCATAAGGATACTTCTCCTGCAATTGATTGATGCCAAGATTTTCAGCCGTCACGACTAATTTTTTCATCATTTCTGTAATAGGCTTTCTAGACAATACCAAAGGGAGTAAGATATTGTCTTTAACAGAAAGCGTATCTAACAAATTGAAGTCTTGGAAGACAAAGCCTAACTTTTCACGACGGAAGCTTGATGCTTCTGTATTTTTAATGGTAGCTGTGTCTGTTCCGTTTAGGAAGACCTGACCACGAGTTGGTTTGTCAAGCATGGCGAGAATATTGAGGAGAGTTGATTTCCCAGAACCAGACTCACCCATAATGGCAACGTAGTCACCTTTTTCAACGGTAAAGTGAATATCTTTCAGGGCTTCTACTTGGTTGCCTTGAAAGCGAGTTTTATAAATCTTTTGAACGTGTTTTACATCTAATAGTGTCATTTTAACTTCTCCTTTTTAATATCCCATTAGTTGAAATTGAGCCTGCATAATAGCGCAACCGAGCTGAACTCGCTCAATCTCTTTTGGACTTGGTTTACTTGTATGTTTCTTTTGTAAAATATTTTTCATAGTTTTGCTCCTTTATCTTTATGCTATAAGTTTACTCCAAATAAAGAGAGCTTGCCATAACATAACCTTACAAAAGAGGCCTTTAATCTTACATTTTTGTAAGATTACATTTTTTATCTAATTGAAGCCGTTTTTCTCACCATATCAAGGTCTAAAGAAGAGCTTGAAAGGTTTCTTCCAAGCTCTTAGCATTTCTTTTTACTCAACAATCAAGTTCACTTCCGCAAACTTAATTCGCACGGTTGTTCCTTGACCAAGTTCAGATTCGATACGGATTTGATGACCTAATTCTTGGCTAATTTTTTGGGTCAGGTAGAGCCCAAGTCCAGACGACTGCTGGGTCATGCGACCATTGTAGCCTGAAAATCCGCGTTCAAAAACTCGCAATTGATCACTGTTTTTAATGCCAATCCCAGTATCCTTGATGCAAAGTTCTTGACCATCCATATAGACTTCAATTCCACCTTCATTTGTGTATTTGAGGCTATTTGAAAGGATTTGTTCAATGACTACCAACAGCCACTTCTTATCCGTCACAATGCTTCTATCCAAGTCATGCAGATCGACACTTAGACCTTTCTGGATAAAGAAAAGGGCATATTTGCGAATGACTTCCTTGACCAGATCTTCTATATTTTCTTTCTTCAACACCAAATCATCATGGAAGCTTTCTAAGCGTAGATATTGGAGTACGAGATTGGTATAGGAATCAATCTTAAAAATTTCCTGCTCCAACTGTTGTTTCAGTTGGCGATCCGCCACCTCGCTCACTAGGAGTTTACTGGCTGCAATTGGTGTTTTTATCTGATGAACCCAGAGTGTATAGTAGTCCACCAAATCATTATAGCGGTTTTCAGCATCTGATTTCTTTTGATAGAGTTCAGATTCACTTTTCTCCAATTTTTCAGTTAGAAGGACTTCCATTGGTGACTTAGCTTTTCTTTCCCCATAGAGCAATTCCTTACGATAACGTTGCAATTCTATCAAGAAATCAAATACCAAAAACAAAAATGTCAAAAATGTAGATAGAAAGAAGAAATAGTTAAAGTAGGGCCCTTGCTTATCAAACAAGATTTCAAAGAGAAAAAGCAAACCTGTAAGCGATAGAATAAAAGCAAAAAAACGGCTACGCGAACGGATATAAGCTAGAAAAAAACTTTTAATATCAAGCATGTTTCAATCCATACCCTATCCCTTTCTTAGTTTCGATAAAACCAATCAAACCTTCTTCCTCCAGTTTCTTGCGCAAGCGAGCGACATTAACAGATAAGGTATTGTCATCGATAAAAAAGTCACTGTTCCAGAGTTCCCGCATCAAATCATCACGCGCTACGATATTTCCTGCATGTTCAAATAAAACCCGTAAAATTTGAAATTCATTCTTTGTTAGGCTGATAGCTTTTCCATTGACATGCACATCCATAGACTTGGTATTGAGGATAACTCCAGCATACTCTAAGAGACTTTCATCCCGTCCAAACTCATAAGAGCGTCGCAATAATCCCTGTACCTTGGCTAAGAGGACCTGCTGATCAAAAGGCTTGGTTACAAAGTCATCCGCCCCCATATTAATGGCCATCACGATGTCCATAGCCTGGTCTCTCGAAGACAGAAACATAATGGGAACTTTAGAAATCTTGCGAATTTCCTGGCACCAGTGATAACCATTAAAGAGAGGCAAGCCGATATCCATGAGAACCAGATGAGGTTCAGACTGAACAAATAGTGTTAGAACCTCCATGAAGTCTTCTACCATGACTACCTCAAATCCCCATTCGGAGAGCATTTTCCCAACTTGTTGACGGATAACTGGATCATCTTCTACTAGTAAAATCTTATGCATCTGCTCCTCCTTTTTCTATATTATAGCAAAATTCTCCTCACTACTAGCGAAATTGATGCAAATCTGATAAGATAAAAGTAAAGAAAGGAGTTCCCATGTCCAATATTTTCGACTACCTAACTGACGTTCAATACGATTCTTTTTATGATCTTCCCTTAAATGAACTGGATATACTAGCTCTAACTGAGCTGACCTATCTTTCTTTTGATAACTTACTAGACGAGTCAGATAATCGCTTACTAGATGTCGCAACACGCGTCCCTCGAGAAAGTACCATGTTGACCAATAAAGAACGACTTCAGCTCCTCGATCAGTTATCACAACACAAACGTTTTAAAAATAGCAAACTCTCTAACTTTGTAAACGAAATTGATACGGAGCAACAGAAACAGTTCGCTGCTATGACCTATCGTCTGAATCTAGATACTTATCTGATTGTCTTTCGAGGTACTGACGATAGTATTATTGGTTGGAAGGAAGATTTCCATTTGACCTACATGAAGGAAATACCTGCCCAAAAACATGCTCTTGAATACTTGGAAGAATTCTTTACCCAACATCCAAAACAGAAAGTGATTGTAGCTGGACATTCTAAAGGTGGGAATCTGGCTGTCTATGCTGCCAGTCAAATCCAGTCTGAATTGCAAGACAAGATATCTGCAGTTTATACCTATGATGCCCCTGGTTTGCAGGCTCATCTGACTGAAACCACTGGTTATCAAGATGTTATTCCAAAAATTCACCGTTTCGTCCCACAAGGTTCTGTCATCGGCATGATGCTAGAAGTTCCTGATACTCCTACCGTCATCAAGTCTACGGCACTTGGTGGCATCGCTCAACACAGCACCTTTAGTTGGCAAACTGAGGATAATCACTTTGTCCAACTAGAGGCCATCAGTAGCGAGAGTCTCCAAATCAAAGACACTCTCAAAGAATGGGTGGACAGTGTTCCTGATGAGGAATTGGAGCTCTACTTCGATCTCTTCTTTGGAACCATCCTAGAGTCCGGAATTAGCTCTATTAATGAACTATCCTCAAAAAATGCGATTGAACATGTTCGACAACTTGTTTCTCAAGCCCAGACACTAGAGCCTGAGCAAGTCGAAATCTTAAAAAATCTGACACAACTCCTACTGGATGCACGCTTCCAAGCCTGGAAAAATCATTTTTAAAAAGTTAAAAGTCCCTTCTTTTATGGAGGGACTTTCTTCTTGATTCCTTATTTTATTCTTCTGTGTTATACTAGAAACTGTAAATCTTTGAAAGAGGAAATCCTATGAAAATCCATAAAACTGTGAATCCTGTCGCCTATGAAAACACTTATTATCTTGAAGGGGAGCAACACCTGATTGTAGTCGATCCTGGTAGCCATTGGGAGGCCATTCGCAAGACTATCGAAACCATCAATAAACCGGTCTGTGCCATTCTTCTGACCCACACTCACTACGACCATATTATGAGTCTTGACTTGGTCAGAGATACTTATGGAAATCCTCCAGTTTATGTGGCAGAAAGTGAAGCATCTTGGCTCTATACTCCTGTTGATAATCTTTCTGGTCTTCCTCGACACGACGATATGGCAGATGTCGTATGTAAACCAGCTGAACATACCTTTGTCTTTCATGAAGAATACCAGATTGAGGAGTTCCGCTTCACTGTATTACCAACTCCAGGCCACTCTATCGGAGGAGTTTCATTTGTTTTTCCAGATGGGCACTTGGTCTTAACGGGTGATGCTCTCTTCCGAGAAACTATTGGACGAACAGACCTACCTACAGGTAGCATGGAACAACTCCTTCATAGTATCCAAACCCAGCTCTTTACTCTCCCGAACTACGATGTCTATCCTGGCCATGGTCCAGCTACGACTATTGCCCACGAAAAAACTTTCAATCCATTTTTCTAGCAAGAGAAAAGAGGCTGATCAAAAAGTCTTTAAAATCAGAAAAACGCATATTATCAGGTGTTGAGAAACCTTGATAATATGCGTTTTATCATGAAAAGATTTTCTAAATTTTTCCTCAAATAATTGATGGATAAATTATAGGTTGTGATTATTTTTCTTTCTTGCGATAGCTAAACAATCCAGCATTTAGAGTCAATACTCCAAATAGTGTAGTGAGAATTGAGCTATTTTCACCAGTATTTGGTAAAGTTTTTCTTGTTTTCTCTCCACCTTCTCCCTTAGTTTTCAATGGTTTGGATTGTGGTTGTGTTCCATCTGCACCATTGCTGTTTTGCGTAGGGATTGTTGGGTTTTCACTACCTGCAACTGGCGTTTGGATACTACCGCCATTGTGATTTACTGACATATTTTTAAAAGTCATAGCATAGATACTAAAGTGATTGGTTTCGAAAGTTACCTTATCCGCATCTTGCTTGAAGTCTAATGCTTGCAAAGCGCCATCTGGAGAAACATAGTAGACATTTTCAACTGGCTTTTCTGCAGAAAGGCTCACTAGAACCATGCCATTTGGCTGGACAGCCTTACCATTGGCGTCGTATAGACGAATATCGTAGGCCTTGTAGTTTTTCGCCGTAAGTGAATTTGACTTAGTTTCTTCTACCTTGATGTAGCTGACGTTTTTGAGTGTTTCCTCTGAAGCACGTACTTGAACACTTCCAATTTCATTCGCAAGGATTCGGCTAGTGCTTGGAGTTACTGGTTTCTCTGGTTTAGCAGATTGTGGTTGATCTGGAACAGCTGGTGTAACTGGTTTTGGTGTCTCTGAAGGCTTAGGTGCCGGTTTTACTTCTGGTTTTGGTGTCTCTGAAGGTTTAGTTTCCGGTTTTACTTCTGGTTTTGAAGTATCAGAAGGTTTAGTTTCCGGCTTAACTTCTGGTTTTGAAGTATCTGAAGGCTTAGGTGCCGGTTTTACCTCTGGTTTTGAAGTATCAGAAGGTTTAGTTTCCGGCTTAACTTCTGGTTTCGGAGTCTCTGATGGTTTAGTTTCAGGTTTTACTTCTGGTTTTGAAGTATCTGAAGGTTTAGTTTCCGGCTTAACTTCTGGTTTCGGAGTCTCTGATGGTTTAGTTTCCGGCTTAACTTCTGGTTTCGGAGTCTCTGAAGGCTTAGTTTCCGGCTTAACTTCTGGTTTCGGTGTCTCAGAAGGTTTAGTTTCCGGCTTAACTTCTGGTTTCGGAGTCTCTGATGGTTTAGTTTCCGGCTTAACTTCTGGTTTCGGAGTCTCTGAAGGCTTAGTTTCCGGCTTAACTTCTGGTTTTGGTGTTTCTGAAGGTTTAGTTTCCGGTTTTACTTCTGGTTTCGGAGTCTCTGAAGGCTTGGCATCCGCGTTTACCTTCTTATACTTTAGATACATGTAATTGTCATCCAAAGTACCACCAAAATATGTATTCATTATCCGGTAGTCCACTTTATAACCAGGCATCCAGCTAGCATACGAAACTACCTCATAGCCCTCAATATCTTTATAAATATTGATGGTCTCTCCTGGGTTTAAAACTCCAATTTCTCGAGATATCCTCTCTCCCGTATCTGCATCGAAATAATCGATACGGTATTTGAGGGGCTCCTGCTTTTCTTCATCTTTTGGCGCTGGTTTTGGTGTTTCTGAAGGCTTGGCATCCGCCTTTACCTTCTTATAATCTAGAAACATGTAACGTTCAAACGTTTGACCACCAAAATATCTACTCATTATCCTGTAGTCCACATTATATCCAGGCATCCAGCTATCATTCGAAACTACCTCATAGCCATCGATATTTTTATGGATATTAACAGTTTCACCAGAATTTAATACTCCATATTCTCGAGATATCTCCTCTCCCGTTTCTGCATCGAAATATTCGATAAGATAGTTGATGGGCTCTTGTTTTTCGTCAGCTTTTGGCGTTGGTTCTGGTTTAACTTCTGGTTTTGGTGTCTCAGAAGGCTTCGTTTCCGGTTTTACTTCTGGTTTCGGAGTCTCTGAAGGCTTGGCATCCGCATTTACCTTCTTATATTCTAGAAACATATATCGATATCCAGACGAAGACCCAAAATATCTATCCATTAACCGGTAGTCCACATTATAACCAGACATCCAACGACGATTCGTAACTACCTCATAGCCATCAATATTTTTATGGATATTGATAGTTTCACCAGGGTTTAAAACTCCAATTTCTCGAGATAGCCTCTCTCCCGTATCTGCATCGAAATAATCGATACGATATTTGATGGGCTCTTGATTTTCGTCAGCTTTTGGTGCTGGTTTCTCCGTAGGTTGAGATGGTTTTTCATATCCAATATAGCCCGCTGGTCGATAATAAAAATAATTAACTGAAATATGATCACTTTCTACACCGTCAACAACACCAGGATAAAAGTTGAATTTCTCGTAAGGTACAGTTTCTCCAGGTTTATAAGAATTACCAGTAGTTGCTCCCCATCTTCCCTCTTCGTGTCTAACATCCGTTATCTCTTCCAAAATATAGCCATCTATATCACCCTTAGGTAAAGTAAAACTCTCACCTGGCTTAATAGTAACTGTTATATTTCGTTTTCCATCATCAATGGAATGAGCCTTGCGATGAAGTGGGAGTGTACCATCGGGCCAAAGTTTAGGAGTTCCAGTATAGCTAAAGCTAATATGAAGAGTCCGTTCGCTCCTATTAGGCTTCTCTAGCGGAAGTGTCTCATATTCAAGCTGACAATGTGCCACGATTGTATCGCCCTCTTTGGTAAGAATAAATCTCTCATCTTTCGATCTAGAAATATCATTCAGGTTATCATAACTAATATTCAGTATTTTGGGGTAAGCTCTTTGAAGCCTATAGCCTTCAAATGTTGGAGCTGCAATTGTTAAATCTTCACCAACGTTAACAGTTCCTGTCAACGTTTTAGTAGGTTCTACTTTCTCCCCAGTCCTTATATCATGAAAATCTAGTTCGATTACATATCGGATAGGAAGATGTTTTTCTTCTTTTAAGGTTGCATCTTCCCTTGGGGCATCAGATGGCTGAGTCTCGGCTGCGTTTGCTGTTGACTTAGCTTCAGGTTTCACTTCTTCAACCGGTTTAACCTCTGGTTTTTCTGAATCACTTGGTTTGCCATTTTCTACTGGTTTTGAAGCTGTATTTGGCTGTTCTGCCACATGTGTATCTGCCTGAGCTGTATTTGGCTGTTCTGCCACATGTGTGTCTGCTTGAGCTGTAAAAGCTGGCACTACACCCAACACCGCAACCGCAAAGGTTGCAATACTGAGTTTAACAAGTTTATTTGTTTTCATAATTTCCTCCTTAGGAATGTAGATTACTTTTGAAGGTGTGTAAATACTACAAAATCCTAATTTTTTTGATATTAGTGTTTCGAAGAAAACCTCAACCACTTGAGCGACAAGGGTTTTGGTGTATCACATAACGACCGTTTTGCGAAACATTCAAAATAACAATGTGAATATTTCAGAAAATACGAATTTAACAAGGATTTGAGCCTGTGTTGGATTTGTATTTTTTTGTTTTTTAAGTGTATCGTTTAACGGTCGTTAATCGAAACATATTTACGCCATCATTGTAGCATTTTATCTTATTTTTAGCAAGAATTTTGCGAAACATTTTTACGATTGATAGCCACCTTGTTTCGTTCCAACACTTTATAGATGGTTGAGGTCGAAATTCGTTCTGTTTTTGCTATTGTTCTGATGCTTGATTCCCCTGCCAAATACAGCTCAATAATTCTCTCTTCCTTATCTCTTGACATTCGCTTGGCACCTAGTTTGACACCATTTTCCTTGGCTTTACGAAGTCCTTCACGGGTTCGAAATCGCAGATTTTCCAGTTCACTTTCTGCCACAAATCCCAAAATGACGCAAAGTAACCTACCGATGAGCGAGTCGGTTTCCAGTTTTTCATGCAAACTGACTAGCTGAATATCCGAAGCATTAAATCGTTCGATCAGTTCTAGCAATTTAAACATGGAGCGAGTCAGGCGATCTAACTTATAGATAGTGAAAATGACCTGCTTACCATCCTGCGAAAGGTCCGAAGCCAATTTTAAGGCTTTTTCGAGTTCTGGACGTGCATTGTTTGAACCAGATTCACGTTCGATAAAGAGCTGGTCGCAGTGCTTGAGAGCCTCCATTTGCACCTCCAAGCCTAGGTCTTGCTTGTGGGTAGAAACGCGAGCATAGCCTATATTGATGGTGGTCTGAAACATAAAAATCCTCCTGTTTTTGATACAGAAGGATATTTTACTATGGATTTCAGAATGAGAAAAGACCTCAATTTCATAATCTCTATGAACTACACACTAAATGATATGCTCCCCTTATAATGGACAGCGAAAAAATAAAATTCACTAGAAACTGTAGGGGAGCAGGTCATCATCCTTGTTTTTTTAGTTTCTATTTCTAGAGCAATCCTTGCTCGGTAGAATCAACATTGACTAGAAAAATAATTCAAAACTAATTAGCTGGATTCAATTCTTTCCAATCGATGTTAGCCAAATCAAGCTTTTCAGAAGAGATATCTAAAACTTGCTCTGCTTTCTCATTGACACCAATTTGAAGAGTCGCTTCTTTAACTTTCTCTACTCCATTTTTATCGAACGAATATAGAGAAAGGTTCATTTCTGGACGAGTTGACTGCCAGTCTGCATAAGAGACTTGACCATTTTCGTAAATGACAAATCCTGAGCGAAAACCTCCCACAGAAGCTACATAAGCTGTGTGAAGTAAGTTAGGCTTTTGATTTTCTAAATAATAAATGGCTGAAACAAATTTTTCATCGCCAATAAGTAACTCATCTTGCCCATCCTTATTCAAATCAAGAAGGGCATATTTAAAGTCTGGTGCATTTTGATAATCCATTCGAGAGAAAATCAGGCTATATTCTTCTGAAGCAATCTTGTGTTGTTTATTTTCCTGGTATAAATCTTCTCTATTACCTTGCTTTAAAAGGTCTGTAAAGTGATTATAACGTTCAATCACTTCTGTGTATACATCGTGTCCAGTTTCCTTCTTCTTTTCAACAGTCGATTGTGACGCCTTGGTTGACGAGTCGCTTGTATTTTCAGTCTTTTCTCCTGTTGATGAACTAGTCTTATCGTCTTTGGAAACAGATGATAGTGCAGATGAAGGTTCTGTATTGCTCCTATTTTTATTGAGACCACAAGATGCCAAAACTGAAATTGAAAGAATAGCTGAAAGCATCATTAAATATTTCTTCATATTAACCTCGATAGCATTGCATTTTCAGATGGATAAACTTCAAGCATGAGTCATTAACTCCAAGTTATACTTGGTTGAGAAATCATTTTACCAAATAATCACACGGTCTTCTGGTGAACGCCACATGCCGTCGCCTTCTTTGACATCATAGGTCGTAAAGAAGTCATCAAAGTTTGGCACTTGGACATTGACACGGAGTTTAGCTGGTGCGTGCACGTCGACACTTGCCAT
This sequence comes from Streptococcus infantis, assembly GCF_047463635.1. Taxonomy (GTDB): domain Bacteria; phylum Bacillota; class Bacilli; order Lactobacillales; family Streptococcaceae; genus Streptococcus; species Streptococcus infantis_W. Next base: position 25,886 of record NZ_JASHDL010000012.1, read on the forward strand.
GAGTTTCATCAACTCTGGACGGCCTTTCATACGCCAGATACGCGCAAAGTTATGGAAGAATTCTTCAGCTGAGAAGTCTGGTTCTCTCTTAGCAGCTTCAAGGGCAGCAGCAATTCCTCCTAGGTCGGCAACGTTTTCTGATACAGTTAATTTACCGTTAATAGTTGCGCCGTAAGATTCTTGACCATCAAACTGGTCGATAACCTTCTGCGTTTTCTCTTTAAAGGCTGCATAGTCGCTCTCTGTCCACCAGTCCTTAAGGCTACCATTTTCATCAAAGGAAGCTCCATTGGTATCAAAAGCGTGAGAGATTTCGTGTGCAATGACTGCACCGATCCCACCGTAGTTGGCAGAAGATGACTGATGTAAGTCATAGAAAGGTGCCTGTAAGATAGCAGCTGGGAAGACAATCAAGTTCTTTTGTGGATTGTAGTAGGCATTGACCATATGAGCAGGCATGCCCCACTCCTTGTAGTCAACTGGCTGATTCCACTTGCTCCAACTGTGCTTGATTTCCACACGCGCAAAGGCTAGGGCATTCTCAAAGAGGCTAGCAGATTCATCTACAACCTTATCCTTGTAGCGGGCTGGTAGCTCCTCTGGATAACCGATATAAGGCTTGATGACATTGAGTTTGACGATAGCTTTTTCTCGTGTTTCAGGAGTTAGCCAGTCATTTTTAGCTAAACGTTCCTTATAAACGTCAATCATGGTCGCAACTTTTTTCTCCACATCAGCTTTAGCTTCTGGAGAGAATTTTTCGTGGGCATACCAAAGGCCGAGGGCTTGTTTGAATGGTCCTTGAGCTAAATGGTAAGCTGCCTTACGTTTGTCTTGAGCCTCTGGAACTCCTGAAAGAGCTCGTCCGTAGGCACCTGACAAGATACGAATCTCATCTGTTAGATAGCTAGTTGAAAGATTAACCACACTCAAGATCAAAGTTGCCTTGAGTAAAGGCCAAGTTTCTTCACTATAGAATTGCTCTGCTGCTTGCCAGAAACGCTCTTCATCTACAATGACCTTATCAGGAACTTGACCAAGAACAGCTTGGAAAAAGTCATCTAAAGGAAGTGCAGGGGCAAACTTTTTGAAATCTTCATAAGAATACGGATGGTAAAGTTTGGCATACTCTGAACTCTCTTCGTTTGAAAGTACGACAGCTGCGATACGGCGGTCCAATTCCAATCGTTTCTCTAAAAGATCTTCGATTTCTTCATCTGAGAAGTTATAGGCTTTGAGGAGATTAGAAGTACTTTCTTTCCAAAGGTTCAACAATTCCTCACGCTGTGGATGGTCCTCCGCATAGTAGGTTGTGTCAGGCAAGATTGTTCCTGGAGCACTAGCCCAAAGAACATTGGTTCTAGCATCCATAAAGTCTGGTGATACTCCAAATGGAAGGAAGTTTGGTTTACCAGCTAATTCAAATGCAGCTAGTTTACTTGCGAAATCCGCAAAACTTTCCAAATCTTGGTATTCCTTAAGCAAAGGAAGGACTGGCTCAATTCCATCAGCTTCTCGTTTTTCAAAATCTCTGACCATACTATGGTACTTAACAAAGTTTGCCAAGATAGCATCTTCTGGCACATCTTCACCTGCCAACCATTTGTCGGTTGTCGTTAGCATCAACTCTTCGATTTCTTCGTCAAGGTCGATAAAACCACCTGTTCTCGATTTATCGGCTGGAATAACGGCAGTCTTTTCCCATTCACCATTTATAGCATCATAAAAATCATCTTGATAACGTGTCATCTTGTTCTCGCTTTCCTATTTTCACTTATTCCTAGCTTAGCAAAAATCCCTGGGGAATGCAATTAAAAATACCGTCTTCTCCTGATTGTTTTCTAGTTAATATTTTAAATATTTACAAAAATTAACTTGACTTAATTTTTATTTTAATGTATATTAAAAGATAGGAGGAATATAACTGTATGATACGTATCGAAAACCTCAGTGTCTCCTACAAAGAAACGTTGGCACTGAAGGATATTTCACTAGTGCTCCAAGGACCAACTATTACCGGAATTATTGGTCCAAACGGTGCTGGAAAATCAACCTTATTAAAAGGTATGCTGGGAATTATCCCACATCAAGGTCAGGCATTTCTCGATGACAAGGAAGTTAAAAAATCCTTACATCGAATCGCCTATGTCGAACAAAAAATCAATATCGACTACAACTTTCCCATCAAGGTCAAGGAATGCGTCTCGTTAGGACTATTTCCCTCTATTCCTCTCTTTCGAAGTTTAAATGCTAAACATTGGAAGAAAGTGCAAGAGGCCCTTGAAATCGTCGACCTAGCTGACTACGCTGAACGGCAAATCAGTCAACTGTCTGGAGGTCAATTCCAGCGGGTCTTGATTGCCAGATGTTTGGTGCAGGAAGCCGACTATATCCTCTTGGATGAACCCTTTGTTGGGATTGACTCAGTCAGTGAGGAAATCATCATGAATACGCTGAGAGATCTGAAAAAAGCTGGGAAGACGGTTCTCATCGTCCACCACGACCTCAGCAAGGTTCCCCACTACTTCGATCAAGTCTTGCTTGTCAATCGAGAAGTGATTGCCTTTGGTCCGACCAAAGAAACTTTTACCGAAGCCAATCTAAAAGAAGCTTACGGTAATCGACTCTTTTTCAATGGAGGTGACCTATGATTGCAGAATTTATCGATGGATTGCAAAAATTCCATTTCCTACAAAATGCCTTGATAACAGCTATTGTCGTCGGGGTCGTAGCTGGAGCTGTGGGATGTTTCATCATTCTACGCGGGATGTCACTCATGGGAGATGCCATTTCACATGCTGTCTTGCCAGGTGTAGCCCTCTCCTTCATCTTGGGCCTTGACTTCTTTATCGGAGCCATTGTCTTTGGATTGCTAGCTGCCATCATCATTACCTACATCAAGGGGAACTCGATTATCAAAAGCGATACCGCCATCGGCATTACCTTTTCTTCTTTCTTAGCCCTCGGTATCATCTTGATTAGTGTCGCTAAAAGTTCAACTGACCTTTTCCATATCCTTTTTGGTAATATCCTAGCCGTCCAAGATACGGATATGTTTATTACTATGGGTGTAGGGGTAGCCATTCTCTTGTTAATCTGGATTTTCTTCAAGCAACTCTTGATCACTTCCTTTGATGAACTCTTGGCTAAGGCCATGGGAATGCCTGTCAATTTCTATCACTACTTACTCATGGTACTCCTAACTCTCGTGTCTGTGACAGCTATGCAAAGTGTCGGAACTATCCTGATTGTAGCCATGCTGATTACCCCAGCAGCAACTGCTTATCTCTATGCTAATAGCCTGAAAAGTATGATTTTCCTTTCCTCAACCTTTGGAGCGACTGCTTCAGTTTTGGGACTCTTTATCGGCTATAGCTTTAACGTTGCGGCAGGTTCTAGTATCGTGCTTACAGCCGCTAGTTTCTTTCTTATTAGCTTCTTTATCGCTCCAAAACAACGATATTTGAAACTGAAAAATAAACATTTGTTAAAATAAGGGGCAGAACCCCACTAAATTGGAGGATCTAATGAAAAAATTAGGTACATTACTCGTTCTCTTTCTTTCTGTCATTGCTCTTGTAGCATGTGCTAGCGGAAAAAAAGATGCAGCTTCTGGTCAAAAACTAAAAGTTGTTGCTACAAACTCAATCATCGCTGATATTACTAAAAATATTGCTGGTGATAAGATTGATCTTCACAGTATCGTTCCTGTTGGTCAAGACCCACACGAATACGAACCACTTCCTGAAGATGTCAAGAAAACTTCTCAAGCTGATTTGATTTTCTACAACGGTATCAACCTTGAAACTGGTGGCAATGCTTGGTTTACAAAATTGGTAGAAAATGCTAAGAAAACTGAAAACAAAGACTACTTTGCAGTCAGCGAAGGCGTTGATGTTATCTACCTTGAAGGTCAAAACGAAAAAGGCAAAGAAGATCCACACGCTTGGCTTAACCTTGAAAACGGTATGATCTTTGCTAAAAACATCGCAAAACAATTGAGCGCTAAAGACCCTAGCAACAAGGAATTCTACGAAAAAAATCTCAAAGAATATACTGATAAGCTAGACAAACTTGACAAGGAAGCTAAAGAGAAATTTAACAACATCCCTGCTGAGAAAAAATTGATCGTAACCAGCGAAGGATGTTTCAAATACTTCTCTAAAGCCTACGGTGTCCCAAGTGCCTATATCTGGGAAATCAATACTGAAGAAGAAGGAACTCCTGACCAAATCAAGACCTTGGTTGAAAAACTTCGCCAAACAAAAACTCCTTCCCTCTTTGTAGAATCAAGTGTGGATGACCGTCCAATGAAGACCGTTTCACAAGACACAAACATCCCAATCTACGCTCAAATCTTTACTGACTCTATCGCAGAACAAGGTAAAGAAGGCGATAGCTACTACAACATGATGAAATACAACCTTGACAAGATTGCTGAAGGTTTGGCAAAATAATCCTCTGAAAAACGTCATTCTCACGTGAGCTGGCGTTTTTTCTATGCCCATATTTTCAGTCAAATCATTGGAAAATTCTGACCGTTTCAGCTAAAATGAAATAAAAAAGATTGGAGTAGCTTATGACTACATTCCTTGGAAACCCTGTTACTTTTACGGGAAAACAACTGCAAGTAGGAGACAAGGCTCTTGACTTTTCTCTAACAACAACTGACCTTTCTAAAAAATCACTGGCTGACTTTGAAGGTAAGAAAAAGATTTTGAGTGTCATTCCTTCTATCGACACTGGTATCTGCTCACTTCAGACTCGTCGCTTTAACCAAGAATTGGCTAGCTTGGACAACACAGTCGTCTTGACTGTTTCTATGGACCTTCCTTTTGCTCAAAAACGTTGGTGCGGTGCTGAAGGTATTGAAAATGCCATCATGCTCTCAGACTATTTCGACCATTCCTTTGGACGTGATTACGCCCTCTTAATCAATGAATGGCACCTATTGGCACGCGCGGTCTTTGTTCTCGATACTGACAATATTATCCGTTATGTTGAGTATGTTGATAATATCAATTCCGAACCAAACTTTGAAGCAGCCATTGAAGCAGCAAAGTCGCTTGACTAAAAGAAAGCCCACTTATAACAAGACAGAAAGCTAGAGAAATCTAGCTTTTTTTGGTATACTAGATGGAGATAATAAACAAGGAAATGCGAATGACACCAAATAAAGAAGATTACTTAAAATGTATTTATGAGATTGGCATGGAAGTTCCTAAGATTACCAATAAGGAAATTGCTGCTCGGATGCAGGTATCACCTCCTGCGGTAACTGAGATGATCAAGCGCATGCAATCCGAAAATCTTATATTAAAAAATAAAGAAAATGGCTATATACTAACGGATATTGGCTTAAAACTTGTATCTGACCTTTACCGAAAGCACAGACTCATTGAGGTTTTTCTGGTTCACCATCTAGACTATACCAGCAATCAAATTCACGATGAGGCTGAGGTATTAGAGCATACAGTTTCAGACCTTTTTGTGGAGCGACTGGAAAGTATGTTAGGCTTTCCAAAGACCTGTCCCCATGGTGGAACCATTCCTGCCAAGGGTGAGCTTCTAGTTGAGGTTAATAACCTACCACTCTCTGATATCAAGGCAGCTGGAACCTATCTTTTGACAAGAGTTCATGATAGCTTTGAACTTCTCCAATATTTGGAAAAACATACCATCCATATTGGAGAACAACTCCAAGTCAAGCAGTTCGATGGCTTCTCTAATACCTTTACTCTGATTCACAACCATGAAGAACTTCAAGTCAGCCTCGAAATCGCCAAACAACTCTATGTTGAAAAACTGAACTAATTTCTCAAGTCCCCTACCAACCCTGAAAGCTTAATTTTCAGGGTTTTATTTCTAGCATTTGATGTTACTATCGTTTTGTTGTAGAATGTTTGTAAAAAAAAGAAAGATATTTTAACCTATGAAAAAATCACTAAAAATTTTTGCGACATCCAAATGGTTTGACCTCTTTGGGGTTGCTCTGGTCGTTGGAATTGCGATCACATCTGGTTACCTCAACTCCCGTCTCGATAAATTCGTAGACTGGGGCCCATGGACTGCTCTTGTGCCCTTTGGATTGATTTCCGTAACCAACGTTGGGATTTCCATGTTGTCCACTCGTTTCACGGGAAAATTAAGCAAATGGGGAAATTACTTTGGCATAGTCAATACGATTTTGTCTGGTACTATTGATTATATCCTTGGAAATAAGGCAGCCATTATCACCTATCCCGTCACCTTCCTCATTTATACCTTTGCTATTAAGAAATGGGAAGTTTCGCAAGAAGGCAGACCCAACCAAATGAACCAAAAACAGCTAAAATTAGCTGCCATCATCATTTCAATCATCGCCTTCCTCTTTGCCTTTGTGACCAACTATATCGGCTATGGGGGCAAGATGAATCTCCTTGCTTACGTAACAACTATTGCCTTCGCACTGTCCCTCATTGCCAATGCTTTGAACGCATTGAAACTGACAACTCAGTGGGGATTTTGGTTGATTTACAATTTCGTTCAGCTGACAAAGGCTGGCATTCAAGGAAATTTCGCCAATATCGGTAAATACATCTTTTATATCCTCAATGCAATTGGAGCTTTATTTGTCTGGAATGATGAAGAAGTGGAACAATAAGAGGGAAATCAAATAAAGAAATCTAACAGAATCTCCTTACTAAAATTTTTTATCATTTTACTTGTAACTCCCATTCTTTTGGAGTAGAATGAAGCTAGATAAAAGAGGGAGGTCATCTTATGAAAAATCTCTTTAGAATCCATTTTACAGCCATCGTAGTCAGCGATTTGCTACTGTTGGTAACTTTCAGACCTCGATACGAACTTTCTTTGGAGAGAGGCCTGATTTTTTGCTTCATTTTCATCCTTGCTCAAGGACTACTGCTATTTCGCTTGGTCAATCGACTCAAAAAACATTTCTCTGAGATTTATCCTCAGATGAACAAAAAAATTCGCCTTTACTACTTAGAGATTCTCTCCACTGACCTACTATTATTTGTCTTTTTAGCCATCACTGGCCCTCAACATTTTTACTCTCTTACTCCAGTCTTTACTTCCTGTCATTCTACTTTTTATTATATAACGGCTAGCCACCTAAGAGAAAACTATCCAGACTTTTATGACAAACATATCTCTTTGTGGGAGTGTCTCTAAGGAAAAAAAGGTTTTATCATGAAAAAAATCATCTACATCAAAACCATTCAACTCCTCATCATCGATGGAATCATGCTGGCATTTTTGACATTTAAAGAGGGACTTATACTCAATGAAAATCAAAGAGCAAACTAGGAAGCTTACTTGAGTACGGCAAGGTGAAGCTGACGTGGTTTGAATTTGATTTTCGAAGAGTATTACCTGGGATTGGATTTTGATTTATAGCGGTTGGCTCATCTTCTTTCACCCTGTGCTGTTTACCTATCTTTCCAACCAACTTTGTGACCACTTTAGTCAACTCTATTCCCAGATTAGACCGAGATTCTGGCGTTTTGCCTTACAAATCCTCCTATGGGATAACCTGATAATTCTCTCCTTGCTGTTTTTAAGTGGTATCCCACTTTTCCTTCAGGGAAGTCTCCTCATCATAGGATATCTCATCCCTTCCTATCGCACCTGCCAAAGCCTGAAAAGAGACTTCCCCGAAGCCTATCAAGAACCCATTTCATTTTGGAATATTTTGTGATAGATAAGAAAAACCAAGCCCACGAGCTTGGTTTTTTTTATCTATTTTTGGTGTCAAGGATGATGGTTACTGGGCCATCATTGACTAGTTCCACCTGCATATCTGCTCCAAAGACTCCTGTCTCAACAGGAACTTCCTTGGCTAGTTCTTGGTTAAATTCTTGATAGAAAGCTTCCGCCATATCCGGTTTAGCAGCGCCTGTAAAGGCTGGACGATTTCCCTTTTTGGTATCTGCAAACAAAGTAAACTGAGAGATGGAGAGGATTTGGCCTTGGATATCCTTAACAGACAGATTCATCTTGCCTTCAGCATCTGAGAAAATTCGCATATTGACAAGTTTTCTGACTGCATACTCCAAATCCTCTTGCTGATCCTCAGGTCCAACACCCACTAAGAGCAAGAGCCCCTGCTTGATTTGACCATGAACCTGCCCTTCAATTGAGACCTGAGCTTCCTTGACGCGCTGAACGATAATTCTCATAGAAATCCTTTCTGACTATCTCAACCAATTTAGCCATTTGTTCGTTTAACTGAATAGACTTCTGGTACACTCTTGATCTTATCAACTACCGTAGTCAACGTTGAAAGATTTGAAATTCCAAAAGATACATGGATATTAGCAAATTTCATATCCTTGGTTGGCTGGGCGTTAACCGTTGAGATATTCTTAGTTGTATTGGATAGGACTTGCAAGATATCATTCAAAAGACCAGAACGGTTGAGTCCGTAGATGTCAATATGCGCCATATATTCCTTGCTTGAGAATTGGTCTTCCCATTCAACATCGAGTAGACGTTGTTCGTAGTTTTCCTGTGAACGAAGGTTCATACAGTCTACACGGTGGATGGCAACACCACGACCTTTGGTAATATAACCAACGATATCATCACCTGGAACAGGGTTACAACATTTGGCAATCCGGATCAAGAGCCCAGAAGCACCTTGGATGACTACTCCACCCTCATGCTTAACCTTAAGCGTGTCCTTGTTCTCTACTTTGACTTCGCCACCCTTAACCAATTCTTCAGCCTCTGCCTTAGCCTTGGCACGTTCTTCTTCACGACGTTCCTTCTCCGTCAAACGGTTAAAGACAGTGATGGCTCCGATTTCTCCAAAACCAATAGCCGCAAATAGCGCTTCTTCTGTCTTGTAGCTGGTTTTTTGAAGGACTTCATCCATGTGACGTTTGTCCATAAATTTATTAGCCACATAGCCGTTTTCTTGGAGCTGATTAATCAGCAATTCACGACCTTTATTGATGGACAATTCTTTGTCTTGGTTTTTAAAGAACTGACGAATTTTATTGCGTGCCTTGCTGGTCTTGACCATATTGAGCCAGTCACGACTTGGTCCAAATGAATTTGGATTGGTGATGATTTCAACCTGGTCACCCGTTTTTAACTTGGTCGTCAAGGGAACCATACGACCATTAACCTTGGCTCCAGTCGCTTTTTCCCCAATCTTTGTATGAATTTCATAGGCAAAGTCAATCGGACCTGAATCTTTTGGAAGTGAACGAACCGCCCCATCTGGAGTAAAGACGTAGATTTCTTCTGCTAGGTAATTCTCTTTAACCGTCTCTACGAAATCCTTGGCATCATCGGACTGGTCTTGAAGCTCCATCATCTCCTTGATCCAGTTCATACCGATAGCAGATTCCTTGCCATTAACCTGCCCCTTAATACCTTTTTTATAAGCCCAGTGAGCAGCAACCCCGTACTCAGCAACCTCATGCATTTCCTTGGTTCGAATCTGGAACTCAATAGGTCCCTTTGGTCCATAAACAGTTGTATGGATGGACTGGTAACCATTGGCCTTACGGTTGGCAATGTAGTCCTTAAAGCGTCCAGGCATTGGTTTCCAAAGCTCATGGACATATCCCAACATAGCATAGACATCACTCTGAGTATCTAGGATACAACGAATGGCAATCAGGTCGTAGATCTCTTCAAAGCGTTTCTTCTTGTCCTGCATCTTACGATAAATCGAATAGATATGCTTGGGACGACCATAGATTTTTCCTGTAAGGTGGCGTTCTGATGAATATTCCTCAAGTTTTGTCACAACCTCATCTACCAAGGCTTCACGTTCTTGACGTTTTTCCTTCATCATGTGACTAATCTTGTAAAACTCAGTCGGATTTAAATAACGGAAGGATAGGTCTTCTAGTTCCCACTTAACACTTGAAATCCCCAAACGATGGGCAAGCGGAGCATAGATTTCCATGGTTTCTCTGGAAATTCGTTCCTGCTTATCTTTACGAAGGTGATTAAGGGTTCTCATGTTATGCAATCGGTCAGACAGTTTGACCAAGATAACACGGATATCCTCTGACATAGCCATGAGCATCTTGCGGTGGTTTTCAGCCAGCTGCTCTTCGATAGACTTGTACTCAACCTTACCAAGTTTGGTAACACCGTCCACAATCACTCGAACATCATGACCAAACTCACGCTCTAAGTCATCCAAGGTCGTTTCCGTATCTTCAACCACGTCATGCAAAAAACCACAGGCAACAGTGACAGCGTCTAGCTTGAGCTTAGCCAAAATACCTGCGACCTGAATAGGATGAATAATGTAGGGCTCACCTGATTTACGATACTGGCCACTATGGCATTCAACAGCATAAACCAAGGCCTTATGGACAAAAGCCACATCTTCTTTCGATAAATATTTTTGCGTTAAAGCGACGACTTCATCGCCTGAATAAATTACTTCTTTGGGCATGCATACTCTCCAATTCTTCCTACCATTTTAACACTTTTTTGAGGATATGAAAACTAGAAAATCCTCTTCTGTAAGAGTTTGCTTATCTTAGCAAAAAAGCACTACTAGAAAACTCTAGCAGTGCTAACACATTTAAAATCTATCTTAGTAAACTGTTCTTTCAGTTTCTACGTCGAAGAAGTGAGCTTTGTTCAAGTCAAATCCAAGTTCAACTGTTGCACCAGCTTGCAAGTAGTCACGTGCGTCAACCTTAGCAACGAATTCATCTTTACCAACTTGGCAGTATAGGTGAGATTCTGAACCTAGCAATTCTGATACAGAGATCGTTGCTTTCACAACTGATTCTGGGAATGTTTCAAGGAAAGCAGGTTCTGCATTCACATCTTCTGGACGGATACCGAAGATCAATTCTTTACCTTCGTAGCCTTTTTCACGAAGAACTTTCAAAGCACCTTCTGGAACTTTCAAGTTAAAGCCGTCAGCAGCGATGTGGTCACCGTTCAATTTAACGTTGATGAAGTTCATAGCTGGGCTTCCGATAAATCCTGCTACGAATTTGTTAACTGGGTTTTTGTAAACTTCTTGAGGAGTACCGATTTGTTCAACACGTCCGATAGTACCTGTTCCAGCAGGGTTCTTAGTAGCTGACATGATAACGATACGGTCTGCAAGCGTCATCGCTTCTGTTTGGTCGTGAGTTACGTAGATAGTTGTAGCTCCGATACGACGGTGGATTTTAGCGATTTCAGCACGCATTGATACACGAAGTTTCGCATCCAAGTTTGACAAAGGCTCGTCCATCAAGAATACTTTTGCGTCACGGACGATCGCACGCCCCATGGCAACACGTTGACGTTGACCACCAGAAAGGTCAGCAGGTTTACGTTCCAAGAATTCTTTCAATCCAAGGATTTCAGCTGCTTCTTGTACACGTTTGTCGATGTCTTCCTTGCTGTATTTACGCAATTTCAAACCGAAAGCCATGTTGTCATAAACAGTCATGTGTGGGTAAAGAGCGTAGTTTTGGAATACCATGGCGATGTCACGGTCTTTTGGAGCTACGTCGTTGACAACCACGCCATCGATAGATGCAGTACCTTCTGTGATGTCTTCAAGACCAGCAATCATACGGAGGGTAGTTGATTTACCACATCCTGAAGGTCCTACGAAAACGATGAACTCTTTGTCTTTGATGTTCAAGTTGAAATCTTCAACTGAATAGTGTTCGCTGTTTGGATATTTTTTGTAAATATTTTTAAGATTTAATTCTACCATTGTGGAGAACTCCTTTTGTCATTTGATAGTTTTATTATAGATGAAAACGCTTAACTAATCTATGGCAAGTTGACCAAAAAACAAAAAAAGTTCTGTGCAACTTGCACAAAACTTTATAAGATATCTGGTAAGATCAGTTGATAACAGAGGGTCAAATCTGTCAAATCTTTTAATTCTAAGCCTGTCAGTTCAGCCCATTTATCAATCTTGTATTGGAGAGAATTACGGTGCAAATACAACTGCTGGGCTGTTTTTGTCAGAACCGCACTATTGTCCCAAAGAGACAAAATAATTTCCTGAATCTGATCTTGATCTAGAATCTGCTGGCGAAGAAAATCCTTTATAATTCTAAGATCAACCTGTCTTTCTCCCAAACTCCAAAGATAAAGTTGAGAAAAAGTATGAACTCCTTGATGACCTTGACGCCACCAAGTCTTAAAGAGCTCACGCTCTGCCTTAATCAAGTCCGCTAAGGTTTGGTGGGCATTCTGAGTCCAGACCTGTCCCAGCATGATCGATAGACGAACGCCAAAGTCATATTCTACAGCTTCGATAGTATCTGTAAGGATAGAACGAACTGAAGAGTACTTGTCCTGTTGAAGAACAAAAATGTAATCCTTGGCTCCCACCTGAATCATAGTCAGGAAGTTTGGAAAAAGAGTCCGCATCATTTCTAGCCAAGAAGATAGATTTTCTTTTTGAAAATAGGATAGGTGACAATAGATAAGTTGCAACTTTTTAAAGTTTTGCGGTGCCTGTCCCTTACCTTCGATCAGATAAGTATACCAAGGATTGAGGGAAATGGTTTGTTCCTGTTTGGTTAAGAGAGCTACCAGTTGTTTTTCACGCTCGCTAAGACTAGCTTCCTCCAGCAAAAGCCACTGATAATTTGACAGAGGTAGACTTAGATAACCCTCTTTATCAACTGGCTGATCTAAGATTTTACCATCAGGAAACCAATCCAGTAGTTCTTTTGCAATCATGTGCTATTCCTCCACTTTTTGGATGCACCAAGAGATCAAAGCTTCTAATCGCTCCACATTGTCTGTCATATGGAGATAGCCCATGACTGCTTCAAAACCTGTGGACATACGGTAGGTCACTACATCTGCGTTCTTTGCCTTAGTATGACTATTGGTATTACGACCACGTTTATAGATTTCTTCCTCTTTTTCCGTTAGGACTTCTTCTTCCAGCATGAGGGAAATCAAGTGTGCCTGAGCCTTGGCCGACACATACTTGGTTGCCTCTTGGTGAAGTTTATTGGGTTTGGTCATGCCTTTGAGAATGAGATGGCGACGAATATACATAGAGTAAACCGCATCTCCTTCAAAGGCTAGAGCAATCCCGTTAATGAGATTGACATCAATCACGTGTCCACCTCACTCCATCCTTGGTATCAAGTAGCTTAATCCCTTGTGCAGCTAGTTGGTCACGAATTTGGTCAGCTGTTGCAAAGTCTTTATTTGCACGCGCTTCTTGGCGTTTTTGGATCAAGGCTTCAATCTCTTCATCCAAAACTTCCTCGACAAAGGCAATACCAAAGACTTCCAACATGGCCGCAAGAGCTTCCTTGACAGCTGCATCATAGTTTCCTGAGTTAATCCATTTCGCCATTTCAAAGACAACTGTGATTCCATTAGCCGTATTAAAATCCTCATCCATGGCAGCCACGAACTTATCTTTAAAAGCTAGCAACTCCCCCGCATCTACAGTTCCAGTAAATGGTTGTTCATAAGTGTTCTTCAGATACTTGAGATTGGTCTCAGCATCACGCACTGCTTTTTCCGTAAAATTGATAGGCTTACGGTAGTGCTGAGTCGCAAAGAAGAAACGCAATACTTGACCGTCGATCGTTTCGAGGGCATCGTGTACCGTAATGAAGTTACCCAAAGACTTAGACATCTTGACATTGTCGATATTGACAAAACCATTGTGCATCCAGTAGTTGGCAAAGGTCTTGCCTGTTTTAGCTTCAGACTGGGCAATTTCGTTGGTATGGTGAGGAAACTCAAGGTCAGCTCCACCACCGTGAATATCGATGGTATCACCCAAAATCTCCGTTGACATGACCGAACATTCGATATGCCAGCCTGGACGTCCAGGTCCCCAAGGACTGTCCCAAGAAATCTCACCTGGTTTAGCAGATTTCCAAAGAGCAAAGTCTACAGGATTTTCCTTACGAGCCGTTTCTTCATCGGTACGACCTGAAGCACCTAGTTCCAAGTCTTCTAGTGTTTTATTAGCTAACTTAGCATAGTTATGAGATTTTTCCACACGGAAGTAAACATCCCCTTGACTCTCATATGCATAGCCTTTTTCAATCAAATCAGCAACAAAGCGGATGATATCAGCCATAAATTCGACTACACGAGGATGACGAGTAGCAGGTTTCACCCCCAAAGCCGTCACGTCCTCACGAAAGGCAGCAATGTACTTGTCCGCTACTTCCTGAGGTGTGATGCCTTCTTCCTTGGCGCGGTTAATAATCTTGTCATCTACATCGGTAAAGTTGGAAATATAGGCGACCTCATAACCACGGTACTCAAAGTAGCGACGAATGGTATCGAAGGCTACTGTCGAACGGGCATTCCCCACGTGGATATAATTGTATACAGTTGGCCCACAGACATACATCTTGACCGTCTTTTCGGTAATAGGCACAAAATTCCGCAAGCTGCGGGTCATGGTGTCGTAAATTTTAATCATAAAATAATAGTCAGGAAAGCTAAAAATCATAAACAGATATTTTCATAACTAACTGTTCAACTAAATTTTAGTCCGATTGCCTGTCACAAATCGGATTTCCTTGCTCCTTTCTAAACATAAAAGAAGAATACAGTAAAAAGATGAAGGGAGTCTCTACGGAAGTTTTATTGCTATGTTTTCCGTTAGGCTCCCTTCCTTTCTTGTTTCGAATTTATCGTAAAGACTAGTCTAAACTAACTCTTGCGCAATAACTAGGGCTATCTCAAAGAAAGTCATAGCATCTGCTTTTCTTTCTCCACGTCTGGAATCCCATTCATGCTTGTGATGATCAACATAATCAGCCGTGTAGAAAAACTGATAAACCTTGGCTTGTCGATATCGGGCCCAGGCCATGATAGCCGAAGCTTCCATATCTACAACTGTCGCTCCTGCTGCTAGTCTTCGTTTTACCTTTGCAGCTGTTTCACGATAGAAGGCATCTGTCGTCCAAGCCTTGGTCCGAATGTGCTCAATTCCAGATTTGTTCAAAGCGTTCTCCATGGTTAAGAGCAAATTTTCGTCATAAGCTATCTCATCACTTGCAGGAGCGTAATGGTAACTTGTACCCTCATCACGTAAAGCCGAGCT
Organism: Streptococcus infantis; assembly: GCF_047463635.1. Taxonomy (GTDB): domain Bacteria; phylum Bacillota; class Bacilli; order Lactobacillales; family Streptococcaceae; genus Streptococcus; species Streptococcus infantis_W. Next base: position 40,926 of record NZ_JASHDL010000012.1, read on the forward strand.
TGGTAGGATGATCTTATCTGCTTGAATAGACTGATCAAGAACTCCGCAAGAACCCAAAACGATAAAGTTTTTAAAGCCTCTCGCTTTGAGTTCTTCCAAGAGACCCACAGCCATTGGAGCTCCAATAGTAGCCATAGCAACTGCAAGTTTAAGTCCATCTACTTCATAGATATACCATGGAAATTTACCATTTAGGTTGGTGAGATAACCACCTTCATAAACTCCGTCTATCTGCTTTACTCGTTCAAGGATTTCTCCATTAAAAGACAAGATAATGGTATCACAGATTTCTCCACCACTAAGAAGGCTTCGATCAGTTGGCTCTATAATAGCAGGTACATTTTCAAATTCTTCTAATAGCATTTATTACTCTTTCGTATTCAGATAAACCACTTGAGTTTGTTTGACAAAGCCAATCTTTTCAAACGGACGAAATCAAATGTTACAGCCCAGACGATCTATGACTAGCATCTCTCGCTTGCTCGAGTTTATTGACGTAGTATTCCCGTTTTCCTTCAACTTCATGAATGGTTGGTTCATCCTTTTGCCCATGCACTCGAACAATCTTAGCAGGAATACCGACAACCGTCACATCGCTAGGTACATCTGCCACAACAACTGCTGCAGCACCGACTTTGGCATTTTCACCGATTTCTACCGGCCCGATAACTTGGGCATGTGCAGATATGAGAGCTCCCTTACGTACTGTCGGATGGCGTTTGCCAACATCCTTCCCTGTCCCACCTAGAGTTACCCCATGATAGAGAAGAACGCCTTTTTCAACGATAGCCGTCTCCCCAATCACAAGGCCAGAACCGTGGTCGATAAAGACACCTGATTCGATCTGAGCTCCAGGATGGATCTCAATCTGCGTCCAAAAACGCCAAAACTGGCTATGCATACGAGCTAAGAGCTTAAAGCCATTCTTCCAGAGAAAATGAGAGAGACGGTGGGCAGCCAAGGCTTTGACACCAGGATAGGTCAAAAGAATCTCCAAAGTGGTGCGAGCCGCTGGATCATTTTCTTTTACGATATCAATGGTTTCACGCCACCATCCCATACAATTCTCCTTTTCTTATTCTGAGTCTTTTTGTGTTTCTGTAGTTTCTTTCTTAGGTTTGTGGTCCTTGTGGTGACGTGGGCGGTGAGGACGCTCTGATTTTTCACCTTTTTCATCACGTTCAGGTTTTGGCGGACGAGGAAGAAGGGCTTTCATAGAAGCATCCACACGTCCTTTTTCATCAATCTTGATAACCTTAACATCAACTTCATCCCCGATTGCTACCAAGTCTTCCACATTATTGGTACGCGTCCAAGCCATCTCAGAGATATGAACAAGGGCATCTGTCTTATCAAAGAGATTAACAAAGGCACCAAATTTCTCGATACGAACAACCTTAGCATGGTAAACTTCATCCACTTTCGCTTCACGAACCAAGCCAGCGATGATTTCTTTGGTTCGGTTAATGGCATCTTGGTCGCTAGAGTAGATAGATACGTTACCTTCTTCATCGATGTCAATCTTAACGCCTGTTTCAGCGATGATCTTATCGATGGTTTCTCCACCCTTACCGATGACAATCTTGATCTTATCCACATCAATCTTGATGGTATCAATTTTCGGTGCAGTTGGAGCCAATTCTGGACGAACTTCTGGAATAGTAGCTTCGATGACGTCAAGGATTTCAAAACGAGCTTTCTTGGCTTGGGCAAGAGCTTCAGTCAAGATTTCTGCAGTGATCCCTTGGATCTTGATATCCATTTGAAGGGCTGTAATCCCGTCACGCGTACCTGCAACCTTGAAGTCCATGTCTCCAAAGTGGTCTTCCAAACCTTGGATATCTGTCAATACTGTATAGTTGTTTCCATCTGAGATAAGTCCCATAGCAATACCAGCTACTGGCGCCTTGATTGGCACACCACCAGCCATAAGGGCAAGTGTTCCCGCACAGATAGAGGCTTGAGAAGAAGAACCATTTGATTCCAAAACCTCTGCTACCAAACGAATCGCATATGGGAATTCTTCCAAGCTTGGCAATACTTGAGCAAGAGCACGCTCACCAAGAGCACCGTGACCAATTTCACGGCGACCTGGAGCACCGTAACGTCCAGTTTCCCCAACAGAGTATTGTGGGAAGTTATAGTGGTGCATAAAGCGTTTCTTGTACTCTGGATCCAAACCATCGATGATTTGAGTTTCACCCATAGGCGCCAAAGTCAAGATAGAAAGAGCTTGCGTTTGTCCACGAGTGAAGAGACCAGAACCATGTACGCGAGGAAGGAAATCAACAACCGCATCCAAAGGACGGATTTCATCAACCTTACGGCCGTCAGGACGAACCTTGTCTTCTGTGATCAAACGGCGTACTTCTGCGTGTTCCATTTGTTCCAAGATTTCAGCTACATCACGCATGATACGGTCAAATTCTTCGTGATCCGCATATTTTTCTTCGTAAACGGCAGTAACTTGGTCCTTAACTGCTTGAGTTGCAGCTTCACGAGCCAATTTTTCTTCTACTTGGACTGCTTTTTGGAGGTCGCTGTTGTAGGCTGCGATGATTTCAGCCTGCAATTCAGCATCCACATGAAGCAATTCTACTTCTGCTTTTTCTTTACCAACTGCCGCAACGATTGCTTCCTGGAAGGCAATCAATTCTTTGACAGCTTCATGTCCTTTGAGAAGAGCTTCCAACATGATTTCTTCTGACAATTCTTTGGCACCAGACTCTACCATATTGATAGCGTGCTTAGTACCTGCTACTGTCAATTCAAGAAGCGATTGCTCTGCTTGTTCTTGAGTAGGGTTGATGATGATTTGACCATCAACATAACCTACTTGTACCCCAGCGATTGGCCCGTCAAACGGAATATCTGAGATAGACAAGGCCAATGATGAACCAAACATAGCTGCCATTGGTGCAGATGCATTTTCATCGTAAGAAAGAACCGTATTGATCACTTGCACTTCATTACGGAAACCTTCCGCAAACATTGGACGGATTGGACGGTCAATCAAACGCGCTGTCAAAGTTGCATCAGTTGAAGGGCGTCCTTCACGTTTCATAAAGCCACCAGGAAACTTCCCAGCTGCATACATTTTTTCTTCGTAGTTAACTTGAAGCGGGAAGAAATCCCCAGTTGCCATCTTCTTAGACATAACAGCAGCAGTCAAGACAGTTGACTCACTATAACGCACGACAACAGAGCCATTTGCTTGCTTAGCAACCTGACCAGTCTCTACGATCAACTCACGACCCGCAAAAGTCGTTTGAAACACATGTTTTGTCATTTTAATCCCCTTTGGATTGATAAAATTATACGCCTTGCCTACAAAGATCAAGATACAAATCATTAGAAAGGTTTGATACTAAAGCATCTAAACCTTTCACGCTAATCGCTATCATGCGATTAGCTAAATGCTTTACTAACTCTCTCGTCAAATAATATCGATTTGACTCGCTCGTGTCGCTCTTTCCTACCGTTAGTCATCAGAAAGATTTGATGCTAAGCCTTGCAGTTTAAATGCATTGTATTATTTTAATACCCTCATCTTTGTATCAAGTACGTACAGAGTCTATTTTATCATATTTTTCTTAAAAAGTGCGGTCTGTACCATTAAAAAGGAACCATTCCCCTCACTTGAGAAGAATGGTTTGCTTTTTATTATCCTAAAGACTGGTGATTGAACAAGGCATGGGTTGCTTGATGGATGTATTGGGCAGTTTCTGCATTGTTCATAGTGTAGAGATGTACACCTGCTACGTCCTGAGTTACCAAGTCCACTATTTGGTCCACGGCATAGGCAAGTCCTGCTGCTCTGAGTGACTCAGGGTCATTCTCATACTTGTCTAAGATGGCTTTAAACTTACGTGGGAGATGGATATTCTCACAAGTCTTCAAAAGACGAAGAGCTTGGTTACGGTTGAGGATTGGCATGATACCCGCATGAATAGGCACATCAATTCCAGCCAAGGTACACTTGTCTTGGAAATCATAGAAACGCTCATTGTCAAAGAAGAGTTGCGTTACTAGACTAGAGCATCCTGCATCCACTTTTTTCTTAAGATTTTGGATATCTGAGATTTGGTTTGGCGAATCAGGGTGTCCTTCAGGATAACAAGCACCAATGATATCAAAGTGTGGAGCCTGTTCCTTGATGAACTCAATCAAGTCTGTCGCATAACGGAAATCCTTCTGTGGCTCAACACCTGGAATGATATCTCCACGAAGGGCCAAGATTTTCTGTACTCCCACCTTATCCAAATCTGCAATGGTCTCAGCCACCTTATCCTTAGTCAGATAAATAGCTGGCAAGTGAGCAATGGTTGGAATCTCCAAGTCATTTTGGATATAATCAGCCAAACGAACCGTCGTCTCTTTGATATTAAATTTATTATTGCTGGCAGTCACACTGATGAAGTGTGGGGCCAAGTCCTGCATATCTTTCAGGGCTGCAATAATTTTGTCATTGCCTACTGCTGGGTTTGGAGGGAAAACTTCAAATGAGAGGGACGGTGTTTGACGTGACATATGTATGAACCTTTTCTAGTTGATTTCTTACTGATCAACCATGTATGGAGAAATGTCTTTTCTTACAATTTCTCACGCGCAGCTTTAGCAGCTTCTACAAGGCGGATCAAGCTTTCTTTAGTTTCTGGAATACCACGTGTTTTCAAACCACAGTCAGGGTTAATCCAAACTTTTCTGCTTGGTACTTTAGCAAGAATTGCTTCGATGGTGTGGTCGATTTCGCCTTCATTAGGCACACGAGGTGAGTGGATATCGTAAACCCCAGGTCCAACTTCTGTTTGGAAGTTTTTCGCTTTGAGTTCGTCCAAGATTTCAAGGTTTGAACGGCTAGCTTCAAATGAGATAACGTCTGCATCCAAGTTGTCGATAGCTGGGATGATATCTGTAAATTCTGAGTAACACATGTGAGTGTGGATTTGTGTGTCTGGTGCTACTGTTGAGTGTACCAAGCGGAAGGCTGGAATAGCCCAGTCAAGGTAGTCTTCATACCAGTCGCTACGACGGAGTGGCAATTTCTCACGAAGAGCAGCCTCGTCGATTTGGATGATTTTCACGCCTGCAGCTTCAAGGTCAAGAACTTCATCCTTGATAGCAAGAGCGATTTGAAGAGTAGAATCCTTGATAGAGATGTCTTCACGTGGGAATGACCAGTTAAGGATGGTAACAGGTCCAGTCAACATACCTTTAACAGGTTTGTCAGTACGGCTTTGTGCGTAGCTAGACCATTTAACAGTGATTGGGTTGAGACGAGTAACATCTCCCCAGATGATTGGTGGTTTAACCCCACGCATACCGTATGATTGTACCCAACCGTTCTTAGAGAAGAGGTAACCTGACAAGTTTTGACCGAAGTACTCAACCATGTCATTACGCTCGAATTCACCGTGTACAAGCACGTCAAATCCAACTTCTTCTTGCCATTTGATCCATTCGTCGATGGTTTCAGCAAGGAAGGCATCGTATTCTTCTTGTGACAATTCACCCTTACGGAAGGCCAAACGTTTAGCACGAACTTCCTTAGTTTGAGGGAATGAACCGATTGTTGTTGTTGGAAGAGCTGGAAGTTTGAAAGCTTCTTCTTGGATTGCTTCACGTTCTGCAAAGGCTGGCAAACGAGTGTAGTCTGCGTCAGTCAATCCAGCGATACGTGCACGAAGTTCAGCATTTTCACCAACGCGTTCAGTTGCAAAGAGTTCTTTATTAGCTGCAAGAGCTTCTGCTCCTTGACCGTTGCGGATAGCATCCAAGTCACGAAGTTCTTCCAATTTTTCAACTGCAAAAGCAAAGTGGTTCAAGATAGCTGGTTCAAATTCTTCATTAGCAGTTGTAAATGGCACATGAAGAAGTGAACATGAGCTTGTCAAAACGATATTTTCAGCTGGGATTTGCTCAAGAATAGCTAAGCTCTTTTCGTAGTTGTTGCGCCAGATGTTCTTACCATTAACAATACCTGCATAAAGAGTCTTGTCAGCTGGGAATCCACCTTTAACGAGTTCAAGAGTTTTCTTACCTTCAACGAAGTCAAGACCGATCGCATCTACTGGCAATTTCACAAGGTCAGCGTAAACGTCACGAACGTCTCCGAAGTAAGTTTGAAGCAAGACTTCAAGACCTTTTTTATCAGCCAATAGTTTGTTGTAGATGTTCAAGAAGAGAGCTTTTTCTTCTTCTGTCAAATCTTTGACAAGAGCAGCTTCGTCGAGTTGGATACGAGTTGCACCAAGTTCAGCCAATTTTGCAAAAACCTCTTGGTAAGCAGCTACTAAGCTATCTACGAAGTCTTCTGCTTTCACGCCTTCTTCAAAGTCTGACAATTGAAGGAAAGTGAATGGACCTACAAGGACTGGACGAGTGTTAAGACCAAGTTCTTTAGCTTCTTGGAACTCATCAAAAATCTTGTGACCAGCCAATTTTACTTGAGTATCTTTTTCAAATTTAGGAACGATATAGTGGTAGTTTGTGTTGAACCATTTCTTCATCGGAAGGGCACGAACATCCCCTTTTTCTCCTTGGTATCCACGTCCCAAAGCAAAGTAGCGTTCAAGATCTGACAATTCCAAGTTTTGTACTGATGCAGGAACTACGTTGAAAAGGAAAGCAGCATCAAGGAAGTTGTCATAGTGAGAAAAGTCATTTGATGGGATTTCAGTGATGCCTTTTTCTTTGACGATGTTCCAGTGTTTTGCACGCAATTCTTTAGCCGCAGCCAAGAGTTCTTCTTCTGAGATTTCTTTTCTAAAGTATTTTTCAGTTGTAAATTTTAATTCGCGGAATTCACCCAAACGTGGGAAACCGATAATTGTAGTTGACATGTTTTGTCCTCCAAAAATTGTTGTTGAAACTATCTTAACAGAAAAGAAAGCGTCTGTATAATTGTAAAAAATTAGGCTTTGATATAGTTTGAAACTATATCGTTATTTGAAGTACAAAAAAAGATTTGGAGAAGATCCCCCAAATCCTTGATAGACAATGGTTAATAGAGTTTTTAAATATATACGTTTAGAACAAAATATTAGTGAACCGAGAGCTGACTATGGCTTGTTATTAGAAAAGACTATAGGTCAGTTTAATCAACTCTTTCCCTGTTCAAGTGGGACGACTGCTAGTGTCTTTCCTAAACTGGCTAAAACTTTCAAGACCGTGTCTAACTGAGGACTGGTCTTTCCTGTTTCCATCCTAGCTATGACAGGCTGGCTTACTCCACTAAGTTCTTCTAGCTTTTTCTGACTGATTCCTTGCTCATGTCTAGCTTCAATCAACTCACCCATGATAGCCACTCGCATATCACTTTCAAGAATTTCTTCCTTGGTAAAAAGCTCTGAACGAACATCCTTCCAGTTACTCCCAATGGCACTATTTTTCATCACTTAACCCTCTTTTTTCTTTTAAGTCCTTCAGTTCACGCTTAGCTTTTTCAATTTCTCTCCTAGGAGTTTTCTGAGTTTTTTTGACAAAATGATGTAAAAGAACAAAACTCCCATCAACGCAAGCTACAAATAAAATCCTATCCCTAAGAGGTCTTAATTCCCATATCTCATCTTCTAAATGTTTGATGTAGGGTTCACCAGCTTTAGTCCCATGCTGACTAAGCAACTCGATATAGTCGTTTAGTTTATTGAGTTTAATACGACTATCCTTACTTTTCTGACAAGCCAATTCTCTCATATAATCCAAAACTGGCTCATTTCCATTTTTGTCCTTATAGAAGTAAATTGTGTGCACCAAGCAACCTCTTTTTAATTCAATTATAACTTAAAAGTTATTAAAAGTAAATCCAAATACTTATAAAAGAAGACCTTAGAATCGTTCTAAAGGTCTCATTTTTATTATTCGAAAAAATTACGAAAAGAGTTATAAAGTGGAGCTAATCCTGACTCTTACTCCAGCTCTATCCCCTTCTCTCGGAGATTAGCCAGACACTCCTCATAGTAGGCATGGTCATGCTCGCTATAGATGGGACTTTTCAACTTCTCCTCAGCTAAGTTTTCATAAGGAGGGCAGGTCTTGCCACGGTAGTTCTTGTCCAGCCACTCTGGACTGACATTGTAGCCACGGCCAGCCATCTCCTCCATAATCAAACGATGATAGGCATAGAGACGATAAGGCGAGTGGGTAAAGACATAGTCAACCGTCGCATGCTTTTTGCCCCAGCCATTGCCACGAAGGGCACAGCACTCTCGATGTTGCCCTAAGAGCTGAGGACGGGGAAGTTGTGAAATCAAGGCCTCATGCCAAAGTCTCATGGGAGTCTCCTTTCAGCAAAGTAGAATTTTGAAGATAGCTATTTGGGTAACGTTCAAGCAACTCTCTCGTCTTAGCAATCAAGTCTTGCTTGGAAGCTTGACCAAAGCGATAGCGATCCAGCAAGAGCATATAGTCCTTGCGCTCGTCAAGGCTAGCTTTCTTTTTGAAATAGCCCCAAATATGCTGAAAAGCATTGCAAACCTGACCCCTGTGTTCTGGAATCTGGCAGGCACGGTCAATCATCTCTTGAACCTGACTCACCTCCACCACTTCTTGCTTTAGATACTGGCGAATGTCCTTGTAAATATTGCTAGAATGGCTCAAAACAAGGTATTTATTTTCCGCCCAGAGTTGCTGACAAAGGGCACGTTGGTTGTTATTATTCATATCTGACATTATACCATGTTTACTCTAAGAACTCTGCCATTTTTACATCGTAAGCATTTTGAAGATTGAGCCAAGTTTTCATAGAAATATTGGTAAGTTTCTCTAACTTCTGAGCAATCTCATTACTAATTGACTGCTCACCTTTCACTAAGTTTCTGATCATCTTTGGCGATACCCCCAACTTCTCCGCAAATTCTTTCTGGGTCATGTTATAATCTTCAATTAGCTCTCCAATATATTGACCTGGGTGGAAAGCAATCAGATCAATATTTTCAACTATTGTCTTTCTCATCACATTTTCCTTTATACAAAATATTGGGATAATACTGTTCAACCTCTTTATACTCAAGAACTTCTATTGATTTTTCATCTAATAACTTATAGACATTTCCATGAAGCCCTGTTGGGTCAAGCGCATATAATTGATAATTTGGTCTAAAAACATGAACATATTGAGTCCTCTGATCTTTCCTCTTAAACTTCACCAGCTTATTATTCTGATAAATTTCAAGGTCAAATTTTAAACTAGCAGTCTGATCAAGCGAGATGAAAAAACTCAATATTGGATTTTCTTTACTAATATGATTTTTGGTTTGTAAAGTGTACATTTTTTGATAGGGCTCTGAAATATTAAATACATTCTTTTCATTATTACTATCGACGCCTGCTGCTCCCATCGGCCTCGTAAGAAACTTCTTATTTTCTTTATCGAAAGGCGCGGGATAAGAAATCAATCTCTTACTATTTTTATCAAATAGTTGAAGTAATAAAGCCTGATTTTCACTGACAAGATCAAAATGTTTTAAAATTTGCTCACCAGAAACTTTTCGCATTACTACACGTTTTATTTCTCTTGGTTTGATTTTTATATACGGTAATTCTTCTGAAGAAATTTCTTCGTATCGATTTTCAAACCACCATCCTTTAACGTATTTCAATATAAATCCATCTATTACAATACTTTTATTACCATTATTTATTGCAAAAATACTAAATGTTTGTCTGTCGGGATTTAAGCCGTATTGAAAGTTTAACTCATCAATAAAATAATCAAATACTACTTCTATATTTTTTAGTTTAATCTGATTGATATTAAAATCCTTGTCAGTTGAAAATTGAGTAGATACTTCAAAATAATCCCTAATAATTGAATTATCCGAACTATTCACTCCTCCATTTACTGCATTGCGAATTTGAATATTTTCAATTTTTGTAGTCTTAAATAATTGAAAAAATTTTTTTCGAATGGGTGTTAGAATAAAGGTAATTAAAAATGTAGAGATTAAAGCTACAATCACATCCTGCCATATAGTATTGTCCAATTTTTCTCCTTTTTATCTTAGTAACTCATCTTCTGTGTATAAACTAACTCATTAAGAAAGTTCTTTTTCATGATATATATATTTTTTCATCCTTCTATCCAAGTAGCTTCAGGTCATTCCTTTATTTTGGTTAAAAAAATAATCATCACCATTTAATCACATATTGTTCAATATTACTATTAACTGATTTATCTTTTTTAGAAATTTCAAGAATAATTTCTCTATGTATTTCTTTGATTTTCTTAATCGCAATCCCTCTACTAAATACCGGAGAAATTATTTGTTCAGCAATAATAATTTGTACTTTTGAATTAACTAAATCTTGGTAATACTCGTAATCAACATTTGGAGGTGTCATAATAGGAGCCCATACGTTTCTGTGATCTGTTAAATGTAGCTGATTTTGAACATCATCATCTGACATATGAAAGTTTCCACCAAAACCATAATTCATTTTACTTTTCCCCAAAACTAATATATTACAATGATTTGGTTCATTTACCACTCTGTTACCTAGTAAAAGCCATAAAAATTCTAGATAATCTTCAGCACTTGGACAGTCATCTTTGTCAAAAATACCATTTTTATTTAAAACATCTACAGCATTACCTGAACCAGTAAAACCTACCAATACATTTTGATTTACCTTGAACACTTTAGAGTATCTATCGCTTACCGTTTCACCTGAATCTTTGCTAAGACGCGTATCTCCCGAGATAATTGCGAAATTTTTAAATACGGTTCCAATTACACAAGACAATACTTACGCACCTCCTTGATAAACATTTATATAATAGTTTTTAAATTCCCTATCGCTCCACCTTCACCTGTCCATTCATCAGCATTGGCAAAAGCCAGTCGCGAAGTTGGGTGAGTTGTTTATTCTCTTCAATTAAATTAAGTTGCTGTTTATCAATCACTTCTAATTTTTGATTAATCTCAAATAATAATTTCAACGGAATTGCAGGGACTACAATTTTGTTCATATTTTCTTGATTAATTTTCATTTGAATTGAACCTGTTTTAATTTTCATAACCGAAACATCCTTCAATAGCATCATAAGGAGTTTACAACTATGATTCTTAATTGGCTCTAGCACATGAGCGTGATTGTTTACCCAATTTTTTCCTGAAATACGTTGTAAAATAGGGGTTCCTTTCTCTGTCATTACAGAACCATCTTCAGCCATTAAAACATAATCTCCGTCAAAGATATAATCATTGACATAATCCATTATACCAGTAGCACCATAATACGGTATTTCACCTTTTACAAGCTCTCTATCATTACTTGATAACGGAACTCTTTTTGAGTCATGGCATATTGTAATATCCCCCAACTTCTCCACTCCCCACCCTTCTGGGATTTCGCGTTTGAGTTCTGGGTGATAGACCATCTTTCCGCCTGATGATTTGTAGGGTTTGCCATTCTGGTCTGGAAAATCAAACTGCACAAACCAGTAGTCATAGAGAGTCTTAGCCATGGCTTCCAACTCTTGGTTGATTTGGTTGTTGGTTTGGATTTTATCATCTAAAGACTTTAAAATTGAAACAATATTATTTTGTTCTTGAATTGAAATATCAGGTAATGAAACTTCTCTAATAGCCTTCATTGTGATATTTTTTTGAATCGCACCTTGAATATCTCTTAGTAATATTTTTTGTCCATAATCAGATTTTAGAAAATAATATATAAATTCTTCAGAGTAACCACAATTTTCTGCTAACTCAATTTTTGCAATATTACTACCTAGATGTGCATCATAACTAGCATCAAAAATAGCTAGGTCGCCAACAGAGCCTACATATGGTAAGACCAAACATTTTTTATTTAATTTACTTCTTTCAAGTTGATTTGATAACTCTTTTGGAATGTACCAATCAAAATTCTTATCTATTTTTCCATTTTGAACAGTTTTTCCAATAAATAACGGAACATCATCTTCCGAAATTTTCTCATGAGTATTATTTCCTTGAATATACTTTGTATGTTCAAAGCCTGCTAGTTTCGTAATGAACGATATGTCACCTAATTTAATCTTTACCATACTTAACCCCCTTCATCTGCTCTTCAATCTCCTGCTCCAAGGCATGCGACTGCTGGAAGAGGTCTGAGAGTTTGTTTTGAAAGGCGGTCATCTTAGCATCAAATTCTTCTGCTGTGATATCTACATAGTCGATCTTGATGTCAAAGTATTGACCGGCGCTAAGAGAGTAGTTTTTCTCCTTGATATCCTCATAAGAGACAGTGACGGAAAAGTCTTCGACGGCTTCTTTCTTGATAAAGGTCTCGACGATCTTCTGCTCTTCCTCAGGAGATAGTACGGTCTTTTGGTTCTTGCCTTCCTTGACCTTGGTTCCGAGGTTTGACGCATCAATGAGGACAACATCACCCTTGTTTTTCTTATCGATAAAGAGGATGGAGACGTTGGTACCTGTCGTCGCAAAAATATTGGACGGCATGGAAACGACACCTGCCAGCATTTGATTGTCCACCAAGTGTTGACGAATAGTCTTGTCAATTCCTGACTGGGCCGTGATAAAGCCTGTCGGCAAGACAACAGCTGCTTGACCATCTGGTTTCAAGGAGTAGATGATATGCTGAACAAAGAGCTCGTAAATCGCCATCTTATCTTTAGACTTGGCTGGAACCTTTGGCACACCTGCAAAGAAACGCTCACTAGCTTCTGGCAAAGTCTCCACTTGGTCACGCCACTCTGAAAAGTCCAGCTTGAAAGGAGGGTTAGACACGATATAGTCCATCTTTTCAGGATGACGATTGGCGATGATGGTATTTCCCTGTACGATATTGTGAATGGAGTGTTGAAGTCCATTCAAGATCAGATTGAGACGGAGGAGATTAGACGATTTTTGCGAGATATCCTGACTATAGACTGTAGTTTTATCCACACCGATACGACTAGCCAGGTTCATAAGCAAGGTACCCGAACCAGCCGAAGGGTCATAGATGCGCACGTTTGATGGTTGGTCATTTCCCACCAAGATATCAGCGATAATCTTAGCCACAGAGTGAGGCGTATAGTACTCAGCGTACTTGCCACCACCGTCTTTGTTGTAGTCCTTGATCATGTACTCAAAGAGAGTTGAGAAAAAGTCAAAGCCTTGTGAAAAGATAGTTTCATCAAACTTAACTCGTGCAAGGAGATTGATGATGGCCTTTGCGACCTCGTTCCGTTTACTGCTATCTGAGATAGTATCAGTAATCAAACGTTCATCAAAGAGACGAATAGCCGTATCTCCATCCGTATGTACTGAGAAGATATCGTTATTATCAATAGCGATTTGGTTGAGAGTATTCTCAAAAGTCTCATAGAAAGTCGGCTCATTTTGCTGACGGTGGAGCGTTTCGATTAACTGGTCAGGCTTGAGCCAGGCTGTGCTGGTACCGATATCCTCTAAGAGCCAGTCATAGTCTTCTTCACTCATAGCTAGCAAATTTTCATAGGTGTTGGACTCATCTAGGACCTTGGCTTGATACAAAAACTTGTCGTTTAAAAATTTGTAGAGGAAGGACTGGGTTAGGAGTTTGTATTCACCCGCTTCTCCTCCTAGTCCCGCGTGGGTAAAGACAGCTTTCAAATCATCTACCAAGTCTTGGACTTGAACTTTGTATGTTTCATTCATTAGTGTTGGTATTCCTCTTCATATCCTTCAAATAGTGACTCGACGATATAATTAAAATCCTCTCTTGTCAAACTACGTGCAGATTGGTTGGTTTTCATTTCAATCCGAGCTTCTTCTCGAATCATCTTCTTAAGAAAGTCCTCGTTATCGAGTACTCCTTGATTTTGACCGATTTTACGGTCTAGTCTAACTTTAGAACCCTTAATGACATGGTAGATAGCAGGAAACTCGCTGACCGTGGTTGAGTTGGTCACGTGCTTGTAGGAACGAGCTGCCATCTCATCTCCATTAAAGTTCATTGTTAGACGTCTCATACGAGTATGATAGTCCTCCACGGACTTAAAGAGTTCCTCATAGTCTTTTTGGGTTTCCTTGATATTCTCCATGGTGAATCCTTCTTGCCCATGGATGTAATGTTTTTTCATGATGCGCTGGAATTCTTCGTAGAGAGAGACCCACTCCGGATCCTTTTCATCACGTTGGTTTTTAATACCACTTGCAACTCGACGTTTCAAATCTTCCAAGTCATTAGCTGCTAGACGGAGTTCTTCTTCAGCAATCTTGACAAAACTAAAACTGGTCTCAGACATGGCAAGATTTAAAAGAGTCCGACTAGAGAAGTCATCTGGTTTATCGATCAGAGACAGTGTCAGCATGCGTCTAGAGAGGACATTGAGCAGGGTTGCAATCTGAGCAATGTCAATCTGCTGGAGCAGGTGATCGTAGCCTAGGAGACGGGCGATATTGTAGTACTGCTTGATAGACTCCAAGGCCTTACGAAGATCGATTAACTGCTTCTTATCCTTGATGTCATTGATAGCTTGGGAGAAGTACTCTAGATTGTCCGTTGGATAGTCTATGAGGATATGCTCGGTCTTGCTCAACTCTTGAGAAATCTCATCTGCTGACACAAAGAGCGAACCAAAGACATCCTCGCCATTTTCCCCAGTCAGAGCCGTATCATACTCTTGGTTGAGTTCTTCCAGATAGGCACGATTGGTCTTGTCAAACTCCTTAGAAATATCCGCAAAGTCGATGACATAGCCAAAGAGATAGTCCTTGTATGGACGATTGACACGTGTTAGAGTTTGCAAAAGATTATGTGCCTTGATCTTGCGCCCTAGGTAGAGGCGCTTGAGACGAGGTGCATCAAAACCTGTCAGGAGCATAGAGTAGACGATGACGAGGTCAATCTTGCCTTCCTTGTAGGCGTCTACCTTGTTCTTCTTCTCTTCTTTGTCTCCCTCGTCATGAAGGATAAGAGCAGAAGTCAACTTGGTTGAGCCAGCTTGACGACGTTCTTCTAATTGCTTTTCAAGCTCACGCGCCTGCTTGGACGAATCACAAACAATCATGCCACCGATGGTCTGGTCATCAAAGACCAGATCACGCGCACGATTGAAGTCTTCGATGATAAAGTCTAGCATAGGCTCTACATAGTGGGGATGGGCAAAGATGTCTTCCTTGGATAGGTCTCCACGTTGGATTTCTTCGTTGATAGATCTGAGATTGTCTTTATACGAAGTCTCGATATCCTCTCGCATCAGGCGTAGAGTGAAGCCGTCATCGATAGACTGGTTGTAGTAATATTTATGGATGTAGTCCCCAAAGATATCACGCGTCGTCGCATGACTTTCCTTGGTCTTACCATCTTTCTTATATGTGATCAAGGGAGTTCCAGTCAAGGCAATTTTAATAGCCTTGGTATCAGCCTGATAGAGATTTGGCAGGTAGGAACCACGTTCATTATAAGAACGGTGGGCTTCATCAATAAAATAGACATTTTGACGATTGAGGTCATAGCCAGAGCGGTCAGTCAGGTCTGAATCATCCTTAAACTTCTGGATATTGACCACAGCCACATCATAACCGTCTTGTTTTTGATTGAGTTCTCGAGGATTGTTGATACGCTTAACTTTTAGACCTCTCTTGGTAAATTCCTTAAAGGCCTGGTCTGCTAAATCCAGGCGATCAATGACAAAGTAAAACTGAGGAACGATTCCCTCTTTTGAGAAATAATTGGTCAGATAGCGGATATTGAAGAAAGCTAAGGCTGTCTTACCTGAACCCTGTGTATGCCAGATAACGCCCTTCTTGACTCCTTTTGAGATCGTTTCTTCGATAGCACGTGTCGCAAAATACTGAGGATAGCGCATGACGTGCTTTTGCAGTTGCATCTGCCCACCCTTGCTTTCTTCTTCGACATAGACCAGACCAAAACGAAGCATAAAGAGCAGGCGTTCTTTTTGATACAAAGAAGATAAGAAAGTATTGCAAGGAGTATCAGGGTTTAGGTTTGTTGTGAATTCTGGCTGGGATTTGAGGGCAAAACGCTTCATGTCTTCTAAAACGAAATCGATTTGGTCCTCAGTTAGCGTGGTAAAGGAATGAAGGAAGTCTTCTTCTCTTTCTTCCTTGAAGGCATTAAACTTGGTTTTTGAATAGGCGTTTGAACCGTAGTAAGACCCCTGTTTTTGTTGTCCTTGGCCACTGATGTAAGGCAAGTTATCAGAGAGGGCTATCAACTGGGTGATATTGTTGAAGCGACGGAACTTACGATTTTCAAAACGGTATCTGGTTCTGTCTTGCTCAGACTGGATTCCAGTCTTCCCATCTCGGACAGCATTTGGCTGTTTGACTTCGATATAAGAAAGAGGCAAACCATTGATAAAAATAACAATATCTGGACGGAATTCATCCTGACCATTTTGGCAAGTAACTTCAAGGGCTAGATGGAAGGTATTAGCTTCAGGATTTTCCCAGTCAATATAGGTCGTGCTTGTTTCTCCACTGATTCGTTTGTAAAAAGCCCGTCCCAAATCATTTTGATCCAACTCTAGCTTGATGTTAGCAAGTTCTCTCTCGAAGTCTTCCTCTGTCAAGTAGTTATTAAATTTTAGAAATTGCTCTCTAAAAACAGATACAAGGATGTTGGTATCTGGATCTCTTTCTGCAATCTCCTTCCCATTCCGAGAAAGATAAGTATAGCCCAAGCGTATGAGGTGCAGGGCTGCTGGGATTTGTACTCTGGTTAATTCAGAAAAATCTTTTCTCTTTGCCATAAAAACTTCCTTTTGCTAGTCTGAACTGTATAGATTTACCAATAGTATCTTTCAGACTCTCTCCACTTTATCGAATTCTTAATTACCTATTATTATATCATAGTCCTATCAGAAAAACTTCTGATTTCACTAACTTCACTTTCGTAATACAAATAGTCTTTCTCCTTAAAATATGGTATAGTAGAATCATACTACACAAGAGGAGTTTACATGTCACACGATAAACAAATGAAAGCTGTTTCTCCCCTTCTACAGCAAGCAATTAATATTTCTTCCATCATCGGTGGAGTTGGTACTTTGATTTTCTGTATCTGGGCCTATCAGGCTGGAGTCTTGCATTCCAAGGAAACCCTATCTGCCTTTATCCAACAGGCCGGTATCTGGGGACCTCCACTCTTTATCTTTTTACAGATTTTACAGACGGTGGTTCCTATCATTCCTGGTGCTCTAACCTCTGTGGCAGGTGTCTTTATCTACGGTCACATTATTGGAACTATTTATAACTATATTGGAATCGTTATTGGTTGCGCCATTATCTTTTACCTGGTTCGCCTCTACGGAGCACCCTTTGTTCAGTCTGTCGTCAGCAAGCGTACCTATGATAAGTACATCGGTTGGTTAGACAAGGGTAATCGCTTTGATCGCTTCTTTATCTTTATGATGATTTGGCCAGTTAGTCCAGCGGACTTTCTCTGTATGCTGGCAGCTCTAACCAAGATGAGCTTCAAGCGTTACATGACCATTATCGTCCTGACCAAGCCCTTTACCCTGGTCGTTTACACATACGGCTTGACCTACATCATTGATTACTTTTGGCAAATGTTCGCCTGATCACTAAAAAAGTTGATCAAAAACTCAATTTTATACTCAATGAAAATCAAAGAGCAAACTAGGAAACTAGGAAACTAGCCGCAGGTTGCTCAAAGAACTGCTTTGAGGTTGTGGATAGAACTGACGAAGTCAGTAACATATATACGGCAAGGCGACGTTGACGCAGTTTGAATTTGATTTCGAAGAGTATTATCAGAAAATGAAAAAAATAAAACGCATAGTATCAAGGTTTTTCAACACCTGATAGTATGCGCTTTTCTGATTTTAAAAACTTTTTGCCCAGCCTCTTTTTGTTAAGCTTCATTTTTCAATAGGAGAGAAACAAGGACTGATGTGACAATCATCCATGCTCCTAGAATGATAAAGGTCATTCGACCATTCGTTGTTACTAAACCAATTCCTGAAAGAACAAATGGTGTTAAGGAGGCACCAAAACTACATCCCAAGACAGCATAGGAAGTTGCTTTGTTAAGGAGCTTTGCTGGGATTCTCTCAGAAATTAACTGAAAGACAGTCGTCAGAGCGATGCTGTAGGCGAATCCTCCTAAGACCGAACCTGCAACGACTACCCAGAGAGAAGGGGAAAGAGCAATGATGATTTGCCCAATACCAAAGGTTACACCCGCAATCAATAACAATTTTTCCTTAAAGGCAGAGATGAGAAAAGAAAAGCTAATTCCCGCCAGAATCCCAATCAACTGCATGGCACTGAGTACCAGACTAGACAACTGAGCATCTCCAAAGCCTGCCTCAATCATGAGACTAGGAATACGGAAGGTAATGGCTGTATTGGTACATACAATGACTGCTGCTCCGACAGCTAGGAAGAAAATCAGCTGTAGCATGGAGCGAGTTAGTTTCGCTACTTCTTCTGTCTTTTGCTTGGACTCATGAACTTCTTCTTTGTTATAAGGGACAAAGAGAAGGAAGAGTACAAGAACCACTAAACCTGCTGCATAGGCTAGGAAGGTTGCAGTCCATCCAAAGGCCAAGAGTTGACCAACTGCCAGAGTCAAGATAGAGGCTCCCACTACCTCAGCTGACCCACGAAAACCCAGCATCTGGATACGAGTCTTACCATGGTAGCGTTCACTGATGATAGAGATGGCCTTGGCGTTTAGCATCCCCACTCCAATCCCAAAGAGAAGACGAGTGGCAAAAACAAAGTAGTATCCCTGATACCAGAAGGGAGCTGTTCCGCTGATTGACAAGATCAAAAGTCCCAAGGTCAACTGGAAGCGTTCAGGGAAAATACGCTCAAGAACACCATTTAAGAGGAGCATGGCCATAATCCCAAAGGATGGAAGACTGACTAGAAGTTCAACCTGACCAGTCGAATAGCCCTGATAATAATCAAACATGGCTGGTAGGGCACTTGATATAGAAAATGATGTGATCAATACTAACGACAGGGAAAGTATACTCACTTTTTCCAAAAATTGTTTCATTTTATCCTCATTCATTATTTATGTTAAGTCAAAAGAGCTAGATATTACTGTAGAGATAAAAGATTTCTTTCATCTAGTCCCTATCACTCTTTTAGCAAAAAGGTCCTTTCCTATCATACACTGTTTCCCAAAAATTGGCAAGCAACTGCTTTATAAGTTCAACATAAAAAGTAGGACCATCTGACTCGGTCAAGCCTGATGGTATCCTACTTTTATAGATTTTAGTAAACTATCTTACTTAGATTTTCAAGAATCGGCGCATTGAGATTCCTGAACCAAGTGAACCGATACAGATTCCAATGAGGAACAAAAGACCGACCATCAATGGAATAAAAGCATCTGGGGTAATCAGAGATAGATTTTGTCCAACCAAAGATGGGTTAACTGATTGGTAGACTCGGTTATAGATAAAGTAAACCATGATTGATGGAATAGTTGCTCCTAATAGCCCAATGAAGGCACCTTCTAGCAAGAATGGACCACGAATGTAGCTATTTTTAGCACCAACCAAACGCATGATTTGAATTTCACGACTACGTGAAATGATAGTGATACGAATGGTATTTGAAATCAAGAAGACTGCGATGAAAATCAAAAGTCCTGCAATGACCAATCCCCAAACACGGATGAAGGAAGCCAACTTGAAGAGACGCTCCGTATTGGCACCACCGTCTTGAACCTCAGAAACTCCTTCGATTTTCTTAGCTTCTTCAGCGACTGGTTTCACATCACTTGGTGAATTGGTATCGACAATGTAGGCATCATGAAGTGGATTGGCATCTCCTTCAAAAACCTTCCAATCGTCACCCATGGTTTCAGTCAGCTTTTGGTACTGCTCTTCTTTACTTGAGAAGGTTACACTTTTAACAGCTGGCATAGCCTTGAGAGCATCATAAACCTTGTGGTAATCATTGTTAGTGACTGTCTGGCCTTCTTTGACAATGGTTTCACTATTGTCTTCAATATCTTTACGGACATAAACCATGACGCGGACGTTGTTTTCGATATCTGTTGCCAATTTTGCAGTATTAAAGATAACTGAGGCAAAAATAGCAACCAAGGTCAAGGTAATCATTACTGAACTGACAGCAGCAATGGTCATCCACCCATTACGCTTTAAACTCTTTAAAGCTTCGAATAGGTGGCGGAAAAATCTACTAATCATCGTATCCGTACTCTCCTTTCGCTTCGTCACGAACCACACGACCATTCTCGATGGCAATGACACGGTGGCGCAAGGTATTTACGATTTGGCTGTTGTGGGTCGCCATCAAAACAGTCGTACCTTGGAGGTTGATGCGCTCCAAGAGGTTCATGATTTCCCATGAGTTATCTGGGTCCAAGTTACCTGTTGGTTCGTCGGCAATCAAAACCTTAGGATTGTTTACGATAGCACGGGCAATGGCGATACGTTGTTGCTCACCACCTGATAACTCATTAGGGAATGAACGAACCTTATGCTTCAAGCCGACAAGATCCAAAACTTCCATAACACGTTTTTTGATATTACGACGGCTTTCACCGACAACCTCCATCGCATAAGCGATGTTCTCATAAACAGTTTTCTTTGGCAATAGTTTGTAATCCTGAAAGACAACTCCAACACTTCGACGAAGAAGCGGAATATCTTTCTTTTTAATCTTAACAAGATTAAAACCTGCAACCTGCAAACTTCCTTTTTCAACTTTAACCTCACGATACAAGGCACGGATAAAGGTTGACTTACCTGCACCTGAAGGACCTACGATATAGGCAAACTCTCCTGGTTCAATATTTACAGAGACGCCACGTAGGGCTGTTGTCCCGTTGTCATACTTTTTGACAACATCTCTCATTTCAATGATCGACATGTGACTTCCTTTCTTTTAACTAATACGCCATTTTAGATAAGCATCGATGAAACCATCTAAGTCCCCATCCATGACCTTATCTACCTGCGCAACTTCAAAACTGGTACGGTGGTCTTTCACCATGGTATAAGGGGTGAATACATAGGAGCGAATCTGGCTTCCCCATGTGATTTCTTTCTTGTCCCCCTTAAGGGCATCTACCTCAGCAGCTTTCTTTTCCTGCTCCATCTGATAGAGTTTTGCCTGGAGCATCTTCATCGCACGGTCACGGTTTCCATACTGAGTACGGTCTACGGTTGATGCAACGACAATCCCTGTCGGAATGTGGGTCAAACGGACACCCGTTGAAACCTTGTTGACATTCTGTCCACCTGCTCCACCCGAGCGGAAAGTATCCATCTTGATATCATCTTCTCGGATGTCAACTTCAATAGTATCATCCAACTCTGGCATAACTTCTACAGAAGTAAACGAGGTGTGACGACGCTTAGCTGAGTCAAATGGTGAGATACGTACCAAACGGTGAACTCCCATTTCTGACTTGAGAAGTCCATAAGCATTTGGACCTTCAAAAGACAAGGTCACTGACTTAATACCTGCTTCATCACCTGCTTGATAATCCAAGACTTCAACCTTGAAACCTTTGGCATTACCATAACGAGTGTACATACGAAGAAGCATATCTCCCCAGTCTTGGGCTTCTGTTCCACCAGATCCTGGGTGAATCTCTAAAATAGCATTATTATGATCATAAGGCTCTGACAAGAGCAGAGTCATCTCATAGCTAGTCATCATCTGATCTAGCTCAGCTAACTTCTCCACCAACTCATCTTTAACAGACTCATCCTCTGCTAAAAAGTCTAGTAAGATTTCAGCTTCATCCTGCAACTCCTCCATCTTATGGAAAGTATTGTAGGTATTTTTTAGTTCATTTAATTCTTGCGACGTTTTTTGGGCCGCAATATTATCGTTCCAAAAATCAGGTTCTGTCATTTTGTTTTCCAAAATGGCAATTTCTTCTTCTAACCCTTCGAGGTCAAAGAGACCCCCTAAAAGAAGCTAATTTTTCACGATTGGCGTCAATTTTTTGACGAATTTCTGAAATGTCCATATATACTCCTTTTTTGTATCGTTTTATTATACCATAATTTTTCTTATTTATCTAATCGGTGTTTTTTAAAATTTCTTATCAAAATATTTCTATTTGAAGACGAGAGGGCTATTCTCAATCATTTAGTGTGTGAGAAATAGAAAACATCTCAGAGCAGATCAAGTTTCTTATCCAAAAAACATTGATCGATTCTCTGAGATGTATATAAATACTATTTTAAAAGAAAAGTATCTGACAGGTCTGAACACAGCACCTAATCAACTTTCTAGCAAAGCAACTAAGATTATTCTTTATCTGCCTTCAAAGTCTGTTTTGTTTCAGCAGCTTCATCTTTTTTATTGTCTTCTGCTGAATGCTTCTCTTTCTCAACTGGCTTATCAGAATCCTTCTTAGGTTCTTCTTGACTTCCCTGAACTTCTACTTTATCAGGATTCAAGCTCCAAATGCCATCTTGATTGACCTTGTAGCCATCATGTCTTGTAGCATTTCTCAATAAGGAACCATCTGCTTGGAAATAGTACCAGTTGCCATTCAGTTGTTTCCAGCCAGTCTGCATAGCACCACTTGAATTGAGATAATAACGAGTACCATCGACATCTAGAAAATTTATTTCATTTTCATCATCCCACTACTTTTGAAAAACGAGATAATCACTATGACAGGAAAATTATGTTCAAGTACATTCACAACATTGCTTCAGCTAGGCATACCAAACTCTGCTATATCGCTAACTTCTATGAGAAAAGAAAAAGATAATCAGCAATAACTTCAACCAGACACATTCAATTACCTCTACACATCATTTCATTCGTTCAATGTATTATCTCATCACGCATAACAAACTTTACGATTACACTTCGACCCAAAATAGATAAAACTATTAATGCTGCATTATTTCAACACCTTGTTTCAATAAATACCAGATGAGGTGTTATTTTAGTATACCTTTTTTAGATTAATAAGTGTTAAAAATAAGACAGTAGCCTCTGGATAGCTACTGTCTTATTTGGCTCTATAATATTTGTAGTGGGTAAATCCCCTATGGATATTATGGAGCCTATTTTTGTGTAGAAAAAAAGTCCCATATGACCTATAATGAAAAGCGATCAAACAACTCATTAGAAAGAATCATATG
>NZ_JASHDL010000013.1:0-62700 GCF_047463635.1 Streptococcus infantis
GGATTTCGGAACTTTGACAACTTTAAGAAACGAATTTTCATCGCTCTGAATATAAAAATGAAGAGGACATCAATTGTCCTCTCCAGATGTTAGTTTTTATTCAACCCACTACAGTTGACAATGAGCCTAAAAAAGGAAACTCTATCTAAAAAGTTAGACCAATTTTGACCAACTTTTTAATAAAGTTTCCATGCATTTTTATACTTTTTTTACGTTTTTTATTGTTGTAAAACCTTTCGCGGCTTCGTTCCTTCTGCAGGTCCGATAACTCCAGCCATCTCTAATTCTTCCATCAAGCGAGTTGCTCGGTTAAAACCAACTGATAATCGACGTTGAATCATGGATGCGCTCGCTTTTTGAGTTTCAATAACCAAAGCCTTGGCTTCTTCAAATAGCGGATCTCCACCTTCATCTCCTGTGCCAGACTCACCTTCTGTCTCAGAAACCTCTCCAGGATCAAAGCTTTCATCATAGTCAGCATCTGCTTGAGCCTTGATAAAGCTAACAATACGCTCCACATCATCATCCGAGATAAAAGAACCTTGCAGACGAACAGGATGGTTTTCATCGATTGGCTTGAAGAGCATATCGCCTCGACCCAGGAGTTTCTCAGCACCATTTTCATCTAAGATAGTTCGAGAATCCGTTCCAGAAGATACAGCAAAAGCTACACGAGACGGCACATTGGCCTTAATCAGACCAGAGATAACATCCACTGAAGGACGCTGCGTCGCAAGAATCATATGAATACCAGCTGCACGCGCCTTCTGTCCAAGACGAATAATAGCATCTTCTACTTCCTTGCTGGCTACCATCATGAGGTCAGCTAACTCATCGACAATCACGACAATCAAAGGAAGAGGTACTTGTTTATACTCAGATTGAGCGTTGAATTCCTCCACCTTAGCATTGAAACCAGCAATATTACGAACGCCAATTTTGGCAAAGAGTTCATAACGATTTTCCATCTCATCCACAACTTTTTGAAGGGCCTTGCTGGCCTTACGTGGATTGGTCACAACTGGAATCAAAAGATGAGGAATATCATTATAGACTGACAACTCAACCATCTTCGGATCCACCATCATAAACTTAACTTGGTCTGGACGCGCCTTCATGAGAATACTTGCAATAATACCATTGACTGCAACAGATTTACCAGAACCTGTCGAACCAGCCACTAGCAAGTGAGGCATTTTAGCTAGGTCAAAACTACGAGCTGTACCATTGACAGCTTTGCCAAGGGGAATTTCTAGCAGATTTTCAGGTTTAGTTTGCGATTGTTCCCAGAGCTCTCGGAAGGAGACTGTCGCTATCTCTGAGTTAGGCACTTCAATCCCGACTAAGGATTTCCCAGGAATTGGAGCTTCGATACGGACATCTTTTGCAGCCAAGGCCAGAGCCAAGTCATCTGCTAGATTGGAAATGCGATTGACCCGAACACCAACGGCTGGCTTGACTTCGTACTTGGTAACCGATGGACCGATTTCAGCACGTTCAACCGTTACCTTAATACCGAAACTCGCAAAGGTTTCTTCCAAAATCTTGATATTTTCGCGAACGATTTTCTTTTCCTTGGACTGGTCTTTGGGCTTATCGGGTGCAAAAAGTTGCAAGCTTGGAAGTTTGTACTCTAAAGCTTTTTTAGCAGAAAAATCTACCTCAACATCCTCATCCTCTAAGAACTCATCTTCTTCTTGGATGTCAACTTCGCTAGGAACTTCATAGTCTGCTTGAGGGAGAATAATTTCAGGTTCTACCCATTCTTCCTCTGGAAGAGGTGGTAAATCATCAAAGTGAACAGGGGGAGCTTCTAAAATCTCGCCAGTTTCCATATCAACAGGAGGTATGTCCAACAAGGCTTGCTCTGCCTGTTCTTTCTCAAGTCTTTCCTGTTCCTCTGCTTCCTTACGAGCTTTTTCTTCTTCTCGTTTGACAAAACGTTCCTGTTTCTTCTGCTCACGTCTCTCCATCCAAAGTGCAAAACGTGCTCCAAGAAAATCAGCGACATCATAGACAGACCAGGGACTAACTAGAAGAGTACCGATCAAGATTAAGATAGCTCCGATAAAGTAAGTACCAATATTTGAAAAGAGAAAGGCGACTGGAATATAAAGGGCAACACCTAGAAGCCCTCCTCCAGCAAAGCTAGTCACACGAAAACCTGTCAAATCTGTCAAAACTTGGGCTAAAGTTCCCTTTAAGACAGCCTGCTCTAAGCCATATTTCCATACAAGATAAGCTTCAAAAATCAGCAATAAGCCTGAAAAAATGCAAAGAAAACCTGAGATTAGACCTTCTTGCTTCCGAATCCACTTGAAGAAAAAAAGATAGACTAGAGCGACAAAAATGACCAGATAGGCCAGACTTCCTACTAGTAATCGAATAAGGTTATAAAGCGTGAGTCCAACTGCTCCTAATTTCAGGGCAGCGAACATTAAGCAAAAAGCTATGACTAAGGAAATTAACATCCGTTGGATAGCTTGCTTTCTTTCTAATTCAGCTTTTGACGGTCTCCGTCTTGTTTTATTTGTATTCTTGTTTGCCATGCTTCTATTATACCATATTTCAGAAACATCTAGAAAAATCAAAAAAATGACTGCCCACTTTCGTGTTCAGTCATTTGAATCTCTTTGTGATTATTTTTCTAAAGGTTTACGAAGGTAACCATAAACCACACCACTAACAAGTGCTCCAATCAAGACAAAGACAAGGTAAAGAAGGGCATTTGTTGTAAGGGCGATAACGAAGATTCCTCCGTGAGGTGCCATGAGTTTGATACCTGCAAGACCAACGAGTCCACCTGCTACTGCTGAACCAAGGATGAAGCTTGGGATCGCACGAGCTGGGTCAGCTGCACCAAATGGAATCGCTCCTTCAGTAATGAATGACAAGCCCATAACGATGTTAGTCAAACCAGAGTTACGTTCTTCTTTTGTGAATTTATTTTTGAAGAGAAGAGTTGCGACAAAGATTGCAAGTGGTGGAACCATTCCTCCAGCCATAACTGCTGCCATGGCTACTGAACCACCTGTTGCCACTGTTGCTGCAAGAGTACCAGTACCAAAGACGTAAGCTGCTTTATTGACAGGTCCACCCATATCGACAGCCATCATTCCTCCAAGAACGACTCCAAGAAGAACAGCTGAACCACCTTCAAGACCACCAAGGAAGTTGTTCATACCAGTGTTGATTGCGGCCATTGGGATGTTAACAGCTAGCATGACAAATCCTGTCAAGATTGTTCCAAGAAGTGGCAAGAGAAGGATTGATTTAGCACCTTCAAGTGAGCGAGGAACCTTCACATATTTCTTAATCAAGAGTACCAAGGCACCTGCGATAAATCCACCAACAAGGGCTCCAAGGAAACCTGATGATACTCCTGCAAGGGCTGAAGTTGCTTCACCACCTTGAGCATAAGGGATTTTACCAAAGGCATAACCTTCTTTAGCGATAGCACCAGCTACGAAACCGGCTACCAAGCCAGGTTTTTCTGCGATAGAGTAAGCAACATATCCAGCAAATACTGGAAGCATCAAACCGAAGGCTGCACCACCAATTTTCATGAACATAGAAGCGAGTTCATGGTAAGAACCAAGATTTCCAAGGCTATCATTTGGCACACCCATAGCACCATCAATCAAGAAGGCTAGGGCAATCATGATACCACCACCGATAACGAATGGCAACATTTGAGATACACCACTCATCAAGTGTTTGTAGAAGGCACCACCGACACTTTGTTTTTCGTTAGATGCTGTTGAAGCTTGTGCTCCGTTAGCAGCATGATAAACTTCAGCATTTCCAGAAAGAGCCAAGTTGATCAACTCTTCTGTCTTACGAATACCATCTGCAACTGGACGATTTACCAATGGTTTACCATCAAAACGATCCATCTCAACTGCTTTATCTGCAGCAATAATAACAGCTTTAGCCTTGCGAATATCTTCTGCTGTCAATTGGTTACCAACACCGCTGGCACCATTAGTTTCAACCTTGATACCAACACCCATTTCAGCAGCCACTTTTTGAAGAGCTTCTTGAGCCATATAAGTGTGGGCAATTCCTGATGTACAAGCAGTTACAGCAACGATAAAGTCATCAGAACCATTTGCAGGTGTTTGAACTGGTTCCTCAGCTTTTTCTGATGCTTGATCAAAGAGTTCAATAACTTGATCAGCTGATGTTACTTGACGAAGTTTATCAGCAAAACCGTCTTTCATTAAGTATTGAGACAATTCTGCCAAGGCAGCCAAGTGAGTATCATTGGCACCTTCTGGAGCAGCAATCATAAAGAAGAGGTCAGTTGGTTGTCCATCTAAACTTTCGTAGTCAACACCCTTGTTTGACTTAGCGAAGAGAACTGTTGCTTCCTTTACAGCAGCATTTTTGCTGTGTGGCATAGCGATACCGTCACCCAAACCTGTAGAAGTCAAAGCTTCACGCGCCAAGATTCCTTCTTTAAAAGTTTCAAAATCTGTCACGTATCCGTGTTCTACCAAGCTATGAATCATTTCTTCGATAGCTGCTGTTTTTTCAGTTGCTTGTAAATCGAGCAACATGACATCTTTTCTCAATAAATCCTGAATTTTCATCTTTTTTCTACCTCAACTTTTTCATAAGTTTCTTTTATAAATGCTGCAGTCGCCAAGTCATCAGAGAAGGTAGTTGCTGTTCCACAAGCCACTCCCCACTTGAAGGCTTCTACTGCGTCTTTTGATTTGACAAACTCACCAGTAAATCCAGCAACCATAGAGTCACCAGCACCAACTGAGTTTTTCACTGTTCCCTTAATCGGTTTAGCAAAGTAGGCTCCCTCTGATGTTACCAGAAGGGCACCGTCACCAGCCATAGAGATGATAACGTTTTGAGCACCTTTAGCCAGCAACTCTCGAGCGTATTTTTCAATCTCATCTAAACTTTCGAGCTTGACTCCAAAGATAGCTCCCAGTTCATGATTGTTCGGTTTGACTAAAAGTGGTTGATAATCCAAACTATCAATCAAGGTCTGACCTTCAAAGTCACAGACCACTTGAGCACCTGTCTGACGAGTCAAGGCAATCAAATCCTTATAGATAACATTGCCTAGGTTTTTTGCACTCGAACCAGCAAATACCACTTTATCTTCTGCTGTTAAACTTGAAAGAATAGCTTTTAACTCTTCAAGTTGTTCAGCTTCAACAGTAGGACCAGTCCCATTGATTTCTGTTTCTTGATCTGCTTTGATCTTGACATTGATACGCGTATCTTCTGCCACTTGGACAAAGCGTGTTTCAATTTGCTCTTCAGCCAAAGTATCAGTGATAAATTTACCTGTAAAGCCACCGATGAAGCCTGTCGCTGTATTTGGAATATCCAAGCGTTTCAAGACACGGCTAACATTGATACCTTTACCACCAGCAAACTTATCATCACTATCCATACGATTGACACTACCAACTTCCACTTTATCCAGACGGACAATGTAGTCAATAGATGGATTTAGTGTGACTGTATAAATCATACTTCGATAACCTCCGTTTTTTCTTTGATAGCTGGCAAGAGTTCGTGACCCTTGCTTGTAATCACAATAGCTCGTTTTATAGGGGCGACCTTAGCGAAACAAGACTGACCAACCTTAGATGAATCCGCCAAAACATAGGTTTGTTTGGCATTTTCTAGAATAGCACGCTTAACAGCTCCCTCCTCCATATCTGGAGTTGTATAATAACCTTCATCCACACCGTTCATTCCGATAAAGGCACGGTCAAAGTGAAGCTGGTTAATCTGATTAAGCGCGACACCTCCGATACTGGCATCAGTTGTCATCTTGACTCCACCACCGATAATAACTGTCGGGATTTGCTTATCCACTAATTGAACCGCATGGTGAATGGAGTTAGTCACAACAGTAATGTCTTTTCGCTCCAATTCCTTAATGAGAAAGGCTGTTGTACTTCCTGCATCCACAAAGATAACATCTTTTTCTTTGATGAGGGAAGCTGCCTTTTGCGCAATTAATTTTTTCTCTTGAAGGTTTTTGACAGATTTCTCTTGAATGGTTTCTTCTTCTTGCAAGGAGTGAGGCAACTCTGCACCTCCATGCACTCGGCGAAGTTTATTTTCCGATTCCAATTCATCTAAATCGCGTCTAACTGTTGATTCTGAAGTATCTAGCAAGCCTACTAATTTCTCTAAAGTAACGACTTTATGTTTACCCAACTCCTCTAAAATCAACTTTTTTCTCTCAGTTTTTAGCACTTACTCACCTCCTGTTAACGATTACAATAATCATTCTATCACAAAAAATAGCAAAGTCAAGCACTTTTTGTCATTTTCTTTCATTTTCTAACATTTTGCCAATTGTTTGAATTTTATTTGCAAGATACTTGCCTTTATGTTAAACTATCTTAGTAAGTATTGGAAGATTACTCAAGAGGCTTAAGAGGCCGTGTTGGAAACGCGGTAGGCGTGTGAAAGCGTGCGTGGGTTCGAATCCCATGTCTTCCGTTGCTATAGTGTGGCTGCATCTTGATGTAGCTTTTTATAATGGATTTTCGTCTATCAATGATTTGAATTGCAAAAAATCACCCAAGAGTTAACTCTCGGGTGATTTTTTCTACTTCATGTTAAAAGATCTTAAAAAATATCAAACAGCAATTTCACATTGAGGATGGTCAAGATAATGGAAACGATATAACCAAGGATAGTATTCCATTTGGCATTGGTAAATTCTCCCATCAGTGATTTTTTTGAAGTGAGATAAATCAAGGGGAAGATTGAAAATGGAAGAGCGATTGAGAGAAAGACCTGTGAATAAACCAATAACTGATCCAAAGTTTTTTCCTGATGACCAAACAGAACCGCTACTATCATGACAGGGAGCAAGGCAAAGAGACGAGTCGCCAAACGAATGAACCACTGAGGCAATCGCAAATGTAAGAAACCTTCCATAACGATTTGTCCAGTCAAGGTACCCGTAATTGTCGAATTTTGACCACTGGCTAATAAAGCCAAGGCAAACAAGGTTGATAAGGTCGAGCTAGCTATAGCTCCTGCAATAGTAGAATCCTGCAAGGCATTATACATTTGAGAGAAGGCAGAAATCTCAGATGCATGGCCGAAAAAGAGAGCCGCCCCGAGAATTAATAGAAGGGAGTTAACCACAAAGGCCAAGGATAATTGGAGATTTGAATCCCAGGTCATAAAGCGCACGGCTTTTCGAACATCATTCTTGTCCTTGTGATTGATTTTCCGAGTTTGAGACAAGGAAGAATGCAAATAGAGGTTATGGGGCATAACCGTTGCTCCCACGATCCCTAGTGCCAAGGTTAATTGACTTTCATGCCCTGGCAAGGGACTTTCAAATAAGGTTGCATTCGGTAGATAACCCTCAACGATTCCTTGGAAGCTTGGATGTGACAAAGCTACCAGATAGGTAAAAATTGCTAGAATGGTTAAAATCAGTGTTGTCACAATAGCTTCAATCTTCTTAAAGCCAAATTTCATCAGAAGCAATAAGAGAAAAACATCCAACACGGTCAAGAGAATTGCTATCATAATCGGAATCTTAAAGAGAAGATTGAGAGCAATCGCTGAACCTAGAACTTCTGCCAGATCTGTCGCCATCAAGGCTAATTCTAAAATCACCCATAGACTATAACGAAGCCATTTAGGTGAATGATGAGCCGTTGCTTGAGCCAGGTCCATCTGGGTTACAATCCCAAGCTTTCCTGCCATCTGCTGAAGTTGCATGGCAATGAGAGATGAAATCAAGATAACAAACAAGAGACTATACTTATAGGAAGCACCACCGACTACACTGGTAATCCAGTTTCCTGGATCCATATAACCAACTGCGACAAGAGCACCCGGACCTAAAAAGGCCTTTAAATTTTGCCAGAAATGATTGTTATTTGGAGTATCGATAGATTGATTAATCTCAGAGAGTGACACTTTTTTATGAGAAGACATAGATACTTACCTCTTTCTAAACCTACTTTTTCATTATTTTCTATTAGAGAAAAATAAGATTGACTTTAAACTATTAAAACAATGAAAACTATATGAAAAACATTTAGTTTTTTCATTATTTTTCTTAAGGCACCTTAATATTTTTCTTAAGGCACCTTAATTATAACACAAAAAATGAAAACTATATGAAAAACATTTAGTTTTTTCATTATTTTTCTTAAGGCACCTTAATTATAAAAAATATGATAAAAACTTAAGAAAATTCAACAAAATTTTAGGGAAAGTCAGAATAAGTCTACTCATTAACGATAATGATAAATCTATTGATAAACTTTGACATTTAATGGTGAACTGTAACTATTATTTCTAACTCGATTTCTCTATAAAAGAGGAAAAACCAGCGTCTTTTGACGCTGGATAAAAGCTACTTAGATCATTTAACAAGAAACTAAATTGCTTCTGTAACGAAGCTACGGCTTTCAAGTACCTTAAGCATAGCATCCGCTGTATCCAAAGCTGTAAAGAGAGGAACTCCGTGTTCAATAGCTGAACGGCGGATTTGTTCACCATCTTCATCAGCAGTTCGCTTAGTACCAACTGTGTTGATGATAGCTTGGATTTTCCCTTTACGAACATAGCTTGGGATATCATGTTCATCATCACCAATTTTCCCTACCAATTGGGCCTTAAGACCATGATTTTCAAAGAAGGATGCTGTTCCTTGAGTTGCCAAAATCCCGTATCCAATCTCTTGGAAACGACGAGCCAATCCCAAAGATTCTTCCTTGGCATCATCAGCGATGGTAAAGACAACATTCCCAAAGGTTGGCAAGTGAAGATAAGAAGCTTCAAAGGCTTTATAGAGAGCTTTTTCCAAAGTCGTATCAGAACCCATAACTTCCCCTGTTGACTTCATTTCAGGACCAAGTAAGCTGTCTACCTTAGCTAGTTTGGTAAAGGAGAAGACAGGTGCCTTGATATGAACGCGAGTGCTTTCTGGATAAAGGCCATCTTGGTAGCCAAGTTCTGATAAGCTTTGACCAAGAATGAGCTTGGTTGCTACTTGAGCCATAGGAATATTGGTCACCTTAGAAAGGAATGGCACCGTACGGCTGGCACGTGGATTGACCTCAATAACGTAGACTTTTTCATCTTTGATAACAAACTGAATGTTCATCATTCCAAGGCAGTTAA
Organism: Streptococcus infantis; assembly: GCF_047463635.1. Lineage (GTDB taxonomy): Bacteria > Bacillota > Bacilli > Lactobacillales > Streptococcaceae > Streptococcus > Streptococcus infantis_W. The sequence goes on from NZ_JASHDL010000013.1 coordinate 9,148, forward strand.
GACCAATTGCTAGGCGTTTTGTGTAGTCTGCAATGGTTTTCTGAACCTTTTGCGACAAGGTTTGTGGTGGGTAAACGGCCATTGAGTCACCTGAGTGGACACCAGCTCGTTCTATGTGCTCCATGATACCAGGGATGAGAACATTTTCTCCGTCTGAAATGGCATCAACTTCACACTCTTGTCCAACGATATAAGAGTCAACAAGAACTGGATGGTCTGGACTAGCCTTAACCGCTGTACGCATGTAAGAACGAAGATCTTCTTCATTTTCTACGATTTCCATGGCACGTCCACCAAGTACATAAGATGGGCGAACAAGAACTGGGAAGCCAATCTTGCGAGCTGCAAGGACTGCTTCTTCTTCATTGGTAGCCGTTTGTCCTGGTGGCTGTGGAATATCCAAGTCTTTGAGAGCTTGCTCAAAGAGGTCACGGTCTTCGGCACGGTCTAGGTCAGCAACCTGCGTACCAAGGATAGTCACACCTGCTTTTGCTAATGGCTCAGCAAGGTTGATAGCTGTTTGACCACCAAACTGAACGATAACACCTTTTGGTTTCTCCAAATCGATAACATTCATGACATCTTCGAATGTTAATGGTTCAAAGTAAAGTTTATCCGATACAGAGAAGTCGGTTGAAACTGTCTCTGGGTTTGAGTTCATAATGATGGCTTCGTAGCCAGCAGCTTGAATTGCCTTAACAGAGTGAACAGTTGCGTAGTCAAATTCAACCCCTTGACCAATACGGATTGGACCAGAACCTAGGACCAGTACAGATTCCTTATCAGACTTGATAGACTCATTTTCCCATCCATATGTTGAGTAGAAGTACGGAGTTTCTGATTCAAACTCTGCCGCACAAGTGTCAACCATCTTGTAAACTGGGACAATCTTGTTTTCCAAACGAATCTGGCGAACTTGGTCAGCTGTCGTTTCCCATAGTTCAGCAATCTTACGGTCTGAAAAACCATTGAGTTTTGCAGTTTTCAAAACTTCAAGATCTTGTGGATGTGAGCCCAATTCTTGCTCAATTTCAAAGATATGCAAAAGTTTATCAAGATAGAAGATATCAATTTTTGTGAGTTCAGCAATTTCCTCTATTGTATAACCACGTCTGATGGCTTCTGATACGTAAAAGAGACGGTCATCTTGAGCCTTAACAACTTTTTCAATCAAGGCATCATCTGAAATCTCTGCCAGTTCTGGAATTTCATTGTGGTGAACACCGATTTCTAGTGAGCGACAGGCCTTGAGAAGGGATTCTTCAATGTTACGACCAATGGCCATAACTTCTCCAGTCGCCTTCATCTGAGTACCAAGACGGCGTTCACCCTTTTCAAACTTGTCAAATGGGAAGCGCGGAATTTTGGCAACCACGTAGTCAAGGGCTGGCTCAAACATGGCATAAGTTGAACCTGTAACTGGGTTAATAACTTCATCTAAGGTCAACCCTACAGCAATCTTAGCCGCCAATTTAGCGATTGGATAACCTGTCGCCTTGGAAGCAAGGGCTGACGAACGAGATACACGAGGATTTACTTCGATAACATAGTACTTAAAACTGTGTGGATCAAGCGCAAGCTGAACGTTACATCCGCCTTCAATCTTGAGAGCGCGGATAATGCTCAAACTAGCATCACGAAGCATTTGGTTTTCATAGTCTGACATAGTCTGCGCTGGGGCAAATACAATAGAGTCCCCTGTGTGAATCCCAACGGGGTCAAAGTTTTCCATGTTACAAACAACAAGGGCATTGTCAGCTGAGTCACGCATGACTTCGTATTCGATTTCCTTAAAACCAGCAATCGAACGCTCAATCAAACACTGGGTAACAGGTGACAACTTCAAACCATTTTCAGCGATTTCACGCAATTCTTCCTCGTTGGCACACATACCACCACCAGTACCACCGAGAGTGAAGGCTGGGCGGACAATAACTGGGTAACCAATAGTTGCTGCAAAGGCAACGGCTTCTTCCACTGTGTTGACAATTTCTGATTCTGGAATTGGTTGCTTGAGTTCTTCCATCAATTGTTTAAAGAGATCGCGGTCCTCTGCTTGGTCGATAGCAGACAATTTAGTCCCGAGAAGTTCTACTCCCAATTCATCAAGAATACCATTTTTAGACAACTCCATTGCCATATTAAGCCCTGTTTGACCTCCAAGTGTTGGAAGCAAGGCATCTGGACGTTCCTTACGGAGAATACGCGTTACAAACTCAAGTGTAATCGGTTCGATGTAGACCTTGTCTGCAATCTCTTTATCCGTCATAATGGTTGCAGGATTTGAGTTAACCAAGACAACCTCATACCCCTCTTCTTTCAAAGACAAGCAGGCCTGGGTTCCAGCATAGTCAAACTCAGCAGCCTGACCAATAATAATCGGACCAGAACCAATCACCATAATTTTTTGAATATCAGTACGTTTAGGCATTTACAAGATATTAAGGGCGTCAAGCGGACAAAGCTAAAATAGGAGTTATGACGAAGAACCGTCAGTTCTAGGAATAACTATCTTTTTAGCACCGTCCGTAGCCCGTATTCAATTCAGCAAATACGGAACACCCTTCTCCTTTCTATTCGGCAACTCTCTGGTTGCCATTAAATAAATTCTCCGACGATTTTTTAGCGGAACGATGCTTTTCGGTAAAAAATCTAGTGCAGGGAGTTTTTAGTTCGCCTAATAGCGACTAAAAGAAACGACCTGCCTTTCTATTCGTCGCCTCACTGAGCGACATTAAATAAATTCTCCGACGATTTCACACTCGTCTTTAGTTTGCTTGTTTGAAGGCTTCCATCATCTCGATGAACTCGTCAAATAGATAACTGGCATCGTGCGGACCTGGTGCAGCATCTGGGTGGAATTGCACAGAGAAACCTGGTTGGTATCTGTGACGTACACCTTCAACTGACTTGTCATTGATTTCTTCATGAGTAATCATCAAATGGTCTGGAAAATCTTCACGACTTACTGCATATCCATGGTTTTGACTAGTAAAGTCCACGCGCCCTGTTGCAATTTCACGTACAGCGTGGTTAAATCCACGATGACCAAATTTCATCTTATAGGTCTTGGCACCATTTGCCATCGCAAAGAGTTGATGCCCCATACAAATACCAAAGATTGGAATCTTGCCAAGAATACCACGAATCATATCAAGTGCTTCTGGTACATCTTCTGGATTTCCCGGTCCATTTGACAACATAACTCCGTCTGGATTCAAGTGAAGGATTTCCTCTGCTGTTGTAGTATAAGGAACGACCGTTACATTACAATCTCTCTTAGACAACTCTCTTAAGATTGAATGCTTGAGACCAAAGTCTACAAGTACCACGCTTAAACCTACTCCTGGAGCTGGGTAAGCAGTTTTTGTAGAAACCTGTTTGATATTATCTATTGGTAAAACAGTTGCTTGAAGCTGATCTGTGATGTGATCGATACTATCTCCCACATGTGTCAGAGTCGCTCTCATAGTTCCATGTTTGCGAATAATTTTTGTCAAAGCCCGTGTATCAATACCTGAAATACCAGGGATTTTCTTAGATTTCAAAAATTCATCCAGCGTCATCTGGTTGCGCCAGTTGCTGGCTCTACGAGCTTCTTCAAATACCACTACACCTTTACAGGTTGGACTGATAGACTCGTAGTCATCACGGTTAATTCCATAATTTCCAACCAAGGGATAGGTAAAAGTTAGAATTTGCCCATTATAAGACTGATCCGTAATGGATTCTTGATAACCGGTCATCCCAGTATTAAAGACGATTTCACCAGTTACATCAATATCAGCCCCAAAGGCTTTTCCTTCAAAAATTGTTCCATCTTCTAAAACTAGAAGTCGTTTAGTCATAAATTCACCTCTCGTGGATGCTCTCAGGCATCTTTTAACGTTTTGTGTCTTATTTTGCGTTTCTGTAAGTCAATACAGATTCTAAAATTGCCATTCTGACAAAGACACCATTGGTCATTTGTTGAACAATACGTGATTTTGGTGCTTCGACCAAGTGATCAGCAATTTCAACATCGCGATTTACAGGAGCAGGATGCATCAGAATAGCTTTATCTTTCAAGCGATTATAACGTTCTTGAGTCAAACCATGCTGGGCATGATAGCCCTCTTTTGAAAAGACTGTTCCACTTTCATGACGCTCATGCTGAACACGAAGAAACATCATCACATCAACTTGGTTAATGATTTCATCAATGCTTACAAACTGTCCATAGTCTGCAAACTCTTGACTTCTCCATTCCTCAGGACCAGCAAAGTAGAGTTCTGCTCCTAAGCGCTTTAAGATTTGCATATTGGATTTAGCCACACGCGAATGGTCAAGGTCACCAGCAATGGCTACCTTGAGTCCTTCGAAGTGTCCAAATTCTTCATAAATCGTCATTAAATCAAGCAAGCTTTGGCTTGGGTGTTGACCCGAACCATCCCCACCATTGATAATCGAAGTCGTAATCGTCGGACTATCAATCAACTCTCTGTAGTAATCTACCTCGGGATGTCTGATGACACAGGCATCTACTCCCAAGGCTGACAAGGTCAAAATTGTATCGTAGAGTGTTTCACCCTTGTTGACTGAACTTGTTTTTACATCGAAGTCCAGTAGCTGAAGGCCCAGTTTAATCTCTGCTACTTCAAAAGATTTGTGGGTACGAGTCGAACTCTCAAAGAAGAGATTAGAGACGATGTGTTGGTCTTCATAAGAAGCCTTTGCTCCATTTTTAAACTCAATTCCTCGTTTAATCAATTTCATGACTTGTTCTACAGTAAGGTCTTCCATTGAGACTACATGTTGAATGGCTTGTTGATTTTCTGACATGGCTAACTCCTTTGGCTATCTAAGCTTCTTCGGTAATAAGAACACGATCTTGTCCATCTAGTTCAGTCATCTCTACGATGATTTCTTCTGAACGACTGGTTGGGATATTTTTCCCTACATAGTCTGGACGAATCGGTAATTCTCTATGCCCGCGGTCAACTAGAACAGCTAAACTCACACGAGAAGGACGACCATGACTTACGATGTTGTCAATAGCTGCTCGGATGGTCCGACCTGTGTAAAGCACATCGTCCACCAAGATGACCTCACGTTCTGTCACATCAACAGAGATTATAGAAGTATCTTCACCGCTTTTGACATCGTCACGGAATGGTTTGGTATCTAACTCAACAACTGGCACTGAGATAGATTCCAACTGTTCCAATCGCTCTTGGATACGGTGGGCAATGAAGACACCGCGTGTTTTTATCCCAGCCAGTACAATCTTGTTCAAATCTTTATTTCGCTCGATAATCTCATAGGTAATTCGAGTAATCGCTCGCTTGACGGTCAATTCGTCTACAACTTCTTTTGTCTTCATGACAAACCTCCAAAAAGAAAAGTCTCCTTAAACAAGGAGACTTCAGAATGTATAGTTAAGCTAGCTCTACCAAAACAGCAGAGACTCCACCCTTCTACTTGATTCAGCTCCTTGCCTGCCTCACGGGACAGGATTAAAGGAATATTTGATTGGTACTACTATAACACAAACTAGGAATCGATGCAAGAAAAAACACAAGAAATCAATTTTATAACGAACTAAAATCGTACAACTGTGGATAGTGATCACATTCTGGATTTTTCGGATGACAGATAGCACGACCAAAGTAAATCATAGCCTGATGGGCTGCCAACCATTCTTCTGGTGGCAAGACATCCATAACACGTTTTTCGACCTCAAGGGGTGTAGCTGATTTTTTAACAATATCGTGGTGTTTACAGATTCGCTCTACGTGAGTATCTACTGCAAAAGCTGGAATACCGAATCCCACGCTCAAAACTACGTTAGCTGTTTTTCGGCCAACTCCTGCCAAACTCTCTAATTCTTCCCTAGTCTGAGGGACTTGACCGTCAAAATCATCCAGGAGTTGTTGGGCACATTTTTTCAGAAACTTAGCTTTATTTCGATAAAGCCCAAGACGAGAAATATATGTTGCAATTTCACTCTCACTTGCTTCTGCCATAGCTTGCGGGGTTGGAAAGGCCGCAAAAAGTCCTGGTGTAGCCTTGTTGACTGCCGCATCTGTCGTCTGAGCTGACAACATCACCGCAACCAAAAGTTCAAAATGGTTGCGAAAATCTAGACTTGGTTTCGCATCTGGAAAAAGAGCGATGATTTCCTCAATGACATGACGGGCACGTTTCTTGGATAAAACCATCTATTCGTCTCCGTCAAACAGTCCTTGTAAACCTGCAAAAGGACTATTTTCTTCTTTCTTGACTGCCTGTTGAGCTTGATACTCGTCCTCAGACATAATTTGCCAGTCATTTCCAGAAACAAATCCTTGACCAGCTTCTTCTTCAGCCGTCAAGACCTTTATAGGAATGTTGAGCAGGATATTGTCTGACACGCTCTCAGCAAGGTCAAGTTCTCCATTTTCGATAGGTAAGACCAAGTCATCATCTAAAACTTCTTGATCAAGTTGGTTAGTTGCGCCTTCCATGAAAACTTCCGTTACTGGATAAGATTCTTTCAATTCTACCGGTTCCATGCTACGGCTAGATTCTAAGACGATTGTGTAAGACAACTGATAATCTAGGAAAAACATAAGGTCTTCGTACTGAACTTTTCCAATAGCGACAATATCTTTTACATCTAAAATTTCTTGATTACGGTCACGCAAGTCAGCTGCTAAGTCTAAAGTCTGCTCAAAGTGCAAGCCTTCAGGCTGCTTACGGATTTCTTGAATATTTAATTTCATACTTCCTCCATAAAGATTTACTCACTTGATTATACCATGAAAGAACCGCAAGCAAGGCAACTAAACTTTCAAAAAATCATTCTCTATTTTTTGATATATTTATTATGACAATTTTATTTTTTGTGCTATACTATAGACATCAATACATGGGCAAAGGAGGACGCTCATATGGAAGATAAAGAACTAATCTTAGAAGCTTATCAACTCATTTCCGAGTTAAACAAAGCTTACCAGACTTGCAAACAAGGATTGCCTGATGATCTGCGCTTGCAGCAAAATATCGACGAGCTACTCAATCAACTTAAAAAGACAGAGAAACTCGATAACTCTATCTTAATTGATCTGGAGAAATTTTACCAACATACCAGTCTCTTGATTGGACTTGGCACCCTTAAACTCAATGAAGAAGCTCGCACAGCTTGGAGAAACTATGACAAATTCCACTACGATCAAGTCAAACACGTACTGACTCTCTATGGACCTGTTTTTGGTTTTTAAAAATAGAGGGTTTTCTGGCTTAATCTTGACAAATTTTCTCAAAAAGAGTATGATGATTTCAACAATACTCGGAGGTAAGGGAGACATGAACAACTAAGTCTATCAAATAAAGAACCTTTATTTAGTAGATCTTGTTTTTGTCTCTTTTTGTGTGCTCTTTTATGCTCTTTTTCTGGCATTTTATACTCAATGAAAATCAAAGAGCAAACTAGGAAGCTAGCCGCAAGCTGTACTTGAGTACGGTAAGGCGACGCTGACGTGGTTTGAATTTGATTTTCGAAGAGTATTAATAGAGTTTTTTTGACATAGACATTGGCTCTACTAGGTAAAGTAGAGCTTTTTGTTATGCAATATGAACATTCTAGAAAGGACAATAATATGATAAAAATCAATCATCTGACCATCACACAAAACAAAGATTTAAGAGACCTTGTTTCCGATTTAAACATTACCATCCAAGACGGAGAAAAGGTCGCTATTATAGGCGAAGAAGGAAATGGAAAATCAACCTTACTACGAGCTTTAATGGGGGAAGCTTTGCCTGATTTTACTATCAAGGGCGACATCCAGTCTGACCTTCAGTCCCTGACCTACATTCCCCAACATCTCCCTGAAGAACTGAAAAAAAAATCTCTGCAGGACTACTTCTTTTTAGAGTCTACAGATTTGGACTACAGCCTTCTCTATCGCTTGTCTGATGAATTACACTTTGACAGCAGTCGTTTTGCAAGTGATCAAGAAATTGGTAGTCTCTCGGGTGGTGAAGCTTTGAAAATTCAGCTCATCCATGAATTTGCCAAACCCTTTGAGATTTTATTTTTAGATGAACCTTCAAATGACCTAGATCTTGAGACGATTGATTGGCTAAAAAGTCAGATTCAGAAGATGAGGCAAACCGTTATTTTCATTTCTCATGATGAAGACTTCCTCTCTCAAACGGCAGACACCATTATCCACTTGCGACTAGTCAAACATCGAAAGGAAGCTGAAACCCTAGTCGAGCACTTAGACTATGATCGCTATAGTGCCCAAAGGAAGGCTAACTTTGCCAGACAAAGCCAGCAAGCTGCCAACGACCAAAGAGCCTATAGCAAAACTATGGAAAAACATCGCAGAGTCAAGCAAAATGTCGAAACTGCCTTGAGAAATACTAAAAATGATGTTGCTGGTCGCCTATTAGCTAAAAAGATGAAAAATGTTCTTTCTCAAGAAAAACGCTACGAAAAAGCAGCTCAGTCCATGACCCAAAAGCCATTTGAAGAGGAACAAATCCAACTTTTCTTTTCAGATATAGAGCCATTAGCAGCTTCTAAAGTCTTAGTTCGACTGGAAAAGGAAAGTTTGTCCATTGGTGAACGTGTTTTGGCTCAAGGGCTACAATTAACTATCCGTGGTCAAGAAAAAATCGGCATCATCGGTTCCAATGGAGTTGGCAAATCGACTCTGTTAGGCAAGTTACAACAACTACTAAGTGACAAAAGTGAGATTTCACTTGGATTTATGCCACAAAATTACCAAGAAACATTGCAATTGGATTTATCCCCAATAGCCTATCTCAGCAAAACTGGGGAAAAAGAGGAACTGCAGAAAATCCAATCTCACTTAGCCAGTCTCAATTTCAGTTATCCAGAAATGCAGCATCAAATTTGCTCCTTATCTGGCGGGCAACAGGGTAAACTCCTACTTTTGGATTTAGTCTTGCGCAAACCAAACTTTCTCCTTCTGGATGAACCCACACGAAACTTTTCTCCAACTTCTCAACCCGAAATCAGAAAACTCTTTGCCAATTATCCTGGTGGTCTGGTCACTGTTTCACATGATCGACGTTTCTTAAAAGAAGTCTGTACCAGTATTTATAGTTTGACAGAGCATGGTTTAAAAGTAGTTGATTTACAGGATTTATAAATGTAGCAAATAGCAAGTGGCTGGGCAAAAACTAAATTTCAGCAGAAAATCAAGTAAATCTTCCCACAATAAAACGCATACTATCAAGGTTTTTCAACACCTGATATGATGCGTTTTTTGATTTTAAAGACTTTTTGCCCAGACTCGTTGGATGTGCTCAATTTGTTCTGATATTAAGGGTTTAGTATAGAAGAGTTTTTGAGGAGCCTTGTTATAGAAGGTTCTGTTACATACTCTACAAGACACCTCATGGCTAGCTATTGTTACAGTTCTATAGGGAAAAAATTTTACCTATATTTATAAACTAAGGTATTCTAATTTGGCCTTATCTAAAATACATAAAGCAAAATGCAACTAGATTATTGAGGAAATGTAAAAGAATGGAATTCCAAAGATTGTCGGAAGTCTTATACCTTATACCAAATGCCACACCCATACCTAAATAGGTGATAAAACTAGGAATCGTATAGGGGCCATGTAGATAAGCAAAGAGAACCGATGTGCCAACCAATCCAATATATGTATTCTTAAATACTGTCCCTTGTAACAGTCCTCGCATAAAAATTTCTTCAGTAACAGGTGCTAAAATGCAGAGATCTAGAAAGAGCACAGGCAATGAAAGTGATAAACTTTGAATTGATTGAGTAGTGTCTGATTGGGTAGGTCCTAAAAAATTGACCAACATATAAAATAAGAAAAGCAAGGCGTAGGAGAGAAGCCACTTCAACATATCTTTTAGGCTGATTTTTCGAATGTGAAACAGGTCATACTTTCTTCCTACATAAAAAAATATTGCAATCTCAACAAGTGTAAAAATGATTGATAGGGCTAATGAATTTGTCCGCATGACTTTGTCAGCTATACTCAAATGTATTGGCGTGAAAATTAAAATCAAGAAAAAGGTCATCCAACGCTTATACATGATTCACCTCACTAGTTTTTAATTACATATATTATACTACTTTTTTGTGAGAGAACAAGTCACAAGTGAGGTGGTTGATGCAAAAATCCAGAGAAAAATCTCTGGATGTTTTTACATATGTTGCAAACGCTCAATCCGTTCTGAGATTGGCGGATGAGTATAGAAGAGTTTTTGCAAGCCACCTCGTTTTTGAGGATCGTTGATGTAAAGTGCACTGCTAGCATCATCCACATGACGGCTCATCGGCTGACTATTGTCCAGCTTACGAAGGGCATTGATCATCCCTTGAGGATTACGAGTCAACTCTACACTTGAAGCATCTGCTAAAAATTCTCGTTGACGAGAGATAGCTAGTTGTACCAAGGTTGCTGCTAGGGGAGCCAAAACAATTGCTAGGAGAGAAACGACTAGCATAATAATTTCAAGTCCCCCGTTATCACGGTCATCACTTCTACGACCACGACCTGCACCTCCCCACCACATCATGCGTCCAGCCATACTTGATAAAAGTGTAATCGCACTGGCAAGGGCAACCGCAATAGTAGAAATACGAATATCATAGTTACGAATGTGACTGACTTCATGGCCTATAACCGCTTCTAACTCTTCACGATTCATTATCGCTAAGAGTCCTGAAGTTGCTGCTACAGCTGCATTTTGAGGATTTGAGCCTGTTGCAAAGGCATTTAAGCTAGCATCATCAATGATGAAAACACGGGGCATGGGAATCTGAGCGACCATAGCCATATCTTCTACTACATGATAAAGAGTTGGTGCTGTCTGCTCATTCACCTCACGCGCACCATTCATGGACATGACAATCTCTGTCGATTGAAAAATCATGGACAAGGCATAAATAAAGCCGATAATCAGAGCGATAACTAAGCCACCAAGACCAGACCGCATAAAGAGGTAACCAACTGCATATCCAACCAAAGCCAAAAGTAAAAAGAATACTAGTAATAAAATCCAAGTTCTTCGCTTATTACTCGCAATTTGATCAAACAACATCTTAGTCACCTAAACCGCTAAAATCAACTTTAGGAACTGCCTTTTCCTCTTCAGGTGTTTGAAGGAAATCTGCTGCTTTAAATCCAAACATTCCAGCGATAATATTGCTTGGGAAAGTTTCTAATTTTACATTGTAGTTGCTGACAACACTGTTGTAAAGTTGACGAGAGTAAGAAATTTTATTTTCTGTGTTTGTCAACTCCTCTTGCAATTTAACAAAGTTTGCACTAGCTTTCAAATCTGGATAGCTTTCTGCAACTGCAAAAATACCTGAAACCTGACGAGTGAGGGCATCACTAGCTTTCATAGCTTCTGCTGGTGAAGTCGCTGCCGCCACTTGGTTACGAAGTTCTGCCACCTTTTCAAGAGTAGAACCTTCATATTTAGCATAACCTTTTACAGTCTCAATCAAGTTTGGCAAGAGATCGTTACGACGTTTCAACTGAACATCAATCTGACTCCATGCCTCCTTAGTTTGCATACGATTCTTAACCAAACCATTATAGCTAACAATCACAAAAATAACAATAAGAGCTAAAACTCCAAGAATAATCCAAGTCATGATATAAGTCCTTTCTACTTTTAGATTAGTACCAGTATATCAAATTTCTATCTTTTTGTGGTAAAATAAGATGATACTAAAGAAGGAAATAACTATGAAACCAGAAACATTTTACAACCTGCTTGCCGAGCAAAATCTTCCACTTTCGGACCAGCAAAAAAAACAATTTGAACGCTATTTTGAGCTCTTGGTCGAGTGGAATGAAAAAATCAACCTGACTGCTATTACAGAAAAAGAAGAAGTCTATCTCAAACACTTCTATGATTCCATCGCTCCTATTTTACAGGGATTGATTGAAAACCAGCCCATTAAACTCTTAGACATCGGTGCTGGAGCAGGTTTTCCTAGCCTTCCCATGAAAATCCTCTATCCTCATCTAGATGTAACCATTATTGACTCTCTCAATAAACGAATCAACTTTCTGAATCTATTAGCCAAAGAACTAGGTTTAGAAAATGTTCACTTCTATCATGGACGTGCCGAAGACTTGGCCCAAGATAAGAACTTCCGTGCTCAGTTTGATATTGTTACAGCTCGTGCTGTTGCCCGTATGCAGGTCTTATCCGAGTTGACTATCCCCTACCTGAAAGTCGGAGGAACATTGCTTGCACTTAAGGCTAGCAATGCTCCTGAGGAATTAACTGAAGCTAAAAATGCCCTCAATCTTCTCTTTAGTAATGTTGAAGAAAACCTCAGTTACACTCTTCCTAACGGAGACCCTCGCTACATTACTATTGTCGAGAAGAAAAAAGAAACTCCAAATAAATACCCAAGAAAGGCTGGCATGCCTAACAAACGTCCGCTTTAAATTTTTAAGTAAAAAAATATTTACAAAGTTTATAATTTCTGCTATACTATCCTAAGCAAAGGTTTTTAATGTCATCCCGTGAGGTGACGAAGACGCAGAAATATATGAAATTCTTTAATATTGGGATAACCATGTTTTGAAGAAGTCTTACTCTGAGAGCCTATTGCTGTAAAATAATGGGCTCTTTTTTGATGCCCAAAAGTGAGGTTAATATGAAACAGGAATCAACTGTTGATTTGTTATTAGACGTTGACCAACGTCCTTCAGCTGGAAAAGGAATTCTTCTTAGCTTCCAGCACGTATTCGCCATGTTTGGTGCTACTATCTTGGTACCTTTGATCTTGGGAATGCCTGTATCTGTTGCCCTTTTTGCATCAGGTGTAGGAACACTCATTTACATGATCTGTACTGGCTTTAAAGTTCCAGTTTATCTGGGTTCTTCTTTTGCCTTTATCACAGCTATGTCACTTGCTATGAAAGAAATGGGGGGCGATGTATCTGCCGCTCAAACTGGGGTTATTCTTACAGGTTTTGTCTATGTCCTTGTTGCTACAAGTGTTCGATTTGCAGGTACAAAATGGATCGACAAACTCTTACCTCCAATCATTATCGGTCCTATGATCATCGTTATCGGTCTTGGACTTGCTAGTTCAGCTGTTACCAACGCTGGTCTTGTAGCGGACGGAAATTGGAAAAACGCTCTTGTAGCAGTTGTTACTTTCTTGATTGCTGCCTTTATCAATACAAAAGGAAAAGGCTTCCTACGAATCATCCCATTCCTATTTGCCATTATCGGTGGTTACCTCTTCGCTCTAGCTCTCGGCTTAGTTGATTTCACCCCTGTTCTTCAAGCTAACTGGTTCGAAATCCCTGGTTTCTACCTACCGTTCAATACAAGTGGTGCCTTCAAACAATACAACCTTTACTTCGGTCCTGAAACAATTGCTATCTTACCAATCGCAATCGTAACCATTTCAGAACATATCGGAGACCACACTGTTTTAGGTCAAATCTGTGGACGCCAATTCTTGAAAGAACCAGGTCTTCACCGTACTCTTCTTGGTGACGGTATCGCAACTTCTGTTTCTGCCTTCCTTGGTGGACCAGCCAATACAACTTACGGAGAAAATACAGGGGTTATCGGTATGACTCGTATCGCTTCTGTCTCAGTTATCCGTAATGCTGCCTTTATTGCAATTGCCCTTAGCTTCCTTGGTAAATTTACTGCTTTGATTTCAACAATTCCAAACGCTGTACTTGGTGGTATGTCTATCCTTCTTTACGGGGTTATCGCAAGTAACGGTTTGAAAGTCTTGATCAAAGAACGTGTTGACTTCGGTCAAATGCGTAACCTTATCATCGCAAGTGCTATGTTGGTGCTTGGACTTGGTGGAGCAATCCTTAAACTTGGTCCAGTTACCCTTTCAGGTACTGCCCTATCAGCTATGACAGGTATCATCCTAAACTTGATCCTGCCATACGAAAACAAAGACTAATCCATATAGAATCAACAAGAGGTCGGGACCAAAATCCCGACCTCGTTTTTATGAACAAGAAGACTTTGATACAGTGACTCATTGGACTGTTGTCAAAAAGTTTGATTTCTTAATTTCCCCAAGCAATCAAGAGATACAAGAGACTGGATCCAAACATATCAGCAAGAGCATGCATGAGAAAGAATGGCAGTAAATTCTTGACTACATACTTGTACAAGAAATAATAGAATAGACCGTAAACAAGCCCAATCACCAAGGCCGAAAGCAATCCTTGATAGGTATGGAAAGAAATCCGTATAATTATCGAGTAGACTAGAGCCAACCACTTGTGCTTTTCTTTTACTGAGATCAGTAAGCCTAAGAAGAAAAATTCTTCATAAAAACCATTTAGTAAAGCATAGCAAATAGCCATTGGCGTTAAGGCTATGAATTTTCGAATGATTTCCATAGGGTCTATAAAAGGAATTAGTTGAGGATTGAAATAATTATACTCACCACTAAGGGTTGTAATGATATCACCGAATATCCCAACTACAGCAAAGATAAAGGGAACCCAAATTAAAACAGACCAGCTCCAACGTATAGGAAGCTGTTTAAAATCATAATTTCTAATCACAAGATAAAGGAAGATAATCCCTAACATCATCAATTGAAAATTGAAATTGCTAGAATAAGCTGCCCCATCACTTGCTAGATTTTTCGTAGTTTCTGCGACGCTAGTAAGAGTTAAAGGCGATAAACTCCCCATAAATTGTTGGGTAGAACGAATGATAAACTCTCCAAACATTAGAACAGTAACGATTAAGATATCAAACTATTTTAAGTATTTTCAAGGTCTAGCAAGATAAATACTTTGTAGAAACTTCATATTCCCTCCTTATCTTTAATAATATGGATTGATTATAAAAAAATTATATGAACCAACTTGCTGAAAGATTAAAAAAAAACAGCCTTATCAAAAACTGTTTTAATCCATTAAACGGAGTGATGTTTCTTTTCCAACATTAGATCCTTCAATGAAATAATTGTTACAGCTAGTAAAATCATTGCCATACCAAGAAAATCTACAGGATAAAAGATATCTCCCATAATCATGAAGGCAAAAAATACTGCCGAGATAGGCTCAATCGAAGCCAAAAGGCTAGACTTGACTGGTCCTATCATACTAGCTCCCTTGAGGAAGGCTGTATAGGCAAAGACCGTTCCAATCAGAATGATGCCTGCAAAAGCTAGAATGGTATCAAAAGACAAGGGAACACTAGCACCGATAAGCCCCGTAAAAGGCACTGCTAAAAAACCAGAGATGGTCATTCCAACACCAATAACCAATATGCTCCCCCATTTTTGAATTAATTTTATGGGTAAAATGATATAAAGAGCATAGGTTAGGGCCGAGAACAAACCCCAGAATAGACCAGCTGGAGTCATCGAGAGTTGATCCAATTGCCCATGGGTTGCAATGAGAAAAGTCCCACCTATAGCTAAAAACATAGAGATGTTTTCTGAAAGCGTCGGAGCCACCTTATCCTTGATACAAGTGTAAGCAAGGATTCCAACTGGACAGACATACTGGAGAACTGTCGCTGTCCCAGCATTTGTCTCCTGAATAGCTGATAGATAGGCTAATTGATTTAGAAAAAGACCAAATAAAGAAAATAACAAGAGAGAAAACAGGCTTGATTTATCCTTCAGAAAAGCCATAAATTTATCCCTCGATTTAGTATAGGCAAGAAGAATCAGGAGTAAACCAGCGATTATCAAACGGATATTGGTCAGAACGAGGGCTGAAATCCCGTGAACCATCAAGTACTGACCACTGGTTCCCGATAAGCCCCAGGCAATACCTGCAATGACTGTATAAAGAGTTCCTTTTAAAGCTTTTGACATACTTCCTCCCTAGTCTGACTCTCGAATCAAGTCCATAACCTGATTACGGTCCAATATCCACTGGGCACGCTCATCTTTTTCATAGGTTCTGTTAGATAAAAAGATTACCGCCTCTTGTTTCTTACGATTCCACATGATAAAGGTCCCAGTATAGCCTGTATGGTCCAGCCAATCACCTTCAAGATTCCAGGCCAATGAGCGTTCTTTATCACTCAGATCCGAAAAATTCTGACTTAAGTCTGCAGCAAAATCATCCTGCAAATAATGCTCTAGAAAGATTTTTAAATCATGAACTGTCGAAAACAAACCTGCACTACCTGCATGCTTTCCAAGCAAACGAGCCTTGGGATCATGGACCACTCCTGCTTTCTGTCCACGGACCGTTGGAACAGCACAGTTAACTGGACCAAACTGAGTTTCATTCATTCCCCAAGGATCCAAAACTTGCTCTTGTAAAATCTGATCCAAGTCCTTTTCAAAATAGTTTTCCAAGAGAAAACCTAGCAAGAGAAAGTGCACATCCGAATAAAGAAAGGCTCTCTTCTCTCGTCTATTAAGATGAAACATGGCGTTCCTCAACTGGTCTTCTGAAAGCTGATCCCTATTTGGGATAAAAGGATCTAAATCCGTTGCATGCGTTAATAATTGTCGAACGGTAATGTCGGGATAATCTACTTCTGGAAGATAAGCTTCTATGAACTGATCTAGTTCAATCTTGCCTTCCTTCCACAAGAAGGTTAAGACCGTTCCTACTCCAACAACCTTGCTGACACTTGCCAAATCATAGACCAAGCCCTCACGCGTCTGTTCACCAATTTCTGGATTTGCTTCTCCTAGATACCAGTCAGACCAAACGCCATCCTGATAATATGCAAAAGAGGCACCAGGATAAATCCCCGCCTCAATTTGTTGCTTTATTTTTTGAATGATTTTTTGTTTCATACTGCTTCAAACCACAATTCAATATTGTTGGTATCCTTAGTTAGGAAAAACTTCTCCGATTTTGGAATAAAGTAACCAGCTTCTTCAAAACGCTGACGCAATACAGGCAAATCTAAATTCTCTACTTGAAATTTCAACATGGACAAATCCCAAGTTACATTATTTTCAACCAGTAAATCGCTCCCTTGAGCTTGATTAAAAGCTAGTCGATTTTCGATTTCTTCTTTTTCAAGTAGGCTTGATATCTCATCTGGTAAGTTGATTTCCACAGAGATTTCAAAGGCTGTCAAATATCTCAGTTTCTCATCTTTTGAAAAAGTGACTTCTTCCTCAACTTTTTTCAAATCTTTGATATTATCTTCAGCATGAATAAGAATACAATCCCCTTCTGGAGAAAGAAGCTCAAAAGCATATCCCTTAGCCCCCTTATAGAGTTGAGGGATTTCTTCCATTCTAGCTAGTAGTGCTTCAATCTCAGATGGCTTCTCTACCTTTACAAGTAATCTAGCTAATTTTTTAATCCCTTCAACCTTACGGCTCCTCATACTTGGTGACTCTTCTAAAACTAACTTTTCAATGCCTGACTGGTCTCCTAGTGATAAGAAGGCTGACTCTTCAAGCAAGGGTTTCATCCCCAAAGTCTCAATATAAAATGATTCATTTAGATTTCTATTATTTACCTTTAGCGTCGGGATCATACGCTTTATTTGATTTACAATCATAAATTCCTCCAACACTTTTTATTTTAAAGGATTTTATCTTTTTTTACAAGTTATTCAATAAAAAACTTTAACTATATTAACTCCTTAAATAAATCAACCCCTTCTGCTAGTAGAAGGGGGACTGGTTTATTTTTACTAAAATACCTTATTTAGTCTTTCCAAGCTAATTCTGCTTGGAGACCATAATGGTCGCTCACCTGTGGGCTGTTTTTACCATCAAAGACCACGTGAAGGTTTTCTACCTGCATATCCTTTGTCGTAAAGATATAATCGATTCGAAGAGGTTCGCTGTTCCCCTTCCAACCATCAATTTCAGGCGGAACAGTAAAGCTTCCACTTCTTTCTTTTGCAACTTCAAAGGCGTCTTGCAAGCCTAATGGACTAGCAAGAATTGCTTGGTAACCCTCCTGACCTGCTGGGTTGTTAAAATCACCTGCTAGCAAGAGTGGCTTGTTCAATTCTTTCAAAACTGCTTCAAAGCGCGCCCATTCCTCTTGGAAGCCTTTATCCCACCAAGAGAGATGGACACTGGCAACTGCAAGTGCTTTACCTTCAACTACTGTTTCTGCTAGAGCAACTCGACGAGTGTGGTAATCTGTCGGATCATCGACATCTGAAACCAAAATTTCACGCGCCTCAATTGGTGTTTTAGATAGGATTGCAACACCTTCATGGTAACGATCATAACCGATATGGTTGTAGGCCCAAGTCCAATAATAATTTTGACCATACTCAGCTAACTTCTCTACCAAGAGACGAACATAGTGATCTTGATGAATCGGCTCAGCAGATGGTAATGGCTGATAAAGTGCACCAGCTTCTACTTGCGCTGAAGTAATTTCCTGGTTGATTTCTTGAAAACAAATCAAATCATAACTGTTTTCAAGTATATCTTGAAGTAAAAGTTGAAACTTTTGTTCAGGATCTTTTTCCATCCAACTATGGGTATTGAGTGTTAAAAACTTCATGCTTTTCTCCTATTAAACAAGAGGTTGGAAACAGCTTCCAACCTCCTAAATATTACAATTCTACTTTTGCAACTGCTGTTTTAGCAGCAAGAGAACCTGTTTGTTCTAATTTAACTGATTTGATCGCATCACCATTTGTGAAGACAACTACAGTTGTAGTTTCACGACCAGCTTCACGGATAGCACCCAAGTCAGCTGTGACAAGAAGATCACCAGCAGCAACCTGTTGTCCTTCAGTAACACGAACTGTAAATGGTTTTCCTTCAAGACTTACTGTGTCCAAACCAATGTGAACAAGTACTTCAAGGCCTGCTTCAGTCACAAGACCAAGAGCGTGTTTAGTTGGGAAGATACTTGATACAGTACCTGATACTGGAGATACAATGTTTCCGTTTGATGGTTCTACTGCAAATCCATCACCCATCATTTTTTGTGCGAATACAGGATCCTTAACTTGATCCAATTCAATCACTTGACCGTCAGCAACTGAGTATACTTCTTCAGTAACACCTTTGTATACAACAGCATCTTGTTGAGCTGTTGCCATTTGACTTGGAAGAGTTTCAGGAATCACTTCACCTGAGTCAAGAAGGTCTTGGATATCTGATTTCAAAACGTCAGCTTTAGGTCCGTAGATAGCTTGTACACCTTGTCCTTTCATGACAAGTCCCATAGCTCCTTCAGCTTTCCATTGTTCCTCTGTTCCAACTTTTTCAGCGTCTTTTACAGTAACACGAAGGCGAGTCATACATGCGTCCACATCAACG
This sequence comes from Streptococcus infantis, assembly GCF_047463635.1. GTDB lineage: Bacteria > Bacillota > Bacilli > Lactobacillales > Streptococcaceae > Streptococcus > Streptococcus infantis_W. The sequence continues at coordinate 28,379 of NZ_JASHDL010000013.1, forward strand.
ATGTTAGCACGTCCACCAAGAAGGTTAATGATGTTAACAGCTTGAGAAGCTTCTGCAACTTTTGACTCACCAGAAGCAGCAGATTCTGATGAACCTTCAGCAGTTTCGTAGTTTCCGTTACGTCCTGGAGTAGCATAGTTGAATTTTTGAATCATGAAGTTGGCGATAAAGTACATGATAACTGCAAATAGTGCTGTTACCCAGATAAAGTTAATGATATCCATACCAAGACCAGCATTGATAGCTAGTGGAGTACGAGTCAAGAATTCAATTGAACCGAATGAGTGCACACGAAGGTGAACAATATCAGCCATAGCAAAGGCAGCACCTTGAACAACAGCGTAGACAAGGTAAAGAGGTGTTGCAACGAACATGAACATATATTCAATTGGCTCAGTAACACCTGTCAAGAAAGTTGCAAGAGCTGTCGCAATCATCATACCTTTGTATTGGTGTTTCTTGTCTGCTTCAACATTACGGTAAATAGCAGCAGCCACACCCATCAAAATACCGAATGAACCAATCATTTGTCCAACTTTGAAACGAGCTGGATGAACTGTATCTAGCAATGTTTGGTATTGACTAGCATCAGTACCTTTAAGGTTTACAAGGTCTGTTACCCATGCAAGCCAAAGTGGATCTTGTCCAAATACTTGAGTGCCTTTTGCTGCACCAGTTAAAATATCGTAAGTACCACCAAGAGCTGTATAGTTCATTGGGATAGTCAACATGTGGTGAAGACCAAATGGCAAGAGCAAGCGTTCCAAAGTACCATATAAGAATGGTGCAAGTACTGGTGCTGTTTCTTGTGAATTGGCAATCCAGATACCGAAGTTGTTGATACCTGTCTGAATCAGTGGCCAGAAAGCTGAAAGAAGAATTGCAGCGATTGCTGAGCGAAGAATAACTACAAATGGTACAAAACGTTTCCCGTTAAAGAATGAAAGTGCATCAGGAAGTTTACGGAAGTTGTAGTATTTGTTAAAAGCAGTCGCTCCAACAAAACCTGAGATAATCCCTACAAATACCCCCATGTTAAGCGCTGGTGCCTCAAGTACGCTAATGAAGTAATCAGAAACCTTGATAGATCCACCAAAGATTGTTGAAACCATAGCGTTAGGATCCTTCAACATATCCCCTGATACACCGAAGATTGTACCAGTGATACGGTTAATAAGGATAAATGCAAGACCTGCCGCAAAAGCACCACCAGCACGTTCCTTAGCCCAGCTTCCTCCAATAGCAAGGGCAAACAAAATATGAAGGTTACCGATAACCCCCCAACCAATTTGCTCTAGTACGCCACCAGTAATAACTAGGGGAGCAAGGTTTGGGTCAATCATTGCAAGTGACTTACCGATTGAAATCATCAATCCAGCCGCTGGCATAACAGCGATAACCACCATTAGAGCCTTACCGAATTTCTGCCAAAACTCGAAAGACAAGACATTTTTGAATGTATCTTTCATCATTCAAATCTCCTTTATATTTATTCGGCAAACGTTTTACGAAAACGTTTGCGCATGTTTATGTTTTAATTTTACCACTTTTTATTTTTTTGTAAAGGCTTTTATAAAAAAAATTTGACTTTTTCTTTCGCTTCACTTTCTGGTAGGCTATCTCTTACTGACCATTTTTGAGTTTACTGCCATTTTTTGTTATAATATTAGCTATGAAATCCTATAATACCTTGAATGATTATTATCGAAATTTATTCGGAGAAAAAACTTTTAAAGTTCCTATTGATGCTGGATTTGATTGTCCAAACCGAGATGGGACTGTGGCACATGGAGGCTGTACTTTTTGCACAGTTTCTGGTTCTGGAGATGCAATCGTTGCACCTGATGCTCCTATCCGTGAGCAATTCTATAAAGAAATTGACTTTATGCATCGTAAGTGGCCTGAAGTTAAAAAATATTTGGTTTACTTCCAAAATTTTACCAATACACATGAAAAACTTGAAGTGATTCGAGAACGCTATGAACAAGCTATCAATGAACCAGGTGTAGTTGGCATCAATATTGGAACTCGACCAGATTGCCTTCCTGATGAGACAATTAAATACTTGGCAGAATTATCAGAGCGAATGCATGTTACCGTAGAGTTAGGTTTACAAACTACTTATGAAGAAACTTCAGAATTGATTAACCGCGCCCACTCCTATGAACTCTACGTGGAGACTGTCAAACGACTTCGGAAGTATCCGAAGATTGAGATTGTTGCCCATTTGATCAATGGTTTGCCCGGTGAAACTCATGAAATGATGGTGGAAAACGTTCGGCGTTGTGTAAGGGACAATGATATCCAAGGGATTAAACTTCACCTACTTCACCTCATGACCAATACTCGGATGCAAAGGGATTATCATGAAGGTCGTTTGCAGCTCATGAGTCAGGATGAATATGTCAAGGTTATCTGTGACCAACTAGAAATTATTCCCAAACATATCGTTATCCATCGGATTACAGGTGATGCGCCTAGGGATATGTTGATTGGTCCTATGTGGAGTCTCAACAAATGGGAAGTTCTAAATAGCATTGAAGCTGAAATGAGACGACGTGGTAGCGTCCAAGGATGCAAGGCTGTAAAACAGGAGTTTATGAATGAAAAGACCACTTGAAATAGCGCATGATTTTCTTGCCCAAGTCATCACCCAAGAGGATATTGTTGTTGATGCGACCATGGGAAATGGCCATGATACCTTTTTTCTCGCCAAGTTGGCTAAACAAGTCTACGCTTTTGATATACAGGAACAAGCTCTAGAAAAGACTAGCCAACGTCTACAAGAAGCTGGTTTGACCAATGCAGAATTAATCCTACAAGGTCATGAAACCGTGGATCAGTTTGTAACTGAGGTGAAAGCTGCCATCTTTAATCTTGGTTATCTTCCTTCAGCTGATAAAAGTATTATCACCCAACCTCAAACAACCCTTGATGCACTGGAGAAACTTTGCCATATGCTGGTTAAGGGTGGACGAATAGCCATCATGATTTATTACGGGCATGAAGGCGGAGATATAGAACGAGATGCAGTCATGGGTTTTGTCAGTCACTTACCACAAGAAGAATATACTGCTGCGATCTATCGCACTCTCAACCAGATCAACAATCCACCGTTTTTAGTCATGATTGAAAAATTAGAAAGGTATCGCCATGGATAAACAGTACCTAAAAGATAAAATAGAAGCCATGCGTCACAACTTCGTTGAATCTACTCAACACGAACGTGCAGTCGGGATTCTAGACGAAGCTCGAATGAGCAAGAAAATGTTGAAAATCAAGAAAAAACTGATTACTCTTGAAATGGAGCGTTGTCAGAAAAAAATCGAACATAAGGACTGCTCAAAGATTGATCAAAAAATTCAAGAACAAAAGGAACTTTTTGAAGTCTGTCGTAACCAAAAATAGGGAGGTGGAAAATGAATTTACTTTTTTATCTCTTAGTATTTTTACTAGTTCTTATTGTTTCTAGCACGACCAATAAACTTCTTCCCTTTTTACCCATTCCCCTGATTCAAATTTTATTAGGGATTGGAATTGGGCTTTGCTTACCCAACAACCAATATCACTTAGATACTGAGTTGTTCCTAGCTTTAGTCATTGGCCCGCTTCTCTTTCGAGAAGCTCAAGAAGCAGATGTAACTTCTATCCTAAAGCACTGGAGAATCGTTCTCTACCTGATTTTCCCTGTCATCTTTGTTTCAACCCTGAGTATGGGGGGGCTTGCCCATATTCTTTGGGTTAGCTTACCATTAGCTGCCTGCCTAGCAGTTGGTGCTGCCTTGGGGCCTACTGACCTGGTTGCCTTCGCTTCTCTTTCGGAACGCTTCACCTTTCCGAAACGGGTTTCTAATATCCTAAAAGGGGAAGGACTTCTGAATGATGCTTCTGGTCTAGTAGCCTTTCGTGTTGCTCTCATTGCTTGGACAACAGGGACATTTTCAATCGCTCAAGCAGGAATTTCCCTAGTTATTTCCATCGTTGGAGGTTTTGCAGTTGGCCTTATAACAGCCTTCATTAATCGCTCCCTTCACTCCTTCCTCCTCAGCGTACGAGCTACTGATATCGCCAGTGAACTCTTGCTGGATCTCAGTTTACCACTTTTAACATTCTTCATAGCTGAAGAGATTCATGTTTCTGGAATTATTGCGGTCGTTGTCGCTGGTATTTTAAAAGCTAGTCGTTTCAAGAAAATAAATCTGCTTGAAGCCCAAGTTGATACTGTTACAGAGACTGTATGGCACACTGTTACCTTTATGCTTAATGGTTCTGTCTTTGTTATTTTGGGAATGGAACTGGAGATGATTGCGGAGCCAATTCTTAAGAGTGCTTTTTATAACAATGTGCTCCTTCTCATCACTATCTTCCTCTTAACCTTCCTACTCTTTGCCATCCGCTTTCTCATGATTTACGGCTTTTACGCGTTTCGAATAAAGAAACTTCAAAAAAGTCTCCACAAGTATGTCAAAGATATGCTTCTCTTGACATTTTCTGGAGTTAAAGGAACGGTTTCTATTGCTACCATCCTCTTGATACCATCTAACTTAGAGCAGGAATATCCGCTCCTTCTCTTCCTCGTAGCTGGTGTAACCCTGGTCAGTTTCCTTACTGGATTATTGGTCTTGCCACACCTTTCTGAAGAGCAAGAACCATCTAAGGATCATCTCATGCACATCGCTATCCTAAACGATGTTGCCATGGAGTTAGAGAAAGATTTGGAACATACTAAAAACAAGGTTCCCCTCTATGCTGCTATCGATAATTATCACGGACGGATTGAAAATCTCATCCTCAGCCAAGAAAACAAAGAAATCCAAGAAGACTGGGAAGCTCTTAAACTCTTGATTCTCAGTATCGAGAACGATGGTTTGGAACAGGCCTATGAAGAAGGCAAAATCGGTGAAAGAGGTTATCGTGTTTATCAACGGTACTTGAAAAGCATGGAGAACAATATTAAGCGAAACTTTGCTTCTCGCCTAACCTACTACTTCCTAGTTTCTATCCGGATTGTGCGTTTTCTCCTTCATGAATTGCTCACATTTGGAAAAACCTTCCGTTCTTGGAGAGACAAGGGAAATCAAAGACTACTAGCCATCGATTATGATCAGATTGCAGAGCTCTACCTAGCCAACACTGAAATCATCATCGAAAGTTTGGAAAACCTGAAAGGGATTTATAAGAGTTCCTTGATTAGCTTTATGCAGGAATCACGTCTCCGTGAAACCAGTCATATTACCAGTGGTGCCTTTGTGGAACGGGTTATCAATCGTATCAAACCCAATAACATTGATGAAATGTTGAGAGGCTACTATCTAGAACGTAAGTCTATCTTTGAATACGAAAAACAAAAACTCATCTCAGCCCAGTATGCCAAAAAATTACGACAAAATGTAAACAACCTAGAAACCTATTCTCTAAAAGAAGCAGCCAACACACTACCTTATGATATGATGGAATTAGTTCGCAGAAATTAAGATTTAGGTTATTATTGTGGAGGATTATGCAATGAAAAAGTTGTGGAAACAACTAACCAATAGGCCTTTATTGAAAGCTTTTTTGCACTACTATCGTGTTTCAGATATTGAATTAACTAGTGTAGCCGTGGCCTATTATTGGTTGATTTCAATCTTCCCCTTACTTATGATAGCTGTCAATATCTTGCCTTATTTTCAAATTCCAATCTCTGATTTCTTGATCACACTAAAGGAATTTTTACCAGATACGATCTATGATGTAGTAGCAAAGATTGCTCGAGAAGTACTGACTCAACCATCTGCTGGTCTCTTGAGCTTTGCAGTTATCTCAGCCCTTTGGACCTTCTCAAAATCCATGAATTTCCTCCAAAAATCTTTTAATAAAGCTTATGGAATTGCTAAAAACAGAGGGCTTATTTCCCATCAACTGATGAGTCTCCTGGTTAGTTTGGGATTACAGATTCTCTTTGCACTTGCTCTATTCCTAAGTATGTTTGGTCATATGTTATTGGATCTGTTAAAAAACTACTGGAAATCCGAAAGTTCTCTATTTGCATATTTACAAGATTTTACAGGACCGCTGATTTATGCCTTTCTGTTTGCGATCTTGATCATGCTCTATTATTTCCTTCCGAATGTAAAAGTCGGTCGTATTCGTTACGTACTTCCTGGAAGTCTGTTCGTACTTCTTACTCTCATATCTCTATTAACGATCTTTTCAGCTTACTTCAACAATTATGTTAACTATCTAGTCGACGTTCGATTTTTCAGTTCCATCATCGTTGTTGTCATGATGTTCTGGTTCATTATCATTGCCAAGATATTGATTATCGGTGCAGTAATCAATGCCAGTGTTCAAAGCCTAAAAGACTCGGACTTTAAAGCAAATCAATAATTTTTTATCGATTAATACTCAATGAAAATCAAAGAGCAAACTAGGAAGCGAGCCGCAGGTTGCTCAAAACACCGTTTTGAGGTTGTGGATAGAACTGACGAAGTCAGCTCAAAATACTATTTTGAGGTTGCAGATGGAAGCTGACGTGGTTTGAAGAGATTTTCGAAGAGTATAAACAAATCAATCCCCCAGCTATTTGATACTGGGGGATTTTTGAATTAGTTACTTTATTGTCCACTAGTGAGGGCTTGCAATTCTGTTTTTAGATACTGAGCCAAATGTTGGTGAGCAAAAATATTGGCATTTTTTTCTGCGGTAGGATTGTAGTTGGTGTTGGTATTTACATCATAGACATAAATATCTCCACTCTCTGATTGAACCCATTCAATCGCCGCAACTTCAATCTGAGCATTTTTCAAGAAATTCTCATAAGCTTCTCTTCGGCCATCTGGTAGAGGTTCTGTAATCTGGAATTTCTCAGATGTTTCCAGTTGCTCTGGTCTCTTACCGATTTGGCAACCATCTGCTGGGCACAGTTGGAAACCATCTGAAGAATCGATTGAAACAGTATAAAGGAACTTCTGGTTGATAAACTCTGAACGACGGATACGTCCATCACTTGGCTTGATGTAGGCTTGTAACAAGGTAATACCGTCCACTGAAGGTTCAAAGAGGGGACTATTGACATAGGCTTCAAGTTCTTCTTCATTTTGAAAGAGTTGAACCCCCAATCCTTTACCTGCTCGATTATGTTTGGTAATCAAAGGATAGATGTTCAATTTTCTTGCTGCTTCAATAATGTTCTCTTGCCCTAAAACCGCAACTGTTGCAGGAGTCTCGATACCAGATTCGTTTAACTTCAAATATTGTTTGACTTTACTGATTTCTAGGTTGATAGCACCGGTACCATTCACAACTTTGCGTCCGTGTGTTTCTAACCAAGTAATCACTTGCTCTGTAAATTCTGGCGCATAACGATGTCCTCTTGTGTGAGAAGAGGCAGACATACGATTGTAAAAGATACCTTGCGGCGGTGGGCTTTGCAAATCTAAAACCCCACTAGACAAATCCCACAGTTCATAAGGGACTTCTAGTTCTTCCAACCATTTGACCAAATGCTGGGTCCATTCAAGATTCTCATGGATTACATAAACTTTTGCTTCACTCATTTTTCATATCTCCTTAAGAAAAGCTGACTGATAATTGGCTTTCCTTTTCTTCTTTTAAAATATATCCTTCTGTTTTTTCGATAACGCTAACTGTTAAGATTTGACCCAAAACATTGATCATGGTACGGCCGGCATTGACAAAAAAATCAACTGCAAAAATCAAGGCCACTCCTTCAACTGGCAAGCCCAATTAAGGTGCTGCAGCTAGTAGAACTACGATAGCTCCTGATGGCACAGTTGCTGCAGTTTTTCCAATCAAAGTCAACAATAAAACAGTAAACAAGAGACTTGATAAAGAAAATTGAATACCATAGGCGTGGGCGATAAAGATTGTCGCTACTGAGAAATAAACTGCTGCTCCCTCTAAGTTAAAAGTATATCCTAAAGGAACAACTAAATCAATTGTATACTCGTCATGCCACTGTTTTTTTCAAATCTTTAAGTAGTGATGGCAAGACAACACTAGAACTACCCGTAACAAAGGCCAGTGTCAAGAGACTCCAATTTTCACGAAAGGCTGACAAATACGGAACTTTAAAGAAGACTACAATCAAAGGGAAAATAAGGAGAACCAAAACAGCATAAGCCAAATAAGTTCCAATGACAAACTGACCAAGTCCAATCAATTTATCAAGGCCAGTAGTGGCAACATCTTTGGCGATAAATCCAAAAATCCCAATCGGTGATAGTTTAACAATCACTGCAACAATCTTATAGATGGCTTCAATCCAGATTTGGAAACCTTGGATAATTTTCTGAGATTTCTCTGATTTAAAATTCCCGATTCCGTAACCAAGAAAGATGGCAAAAACGATAATTGGCAAGAGGGCACCTTCTGAAAGCGACTTAACGATATTTGATGGAATGAAACCAAGCAAAAATTCGCTGAATTTTACATTGTTGGCAATCCCATCAAGATTTCCACCAGTTTGACCAATATTCACTCCTTGACCAAATCCTAAATAGTAACTAGCAAATACAAACAATAGGGTAATAGCAGTTGTTACTGCGAAAAAGTAAACCAAGCTCTTGGTCAATATTTTTCCAAAAGATTTTTTCCCGATAACACCGGCTACTGCAACAACGATGGTTGGGAAGATTAGCGGAATGATAACCATATTGATCAATTTAATAAAGGCTTGTCCTAAAAATTGATAAAAGCCTGCAAATTGTGGCCAGATGACTGCAGCAATCACCCCCAAGACCAAAGCCACCAATAATTGAATTCCTAGTGAGAGTTTTGACCATAAAGTAACTAATTTCATAAGAAACTCCTTTGTTTTATTTGCTACTCATTCTACTACTATTCTTTCTTTCTGACTAATATATATTTTCTATGTTGAACATAAAAAAGATTTATATTGAGAGTTCAAACTATCATCGTACCGAACACATGATTCATTCTGTTCAAGCAGGAATTATAAAATCTGTTTCTTACCAATGATTTTTTGCTAAAACAGTGATAAATCACGGAATTTACTTTTCTATTCTCAAAATTTTATGATACAATAATGGTATGATTTTAATGAAACTTGCTTCCATCTTGCTTTTGGTACTAACCTTAGCTCTGGCGATTATTTTAAGCAGACTCTTTAAGTTAAAGAAAAGGGGCATCAATGCTGCTGATTTAGCTTTTCCTTTTCTAATTTTTGAATACTATTTGATTACGGCTAAGGTTTTTACACACAATCAACTTCCAGTATTGGGAACGGCCTTATCAATACTAGCAATTGTGTTAGTCTTTTTCTTCTTAAACAAAAGACGTAGTTTTTATTATCCAAAATTTATTAAATTCTTTTGGCGAGCTGGATTTTTACTAACACTGCTCATCTATATCATCATGATTGTTCAAATTTTCGTGATGAAATAGTCAACTATTATAATATAGCCCACCAGCACCTCGATCTTGGCCACTAAATGTTCCATCTGAGGCACTTTTCTGATAAAATTATAAAAAAGTTAAAATAGGAGATAAATCAAGTGAAAAAAACGCTCTTGGCAAGTGCCATTACGCTTTCAGTTTTTGGTCTAACCACCAACCTTAGCTATGCTGAGGAAAACCAAGCACAGTCAACCCCAGTAGAAACAACACACAGTGAAACCGCTACTGACAAAGTGGAGAAAAACAGTCTCCCAGCCAAGGAAACCGAACCTTCAACTGAAGCAAATGCAAATCAAACGACAAATCCAGCTAAGAAAGAAGAAGACAAGGCTCCAGAAGTCCAAAAAGATGGTTGGGTATTCGAGGAAAATATCTGGCGCTTCTATGAAAACAATGCCCCTGTTCTAAACTGGAAAAAAATCCACGGAAAATGGTACTACTTCAATAAAGATGGTATCATGCTGAGTGATACTATTTTTGATGGATATATTTTGACTACTAGCGGGGCTATGGTTGATTCTGGTTGGAGTAAACTCCAAGATAAATGGTATTACGCTAACGCTTATGGAAAAATTTCTCAACAAAAATGGGAAAAAATCGGTGGTGTCTGGTACTATTTTGACCAAGACGGTATCATGCTCAGCAACACAATTTTTGACGGCTATCTATTAACGAATAGCGGCGCCATGGCTGAGAGTGCTTGGGTAAAACAAGATGGACAATGGTACTATGCACTTGCTTCTGGTAAAGTCATCAAAAACAAGTGGGAAAAAATTGGTGGTTCTTGGTACTACTTTGACAAAGATGGTATCATGCTAAGTAAGACAATTTTTAACGGATACCTTCTCTCCAATAGTGGAGCTATGGCTGAAAGGTCCTGGGTTTATTTAGAAGGAAAATGGTACTTCGCCCAAACATCTGGTCGTCCAACTCAAGAGAAATGGGAAAAAGTCGGTAGCGCATGGTACTATTTTAACAAAGAAGGTATTATGGCCAATAACCAATGGATTGGTAGCTACTATCTCAAAGATAGTGGAGCTATGGCCGAAAAAGAATGGATTTTCGATAAAAACTATAATAGCTGGTTCTACTTAAAATCTGGTGGTACATATGCAGCGCGTGAATGGATTGGCTCTTACTACCTCAAGTCAGGTGGTTACATGGCAAAAAGTGAATGGATATTTGATAACTACTATAATGCTTGGTACTACCTGAAAGAAAATGGCCTCTACGTTACTGGAACTCAGAAAATAAACGGTCAAACTCATTTATTCCAGAGTAACGGAAAATGGATTGCTGAAATTCCAGAAAGTCGTGGATTTGAAAAAGGGAAATACACAAAAACTGTTTTCTTAGATCCAGGTCACGGTGGAAAAGACCCTGGTGCTGTTTATTATAACACTCAGGAAAAAGACCTAACCATGCAAATTTATCAAAAACTACGTAAGGAACTCCAGGGTCTTGGTTATACCGTTCTTTCTTCGAGAGATAGTGATGTCTATGTCGACTTTGTCACTGAACGTTCAAAAATGGTTAACAAAACGGACTCAGACATGTTCATCAGTATTCACTTCAATGCAAGCGGAAATCCTGCTTCAGGGAGATCTGGTATTCAAACTTACTCTTACGAAGAAGACAGTGGCTATCGTGCTAAGATCAATCCATACTGGCATAACCACCCTGACCGTATCAGTGAAAGCAATCGCCTTGCTGCAGATATCCACTCTTCACTACTAGCTGAAACTGGTGCTAAGGATGCAGGACTCCTACAAAGTAGTTTTGCTGTCCTTCGAGAAACTGATAAACCAGCGGTTCTATTGGAATTGGGCTATATTGACAATTTCAATGAGAATCAACAAGTCCGCAGTGACGCCTACCAAAACAGATTGGTTGCAGGTATTGTCAAAGGGATTCAAAAATATTACTCAGGTCAATAAAGAAAAAGTCTCGAGAAAATCTCGAGATTTTTTATATTATTCTTCTAACTTGTTGGCTTTAGGAAAGAGAAAACCAATTCCTACACAGGCCAGAACTCCAGCACCGATAACTACACCACTTGAAAGTGGCACGATATAGTCTTGTTCTTATTTCAATTGACTATAATATTTTTGCCCCCCTTTTGCTTACTACTAAAGTTTGATATACTCCCCTTATAGTGGACAGTGAAAAAACAAAATTTCACTAGAAACTACAGGGGGAGTTTTCGTATGTCAAAAAGAGGTCCGAAATCAGTGGAGGAGAAGTTAGAAGTTGTTCATCTTTACCTTAAACAAGGGAAGTCAATATCTATTTTGACCAAAGCATTTGGAGTAAATGGTGACACAATCAGAAATTGGATTCGTAAGTATCAAACAGAGGGTGTCGAAGGGCTCAAGGAGCGTCATAGCTGGAAGAAATATAGTTCAGAGTTAAAAGAAAAGACTGTAACAGATTATCTTGCAGGTAGAGGTAGTTTATCTAGGATCAAATTTTCATTCGTTTCACTTTATCCCTTAAAGGTTACAATGGTTGCGCCAGATCCACCTGCATTTTGTGGTGCATAGCCAAAGCTCTTGACCTGTTTATTTCTTTGTAGGTACTTAGTCACCCCTTCACGGATGACTCCTGTACCGATACCATGGATGATATCTACTTGAGCCATATTGTTGAGTAGGGCTTGGTCTATAAAGGCATCCAAGGCTTCCATAGCTTCCTCGTAGCGTTTGCCACGAAGGTCTAGTCGAGCTTGTGGACCTTTGCCTACTGCACGTTTAACGACGTTAACTTGTTTCTTCTTGACTGGCGCTTCTTTCTGGACTTGAACCAAGTCAAACTCTTTTTCCTCAAGCGTCATCTTAATCAAGCCAACCTGTGCTTCCCAACGTCCATCCTTGAGTTGATTGGTCAAGGTACCTCGTTGACCATAGCTTAAAACGATAATGTCATCCCCAACCTTTGGAGCTCGTTTTTTCTTGGCCTTTTGGAGGACCTTGTTTTTAGAAAGGTCAACTTTTTCAGGAGCTAACTTCTTGAGCTTAGCCTTGGCTTCAATAATCTCATGTGGTTTTAGTTGAGATTTACTGTGAAGATTTTTAAGTATATCATCACTCTCAGCTAGAGCCAAATCAACAATCTCAGCAGCTTGTTCACGCGCCTTATTGAGTTCAGTTTCTTTCTCACGATTGAGCTCGTTATAAAGTTTTTTAAGGGCACGGTTCATCTTGAGGTTTTCTTGCTCGACTTGGCGAATATTTTCAAGACGCTTCCGGCTTTCAAGTGTCTGCTCTTCCAACTGCTCAATGATCCGATTGACATCATTGTCTTGATTAATCTGCTTGCTGGCATCACCTACGATGACATCTGACAAGCCTAGACGTTTAGCAATTTCAAAGGCATTGCTTCGACCTGGAACTCCCTGCATAAAACGATAGGTTGGACGCAGGCTTGCTGTATCAAATTCCATACTTGCATTTTGAACATAGGCCGTTTCAATTCCGTAGGCCTTGAGTTCAGGATAGTGAGTGGTTGCCATAGTTTTGACCTGACGCAGACGTAAGTCTTCTAGAATAGACATGGCAAGAGCAGCCCCTTCTTGGGGATCTGTACCTGCTCCAAGCTCATCTAGTAGCAAGAGCGAGTTTTGATTGACCTTACCAAGAATATCTACGATATTGGTCATATGACTAGAGAAGGTTGAGAGACTTTGTTCGATGGACTGTTCGTCTCCGATATCTGCGAAAATCTCCTCGAAAATCCCTACACGACTGCCCTTATCGGCTAGAATTGGCAGTCCAGACTGGGCCATCAATTGCGTCAAACCTAAGGTCTTTAGCATGATAGTCTTACCACCCGTATTTGGACCAGTGATGACGATAGCTGTTAATTCTTTGCCGAAGTGCACATCATTTGCGACTGCATTTTTTACAAGAGGATGACGAACGTGCAGCAGTTGAATCTCCTGTCCCTCAGACACTTGAGGTACTACTGCCTCCGTCTCTTGGATAAAGCGAACCTTAGCACGAATCAGGTCCAAATGTCCGATAATCCAAGCATCATTTGCAATTTCTGCCGCGTGCGGTCTTACTCTTTCAGAGAGTTCTTGGAGGATACGCATCATCTCATAGCGTTCGTCTGCACGAAGACTTGCAATCTCCTCACTTAGCTTGACCACTTCACGTGGTTCGATATAAACAGTGTTCCCACTGGCAGAAATATCATGAACGACACCGGCAATCTTGTTACGATAGGTATTTTTAACTGGAAGAACCTGGCGACCATTTCGACTAGTGATGATACCTTCCGTCAACATCTGGGCCTTTTGTTTGAGAAGATCTTGCAAGACATCTCTGACTTGACTTTCACTATCATGGATTTTACGGCGGATTCGTGCCAAGTCCTCACTAGCAAAGTTCTCAATAAATCCAGCTTCGTTGATGGCTTGTAAATTCCCCTGCAAATGTGGAAAATCATGAAGTTTCTCAAACCAGTTAGCTAGATGCTCTAAACGTACATTTTCAAGATTGTCATAGAAATTCTTTAATTCACGACTAGCAAAAATGACGCGTTTGAGAAGGAGAAATTCCTCGATGTTGAGATCTGCTCCCATTTCTAAACGTTTGCAGGTTGCAGCAATGTCTTTTGTTCCCGAGATACTGAGGTGAGGATGCTCAACAAAGAGCTCTTGCATTTCTTCCATCTCTGCAAAAGCTTGCTTAATCTTATCCCCTTTATCTGTCGGAACTAGATCCTTTAATTGTTCTAATCCTTGTTCCGTCAAAAGATGGGGCTCAAATAAAGCCTTGACCTTATTAAATTCTAATGTTTCTAGTATTTTTTTATTCATTTTCTTTTCCTTAGTTATAAGCCTAAAAACCCTGTATTCAAGTTCTCAAGCTTTCTTAAAAGTCTCCTTAACTTTTGGAATTGTAAACAAAAGGCTAGGAATAATTCCCGCCCTTTTTATCCGATTAGTTTGGTTACCCAGAGTTGTTTAATCAAGTCAGTAGTCACTGGAATACTTTGAATCATATGTTTAGCTACAAAGCTGTTTTCAAGTGAATTTTGAACAATTTGTAAAGGAACAGTCGCAAGAATAGTCAGTATCATCTGGAGGACAAATAAGGTCACTCCAACTGATAAGACTCCCGCACCGATGCGAAAATATTTGCCACCAAACTTTTTGGTTGGTACTAGGTTAAAAAAGAGTCCAATCAAACGACCGATGCAATAAAAGGCGGCAAATGCTAATAGATATCCAATACCTGCATAAAAGACTTTGTCCAGCTGGAAAAGTTGATTTGATGGGAAAAAGAAGGTTCCCTGTCCTTCCTGTGGACTTGCATATGGGATCAACAAATCAAATTGTTTCCCTAAAGATTGATAAAAATTTCCTGCAAGAAGAGCTGAAATTACAGTTGCTACAAAATAGTAAATCTGGAGAACTAACCCTCTACGATAACCGATATAAAAGCTCCATGCAAGAACCAATAAGAGAAGGACGGAAATCATAGGGAATCCTCAATCTTGCTCTGTTCCTGTTTTGCTGCTACAACCTGATGACGGAGAGCTTCTAATTCTTGCTCCTTATCATCAAATTCAATCTCACGACTGAGTTGAGTTGACAAGCT
Source organism: Streptococcus infantis (assembly GCF_047463635.1). Taxonomy (GTDB): domain Bacteria; phylum Bacillota; class Bacilli; order Lactobacillales; family Streptococcaceae; genus Streptococcus; species Streptococcus infantis_W. The sequence continues at coordinate 43,405 of NZ_JASHDL010000013.1, forward strand.
ATTGACTGCTAATAAAATAGCGATTGTCTCATCATCCGCTCCAGGCATTTGTTCTTTGATTGCTTCATATTTTTCTGTTGCGACCTTGGCAATTTCCTCCATAAAGAGGTTGTCATGCTCAGTTGTTAGGGTCAATGTTTTTTTTCCGAATGTAAACTTGTATCGATTTAAATTTGCCATAAAATTCACCTCACGATATTATACCAAATTTCACTAAGTTTGTCAGTTTTTACCAATTCTGCGGCTTTTATGGTACAATAAGAACTATGGCAAGTATTACATTAACCCCGAGTGAAAAGGAAATCCAAACCTTTGTTCAGCAATATGAACAGGAACTGACTCCTAGTAAAAATCCTTATATTCGCTACTTTTTCAAGCTTCCACAGGCAAGTGTTTCCGTCTATACTTCTGGAAAAGTCTTGCTTCAGGGAGAAATGGCTGAAAACTATGCCAATTTTTTTGGTTATCAGGTCAGTCAAGGAACTAGCGGACAAAATTTCCCCTTGATTGGAACAGATGAGGTGGGGAATGGTTCCTATTTCGGTGGTCTGGCTGTAGTAGCATCCTTTGTGACTCCTGACCAGCATGACTTCCTACGAAAACTAGGTGTTGGGGATTCTAAGACTCTGACAGACCAAAAGATTCGTCAGCTCGCCCCTCTGCTTAAGGAGAGAATCCATCACCAAGCTCTGCTTCTTTCTCCCAGCAAGTATAATGAAGTCATCGGTGAGCGCTACAATGCCGTTTCCGTAAAGGTAGCTCTGCACAATCAAGCCATTTTCCTCTTACTCCAAAAAGGAGTTCATCCTGAAAAGATTGTTATCGATGCTTTTACTAGTGCTCAAAATTATGAAAAGTACTTGAAAAATGAAGCCAATCATTTTTCCAATCCAGTCAGTCTGGAGGAAAAAGCCGAAGGTAAATACTTGGCTGTCGCTGTTAGCTCAATCATTGCACGTGATCTCTTTCTAGAAAATCTCGAAAATCTGGGACGAGAACTTGGTTACCAACTTCCAAGTGGGGCTGGAGCGACTTCTGATAAGGTAGCTAGCCAAATCCTCCAAGCTTATGGTAGGCAGGGACTCAACTTCTGCGCCAAACTACACTTTAAAAATACTGAAAAAGCAAAAAAACTGCTAGAAAGGTAAATTATGAAATATTTTAAATCGTTTTTAAAAGAGTGGAGTTTTATCCTCATTATCACTCTTATCGCCCTTAGTCGTCTCTTTCTCTGGAGAAATGTCAGTGTAGAAGGACATTCCATGGATCCTACCTTGGCAGATGGAGAAGTCCTCTTTGTGGTTAAACATCTCCCAATCAATCGTTTTGATATTGTGGTTGCTCATGAAGACGATGGGAACAAGGATATCGTTAAACGGGTCATTGGTATGCCAGGAGATACTATCCGTTACGAAAGCGACAAGCTCTATATCAATGGTCAAGAAACTGATGAGCCCTATTTAGCAGAATACCTTAAGCGTTTCAAGGAAGATAAACTCCAAAGCACTTATACTGGAACTGGTTGGGATGGTAAAAAGGGAGAATACTTTAGAACCATTGCCCAAAAGGCTCAAGCCTTTACCCTAGATGTTAATTACAACACTAGCTTCACCTTCACTGTTCCAGAAGGAGAATACCTCCTACTTGGTGATGACCGTCTGGTATCTAGCGACAGTCGACATGTTGGTACCTTTAAGGCAAAAGATATCACTGGTGAAGCCAAATTCCGCTTTTGGCCACTCAAGCGTATCGGAACATTTTAAAAACTAGGAAGAGGCCGAGAATTTCCCATCTCAGCCTCTTCTCATTCTATTTTGACTAAATCTGGGATAAATTTTCTCAGACACTATTGTAAGGAATTTTATGGAAGTTTATTTTTCAGGCACCATTGAACGCATTATTTTTGAAAATGTCAGCAATTTTTTCCGTATTTTACTCCTAGATATTGAGGATACCAATGCTGAAGACTTTGATGATTATGAAATCATTGTCACAGGTACTATGGCTGATATCATTGAAGGAGAGGAATACACCTTTTGGGGACAAATTGTCCAACACTCCAAGTATGGGGAACAGCTACAAATGACTCGCTATGAGAGAGCCAAGCCGACTAGTAAGGGCTTGGTCAAGTATTTCTCCAGCAGCCATTTTAAGGGAATTGGACTCAAAACAGCACAGAAAATTGTGGATATTTACGGAGATAACACTATTGACAAAATCTTAGAAAATCCAGACAAACTCCAGTCTATCTCTGGACTCTCTGCTAAAAACCGTGAGGCCTTTGTCTCAACTCTTCGTCTTAATTACGGAACAGAGATGGTCTTAGCCAAACTGGCTAATTACGGCATCCCAAATAAACTAGCCTTTCAGATCCAAGATTTTTACAAGGAAGAAACGCTAGAGATTGTCGAGAACTATCCCTATCAACTGGTTGAGGATATCAAGGGTTTGGGCTTTACCATCGCTGACCAACTGGCCCAAGAACTGGGGATTGAGAGTCAAGCTCCCGAACGCTTCCGTGCTGGTCTAGTTCATAGTCTTTTTCAGGCCTGTATGGAAACAGGGGACACCTATGTTGAAGCACGGGATCTGCTAGAACAAACCCTTAATCTTCTAGAATCCTCCCGTCCAGTCGAACTAGATCCGAGTCAAGTTGCCCAAGAACTTGCTTATCTGATTGAAGAAGATAAGGTCCAGCAGATTGATACCAAAATCTTTGATAATAGCCTCTTTTTTGCAGAAGAAGGGATTCGCAGCCATCTCATCAGAATCCTCGAAAAAGGGCAGAGTAAAAAACAGGATCTAGAAACCATTCAAGAACATATCGCAACTGTTGAGGAAGAACTGGGGATTGAGTATGATAGTATTCAAAAACAGGCCATCTGCGATGCTATCCAGAACAAGGTCTTTATCCTTACAGGTGGACCTGGTACAGGTAAGACTACTGTTATCAACGGCATTATCGCTGTCTATGCTCTCTTAGAAGGACTGGATCTCAAGAAAAAGAGCAATCTGCCCATTCTCCTAGCCGCTCCCACCGGTCGCGCAGCCCGTCGTATGAATGAGTTGACAGGACTACCAAGTGCAACTATTCACCGCCACTTGGGTATGACTGGAGACGACGATACCAGCCATCTGGAAGATTATCTGGATGCTGACTTTATCATTGTTGACGAGTTTTCTATGGTAGATACTTGGTTAGCCAACCAGCTCTTCTCCAATATCTCCTCTACCAGTAAAATCCTCATCGTTGGTGATAGTGACCAGCTGCCTTCTGTCAGTCCTGGTCAAGTCCTAGCAGATTTACTTCAGATACCAACCATCCCTCAAACACGTTTGGAACGAATCTACCGTCAGAGCGAAGAATCAACCATCGTCACTCTTGCAAGTCAGATTCGTCAGGGAATATTGCCTGCAGATTTTACCCAGAAAAAAGCAGATCGCTCCTACTTTGAAATTGCTAGTAACCATATCCCTGCTAGCATTGAAAAAATCCTAGGTGCTGCTATCAGAAGTGGCATCCCTGCTCGTGATATTCAAGTTCTTGCCCCTATGTACCGTGGAACTGCTGGTATTGATGCCATCAACCAGCTCATGCAAGACCTACTCAATCCTCCACAAAAAGACCAGCTTAGCTTTGAAGCTCCTCAGTGTCACTATCGAACAGGAGATAAGGTCATTCACCTAGTCAACGATGCAGAGGTCAATGTCTTTAACGGAGACTTAGGCTATATCACAGACTTGATTCCAGGAAAATACACTGAATCCAAGCAGGATGAAATTATGATTGATTTTGACGGTAACGAGGTCTCCTATCCTCGAAATGAATGGTACAAGATTCGCTTAGCCTATGCTATGAGCATCCATAAATCTCAGGGGAGCGAGTTTCCTGTTGTTATCCTGCCTATCACCAGCGCAAGTAAACGCATGTTAGAGCGTAATCTCATCTACACTGCCATCACTCGTGCAAAAAGTAAGCTCATTTTACTAGGTGAATTACAGGCCTTTGACTATGCAACTCAGCACATCGGAACTGCCCGTAAGACCTATCTAATTGAACGTTTCAGCGACTTAATAGAATCAACTGATGGAACTAGTAAATCAGCTACTGAAGCTACACCAGTTACAGACACTGAACAATCCTACATCTTAACCGAAGATAACTGGTCTAGTATCCCAGCTATGATTGGGATTACTGAAGAAGACCTGAAGGAGATTTTCGGAAAATAAAGTATAAGAAAACCCACCGAATCCGGTGGGCTTTTATCTTGTAAAGATTATTTTACTGTTGCAGTGCTTGTAATCAATTCAACAGCTTTTTTGATTGTGATATCGTGTTTCAACATATCAGCTGAAAGCAAGCTTTGTACTTGAGCAACTTCCATGTTGTAGTCTGCTGCCAATTGCTCGATTTCTTTTTGGATTTCTTCTTCTGAAGCGTCAAATCCTTCAGCTTTAGCAACTGCTTCGATAACAAGGTTAGTCTTAGTACGTGACTCAGCTTCACCCTCATATTGTTTGTGAAGGTCTTCTTGAGTAGTTCCAGTGATTTGGAAGTACATGTCAGGGTTGATACCTTGACGTTGCAAGTTTCCAAGGAATTCGTTTACTGAACGGTGAACTTCTTCGTGGATCATTTCTTCTGGAAGTTCTACGATTTCAGCGTTTTCTACAGCTTTATCAATTGCTGCACCTTCAACTGCATCTTTGTAAGCTTCTTCTTTAGCAGCAGCCAATTCCTTGCGGTATTTTTCTTTCAATTCAGCAAGAGTTTCAACTTCTTCATCGATGTCTTTTGCAAGCTCATCGTCAAGAGCTGGAACTTCTTTAGCTTTTACTTCGTGGATAGTTGTTACGAATTTAGCTTCTTTACCTGCAAGGTCTTCTGCTTGGTAGTCTTCTGGGAATGTTACGATAACATCAACAGTTTCACCAGCTGAGTGACCTACCAATTGGTCTTCGAAACCAGGAATGAATTGACCTGAACCAAGTCCAAGTGAGAAGTTTTCACCTTTTCCACCATCAAATTCAACACCGTCGATAGAACCAACGAAGTCGATGACAACAGTGTCGCCATTTTCAGCAGCAGCTTCCTTGATAACCAATTCAGCCAAGTTGTTGCGTTCGCGTTCGATACGCTCTTCAACGTCAGCATCAGTTACTTCTTTTTCTAGATCAACTGATACTTCAAGGTTTTTGTAGTCACCCAATTTTACTTCAGGTTTTGTAACGACTTCAGCAGTGATAACCCAGTCTTGACCTTTTTCCATTGAAGTTACGTCAATTTTTGGTTGAGCAACCACTTCAAGACCAGCTTCTTTTACAGCTGCTTCATAAGCATTTGGCAAAAGAGCGTTCATAGCGTCTTGGTAAAGTGACTCTTCACCAAATTTTTTGTCGAAGATAGGGCGTGGAAGGTGACCTTTACGGAAACCTGGAACATTAAGAGATTTCTTCACTGAGTTGAAGACACGGTCCAATTCTGGTTTGATTTGGTCTTGAGAGATAGTGAAAGTCAAGACACCACGGTTTGTTTCTTTGTTTTCAAATGATACAGACATTCTGTCATTTCTCCTTAAAATTTTTTTAAATACAGCCTATTATAACATTTTCCATTGATAAAAGCTAGACTAATGCCGATAAATCTGGCTAAAACACATTTTTTATAATTTTCTATCTTAGTCTACTCAGGAAAATTTAGTAAATTTTTGACATTCTAGAGTTAGTTTTTAGCTAGTATTTCCAAGTATTATTATTTTAATTTTGAATATTCTTTGAGGGTATATTTTCAATTGCATAAAGTGTTCCACATAAAAAATTAAGTTTGATTCATTTTGAGTATTACACATACAAAATTATCTCTATAAAGTATTGTAAGGTAATATTGAATACCAAATTTGATAACTAAAAAGAAGACAAACATTCTTAAAATGTTTGTCCTCTTAATGCTATAGACTCTATCATCTAGTCCGAAGTAATTTCAATAGGATTAAATTTTTATTTTAATCTTCTTTTTTCTTACGAACTACAAGTCCAAATCCACTCATTACTCCAAGAAGTCCAAGTGCTGCTAAGCTAGTATGATCTTCAGTACCAGTATTTGGCAACTGAGGAGTATTTTCTTTAGCAGAGGTTGGTTTCTCTGGAGTTACTGGTACAATTGGAACGTAGATGATTGGGGTGTCATCACCTGGGTTTGTTGGAAGGTTTGGAAGTTCCTTACCTGGTTCTACTGGTTGACCTGGTTTGCTTGGATCTTTTGGATCTGGCAAGTATGGTTTGTAGCCTGGTACGTCTGGAACAACTGGTTTTCCTGGTTTTGTTGGATCTGTTGGATCATTTGGATATTTCACATCTGGTGTTGATGGGAATTTAGGATCATCAGATTTTGGAACCAAGCTTCCAAGTGATTTATAGGTAACAATCTCTACTACTTCAGGATTTTCTGGAGTAACTGTCTTACCACCGGCTTCTGTCTTATCAGCGTAGTAACCTGGAATTACTGGTACAGATACCTTACCGTAAGTATGGCTCTTCTCAGTCCATGTTGTAGTTCCAGAAGCTTTGTTTTCTTTACCAGTGAATGTGAAGTTGTCTTGGACATTGTCGGCTGGAGTCTTATCGCCTGCTCCTTCAAACTTAACTGTTTGTTTAGTTGGTTTCTTCACATCATTTACGATTGGTACGTAGATGATTGGTGTGTCTTCACCTGGGTTTGTTGGAAGGTTTGGTAGCTCCTTACCTGGTTCTACTGGTTGACCTGGTTTGCTTGGATCTTTTGGATCTGGCAAGTATGGTCTGTAGCCTGGTACGTCTGGAACAACTGGTTTACCTGGTTTACCTGGATCTGTTGGATCATTTGGATACTTCACTTTTGGTGTTGATGGGAAGTTTGGATCGTCTGGTGTTCCTGGTTTTGGAACCAAGTTTCCAAGCGGTTTGTAAGTAACTGTATCTGTTGCTTCAGGATTTTCTGGAGTAACTGTCTTACCACCAGCTTCTGTCTTATCAGCGTAGTAACCTGGAATTACTGGTACAGATACCTTACCGTAAGTATGGTTCTTCTCAGTCCATGTTGTAGTTCCAGAAGCTTTGTTTTCTTTACCAGTGAATGTGAAGTCGTCTTGGACCTTGTCGGATGGAGTCTTATCGCCTGCTCCTTCAAACTTAACTGTTTGTTTAGTTGGTTTCTTCACATCATTTACGATTGGTACGTAGATGATTGGTGTGTCTTCACCTGGGTTTGTTGGAAGGTTTGGTAGCTCCTTACCTGGTTCTACTGGTTGACCTGGTTTGCTTGGATCTTTTGGATCTGGCAAGTATGGTCTGTAGCCTGGTACGTCTGGAACAACTGGTTTACCTGGTTTACCTGGATCTGTTGGATCATTTGGATACTTCACTTTTGGTGTTGATGGGAAGTTTGGATCGTCTGGTGTTCCTGGTTTTGGAACCAAGTTTCCAAGCGGTTTGTAAGTAACTGTATCTGTTGCTTCAGGATTTTCTGGAGTAACTGTCTTACCACCGGCTTCTGTCTTATCAGCGTAGTAACCTGGAATTACTGGAACTGATACCTTACCGTAAGTATGGTTCTTCTCAGTCCATGTTGTAGTTCCAGAAGCTTTGTTTTCTTTACCAGTGAATGTGAAGTCGTCTTGGACCTTGTCGGATGGAGTCTTATCGCCTGCTCCTTCAAACTTAACTGTTTGTTTAGTTGGTTTCTTCACATCATTTACGATTGGTACGTAGATGATTGGTGTGTCTTCACCTGGGTTTGTTGGAAGGTTTGGTAGCTCCTTACCTGGTTCTACTGGTTGACCTGGTTTGCTTGGATCTTTTGGATCTGGCAAGTATGGTCTGTAGCCTGGTACGTCTGGAACAACTGGTTTACCTGGTTTACCTGGATCGTTTGGATCATTTGGATACTTCACTTTTGGTGTTGATGGGAAGTTTGGATCGTCTGGTGTTCCTGGTTTTGGAACCAAGTTTCCAAGTGGTTTGTAGGTTACTGTATCTGTTGCTTCAGGATTTTCTGGAGTAACCGTCTTACCGCCTGCTTCTGTCTTATCAGCGTAGTAACCTGGAATTACTGGAACTGATACCTTACCGTAAGTATGGCTCTTCTCATTCCATGTTGTACTTCCATCAGCTTTATTTTCTTTACCAGTGAATGTGAAATCGTCTTGGACATTGTCTCCTGGAGTCTTATCGCCTGCTCCTTCAAACTTAACTGTTTGTTTAGTTGGTTTCTTCACATCATTTACGATTGGTACGTAGATGATTGGTGTGTCGTCACCTGGGTTTGTTGGAAGGTTTGGTAGCTCCTTACCTGGTTCTACTGGTTGACCTGGTTTGCTTGGATCTTTTGGATCTGGCAAGTATGGTCTGTAGCCTGGTACGTCTGGAACAACTGGTTTACCTGGTTTACCTGGATCGTTTGGATCATTTGGATACTTCACTTTTGGTGTTGATGGGAAGTTTGGATCGTCTGGTGTTCCTGGTTTTGGAACCAAGTTTCCAAGTGGTTTGTAGGTTACAGTTTCTTCAAGATTTTCTTGAGTGACTGTCTTAGAATCAACACTTGCTTTATCCGCATAGTAACCTGTCAATCCTGGTGTTGGAACTGCATCATAGTTAGTCTTATTCGCTGTCCATGGTGCATCAGGGTTAAGAACTTTACCTGTCACCTTATCAAGATTTAAGGTACGTGTCCATTGTGCATTTTGAACATTGTCAGCTGGGGCTGCTACCTTACCATCTGATACCACATACTTAACAGTAGATGTGACATCTTTCTTCCATTGATCTGTCGCTGGGTACTTAGGACTGTTTGGATCATTTGGATTGATTGGATCTGTTGGGTTATGTGGATCATTTGGTCCTACAGGAGTTTCACCATGTTTCAAGGTTACTGTCCAGGTTTGATCTACTGATGCATCGGTATCGAAGTGAGCTCCTGCTGGGAATTCATCGCTTACAAGAACATAGCCACGATCTTCATAATACTTGATCTTGTCCGCAGTTGAGTAATTGATTGCCTCACCTGATTTACCACCGACTTGATCATTGGCAAGGGTTTGACCAGTTGTTTGATCAACGTACGTGATCACTGCTTTTTGATCTGCTTTACGGTAAACAACTGGGGTATCAGCTCCTGGGTTAGATGGTGTTACATTTGGAATGTCTGTCACGTAACCTGGGATGACTGGTGTTGGGGTTACACCACCTTTAGTTGGATCGTTTGGATCATTCGTATATTGTGGAGTTGGCGCATTTGGAATTGGGTTTCCATCTGGGTCAACTGGAATGATCTTACCGAGTTCCTTATAAACCACTTTATCTGTAGCTTCTGGGTGTTCTGGTGTAACTGTCTTACCACCTGCTTCAGCTTTATCCGCATAATAGTGTTCAACGACTGGGACTTTTACTTTGCCATAGTCATGACTGTTTTCAGTCCATGTTGTTGTACCATCTGCTTGATTCTTCTTACCTGTGAAGGTATAGTCGCTTTGAACATCATCTTTTGGTGTGGTTGAACCAGCTCCTTCAAACGTTACCGTTTGTTTTGTTGGTTGCGTCACATCATTTGTTTTTGGTACATAGATGATTGGCGTATCTTCCCCTGGTTTATCAGGTGTTACAGGTGTTCCTGGTTGGATTGGTTGACCTGGTTTCGTTGGATCGTTTGGATCTGGAAGGTGTGGTTCATAACCTGGTACATCTGGAACAACTGGTTGACCTGGTTTCGTTGGGTCTGTTGGATCGTTCGGATATTTAACACCTGGTGTTGATGGGAAGTTTGGATCATTTGGTGTTTCTGGTTTTGGAACCAAGTTTCCAAGTGGTTTGTAAGTAACAGTTTCTTCAAGGTTTTCTTGAGTAACTGCCTTAGAAGCAACACTTGCTTTATCCGCATAGTATCCTGTCAAACCTGGTGTTGGAACTGCAGCGTAGGCTGTCTTATCTGATGCCCATGGTGTCGCTGAAAGTTCTTTACCTGTGACTTTATCCAAGGTAAGGGTACGTGTCCATGTTGCGTTTTCAACATGATCTGCTGGGGCTGCTACCTTACCATCTGATACCACATACTTAACAGTAGATGTGACATCTTTCTTCCATTGATCTGTCGCTGGGTACTTAGGACTGTTTGGATCATTTGGATTGATTGGATCTGTTGGGTTATGTGGATTATTTGGTCCTACAGGAGTTTCACCATGTTTCAAGGTTACTGTCCAGGTTTGATCTACTGATGCATCGGTATCGAAGTGAACTCCTGCTGGGAATTCATCGCTTACAAGAACATAGCCACGATCTTCGTAGTACTTAATCTTATCCGCAGTTGAGTAATTGATTGCCTCACCTGATTTACCACCGACTTGATCATTGGCAAGGGTTTGACCTGTTGTTTGGTCAACGTACTTGATAATAGCTTTTTGTTCCGCCTTACGGTAGACAACAGGTGTATCAGATCCTGGGTCATTAGGTGTTACACTTGGTGTATCTGTCACATAACCTGGGATAACTGGAGTTGGAGTCTCGCCACCCTTAGTTGGATCTTGTGGATCATTGTTGTACTGTGGAGTTGGTGCTTTAGGAATTGGGTTTCCTTCTGGATCAACTGGAATGATCTTACCAAGTGGTTTATAAGTAACCTTATCCGTAACTTCTGGTTGATCTGGAGTAACTGTCTTAGATCCAGCTTCCTTCTTATCAGCGTAGTAACCTTTAACTACTGGAACTGTTTCTTTACCATAAGTGTGATTAGGTTGATCCCATGTTGTCGTACCATTTTTTTGTTTACCAGTAAAGGTGAAGTTATCTTGAACCTTATCAGCTGGAGTAGCTGTTCCTGCTCCTTCAAACGTTACCGTTTGTTTAGTTGGTTGCGTCACATCATTTGTTTTTGGTACATAGATGATTGGCGTATCTTCCCCTGGTTTATCAGGTGTTACAGGTGTTCCTGGTTGGATTGGTTGACCTGGTTTCGTTGGATCGTTTGGATCTGGAAGGTGTGGTTCATAACCTGGTACATCAGGAACGACTGGTTGACCTGGTTTCGTTGGATCTGTTGGATCGTTCGGATATTTAACACCTGGTGTTGATGGGAAGTTTGGATCGTTTGGTTTCTCTGGTTTTGGAACCAAGTTTCCAAGTGGTTTGTAAGTAACAGTTTCTTCAAGGTTTTCTTGAGTAACTGCCTTAGAAGCAACACTTGCTTTATCAGCGTAGTATCCTGTCAAACCTGGTGTTGGAACTGCAGCGTAGGCTGTCTTATCTGATGCCCATGGTGTCGCTGAAAGTTCTTTACCTGTGACTTTATCCAAGGTAAGGGTACGTGTCCATGTCGCGTTTTCAACATGATCTGCTGGGGCTGCTACCTTACCATCTGATACCACATACTTAACAGTAGATGTGACATCTTTCTTCCATTGATCTGTCGCTGGGTATTTAGGACTGTTTGGATCATTTGGATTGATTGGATCTGTTGGATTATGTGGATCGTTTGGTCCAACTGGAGTTTCACCGTGTTTCAAGGTTACTGTCCAGGTTTGATCTACTGATGCATCGGTATCGAAGTGAACTCCTGCTGGGAATTCATCGCTTACAAGAACATAGCCACGATCTTCATAGTACTTGATCTTGTCCGCAGTTGAGTAGTTGATTGCCTCACCTGATTTACCACCGACTTGATCATTGGCAAGGGTTTGACCAGTTGTTTGATCAACGTACTTGATCACTGCTTTTTGGTCTGCCTTAACATAAACAATCTTCGTATCTTGTGAAATTCGATCTGGATCACTTTCATCATTTGGTTCAATAGTTTTATCAACAATATTGTAACCCCATGCTTGTGGTTGTTCCTCCTTAATCACATATCCTGTTGGTGCATCTGGAATTTTAGTTTCTGCTGCTTCTTTAGGATTCAATGGGTTATTTTCATAAGTCTTAGATACTGAACCTGGAATAACATTTCCTGATTCATCTACTTGAATAATCTTACCAAGTGGTTTATAAGTTACAACATCTTCAGCATTAGGATTGGTTGGAGTGACTGTTTTACTACCTGCTTCAGACTTGTCAGCGTAGTAACCAGAAACTACTGGAACACTTTCCCTACCGTAAGTATGACTGTTTTCAGTCCATGTTGTTGTACCATCAGCTTGATTCTTCTTACCTGTGAAAGTATAGTCATTTTGAATCTTATCTGAAGGTACCTGAGCTTTACCATCTGTACTTGTGTACTTAACAGTTTGTTTTGTTGGTTGCGTCACATCATTAGTTTTTGGTACATAGATAATCGGCGTATCTTTTCCTGGATTTTCAGGGGTGATTGGTTTTCCTGGTTCTACTGGTTGACCTGGTTTACTTGGATCGTTTGGATCTGGCAAGTATGGTTTGTAGCCTGGTACATTAGGCACAACTGGTTTACCTGGTTTTGTTGGATCGTTTGGATCATTTGGATACTTCACTTCTGGTGTTGATGGGAAGTTTGGATCTTTTGGTGTCTCTGGTTTTGGAACCAATTTTCCAAGTGGCTTGTAAGTAACAGTTTCTTCAAGATTTTCTTGAGTAACTGTCTTAGAAGCAACACTTCCTTTATCAGCGTAGTAACCTGTCAATCCTGGTGTTGGAACTGCATCATAGTTAGCCTTATTCGATGCCCATGGAGTAGATGAGAGAACTTCACCTGTCACCTTATCAAGTTTTAAGGTACGTGTCCATTGTGCATTTTGAACCTTATCAGCTGGGGCAGTTGCCTTACCGTCTGATACCACATAATGAACAGTTGACGTTACATCTTTCTTCCATTGATCTTCCGCAGGGTATTTAGGACTCTTTGGATCATTTGGATTGATTGGATCTGTTGGATTATGTGGATTATTTGGTCCAACTGGAGTTACATCGTGTTCTAATCTAACTACGAATTCTTGATCAATGTTTTCATCACTATCAAATTTCTTTTGATCTTCAGTTGAGTTTGTGAAACCATCTTCTACAAGCTTGTAACCCTTATTAACAAAATCAGCAATCTTAGCTGCAGTTGAGTAGTTAATGGCTTCATACGATTTACCAGAAACTTCATCTTTTGCTAATTCCTTATTATTGTCACTGGTATCAACATACTTGATAATAGCTTTTTGATCTGCCTTGCGGTAGATAATCGGCGTATCTTTACCTGGTTTTTCAGGAGTGATTGGTTTTCCTGGTTCTACTGGTTGACCTGGTTTCGTTGGATCGTTTGGATCTGGCAAGTATGGTTTGTAGCCTGGTACATCTGGAACAACTGGTTTACCTGGTTTTGTTGGATCGTTTGGATCATTTGGATACTTCACTTCTGGTGTTGATGGGAAGTTTGGATCTTTTGGTGTCTCTGGTTTTGGAACCAATTTTCCAAGTGGGTTGTAAGTAACAGTTTCTTCAAGATTTTCTTGAGTGACTGTCTTAGAAGCAACACTTCCTTTATCAGCGTAGTAACCTGTCAATCCTGGTGTTGGAACTGCATCATAGTTAGCCTTATTAGATGCCCATGGTGCATCAGGGTTAAGAACTTTACCTGTAACTTTATCAAGATTTAAGGTACGTGTCCATTGTGCATTTTGAACCTTATCAGCTGGGGCAGTTGTCTTACCGTCTGATACCACATACTTAACAGTTGATGTTACATCTTTCTTCCATTGATCTTCCGCAGGGTATTTTGGACTCTTTGGATCATTTGGATTGATTGGATCTGTTGGTTTATGTGGGTTATTTGGTCCAACTGGAGTTACATCGTGTTTCAAGGTAACTACGAATTCTTGATCAACTGATTCATCCTTGTCATAGGTAGCTCCTGCTGGGAATCCATCACTTACAAGAACATAGCCACGATCTTGGTATTTCTGAATCTTAGCTGCAGTTGAGTAGGCAATAGCTTCACCTGATTTACCACCTACTTGATCACTTTCAAGTGTTGCACCAGTATTTTGGTCTACATACTTGATAGTAGCTTTTTGATCTGCCTTGCGGTAGATAATCGGCGTATCTTCACCTGGTTTTTCAGGAGTGATTGGTTTTCCTGGTTCTACTGGTTGACCTGGTTTCGTTGGATCGTTTGGATCTGGCAAGTATGGTTTGTAGCCTGGTACATTAGGCACAACTGGTTTACCTGGTTTTGTTGGATCGTTTGGATCATTTGGATACTTCACTTCTGGTGTTGATGGGAAGTTTGGATCTTTTGGTGTCTCTGGTTTTGGAACCAATTTTCCAAGTGGGTTGTAAGTAACAGTTTCTTCAAGATTTTCTTGAGTGACTGTCTTAGAAGCAACACTTCCTTTATCAGCGTAGTAACCTGTCAATCCTGGTGTTGGAACTGCATCATAGTTAGCCTTATTCGATGCCCATGGAGTAGATGAGAGAACTTTACCTGTAACTTTATCAAGTTTTAAGGTACGTGTCCATTGTGCATTTTGAACCTTATCAGCTGGGGCAGTTGCATTACCGTCTGATACCACATAATGAACTGTTGACGTTACATCTTTCTTCCATTGATCTTCCGCAGGGTATTTAGGACTGTTTGGATCATTTGGATTGATTGGATCTGTTGGTTTATGTGGGTTATTTGGTCCAACTGGTGTTACATCGTGAGCTAATTTAACTATGAATTCTTGATCAATGTTTTCATCATCATCAAATTTCTTTTGATCTTCAGAGGCCTTTTTGAATCCATCTTCTACAAGTTTATAACCCTTTTTAACAAAATCAGCAATCTTAGCTTCAGTTGAGTAGGTAATCGTTTCACCAGCTGTACCTTCAACTGTATCTTTTGCCAACTCCTTGTTGTTAGCACTTGTATCAATATATTTGACAATAGCTTTTTGTTTTACTTTTTTATAGACAACAACTGTTTCATAGACACCCAAATCAGATTTGGCTACAATATTACGCCAATAAGTTTCTGAAACGGTACGTTTACCTGCTTGAGCATCAATAAGCGTTTCTGGTGCATTGCTTGAATCATATGAAACAGAAACTGAATCAGCTTTAGCCCCAGCTACTAATCCTGGAACATTACTTGACTTGATTTCTGCTTTATAGCCTTCGAGTTTTGGCGAAGCGATAGTACCATAATTATAAGTACCTGAATTTGTTCCATCAACTTTCCAACCAGTATCAGCTATATTATCTCCATCAATATCAGAAATGTGATACTTAGCCTTACTGTAGGCGGCTAAGAACTCATCACCATTAGTAACACTTGAATTTTTTAAAATCTTTTTAAAGCCTTCTTGGTCAATAGAGACATCCAAGGTACGATTCCAGTTTGATGACTGAATAACATCTTCTTTAACTGAAGTTCCATCTTCGTACACATATTTGATGACATTTTTATGAACACCAGTCGGGTTGATTTTAGAACCATTTGATACCCAAATATTTTGACGGTTATCACCTACCGGGTCAATACCATAAGTCCTATCTGTGGCAACAACTCCCCCAGTAGAAGAACCTGTTGGTACAGATGTGGCATTAGCAGGTTCTATGTGTGCTCTATTATTTTGGAAACCAGCAATAGACATAGATCCGCCCTGGATATTCATCCAAACAGAACTCTGTTTATTATGACTTTGTGCATCCCTACCATCCTTGTTCATGGAATAAACCGTATAGGTCCCAACACCTGCATTATTTGTTGGACCATTAAATTCGACTCGGTTCCCTGAAGCTTCTAATTTATTTGAGATATAAAGAATATTTCCGTGGCCAATATCCTGTGGATTGTTCCCTTGAGGAATAGTTATTGGTAGTTTCCCGGTAATGTCACCTGCTGATGTACCATCTGATTTTGTGTATCTCATAAAGGAAACATATAGCGGATTATTAAACTGGAAATAAGTGTTTGTACTAGCTCCCAATGCTACTGAGATCAACTCAGCATAGTAGTTAGTATTATCATCTCGAATATCTACAATAGAACCCTTATTCGCTTGGAAAAGTGGCTCATTCTTACGACCATTCCTAGAATCAAGGGAAATGACATCATCCCAGTCATTATCCCAACTGTGACCATTCTTATCCTTATACGTACGGTCATCCATTTGTACACGGAAAGTCGCAAAGTCATCTACTAAGATTTTACCATTTTCATTCAGACCGATATAGTTGTACCCATCGTAACTACCTGAAGGTGTCTTAGTATCCTCATTTTTACCTTTACCTACTGAATGGAAAGTATTGTTCGAATGTTTTCCAAAGACTACTCTTGAATCATTTCCGAAATCAAGGGCAACACCACGACCTTTATTTTCAAAGCGAACTTTGGCATTTTGACCTGTGACAAGTTCTGAGTGATTCCCCATCATAATCCCATCACGGCCATGAAATTCAAATGTTCCTTCTTCGCCAATTAGAACTCGGCTAGGGCCATTTTTACGACCGTTGTTACCAGCACCGTAACCACCGTAACGATCCTTATCGGTAAATTGATCCCCTGGACGGTTTATACCAATTGAAATACCTTGACCGATACTAGTATTTAGGACTAACTTAGAGCCTTTGCCAGTTTCTACGGTACCACTATCAGCCATGAAAATACCAGCATTGTGGTAGCGAGCATTTTCGGATCCATTGCCAGTGTTCATGTTGATAGTAAGACTAGCTTTATCTTTTACACTGACCTTAGCTCCACTTTCAAGAGTAATAGCATCACCTTGAGAAGAGCGATTAAGCGTTAAGCTAGCCCCCTCAGCAACTGTTACAGATTTAGCATCGTGAATATTTGACTCACGACGTTGGTCTGAGTGACCAGCAGCTCCAACATTACGTTGTACGTGTTGAGTTTGACCATTTGCAGCTTGATAACTGTCACTAACTGTTGAAGTTGTAGTTCCTTTGATAACGACATGGGTGTTACCACCACCACCATAAAGTGATGAACCAACACTAGTTACATTTTCAAAGGTAACAGTATTTGAACCGCTAGTTCTTGATAAATCAATTGGACCTTTAGAATTAGCAGTCGCTATTTTAAGGTTTTTAAGATTTAGTTCCCAGCTAGCTCCTGTCAACTCCAAAGTGTGTGACAAAAGTTCAAGACGAGCATTGCCATCCTTACCTTGGATCGTAACTGGGCGAGATTGTGCATGAATAGTAGTCTTACGGTCAACAGATCCTGAACGTCCATTGTCGGTATTACCATTATCACCTTGAGCTACGACATCACCATTTACAGTGATTTCTCTGACATTTCCATCCTCTAAGGCTGAAACAAACTCACTCCAATTTGATACTTCACGTTTATTTTCTGAAGTAGCTCGACGTGTACGTGTTGAACGGCGTGCTTCAGCTGGAGCTTTATCAGTAGACTTATCATCTTTTTCAGCAACTTCAACTTCAGCTTTACCTTCAGTTGTTTTTGCCGTATCTTCACTTGATTCTTTAGCTGATACTTCTGATTTCTCAGATTTTGGACTTTCTGTTGCAGCTTTTTCAGAATCTGAAGAAACTTCAGTTGTTTCTGGTGTTACAACAGGTTTATCAGCTACTGTTGGTTTTGAATCGGCAGTTTCTGGTGATAGAGCAGACTTATCTGCTACTGTAGGTTTTGATTCAGAAGTTCTTGGTACTGAAGATTCCGATGTACTTGTTGAACTTTCTGGACTAACAGATACTACGGAGGTGAGCAATGTTTCTGAAACATTTACCTCATCAGCACTAGCAACTTGCCCACTCAAAAAGAAGGCAGTTCCTAAAAGAACAGAGGCTAAACCAAAACTATACTTACGTAAAGAAAAGCGTTGACGCTCATTAAAATGAAACTTCATGTTTATCTCCTTTAATTTTTTTACACAAATTTAGTATATCACTATATTTATAAAAATCAAGTGTTAGCGGTTACTTTTTTATAAAAAACGCACTATATATATTGAATTCAATATTTTTTTACATCTTTTATCGGAAACTTAGTAATTCTTTAACAAATAGAACTAAAGAAATAAACATGCATCTAGTGATGTATTTCAGCCCTACTATAAGAGATTTATCCATTTTTATATTCATACAACTTATTTAACAGTATTAAAAAATTTTAGTAAATATTTTTTACTGAGATTTATAGTTTTATCTTTTAGTTTTTCAACAAATCCTTCTATCTCTGGATATAAAAATGGAGAGAACAACGACTGTCCTCTCCAGATGTTATAGTAGATTGAAATAAGGTATGAACAAATCGATTAGGAAAATCAAACTAATTTCTAGAAATATTTTTAGCAGTCTTATACTCAATGAAAATCAGAGAGCAAACTAGGAAGCGAGCCGCAGGTTGCTCAAAACACCGTTTTGAGGTTGTGGATAGAACTGACGAAGTCAGTAACAAATATACGGCAAGGCGAAGTTTACGTGGTTTGAAGAGATTTTCGAAGAGTATTAGCATTTCAAAGATCTGTAAGACTGACATTTCACCATTCTCCTAATCATTATCCATCAAAAAAACCGTAAGAATTTCTTCTTACGGTTTTTCTAGCAAATTCATAGAATTGAGATTCTCAGTTTTGCTTTATTTGAGTAATTTCTTACTCTTCTTCCTCACGTTTTTTAGCGAAGAGGAGTCCGCCTGTCGCTGCTGCAAGAAGTGCTAAAGCAAGTGAAGCGCTAGATTGTTCTGTACCAGTATTTGGCAATTCTTTCGCTCCTGCTTTCTTAGCTGGTGCTTGAGCAGGTGAATCTTGGTTAGCAGCTGGATTACCTGCTACTGAACCATCTGATTTCTTAACTGTCTTATCTGCTGGGATAAAGGCTGTGGTGCCATCTTCAAAGGTTACAATTACTGATCCGTCTTTGTTAACCTTGATATCTTTCGCAGTTGGGTTAGATTTCTTAACTTCATCTGCTACCTTACCTTTTTCTGCATCAGTCAAGTTGCTTGGATCTGTAACTGGTGTTACTGATGGATCCTTAACGACTTTATCAGCTGATTTCTTAACTGTCTTATCTGCTGGGATAACCGCTGTTGTACCATCTGGGTATGTAACAGTTGTTGTACCATCTTTGCCAACTTTAACATCAGTTACGGTTGGGTTAGATTTCTTAACTTCGTCGGCTATCTTAGCTTTTTCTGCATCAGTCAAGTTGCTTGGATCTGTAACTGGTGTTACTGATGGATCCTTAACGACTTTATCAGCTGATTTCTTAACTGCCTTATCTGCTGGGATAACCGCTGTTGTACCATCTGGGTATGTAACAGTTGTTGTACCATCTTTGCCAACTTTAACATCAGTTACGGTTGGGTTAGATTTCTTAACTTCGTCGGCTATCTTAGCTTTT
>NZ_JASHDL010000014.1:0-53032 GCF_047463635.1 Streptococcus infantis
ATGAATCTTTCTAATGAGTTGTTTTGTCGCTTTTCATTATAGGTCATATGGGACTTTTTTTCTACAACAAAATAGGCTCCATAATATCTATAGGGGATTTACCCACTACAAATATTATAGAGCCCTTTTTTATAGCGATTTCTTTAGAAATAAGGCCATCTGAAAATCGTTTCAGACTTGCCCAATAATTGGATTTTACTTTTACTAGTTTTACCTATTAAACTATTGATTTTTTAAACTGTTTTTGATATATTAAATTGGTATAGAAAAAATTATATGTTTATTCAGAAGTGTTTAAAAATTGAGGAGGATATTTTTTTAAAACAAAATGCAAACGCTTACTTGGTAAACTGAAAGGAACAAAAAAACCGATGGATAAAGGATTATTTGAAAAACGTTGCAAATATAGTATTCGGAAATTTTCATTAGGGGTTGCTTCTGTTATGATTGGTGCAGCTTTCTTTGGAACTAGCACTGTTCTCGCAGATTCTGGACAAACAGGTTCAACAGCGAATATGCCAGCTGATTTGGCGGCAGCTCTTGCCAATGCTAAAGAGGATGATGGGCATGACTTTGAAGCGCCAAAACCTGGTGAAGATCAGGGTTCTCCTGAAGTAACTGAAGGACCAAAGACTGAAGAAGAATTGCTAGCAAAAGAAAAAGAAACTGCAACAAGCTCAGCAGCTTCAGATACTCTTCCTGAAGAACTACGTGGAAAACTTGATAAGGCTGAAGAAAATGGCCGCACTGCCTCAAAAGAAGAACTAGAAAAAGAAGATAAAAGCCTAGTCCCAGAAGATGTTGCTAAAACAAAAAATGGGATATTAAACTACGGTGCGACTGTCGAAATTAAAAGTGCTGCAGGGCTTGGTAGTGGTATCGTTATCGGGGAAAATCTCGTTTTGTCTGTTTCTCATAACTTTATCAAAGATGTTCCAGATGGCAATAATCGTAAAGTAGCTGATAATGTTGAAAGTGATGACGATGTTTATACAGTTTCTTACAAAGGGGCACCGGATGTCAAATTCAGTAAGAATGATGTGAAACACTGGGATCGTGAAGGTTTCCTAAAAGGTTATAAAAATGACTTAGCCATTGTCAAACTTCGCAGTCCACTTGCAAATGCTCCAGTTGAAGTTTTGGATAAACCATCTACAATTAAGGTGGGAGATAAGGTGCATGTTTTTGGTTATCCAAAAGGCGAGCTCGATCCAATCCTTAATACCACTGTTGAAGCTATTAACAATCACGGAGAAGGTGTTCGTGGCATTAGCTATCAAGGAAGTGAACCTGGTGCCAGCGGTGGTGGAATTTTCGATGAAAATGGGAAATTGATTGGTATTCACCAAAATGGTGTATCTGGTAAACGTAGTGGAGGTATTCTCTTCTCACCTGCTCAGCTAGAGTGGATTCAAAACTACATCAAGGGTATTGAAACAACGAAACCAGCTGGTCTAGATGCTCTCGATAAACAAGTTGAGGACAAGGAAGAAAAACCAAAAGAGGATAAACCTAAGGAAGATAAGCCAAAAGAAGAAACACCAGCAGAAAATAAACCTGCTGAGAACAAGCCAGCTGAGAATAAACCGACTGAATCAAAAGAAGTTACTCCAGAATGGAAAACAGTTGAAAATAAAGACCAACAGGGAACAGTAACAATCCGTGAAGAAAATGGAGTTCGTTACAACCAACTAGCTTCAACTGCTCAAAATGACAATGGTAAGAAACCAGCCTTGTTTGAAAAAGATGGTTTGACAGTTGATGCTAATGGAAATGCCACAGTTGATTTGACCTTTAAAGAAGAATCTGAAACAGGTAAATCTCGCTTCGGTGTCTTCATGAAATTCAAAGACACTGATAACAACGTTTTTGTAGGTTACGACCAAGGTGGATGGTTCTGGGAATACAAGACAAACGGTAGTGGACTTTGGTACCAAGGTGGTCGTGTTGCAGCACCAGTAAATGGTTCTGTCAACCACTTGACGATCAGCCTCAAATCAGATGGACAACTTAACGCAACAAACAATGATGTCAAACTTTTTGACACACTTACCTTACCATCTGCTGTAAATGACAAGCTCAAAGATGAGAAGAAAATCGTTCTTAAGGCTGGAAGCTATAGCAGTGAGAGAACCATTGTAAATGTTAAAACAGATGACCAAGAAGGCGTGAAAAACGACCAAGAGGCTGCTGAAAAAGAAAAAGGTGATACAGTAGACGATAGCAATGTCAAGTACGACACTATCGAATCTACAGTATTGAAAGCAGTCATCGACCAAGCCTTCCCACGTATTAAAGAGTACGTCCTAAATGGCAACAAGCTTCCAGGTCAAGTGCAACCGATTAATCAAGTTGTGATTAACAAGCACGCTGTGACTCCTGAAGTTACTTATAAGAAGATTAATGCAACGACTGCCGAGTATGAAATGAAACTCCGTGATGAGGAAAACCTCATCAATGCAGATATGACCGTTCGTTTGCAAGTGGTGGACAACCAACTTCACTTTGATGTGACTAAGATTGTCAACCATAACCAAGTTACACCAGGACAGAAGATTGATGATGAACGCAAACTACTTTCTTCAATCAGCTTCCTAGGAAATGCCTTGGTATCTGTATCAAGCGATCAAGCGGGAGCTAAGTTTGATGGGGCAACCATGTCAAACAATACTCACGTCAGTGGTGATGACCATATAGAAGTAACAAATCCAATGAAAGAATTAGCCAAAGGCTATATGTACGGATTTGTTTCAACAGATAAACTTGCTGCTGGTGTATGGAGCAACTCACAAAATAGCTATGGTGGTGGTTCTTACGACTGGACACGTTTGACAGCTTATAAGAATACGATTGGCAATGCTAACTACGTGGAAATTCATAGCTCTGAATGGCAATGGGAAAAAGCCCACAATGGAGTTGTCTTCCCAGCATACACTCAAGAACTTCCAAGTGCAAAAGTTGTCATCACAGAAGATGCCAATGCTGACCATAAAGTTGACTGGCAAGATGGTGCGATTGCTTACCGTAGCATCATGAACAACCCTCAAGGTTGGGAAAAAGTCAAAGATATTACAGCTTACCGTATCGCTATGAACTTTGGTTCACAAGCGCAGAACCCATTCCTCATGACCTTGGATGGTATCAAGAAGATCAACCTCCATACAGATGGTCTTGGTCAAGGTGTACTCCTTAAAGGATACGGAAGTGAAGGACATGACTCTGGTCACTTGAACTACGCGGACATCGGTAAACGTATCGGTGGTGTTGAAGACTTTAAGACTCTTATTGAGAAAGCTAAGAAATACGGTGCCCACCTCGGTATCCACGTCAACGCTTCAGAAACTTATCCAGAGTCTAAATACTTTAATGAAGATATTCTTCGTAAAAATGCAGATGGTAGCTACAGCTACGGTTGGAACTGGCTTGACCAAGGTATCAACATTGATGCTGGTTATGACCTCGCTCATGGGCGTCTAGCTCGTTGGGAAGAGTTGAAGAAAGAGTTGGGTGAAGGTCTAGACTTCATCTACGTCGACGTTTGGGGTAACGGTCAATCAGGTGACAACGGTGCCTGGGCAACTCATGTTATTGCTAAAGAAATTAACAAACAAGGTTGGCGATTTGCTATTGAGTGGGGCCATGGTGGTGAATATGATTCTACCTTCCAACACTGGGCAGCTGACTTAACCTATGGTGGCTATACAAATAAAGGTATTAACAGTGCCATCACTCGCTTTATCCGTAACCACCAAAAAGATTCTTGGGTTGGGGACTACAGAAGTTATGGTGGTGCAGCTGACTACCCACTTCTAGGCGGTTATAGCATGAAGGACTTCGAAGGATGGCAAGGACGTAGTGATTATAACGGTTATGTAACCAACTTGTTTGCTCATGACGTTATGACTAAGTTCTTCCAACACTTCACAGTCAGCAAATGGGAAGATGGTAAACCAGTAACCATGACTGACAATGGTAGTACCTATAAATGGACTCCAGAAATGAAAGTTGAGTTGGTCGATGCTGCAAATAACAAGGTTGTGGTAACTCGTAAATCCAATGATGTCAACAGTCCACAATATCGTGAACGAATTGTTACGCTTAACGATCGTGTGATTCAAGATGGTTCAGCCTACTTGACACCTTGGAACTGGGATGCAAATGGTAATAAGCTTGAAAGTGACAAGGAAAAAATGTACTACTTCAATACTGAAGCAGGTGCAACAACTTGGACACTTCCTAGCGACTGGGCAAATGGTAAGGTTTACCTTTATAAACTAACTGACCAAGGTAAGACTGAGGAAAAAGAAGTTGCCGTGAAAGACGGTAAGATTACCCTTGACCTCACTGCAAATCAGCCATATGTTCTCTATCGTTCTAAACAAACAAATCCAGAAATGTCATGGAGTGAAGGAATGCACATCTATGACCAAGGATTTAACAGTGAATCTTTGGATCATTGGAAGATTTCGGGAGATGCTTCTAAGGCTGAAATCGTGAAGTCTCAAGGTGCAAACCAAATGCTCCGCATCCAAGGCAATAAAGAAAAAGTTAGTCTCACTCAAAAATTGACTGGCTTGAAGCCAAATACTAAATACGCAGTCTATGTCGGTGTAGACAACCGTAGTAATGCTAAAGCAAGTATTACCGTTAATACTGGTGAAAAAGAAGTAACCAACTACACCAACAAGTCACTAGCTCTTAACTATGTAAAAGCCTATGCTCACAATACTCGTCGAAGTAATGCAACAGTTGATAACACAAGTTACTTCCAAAATATGTATGCTTTCTTCACAACAGGTTCAGATGTATCAAATGTAACCTTGACCTTGAGTCGTGAAGCAGGCGATGAAGCAACTTACTTTGATGAAATCCGTACTTTTGAAAATGAATCAAATATGTACGGGGATGGTCACGATACTGCAACAGGCGTCTTCAAACAAGACTTTGAAAATGTTGGTCAAGGTATCTTCCCATTTGTCATCGGTGGTATCGAAGGTGTTGAAGACAACCGTACTCACTTGTCTGAAAAACATGGACCATACACACAACGTGATTGGAATGGCAAGAAAGTTGATGACGTTATCGAAGGAAATTGGTCACTCAAGACAAATGGTCTCGTAAGTCGTCGTAACTTGGTTTACCAAACAATTCCACAAAACTTCCGCTTTGAAGCAGGCAAGACCTATCGTATTACATTTGACTATGAAGCTGGATCTGACAATACTTATGCCTTTGTAGTCGGTAAGGGAGAATTCCAATCTGGACAAGCAGGTAATTTGGAAGTGCATGAATTGCCAAATACTTGGACAGATTCTAAGAAAGCGAAACGAGCAACCTTCCTTGTGACAGGTGCTGAAACTGGCGATACTTGGATCGGTATCTACTCTACAGGTAACGCAAGTAATACTCGTGGAGATTCTGGTGGTAATGCTAACTTCCGTGGTTACAATGACTTCATGATGGATAGACTTCAAATCGAAGAGATTGTCTTGACAGGTAAGATGATGACAGAAAATGCAGTCAAGAACTATCTTCCAACTGTAGCCATGACTAATTACACCCAAGAATCTATGGATGCTTTGAAAGAAGCAGTCTTCAACCTCAGTCAAGCAGATGATGACATCAGTGTAGAAGAAGCTAAAGCAGAAATCGCTAAAGTCAATGCTTTGAAAGACGCTTTGGTCATGAAGAAAGTAGCTCTTGTGGCAGATGACTTTGCAAGCTTAACTGCTCCTGCTCAGGCTGGTGAAGGTCTTGAAAATGCCTTTGATGGCAACTTGTCTAGCCTATGGCATACATCATGGGGCGGAGGAGATGTTGGTAAACCAGCAACCATGGTCTTGAAAGAACCAACTGAAATTACAGGCTTCCGTTATGTTCCACGTGGTTCAGGTTCAAATGGTAACTTGAGAGATGTGACTCTTGTGGTTACTGATGAAACAGGTAAGGAGCATACCTTCAATGCAACTAATTGGGCTGACAACAATAAACCAAAAGATATCGACTTCGGTAAAACTATCAAAGCTAAGAAGATTGTCCTAACAGGAACAAGAACTTATGGCGATGGTGGTAACCAATATCAATCAGCTGCAGAGCTTATCTTTGCTCGTCCGCAAGTTGCTGAAACAGGTCTTGATACAGCAGCCTATGAAGCGGCCTTGGCTAAAGCTCAAAAATTGACTAATAAGAGCAATCAAGAGGAAGTGGCAAGTGTTGTTGCCAGCATGAAATTTGCAACAGATAATCATCTTTTGACAAATAGAATCCTTGAATTCTTTGCAGATTATCTCGACCAATTGAAAGACCAAACACCTACCCCAACTCCAGATCCAGAACCTAAACCTGAAACTCCAACTTCAAGCAAGGGAGATGAATCAGCCCCAGTTGTTGACCTTCCAGAATTCACAGGTGGTGTAAATGGTGTTGAAGCCGCAATCCATGAAGTTCCAGAGTACACAGAACCAATCGGTACAGCAGGTGATGAATCAGCCCCAGTTGTAGAGGTTCCGGAATACACTGGTGTTCTTGGTACAGCAGGTGATGAATCAGCCCCAGTTGTAGAGCTTCCAGAATACACTGGCGTTCTTGGCACAGCAGGCGATGAATCAGCCCCAGTTGTAGAGGTTCCAGAATACACTGGCGTTCTTGGCACAGCAGGCGATGAATCAGCCCCAGTTGTAGAGGTTCCGGAATACACTGGCGTTCTTGGCACAGCGGGCGATGAATCAGCCCCAGTTGTAGAGGTTCCAGAATACACTGGCGTTCTTGGCACAGCAGGCGATGAAGCAGCGCCAGTTGTAGAACTTCCAGAGTATACAGGAGTAGTTGGAACGGCAGGAGAAGAAGTAGCTGTAAACGAAGTTCCAGAATTCAAGGGTGGAGTTAACGCAGCAGAAGCAGCTGTGAGCCAAGCACCAGAATTCACAGGTGGTGTAAATGGTGCCGAATCCGCAATTCATGAAGTACCAGAGTTTACCGGAGGTGTGAATGGAAGTGATGGCGCAATCCATGAAATTCCAGAATACAAAGGCCAAATTGGTACAGTAGGTAACCAACCTGCGCCTGTAGTGGAAAAACCAGAGTATCGAGAAGATTCAAAACTTTCAGTAGAGAATAAAGATACATCTAAAGAGGTGAATTCAAATGCTCTTCCAAATACGGGTGAAGATAATTCTGAAACAGCTCTCTTCATCGCTAGTGTCAGCATGGCAGTTTCAGCAGCACTCTTAGCTGTCAAAAGAAAAGAAGATTAAAATACAAAAAAGTTTTCAATAAAAGAGAGCTTAGACTCCACAATCATTGTCGTGGAGAAAAAGAAAACCCAGAGAGGACCCTCTAGGTCCTCTCTTTTTCTAAAGGGGAATGAGAACGCTTACCACTTGTGAGCGTATGAAAGGAAACAGGAAAAAATGGGAAAACATTTTTTTGAGAAACGGTGTCATTACAGTATACGTAAATTTACAATCGGCGCAGCTTCTGTTATGATTGGTGCTAGTATCTTTGGAGCTAGTGTGGTTCAGGCTGCTGAAACAGAAGGACCTTCAGAGACAGAAGGTACGGTAACACAGGCTCAGCCTCTGGATAAACTGCCAGCAGATATAGCAGCAGCTATTGAAAAAGCAGAAGCGAGTGCTGGAACTGTAGATGATCAACCTGCAGCGTCAGAAACTGGAGCAACTGCAGCTGAAACAACTACTCCAAAACCAACTGAAACTCCTGCTCCTAAGGAAGAAGTGGCTTCAAAACCAGCTACAAATCCTAAAGAGGAAGCAGTTTCTGAGGCGAAACCAGTTGCAAGTCCTGCGATTAAAGATGTAGTAGATACACCAGATGTCAATCATCTAGAAAAGGCGACTGCAACAGCTTCAAACCATGAAGCCAACACACCATTTACAGCAGAAAAGGCAATCGACGGAAAACCTGATACTCGTTGGGCAACTGACCAAAACGTTGAGAAACCAACAATCGAATTTACACTTGAGAAGACAACAGTGATTAAGCATGTTGAGATTGATTGGGACCGCCGTCTTCGTGGTGAACAAAATGATCCAAATATCAAGTCATGGAACCTCTATTACGCTGGTCAGGATGATGTGAATGGTTCAGGAGTTAAAGAATGGAAGTTGGCTTATCAAAGAACAGGGAATCCTCTTCTTGATGAAAAAATTGACTTGAAAGAAGCTATCCAAGCCAAATACCTTAAACTTGAAATCACAGATTACCAAGCTGGTACAATGAACTGGAAAAATGTTGGGATTCAAGAAATTCGTGCCTACTCAAACATTCCAGACGCTAGCAAACCAACAGATATTCGCCAAGTGACAGAATTAGCTGTTGCTGAAGATGGAAAATCTCTTATCTTGCCTAAATTACCAGGTCAAGTCAGCTTGATTGGTAGCAACAAACAGGGAGTTGTAGATCTTAATAACAAGATCTACAAACCCTTAACAGATCAAACTGTCAAGGTAATGGTCCAACAAGTCAAGGATACTCATACCTTCACAAAAGAATTTGAAGTCCTTATTAAAGGATTACATGCAGATGAAGGCGTTGGTACTAAACCAGCAGTTGCTCCAGCAGTTCAACAATGGTATGGAACTGAAGGCAAAACTTCTATTACAGCTGATACCGTGATTTCAGTTGGCGATTCTGGATTTGGTCAAGAAGCTAAATTCTATCAGACTGACCTTGAAAGTCGTGGGCTAGAAATCGCTACAGGTGATCAAACAGCTCAAAAACGGATCGAATTTAAGAAAGTTGTTGATAAAGGCTATGGTAAAGAAGGCTATGGTATCACCATTAAAGATGGAGTTATCACAGTAGAAGCAGCGACCAACGCAGGAGCCTTTTACGCAACTCGTACTCTCCTTCAGATGGGAGAAAAGGATTTGCAAAACGGAGAAATCCGTGACTTCCCAAGCTTCAGTCACCGTGGCTTTATGCTAGATACAGGTCGTAAGTTTATTCCTTATGATACGCTTGTAGACATCATGCTCAACATGGCCTACTACAAGATGAACGATCTTCAGTTGCACTTGAATGACAACTATATCTTCCTAAAAGACCACTTGGCTGGTAAGAATCTTTCTCAAGATGAAGAACTGGATTATGTTCTTAAAAATGCCAAGACAGGATTCCGTGTAGAGACTGATGTTGTCGGTGAAAATGGTGAAAAATTAACATCTGACGAGCATTACACTAAGGAAGAAATGCAAGAAATTATCAAGTTAGCAAAAGCTTTGCATATCAACCTTGTTCCTGAAATTGATACACCAGGTCACGCTCTTTCATTTGTTAAGGTTAGACCTGACCTTATGTACAAAGGCAGTCTTAGCGATTATAGGGGTAAACACAATGTAGAACGTGTGGCTATGTTGGACTTGGACAACAAGTACGAAGAAACGCTTGCTTTTGTTAAATCAGTCTATGATAAATTGTTGGATGGAGAGGATGCACCACTTCATGGTGTCTCAACAGTTCATATCGGAACCGATGAGTACTACGGTAGTCGCGAAAGCTATCGTCGCTATGTCAATGATATGATTCAGTACATCAAAGGCAAAGGCTATACACCACGTATTTGGGGTTCACTTAGTGCAAAACCTGGTACAACGCCAGTTGATTGGAAAGATGTAGAAGTTGATATCTGGAGTATCGGATGGCAACGTCCAGCTGATGCTATTGCTCAAGGCGCTAAGATTATCAATATCACAGATATTCCAACCTATAGTGTCCCAAGCGGAAGTAACAGTCAAGGTAGTTATGGCGATTATGCCAACTATGAAACTCAATACAATCGTTGGACACCAAATGACTTCTCAACAGGTGGAGGACCACGTCTAGAAGCATCTAATCCAAATATCCTTGGTGGTGGTCACGCTGTATGGAATGATAATATTGACCTCCATGAAACTGGACTCACTTCTTACGATATCTTTAAACGCTTCTTCAAGAGTATGCAATCAACTGCAGAACGCACTTGGGGTTCAGACCGTGCAGCCAAGACCTATGCAGAACGTGTTCAACCAGCAAGTGTTTATGCACCACAGTCTAACCCAGATAAGACCGTAGCTGAAGAAGACTTGTTCAAGATTAATCCTGAGACTGTCAAAGATTATCTTGCTAAGAAAGTACAGAAGACTGAAGCAGGTTTGAACTTCGAAAAAGATAGCACTATCGAAGGCCTAGTTGGTGATGTCGGTCCAAGTCATGTCTTGAAATTGGATGTGACTGTGACTGGTGATGGCGAGCAAACCTTCTCAACAAGTGGCAACAACCGACTTTATCTTGCAGATAAGGATGGCTACCTTGCCTATACTTTTGAGCAATTCCATATTCAATTCAACAAGAAACTTGAAAAGAACAAACGCTATCAAATTTCTGTTGTAACCAAACCTCAAGTGACAGAAGTTTATGTGGACGGTGAAAAGGTTGAACGGATTGCAAATCCAGCTAATCCTCTCTTTGCTCATAATAGCTTGGTTCTACCTCTTGAAACAATCGGTGGCTTCAAAGGAATCTTGCATAGTGCTGAGTTGTCAAATGAACCATTCGTAAATCCACGTTTGATTCCAAATGATCATTTTACAGTTTCTGCAACTAGTCAAGAATTACCAGGTACCAATGCAGAAGGTCCAGTCGAAAAAGCCTTTGACAATGATCCAAATACTTTCTGGCATTCAAAATGGTCTGGTCATCAGGCTCCATTCACTGTTGCAATGAACTTGAAAGCAGCAGAAAAAGTAAATGGTCTGACCTACCTTCCACGCCCAGGTGGAGGCAATGGTGTCGTGACATCTTATGAAATTTATGCTCAAAAAGATGGTCAGATGGTTAAAGTTGCCTCAGGAACTTGGGAAAATAATGCCAAAGAAAAAACAGTAAACTTTGAGGCTATTGAAACAGATAAGATAGAGTTTAAAGTTCTAGAAGGTGTGCGTGGATTTGGTAGTGCAGCAGAGATTCAACTTCTTAAGCCACTTTCTGATAGCAAACCAGAAGAGCCAGTTACTCCAGAAAAACCTGTCACTCCTGAGAAACCTGTCACTCCAGAAAAACCTAAAGTTGAAGAAGTAAGCGATGGTACAACTGAACTTGCTGATAGCTTTGTAGCTACAAAACCAGCTAGTGACGACGTAGTTGCTGCAGCAGCACAAAGTCAAGATTATCTTAAGAAAGAGTATAAGGTCTTCCCAACACCACAAAAAGTAACTTATGGTGAAGGCGTTACGAAACTCCATAAACAAGTAAATCTTGTTATGGGCGATCAGTTAGATATCTATACTCGTAACCGCTTGAAGAGTGTTCTACAAGATCATCAAATTTCATACACAAGCAGTCAAACACCTGTAGCAGGTGCTACCAACATCTACCTTGGCGTTCATGGTCAAAATTCACAAGCTGAAAAAGAAATGCCAAGTCTATCTCAAGGACTCTTTGATAAGATTGATGCCTATGCATTGTCAATCAAAGGCAACACAATCTCTATCGTCGGTAAGGATACAGATGCTGTCTTCTACGGTTTGACAACTCTCAAACACATGCTTAATGAAAGTGAAGCTCCAGTCTTGCGTAATGTAACAGTTGAAGATTTCGCTGAAATTAAGAACCGTGGCTTTATCGAAGGTTACTATGGAAATCCATGGAGCAATGCTGATCGTGCTGAATTGATGCGCTATGGTGGTGACTTGAAGTTGACTCAATACTTCTTTGCACCAAAAGACGATCCATACCACAACAAGAAATGGCGTGAACTTTATCCAGAAGAAAAATTAGCTGAAATCCGTGAATTGGCACGTGTCGGAAACCAAAACAAGACTCGTTATGTGTGGACTATCCACCCATTCATGAACAACCGTATCCGTTTTGGCAACGATGCTGACTACCAAAAAGACCTTGAAACCATTAAGGCTAAGTTCACTCAATTGATGGATGTCGGTGTCCGTGAGTTCGGTATTCTAGCCGATGATGCTCCAAGTCCAGTTGGTGGCTACAATAGCTACAACCGCTTGATGAAGGACATGACAGATTGGTTGACTGAAAAACAAGCAACTTATGTTGGTCTTCGTAAGGAAATGATCTTCGTTCCAGGTCAGTATTGGGGTAATGGACGTGAAGATGAGTTGAAAGCACTCAATGAAAATCTTCCAACTTCAACTTCTATGACCCTTACTGGTGGTAAGATTTGGGGTGAAGTATCAGAAAACTTCCTCTCTAACCTTAAGAACAACCTGACTGCAGGTGGTAAGACCTACCGACCAGTTTCTCTATGGGTAAACTGGCCTGTTACAGATAACTCTAAACAACACTTGATCTTGGGTGGTGGTGAGAAATTCCTTCATCCGAATGTAGACCCTAGTCTCCTATCAGGTATCATGTTGAACCCAATGCAACAATCTGAGCCTTCTAAGATTGCCCTCTTCTCAGCAGCCCAATATGCATGGAAACAATGGAAGTCAGAAGAAGAAGCTAAGAAAGTAAATGACATCGCCTTCAACTTTGTTGAAAACGGTAAGTTTACAGATAGCGAAGCATCAGTTGCCTTCCGTGAGCTTGGTAAACATATGATCAACCAAAACATGGATGGTCGTGTTGTGAAATTGGAAGAGTCTGTTGAACTTGCACCGAAATTGGCGACCTTCATGTCTAAGTTGAAAGCTGGTCAAGATGTTAGTGCAGAGCGTCAAGAATTGCGTGCAGAATTTGCTAAACTTAAAGCTGCAGCTCAACTATATAAAGCATCTGGTGATGAAAAGATGCGTGCTCAAATCCACTATTGGTTGGATAATACTATTGACCAAATGGACGCCTTGAGTGCTCTTCTTGATGGTACAGAAGCTATCGAAAAGAATGATTCTGCAAAACTTTGGGATAGTTACTATAAGGGCTTGAAACTCTATGAACAGTCTCAAACCTATACCTTCCACTATGTAGACCATGATGAAAGAGCTGAGTTGGGTGTTCAACATATCCGTCCATTCTTGCTAGGCCTTCGTGAAATCCTTGCAACAGAAGTCCAAAAAGCCTTGCATCCTGACCAAGTCATTAGTACCTTTATCACAAACCGTACTGGTGTCGAAGGTGGACTTGCTGAAGTGACTGACGGTGATTTAGGAACACATGCTTTGATCAAATCACCAAACAGCATTCAAACTGGTGACTACATTGGCTTGAAATTTAACAAGGCTGTTCCAGTTCAAAACTTGACCTTTGCAATGGGAACTCAAGCAAATCCTCGTGATACCTTCAACAACGCTAAGGTTGAATACCTCAATGAAAATGATGAGTGGGTAACCCTTTCAGAACCAAGCTACACTGGTAATGAACCTCTGCTTAAGTTTGAAAACCTCAACATCAACGCCAAAGCTGTTCGTATGATTGCGACTTCAGATCGTGGAAATACTTGGTTTGCTGTAAGAGAAATTGCTGTTAACCGCCCTGTAGAAGTTACTCGTGCTAAACAGTCAGCTACTGTGACTATCAGTCCAAATCTTATGTACAAGTACAATACAACAGTTGGTCAGATTACAGACGGACGTGATAATACTGAAGCCATGCTTGCAAATGCTGATAGAACAGACACAACTCCAGTCAATGGTTGGGTACAACTTGACTTGGGTGAAGTTAAACCTGTGACCAAGGTTCGTTTGGTTCAAGGTTCAGGAGATAAATTGGCAGAAGGTGTTCTTGAATATTCTGCAGATGGTAGCTCATGGCAAGAGTTGGATCGCTTGACTGGCGAACAAACAAAAGAAATCGAAACTCCAATTTCAGCTCGCTACGTTCGTGTTCGCAATACTAAGAACATCAACCTATGGTGGCGTATCGCTGACTTCTCAGTTGAAACACGTGCAGGCAATAGCGAATTGACTGATACAAACGTTGAAAGCTTGAAGTCAACTCCAGTTGATGATAGCCTAGGCCGTTATGACCTGCAAATTCCAAGCGGAACTAAGCTTCCAGCTAATAGCTACTTGGGTATGAAACTTGATCGTCTTCACCAAGCTGAAAGCATTCAAGCACTTGGTATTGAAAATCCATCCCTTAACTTGGAATACTCTCCAAATGCCCAAGAATGGTATCCAGCTAATCAAGTGACTGATAAGTCCTTGGTACGTTATGTTCGTCTAGTTAATAAGACTGATCAAGAACAAGCAGTGACAGCAACTTCTCTACTTGTTCAGACAAAAGAAGTTCAACCAACCACACTTGATTCGACATCAATGGGAATTCACCCAACATACGGTAGAAATGACGTTCGTAAGATCAAGAACTTGGATCAGTTGTTTGACGGTGTCTACAATAACTTTGTAGAGTTCTCAGACTATGCTCGTAAAGACGGTCATATTACCTTGAAACTTGGTAGCGAACGTGACATTAAGAAGATTAGAGCTTACATCCAAGACGGCACTCAAAACTATCTCCGTGATGGTAAGATTCAAGTCAGTCAAGATGGTAAGACTTGGACAGATGTTGTAACAGTTGGTGATGGCCTTGCTAATGAAACACGTGATGACTCCTTGACAGATGGCTGGACACATGATTCTAAGATGCCAGGAAATCGCTATATCGAGGGTGAACTTTCAAGCCCAGTTAAAGCCAACTATCTCCGTGTTCTATTTACAGCAGACTATGATGCTCGTTTTGTAGGCTTCACTGAGTTGGTTATCAATGATGGTGAATTTGTGAAACCAATCAATGACCCAACTGTTGAAGGAAACAGCGGTGAAAGCCAAGGAAACCTATACACAAACCTTGTGGATGGCAAAGTATTGACAAGCTACAAGGCTGAGAAAGAACAAGGTGAGCTTGTCTACCACTTGTCAGAACCAACAGACGCAAATCATATCCGACTTGTTTCAAGTCTTCCACAAGGAGTGAAAGCTCGTGTGCTTGCTCGTATTCTGAAAGAAGATAAAGCAGATGCTTGGTCAGAACTAGGTGAGATTACCTCAAGCTTCCAAACATTTGCTGTCAGAGATAAGTCTCCATTATTGGATGTCAAACTTGTTTGGGAAGGTGGCAAACCAGAGTTCTACGAAATGACGACCTTCCACCAAGAACTGCCAGAAGAACCAGAGAAACCAGCTCCAACCACAAGTAAGGGTGATGAGCCAGCACCAGTAGTAGAAGTCCCAGAATTTACTGGTGGCGTAAATGGTGTTGAAGCAGCTGTTCAAGAAGTTCCAGAATACACTGAAGCTATTGGCACAGCAGGTGATGAGCCAGCACCGGTAGTAGAAGTCCCAGAATTTACTGGTGGCGTAAATGGTGTTGAAGCAGCTGTTCAAGAAGTTCCAGAATACACTGAAGCTATTGGCACAGCAGGTGATGAGGCAGCACCAGTAGTAGAAGTCCCAGAATTCACAGGCGGCGTTAACGCAGTCGAAGCAGCTGTTCAAGAAGTCCCAGAATACACTGAAGCTATTGGCACAGCAGGTGATGAAGCAGCACCAGTAGTAGAAGTCCCAGAATACACAGGCGGCGTTAACGCAGTCGAAGCAGCTGTTCAAGAAGTTCCAGAATACACTGAAGCTATTGGCACAGCAGGTGATGAGCCAGCACCAGTAGTAGAAGTCCCAGAGTACACAGGAGCAATTGGAACAGCAGGTGACGAGTCATCTCCAGTAGTAGAAGTTCCAGAGTACACAGGAGCAATTGAAACAGCAGGCGACGAACCATCTCCAGTAGTAGAAGTTCCAGAATTCACAGGTGGAGTAAACGGTGTTGAAGCAGCTGTTCATGAAGTACCAGAGTACACTGAAGCTATTGGCACAGCAGGCGATGAAGCAGCACCAGTAGTAGAATTCCCAGAATTTACTGGTGGTGTGAATGGTGAAGCAGCAGCTGTTCAAGAAGTAATCCCAGAATACACAGGTGGTGTCAATGGGGCAGAAGGAGCTGTCCGTGAGATTCCAGAATACACAGATGAGCAGTCTCTTGTAGCTCTTGCTATGTCACAAGATAAGACTTACCAAGCACCTGCAAGTCATCCATACAAGCTCCCAGAGACAGGTACTAAAGAAAATGCCGGCCTTGCAGCCGTTGGTGTTGTAGGTGCACTTCTTGGTATGTTTGCTATGGGAAAGAAAAAAGACGACGAATAAGATGATGTAAAAGCATCTAATACTCAATGAAAATCAAAGAGCAAACTAGGAAACTAGCCGAAGGTTGCTCAAAGCACTGCTTTGAGGTTGTAGATAAGACTGACGAAGTCAGCTAAAAACACTGTTTTGAGGTTGTGAATAGAACTGACGAAGTCAGTAACATATACCTACGGCAAGGCGACGTTGACGCGGTTTGAATTTGATTTTCGAAGAGTATAAGTCATAGAGATTGGATCAAGAGACTAATCTCGATTATAAAAAGCGGACAAAACTAGTTTTCTGATAAACAGAATCTGGTCTTGTTCGCTTTTTCTTAAAGTGAGGAAGCTGATGGCCACTGAAGTTCTTTGACCAGAATTTTTTAACTTGGGACGAAGAACTTACGATTGTGTTAAGTCGCAAGTCAATTTTTCTACCATTTAGGATGTTTTGATGACAATTTAAGAAAGAGCAATCTTTTCCTAGAAATAAATGCTAAACTATAATTGTTCCTAAACATGATTGAGTAGTTCGATGGTCTGGTTTAACCCTAAAAGAATAGATCAGATCTTACAAGTTAATCAGAAGAGTCATTGTCAGCTGAGCTTTAGAGGTAGCTAGTAGAGAAAAGTAAATCTGAAATTTGATGTTTTCTTGTGAGTAAGATTAAGGAGTTATTCTATTCATTTATTGGTAGAAAGCTTTTGGGGGTATCTATGAAATTTAATAAATATGCCTATCCCATAGCACAAGCCTGCTTGGGTTTGTATTTATTTGCTAATGGAGGTAGTTTAATCAATTTGGATATTGGGGTTATCCTTGTGTTATTATCCCTGATCAAGGGAGTAGAAATCCATAAAGAGGAAAGAAAGCATAGATGAGCATCGTTAGTAAGTGGAAATGCTGGAGTTCAGGAAAGAAGAGGTAGCGGTTTGCAAAAGTTGAAAAATAGTTTAAAATTTATAGGAATGATCTTACTGATTATAAATATAAATACATTTCCCATGAGAATGCTGGCTCTCGAAGATTCTAGTTCTCTATCCTTAAAGTGGACGACTAGTATTGGGTATTTGCTACTTGCTACCTTCTTGCTAGTTGCTGTTTGGAGACAGTATAAAAAGAAAGTTCCAGACCAGCAGAAGACTCTCAAATTTACCTGGAAGGATTTTGGAATAGCCCTTTTATTTTATGTGGCTACTCGAGTCGTAGCGATTGTAGGTACTCTTCTGATCCAAGTGGTTACTGGAAATCCAACATCCGCTAACGATGCGGCCTTGCTGGCTACAAGTGAGCAGGTCACTCGAGTTTTTCCTCTATTTTTCATCGCTTTTCATTTTGCAATTGGTATATTTGCTCCAATCATGGAAGAATTAGTATTTAGAGGATTCTTCAGCCACTATTTTTTTAAAGCTGATCAAAAGTGGTTGAAATTGTTAATAAGTTCTGCTATTTTTGGCTACCTGCATATGTTTTATCCGATAGAGTTTGTAACTTATTTTTTACTGGGAGTGATATTTTACTTAGCCTATGCTCGTAGAGGAAACGTTCTTGATTCTATAGCTGTTCATTTGCTTAATAACGGAGTGCTGGTACTGGTATCTATTCTACACTATCTATTTTTAGTTTTTAGCTAAAATATATTCAAAAAATGATTGGTTGAAAGGCTGATCATTTTTCTGTTGAAAGATCAACTTTTGCTGATAAATGCTGGAGACAGCAATAAAAAAACCAGCGATTCAATCACTGGCTGTTAGATCGTTCTTTTAGGAAGCTCCATTAGTAGTAGACGTTTTTGTATCTATTGTTTGAGTGCTAGATGAAGGAGCAGTTGGTTGTTCTTGTTTACTGCTAGTGTCTTCTTTCTTGCTTTCTTCACTGCTACTAGATTGATTTGTTGTTTCTTCTTGTGTGTTGTCCTTTGTAGAAGTATTATCCTTGTTGGGAGTAGTGTTCTCTTGAGGGGACTCCTTTTGAATCTCTTTTATGACAGTTGTCTGTGTTGTCGTAGTTTCTTTTTTAGAGTTATTATTGCTGTTATTCATAGCATTCATGATGGTGATACTTGCAGTAATCAGTCCCAGAATACTACCGATAGTAGCAATCGTTTTTTGAAAAACAGTAAATCCTTTTTTGATGTGTTCTGTTTTAGGTTTTGATGTTCTACGATAATTAGACATAATATCTCTCCTTTACTAAAATTCATTATACCGAAAATCTTTAAAAAAAACTTAAATGAACCTGAATTGCCTTTCTTGTCGCCTGAACTGTTTCGTGATACAATAGAAGGAGTGATTTTAGAAAGCGTGAGAAACCATGATTTACTTTGATAATTCGGCAACGACTAAGCCATATCCTGAAGCGTTAGAGACTTATATGCAGGTGGCTTCAAAGATTATTGGAAATCCTTCAAGTCTCCATCGTTTGGGAGACCAGTCTACCAGAATTTTAGAAGCTTCTCGTCAACAGATTGCAGATTTGATTGGCAAGAAAAGCGAGGAAATTTTCTTTACATCTGGTGGTACTGAAGGGGATAACTGGGTTATCAAAGGTGTTGCATTTGAAAAAGCACAATTTGGCAAACACATTATTGTGTCAGCTATTGAGCACCCAGCAGTCAAGGAGTCAGCTCTTTGGCTTAAGACTCAAGGTTTTGAAGTGGATTTTGCACCTGTAAATGAAAAAGGATTTGTAGATGTAACTGCTTTAGAAAACCTACTTCGTCCTGATACAACGCTAGTCTCTGTTATGGCAGTCAACAATGAAATCGGCTCAATCCAGCCTATTGAAGCTATATCAGAACTATTAGCTGATAAGCCAACGATTTCCTTCCACGTTGATGCCGTTCAAGCCTTGGCTAAAATACCAACAGAAAAGTATTTGACAGACCGAGTGGACTTTGCGACCTTCTCTAGTCATAAATTCCACGGAGTTCGTGGTGTTGGATTGGTCTATATCAAGTCTGGCAAGAAAATTACACCGCTTTTAACTGGTGGTGGCCAAGAGCGTGACTATCGTTCAACAACTGAGAATGTAGCAGGAATTGCAGCAACAGCCAAGGCACTGCGTCTAGCTATGGAAAGATTGGAATTGTTTTCTAACAAAACGAGTCAGATGAAGGAAGTCATCCGTCAGGCTCTTCTTGATTATCCAGATATTTTTGTCTTCTCAGATGAGGAAGATTTTGCCCCCCATATTCTGACCTTTGGGATTAAGGGTGTTCGTGGGGAAATCATTGTTCATGCTTTTGAAGACTATGATATTTTCATTTCTACAACATCAGCTTGCTCGTCCAAGGCTGGGAAACCTGCTGGGACCCTGATTGCCATGGGCATTGAAAAAGATAAAGCCCAGTCAGCAGTTCGTCTCAGTCTAGACCTAGAAAACGATATGAGTCAAGTTGAGCAATTTTTGACTAAACTAAAATTAATCTACAATCAAACTAAAAAAGTAAGATAGGAGTATTCATGCAGTATTCAGAAATTATGATTCGCTACGGAGAGCTTTCAACCAAGGGTAAAAACCGTATGCGCTTCATCAATAAACTACGTAATAATATCTCAGATGTCTTGTCCATCTATCCTCAAGTCAAAGTGACAGCAGACCGCGATCGTGCCCATGCTTATCTGAATGGGGCAGATTATGAACCAGTGGCAGAGTCTCTGAAACAAGTTTTCGGGATTCAAAATTTTTCTCCGGTATATAAAGTTGAAAAATCTGTAGAAGTTCTTAAATCTGCTGTCCAAGAGATTATGAAGGACATCTACAAGGAAGGTATGACCTTTAAAATCTCAAGCAAGCGAAGCGACCACAACTTTGAGTTAGACAGTCGTGAGTTGAACCAAACTCTTGGTGGTGCAGTATTTGAAGCTATTCCCAATGTACAAGCCCAGATGAAAAATCCCGATATCAATCTGCAAGTGGAGATTCGTGAAGAGGCGGCTTATCTTTCTTATGAAACCATTCGAGGAGCTGGTGGTTTACCGGTTGGAACTTCTGGGAAAGGCATGCTCATGTTGTCAGGTGGGATTGACTCACCAGTAGCTGGTTATCTAGCTCTAAAACGTGGAGTGGATATCGAAGCTGTTCACTTTGCTAGTCCACCATATACCAGTCCAGGTGCCCTCAAAAAAGCCCAAGATTTAACCCGTAAACTGACTAAGTTCGGTGGCAATATCCAGTTTATCGAAGTGCCATTCACAGAGATTCAAGAAGAGATTAAGGCTAAGGCTCCAGAAGCTTATCTCATGACTCTGACTCGCCGCTTTATGATGCGCATTACAGACCGTATCCGTGAAGTGAGAAATGGTTTGGTCATCATCAATGGTGAAAGTCTTGGTCAGGTGGCAAGCCAAACCCTGGAGAGTATGCAGGCTATCAATGCGGTGACCAATACACCAATTATCCGTCCAGTTGTAACTATGGATAAGCTAGAAATCATTGACATTGCGCAAGAAATTGATACCTTTGAAATTTCTATCCAGCCGTTTGAAGATTGTTGTACTATTTTTGCACCCGATCGTCCGAAGACAAATCCAAAGATTAAGAATGCAGAGCAGTATGAAACACGTATGGATGTCGAAGGTCTGGTTGAACGTGCAGTAGCAGGAATCATGATTACTGAAATTACGCCTCAAGCTGAGAAGGATGCAGTTGATGAGCTAATTGATGACCTCCTTTAATCAGAAAAACCAGAGGAAAAAAGAAAATAAGTAAAAAAAGTTAGTTTATTGTCCTAAATTTAGACGGAAACTGACTTTTTTTCTATTTTTGTGCTATAATAAGATAAAATTTTGAATATAGAGAGTTTTCTGACAATGAATCAATCTTATTTTTACCTGAAAATGCGAGAGCATAAATTAGTGGTTCCCTACACAGGTAAGGAGCGCCGGGTACGTGTTCTCCTCCCCAAAAACTATGATAAAGATACGGATAGAAGCTACCCAGTTGTGTATTTTCACGATGGACAAAATGTCTTTTATAGTAAGGAATCTTACGTTGGACATTCCTGGAAGATTATCCCAGCCATCAAGCGAAATCCAGATATCAGCCGTATGATTGTTGTGGCTATTGACAATGATGGTCTTGGGCGAATGAACGAGTATGCGGCATGGAAATTCCAAGAGTCCAACATTCCTGGCCAACAATTTGGTGGTAAGGGAGTCGAGTACGCTGAGTTTGTCATGGAAGTGGTCAAACCCTTTATCGACGAAAACTATCGGACAAAGTCTGATCGCAAGCACACTGCTATGGTTGGATCTTCTCTAGGTGGCAATATTACCCAGTTTATTGGCTTAGAATATCAGGATCAAATTGGATGTTTGGGAGTTTTCTCATCAGCTAACTGGCTTCACCAAGAGGCCTTTGATCGCTATATCGAGCGAAAAAAACTATTGCCTGACCAGCGTGTCTTTATCTATGTTGGTACGGAAGAAGCAGACGACACAGACAAGACCCTCATGGCTGGTAATATTAAGCA
This sequence comes from Streptococcus infantis, assembly GCF_047463635.1. GTDB lineage: Bacteria > Bacillota > Bacilli > Lactobacillales > Streptococcaceae > Streptococcus > Streptococcus infantis_W. The sequence continues at coordinate 21,562 of NZ_JASHDL010000014.1, forward strand.
GGCCTATATCGACTCTTCCCTTCGCTATTATCATGATTTGATAGCGGGAGGAGTGCAGTTGGAAAATCTCTCTCTCAAGGTTCAGGCTGGAGCCATTCACCATGAAGTGCCATGGTCAGAAAATCTTCCAGCTTGCCTACGCTTTTTTGCAGAAAATTGGTAGTTAGTATAAAGGAGACAGGATATGCATATTGAACATCTTAGTCACTGGAGTGGTCATCTTAACCGTGAAATGTATGTTAATCGTTACGGACACGCAGGTATCCCAGTGGTTGTCTTTGCTTCCTCAGGTGGTAGCCACAATGAATACTATGATTTTGGCATGATTGATGCATGTGCATCCTTTATCGAGGAAGGTCGAGTGCAATTCTTTACCCTTTCAAGTGTCGATAGTGAGAGTTGGCTAGCAACATGGAAAAATGGTCATGACCAAGCTGAAATGCACCGTGCTTATGAGCGATACGTGATTGAAGAAGCCATTCCTTTTATCAAGCACAAAACAGGCTGGTTTGACGGTATGATGACAACAGGATGCTCTATGGGAGCTTACCATGCACTTAACTTTTTCCTTCAGCATCCAGATGTCTTTACCAAGGTAATTGCCCTCAGTGGTGTCTACGATGCTCGTTTCTTTGTTGGAGATTACTACAACGATGATGCTATCTATCAAAATTCACCAGTAGATTATATCTGGAATCAAAATGATGGTTGGTTTATCGATCGTTACCGTCAGGCTGAGATTATTGTTTGTACAGGTCTAGGTGCTTGGGAACAGGATGGCCTGCCTTCTTACTACAAGTTAAAAGAAGCCTTTGACCAAAAACAAATTCCTGCTTGGTTTGCAGAATGGGGGCACGATGTTGCCCATGACTGGGAATGGTGGCGTAAACAAATGCCATATTTCCTCGGTCATATGAGTCTATAAAAGGAGTTGCTTATGAATTATCTTGTAATTTCACCCTATTACCCACAAAATTTCCAACAGTTTAGTATTGAACTAGCTAATAAAGGAATCACAGTTCTAGGGATTGGGCAAGAACCCTACGAACAACTAGATGAACCATTGCGCAATAGCTTGACGGAGTACTTTCGAGTAGATAATCTTGAAAATATGGATGAGGTTAAACGAGCAGTTGCCTTTCTTTTCTATAAGCATGGTCCAATTGACCGCATCGAATCTCATAATGAATACTGGCTTGAGTTGGATGCTGCCCTTCGTGAACAGTTCAATGTTTTTGGTGCTAAACCAGAAGACCTCAAGAAGACCAAGTTCAAATCTGAGATGAAAAAACTCTTCAAAAAAGCTGGAGTTCCAGTTGTGCCAGGTGCTGTCATTGAAACAGATGCAGATGTTGACAAAGCTGTGAAAGAAATCGGTCTTCCCATGATTGCAAAACCTGACAATGGAGTAGGTGCAGCAGCAACCTTCAAACTTGAAACAGAAGATGATGTAAACCACTTTAAGGCTGAATGGGACCATTCAACAGTTTATTTCTTTGAAAAATTTGTTACCTCTAGTGAAATCTGTACCTTCGATGGTTTGGTGGATAGAGATGGGAATATTGTCTTTTCAACTACCTTTGACTATGCACATACACCCCTTGATCTCATGATTTACAAGATGGACAATTCTTATTATGTTCTTAAAGATATGGATCCGAAACTTCGCAAGTATGGTGAGGCTATCGTCAAGGAATTTGGTATGAAAGAACGTTTCTTCCATATCGAGTTCTTCCGTGAGGGTGATGATTATATTGCCATTGAGTACAATAACCGTCCAGCAGGTGGCTTCACTATTGATGTCTATAACTATGCGCATTCCTTGGATTTGTACAAGGGCTATGCAGCTATCGTTGCAGGTGAAGCATTCCCAGAGTCTCCGTTTGAAACCCAGTATTGCTTGGCAACATCTCGTCGCGCCAATGCTAACTATGTTTATTCAGAAGAAGACTTGCTCGCTAAATATGGTCAGCAGTTCAAAGTAAAGAAAATCATGCCGGCAGCCTTTGCTGAATTGCAAGGAGACTATCTCTATATGCTTACGACACCAAGTCGTGAGGAAATGGAGCAGATGATTAAGGATTTTGGTCAGCGTCAAGAATAATGAAAAGGATAAAAGGAGTTTGACTTCTTTTGTCCTTTTTAATAGAATAGAAGACTAATTGTTAGTGAATTTGAACCAATTTAATTAATATGATATAATGTTGTATAAACGTTATTATCAAAGATGTTTTATAGAAAATTTTTCTATTATTTTAAATATATTTTGTAAATCAACTATTAATTTATTTTTAAGGAGTATAAATTTAAAATGAAAAAAGAAGAAATAAAGCCTATTTTTCTCTTGTCTATTATTGACACTATTATATTTATAATAACGTTATTGCTTGGATCTCACTTCATTTCCATTTTTGGCATGACAGATCAGGTTTTATCAGTTTTATTTGTGGTATTTCTTCTAACAAAAATGCCAGTGACTTACTTTGTTTCAAAAAGAAAAAATAAACTGGAAAAGAGCTTTAATTATTTTATAACAATTTTATTTGGTCTGATAGAGTTTCTTACTTTATTTTCCATGTTTAATGATCCTCAACAATGGATATTACTTTTTTCTATATTCACGATATCTATAGAGAGTTTTATAAAAGAAAAATCAAATTCAAGGACGATAATAACGGGAACATTTTTAATATTTTTTGTCATTTCTTTGTCAATTGTATTATTTTTTATTAATCCATCTGAATCCGCTCTAGTTTCGGCAATCACAGCAGTAGCTACTTTATTATTGACAACTGACACTCTAGAGGATGTATTTAATGTAAAAGTGACAAAGCAACGACAAAAACAACTTTCGGTTATAAAAATATCAGTATTATTTCTTGTCCCAATAATTTATGCTTCCTCTTTAATTTATCCCCGTCCTGATGTTAATAATACTTCGATTTATACGATGTTGCTAACTGGACTTTATAGATTTATTGTATTAGAAATAACATATCCTCTTTTTTTATTTTTAATTTATTTTAAGAAACTAAGACAAAAAATTCAAATCAAGCTTGGATTACCATCTAGTCAAAAATATTTATATGGAAATTGGAATATGATTACAATAAATAAGTTTACGAACCAAGATATTATTGTGAGAAAATTCTTATTAAATATTGATGGCAATAGAATTAAATTTTTGGGTAGTTTTTTCACTTTTGATGAAGATAATGTTATCTATAATGATAAAGAGGAAATACTTGGGAAAATCGAGAAATGTAACGATGATAGAGTAAATTTAGTAATTGATAATAAAACTATACAGCTTATTAAAATAGGAAGTGATGAATATAGAAAGTTTAGTTCATGTTATTATAATCGGAAGGAAAAGTTTTACAATATTCAAACTACAGAACCTATCACTAATAGTAACCTAGAAGTTACTTTGTTTTTATTTAATAATGTTGAGAGTCAATTTATTGAAATAAATAGTATGACTAATTACAAGTATGACTTAATAGATGGAGAATTTATTCGTATTAATAATAATGAGAAATTTGTAATGAATAATTTTTTACCATCAGATTTATATGAATCAGATGAATTTAAATAGTGGAAAAGAGTTAACTTTTCTTAAAAGAACATATTAAAGAATATTAAATTATAATTTTAAAAGAATTTCGAACTTTTTTCGCTAATTAAAAAATTGGAAAATATTTTGGTCAGCGTCAAGAATAGGATATGAAGAGGCTGGGACAAAAGTCCTAGCCTCTCAATTTTCTTTGGATTGTCGAGCAAGGCGCAGTGGTTGAGTGGGCTCTACTTCGCTGATTTCATCAGCTTTTACAGCCCTACTCAACTGTGCGGAGGTGGGACGACGAAATCGAATTCTAACGAATTACCGATTTCTGTCCCACTCTCTTTTTAAAAGCCCTAAATAAAAGCGTTTCCATAGGATTCTTTTAGAAAATCTGTTGCTAAAAGCCTTAAAAATTGATAGAATAGGGATTGTCAAAAAAATATTAAGGAGAATCTATCAATGGATTTCACATGGGCAGTCAAATATGCCACTGAATTTTTGGGAACAGCCATCTTGATTATCTTGGGTAATGGTGCAGTTGCCAACGTTGAACTTAAAGGTACGAAAGGTCACCAAAGTGGCTGGCTCGTTATCGCTGTTGGTTACGGTATGGGGGTTATGATCCCTGCCTTGATGTTTGGTAATGTTTCTGGTAACCACATCAACCCAGCCTTCACTCTTGGACTTGCAGTTAGCGGTCTCTTCCCTTGGTCACAAGTAGCCCAATACATCATCGCACAAGTTTTGGGAGCAATCTTCGGACAAGCCTTGGTTGTTGCAACTCACCGTCCCTACTACTTGAAAACAGAAAATCCAAATAACATCTTGGGAACTTTCTCAACAATTTCAAGTATCGACCACGGAACAAAAGAATCACGCTTCGCAGCAACTGTGAACGGATTTATCAATGAGTTTGTTGGGTCATTTGTTCTTTTCTTCGCAGCACTCGGTATGACAAAGAACTTCTTTGGTGCTGAATTGCTTTCTAAAGCCCAAGGATTGATTAATGACCAAGTGGCACAAGCGACTGCTCAAGGTCAAACAATTCCTCAAGAACAAGTAACAGCAGCTCTTGAACAAGCAAAAACTCAAGTAGCTCCATTCTTGTCACCGGGTCTTGGTATCGCACACTTGGCGCTTGGTTTCTTGGTAATGGCCTTGGTAACATCTCTTGGTGGACCTTCAGGACCAGGTTTGAACCCAGCTCGTGACTTTGGACCACGTCTCCTTCATGCCTTCCTTCCAAAATCAATCCTTGGTCAACACAAGGGTGATTCAAAATGGTGGTATGCTTGGGTACCAGTAGTTGCACCGATTGCAGCAGCTATTGCAGCAGTAGCGCTCTTCAAATTACTTTACCTATAATATTTAAAAACTGGGTTTTCCCAGTTTTTTCTTTTTTGTACAGTTGTGTCTTATAGAATTAAAGGGTGAAATCGTCAGACTTTTTTCATTTTAAATCAAAAGATGTAAATATGGCAAAAATATGGTAAAATAGAGTATTAAGTAAACGTTAAAAAGGAATATTATGCGTAAAGAAATTGCACCTGAATTATACAATTACAATAAATTCCCTGGTCCAGAATTTCATCTATCTGGAGATAAAGTCGAGGCTGAAGGTTTCACCTTCAACTTGGTTGAAAATAGTAAGGAAGCCTTTGATGCAACAGCTTTTACTCAACGCTTTTCGGAAGTTTTAAACAAGTATGATTATATTGTAGGAGACTGGAGCAATGAGCAGTTGCGCTTGCGAGGATTCTACAAGAATGAGCGAGCTGAAGAATCTCTCGAGAAAATCAGTCGTTTACAAGATTACCTACTCGAGTATTGTAGCTATGGTTGTGCCTACTTTGTCTTAGAAAATGAGACTCCTAAACGAGCACCATTTGACCAAAAAATGCGCAAGAAAGAAGAAGAGAAAGACAACCGTAAAGGGAAAAAGTCTTCTCAAAATAAGAAAAGAAATCATACAGACAAGAGAAATAGACGTCGTCGTAAAGAGCAGAAACCACAGAATGAAGAAAAGGGGCAACGTCATTTCGTCATCCGTCAGAAAGATTAGAGAATAAGGAGAAAACATGAAACCGTCTATTTATAGTTTAACACGTCAAGGCATGCAAGAATGGGTCTTGGAGCAGGGAGAAAAGAAATTCCGTGCCGACCAAATCTGGGAGTGGCTTTACCGTAAACGTGTACAATCATTTGAAGAAATGACAAACTTATCTAAGGATTTGATTGCCAAACTCAATGATCAATTTGTAGTCAACCCTTTGAAACAACGCATCGTTCAAGAATCGGCTGATGGTACTGTAAAGTATCTCTTTGAGTTGCCAGACGGTATGCTGATTGAAACTGTACTTATGCGTCAACACTACGGCTTATCAGTCTGTGTAACGACTCAGGTTGGATGCAATATTGGTTGTACCTTCTGTGCGTCAGGTTTGATCAAGAAGCAACGTGACCTCAATAACGGAGAAATTGTAGCTCAAATTATGCTTGTTCAAAAATATTTTGACGAACGTGGACAAGATGAACGTGTTAGCCACATCGTTGTTATGGGTATTGGAGAACCATTTGATAACTACAATAACGTTTTGAACTTTATCCGTACCATCAATGACGATAAGGGAATGGCAATCGGTGCTCGTCATATCACAGTATCAACCTCTGGCTTGGCTCATAAGATTCGTGAGTTTGCCAATGAAGGAGTACAGGTTAACCTTGCTGTTTCTCTTCATGCTCCAAACAATGAACTGCGTTCAAGCATTATGAAGATTAACCGTGCCTTTCCAATTGAAAAACTCTTTGCAGCGATTGAGTATTACATCGAAACAACCAACCGCCGTGTAACTTTTGAGTATATCATGCTAAATGAAGTCAATGACGGAGTCGAACAAGCACTTGAGTTGGCAGAATTGCTCAAGAACATTAAGAAATTGTCATATGTCAACTTGATTCCTTACAACCCTGTTAGTGAGCATGACCAATATAGTCGTAGTCCGAAAGAGCGTGTCATGGCCTTCTATGATACGCTCAAGAAAAAAGGCGTCAACTGTGTTGTTCGTCAAGAACACGGTACAGATATCGATGCCGCATGCGGACAATTGCGTTCAAATACCATGAAACGTGATCGCCAAAAAGCAGTAGCTGAAGTAAATCCATAAGATGAATCGAAAAAAATTACTAAGCCTGGGAATCGTGTTATACAGTCTTTGTATCGTCTGTTTTTGTTTTACTCCCCAGCCTCAACTTCCTACAGGAGTGGAAACTCCAGGTATTCAAACTTTTGGACGCCTGGTTTTTCTTTTGACGCCTTTTAACTCCCTTTGGAATCTGGGAGAAGTAACTAGCCCTCTACAGCTCTTTTGGATTTTTTTGCAAAATGCCTTAAATATCCTCTTGCTCTTCCCATTAATTTTCCAGCTTCTCTATCTTATACCTGCACTAAGAAAAACGAAGCGTGTGATTTTGTTTAGCTTTTTATTGAGCTTGGGAATCGAATGCACACAGCTAGTTTTAGACTTTTTCTTTGATTTCAATAGGGTCTTTGAGATTGATGATTTATGGACCAATACTTTGGGTGGCTACCTAGCCTGGGTCCTTTATAAACTACTACATAAAAACAAGATAAGGAATTAAAATGAGTATCTTAGAAGTAAAAAATTTAAGTCACGGTTTTGGTGACCGTGCGATTTTTGAAGACGTGTCCTTCCGACTCCTAAAAGGGGAACACATCGGACTAGTTGGTGCTAACGGTGAAGGGAAATCAACCTTCATGAGCATTGTGACTGGTAAGTTGGTACCTGATGAAGGTAAGGTGGAATGGTCCAAATATGTGACAGCAGGATACCTGGACCAGCATGCAGTTCTCAAAGAAGGTCAAACTGTGCGTGATGTTTTGCGTACAGCCTTTGACGAATTATTCAAAGCCGAAGCTCGGATCAATGACCTTTATATGGAAATGGCAGAAGAGGGCGCTGATATTGATGCCCTAATGGAAGAAGTCGGCGAACTTCAGGACCGTTTGGAAAGTCGTGACTTCTATACCTTGGATGCTAAGATTGATGAAGTTGCGCGTGCTCTTGGTGTCATGGATTATGGTATGGATACGGACGTAACAGCCTTATCTGGTGGACAAAGAACCAAGGTACTCTTGGCCAAACTCCTCCTTGAAAAGCCAGATATCTTGCTTTTGGATGAGCCAACCAACTATCTAGATGCGGAGCATATTGACTGGCTCAAGCGTTATCTGCAGAACTATGAGAATGCCTTTGTCCTTATTTCGCACGATATTCCATTCCTCAATGATGTTATCAATATCGTATATCACGTTGAAAATCAACAGTTGACACGCTACTCTGGCGATTACTACCAGTTCCAAGAAGTCTATGCCATGAAGAAATCGCAGCTGGAAGCAGCCTATGAGCGTCAACAGAAAGAAATTGCTGATCTCAAGGATTTCGTAGCCCGTAATAAGGCGCGTGTTGCTACCCGTAATATGGCTATGTCTCGTCAGAAGAAATTGGATAAGATGGACATTATCGAACTTCAAAGTGAGAAACCAAAGCCGTCCTTTGATTTTAAACCAGCTCGTACACCTGGACGCTTTATCTTCCAAGCCAAAGACTTACAGATTGGTTACGACCGCCCACTTACAAAACCATTAAATCTTACCTTTGAGCGCAATCAAAAGGTTGCCATCATTGGTGCCAACGGTATCGGGAAAACAACCCTCTTGAAGTCTCTTTTGGGGATTATTCCGCCAATTGCTGGTGAAGTTGAACGCGGTGATTATCTAGAACTTGGCTACTTTGAGCAAGAAGTGGAAGGCGGCAATCGTCAGACACCTTTAGAAGCTGTTTGGAATGCCTTTCCAGCTCTCAACCAAGCAGAAGTTCGTGCAGCCCTTGCTCGCTGTGGTTTGACAACGAAGCACATCGAAAGCCAGATTCAAGTTCTATCAGGTGGAGAACAAGCCAAGGTTCGTTTCTGTCTCTTGATGAACCGTGAGAACAATGTCCTTGTTCTAGACGAGCCTACCAACCACTTGGATGTGGATGCCAAGGACGAACTCAAACGTGCTCTAAAAGAGTATAAGGGTTCTATCCTTATGGTCTGCCACGAACCAGACTTCTATGAAAGCTGGATGGACCAAATCTGGGATTTTAACAACTTAACTTAAAATGAGAGTAAAAGAAATACAGTACCAAGATTGGATACTGTATTTTTTGGTTTTTAAGATTTAAAATCGTAGTCCTTAACAATTTCAATGCTGTCGATAGTGATAGCAGTAGTTGGTTTGTCTTTTTCGTCTTTTTCAGCCTTGGCAATCTTGTCAACAACATCCATACCGTCGATGACTTGACCAAAGACAGGGTGTTTTCCGTCTAGACTAGGGTTCCCACCTTCTTTGTAGGCTTCGATAATTTTCTTTGGATAGCTACTTGTAGGAAGTTTGGCAGAAATGTCTGTTGTATTTTGGTTGATGAAGAACTGGCTACCATTGGAATTTGGTTGGCCAGTATTAGCCATGGAGAGAGAACCACGGATGTTATAGAGATATGGAGAGATTTCGCTCTTGAAACCAGTTCCATGGTCTTTAGTCTTGTCCTTATCATGCCAAATGGATTCGCCTCCAGTACCATCTCCTTTTGGATCACCAGTCTGGACCATGAAGCCATCAATCACTCGGTGGAAGGTAACGCCATTATAGTAGCTTTCTTTTGCGTGAGTTAGGAAATTTTCAACAGCAAGTGGAGCTAGCTTTGGAAAGAGTTTGATGCGGATATCTCCTTGACTGGTGTGGAGAATGACTTCAGCTTCGTCTTCAGCAACCTCCTTAGAGAGTTGTGGGAAGTTAGCATTTTCATTTGTCAAGGCGTCTTTGAGATCCTTGGCAGATTGGGCAGCTGCTTTGGAACTTTCTTCAGCAGCCAAGCTAGAATCTACATAGTCATCCCCTCGGAGACTACGTTGGATACTGCTACATCCAGCAAGGGCAAAAGTTGAGATTAATAGAAGTGTTGCTATTTTTTTCATGGTAATCCTTTCAAAAATCATTTCTACCATTGTACCCTAATTGAAAGTGGATTTCAAATGTTAGTAGTTTACAGAACTGGCTTAGATAATAGTTGGGATTTCATCATCATCTTGAAAATCTTCAACTTCTTCTTCCCAGCAAATGGTTTCTGAAAAGAACTTAGTATAAAACGGGCAATTGGTCCAACAATTAGGAAATTTAGAGGAAGAGCTGCAATAAAGTTTACGATCCAGGCACTTAGATAGGTCTTGGGTGTGATAGCAATGCCATTGTAGAAAAGTCCATAGAAGGACATGAAAGTGACCATGAGAACTGCCATTCCTCCAGAAATTGTAATGATTTTCTGCCAGCGTTTATGATGATCCTTGAGGATACGAAAGGCAATTGACTTAACGATTGGTCCAACAAGGATGACATCCAATAAAAAGGCTGTAACAAAACCAGGAATGTAACCAAGGGCTAAATGATGTAGTGAAAGTTGACCAACAATAAAAAGATTCCAAATAGACATACCGAATACCATCATGGAACACATTAGTGTTGTAAATAAAAGAGCTTCTTTAAAATTTCTAGGCATTATAATCTCCATTTCTTTTTGATTAGACATCAGTTTACCATAAAAAATTTTTTCTCGTAAGTGAATTGATTAGATTTTTTTAAGAAACTGTTTTCAAAAAAATCAACCTGACTTGGTTGATTAAAGATTCTTCTTTGGATGGCGGTCAATGATTGCTTGATGGTCTTTGAGTGCCCGTTCTCCTTTTGGAGTTAGTCTATAACCGCGAAGCGAAAAGTGACCAGCTAATTCTTCTTCTGAAAATGGTTATGAAGGGCTTGATTCGGGTTGGCAACCTTCATTTTAGAAAGTCCAGTAACACCCTTCTTTTTAAGGATGCTCTTTTTCATAGTAGTATTTAGATGGTCAAGCGAATCAAAAGCGGTTTCGATGATAGCATATCCTTTTTCAACAAGCGTATCTAAATGTTTTGGGATATCAATGCCATAAGTATACTCAAAATACTTTGGAAACCAGGTCTAAAGAAAGCTCGTAAAGCATCACAATTTAGTAAACGTTAAAACTTATTTACATTTATTGAAAGCATTTCGTATCAAAAATACGGGATGCTTTTTCTGTTTACCCCAAATTTTTGTAACTAGGTGATACTTGAAATTGATACAAATTTGGTTGTTTTTTATAAATCTAAGCAACAATAAGTGATCAAGTGAAAAGGGAGGAATTTGAAAGAAAATGTATCTTTGATAGTATTCATTTATTGTGAAATATGATATAATTTATTAATTAGATGGATGAATATTTCTAAAGTTAAATAAGATATGGTAGATGCATATTTTTTAGTGTATTTTGTTTATATTCAAAGTATGAAATGAATATCTAATATTTAAGATTAATAAATATTATACGATGAGATAGAATGCTACAAAATGAAAGGCGATGTAATCTGATGAAGAAAGATAGATTAATTGCATTGACAGATGCGGTTCTAGCAATTATTATGACCATTTTGATTTTAGAGTTAGAAAAACCAACGACACCAAGTCTTCAAGCTTTTTGGGATTTACGGCAAAATTTCTTTGCTTATTTTCTTTCCTTTTTCTGGTTGGGATCGTTATGGATGACACTAAATACATTGTGGGAAAAGGTTGAGAAAATTTCTCAACAAATTGTTTGGTGGAATTTATTTCTTTTATTTTTTGTTTCATTTATGCCCTATGCTACTGGAATAGTTAGTAGTCATTTCATGAATCATACGGCACAGCTCTTTTATGGACTGATCGTTATTGTTTCAACGGTAGCAAACTGGTTTTTACATAAAGTAATTGATAAACCCAATATAGATCAGAAAGAATTACTTGAAGCTACCGCACAATATAGAAAGTTATTGATACCTGACCTAATAATTAAAGGAGTGGGATTGATTCTATCCTTAATTGTCTATCCTCCGATTATGATGTATAGTGTTTTAATTGCGGCATTTTACATCATAACTTTAAAAACACTATCTGAAAAAAGAGTGAATAACTAAAAAATGGTGACCAAAGTTAGGTGTATTATTTTAATGATTACAGACCTAAACTATTCCCCTATTTAGAATCTATTAATTCATATTTTATAAATTAAATAGTAGATATCGTTCTTAAAATCCTTGACATTTCGCTGTTTTTAGTCCAACTGAAACCCGTACTTTCCAAACCAGATCTTAAGAAAGCTCGTAAAGCTAGGCAGTTCTCTAAACGTTAAGAACTAGCTACAATACAGCATTTACAACACTTCGTGGTTCACACCATGGGGTGTTTTTGATGATTTTAAGCAAAATTCATACCATTTAATTGAAAGTTATTTAAATTAGATGAAAATATGTTTTTTAAAAAAGTGGGAAAACATTGATTTTAAGCGAATTTTGAATCATATTTGAATGGGAGTTTTTAAAATCATGTTTCGGTTGTAAAAGTGCCAAACTGGATTCTCCAGAGGAGGATAATATCACCTGCCAGGAGATTGTCTTCTAATAATTCCATATTTCGTTTTGGGACAGGTTTGGGGCCTAGTAGCCAATCCTCTATATCACAATTTGGAGAGATGTAAGGTTTGACTTGATGGTCTTTGTAAATCTTCTCTGGACTAGTATTCATAAAGTTTCTCTTTCTAATGTATCTCTATTAGCCTAACAAATTTCTAAAAAAATTAAAAATTTTAAAGTCTGTCAAGTTTTTTTCTTGACACCTCTTAGAAATCTGCTATAATAGAACATGTGCTAAATAGCTCAGCTATTTCACCGAACTAAAAAATAAAAGAAAAGAGATATTAAAAATGGCAGTTAAAATCCGTTTGACTCGTATGGGTTCTAAGAAAAAACCTTTCTACCGTATTAACGTTGCAGATTCACGTTCACCACGTGATGGACGTTTCATCGAAACAGTTGGAACATACAACCCACTTGTTGCTGAAAACCAAGTAACTTTGAAAGAAGACCGTATTTTGGCATGGTTGGCTGATGGAGCTCAACCTTCAGATACAGTACGTAACATCCTTTCAAAAGAAGGTGTATTGAAGAAATTCCACGATTCTAAATTCTCTAAATAAGTTTAAAGTAGGTTGACAGATGGATACGATTGAAAATCTCATTATTGCAATTGTGAAACCTTTGATTTCACAACCAGATGCCTTAACTATCAAAATTCAAGACACTCCAGAGTTTATGGAATACCATTTGAATCTTGACCAGAGTGATGTAGGTCGTGTGATTGGTCGTAAGGGTCGCACTATCTCTGCGATAAGAACGATTGTCTACTCTGTCCCAACTGAAGACAAAAAAGTAAGAATCGTTATTGACGAAAAATAAGAAAAGCGGGACGGATGTCTCGCTTTTTTTGCAAGGAGCAGGATATGAAGGATTTAACGTTTAGACAATTACAAGACTACTTACTCGAACATTACCAGCAGTCTCGGACTGAGGAAGGTCTTTTTATCAAGCTAGTGGAGGAAGTCGGAGAAGTAGCCGAGGTTTTGAATGGACGCTCTGGTCGAAAAGAAGGGGTTCAGGATTCTAACGAGGAACTTGCCAAAGAACTGGTTGATATCATTCACTACACCGTCGCAATTGCAGCCATCAACGACATTGATCTAACCAAGACCATTTTTGAAAAAGACAAAAAGGCAGCTATCAAATATCAACATGAACGAGATTTGGAAGGATATTTAGAAGCCGAAGGTCAGAACTAGCTTTTTCCTCCAACTTGTGAAAATACCTAGAACGTGATAAAATAAAGGGAGAAACATACACAGGAGATCAAATGAACTATTTTAACGTTGGAAAAATCGTCAATACGCAAGGTTTGCAAGGTGAGATGAGAGTCTTATCTGTGACGGATTTTTCGGAAGAACGCTTTAAAAAAGGTGCAGAGCTGGCCTTGTTTGATGAGAAGGATCAATTTGTTAGAACAGTGATTATCGCAAGTCACCGTAAGCATAAAAACTTTGATATCATCAAATTTAAGGATATGTATCACATCAATGATATCGAAAAATACAAGTGCTACAGTTTGAAGGTTGCAGAAGAAAACCTTAATGACCTAGATGAGGGTGAATTTTACTATCACGAAATTATCGGCTTAGAGGTTTACGAGGGTGATAACTTGATTGGAACCATTAAGGAAATTCTTCAACCAGGGGCCAATGATGTTTGGGTAGTTAAGCGCAAGGGGAAACGTGACCTGCTTTTACCATACATCCCACCGGTCGTGCTCAATGTTGATATTCCTAATAAGCGCGTGGATGTAGAACTCTTAGAAGGGTTAGACGATGAAGATTGATATTTTAACCCTCTTTCCAGAGATGTTCTCTCCACTAGAACATTCTATCGTTGGAAAGGCCCGTGAAAAGGGGCTTTTAGATATCCAGTATCATAATTTTCGTGAATATGCTGAAAAGGCTCGTCATGTCGATGACGAACCCTACGGTGGTGGTCAAGGCATGCTCCTGCGAGCGCAACCAATCTTTGATACCTTTGATGCTATTCAAAAGAAAAATCCGCGCGTGATCCTTTTGGATCCTGCTGGTAAGCAGTTTGACCAGGCTTATGCTGAAGATTTAGCACAAGAAGAGGAACTCATCTTTATCTGTGGTCACTACGAGGGCTATGATGAACGCATTAAGACCTTGGTAACAGATGAGATTTCCCTAGGTGATTATGTGCTGACTGGTGGAGAACTTGCAGCAATGACCATGATTGATGCGACAGTACGTTTGATACCAGAAGTGATTGGGAAGGAAACCAGTCATCAAGATGATAGCTTTTCATCAGGCCTTCTTGAATATCCTCAGTACACACGTCCTTACGATTATCGTGGTATGGTGGTTCCAGAAGTGCTTATGAGTGGGCATCATGAGAAGATTCGCCAATGGCGTCTCTATGAAAGTCTCAAAAAAACTTATGAGCGTAGACCAGATTTGTTGGAACATTACGAATTAACAGCAGAAGAAGCAAAAATGTTAGCGAACATTAAAGAAAATACAAATTAAAAGGAGAAGCCTATGCAAGTCATTAAACGTGATGGACAAGTTGCCGACTTTGATCCAGATAAAATCTATCAAGCCATTCTCAAAGCTGCTCAAACGGTTTATGTTTTGACAGATGATTTACGTCAAAATCTAGCTCAGGTAACTAAGAAAGTTGTCTTGGATCTAGAAGAGGCAAAAGTGGAGCGTGCGACAATCAGCATGATTCAATCAATGGTTGAGCATCGCTTGCTTGGCGCAGGCTATATTACCATCGCTGAACACTATATCTCTTACCGTTTGCAACGTGATTTAGAGAGAAGTGGTTACGGAGAACATATTGCTGTTCACCTTCATTTTGAACAAATTCGTTAATAGAAAAGAGTGAGATGAAGCAAACTCATCTCACTCTTTCTTAAATCGATTTTTTTGGGCTGTTTGGACAGTCGAGGGAACAAAACTCACTTTCTGAATATCTGGGATTCGAATAATGCGGGTCACATTTTTTGCAAAATTTTTAACGATGATTTGCTGACGATCTGTATCATATTTGATGATATCCCCTGTAAAACTTGTATCTGAAAAAATAATGTGGACAGCAGTTTTTTTCAGGACTGCCTCTTTAATGGTAGCTGTCAGGGAGTCAGTTTTGGAGTGGTCAGGTTCAGCTCGTCCATTGAGAAAATTTTGCACTTTTTGTTGAACGTGTTTAAATAAATCTTTCATCGGAGCCTCCCTTCTTTTTACCATTATTATATACAATTTTAAAAAAATCTACAAGATTTTACGAATAATCAAGTGAAGACAATTAAAAGGAGAATACAATGGCAGAATTTACATTTGAAATCGAGGAACACTTACTTACGCTCTCAGAGAATGAAAAAGGTTGGACCAAAGAAATCAATCGTGTCAGCTTTAACGGAGCACCAGCAAAGTTTGACATTCGTGCTTGGAGTCCAGACCACACTAAGATGGGGAAAGGAATCACCCTCTCAAACGAGGAGTTTCAAGTGATGGTCGATGCCTTTAAGAATCAATAAGCAATCATGTAAGAATAATCCAAAAGAAGCTGGGAAAAACCCGGCCTCTTTTTATTTGCTTGAAAAATAGGATTGAGTACGGAGACGTTGAAGGAGTGGTCGACCGATAAAACTGATGGCAATAATTTTTGCAAGATCAGGAATGATAAAGGGAATGACACCGACAGCTAGTGCTTTATCAAAAGGCATACCAGCAAGGAAGTGGAGGCTGAGAATACCACCAACAAAGACAAGGGAATCTCCCAAGAGATTTGCAAGAAAGATACGAATATAACCACTCTTCTTATGGATAAGGTAGGACGTAAGTCCAGCATAGACAAGGTCAAACCAAAGATAGCCAGCGCTTGGACCTACCAAAACATGAAAACCAGCTCCCCCACTGGCAAAGACAGGAATACCGATAGCACCCAGCAAGAGATAGAGACCAACAGAAAGAACGGCTTCCCTTGGTCTAAAAACAGTAGCAATGAGTCCGATAGCAAAGTTTTGTAGAGTAAACGGAACAGGTCCAATTGGGACACTGATTTGGGCTAATACTGCAATCAGAGCAGCTCCAATAGCAGGAATAGCGTAAATATGTGCTTTTTTCATAATAGTTAACCTCTTTTTTAATTTATAGTAACTATTATACTGGAAGGGGGATGATTGTCAACCTGTTTTAAAAATAAAGGTTACAAATCTGTAATGGCCGATTTAAACCAAAAAGAGACCAAGGGGTCTCTTTGAGGGATTAACGCATAGTCACAAACTCTTCTGAACCAGTTGGATGGATAGCAACGGTAGCATCAAAGTCAGCTTTTGTAGCTCCCATTTTGATAGCAACTGCAAAACCTTGAATCATTTCGTCAACTCCGTAGCCGATACCATGAAGACCAACAACCTTTTCGTCTGCACCAGCTGTAACGAGCTTGAAGCGAGCTTCTTGACGGTGGCTGGTAACTGCTGAATACATAGAAGCAAATTTTGAAGTATAGACTTTGATGTTTTCTTGTCCATACTCTTTAATGGCTTCTTCTTCAGTTAGCCCAACAGTTCCAATAGCAGGGTGTGAAAAGACAACAGTTGGAATAGTAGTGTAGTCCATTTTGGCATTGGTTTTTCCATTGAAAAGTCTTTCAGAGAGTGTACGTCCAGCCTTGATAGCAACAGGAGTCAGTTCCTTTTCACCGGTGACATCACCAAGGGCGTAGATACCATCAACGACTGTGTTTTGGTATTCGTCAACTTGGATGAAACCACGTTCATTGAGAGTAACGCCTGCCTTTTCTAGCTGGAGTCCTTCAACGTTTGGATGGCGACCAGTTGCCCAGATAACTTGACTGGCAGTATGAGTACTACCATCTTCGAAATGAATGGTAATGCCTTGTTCAGTTTCTTCAAGTTTAGCAGGAACCTTATGGGTGTGGAGGTTTAATCCAGTATTTTCCATTTCTTGAACCAAGCTCTCAACAATATAGCTATCAAATCCACGAAGTGGACGTTCACGACGGACAAATAAATCAGTCTGTACACCAAGAGTATGGAGCACGCCAGCTAATTCGACAGCAATGTAACCTGCCCCAAGAATGGCTACAGATTCAGGCAACTCTTCCCAAGCAAAGACATCATCAGAACTACCACCTAGTTCTGCACCAGGAATGGCAGGGATTTGAGGATGTGCACCAGTCGCAATCACGATGTGCTTAGCTCGGATCAACTCTCCATTGACACTAACAGTATGAGCATCAACGAACTCGGCGCGTCCTTCAATCAAATCAACTCCGTTACGCTTAAAGCTTCCACCATAAGAAGAGCGAGCACGATCAATATAGGCTTCACGATTTTTACGAAGCCTTGCATAATCAAATTCATTACCAGTACTTGTAAAACCATAGTCTGGTCCATATTTGTGGATGCTCTCTGCGATTTGAGCTCCGTACCACATAATTTTCTTAGGAACGCAGCCAATATTGACACAGGTTCCACCTAATTTCTTTTCCTCAATAACTGCCGCTTTAGCACCATGTTCACCAGCACGATTCATGGTAGCAATACCCCCGCTACCTCCTCCAATGGCGATAATATCGTATTCTCTCATAGAAAGCTCCTTTGTTGTTTTCTAGTCATATTCTATCTTTTTTTGGAGGTCAATGCAAAAATCTGCTACGCTTAAAAATTTTTAAGAAAATGCTTGCAAAAATAAAAAAGAAAGTGTATTATATAACTAATACAACAATAAAAGATTTAGCAAATGTTTTTGGATAATAAGAAATCAATTGTCCATTTTTGGGACTTGTGCTATAATCTTAATATATATTTGTAAAGAAGGAGTTCTTATGAAAAGAAAGAAAATCGCCAAGAAATGGCCTTTATATACCGCTATCGGAGTTGCATCAGCCCTCGTAATTGGTGCAGGAGCTATTCTCTTATTTAGACAACCAAACCAAAGTGCAGCAATTGACGAACCTGCTAAAATTGCTGTAGCTAAAGAAGGAACGGTTGCTTCATCGGTTCTTCTATCGGGTAGTGTAACTGCACAAAAAGAACAATATGTTTATTTTGATGGCAGCAAGGGAGATTTGGATGAGGTTCTAGTTTCAGTTGGTGACAAGGTAAGCGAAGGCCTGGCCTTAGTCAAGTATAGTAGTGCAGATGCTCAAGCAGCCTATGATGCTGCCAGTCGTGCAGTTGCTAAAGCTGACCGTCATATCAATGAATTGAATGAGGCTCGAAATACTGCTGCAGCAACACCTGTGCTCCCTCAAGCAGGGATTGAAGGCGCTACGGACCAAGCCCAAGCGCAATCTTCTACATCAGCTACAGCTTCTATTGATTCACAAATCAGTGATGCCCGTGATGTTCGTGCGGACGCAGCGGCACAACTTGAAAAAGCCCAGGCTCAGTTGGATGCCGCTACAGTTTTGAGTACTGTAGAAGGTACAGTTGTTGAAGTAAACCGCAATGTTTCAAAATCACCAACGGGAAGTAGCCAAGTTTTGGTTCATATCGTAAGCAATGACAATTTGCAGGTCAAGGGAGAGCTTTCTGAGTACAATCTTGCCAATCTTTCTGTCGGCCAAGAAGTTACCTTTACTTCAAAGGTTTACCCAGATAAAACTTGGAATGGTAAGATTAGCTATATTTCAAATTATCCAAAGAACAGTAGCGAAGCAAGTAGTAGCTTAGCTGGTTCAAACTCAGGATCTAAGTACCCATATACGGTCGATGTAACTAGTGAAATTGGCGATTTGAAGCAAGGATTTACTGTTAGTGTTGAAGTCAAGAATAAGAGCAAGGCCTTGATCGTTCCAATTTCGAGTGTAGTGATGGAAGAAGACAAAAACTATGTTTGGATTCTTGATGAAAATCAAAAGGCCAAAAAAGTTGAAGTTGGATTGGGCAATGCGGACGCAGAAAACCAAGAAATCACATCTGGTTTGACAGATGGAGCAAAAGTCATCAGTAATCCGACAGCTTCCTTAGAAGAAGGGAAAGAGGTGAAGACTGATGAAGCAACTAATTAGCCTCAAAAATATCTGCCGTAGCTATCGAAATGGTGACCAAGAACTTCAAGTCCTTAAAAACATTAACCTAGAAGTTCAAGAGGGAGAATTTGTAGCTATCATGGGACCATCCGGTTCAGGTAAGTCAACCCTCATGAATACCATTGGTATGTTAGATACCCCTACAAGTGGTCAGTATTTCCTAGATGGAAAAGAAGTAGCTGGTCTAGGTGAAAAACAATTAGCTAAGGTTCGAAATCAAGAAATCGGATTTGTCTTTCAACAATTCTTTCTCTTGTCCAAAATGAATGCCCTCCAAAATGTGGAACTTCCTCTGATTTATGCAGGAGTTGGTGCTTCAAAGCGTCGCAAATTAGCAGAAGAATATCTGGAAAAGGTTGAGTTGACTGAGCGTAGCCATCACTTACCTTCGGAGTTGTCAGGTGGTCAGAAGCAAAGGGTTGCCATTGCGCGTGCATTGGTCAACAATCCTTCAATCATCTTGGCAGATGAGCCTACTGGAGCTTTGGATACTAAAACTGGAAATCAGATCATGCAACTCTTAGTTGAATTAAATAAAGAAGGAAAAACCATCATTATGGTTACGCATGAACCTGAAATTGCTGCCTACGCCAAAAGACAAATTGTCATTCGTGATGGTATCATTTCGTCTGATAGTGCCCAAGTAGAAAAGGAGGAAAACTAAGATGCAGAATCTGAAATTTGCCTTTTCATCCATTATGGCCCACAAGATGCGTTCCTTCCTCACCATGATTGGAATTATTATCGGTGTTTCCTCTGTTGTAGTTATCATGGCTTTGGGAGATTCCATGTCTCGTCAGGTCAATAAAAATATGACCAAGTCCCAGAAAGACATCCATGTCTTTTTCTCACCTACCAAGAGTAAGGACGGTTCCTTTACCCAGAAGCAGTCTGCTCTAACTCTGTCTGGTAAAGAGGAAGATGTTTTTGTTGAACCACCAAAACCTCAAGAATCCTGGGTTAAGGAAGCTGCTAAGCTCAAGGGAGTGGATAGTTACTATGTGACCAACTCAGCCAATGTAACCTTGACCTATAAGGATAAAAAGGTGGAACACGCTAACATGACTGGTGGAAATGTCACTTATATGGATGCGGTCGAAAATGAAATCATTGCAGGTCGAAGTCTTAGAGCACAAGACTATAAGGATTTTGCAAACGTGATCATTTTAGATGAAGAACTAGCCAATAGCCTTTTTGGTTCAGCGCAAGAAGCTCTCAATCAGCTTGTTGAAGTAAATGAAATCAGTTACCGTGTTATTGGTGTTTATGCAAGTAAAGAAGCTAAGGCTGCAAAAGCCTTTGGAGTCGGAGGACTACCAATCACGACCAATATTTCTCTTGCAGCCAATTTTAACACAGACGAGATTTCAAATATTGTCTTCCGTGTCAATGATACTAGCTTGACACAGACTTTAGGACCAGAGTTAGCAAGAAGAATGACGGAGATTGCTGGTCTCCAACAAGGGGAGTATCAGATAGCAGATGCAACGGAAGCCTTCAACGAAGTGCAACAAATGTTTGGCTTCATAACAACGATTATTAGTGCCATTGCGGGGATTTCCCTCTTTGTCGGTGGTACTGGTGTTATGAACATTATGCTTGTTTCGGTGACAGAGCGTACCCGTGAGATTGGTCTACGTAAAGCACTAGGAGCAACACGAGCTAATATTCTGGTTCAGTTCTTGATTGAATCCATGATTTTGACCTTATTAGGTGGGGTCATCGGTCTTCTGCTTGCTGCAGGAGTGACCATGCTTGCAGGTGTTCTTCTTCAAAACTTGATTGCAGGAATAGAAGTTGGAGTATCCATCCCAATCGCTCTCTTTAGTTTAGCGGTCTCAGCTGGCATCGGTATGATTTTCGGAGTTCTACCAGCCAATAAAGCTTCTAAGCTAGATCCGATTGAAGCTCTTCGCTATGAATAAGATAATCAAGATGAAAAACAAGATGGACATCAGTCTGTCTTGTTTTTGTATGGATTTCCTTATCGAAAATCATCAAAATATGATATAATGAAGTGTTAGAAAAACAGGTTTCATTTGCCTGGAAAGGAAAAATTATGTCTGAAAAGAATTTTTATATTACAACACCGATTTACTATCCATCTGGTAAACTTCATATCGGTTCTGCCTACACAACCATTGCTTGTGATGTTCTAGCTCGCTACAAACGCCTGATGGGCTACGATGTCTTTTATCTGACTGGTCTTGATGAGCATGGTCAAAAGATTCAACAAAAAGCAGAAGAAGCAGGCATCACACCTCAAGCTTATGTTGATGGTATGGCAGTTGGAGTTAAAGAACTCTGGCAATTACTGGATATCTCATATGATAAATTTATCCGTACCACAGATGACTACCATGAAAAAGTAGTGGCTCAAGTCTTTGAACGCTTGCTTGCTCAAGATGACATCTACTTAGGTGAATACTCAGGTTGGTATTCAGTCTCAGATGAGGAATTCTTTACAGAAAGCCAGCTTGCGGAAGTTTTCCGTGACGAAGCTGGAAATGTAACTGGTGGTATTGCTCCATCAGGTCACGAAGTGGAGTGGGTCTCAGAAGAGTCTTACTTCCTTCGCCTCAGCAAATACCAAGACCGTTTGGTCGAATTTTTCAAATCACATCCTGAATTCATCACTCCTGATGGTCGTCTCAATGAAATGTTGCGTAACTTCATCGAGCCAGGTTTGGAAGATTTGGCAGTTTCTCGTACAACCTTTACATGGGGTGTCCCAGTCCCATCAAATCCAAAACACGTAGTCTATGTTTGGATCGATGCCCTTCTCAACTATGCGACAGCCCTTGGATATGGTCAAGATGAGCATGGCAACTTTGACAAGTTCTGGAATGGAACTGTCTTCCACATGGTCGGAAAAGATATCCTTCGTTTCCACTCCATCTACTGGCCAATCCTTCTCATGATGTTGGATGTTAAATTACCTGACCGCTTGATTGCCCATGGTTGGTTTGTCATGAAAGACGGCAAGATGTCCAAGTCTAAAGGGAATGTCGTTTACCCTGAAATGTTGGTAGAACGCTATGGTCTAGATCCGCTTCGCTACTACCTCATGCGTAGCCTTCCTGTTGGTTCAGATGGCACCTTCACTCCAGAAGACTATGTAGGTCGTATCAACTATGAATTGGCAAATGACCTCGGAAACCTCCTCAACCGTACTGTTTCAATGATTAACAAGTACTTTGATGGTCAAATCCCTGCCTATGTAGAAGGAGTGACTGAATTTGACCATGCTCTAGCTGATGTTGCAGCACAATCAATCGCTGACTACCATACACATATGGAAGCAGTTGACTACCCCCGTGCACTTGAAGCCGTCTGGACCCTGATCTCACGTACTAACAAATACATTGATGAAACAGCACCATGGGTCTTGGCTAAGGATGAAGTTCTCCGTGATCAATTAGCAAGTGTTATGAGCCATTTGGCAGCTAGCCTTCGTGTCGTTGCTCACTTGATTGAGCCGTTTATGATGGAAACCAGTCGTGCAGTTTTGACTCAACTTGGTCTAGCAAAAGTTGCTAGCCTTGAAAACCTGAGCTTGGCTGATTTACCTGCAGGTGTGACTGTAGTGGCCAAAGGAACACCAATCTTCCCACGTCTGGATATGGAAGAAGAAATCGCCTATATCAAGGAACAAATGGAAGGTAACAAGCCGGCAGTCGAAAAGGAATGGAATCCAGATGAAGTCGAACTCAAACTCAACAAGGATGAAATCAAATTTGAAGACTTCGATAAGGTTGAAATCCGTGTTGCTGAAGTAAAAGAAGTTTCTAAAGTAGAAGGTTCTGATAAGTTGCTTCAATTCCGCTTGGATGCTGGAGATGGTGAAGATCGTCAAATCCTCTCAGGAATTGCTAAGTACTATCCAAACGAACAAGAATTGGTCGGCAAGAAAGTCCAAATCGTTGCCAATCTTAAACCACGCAAGATGATGAAAAAATATGTCAGCCAAGGGATGATTCTCTCAGCTGAACATGATGGGAAATTAACCCTTCTCACAGTTGATCCAGCTGTACCAAATGGAAGTGTGATTGGCTAAGATTAAAAGGACCAGCTTGAGCTGGTTCTTTTCTTTTGTATGACGATAGTTGATAAAAGAGGCATTCTGCATTATAATGAAAAAAAACGGAGGAAGTTGCCATGAGATACATTACATTTGGTCAAGAGAAAAGAGAACTATCAGAAATTGTCCTCGGTATGATGCGAATCAGTGATAAATCGGTCAAAGAAGTTGAGGAGCTGGTAGAAACAGCCCTATCTGTGGGAATCAACGCCTTTGACTTGGCAGATATCTATGGTCGTGGTCGGTGCGAAGAATTACTGGGTCAAGTGTTAAACAATCGTCCTGACCTGCGAGAAAAGATGTGGATTCAGTCCAAGTGTGGCATTCGCATAGAAGAATTTACCTATTTTGATTTTTCAAAAGATTATATTTTAGAGTCAGTTGATGGGATTCTACAACGATTGCAGGTTGATTATTTAGATAGCTTGCTTCTCCATCGTCCAGATGCTTTGATGGAAGCTGATCAAGTAGCAGAGGCCTTTGATATCCTTCACAAATCAGGTAAGGTTCAAGATTTTGGTGTATCCAACCAAAATCCTATGATGATGGAATTACTGAAGAAAGAGGTCAAACAGCCTCTAATGATCAATCAGTTACAACTAAGTGCAGCTTTCACGCCAGGTTTTGAAGCAGGCTTCCATGTCAATATGGAAGGTGACAAGGCTGTTGTACGTGATGGAAGCATCTTTGAATACTGCAAACTAAACGATATAGTCATTCAGGCTTGGTCAGTCTTGCAGTTTGGCTATTTTAAGGGCAATTTTGTTGGTAATGAGCAGTTTCAAGCTTTGAATCAAGTTTTAAACCGTCTTGCGCAAAAATATGGTGTAAGCCCATCAGCTATTGCTATCGCTTGGGTGTTACGCTATCCAGCTAAGATGCAAGCGGTGGTAGGGACAACTAACCCTAAACATTTGCTAGAAGCCAGTCAAGCAAGTAACCTGACTCTAACTCGAAAAGAATGGTATGAGATTTACCTAGCAGCAGGGAATGATTTGCCTTAGGAAAAAATGCATTTTAAGAAATCACAGTCAAAAAGCCGTTGGAAAACGGTTTTTTGTTATAATTAAATTAAGATTTATAGATAACAAAGGAGAAAAACATGACATTTGAAGAAATTCTGAAAAGCGTCTAGGAATGGCTTCAAATAGGAGTTTATAGGCTTTATTTTTGTGGACTTTTTGAAAAAACATAGTCACAAATGACCTTTAATATTCTCCCAAAGTCCACAAAAAGGGGAGTAAAAAAAGACCTAAAATAGGTCAATAATTTACGAGTTCAGCAGGCAAGAACTAGCGTAGTCACCAGCTACGCTTTTTTAGTTGTTTTTGCTTATCTGATAGGTTTATTATACCCAAAAAGGGAGTGTGTGACCTCTCGGTCTAACTCTCCCTTTTTGGGTAGACTATGCAAGCCTCAAGCTGTGAAAATATTATAACATGTTTATCACGCGCATTGGTTATTTATCTATCGAAAAGATAAGATACCTAAAATCGCGTGGTTGCTAATTTTGTTGCCTTTTACAATACTGTTTTACGCGAATATCAAGTGGAAATATACTGTGTCTTTATGTTATAACTCTCCTTTTTCTATCTTCTCTCTGATAATGCCAGCTAAAATATTATAAACAGGGTGTCCTGCTGGAATAACAGGGGGATTTTTAGCAAATTCTTCTTGTGTTAAGGTGGTTTCTTTGTCTAATATTGTACCGTCTGCTAGTTTAGTACCTTTAGGGACAATATGGGTTATTGTTGGATTCCATTTTTCTTTAACTTTTGCCATGTTAAATACTCCTTTATGGTAAAAACAGAACCGTCCCACCTCCTACTGCAGAATGAACTGTTTCAAGGGGAGATGGAAAAGCCCTGTTTATAAGTCAATTATATCATAGTTAATTATTAAGCATGGATTTTTTTATCAGCAATAGCGTCTGTTAGGGTCTGTGAGAAGTTTAACCCTAGGTCACGCCCTAATGTATCCGCCCAACGTGGAATGGTTAGGGTTTTTTTAACAGGTTCTTGACTGCCTAGATATTCTGCAACGTCAACCATAACCATAGAGATAAAAGATTTACTAGGATCATAGACTAGATCTATGTCCTCATCATCCTGGAAAGGGTTGTTAGAAGCCAAAGATAAAGCGTTAATAGGAGTAGGGGTAGGAATTTCTCGCCCATTCTCGATATAATCAGCTAGGTTAATACCGAGCCAATCGCTGGCCATTGCCATAGCGTCTGCCATATCCTCCCCTTGAGTTGCTGAATGTTCAAAATCTGGGAAAGTTACAAAGTAAGGGGCGTTAGCTCCGTCTGTATCGTCATAATAAAATAAAGCTGGATAAGTGACAAGCATAGTTTACCTCCAAAATCAAAGACAAGCAGGGGGACTGCCTTTATTACAGTCCTGCTTGCTTTCTTATCCCTCTTTCAGTGTACTTATTCAGTTCACCATGAGGGACTGTGATAGGTCTTTCCCCTTCCTTCTCCATTTTAACATGGGAGCCTTTACCGCCTTTGGTTTTTATCCAACCATGAGCCGTAAGGAGTTTGACCATCTCTTTTTGTGTCATAGGCATAGCGCTTTTACCTCCTGACAGTATTATTATAACACGTACTACACGTATTGTAAAGGGATAATACTTGTTATCTCTCAAATAGCAAAAGCCCCCAGATTCGTTTCTAAGGGCTTGTAGTTTATCCATGGTGTTTTAGTCGTCCAGTCCAAAACAAAGTGAAATAGGGGCAAATATGGGGCTTAGAGCTCCCCATACGCTCCTAATTCTGTGGTAAGGTTAAATCAATCCACATTTATCATACCTGCCAAATGTTCTATAGCTTCCTGCATTACTCGATATATCGAAGATTTAGACTTCCCTATTTCCTCAGCAACCTCCCAAGCGTCGAGATCATTCAAGTAAAAAAGCCTTAGAACAGAACGCTCAAACGGATTGGCCAGCTTATCGATTAGCCCAGATATTGCCATTCTTTCCTCAGTGAGACGCTCAATTCTCTGGAGCGTATCCTCTTTTAGCTTCAGAACACTTATAAGGTTATTTTCTGCTGTATTTACCCTGCTTGTTTGTACTCTTGTAGTGCTCAGTTCTTGCTTTTGGATAATACCACCTTCCAGGACTTCCAATTCCAAATATAAGCCTTTGATCTCCTTGTTTATCCACTTGACGCCCTCTAGTTTTTCTTTTACCTGCTCTGGTGTCATGCCTTGGCCTCCTGTATGGTATAATTTTATTGTGTTAATTATAGCTGAGGCGGAGCGCCTTGGCTTTTTTTGCTATTTCTCTATGTTCTCTCTAGCTTCAAGCTATGTAATCTTCTCTGTTCGTTCTCTGTTCAAGAGCTATTTTCTCGGCGTTCGCTC
The DNA here is from genome assembly GCF_047463635.1 of Streptococcus infantis. Lineage (GTDB taxonomy): Bacteria > Bacillota > Bacilli > Lactobacillales > Streptococcaceae > Streptococcus > Streptococcus infantis_W. The sequence continues at coordinate 48,203 of NZ_JASHDL010000014.1, forward strand.
GGAGTTCAACACCATATTATCCCTTATTTTTAAGGCGTTTTTTTGGCCACTACCTAACCAAAACCTCACCCTTTTTGGAACGTTTACCGCACCCTTTTTTGGAACGCTCGAATCCGTCAAAAGTCTTGATATAGCTGACTTATTTCAAAGTTTTAACCGTCTAATATGTAGTATTTATTTGTTTTGTAAATTGCACCCTACTACAAATTATCTCAGGGATCCCAAACCATTCAGCCAAAAGCTATCCCCTTTTCTGGTGTAGTTAACAAACTTTTGATAATGCTTATAATATTTGGCACGTTTCATATACTTTGGTCTTTCAGGAAAACCATCGAACATATATCCGCCACGTTTGGGACTCCACCCTGGTTCTACCTTTCTAGCTTCCCTAAGCGCAAGCTCCCAATAGTATTGGCAATCTGTCTTATTTCGGTTCAGTGTTGACTTGTGTATTTTCTGGCATGATCCACAACCATATTGAAACAGTCTCTTATAGAGTTTTCTGCATCGATTACCACAAATAGGACAGAGAAAGAAGTAGCGATTACCTCCCTTAGTTCCTGGTATACTTGCTAAATCAAAATGATTACTTCCAAAGGTGATGTACAGACTATCTAGGTCTATTTCCAGTTTTCTACCGTTCAACTCAGCTATACCGTGACTGATATTCTGGTTTTTCATTGGCTTTATAAATGTCTCTATGGTTATTGATTTTATAACTTCCATTCGTTCAAAAATACTCCTATATGGAAAAACCCAAATCTATTGCCTAAATGTCAAAAGGGGATTGCTCCACCTCCTATGTTTTATTGACCTGAATAACCAGCAAGGCCTTTATATTCGCCTTCTACGTCCAACTTTTGGAGTAGGCTAATACTTTCATCGCCCAGCATTTCCAACGTACCAAAAGCGGTCATAGAGTCCATAGGGATAGGCTTATCAGAAAGCAAGCGATCAGCATAGTCTAATAGTTCTAGCTCGTAGTCTGTAACCTTATTGAGCAAACTCTCAAAATCCTCTGACTCTTTGAGTTGAAGCACGCGCTCCCGTTTGTAACATTCTTCAAACGCTGCAGCCTCTCCTGGTTGTTTGTGGTAGTCTTTAAAGCTGTCACAAATACGCTTGAAAGTCTTGTTTAGCTTGTAATCTTCCACATACTCAGCGACAAGCGTGCCTTTATCCTTGTAGGTCAATGAGATTACAGGCTGGCAATATGTCCCAGTCATGTATCCCAGTAGCGCGTGACCTGCTACTTGAGCAGTCGCCTGATCACAAAAATAGTAAGTGAAAGTGAATGTTTTTGCTTTGTCTGAAATTGATTTTAATGTCATGTTGTTTTTCTCCGTTTCTTAGTTTAAGGTAAATTATGTAATATTTTTCGTGTTATGTGACATTCTGTGACCTTCTGTGACAAAGAACGTCACACGCTCAAACCCTTGGGGCTCTATGGGTTAGGCCACTCCTGTGACCCTGTGACGTTCTTTTGTTTTATCGTTCCTATATATATAAATACTGTATTTTTTCTATATATAAGAGTTGGAAAGAATGTCACAACGTCACACCTATTCCCCTAAAGCTAGATATATCAAGGCTTCAAGGGGTGTGACCTTCTTTTTTGAGAACGTCACACAACGTCACACTTTTTTCAAGAAAATCAGTATTATCAAGGATTTCAGCGAAAAAAGAACGTCACACTTATTCTTGCTTAGTGATAGAGTGTTGAGGTGTCCGCATTTTTATCTTGTCAGCGTCCCATGCCTCTAGTTTCTCAAAATCTTCTGAAGGAACTCTTTTCTTTCTTAGAGAATACCGATAGGGCGTCAACTGTTGTAAGTGCCTGATAGTTTCTTTACCTGCTCCGTAAACATTGGGCTTGGGTATTCCCATGTCCTCAGCATAATGCTTCAGTGATCTTGTAACGATAAAAACAGGTACTACGTCCAGCTCATGCCAACCTTTTTCCATGTATTCGTGTTTAACCCATGAAAGCAAGTAGTCGTTATCTTCCTGATATTCTTCTAGAAGGCCTTTAACTGCTTTGGGTTCGATAAAGTGAGTAAATGGCTCTTGATTGATAGCTTTGTATAGGGCATATTCTAGGACTTCCTTATTTGCTAAAAACTCATTTTTTATCCAAGGTTTTTCCTTTTCCCCGTTAAAGTCAGCATTGAAAGGTACGATCATAATTCTACGATACCAGCCTTTTGTCTTGTTCCCACCACTGGGGATATAATTTCCTGAAAAGATATTGAATAGCTTAAAAGTAGCTTCAAAAGCTGGCCGACCTTTTGGATTGACTAGAACAGTGTCCCCGCTAGTGATACTCATTAAATCAGACGGATTTTTTAAGTATTCATTAGGTGCTTCATCCCCAATATTACAAACTTTTCCTACCAAGGTTTCTAAGTTATGTTTTTCAGCAAACTGTGCTGGCTTTAATGCTGATATACTGCTTTCTCCTATCAGATTGATAAGGAAGCGCTGAAATGTCCCTTTACCGTTGTTACCGTCCCCGTAGAAGATAGCAAACTTATTTCGGGTGTGGTTAGGGTTTATAGCTTCAAGGATAATCTGCCAAAACAGTGTTACCAGTTCGCTGTCATTACATGCGATTGAGTTTAGCCAAGCGTCAAAAGTTTTGCCCTCTCGATCTGTTGGGACTCGTTTAGGCGCGTGGTAAGCCGTGCTGATCTTGCTTGTAATTACATACTTAGGACTAAAAGGGAGTAGTTCCTTTGTTTTTAGGTTAATAATTCCATTTTTTACAGGGATAAGGTCAGCACTTTCTAAAGGTTTTTGTATCTTGGTCAATGTCCTAACCATTAACTTAATCTGTGGCCACTCTCTGGGTTTAATTCTCACGTCAAAAGTCTTACACAAAAGATTGAAAAGATCATTACTAGCGGTATAGATACCCTCGTCTAAATCATAGATATAGAGTAGGCTATAATCAGGAACATTGCTCTTGCTGATAAAAGTAAATGTGACAATCTCGCTCAGTATTTTAGCTACTGTGAATGTTTGGGGCATCGCAACCTTTTCGGTAACGTCCCCTGTGGACTCATTTACCTTTGTTTCGGTATGTTCTGCCCGCCATTCTTCACCAGCTTTAAAGATACGATTTTCAAGCTCCTTCATCGTTCTAGGAGGTTGTTCTTGCTCTCTCACCTCCAAGATTTCACTTTTTAGGTTTTCTAATTCTTCTAGTTCTATGGCTTTACCCTCTCTTTCTATATTCTGTCCGTGCTATGCTACTGAATGTACGATCTAGTTCCTCGATTGGTAAAGGTTCAGCAGTCACGCTATTGGCTATCTTTGTAAGCTCGTATGCAGTCTCTAGGTCACAATCAACCCATTTATTAAAGAGTAAACCTACAAAGCGTGTCAGTGCTACGTTACGCCCTCCCTCGTCTCCAAAACCATGAAATAGAGTGTCAATAATTCTCATGGTCATTGATCTCTGGCCACTCGTTCTGGGTGTGAATTTTTCAGTAGTTTCTAGCTTCGCTCTTGGTTCAACTTTGGGGGCTGGATAATCTAGGCCATGCTCGACAATTTTTTGATAACTTGCTGGGTCTCCTGTTGTGATTGGTAGCCCCTGGAGTTGTGACCAGGTTAGACTGGCCATGTCAAAGGGTAGTCCTATCTTGTCAGCAATCTCCTTTACTACCTGCTTATAGGTTACCTCATTCATCACGTTGTCAGGCTTCACCACAAGGCGAAAACGGGGCTTTTCTGGGCTATGTTTGATAGTCGGGTACAAGATGTAGGAGTAGCCAAACAAGGCGCTAGAAACGGCTTCTATGAAGTCCTCAGACGTTCCCTGTATATCGTCATAATCAAGAAAAATCAAATCCCGATAGATTAGACTGGAGTTGTTTCGCTTGTAACTGCCATTCTTTTCTGGTGTCACTTTCCCACTGATATAGTAAGGCGCTTGTGTACGCTTAAATTCTTCAATGTTTGCCCCTTCAGGGACTACCAAAGGCTTAAAGCGTTCAATATACTGGAATGGCTCAATCTTATCAAATGGATAGACAAGATTACCCTGAAAGCCTCTAGCCTCGTAAATTGTCATCTTTCAGCTCCTAGAAATATTAGAATATCATCGATTCTATAAAAGACTTTGCGTGTATCCTCGATAGGAGGAGTGAACCTTTTTAGCCCTGCGCGTTCCCAACGTTTTAAGGTGTTGTAATCTATCTCTAACTCTTCCTTGAGTTGTTTAGGTGTCATTAGTCCTGTTATACGTTGTTTAGGCTTTAAATAGTCTTTTAGAAAGTTTTCTACCAGTTTTAAGATGCCACGTTTTAGACTGTTTTCACTTTCTTTGCTTAAACTGAACATTGTTCATCAGCTCCCTTCAGCAGTTGCTTGTAACTCTCTAAATCGGCATTTAAAAGGACGGTTAGGCGCTTCTGTTCCTCTTGTACCTGGTTATAGAATGCCTTTGCTCCGTCCAGTAACTCCTCTTTGTTAGCTGGGATAAAGTAGCCTCTGAAAGCTCCGTGACGTACCCCGATGATAGGAACACCGTAGCGCGTGATCAGGCGACTGATAATGTCCTGTACGGTTCTTTCTGCTAGCTTAGTGAGTAAGCTGATTTCTGCCCCTGTTATGGAGTTCTCAGCCCCTACCTTAATTAGTCTTAATACTCGCTTGTCATTCATTGTTAGACTCATTCAATTCCTCCCCATACGTCTACCCCTGCAAGCTGGATATATCGCCCATATTCAGGGTTTAAATCCTCGCTAGGTATTTCTATCGTCTGTTTGCTTTCTCGCTCAATTTGAGCGCTTTTTTTGCGGTCTCGGTGGTTTAGATAAAGTA
>NZ_JASHDL010000015.1:0-50896 GCF_047463635.1 Streptococcus infantis
TGGTCGCGATTTGGTGATTCTTTTTGACTAAGGAAGTCTCTGCGACAGCTATTTTCCCGCAGACTTTACAACGGAAACGGCGTTTTCTCAATCGAATGAGTGTCTTATAGCCTGCACACTCTAGATAGGGGATTTTAGATTCTTTCTGGAAGTCATATTTAGTCATTTGCCCTAGGCAGTGATGACACTTAGGAGCAGGATAATCTAGCTTAGCGATGACTTCTTTATGAGTTCCAGCATCAAGATAATCCAAGATTTTGATGTTCTTGTCTTTAATTCCGAGTAAGTTTGTGATAAAATTTAATTGTTCCATAAGATTCTTTCTAATGATGGTTTGGTCGCTTTTCATTATAGGTCTTATGGGACTTTTTTTCTACAACAAAATAGGCTCCATAATTCCTATGGTGGTTTTACCCACTACAGAAATTATAGAGCCTTTTTTGCTATAATAAAATAAGGAACGCGTTGGAGAGGTAAGGAGATGGAAAAACTATTAAAATTCTTGATTTTGGCACCCTACTTTTACTTTTTCGTTGGCAAGGGAAGGTACAGCCAGGAAGTAAGTACTTTTCTGTCTTTTACTATTTTTATTGGCTTTATATGCCTCTAGCAGCCTTGTTTAGTCTAGCCTTCACTCTTTTTTCGCTAGTCTTATTTAACTTTATTTTACAAGAACCAAGGGATCTTGCTAGATGGATGATCTGGCTACTTTTAGTCTTTTTATCCTTAGTCAATGACTGGAAAATCTATGCTTGTCTAAAATTTATGAATAAGCTACGATTGGAAAAGAAGAAATCCAGTCTTCCTTGAAAGAAATAGGCAAGCTTTTACCTAATAGAAAATGATGGCAATTTTTTCATGGATAAACTAGCTAGAAGCATTAATGAAGAAAAATGAAGAAAACTAGCCTCGGAATAGGAATTTTAAGGGAACTAATCTCGATGATTAGCCCTTTTTTGCCCTAAGGGAAAACGGAATATTTCTTGAAAAAATTGGGCAAATATGCTACAATAAAAAGAACATTCTAAAATATTCAGAATTTAAAGTAAGGAAAAAAATGGCAAATTTACTAAAAACAATCATCGAAAATGATAAAGGGGAACTCCGCCGCCTAGAAAAGATGGCTGATAAAGTCCTCAAATATGAAGATGAAATGGCTGCGTTAACAGACGAGCAATTGAAAGCAAAAACAGAAGAATTCAAACAACGCTATCAAAATGGTGAGACTCTTGACCAACTTTTGTATGAGGCGTTTGCTGTTGTACGCGAGGGAGCTAAGCGTGTTCTTGGTCTTTTCCCTTATAAGGTTCAGGTTATGGGGGGGATCGTTCTTCACCATGGTGACGTTCCTGAGATGCGTACTGGTGAGGGGAAAACATTGACAGCGACTATGCCTGTATACCTTAACGCCCTTTCAGGTAAAGGTGTACACGTAGTTACGGTCAATGAGTACCTATCAGAACGTGACGCGACTGAGATGGGTGAGTTGTACTCATGGCTCGGCTTGTCAGTAGGGATTAACTTGGCAGCCAAATCTCCAATGGAGAAAAAAGAAGCTTATGAGTGTGATATCACTTATTCAACAAACTCAGAGATTGGTTTCGATTATCTTCGTGATAATATGGTCGTTCGTGCTGAAAATATGGTTCAACGTCCACTCAACTACGCCTTGGTCGATGAGGTTGACTCAATCTTGATCGACGAAGCTCGTACTCCTTTGATCGTTTCAGGAGCCAATGCAGTTGAAACCAGCCAACTCTACCATATGGCTGACCATTTTGTGAAGTCTTTGGATAAGGATGACTATATCATTGATATTCAGTCTAAGACAATTGGTCTATCTGATTCTGGTATTGACAAGGCTGAAAGCTACTTCAAACTAGAAAATCTCTACGATATCGAAAACGTAGCCTTGACTCACTTTATCGATAATGCCCTTCGTGCCAACTACATCATGCTTCTCGATATTGACTACGTGGTCAGCGAAGAGCAGGAGATCTTGATTGTCGACCAATTTACAGGTCGTACTATGGAAGGTCGTCGTTATTCTGATGGATTGCACCAAGCGATTGAAGCTAAAGAAGGTGTGCCAATCCAAGATGAAACCAAGACTTCAGCTTCTATCACCTACCAAAACCTCTTCCGTATGTACAAGAAGTTGTCTGGTATGACAGGTACTGGTAAGACTGAGGAAGAAGAATTCCGCGAAATCTACAATATTCGTGTTATTCCTATCCCAACAAACCGTCCTGTTCAACGTATTGACCATCCAGACGTACTTTATGCTAGTCTTGAAGCTAAATTTAAGGCTGTTGTTGAAGATGTAAAAGCTCGCTACCAAAAAGGTCAACCTGTCTTGGTTGGTACAGTTGCTGTTGAAACCAGTGATTATATTTCTAAAAAATTGGTAGCTGCAGGTGTTCCTCACGAAGTATTGAATGCCAAGAACCACTACAAAGAAGCTCAAATCATCATGAATGCTGGCCAACGTGGTGCAGTTACAATTGCGACCAACATGGCCGGTCGTGGTACCGACATCAAACTTGGTGAAGGTGTTCGTGAACTTGGTGGACTTTGTGTCATCGGTACAGAACGTCATGAAAGCCGTCGTATCGATAACCAGCTTCGTGGACGTTCAGGACGTCAAGGGGATCCAGGGGAATCTCAATTCTACCTTTCTCTTGAAGATGATTTGATGAAACGTTTCGGTTCAGAGCGCTTGAAGGGTGTCTTTGAACGTCTCAATATGTCAGACGAAGCGATCAAATCTCGTATGTTGACACGTCAGGTTGAAGCAGCACAAAAACGTGTTGAAGGAAACAACTACGACACACGTAAACAAGTCCTTCAATACGATGATGTCATGCGTGAGCAACGTGAGATTATTTACTCACAACGTTACGATGTCATCACTGCTGATCGTGACTTGGCTCCTGAGATTCATGCGATGATTAAACGCACTATTAATCGTGTTGTTGATAATCATGCGCGTGCTAAACAGGATGAAAAACTAGAAGCTATCTTGAATTTTGCAAGATACAACTTGCTTCCAGAAGATTCAATTTCACTTTCAGACCTAGAAGGTTTATCAGACCAAGCAATCAAAGATGAACTTTATCAACGTGCCTTGAAAGTCTACGATAGCCAAGTTGCTAAGCTTCGAGATGAGGAAGCTGTTAAAGAATTCCAAAAAGTCTTGATCCTACGTGTTGTAGACAACAAGTGGACAGACCATATCGATGCTCTTGATCAGTTGCGTAATGCTGTTGGCCTTCGTGGTTACGCACAAAACAACCCTGTCGTTGAGTATCAAGCAGAAGGTTTCCGTATGTTTAATGATATGATTGGTTCCATTGAGTTTGATGTGACTCGTTTGATGATGAAAGCACAAATTCATGAACAAGAGCGTCCACAAGCAGAGCGTCATATCAGTACTACAGCGGCTCGTAATATTGCTGCACAACAGACTGAGCTTCCTGCAGATTTGGATCTTAGCAAAGTTAAGCGTAATGACTTGTGTCCATGTGGTTCTGGTAAGAAATTTAAAAACTGTCACGGTAAACGACGTTAAGAATGACTAATTTTCAGGCGGATGCCTAGTGAAAAGTGAATTTTCGCTTGGCATCCGTTTGCTTTATAAGGAGGATGAATCATGGTATTTACAGCCAAAAGCCCTAAAATTAATATTGAAGAAGTTCGTAGTTTGTCTAAATTAGAAGGACAAGCACTTGCCAATAAACAACAACGCGATCAAGAACTTGAAGCGATTATTCGTGGTGAAGATCAACGCATTTTGTTAGTGATTGGTCCGTGTTCGTCTGACAATGAAGAAGCAGTTCTTGAGTATGCCAAGCGTTTGGCAAAACTGCAAGAAGAAGTAAAAGACCGCGTCTTTATGGTGATGCGCGTCTACACTGCTAAACCACGTACTAATGGTGATGGCTATAAGGGCTTGATTCACCAACCAAATGCCAAAGAAGCACCTAGTCTCATCAATGGGATCAAGGCGGTTCGTCACCTGCACTACCGTGTTATTTCTGAAACAGGAATGACCACAGCGGATGAGATGTTGTACCCAGAAAACCTTCCTTTGGTAGATGATTTGATTTCTTATATGGCAGTTGGAGCTCGTTCGGTTGAAGACCAACAACACCGTTTTGTAGCTAGTGGAGCAGATTTTGCGACAGGTTTTAAAAATCCAACGTCTGGTAATCTCAATGTTATGTTCAACGGTATTTATGCAGCTCAAAACAAACAAAGTTTCCTTTTCCTAGGGAAAGAAGTTGAAACGACTGGAAATCCTCTATCGCATGCCATTCTCCGTGGTGCCCTCAATGAATACGGGAAAAATATTCCTAACTACTACTATGATAATTTGATGGATACCATTGCCCAGTATGAAAAGATGGGCCTTGAAAATCCATTTATCATCATTGATACCAACCATGATAACTCAGGCAAACAGTATATGGATCAGATTCGTATCGTACGTCAGACCTTGATTAACCGCGATTGGAATGAAAAGATTAAAAAATATGTCCGTGGTTTCATGATTGAGTCTTATCTAGAAGACGGTCGTCAAAATGAACCAGAGGTCTTTGGAAAATCTATCACCGATCCATGTCTAGGATGGGAAAATACTGAGACTCTTGTACGCGAAATCTACCAAAGACTAGGAGAATAATATGGCATTTATTGAAAAAGGTCAAGAAATCGATATTGAAGCGATTAAGGCGGAAACGCAATTATCTGCAGAAGCCTTGCAACATAAGGAAAGCCGAGACCAAGAACTGGCTGATATTCTATCTGGTAAGGATGACCGTATTCTTTTGGTCATTGGACCTTGTTCATCTGATAATGAAGAAGCAGTGCTTGAATATGCTCGTCGTTTGGCAGACTTGCAGAAAAAAGTTGCGGATAAGATTTTCATGGTCATGCGTGTTTACACAGCTAAGCCACGTACCAATGGAGATGGCTACAAGGGTTTGGTTCATCAGCCAGATACTTCTAAAGCACCAAGTTTGATTAATGGTTTGCAGGCTGTTCGTCAGCTTCATTATCGTGTTATTACAGAAACTGGACTAACCACAGCAGATGAAATGCTTTATCCATCCAATCTAGTCTTGGTTGACGACTTGGTGAGCTACCATGCAGTGGGTGCGCGTTCAGTAGAAGATCAGGAACACCGTTTTGTAGCTTCAGGGATTGATGCACCAGTGGGTATGAAAAATCCAACCTCTGGAAATCTGTCTGTTATGTTTAATGCCATCTATGCTGCACAAAACAAGCAAACATTTCTTTACCATGGACAAGAAGTTGAGACTTCAGGTAATCCCCTAGCTCACGTTATCCTTCGTGGAGCTATGAATGAATATGGGAAGAATGAACCAAACTTCTACTATGAAACTCTCTTAAATGCTATCGGGCGTTACGAGTCTATGGGGCTTGAAAATCCCTTTATCATGATTGATACCAACCATGATAATTCAGGGAAACAATATATGGAGCAAGTTCGAATTGTTCGCCAAGCACTGCTCAACCGTGACTGGAATGAAAAGATTAAGAAAACAGTTCGAGGTTTCATGATTGAATCCTACTTGGCAGATGGTCGCCAAAATCAACCAGAAATCTTTGGTTGCTCTATTACAGACCCATGTCTAGGATGGGAAAACACAGTTGCCTTGGTAGAAGAAATTTATACTACCTTAACAAAATAAGTGAAAAGGATGGAGTTGGGGGTATCTCAACTCCTTTTGACGAAAATGATAGTTGGACACGGAATTGATATCGAAGAATTAGCTTCCATACAAAATGCAGTTGAAAAAAGAAAATGTTTTGCCCAGCGTGTCTTGACAGACAAGGAAATGGAGCGCTTTTCCAGTCTCAAGGGTCGAAGACAGGTCGAGTATTTGGCTGGTCGTTGGTCAGCTAAAGAAGCCTTTTCAAAGGCTATGGGAACGGGAATTGGGAAATTAGGTTTTCAGGACTTGGAAGTCTTGAACAATGAGAGAGGAGCCCCCTACTTCAGTAAATCCCCGTTTTCAGGAAAAGTGTGGCTATCGATCAGCCATACAGATCAGTTTGTGACAGCTAGTGTTATTTTGGAGGAAGATTATGAAAACTAGTCCACATAGACCAACTAAGGCCCTCATCGATCTGGGTGCTATTCGCTACAATATCCAACAAATGGGTGCGCATATTCCCAAAGATACCCTAAAATGGGCGGTTGTGAAAGCCAATGCATACGGACACGGAGCGGTAGCTGTTGCTACGGCTATCCAGGATGATGTCAATGGTTTTTGCGTTTCTAATATCGATGAAGCCATCGAGCTTCGTCAGGCAGGAATTTCTAAGAAGATTCTCATTTTGGGAGTATCTGAGGTTGAATCTCTTTCATTGGCTAAGCAGTATGCGATTACCTTGACAGTGGCTGGATTGGAATGGATTGAGAATCTCCTTGCTACTGATTCAGATTTATCAGGCTTAACCGTTCACCTTAAAATTGACTCAGGTATGGGACGAATTGGTTTTAGAAGTGCAAGCGAGGCAGCACAAGCTCAAACTTTACTCAAGGGACATGGAGCAAATGTTGAGGGAATCTTTACGCACTTTGCAACTGCTGATGAAGAGTCGGATAGTTACTTTAATCAACAGTTAGAATGCTTTAAGGGAATCCTAGCTGACTTGCAAGAAGTACCAGAACTAGTCCATGCGAGTAACTCCGCAACGACTCTATGGCATGCAGAAACGATTTTCAATGCGGTTCGCATGGGAGATTCCATGTATGGTCTCAATCCAAGCGGACAAGTTTTAGAATTGCCTTATGAACTAAAACCAGCCTTAACTTTGGAAACAGCCATCGTTCATATCAAAACAGTAGAGGCTGGTGCTTGTATGGGTTACGGAGCAACTTATCAGGCAGACGGTGAGCAAGTCATTGCAACGCTACCAATCGGTTATGCTGATGGTTGGACAAGAGACATGCAGAATTTCTCAGTTCTGGTGGATGGACAATTGTGCCCTATCGTAGGGCGGGTATCTATGGACCAGATCACGGTTCGTTTGCATAAGCTGTATCCATTAGGTACCAAGGTAACTTTGATTGGTGCAGACGGTGATCAAGAAATTACTGCAACAGATGTAGCAGTCTACAGAGGAACTATCAATTATGAGGTGGTTTGCCTCCTCAGTGATCGAGTTCCGAGAGAATATCATTAAAAGAAAGAAGGAAAGGAGAAGAGCATGAATTTACATCAACCCTTGCATGTCTTGCCTGGCGTGGGACCAAAATCAGCAGAGAAATATGCCAAACTAGGAATTGAAAACCTGCAAGATCTCTTGCTCTACTTTCCTTTCCGTTATGAAGATTTTAAGACCAAGCAGGTGCTAGAGCTAGAAGACGGTGAAAAGGCTGTCCTATCTGGTCAGGTAGTAACACCAGCTAGTGTTCAGTATTATGGTTTTAAGCGCAATCGCCTACGCTTTAGCCTCAAGCAGGGAGAAGTTGTGTTTTCAGTGAACTTCTTTAACCAACCCTACCTGGCTGACAAGATTGAGCTAGGAGCGACTCTAGCCGTTTTTGGTAAGTGGGATCGCGCCAAGGCTAGTCTCACAGGGATGAAGGTTTTAGCCCAAGTGGAGGACGACCTTCAACCTGTCTATCGTCTCGCACAAGGAGTTAGTCAAGCAAGCCTTGTTAAGGTCATTAAAACCGCCTTTGATCAGGGGCTAGATCTCTTGATAGAGGAAAATCTCCCTCAGTCCTTGCTAGATAAATACAAACTCATGTCTCGCTGTCAGGCTGTTCGTGCCATGCATTTTCCTAAGAATTTGGCAGAATACAAGCAGGCTCTCCGTCGAATCAAGTTTGAGGAACTTTTCTATTTCCAAATGCAATTACAGACCCTCAAGTCTGAGAATAAGATTCACGGAAGTGGTCTGGTTCTGAATTGGTCCCAGGAAAAACTAACTGCGGTTAAAGAAAAGTTACCCTTTGCTTTGACACAAGCTCAAGAAAAAAGCCTGCAAGAAATCCTATCAGATATGAAGTCGGACCATCACATGAATCGACTCTTACAAGGGGATGTTGGTAGTGGGAAGACAGTGGTTGCGGGGCTAGCGATGTACGCGGCTATAACGGCTGGTTATCAGGCAGCTCTAATGGTTCCGACAGAGATCCTTGCAGAGCAGCATTTTGAAAGTTTAGAGAGTCTCTTTCCAGATTTGAAACTAGCCCTCCTAACAGGTTCACTGAAAGCTGCAGAAAAACGCACGGTTTTGGAAACGATTGCTAAGGGCGAGGTTGATGTGATCGTCGGTACCCATGCTCTTATACAGGATGGGGTGGAATACGCTCGACTTGGTTTGATTATCATCGATGAACAACACCGATTTGGTGTGGGACAAAGACGTATTTTACGTGAAAAAGGAGAAAATCCAGATGTCCTCATGATGACGGCGACTCCGATTCCACGAACCTTAGCCATCACCGCCTTTGGAGATATGGATGTTTCCATTATTGACCAGATGCCTGCTGGGCGCAAACCAATCGTAACTCGCTGGATCAAGCATGAGCAACTGCCACAGGTTTTGACTTGGTTGGAAGGAGAAATTCAAAAAGGGTCTCAAGCCTATGTTATTTCTCCTTTGATTGAAGAATCTGAAGCCTTGGATTTGAAAAATGCTATCGCTTTATCGGAAGAGTTGACGGCTCATTTTTCAGAAAAAGCAAAAGTTGCTCTCTTGCATGGGAAGATGAAGAGCGATGAAAAAGACCAGATTATGCAGGAGTTCAAAGATAGAAAGACTGATATTCTGGTCTCTACAACGGTTATAGAAGTTGGGGTCAATGTGCCAAATGCGACGGTTATGATTATCATGGATGCTGACCGTTTCGGACTTAGTCAGCTTCATCAGCTCAGAGGTCGTGTCGGTCGTGGGGAGAAGCAGTCCTATGCAGTTCTCGTTGCCAATCCTAAGACTGACTCTGGAAAAGACCGCATGCGCATCATGACGGAAACGACTAATGGATTTGTCCTTGCAGAAGAAGATTTGAAAATGCGAGGTTCGGGTGAGATTTTTGGAACTAGACAGTCAGGTCTACCAGAGTTTCAAGTGGCTGATATTATCGAGGACTTCCCAATCCTTGAAGAAGCACGTAAGGTAGCTAGTTATATCAGCTCACTGTCTAACTGGCAAGAGGATCCAGAGTGGCATGTGGTTGCCCTGAATCTAGAGAAGAAAGAACATTTAGATTAATACTCTTCAAAAATCTCTTCAAACCACGTTAACGTCGCCTTGCCGTATATGTGTTACTGACTTCGTCAGTTCTATCCACAACCTCAAAACGGTGTTTTGAGCAGCCTGCGGCTAGTTTCCTGGTTTGCTCTTTGATTTTCATTGAGTATAAGCTTTCTCTAAGAAAATCTTAAGTTTGCTTTTAGGGTTATTGCCTATATTCGAGTCATCAAAAAGAAACGAGGGCTCTCACATGACAATGACGATTAAAGTAAATTACCAAAAAACAACAGGAGCAAGCACCTTCTCCTAAATACTAAGTAAAAGAGCGGTAACGCTCTTTTTGTATGGGATTCGCAGCTAAGGGATTTAGAAAAATGCTTATGTTAATTCGATTTACTGAATGTATAACCTTAAACATCACTTCAAACAAGGTCTTAGTCTATCTGATAAACTGAAAACAGTGCTTTGAGAAAGCTGTGACTAGCTTTCTAGTTTGCTCTTTCGTTTTTATTGAATCAGAAGTTACTTTTAGTTTTTTCTAAGGAAAATATAAGCTATGTTTTAGGAAGGGATTTTATACTAGATTCATCAAAAAGAAACGAGGACTCTCACATGACAATGACGATTAAAGTGAATTATCAAAAAACCTTTCAAGAAGTAGTAGAAGCAGACAAGCTTGCTACAAAATAGTAGTTATTAAGGGCGATAGAGCCCTTTTTAAATACTTGCTTTAGGTGAAATATGATAGATTTTTAGTATAAAGAATCAGTAGAATCACGCTATACCAATTTTTACTCTTGACAAGTAAAAGAAACAAGTATATACTGTTTTTGCTGATTCTATAAAAGAAGAATTAGACTATACCAATTTTAAGGGGAAAGCACAGCTAGCCTGTGTCGTATATACTATGTGTGGAATTGTTGGTGTTGTTGGAAACACAAATGCAACTGATATTTTGATTCAAGGACTTGAAAAACTCGAATACCGTGGCTATGATTCGGCTGGAATTTTTGTTCTAGGTGGTGCTGAAAACCATTTGGTAAAAGCAGTTGGTCGTATCGCAGAATTATCTGCTAAAACTGCTGGTGTTGAGGGAACAACTGGTATCGGACATACTCGTTGGGCGACTCATGGGAAACCAACAGAAGACAATGCTCACCCCCACCGCTCTGAGACAGGACGTTTTGTCTTGGTCCACAATGGTGTGATTGAAAACTATCTTGAAATCAAGGAAGAATACCTTGCAGGTCACCACTTTAAGGGGCAAACAGATACTGAAATCGCCGTTCACTTGATTGGAAAATTTGTGGAAGAAGATGGCTTGTCAGTTCTTGAAGCCTTCAAAAAGGCTCTTCACATCATTCGTGGTTCTTATGCCTTTGCCTTGATCGACTCTGAAAATCCAGATGTCATCTACGTGGCCAAGAACAAATCACCTCTCTTGATCGGTCTTGGAGATGGTTACAACATGGTCTGCTCAGATGCTATGGCTATGATTCGTGAGACCAATCAATATATGGAAATCCATGACCAAGAGTTGGTTATCGTAAAAGCTGATAGCGTTGAAGTGCAGGACTATGATGGTAACAGCCGTGAACGTGCTAGCTATACTGCAGAACTTGACTTGTCAGATATCGGTAAGGGGACATATCCTTACTACATGCTCAAGGAAATCGATGAGCAACCAACGGTGATGCGTAAGTTGATCCAAGCCTACACAGATGAGGCTGGTCAAGTAGTGGTTGATCCAGCTATCATCAAGGCTGTTCAAGATGCAGACCGCATCTACATTCTCGCAGCTGGGACTTCTTATCACGCAGGATTTGCTTCTAAGAAGATGTTGGAAGAATTGACAGATACGCCAGTTGAACTTGGTATCTCCTCTGAGTGGGGGTATGGTATGCCGCTTCTCAGCAAGAAACCACTCTTCATCTTTATCAGCCAATCTGGTGAAACAGCTGATAGCCGTCAGGTTTTGGTTAAGGCCAATGAAATGGGAATTCCAAGCTTGACAGTAACGAACATGCCAGGATCAACTTTGTCACGTGAAGCCAACCATACTATGTTGCTTCACGCAGGTCCTGAAATTGCCGTTGCTTCAACCAAGGCCTATACAGCCCAAATCGCATCCCTTGCCTTCCTCGCAAAAGCGGTTGGTGAAGCAAATGGCAATGAAAAAGCCAAAGCCTTTGACTTGGTTCATGAATTGTCTATCGTGGCTCAGTCTATCGAATCAACTCTTTCAGAGAAAGAAACGATCGACGCAAAAGTCCGTGAGCTTCTTGAAACAACACGCAACGCCTTTTACATCGGACGTGGTCAAGATTACTACGTAGCCATGGAAGCCAGTCTCAAGCTCAAAGAGATTTCGTACATCCAATGTGAAGGTTTTGCGGCTGGAGAGCTCAAGCACGGAACGATCGCATTGATTGAAGAAGGAACACCTGTTTTGGCTCTCTTATCAGACCCAGTTCTTGCCAACCACACTCGCGGAAATATCCAAGAAGTGGCAGCACGTGGAGCTAAGGTCCTCACCATTGCAGAAGAAAATGTTGTTAAAGAGACAGACGACATCGTGCTTACGACCGTCCACCCTTACCTCTCACCGATTTCAATGGTCGTACCGACGCAATTGGTCGCTTACTTTGCAACACTCCACCGTGGCCTTGATGTGGATAAACCACGTAACCTTGCTAAATCAGTAACGGTAGAATAAACCCAAAGTTTAAATCATAAGCAAAAGTGAACTAAATAGTTTTCTGGAAATCAGAATGCTATCTTGTTCACTTTTTTGTATATTTAATGAAAATTAATGACCAAACTAAGGTGTTTAGGTAGATATCTCACAGAATAGCTTTGAGCAACCTGTGGCTAGTTTGCTCTTTGATTTTCATTGAGTATCACTCCTTTTAAGGATTCATTAGAAATATAGTTGGTTGAATCTAGAATAGTACACTACGGATTCTAAAAAAACTTCTAGAAATTAAGTTGACTTTCCCAATCTCTTTGTTCATATCTTAATTCAATCCATTATAAATCTAAAATTAAGTGTTATCCCAGTTTCTATTAAAACTAGAATTCTTTTTGAAAGATATGCTTGTGAAAGGCTGGAAAGCTATAAAAAACCTCTAAGAGCTGGACGATAAGGATCCAACTCTTAGAGGAGTGAGTGTCGTATTTTACTTGCGATATAAACGATCGTATTGGTAGTAAGGATCAAAGGTTACATTGATTCCTAGTTTGCGAAGAACATTTTTATCTTCGTCTGTTAGGATAATCGTAGAGTGAGCTTCGCTTCCTTTGAGGTTTCCGAGTTCTTTCATGGCACGATCTGCATCAGGATTCTGCATAGCTGTGATTGCAAGTGCGATAAGGATTTCATTTGAGTGGAGTCGAGGGTTACGGCTACCCAAGTGATTGATTTTCAAACCTTGAATTGGTTTCACCACTTCTGGTTCAATTAATTTTGTTTCAGCATTGATGTTAGCTGATTTCTTGATTGCATTGATCAAAGCAGCGGCTGTTGGACCAAAGAGTTCTGAGTTCTTACCAGTAACGATTTCACCAGAAGGTAATTCAAGAGCTAGAGCAGGTCCGCCTGTTTCTTCTGCTTTTTGACGTGCGGCAACAGCAACCTTTCTATCAGCTGGTGTGATACCTAGGTCATTCATGAGAAGCTCAATCTTCTTCACAGCAGTTTCTCCAACCTTCTCAGCTTTGAAGTCAAGAACTGTCTGGTAATAGCGACGGATAATTTCCTGTTTAGATGCTTCAATGGCAGCGTCGTTATCAGTGATTGCAAAACCAACCATATTTACACCCATGTCAGTTGGAGATGCATAAGGAGACTCACCTAAGATACGTTCCAGCATACGCTTAAGAACAGGGAAAATTTCAATGTCGCGGTTGTAGTTGACTGTGGTTTCTCCATAAGTTTGGAGATGGAATGGGTCAATCATGTTGACATCATCTAGGTCTGCTGTAGCAGCTTCATAAGCCAAGTTGACTGGGTGATGAAGTGGGAGATTCCAAACTGGGAAGGTTTCAAATTTGGCATAACCAGACTTGATACCATTGATTTGGTCGTGGTACATGTTAGACATACAAGTTGCCAACTTACCTGAACCAGGCCCAGGAGCAGTCACGACAATCAAGTTACGACTCGTTTTGATATAGTCGTTTTTCCCCATACCTTCAGGAGAAATGATGTGATCCATATCTGTCGGATACCCCTTGATAGGGTAGTGGAGATAAGAGTCGATACCATTTTTCTCTAATTGATTACGGAAAGCATCAGCTGCCGGTTGGCCTGCATATTGAGTAATGACAACTGAACCAACAAAGATACCGAGTTCATTGAATTTATCGATCAAACGAAGCACTTCTTGGTCATAAGAAATGCCCAAGTCTCCACGAGCTTTTGAGTGCTCGATATTGCTAGCGTTAATAGCGATAACAACCTCAACTTGCTCCTTCAATTCTTGTAAGAGTTTGATTTTGTTATCTGGTTCATATCCAGGAAGGACACGAGCAGCGTGGAAATCTTCTAACATTTTGCCACCAAACTCCAAGTAGAGTTTGCCGTCAAATTGGTTGATGCGCTCCAAGATATGGTCGCGTTGTAGATTCAAATATTGTTCAGAACTAAAAGCTTGTTTTTTCATTTTTTTACCTCTGAGCTCTATTATATAAAAAAAATGGAAGATTAGAAACTAGAGAGTCGCAAAAGTGAGAAAAAAAGATAAAGCAAACGCTTGCATAATTTTGATAAAAGGTCTATGATGGAGTAAAGTCAATTTTAAATAGAGGTACAAAGATGCAAGAAAAATGGTGGCACAATGCCGTTGTTTATCAGGTCTATCCAAAAAGTTTTAAGGATAGCAATGGAGATGGGATTGGTGATTTGCCTGGGATTACCAGTAAGCTAGACTATCTAGCTAAGTTAGGGATTACAGCGATCTGGCTTTCTCCAGTCTATGATAGCCCCATGGATGACAATGGTTATGATATTGCCAATTATCAAGATATCGCGGCTATCTTTGGAACCATGGAAGATATGGATGTGCTGATTGCTGAGGCTAAAAAACGAGATATCCGAATCATTATGGATTTGGTGGTCAATCATACATCAGATGAGCACGCTTGGTTTATCGAAGCTTGTGAAAATCCTGATAGTCCTGAGCGAGACTACTATATCTGGCGTGATGAACCTAACGAATTGGAGTCAATTTTCAGTGGATCTGCCTGGCAATATGATGAAAAGTCAGGTCAATATTACCTGCACTTTTTCAGCAAGAAGCAACCAGACCTTAACTGGGAAAATGAAGAACTACGCCAAAAAATCTATGAGATGATGAATTTCTGGATTGATAAAGGGATTGGTGGATTCCGTATGGACGTTATTGACATGATTGGGAAGATTCCTGATCAGAAAATTGTCAACAATGGTCCTATGCTTCATCCCTATCTCAAGGAAATGAATCAGGCTACTTTCGGCGACAAAGAGCTCTTGACAGTAGGGGAAACTTGGGGAGCAACACCAGAGATCGCTAAACTCTATTCAGATCCTAAAGGACAAGAATTGTCTATGGTTTTCCAGTTTGAACATATCTGTCTTCAGTATCAGGAGGGCAAACCTAAGTGGCAGTACCAAAAAGAGCTAAATGTTGGGAAGTTAAAAGAGATTTTCAACAAATGGCAGACAGAGTTGGGAGTTGAAGATGGCTGGAATTCCCTCTTCTGGAACAACCATGACCTCCCTCGTATTGTTTCTATCTGGGGAAATGACCGAGAATACCGAGAAAAATCTGCTAAAGCGTATGCAATCTTGCTTCATCTCATGAGAGGGACTCCTTATATTTACCAAGGGGAGGAGATTGGGATGACCAATTTCCCATTTGAAAAGCTAGATCAAGTAGAGGATATTGAATCCCTCAACTATGCGCGTGAAGCTCTTGAAAAAGGTGTTTCAATGGAAACAATCATGGATAGCATTCGTGTGATTGGGCGTGACAATGCGCGTACTCCAATGCAGTGGGATGAGACAAAAAATGCTGGTTTCTCAGACGGACAACCTTGGTTGGCTGTTAATCCAAACTACGAAGCAATCAACGTTCAGGAAGCACTGGAAAACCCAGATTCTATTTTCTATACTTATCAAAAATTGGTAAACATTCGTAAGGAAAATAGCTGGTTGGTGAGAGCTGATTTTGAACTCCTTGAAACGGCTGAAAAAGTCTTTGCTTACATCCGTAAAGATGGTGACCGTCGGTTCCTAGTTGTGGCTAACTTGTCCAACCAAAAGCAAGAGTTCGCAGTTGAAGAATCAATCACATCTGTCTTGATTGCAAATACAGATGTCAAAGCTACCTTAGAACAATTAACATTAGCTCCTTGGGATGCCTTCTGTGTCGAATTAGTTGCTTAAAATTACCATCTCAAGTGTCGCATGGCGCTTGGGATTTTTACTAAAATAAGTGTAGAAAATTCTTTAAAAAATATTTGTTTGAATTTTCTAAAAAATACCCTGTAAACCCTTGCTTTTATATAAAAATAGGGTATAATGGTGAAAATAGTATTTTAAAGGAGAATACCGATGAAATCGAAAAAGTGGCTCGCAGTAGCAGGGATAACGATGAGCGCAGCTCTTCTTTTAGCGGCTTGTGGTAAGACTGAGAAAAAAGCAGATGCTCCAACAACATTTTCGTATGTATATGCCATTGATCCAACAACATTGGACTATAGCGTTACTAGTAAAAGTTCAACATCAGATGTCATCGCCAACCTGGTCGACGGACTCTTGGAAAATGACAAATATGGAAACCTGATTCCATCGCTTGCTGAAGACTGGTCTGTTTCACAAGATGGTTTGACTTACACATACAAGCTACGTAAAGGTGTCAAATGGTATACTTCTGAAGGAGAAGAGTATGCTGAAGTCAAGGCCCAAGACTTTGTGACTGGTTTGAAGCATGCTGCAGATGGTAAATCAGATGGCCTAACTCTTATCCAAGACTCTATCAAAGGTTTGGCAGAATACGTCAGTGGTGAAAGCAATGACTTCTCAACAGTTGGTGTCAAAGCAGTTGACGATTATACAGTTGAGTATACCTTGAACAAACCAGAAAGCTTCTGGAATTCTAAGGTAACAACAGCAACCATGCTCCCAGTTAATGAAGAATTCTTAAATTCTCAAGGGAAAGATTACGGTGCGGCAGCGCCTTCAGGTATTCTCTACAATGGTCCATATATTTTGAAGAACTTCACTTCAAAATCCGTGATCGAGTACGAAAAGAACCCGAATTATTGGGACAAAGACAATGTTAAAATTGATCACGTCAAGCTTACCTTCTACGATGGTTCTGACCAAGAATCATTGATTCGTAGCTTTGCGTCAGGCTCATATACGACAGCTCGTCTCTTCCCAACTAGTTCAAGTTTTGATTCAACTAAGAAAGAATACGGCGATAAGATTGTTTATAGCCCGCAAGAAGCGACAAGCTATTACTTTACTTTCAACGTAAATCGTCAGTCTTACAATAAAACAGCTAAGACAGATGATGCCCAAAAAACATCAACTAAAGAAGCGCTTCTCAATAAAAACTTCCGTCAAGCTATCAACTTTGCTCTAGACCGTCACGCCTACTCTGCACAGATGAATGGTGAAGAAGGTGCAGACAAGATTATCCGTACTAGCCTTGTGCCTTATGACTATGTTCAAGTTGGTGAAAAGACCTTCGGTGAATTGGCTCAAGAACAATTGGTAACATACGGAGACCAGTGGAAGGATGTAGCTTTGACAGATGGTAAAGATACCCTTTACAATCCAACAAAAGCAAAAGCTGCCTTTGAAAAAGCAAAATCAGAATTGCAAGCTAAAGGTGTAAGCTTCCCAATCCATTTGGATATTCCAGTTGAACAGACAGATGTCATTGCTGTACAGCAGACCAACTCCCTCAAACAGTCTGTCGAAGCAGCACTTGGAAGTGAAAATGTTGTTATCGACGTACTTCAAATGACTGACAATGAGAAAATGAGCATCACATCTCAAGCCAAAGTGCCTTCTCAAAAAGACTACGACTTGAACGGAACTGGTTGGGGGCCAGACTATCAAGACCCAGCAACCTACCTCAATATCTTAGATGCTAAGAAGGGTTCTGCCCTTAAACACTTGGGTATCACAAAAGGTAAAGATCCAGAAGTCATGGCTCAAGTTGGACTTGATGAGTACAAGAAACTCTTGGATGATGCAGCATCAGAAACAAGCGATCTTAACAAACGCTATGAAAAATATGCCAAAGCACAAGCTTGGGTTTCAGATAGCTCACTTCTTATCCCTGTAGCTTCTTCAGGTGGTTCTCCGACAGTTAGCCGTACAGTGCCATTCACAAAAGCTTACTCTCAAGTTGGTATCAAGGGTGATCCATTTGTATTTAAAGGTTTAGAGTTGCAAAATGATATTGTAACCACTAAAGAATACGAAGAAGCTCTCAAGAAATGGCAAAAAGAGAAAATTGAAACAAATGCCAAATACCAAAAAGAATTAGCAAATCACGTTAAATAGTCTTTTGTAATGAATAAAGAAATCCTGTTTTTAAGCGGGATTTCTTTATTTTTTGATTTCCAATGAGATGTCAAATAAGTATATAACTTTACTTTTTGGACAAAATTTGTTAAAATATAGCCATGTTATAAAACCTAACATATAAGGAGAAATGAATCATGAGCATGAAAAAACGCTTATTAGGAGCAGGTTTGACACTTGCTGCTGCGGTCCTATTGGCAGCATGTGGCCAGTCAGCATCAGACGGTAAAACATACTCGTCGACCTTTGGTGCGGATCCGACAACCTTCAACTATCTCTTGGACTACGCTGGTGATAACACTGCCATTGTAACCAACTTGGTTGATGGTTTGCTTGAAAATGATAACTACGGAAACCTTATTCCTGCCCTTGCAGAAGATTGGAGTGTTTCTAAGGATGGTTTAACTTATACCTACAAACTTCGCCAAGATGCCAAGTGGTTTACAGCTGACGGTGAAGAATACGCTCCCCTTAAAGCACAAGACTTTGTAACTGGTATCAAGTACGCTGCTGATAACAAGGGTCAAGCCCTAGACTTGATTCAGAACTCTATCAAGGGATTGGACGATTATGTGACAGGTGCAAATACTGACTTTTCAAATGTTGGTGTCAAAGCCTTAGATGACTATACTGTGCAATATACCTTGACTCGTCCAGAGTCATTCTGGAACTCTAAGACAACTAACAGTATCTTGTTCCCTGTAAACGAAGAATTCCTTGCTTCTAAAGGTAAAGACTTCGGAACCCTGAAACCAGATAGCATTCTTTATAGCGGACCATATTTGTTAAAAGATTTTACATCTAAGTCTTCTATCGAATATGTGAAAAACCCACATTACTATGACCAAGAAAAAGTAACGATTGAAAAGGTAAAATTGGCCTACTTTGATGGTTCAGACCAAGACTTGACAATCCGTAACTTTGAAAGTGGTGCTTACTCATCTGCAGGTGTTTATCCAAATAGCTCAAACTTCGCTAAGACCAAGGAAAAGTACAAGGACAATATCGTTTATAGCTTGCAAGATGCAACATCTTGGTACTATAACTTTAACGTCAACCGTGGTGCTTATAACCATACTGCAAAAACAAGCAATGAGCAAAAACAAGCAACTCAAGCTGCAGTTTCGAATAAAAACTTCCGTCAGGCAATTAACTTCGCCATTGATCGTACAGCCTACTCAGCTCAATCAAACGGTGAAGAAGCAGCTAAAAACACTCTTCGTAACTCGCTTGTACCACCAACTTTCGTACAAGTTGGAGACAAGACTTTTGGTGAAACAGTTGCTTCAAAATTGGTCAACTATGGTACACAATGGTCAAATATGAATCTTGAAGATGCTCAAGATGGTTATTTCAATAAAGAAAAAGCACAAGCCCAGTTTGCAGAAGCTAAAAAAGAATTAGAAGCCCAAGGTGTGACCTTCCCAATTCATTTGGACTTGCCTGTAGATCAAGTAAACAAGACCTTGCTTTCAGGAACAAACTCTATCAAACAATCAATCGAATCAACACTTGGTTCTGAAAATGTAGTGGTTGATGTTATCCAATTGTCGACAGATGATTATACAAATGCAACAGCTCAAGCACCAACACCGGCAGATCATGACTATGATTTGAACTTGGATGGATGGTCAGCTGACTACCAAGATCCATCAACTTACCTCAATCCTTTCAACTCTGAAGATGGATTCTATCTCAAAATTTTGGGACTTGATCCAAGCAAGGACACTGGTAAGATTACTAGTCTAGGTTTGGACCAATTTACTCAAAGATTAAAGACAGCAGATGCAGAAAATACAGACGTAGCTAAACGCTATGAAAACTACGCCGATGCACAAGCTTGGTTGATTGATAGTTCCCTTCTAATCCCAGTTGTGTCAAACGGTGGTGGAGCTTCGGTGACACGCGTGATACCATTTACACGTGCTTACTCACTGGTTGGGATCAAAGGAACTGGAAGCAACTACAAGTACATGAGATTGCAGACAGATATCGTTACAAGCTCTCAATTTGCTGAAGCTAAGGCTAAATGGGAACAAGAACGTAAAAATTCTGTCGAAAAGAGTCAAAAAGACTTTGAAAGTCACGTGAAATAAGTTTAAGAAGATAGGTTGAGTAAAAACTCAATTTGAAAATGAAATTGAGTAAAGCTTTCAATTATAAAATGCATAGTATAAAGTTTTTGAACACTTAATACTATGTGTTTTTTTTTATTTTGAAGACTTTTACCCTGCCTCTTGCTTTTTATTAACGATAAATCTTTACTGCGATAGCGGGTTGTTTTTGTTTTCGAGACTCTAAAAGGATATTTTTGTAAAAACTTGAGTTTCTCTAGTTGCAACCTTCAACTTTCTTGGGAATTATTGAAAGTTTTAGGGTGTGAGAGTATGGTATTGAGAACTTGTCAATCGATTTCTATCTCCTGGTATTTTTGTTGGAAGTCTTCTTTCAAAAAAAGATATGAGGTATTTAATGATTGAAATATAATAATTTTGGTTTTAAGGTAAAATAAAACGGTTGCAATTCAGGTGTTGATAGCATCCGGTGTTACTTTGTGATATAATAGAAATAAAATAATTAATAGAGGTGTAAGGTGGGGAGACGTTTAAAAGAAAATAAAACGAGCAAGTTTCAGCAAAATTTCAATATTATTTTGTTGTTTCTATATATAGTGCTCACTTGTTTTTTGCTGTTTTTAATATTCAGATATCATATCTTAGCCGTTAGTTATTTCAATCTTATTCTAGCAGCTATTATGGTGTTCATTGCGCTAGTAGCTTTATTTTTAATATCAAATAGAAAAGCTAAGAAGTTTACTTTAATCATGCTCTTGCTATCTATTGTAGCCAGCTCACTAGCTTTGGTTGGAGTTCATCAGTTCGTTAGTTTGGCCAATCATTTAAATGCAACATCTAACTATTCTAGTTACTCTATCAGTGTTGCAGTTTTGGCGGATAGTGAGATTGGTAATGTATCCCAACTATCCAGTGTGACAGCTCCGACAAAAACAGATGCGGAGAATATCAAAAAACTGCTTGATGATATTAAGACAAGTCAGAATAAAGACCTAAAGGTTGAGGATAGTTCTTCTTACCTTGCGGCTTATAAGAGTCTCTTAGCTGGAGAGACCAAGGCAATTGTTTTGAATAGTGTCTTTGAAAATCTGATTGAACAAGAGTATCCGGATCACGCCAAAAAAATCAAGAAAATTTATACCAAAGAACTAACCAAAACTGTTGAGGCACCTAAGTCTTCTCAAAACAAGGCTTTTAATATCTATATTAGTGGGATTGACACATACGGACCGATTAGCTCTGTTTCTCGTTCGGATGTGAATATCATCATGACGGTTAATCAAGAAACCAAGAAAATTCTCTTGACAACGACCCCTCGTGATGCTTACGTGCCCATAGCTGATGGAGGCAATAACCAAAATGATAAATTGACCCATGCAGGTATTTATGGTGTGGATGCTTCGATTCATACTTTGGAAAATCTTTATGGAATTGACCTAAATTACTATGCACGACTCAACTTCACTTCCTTCTTAAAATTAATTGATCTCTTAGGTGGTGTCGATGTTTATAATGACCAAGAGTTCACCTCGCTTCATGGCAATTACCATTTTCCTGTTGGAAATGTTCATCTAGACTCTGAGCAGGCCCTAGGTTTTGTACGCGAGCGTTATTCATTAGCAAACGGTGATGGTGATCGTGGGCGTAATCAACAGAAAGTCATTTCTGCAATTGTCCAGAAACTAACTTCGGCAGAAGCATTGAAAAATTTTGATGATATTATGCAAAGCTTACAGGATTCTGTCCAAACTAATATGCCTCCTGAAACAATGGTTAGTTTAGTGAACGCCCAACTAGTAAGTGGAGGAAAATATACTGTCATCACTCGAGATCTAAAGGGAACTGGTCGTATGGATCTTCCTTCCTATGCCATGCCTGACAGCAGCCTTTATATGCTAGAGGTAGATCCAAATAGCTTAGAGACACTCAAAACAGAAATTAAAGATATCATGGAAGGAAAATAAGATGATTGATATCCATTCACACATAGTTTTTGATGTAGATGATGGTCCTAAGGATAAGGCAGAAAGTATAGCACTTCTGAAGGAGGCCTATGCTCAAGGAATCCGTACCATCGTTTCGACTTCCCATCGTCGAAAGGGAATGTTTGAAACACCAGAAGAGGACATATTAAGAAATTTTAAAGTTGTCAAGGAGTTAGCTAAAGAGGTTGCTCCTGATTTAACCATCTTGTATGGAGCAGAGATTTATTACAGCAGTGATGCTTTAAACAAATTAGAGAATCAGCAGATTCCACAACTAAATGGCACCCGTTATGCCTTGATAGAATTCAGTATGAATACCCCTTACCGAGACATTCATAATGCACTAACGAATGTTCTCATGTTGGGGATAACACCTGTAATAGCTCATATAGAGCGATACGCTGCTTTGGAAAATAATGAAAAAAGAGTGCGAGACCTCATCAACATGGGATGTTATACACAGATCAACAGTTCGAGTATCCTTAAACCAAAATTGTTTGGTGATACTTATAAATTTATGAAAAAACGAGCTCGCTATTTCTTAGATAGGGATTTGGTTCATATAGTTGCTAGTGATATGCATAATCTAGATGGTCGCCCTCCTTATATGAAGGAAGCCTACGAAATAGTGAGTAAAAAGTATGGCCAAGATAAGGCTCGGGAACTCTTTATATTAAATCCCGAAAAAGTCATTAAAGATCAAATTATTTAGGAGTTATAATGAAAGAAAAAGATACTATTGAAATCAATGTTATTCAGTTATTAAAGGCACTATGGAAAAAGAAACTGCTAATCCTTCTTGTAGCCATCGTAGCAGGAGCTGCTGCATTTGCATATAGTAGTTTTGTTGTTAAACCTGAGTATAGAAGTACAACTCGGATCTATGTAGTTAATCGAAATCAAAGTGATAAACCGGGATTGACAAATCAAGATCTACAAGCAGGAACTTATCTGGTTAAGGACTATCGTGAGATCATTCTTTCTCAAGATGTCCTAGAGAAAGTAGTTGCTGATCTTGACTTAAACATTAATGCGAAAGTATTAGCTAAGAAGATTCAAGTAACGGTTCCCGCAGACACACGTATCGTATCTATTTCAGTTAGTGATCACAAACCTGACGAAGCAAGTCGAATTGCAAATGCTCTTCGAGATGTTGCGGCACAAAAGATTATTGCGGTCACCCGTGTTTCTGACGTAACTACCTTGGAGGAAGCACGTCCAGCAACTGGACCGTCTTCACCAAATATTCGTCGCAATACCTTGATGGGAATCGGTGCTGGTGCAGGATTAGTGATTGTAGTGGTCTTGTTGTTTGAACTACTCGATGACCGTGTCAAACGTCCAGAAGATATCGAAGATGTTATGAAAATCTCACTCCTTGGAGTCATTCCAGATCTTGATAAATTAAAGTAAGGGAGAACTTATGGCGAAGTTAGAATTAACAAAACAAAAACTTGATTCTGTCAAAAAAGCAGAAGAATATTACAATGCTTTACGTACCAATATACAGTTGAGTGGAGATAACTTAAAGGTTATAACGATTTCCTCTGTTGAACCAAGCGAAGGAAAATCGACAACTTCTACAAATATTGCCTTGGCTTTTGCGCGTGCAGGCTACAAGACACTCCTGATTGATGCTGATATCCGAAATTCAGTTATGTCTGGAGTATTCAAGTCAAGAGAAAAAATTACTGGTTTGACAGATTATCTAGCTGGCACTCAGGACTTGTCAAATGGCCTTTGTGAGACCAACGTTGAAAATTTATTTATGGTCCAGTCAGGAGCAGTTTCTCCAAATCCAACGGCTCTTCTTCAAAGTACCAATTTTGAATTGATGATTGAAACACTACGGAAATATTTTGATTATATTATTGTTGATACAGCCCCAATCGGAGTTGTAATTGATGCAGCAATTATTGTGCAAAAATGCGATGCATCCATTTTGGTTACAGAAGCTGGCAGAACAAAAAGAAGAGACATTCAAAAAGCTAAAGTTCAGCTAGAACAAACAGGGGTTCCGTTTTTGGGTGTGATTTTAAATAAATTTGATGTTAAACGAGAAAAATATGGATCTTATGGAACTTACGGTTCTTATGGTAAAAGAAAAAAATAAGATAGGGAGTTCAGTATGGAAGGAAGAGGCCTCTACAATATAACTCTGGCCCTCTTGCAGAGTATACTTGTTAGTTTATTAGCTTATGTACTGATTGCAATTTCAGAAACTGACATTGTTTTAAATACAGTATTTGTTCTGTTTTTTCTTCACTTTGTTGCCTTCTACATCAGTGGATACGGTAAGGATTTTTTTAAACGTGGTCAGTATGTGGAGTTAGTAGAAACAATTAAATATATTATCTTTTATGCTCTGCTGATCAGTTTTTCAAGTTTTTTCTTGAAGGAAAAGTTTGTAATTTCAAGGCGAGGGATGGTATACTTGCTTTCCTTGTACAGTGTTTTGAATTATCTACTCAGTTTCTTTGTGAAGAGATATTGGAGAATCTTCAAACATAATTTGAAGGGAAGTCGTAATATTTTATTGATTACGGCGATGTCACGTACCGAAAAAGTATTGGATCGATTATTAACAGCTAATGATGTTCAAGGGAAATTGGTTGCAGTAAGCGTTTTAGACATGCCAGAGTTCACTCATGAAAAGGTGATTGTGGTACCAAAGGAGCAATTACTGAGTTATGCGACACATGAAGTGGTGGATGAAGTCTTTGTCAATCTTCCAAGTGAGGACTATGATATTGGAGCTGTTATTTCTCAGTTTGAAACAATGGGAATCGATGTAACAGTTAACTTAAATGCTTTCGATAAAAATTTAGGTCGAGATAAACAAATCCATGAGATGGCGGGCTTAAACGTAGTGACATTTTCTACAAATTTTTACAAGTCGAGCCATGTGATTGCTAAACGCATTCTCGACATTTGTGGGGCCATTGTTGGATTGATCCTTTGTGGAATTGCTAGTCTATTTTTAGTTCCCTTGATTCGTAAAGATGGGGGACCTGCAATCTTTTCTCAGACTCGTATCGGGAAAAACGGTCGTCACTTTACCTTCTATAAGTTCCGTTCAATGCGTATTGATGCAGAAACTATCAAGGAACAATTGATGGAGCAAAACACGATGCAAGGTGGGATGTTTAAGATGGATAACGATCCACGTATCACTAAGATTGGACACTTTATTCGAAAGACAAGCTTGGATGAATTGCCACAATTTTGGAATGTGTTGATTGGGGATATGAGTCTAGTCGGCACTCGCCCGCCAACGGTAGATGAGTACGAAAAGTACACACCTGAGCAAAAACGTCGTCTAAGCTTCAAACCTGGAATTACAGGCTTGTGGCAAATTAGTGGTCGCAGTGCAATCACAAACTTCGATGATGTTGTAAAGCTTGATGTGGCTTATATCGATGGTTGGACGATCTGGAAAGATTTCGAAATATTGTTAAAAACTGTAAAAGTTGTGTTGATGAGAGATGGAGCGAAGTAAGGAATGAAAGTATGTCTAGTTGGATCTAGTGGAGGTCATTTAGCTCATTTATATTTGTTAAAACCTTTCTGGAAGGATAGAGAAAGATTTTGGGTTACTTTTGATAAGGAGGACGCTAGGAGTGTACTCTCTGAGGAAGTTTTATACCCCTGTTATTATCCAACCAATCGTAATATCAAAAATTTAATAAAAAATACATTTCTTGCTTTTAAAATAATAAAAAAAGAGCGACCAGATGTAATTATTTCCTCTGGTGCTGCTGTCGCTGTTCCTTTCTTTTACATTGGAAAGTTGTTTGGTTCAAAGACAGTCTATATAGAAGTGTTTGATAGAATTGATGCTCCGACAATGACAGGGAAACTCGTTTATCCAGTAACTGACAGGTTCATTGTCCAATGGGAAGAAATGAAAAAAGTATACCCAAAAGCAATTAACCTAGGAGGAATATTCTAATGATTTTTGTGACTGTAGGTACACACGAACAACAATTTGATCGTTTGATCAAAGAAGTTGATCGTCTGAAAAAAGAAAATCTTATTCAAGATGAAGTATTTATTCAAACAGGATATTCCAATTATGTTCCGAAATATTGTGAGTGGGAAAAGATAATTTCTTATGAAAAAATGAATCAAATGATTGAGGAATCGGATATTATTATTACTCATGGTGGACCAGCAACGTTTATGGGGGTTATTGCTAAAGGTAAAGTTCCTATAGTTGTTCCAAGACAAAAAAAATTTGGAGAACATGTGAATGACCATCAGTTAGAATTCTGTAATAAAGTAAAGCAGTATTATCCAATTATTGTAATTAATGATATAAAAAAACTACTTACAAATTTAAGAAACGATAAATCAGAAGTAACAATAAATAGTAATAATAAGGAGTTTTGTAGGAAATTGGAAGAAATAATAGGTAGCTTGTGATGAATTTAAAGAAATCATTCCGTTTATTTGCTCAAAAAACAATATTTAAAGTATTTTCTGTTATTAATAAATATATAAAAAAAGAAAAACAAATACTTATATATTCCCCCAAAGAACTCTCTGATAATTCATTATCTCTATTTGAACACTTGATAGACAATGAATATTATACAAAGTATAAGATATACTGTTCTTGTACAGACTATCATAATTTAAATTTGAAATATAAGAATCTAAAAAATGTATATTTTATAAATGGAATTAATGGGATATTAAAATACTTTACAAGTAGCTTCGTATTTTACTCTTTTGGGAAAATTCCTATTATTCCTTTTAATCAACGTGTAGTCCAGATGTGGCATGGTATGTTTTTTAAAGATATTGATAAATACCAGAAAAAAATTGTAAAAAAAGAAAAATACTACACAGACGTAATTGTTACAAGCGAGATGTTTAAAGAACTAGCTACAAAAGTTCATTCTTGTGATATCGAAGTTGTTAAAATCTGTGGTCAAAGTAGAACAGATGTTTTTTTTAATGGAGAAAAAAAAGTTACTTCTAATTACATTGTCTGGTTGCCAACATTTAGGCAATCTGAGAAATTAGGATATAGTGATACAAATTCGGAAGAAATTTTGATAGGAGATTATTCGTTCGAAGAATTAAAAAAAGTGAATAATCTCCTAAAAGAAGACAATCTAAATATGATAGTGAAGCTTCACCCGCTTCAAACCCTTCCTGCTAAAATGCCTAGCTATAGTAATATTCAGATACTATCAGAAGAAAATAGTAGGAAAAAGAACATAAAATTATATGAATTATTAAGAGACAGTAAAGCATTAATAACAGATTATTCTTCAGTTTTTTACGATTATTATTTGTTAGATAAACCAATAGCTTTTTGTATAAGAGACTTTGATGATTACAATAAAAATAGAGGATTTATAGTAGAGAAACCTATGGACTACCTAAAGGGAAATAAAATAAAATCCTTAGATGATATGTGTAATTTCATAAATGAAATTACACATAATGTGGATAAATTTAAAGAAGAACGAAGGGAATTTAATGAAAAAGTAAATAAATATAGAGATGGAAATAATAGTAAAAGATTGTTAGAAAAAATTGGAATTAACTAAGGAGGGTTGTTATGAAAATCGCACTATTGACAGCGTCAGGAATAGGAAGCCGAATAAAACAAGATATACCGAAACAATTTATACATGTTGACAATAGGCCTCTCATTATTCATACGCTAGAAAAATTTCAAAATCATCCAAACATTGATGAAATATGTGTAGTAGTATTAAAAGGCTGGGAAGAAATGTTGAAAACATATGCTAGACAGTTTAATATTACGAAATTAAAGTATATAGTAAATGGTGGAGAAACTGGTCAGTTATCTATCTATAATGGTCTTAATGAAATAAAGAAAAATAATATAGATAGGCAAGTGACTGTTTTAATTCATGATGGTAATCGACCGATGGTAAGCAACGAAATTATTGATGATGCATTTTCAACTTATAGTAGGTATGGAAATGCAGTGGCTGCAATTCCTTGTGTTGAGGTTACTTTTGTATTAGACAACGAGACTGAAAATCATTCTATTAGCTCTTTAAAAAGAGAGTTATTGAGGAGAACGCAGACACCACATATTTATAATTTAGATGATATACTGGAACTTCATAACAGAGCTATAGAAAAAGGAATAACTGAGGTTGCAGCTTCCTGTGAATTAATGAAGATGTTCGGAAAAGAGACGTATTTTTCTATGGGGTCTGAAAAAAATTTAAAAATAACCACGTTAGATGATCTCGAAATTTTTAAAGCCCTTCTCAAATCTAAAAAAGAAAATTGGATTAAGGATTAAACTGTGAACTTATTTGACATAAGTCTATATAAGGATTATGTAGACAAATCTATAAAAAATATAGTTGGTGTTGAGACTTTAAAGGATAAATCAATTCTTATCACGGGATCAACAGGCCTTATTTGTTCGACTATTATTGATCAATTGATTATACTGAATAAGAATCACCAATTCGGAGTTAAAATTTATGCTTGTGCAAGGAATGAAGAAGGACTAAAAAAACGATTTGGAAATTATGTAGATAATGAAAATATTGTTTATGTTCCTTATGATGCTAATAAAGATATTGATTTTAATTTCTCTGTTGATTATATAATTCACGGAGCCAGTAATGCAAGTCCAGATTTATATATCAGTAATCCTGTAGATACAATGCTTAGTAATTTTTTAGGTATGAAAAATTTACTAGATTATGCCTTGAAAAAATCAGTAAAGTCTGTAGTTTATGTTTCATCTAGTGAAGTGTATGGAAAAAAAGAGAATCATACCCCATATCAAGAAGATGAGTATGGATATGTAAATATTTTAGATGTGAGAGCTTCCTATTCAAGTTCAAAACGAGCAACAGAGACATTATGTAAAAGTTATTCTGAACAATATGGCGTAGCTATAAAAATTGTTCGTCCAGGTCATATTTATGGTCCTAGCTTAAAAATAACAGATAAAAGGATTTCATCTGCTTTTATGTATGATGCAATCAGAGGACAAAACTTAGTAATGAAAAGCAAAGGAGAACAACTACGATCATATTGTCATAGTTTGGACTGTGCAAGTGCAATATTGACAGTTCTTTTGCAAGGCCAGTCTGGTGATGCATACAATATTTCAAATAAAAAATCCATTATTTCAATAAGAGAGATGGCATCAATAATAGCTGAAGTAGCTGGAGTAAAGTTGCTATTTGAATTACCAAATGAATTAGAAGAAAAACAAAAAAATCCTATGGATAATTCTAGCTTAGATAGTACAAAATTGGAAAAGTTAGGATGGGTAGGTATGTTTGAAGCTAAGGAAGGATTAGAGAGTACATATAAAATTTTAGATAGAAGTAAAATCAAAAGAACATCATAGAATATATACAATAACCTAATCATCTTAGTAGAAATATTAGCAGGAGGAGTAATGGAAAAAGTTTCAGTAATAGTTCCAGTATATAATGTTGAAAAATATTTAAAATATAGTATAGGGGGTATTCTAAAACAAAGCTATAAAAATTTAGAAATTATTCTAGTAAATGATGGCTCCGAAGATAATTCTCTTGCTATATGTGAAGAATATTCTAAGAAAGATAATAGAATTAAAATAATTTCAGTTGAGAATGGCGGACAAGGAAGAGCTAGGAATATTGGATTAAAACATTCAACTTCTGACTGGATTTTATTTTTAGATGCAGATGATTATTATGATAATAATGCAGTAGAATATCTTGTAGAATTAGCTGAACAATATGATTCAGATTTAGTAGTAACTCCATTAAGAGTTGTAAGAGATCACACTCAGGATAGCAATGTCTGTTCAATCAAGGATGAAAAAATAGTTTTCTTAAATAAAGAGAGATTGATAGAAGAAATGTATTACGGAAGACTCTTGGGGGCTACACCATGTGGAAAATTATATAGAAGGGAAATATTAGAAAAGTGGCCTTTCCCAGATCAACTTTTTGAAGATCTAGCTATAGCTTATAAGCATTTAATGGATGCTAAGAAGGTAGTTGTGTCGAATCAATATTATTATAATTATTATCAACGTATTGGAAGTACAACGAAGAGTAAATATACATCAAAATTAGAAGATTTTTACAGAGCTATAGAAAAAAATTATAGATATTTGGAAGAAGATTTTCCAGATAATAGAGAATTATCTATTGCTTTGAAAACAAGAATGTTTACTGGAGGTTTTCAAGTAGTAAACTCTATGATTGAATCTGCAATGTTTAAAGAAGTAAAAGCTAAATCTTTAGAATATAGAAAAGATTTACTCATGGTAATTTTTAATAGTAAAATTACAAAAAACCATAAAATAAAGCATATATTATTCAGTATCAGTCCTAAATTATATGCCTTTGTTCTAAAAAAATATCTAACCAACAAATAAATAATTAAAAAATAAGGAGGGGAGTAATGATTTTAAGTATTGTTGTTCCAACATATAATATAGAAAAATATATAGAGAGAAATATAGAGTCTTTTCTCAATGTAGAGGATAAGTTGAAGAGTTTGTTTGAAGTATTGATTATTAATGATGGAAGTACAGATAATACTCTACAAGTAGTAACAGAATTAATAGAAAAAATAGATTGTTTAAATATAAGAGTAATAAACAAGAGTAATGGTGGACATGGTTCAGCAGTAAATAAAGGCATAGAGGAAGCTAAAGGAAAGTATTTTAAGATAGTAGATGGAGATGATTGGGTAAAAAAATCAGATTTTGAAGAATACTTAAAAAGATTAGAAAAAACTGATGTAGATATGGTTGTTACGAATTTTAGCAAGCAATTTACTTATGAAAATAGAGTGGAATCAGAAAAGGTAATCAATGTTGAAGATTATTATAAAAATAATAAAATTCCCAAAATTTTTCCAATGCATAGTGTTACATATAAAACATGTATCCTAAAAGAAAATAATATCAAATTGACAGAAAAAATCTTTTATGTAGATATTCAGTATATAGTATTTCCTTTGAAATATATTAACGATTGGGAGTACTGGGATTTAGATGTATATCAGTATTTCTTAGGTAGACCTGATCAAAGTATGACTATAGAAAATAGAATGAAAAATATTGAACATAGTAGAAAAGTTACAGAAAGCATATTGGAATTCTATAGCACATTGGGAGATGTATATTTTAAAGATCTAGTTCACTCTCTTTTAAAAGGTTTACTGAACACGAGATATCTATTGGCGTTCTTGTCAGATGATAGAGAGCGATTATTAAAGGAAACTACAGATTATATTAGAAAATATAAACTAGAATACACCTATGATTCTCGTATGAAGACAAGCTACTTATTATATTTTAATGAAATACATAATAGAAGATATTCATTTATAATATATCCAATAGTTAGTTTTAAATTAAATAGGTTAAGCAAGTACGGGATATAGGAGCATCCAGCATGAGTATAAAAGTAAATATATATCAGTTACTTTTTTACATATCTTTTATTATTATAGTTGGTTCAAAATATCTAGGGCAAACGGCCTTTGTAAATGAATACCCTCTATTTAGTGAATTGATAAAAATTTTAATAATTCTAGCATGTATCTTTTTATTATTAAAATATATTTTAGAACCACATACTAAAAAGTTCATTATCTTTTCGATAGTTATTTCGATGATAGTAGTAGCAGTATCGTATAATTCAGATAGTTTTTTCATTTTAATGCCTATAGTAGCACTAATGTTAAATATGAATAATATAGATATAAATAAGGTTATAAAAATTTGGCTTATAGAGATTATAGCATTAATGATTTTTCTATCAATATGCTATAGACTAAATATAGTAGGGGAAGTTATAAATTCAGGAGTTAGAACAGGTGGGAAAATACGATATGCTCTAGGGTATACATATTCAACATTTAGCTCGAATTACTTTTTCCATGTGACAATTTTCTATTTATATTTAAGAAAACATATTATTAAATATGTAGAACTAATAGCTTTATTTCTCATAAATTTATATCTATATTCTTTAACTGATACGAGAGCAGTATTTTATTACTCTACAGCTGCTATTATTGTTTGTTTGTTTTTAAAGGTATTTAAGATAAAAACATATAGTCTTTTTTTGAATAAGTACAGTATGCTATTTTCAGCAATTATAGCTGGAGTTTTGTCATGGAGTTATAGGTATAGACTACCAATTTTGGAACAGCTAAATTTAATATTAACAGGTAGATTACGACTTGGAAGTGCTGCTTTCAATAACTTTGACATAACGTTTTTTGGACAAAAAATAAGATGGATTTTTGAACAAAATATGTTTTCAGAGTTAACATATAATTATGTAGATTCGTCATATCTAAATATTTTATTTAGATTTGGAACAATAATTTTACTTTTAATATTAGTTGGATATTATATTATTGGATCAAAGAATCTCAGTAGAAATACATATTATACAATGATGATTGTATTTTTGTCACTACATTCTATGTTTGACCCTCAATTAATAGATATAATGTATAATCCAGCGATTTTGTTTTTAGGATATGTTATATATAATGAAGATGAGATAAAAAAAGTCATTTCTATGGATTATAATTGAAAAAAATTATGTATATCAACAGTTTTAAAAACAATATATATTTTTTCTATATTCACTTATAAGGGATCAAAGAATATCTATTCTTGGCAGAGGTTGTATTATTAGATATTATTGAGGATACTTAAGTTGATTTTTCGTTGATTATCGCAAAAATTATAAGAGATTTTCATTTTTAAGTGTACCTGTTTTTGCATCAAGAATTTGGAACATGATGATTTTTCTAAACACCTCAAAATGTAAAAATTTAAAAGCCAAAAAATTCTTTTTTCTTTAGAAAAAAGAATTTTTAGAGACTACTTTAAAATATGTAGTTTGAAATTTCTAATGATCTATTTTTATTTTGTAAAATAGAATATATTTAATAAAAACGAAGTAGGAGTCTCTCTTTGAAATGAAAATCTTAAAAAATTACGCCTACAATCTTTCTTATCAATTGTTGGTGATTATTCTCCCGATTATTACGACTCCCTATGTAACACGGGTTTTTTCATCGGATGATCTAGGGACTTATGGTTATTTTAACTCCATTGTTACTTATTTTATCCTCTTAGCGACTTTAGGGGTTGCCAACTATGGGACCAAGGTCATTTCGGGGAATCGCAAGGAAATTGGAAAAAACTTTTGGGGAATCTATTCTCTGCAATTAGGTGCAACATTTCTTTCTTTATCATTGTATGTTGTTCTTTGTTTGACACTTCCCTTTATGCAAAATCCAGTTGCCTATATTCTAGGATTGAGTTTGGTTTCTAAAGGCTTAGATATTTCTTGGTTGTTTCAAGGTTTAGAGGATTTTCGAAAGATTACAGTTCGAAATATCACTGTTAAACTAGTTGGAGTCACCTCCATCTTCCTGTTTGTCAAGTCTGCAAATGATCTTTATCTCTATGTCTTTTTGCTAACCATTTTTGAACTCTTGGGGCAACTCAGTATGTGGTTACCAGCTCGAGAGTTTATAGGTAGACCTCATTTTGATATAGATTATGCTAGGCATCATTTGAAACCTATCATATTATTATTCCTTCCCCAAGTGGCTATTTCTTTGTACGTGACGCTAGATCGTACTATGCTTGGAGCATTGGCTTCTACAAAAGATGTAGGGATCTATGATCAGGCTTTAAAATTAGTAAATATTCTTCTGACCTTAGTAACATCTCTGGGAAGTGTTATGTTGCCACGTGTTTCGCATCTATTAGCGACAGGTGACAGCAAAGCAGTCAATAAGATGCATGAAATGTCCTTCCTCATTTATAATTTAGTCATTTTTCCAATAATGGCGGGGATGTTAATTGTAAATGATGATTTTGTTCAATTTTTCCTTGGTCAAGATTTTCAAGATGCACGTTATGCCATTGCTATTATGATCTTCCGTATGTTCTTCATCGGTTGGACTAATATAATGGGAATTCAGATACTGATACCTCATAACCAAAATAAAGAATTCATGATTTCAACAACGGCTCCCGCAATAATCAGTGTAGGCTTGAACTTGCTATTCCTTCCTAAACTTGGCTATATCGGAGCAGCTATTGTTTCTGTTTTAACAGAAGCGTTAGTGTGGGCAATTCAATTGTACTTTACCCGCGGACATCTAAAAGAAGTTCCTATTATTGGATCAATGGCAAAAATTGTACTCGCATCGGCTATCATGTATGGCCTTTTGTTAGGTTCAAAAACAGTTATTCATTTTTCACCAACCTTAAATGTTATAATATTTGCAGTTCTTGGTGGAATCATCTATCTTTTTGCAATTTTATCTCTGAAAGTGATAAATGTGAAAGAACTAAAACAACTTATTAGGAAAAACTAGAATGAGAAAAATTCGAAATATCAACCTAGATTTAATAAAAGTACTTGCCTGTGTTGGAGTTGTTTTACTTCATACAACAATGGGCGGATTTAAAGAGACTGGCTCATGGAATCTTTTGGCATATTTATATTATTTAGGTACCTACTCTATTCCCCTATTTTTAATGGTTAATGGTTATTTATTGTTAAGAAAGAGAGAGATAACTTATCCCTACATACTCCAGAAAGTAAAATGGATTCTAATAACAGTGTCATCATGGACATTTATCGTATGGTTTTTTAAGCGGGATTTCACAACTAATCCAATCAAAAAAGTTGTAGGTTCTTTGCTACAAAAAGGTTATTTCTTTCAGTTTTGGTTTTTCGGCGCACTAATACTTATCTATTTATGTTTGCCGATTTTGAAAAAATTTCTAAATTCAAAAAGAAGATATTTATACATTTTATCTTTATTGGTCGCTATTGGATTGATTTTTGAGTTATCAAATATTCTACTTCAAATGCCAATACAAACATATGTTGTACAAACTTTCAGATTATGGACCTGGTTTTTCTATTATATTTTAGGTGGTTTTATAGCGCAATTTAATGTGTGTAGTCTCAAATCAAAGTTTAAGAATTGGATGAAAATAATTAGCCTACTTTTGTTTTTGATTTCACCGATAATATTGTTTTTCCTAGCGAAAACTATTTATCATAATCTTTTTGCTGAATATTTTTATGATATTCTATTTGTAAAGATTGTAACTTTAGGTATCTTCTTGACAGTATTCACACTTGATTTGAATGGAGATAAGAGTAAATGGATTGTTTCTCTTTCTAATCAAACTATGGGGGTTTTCATAGTACACACTTATGTTATGAAGATGTGGGAAAAACTATTTGGTTTTAGTTTTGTAGGGGCATACTTACTATTTTCTATATTTACATTGTGTGTAAGTTTCATTGTTATTAGAATGTTAATGAAAGTTCCTTATCTTAATCGAATCATTAAATTATAAAAAGGAGAAAAAATGTACGATTATCTTATCGTTGGTGCAGGTTTGTCAGGGGCAATCTTTGCACACGAAGCCACAAAACGTGGCAAAAAAGTAAAAGTGATTGACAAGCGTGATCACATTGGTGGAAACATCTATTGTGAAAATGTTGAAGGTATCAACGTTCACAAGTACGGTGCTCACATTTTCCATACTTCAAACAAAAAAGTTTGGGACTATGTCAACCAGTTTGCTGAGTTTAATAACTATATCAACTCACCAGTAGCCAACTACAAGGACAGTCTATACAATCTTCCCTTTAATATGAATACATTCTACGCTATGTGGGGAACCAAGACTCCGCAAGAAGTTAAGGATAAGATTGCCGAGCAAACGGCTGACATGAAAGATGTTGAGCCTAAAAACCTTGAAGAACAAGCTATCAAGTTGATTGGTCCAGATATCTACGAAAAGTTGATCAAGGGATACACTGAAAAACAATGGGGCCGTTCTGCAACAGACCTTCCGCCATTTATCATCAAACGTCTTCCAGTTCGATTGACTTTTGATAATAACTACTTTAATGACCGTTACCAAGGAATTCCAATCGGTGGGTACAACGTCATCATTGAAAACATGCTAGGTGATGTAGAAGTAGAACTTGGTGTTGACTTCTTTGCTAATCGTGAAGAACTTGAAGCTTCAGCTGAAAAAGTTGTCTTTACAGGAATGATTGACCAGTACTTTGATTACAAACATGGTGAGTTGGAGTATCGCAGTCTTCGCTTTGAACATGAAGTCTTGGATGAGGAAAACCATCAAGGAAATGCAGTGGTCAACTACACAGAGCGTGAGATTCCTTTTACTCGTATCATTGAGCATAAGCACTTCGAGTATGGTACACAACCGAAGACAGTCATTACTCGCGAATACCCAGCAGATTGGAAACGTGGGGATGAGCCATACTATCCGATTAATGACGACAAAAATAATGCTATATTTGCTAAGTACCAAGAAGAAGCAGCCAAAAATGATAAGGTTATCTTTTGTGGGCGTCTAGCAGACTATAAATACTACGACATGCATGTGGTTATTGAACGTGCACTTAGTGTAGTAACGGATGAGTTTGGTTACTGAAACTTGCATTTTTAACAATTTAATTATTGTACAACAACAAATAAAGGTACTCTACTATGAAAGGAATTATTCTCGCGGGTGGTTCGGGGACACGTTTATATCCTTTGACTCGAGCTGCATCAAAACAACTGATACCGGTTTATGATAAACCGATGATTTACTATTCACTTTCAACATTGATGTGGCTGAGATGGATATTACCGATGCAGCAATGGTGGAGAAAGTTTTTGAAGAGGTGAAACCGACTTTAGTTTACCATTGTGCAGCCTACACAGCTGTTGATGCAGCTGAGGATGAAGGAAAAGAACTGGACTTTGCCATCAATGTTACGGGGACAGAAAATGTCGCCAAAGCATCCGAAAAGCATGGTGCAACTCTAGTCTACATCTCTACAGATTATGTATTTGACGGTAAGAAACCAGTTGGACAAGAGTGGGAAGTGGATGACAAACCAGATCCTCAAACGGAATATGGTCGTACTAAGCGTATGGGAGAGGAGCTTGTAGAAAAACACGTTTCAAACTTCTATATTATCCGTACTGCCTGGGTTTTTGGAAATTATGGCAAAAACTTCGTTTTTACCATGCAAAATCTTGCGAAAAATCATAAGACTTTAACAGTTGTAAATGACCAGCACGGTCGTCCGACTTGGACTCGTACCTTGGCTGAGTTCATGACCTACCTAGCTGAAAACCGCAAGGAATTTGGTTATTATCATTTGTCAAATGATGCGACGGAAGACACAACTTGGTACGACTTTGCAATTGAAATTTTGAAGGATACAGATGTCGAAGTCAAGCCAGTAGACTCAAGCCAATTCCCTGCCAAAGCTAAACGTCCGCTAAACTCAACAATGAGCCTTTCTAAAGCTAAAGCTACTGGATTTGTCATTCCAACTTGGCAAGATGCCTTGAAAGAATTTTATAAGCAAGACCTTAAAAAATAAATGCTGAAATATTGCTATAAAGTATATTTTGAACTAGAGCTATTTCAGGATTAGTGACTTATTACTCATGCTAAAGGATGAAATGGTTTTATTAGAGAATCCGAACTATGTGTGATAGACACTCGCACTAGGAAATAAATTTATAGAATTTTCTTTTGGACAGTCGCAGGAAATAGGACCAATTTTCCAGTGATTTTATAAAAAGGCGGAGGAGCTAAAAACTCAATTTGAAGATAAAATTGAGTAAATCTTTCCGTTATAAAACGCATAGTATCAAGTTTTTTGAACATCTGATATTATGCGTTTTCTTATTTTAAGGGGGCGTTTGCCCAGCCGTTTTCTTTTTATTTACCCACCGATGAAATCGTCGGATAATTATAAAAATTCAAGAAAAAGCTTGGTTAAATGTTAGAAAATTCGAGCACGAATGTATTTTTTGTGTTATAATATTCTGTGAGTAGTTATGCCTTGGTGTAGCTATTAAAAATAGAAGTGTGAAACTGGTAAGATAGAGAGGACGCAGTGTAATGACTAGGAATGGTTTTTTTACAGGCTTAGATATTGGAACTAGCTCTATTAAAGTGTTGGTTGCAGAGCTTGTAAATGGTGAAGTGAATGTAATTGGCGTAAGCAATGCCAAAAGTAAAGGTGTCAAAGATGGGATTATCGTTGACATTGAAGCAGCAGCGACTGCTATTAAGTCTGCAATTTCTCAAGCAGAAGAAAAAGCAGGAATTTCAATCAAGTCTGTAAATGTTGGTTTGCCAGCTAATTTGCTACAAGTTGAGCCAACTCAAGGCATGATTCCGGTGACATCAGATACAAGAGAAATTACAGATCAAGA
This sequence comes from Streptococcus infantis, assembly GCF_047463635.1. GTDB lineage: Bacteria > Bacillota > Bacilli > Lactobacillales > Streptococcaceae > Streptococcus > Streptococcus infantis_W. The sequence continues at coordinate 38,169 of NZ_JASHDL010000015.1, forward strand.
TGTTGAAAATGTGGTTAAATCAGCTTTGACTAAAAGTATGACTCCAGACCGTGAAGTTATCACCTTTATTCCAGAGGAATTTGTCGTAGATGGATTCCAAGGAATTCGTGATCCTCGTGGAATGATGGGTGTGCGTTTGGAAATGCGCGGTCTCTTGTACACTGGCCCACGTACGATTCTCCATAATCTTCGTAAAACTGTAGAGCGTGTAGGCATTCAAGTTGATAACGTGATTATTTCACCTCTTGCAATGGTTCACTCTGTCTTGAATGAAGGTGAACGTGAGTTTGGTGCGACTGTTATCGACATGGGTGGTGGCCAAACGACGGTTGCCACTATTCGCAACCAAGAACTTCAATATACAAATGTCAACCAAGAGGGTGGCGATTATGTTACAAAAGACATTTCAAAAGTTCTCAAGACTTCTAAGAAAATTGCAGAAGGTCTAAAATTGAACTATGGTGAAGCTTATCCACCGCTAGCTAGTAAGGAAACTTTCCAAGTTGAAGTGATCGGTGAAGTTGAACCAGTTGAAGTGACTGAAGAATACTTGGCTGAGATTATTTCGGCAAGACTTAAGCACATTTTTGAGCAAATTAAGCAAGATTTGGAAAGACGTCACCTATTAGACTTGCCAGGAGGTATTGCTTTGATTGGTGGAAATGCCCTCCTTCCAGGTGTCGTTGAATTGGCCCAAGAAGTATTTGGAGTCCGTGTTAAGTTATTCGTACCAAATCAAGTTGGGATTCGCAATCCTGCTTTTGCCCATGTCATTAGCTTGTCAGAATTCGCTGGAAGCCTTACTGAAGTGAATGTTCTAGCTCAGCGAGCAATTCGAGGTGAACATGCTTTAAGCCACCAGCCACTTGACTTTAGAAGTTCAGCTCAACCTGTTTCACCTGTTTCTCCACGACCAGTATTTAATACAGTGACAACACCTGAGCCTGAAACAAACCAATCTGTTGAACCAGTAGCTCCTCTTCAATCAGAAGAAAAGAGCAAAGGTAAATTAACGGATCGTTTCCGTAGCTTGATTGGAAGCATGTTTGACGAATAAAATAGAGGAATATAAATATGACATTTTCATTTGATACAGCAGCAGCACAAGGTGCAGTAATTAAAGTAATCGGTGTCGGCGGTGGTGGTGGAAATGCCATCAACCGTATGGTTGACGAAGGCGTTTCTGGCGTTGAATTTATCGCAGCCAACACAGATGTACAGGCTTTGAGCAGTACAAAAGCTGAGACAGTTATCCAGCTCGGTCCTAAATTGACTCGCGGACTTGGTGCAGGAGGTCAACCTGAAGTTGGCCGTAAAGCTGCGGAAGAAAGCGAAGAAGTATTGACAGAAGCAATCAGCGGTGCTGATATGGTCTTCATCACTGCTGGTATGGGTGGAGGCTCTGGTACAGGTGCTGCACCAGTTATCGCTCGTATTGCAAAAAGTCTTGGAGCTTTGACAGTAGGTGTTGTCACTCGTCCATTTGGTTTTGAAGGAAGCAAACGTGGACAATTTGCTATCGAAGGGATTAACGAACTTCGTGAGCATGTTGATACACTCTTGATTATCTCAAACAACAACTTGCTAGAAATCGTTGACAAGAAGACTCCACTTCTTGAAGCGTTGAGTGAAGCAGATAACGTTCTTCGTCAAGGTGTACAAGGGATTACAGATTTGATTACAAATCCTGGTTTGATCAACTTGGACTTTGCAGACGTTAAGACTGTTATGGCCAATAAAGGTAACGCCCTTATGGGAATTGGTATCGGTAGCGGTGAAGAACGTGTTGTAGAAGCTGCTCGTAAAGCAATCTACTCACCACTTCTTGAAACAACTATCGATGGTGCTGAGGATGTTATCGTTAACGTAACTGGTGGTTTGGACTTGACTTTGATTGAAGCTGAAGAAGCATCAGAGATTGTTAACCAAGCAGCTGGGCATGGAGTTAACATCTGGCTTGGAACATCTATTGATGAGACAATGAAAGACGAAATCCGCGTGACGGTTGTTGCGACAGGAGTACGTCAGGATAAAGTTGAGAAAGTTGTAACTCCTCAACCGCGCCAAGAAACACACCGCGAACCTGCTCGAACTAGTCATGCGCAAACTTTTGATCGTAATTTTGATATGGCTGATACAGCAGAAATTCCAACTCCAAGTTATCGCCGTCAAGAAGCTCCAAAGACATCAGCTTTTGGTGACTGGGACTTGAGACGCGATGCTATCGTTCGTCAAGGAGAGCCAGTTGTTTCTCCAGTGGAACGTTTTGAAGTTCCAGCAGCTACGGATGAAGATGAGTTGGAAACACCACCATTCTTTAAAAATCGTTAATGAAGATGAATTTAAAAGAAAATACGAACCTTGTTTTTCAACAGATATCGAATGCAGTTCAGGAAGCTGGTCGTGAAAACGACTCGGTTTCTGTGATTGCGGTGACCAAATATGTAGATGTTGAAACAGCCTCAGCTTTGGTTTCGCAAGGAGTGCAACACATTGGTGAGAACCGTGTTGATAAATTTCTTGACAAGTATCATGCTTTAAGTGATAAGAATCTTACCTGGCATTTGATTGGAACCTTACAGAGACGTAAAGTCAAGGAAGTGATTTCTTATGTGGATTATTTTCATGCTTTAGATTCCTTAAAGCTAGCTCAGGAAATTCAAAAACGAGCAGACCACAAGATTAAGTGCTTTTTGCAAGTAAATATTTCTAAGGAAGAGAGCAAGCACGGTTTTTCGAAAGAAGAATTGTTAGCCCTCTTACCAGAACTTTCAGAATTAGACCAGATTGAGTATGTGGGACTGATGACCATGGCTCCATTTGATGCAACTAGTCAAGAATTACTAGAGATATTTAAAGAAACGCAAGAATTGCAAAAAACCATTCAGGGGAAATATCTCCCAAATATGCCGATGACAGAACTCAGTATGGGAATGAGTCGTGACTTCAAAGAAGCGATTCAATGTGGTTCAACTTTCGTTCGAATCGGCACAGCATTTTTTAAGTAGGAAATAACCATGTCACTAAAAAATAAATTTGAAAAGTTTATAGATTATTTCACTGAAGATGGAGAAGAAATGGCACCAAACGTTGCTGAATTAAAGCCTGAAAAAACGCTAACATCAGTTTCTGCCCCCATGGAAGAACTTCCACAAGCTCAACAACTTCCTCAGCCTTCACAAGTGAATTCAAAGGAAAAAAATATTACGCGCCTTCATGCTCGTCAGCAAGAATTAGCGATGAAGAGTCATCGTAGTACAGAAAAGGTAACCATTGATGTTCGTTATCCTCGTCGCTACGAAGATGCAACGGATATCGTTGATTTACTAGCAGGTAATGAAAGTATTTTAATCGATTTCCAATACATGACTGAAGTACAAGCGCGTCGTTGTCTAGACTATTTAGATGGAGCTCGTCATGTACTTGCTGGTGAATTAAGAAAGGTTGCAAATACCATGTACCTTTTGACACCAGTAGGAGTTGTAGTTAACATCGAAGATATTCGTTTGCCAGAGGGAACTCATGGTGAAGAGTTTGATTTCGATATGAAGAGAAAACGAGTGAGATAATGATATTTCTAGTTCGCTTTATTCAAAACGCTACAGATATCTATTCTATGATACTTGTAGCGTTTGCTCTCTTATCCTGGTTTCCAAATGCCTATGAGACTAGAGCAGGTCGTTTGTTGACTAATTTAGTCAAACCGATTCTTCAACCCTTGAGACGTCTGCCGCTAAGTATTGGTGGTTTAGATTTTTCAGTTTGGGTGGCTGTCGTTTTAGTTCATTTACTTGGAAACTATCTGATCCGTTTTCTTTTAATACTAGCATGAGAAAAGATATCTATCAGCATTTTTCAGTCGAGGATATTCCTTTTATTGATAAAGGTTTGGAGTGGCTTAGGCAGGTTGAAGAGCACTACGCTCCCATCTTAACTCCCTTTATCAATCCCCATCAGGTCTTTATCCTAAAGACATTGGGAAATAATCATGGGATTCAAGTTTTTTCTAGCAATGATTTTGTAGCTACAGAATATAGTCGTGTGCTACTTGCACCAGATTATTTCATACCGACGAATTTAGCGGATTTTGAAATGGAATTGCTTGAGATTGTTTATTCTAGCAAGTTTGACCAATTGACTCATTCCAAGATTTTAGGAACTGTTCTGAATCGTCTGGGAATCGATCGCAAGTTGTTTGGTGATATATTGGTAACGGAAAATAGAGCTCAAATCATTGTGGACCGGAAATTCACTTCCCTCTTCCAAGACGGGATTCAAAAGATTGCCAAACTACCTGTCAAGCTAGAAGTCGTATCTTTTGAAGATCTGGTAGAGGCCGAGAATGATTATCAGGAAAAGGAAGTTTTGGTTCCGAGTATGCGCTTGGATGCTTTCTTGTCAAATGTTCTGAAATTGTCTCGCTCGCAGACAGCTGATTTGTTAGAAAGAAAATATGTTCAGGTAAATTATCATCTGGTTGAAAAATCTGATTATCAAGTTAAGATTGGTGATTTAGTAAGTGTCAGACGTTTTGGAAGGATTAGTGTTCTGAGAGAAAATGGTCAAACAAAAAGGGATAAGAAGAAATTGACAATACAATTATTATTAAGTAAGTGAGGGGAAAATATGCCAATTACATCGTTAGAGATTAAGGATAAAAGCTTTAGTACTAAGTTTAGAGGTTTTGATCCTGAAGAAGTTGATGAATTTCTCGATATTGTAGTTCGAGACTATGAAACATTGGTTCGAAGTAACCATGATAAAGAGCAACAAATTAGAAATTTAGAAGAGCGTTTGTCTTATTTTGATGAGATGAAAGATTCATTGAGTCAGTCTGTGTTAATTGCTCAAGATACTGCTGAGCGAGTTAAACAAGCAGCTACTGAACGCTCTCATAATATCATTCATCATGCTGAACAGGAATCACAACGTTTGCTTGATGAAGCTAAGTACAAAGCAAATGAAATTTTACGTCAAGCAACTGATAATGCTAAGAAGGTTGCGATTGAGACAGAAGAACTGAAGAATAAGAGTCGCGTCTTCCATCAACGCTTGAAATCTACAATTGAAAGTCAATTGGCCATCGTTGATTCATCTGATTGGGAAGAAATTTTACGTCCAACAGCAACTTATTTACAAACTAGTGATGAAGTCTTTAAAGAGGTGGTTAGAGAGGCTTTGGGGGAAAATATTTCAGCATTTCATGAGGAGGAAGCCAATGATTTGACTCGTCAGTTTTCACCTGAAGAGGTTGCTGAGCTCCAAGCACGTATAGAAGCAACTAATCGTGAATTGATGGAAGCACAGGATGAATCAACTTTATCTGACTTATCTTCGTTAGTAAATAATGAAATGAGTTCTGAGTCTAAAGAGAATTCAGAATAACAATTTCTCAACATTTATAATTGTAAAATCTGAGAACAAAATCTAATCAAACATATTTCCAGCGAGTAGGAGATGGTGAAAGTCCTACAATCCCTGTTGATTAGATTATCCTCTCAAGTTATCAAGTCTGAAGTTAGTAGGATTTGACGTTGCCCACGTTACGGGAAAAGAGGGAGAAAGACTAGTTCTTTTTCCGAACAAAGGTGGTACCACGATTTTCGTCCTTTTTAGCGAATCGTGGTTTTTATTTTGTCTATATCATAAAGGAGATATCATGAAACTCAAAGAAACTTTAAATCTAGGGAAAACAGATTTCCCTATGCGTGCAGGACTTCCAACCAAAGAGCCAGTATGGCAAAAAGAGTGGGAAGAAGCAAAACTCTACCAACGTCGTCAAGAATTAAATGAAGGGAAACCGCATTTTGTCTTGCATGATGGGCCTCCATACGCTAACGGAAATATCCACGTTGGGCATGCTATGAACAAGATTTCAAAAGATATCATTGTTCGTTCTAAGTCTATGTCAGGATTCTATGCGCCATACATCCCTGGTTGGGATACACATGGATTGCCAATCGAGCAAGTTTTGGCAAAACAAGGTGTCAAACGCAAAGAGATGGACTTGGTTGAGTACTTGAAACTTTGCCGTGAATACGCTCTTTCTCAAGTAGATAAACAACGCGAAGACTTCAAGCGTTTGGGTGTTTCTGGTGACTGGGAAAATCCATATGTGACTTTGACTCCTGACTATGAAGCAGCCCAAATCCGTGTCTTCGGTGAGATGGCTAACAAGGGCTACATCTACCGTGGTGCCAAGCCAGTTTACTGGTCTTGGTCATCTGAGTCAGCTCTTGCTGAAGCGGAGATTGAATATCATGACTTGGTTTCAACATCACTGTACTATGCCAATAAGGTTAAAGATGGCAAAGGTGTTCTAGATACAGATACTTATATCGTTGTCTGGACAACTACTCCATTTACTATCACAGCTTCTCGTGGTTTGACGGTTGGTGCAGATATTGATTACGTTTTGGTTCAACCTGCTGGTGAAACTCGTAAGTTTGTGGTTGCTGCAGAATTGTTGACTAGCTTGTCTGAGAAATTTGGCTGGGCTGATGTTCAAGTTTTGGCGACTTATCGTGGTCAAGAATTGAACCATATCGTGACAGAACACCCATGGGATACTGCAGTAGATGAACTCGTTATCCTTGGTGACCACGTTACAACTGACTCTGGTACAGGTATTGTCCATACAGCCCCAGGTTTCGGTGAAGACGACTACAATGTTGGTATTGCTAATGGTCTTGAGGTTGCTGTGACAGTTAACGAACGCGGAATCATGATGGCTAATGCTGGCGCTGAGTTCGAAGGTCAATTCTATGACAAGGTGGTTCCAACTGTTATCGAGAAACTAGGCAACCTCCTTCTTGCTCAAGAAGAAATCTCTCACTCATACCCATTTGACTGGCGTACGAAAAAACCAATCATCTGGCGTGCAGTTCCACAATGGTTTGCTTCAGTATCAAAATTCCGTCAAGATATTTTAGATGAAATCGAAAAAGTGAAATTCCATTCAGAATGGGGTAAAGTCCGTCTTTACAACATGATCCGTGACCGTGGTGACTGGGTCATCTCTCGTCAACGTGCTTGGGGAGTTCCTCTTCCAATCTTCTACGCAGAAGACGGCACACCAATCATGACAGCTGAAACGATTGAACATGTAGCTCAACTTTTTGAAGAGCATGGTTCAATCATCTGGTGGGAACGTGATGCTAAAGACCTCTTGCCAGAAGGATTTACACATCCAGGTTCACCAAATGGCGAGTTCAAGAAAGAAACAGATATCATGGACGTTTGGTTCGACTCAGGTTCATCATGGAATGGGGTCGTGGTTAACCGTCCAGAACTCAAATACCCAGCCGACCTCTACCTTGAAGGTTCTGACCAATACCGTGGTTGGTTCAACTCATCACTCATCACATCTGTAGCTAACCATGGTGTGGCACCATACAAACAAATCTTGTCACAAGGTTTTGCGTTGGATGGTAAAGGTGAGAAGATGTCTAAATCTCTTGGAAATACCATTGCTCCAAGCGATGTTGAGAAACAATTTGGTGCTGAAATTTTGCGTCTCTGGGTAACCAGTGTTGACTCAAGCAATGACGTGCGTATCTCTATGGACATCTTGAGCCAAGTTTCTGAAACTTACCGTAAGATCCGTAACACTCTTCGTTTCTTGATTGCCAATACATCTGACTTTAATCCAGCTGAGGATACAGTTTCTTACGAAGAACTTCGTTCAGTTGATAAGTACATGACCATCCGCTTTAACCAACTTGTTAAGACCATTCGTGACGCTTATGCAAACTTTGAATTCTTGACAATCTATAAAGCCCTAGTGAACTTTATCAACGTTGATTTGTCTGCCTTCTACCTTGATTTTGCCAAAGATGTTGTTTACATCGAAGGTGCCAAATCATTGGAACGCCGTCAAATGCAAACTGTCTTCTATGATATCCTTGTAAAAATCACCAAACTTTTGACTCCAATCCTTCCTCACACTGCGGAAGAAATCTGGTCATATCTTGAGTTTGAAGCTGAAGACTTTGTCCAATTGTCAGAATTGCCAGAAGCTCAAACTTTTGCTAACCAAGAGGAAATCTTGGATACATGGGCAGCCTTCATGGAGTTCCGTGGACAAGCTCAAAAAGCCTTGGAAGAAGCTCGTAATGCCAAAGTCATCGGTAAATCCCTTGAAGCTCACTTGACAGTTTATCCAAATGAAGTGGTACAAACCCTTCTTGGTGCGGTTAACAGTAATGTTGCTCAACTCTTGATCGTCTCAGAATTGACTATCGCAGAAGGACCAGTTCCAGAAGGTGCAGTAGCCTTTGAAGATGTAGCCTTTACAGTTGAACGCGCTGCAGGTGAAGTTTGTGATCGTTGCCGCCGTATTGATCCAAGTACAGCAGAACGTTGCTACCACGCAACCATCTGTGACCACTGTGCAAGTATCGTAGAAGAAAACTTTGCGGATGCAGTCGCAGAAGGATTTGAAGTAAAATAAAAGTAAAAAATGGCGAGGGTAGTCCAAAGGTTGATTTGAAAAGAAAGGCCAATAGCGCTCTCCAACATTAAACGCATACTATCAAGACTTTTAAAGTCTTGATAGTATGCGTTTTTTCTTGTAATACTATTTTTACCATGTATCTTTTTTGTACAGTGGATTGAATCCAGAATAGTAGGCTATGGATTCTATAGTAGATTGAACTTAGAATAGTACGCTACGAATTCTAAAACATTTTTAAAAATTATTTTGACTTTCCTAATCGATTTGTTCATATCTTATTTCAATCCACTATATTTTCATACTCCGTTATAGTAGATTGAATATTGAATAGTACACTGTTGCTTCTAAAACATGGATAAAAATCGATCTGATTTATCTAGTCAATTTGTTCAGATTTGATTTCATTACACTATAAAATAAAATTGCACTTTTTGTTAGCAGGCTGCTTAAGAAATATCTAAGTCCGTGTGTAAATTTGGAATTCTAGCAGCTAATCAACGTATTCTAGGAGGATAAGGAAGAGTTTCTAACAAAACATAAAATATATATGTTTGTGTAGTTAAAATTTCTGCTCTTTTTGATTTTAAAAGAACATCAAGTTTTTAAGAAAAAAACTAACAAAATAGAGAAAAACTGTATTTAGATATTATAAAAACTTATATGTATATATTTGGAATGTAATAAACTGAAAGAAATCTAAAGAATAAATTTGATTTATTTAAGTAAAAAGATTATAATAAAATTGTATTTATAATACTACATAAACACAAAAGGAGAAATAAATATGTGTTTTAATCGTAAAAATGCAGAACAAAAGAATTGGCGTATGATCAAAAAAGGAAAACATTTCTTGTTTGGTTGTTCGCTAGTCTTTGCGGTTGGAGCTACACTAGCTACTCCAACGGTTCACGCTGACAGTGTAGAAGCTAAGACAGAAGCTACAAATTCAGCAACACAAAATGAACCTACTGCAGAGGCGACGACCTATGCGGCACCAGCTGCAACTAGCCCAGTTGCGACTGAAGCAGTAGAAGCAAATTCAGCAACAACTGTCGTTTCAGCTGACAAATCTCAACTAGAAGCTGTTTTGACACAAGCTAAAGCTAAAAACTTGGATGGTCAAGAAGCTTCAGTTAAAGCTGAGGTAGAAGCTGCAATTGCAGAAGCAGAAGCACTAGTTGCGAACGGTTCAGCAAGCCAAGATCAAATCAACCAAAGCCTTGAACGCATGAATCAAGCTGTGGCAAGTGTGAAGGAAGTTACTGAAGCAGCTGAGACAACAGTTGAAACAACATCTGAAGCAACTACAGAATCTTCAGCAACTCCTAAAGTCAGAAGCAAACGTGCTGTTGCTGAAGGTACAACACGTTCAATTGATGAAACTAACCTTGCTCGTGCTATCGTAACCAAAGATAACTTTGAAAGTTTCTTCCAAGAAGGCGGAACTGCATCCTATGATAAATCAACAGGTACTATTAAGTTGACAGATGACGTATCAGGTCAAGTTGGTAGTGCTTACCTTCGGTTTAAAATTGACTCTGGACAACCTTTTACCTTCACTGGTAAGGTCGATATTGGTAATAAATACGAAGGCAAAACTGATGCAGATGGCCGACCAGGTGGTGATGGAGTTGGTTTCGTCTTCCATACAGGTAAGGTAAATACTATTGGTCAATCTGGAGCCTCTATTGGTATGGGTACTATCAAAAATGCCTTTGGTTTCAAACTAGACTCATGGCACAACACTTCTAACCCAAATGCCAACCAAAATGCATCAGCCGATCCACAATATGGTGGGAGAGCATGGGAAAGTAATGCCTTCGGTTCATTCTACTCATCAAATAATGCTGGTAAGGTAACGACAAGTAGCTCAGCAGCAAAAGCTCTAAATCCAGCTCCTAGTGGCCAATGGGTAGACTTTAAAATTGAATACGATAAAGAAAAAAACTTTACAGTAACTTATGGCTCACAAACTTGGACAACAAACTTAAAAAACGCTAACACTAGCATCATGACATTTGATGCTAAGCGTGCCTTGACTACTGGTAATCCAACCTTTGCCCTTTCGTTCTTAGGAAGTACAGGTTCTGGTACTAACTTGCAACGCGTTCAGATTGAAAAATTTGAGTTTACAGCGCCACAAATCGTCCACATGAAATTTGTTGATGCAAAAGGTAATGAAATCGAAGCAAGTAGTGCGATTCCAGGTGATGAAAATGAGGTTATTAACCTTAGCACCCAAGACAGCAAAATTGCAGCAGTCGAAGCTAAAGGTTATAAATTAAAGAGAATCGATGCAAGCAAAGCACCTTCATATAACGAAGGAAACAATACCGTTACCCTAACTCCAGGTGGGCAGTTGTTGACTTATGTATTTGCACCAGCTGGACCTACTGTCACTCCAACATTACAAGTTGGCGGTGTTATGACTGAGCCAGGTATCAAGTCAACAGACAATACCATCTCAGGAATTGGTAAAAAAGGCGCAACAATCAAAATTGCTGCTGCTGGTAAAACAATTGTTGATAATGTGACTGTTGCTGAGGATGGTTCTTGGTCTGCAACTCTTCCAAGTGGTGTAAACAGTAATATCACTGAGCAAGATCAGTTGGTTCCAAGAGATACATTGACAGTTACCCAAACGATCAATGGTGAAGAAAGTGCTGAAACAGAGGTTAAAGTTGGACTTGGTGAATCAGTTGTTCAACCATCTGAATCTTCTTCTGATAAACAAAGTCTTGTTGCAGAAACTACAACAGTAACTTTGAAAGTACCACATGATGCGGGAATTACTTACTTTGATTATCCTAAAGCTGGTAACGCTAGAAGTGAAGTCGCTATTAAACGCGATTCAATTCCAGGGGCATGGACTTCAAAAGACGAATCAAAAGCAGTTGTTAAGTCATACTCTACTGATGGTTTCTTTGATACTATTGTCCTTGAAATGAAAGAGCAAATCCAACCAGGTAAGGCTAAGGTAGTTTCAAACATTAAAGAAGATAAATACACAAGTCCTGTTGGTTGGAAAGAAATTAATGTAGAAGCAAAACCAGCAGATACAACACCACCAGCAGCTCCAACTGTAAACCCAGTTAAGGCAGGCGCTACTGCCATTACAGGTACAGCAGAAGCAGGCTCAACCGTAGAAGTAACGCTTCCAAATGGACAAAAAGCCTCTGCAAAAGCAGGTGACAATGGTGAGTTTTCAATCACAGTTCCAGCTTTGAGTGTTGATGATCAAATTAGTGTTACAGCAACGGATGCTGCAAATAACAAATCAGATGCTACAACTGTAATTGTAAAAGAGAATGTTCGTCCTGTGGTAACTATTCCATACGACGATAAAGCTAACCAAATTATCTATTTATATTCTGGTGAAGAAAATAATATAGAACTAAAAATCACTGATAACTCAGGTAAAATTTCTAAAGCATATTTAGTATTTGCTCAAGACAATCGTACAGGTTTAGGAACAGAAGATGCTGGATACCTAAATGGTAAAACGAAAAGTGCTTTATACTTAAAAGCAAATAGATTTGGTTCAGAAACAACAGCTACTGAAGCAAATCCTGCTATCATCAAATTAACAGCAAATATTCCAAATGGATCTTACACAGATGGTACAGGAATGACTCGTTATATTTATGCTGAAGATTTAGCAGGAAATACAAACTATGATAACGTAGGGGCTGCAGGAGATACAGGCGCACCTGGCCGTATCCGTTTTGTTTGGAAACCGCAAACGTTCAAATATAACGCACAAGCGCCATCAACACCAATTACATCAAACACTGTTCCAGAAGCGAGTGCTATTGAAAAAGCTGTTAAAGATGCCAATCCAACGTTCAGTGACAAGATTGGAAGTGTTACCTTAGATGGTACTAATGTTAAAGTGACCTACAAAGATGGAAGTACAGATGTTATTCCAGCAAACTCAGTATTCACAATTGAACCAACTGCACCTACAGTAACACCAGTTAAGAATACGTCAGCCTTAACTACACCAGAAAAACAAGCTGTAGAAGCAGCAGTAAGAACAAAGAACCCAGATGCGACAACAGTAGTAGTTGGAAATGATGGTTCAACAACATTAACTTACTCAAATGGGTCAACAGCTAAATTGACACCAGCACAAACTGTTAAAGCAGCAGATTCTAAGGGCGTTCAAGAACCAGCAGCTAAGACACCAGTTCAAAACACATCAGCCTTAACTCAACCAGAAAAAGATGCCGTTAAGAAAGCAGTAGAAGACGCTAACCCAACAGCAACTAAG
>NZ_JASHDL010000016.1:0-46720 GCF_047463635.1 Streptococcus infantis
ATGATTCTTTCTAATGAGTTGTTTGATCGCTTTTCATTATAGGTCATATGGGACTTTTTTTCTACACAAAAATAGGCTCCATAATATCCATAGGGGATTTACCCACTACAAATATTATAGAGCCAAAATAAGTTTTACTCTCATCAACTTAGGTTGGTGAGTTTTTTAGTTTGACAGTTCTTCAAAATAGGAATATAATCAAGGCGTAAGTGTCTTTGAGGAGGTTTTGATGCACATTAGATTGGATAATACAGAGTCTCAGAAAGCGCAAGAAATTGGGGATTTGATTCGCTCCTATAATCGTTCTAAGAGAGAAGCAGCTGAAAGTGAGCCACTTAACCTTTATGTCGAAGATGATAGCGGTCAAGTCATGGCTGGTTTAGTAGCAGAGACCTTTGGAAATTGGCTAGAAATTGAGTATTTATTTGTGAAAGAGGATTTGCGAGGACAAGGAATCGGCTCCCAACTATTGCAACAAGCAGAAAGTGAAGCTAAGAAGAAAAACTGTCGCTTTGCTTTTGTGAATACGTATCAATTTCAAGCGCCATCCTTTTATCAAAAGCATGGTTACAAGGAAGTCTTTACTTTAAAAGACTATCCCTATACTGGACAAAGGCACTATTATCAAAAAGAGTTGTAAATGGAAAATGAACGATCGAAGAAATCGACACATCATAATGGAGTTGGCTTAATGGATATCATACTAGATATGGGTAATGTTCTACTGGAATGGAACAAGGATAAGATTTTGAAAGCTGTAGCTAAAACTCAGAAAGATTATCTGATCTTAGACAAGTCTATTTTCCAGTCGGGGCTCTGGGAAAGATTAGACTTAGGGACTTTGACTCGGGAAGAACTGGTTGATAAGGTTCTTTCTTTATTAGGGGATTGTTATCGGGAAAAGGTCGAAGAAGTGATTTGGAATTGGCCAGCCTATATCGATATTTACACGGAAGTCTTTCCGCTGCTTGCACGTTTAAAGGAAAAAGGTCATCGTATTTTTGTTCTATCTAATACATCGCCAGTTTTTTATGAATTATTGAAAGACCAACTATCTCCTTTAAATGGAATCTTAGATGGTTTCGTCCTTTCCTGTGATATCAAGATCATCAAACCAGATCCAAAGATGTTTGAAGAAATTCTCCGTAAATATCAGTTGGATCCAGAAAATTGTATTTTTCTGGATGATGTTAAAGATAATACTAATATGGCTGAAAGTTTAGGTATCAAAGCCTATCAAGTCAAACACAGAAGCGATGTCGTAGATGTTTTGAAAAAATTTGAATAAGTGGAAAACTCTCTATCATTTAGCTGGTAGGGAATTTTTGTTAAAAAAATCGCACAAAAAGAAAGATATATATTGCATAATGTAAAATATATGATATAATAAAGTTGAAAAAAGAAGCGCGACTTTTAAAATTAAGGAGGAGGTAAGAAGTGGCTAAGAATTTAAAATTAAAACTCGCTCGAGTAGAGCTTGATATGACACAAGGTGACTTGGCAGAAGCTGTAGGGGTTACGCGCCAGACTATCGGCTTGATAGAAGCTGGAAAGTACAATCCTTCGCTTTCACTTTGCCAATCCATTTGCAGATGCTTAGGGAAAACTCTAGATCAACTATTTTGGGAGGAAGAAGATGAAAAATAGATTTTATTATTATCAATTACTAGACGAAAGGGAAGAACAACTGATGAATAAAGCAGGGGCAGAAAGTTTCTATATCTCTATAGCTTTCTTGCTTTTATCTTATATGATTACAGTATTAGCACCAAGTCTTTTTAATCCGAGAATGATTCTTATCATTATCATTATTGGAACTTCTTACTTTTTCGGCCGTGCTCGAGATTTGGGTGTGAACTACTATAGTCGTTTTCATTTTACAATTATAGGGTGTTTGCTGGTAACTCTCGCTATTACGACTCTTTTGATGTTGCAGAATTATCAATTCAATATCGAAATTTATCAGCACAATCCTCTGAACGTTAAATACTTGTCTGCTTGGGCAATTACTTATGTTATTTACCTTCCTTGGGTTTTTATTGGCAATCTAGGCCTGAAGAGCTATGGCGAATGGGCTCAGAAAAAATTTGAGCAAGACATGGATGAACTGGAGAGTGGAGAATAGCTTGTTACTCTTTTATCAATCCAGCTAAAATGTGATATAATAGTACTAATTTATGAGAAAAGAAGAAACATTTTCATCTTTTTACAAATAAGGAAGAAGGACAGTATATGTACCCAGATGACAGTTTAACATTGCACACAGATTTGTATCAGATTAACATGATGCGGGTTTACTTCGACCAAGGAATCTATAACAAGAAAGCAGTTTTTGAAGTTTATTTCCGCCAACAACCGTTTAAAAATGGTTATGCTGTTTTTGCAGGTTTGGAACGAATTGTGAACTACTTAGAAAACTTACGCTTTTCTGATAGCGATATTGCTTATTTAGAGTCACTGGGTTATCATGGAGACTTCTTGGAATATCTGCGTAATCTCAAGCTAGAGTTGACCGTACGTTCTGCTCAGGAAGGGGACTTGGTATTTGCTAATGAACCGATTGTTCAAGTGGAAGGACCTTTGGCGCAGTGTCAATTGGTTGAAACAGCTCTTTTAAATATTGTTAATTTTCAAACCTTGATTGCGACCAAGGCTGCTCGTATTCGCTCGGTCATTGAAGATGAACCTTTGATGGAGTTCGGTACACGTCGTGCGCAAGAGATGGATGCAGCTATCTGGGGAACACGTGCGGCTGTAATTGGTGGAGCTAATGGAACTAGTAATGTGCGTGCTGGTAAGCTCTTTGGAATTCCGGTTTTAGGGACTCACGCCCATGCCTTGGTTCAAGTCTATGGGAATGACTATCAGGCTTTCAAGGCTTATGCCTCAACTCACCGTGATTGTGTCTTTCTTGTAGATACTTATGATACTCTTCGTATCGGTGTTCCTGCTGCCATTCAGGTTGCAAGAGAATTAGGTGACAAGATTAACTTTAAGGGTGTTCGTATTGACTCTGGTGATATCGCCTATATTTCTAAAAAAGTTCGTCAACAACTGGACGAGGCAGGATTTACGGATGCTAAGATTTATGCATCCAATGACCTTGATGAAAATACCATCCTTAACCTCAAAATGCAAAAAGCTAAGATTGATGTCTGGGGTGTCGGGACTAAGCTCATTACAGCTTATGACCAACCAGCACTTGGAGCAGTTTACAAGGTTGTTGCCATTGAAGATGAAAATGGTCATATGCGTAATACTATCAAACTTTCAAACAATGCAGAGAAGGTTTCAACACCAGGTAAGAAACAAGTTTGGCGCATCACCAGTCGTGAAAAAGGCAAGTCAGAAGGTGATTACATTACCTATGATGGTGTCGATGTTGCTAGCATGACTGAAATCAAGATGTTCCATCCAACCTATACTTACATCAAGAAAACTGTTCGTAATTTTGATGCCGTTCCTCTCTTGGTAGACATTTTTAAGGAAGGTAAGCTAGTCTATGATTTACCAAGTTTACCTGAAATTCAAGCCTATGCTCGTAAGGAATTTGACAAGCTCTGGGACGAATATAAACGTGTTCTTAACCCACAACATTACCCTGTCGACTTGGCTCGTGATGTATGGCAAGACAAGATGGACTTGATTGATAAAATGCGTAAGGAAGCTCTAGGTGAAGGAGAAGAAGAATGAGTTTGCAAGAGACCATTATCCAACAACTGGGTGTTAAACCAGTCATTGATGCCCAGGAAGAAATCCGTCGTTCGATTGACTTTTTGAAAAGATACTTGAAAAAACATCCTTTTTTAAAGACATTTGTCTTAGGAATTTCTGGGGGACAGGACTCGACTTTAGCTGGTCGCCTTGCCCAACTAGCTATGGAAGAAATGCGAGCTGAAACTGGTGATGATTCTTATAAATTTATAGCGGTTCGCCTGCCTTATGGAATTCAAGCAGATGAGGATGACGCGCAAAAAGCACTAGCTTTTATCCAGCCAGATGTGAGTTTGGTGGTCAATATCAAAGATTCTGTAGATGCAATGGCAGCGGCAGTAGAGGCTACTGGTAGTCCAATGTCAGACTTTAATAAAGGGAATATCAAGGCTAGAAGCCGGATGATTGCCCAATATGCACTCGCAGGAGCTCATAGTGGAGCAGTTATTGGTACTGACCATGCTGCAGAAAATGTCACAGGTTTCTTTACCAAATTTGGTGACGGCGGTGCAGATATTCTTCCTCTCTATCGCCTCAATAAACGTCAAGGAAAACAACTCTTGCAGGAACTTGGAGCTGATCCAGCCCTCTATGAGAAAGTACCAATCGCAGACCTAGAAGAAGAGAAACCAGGATTGGCAGATGAAGTAGCCTTGGGAGTCACTTACAATGAAATCGATGATTACCTCGAAGGTAAGCAAGTAAGCCAAGAAGCCCAAGCAACCATTGAAAAATGGTGGTATAAAGGCCAACACAAACGCCACTTACCAATCACAGTGTTTGATACGTTTTGGGAGTAAAAAAGTCCGGGGGACTTTTTTAGCCCGAGCCTGAAAATAAAAAAGCGAGGTTGAATTATGAAATCCATAGGTACAAAGACATTACATACTGAACGGTTGCTATTGCGACGCTTTTGTGAAACTGATGCTCAAGCCATGTTTGAAAATTGGGCTTCTAGTCTAGATAATCTAACCTATGTTACTTGGGATCCTCATCCAAATGTTGATTTTACAAAGAACTCAATAAGAACTTGGGTAGCATCCTATGACAATCCAAATTACTACAAATGGGCCATTAGTCTCAAAGAAAATCCAGAATATGTCATTGGAGATATTAGTCTGGTCAGTGTGGATGAAGAAAACTCTAGCTGTGAGATTGGATATATCTTAGGGATGGACTACTGGGGACGAGGACTCATGACAGAAGCCTTGAAGGCAGTTTTATCATACTGTCTAGATGAGATTGGATTTGAAGAGGTTGATGCTTGCTATGTAAGTCTAAACCCAGCATCTGGTCGTGTTATGGAAAAGGCGGGTATGACTTGTTGGAAGACGATCCCAAATGCAGTTGAACGAAAAGGTTATATAGCTGATAAAATTTATTATCAAATCAAAAAATAAGATGGAAAGTTAAGCTTTTCCATCTTATTTTTTATAAAATATTTTTTAATCAAAGTAAAGCAAATCTTTGCTGGTACTTGTAAAGAGGTCAAAGCCGTCTTTGGTTACAACACCGCAGTCTTCGATGCGGACACCGACTTTACCAGGGATATAGATACCAGGCTCAACTGAGAAGCACATACCTTCTTCGATAATCATGTTGTTTCCTTCCATGATTGAAGGGAATTCGTGGACATCCATACCGATACCATGACCGAGACGGTGGTTGAAGTACTCACCATAACCTGCTTTTTCGATAACTTCACGGGCAGCACGGTCTACTTCATGCGCAGTGACACCAGGTTTGATAAAATCAAGGGCAGCTTGTTGGGCTTCAAGAGTCAAGTTGTAAATGTCTTTCTTGAATTGGTCAGGTTTACCAACAGCGACTGTACGAGTCATATCTGATGCATAACCATTCACCATTACACCGAGGTCAAAGAGGAGAAGGGCATTGTTTTCAACCTTGTTAGCTCCAGGAATACCGTGTGGATTTGCAGCGTTATCACCTGTCAAAACCATAGTATCAAAACTCATCTCATAGCCTTCGCGTTTCATGGCAAAATCAATCTGTGCAATGATATCAGTTTCCGTATTATCAAGAGAGATATTGTCAAAACCAACTTTAACAGACTTGTCTGCATAGACACCTGCTACCATCATCTTTTGTACTTCGTCAGCTGATTTGATCAAGCGCATGCGTTGGATTAATGGAGTTAAGTTCTCAAACTCAGCAGTTTCAAAGACAGATTTCAAACCGTGGTATTTAGTTAAGATGAGATTATCAAACTCAACTGCGACACGTTTGAAATCAATCTGTGGTAAGGCGTTTTGGATTTTTTTCCAAGGGTTTTCAGAGTCCACATAACCAACGACTGGAAAAGAGACAGTGCTAGTTGCGCGCTCAACTTCAAGAGCTGGAACAAAGAGGAGTGGTTCCTGGTCAGCAAGGACAAAGAGGAACATTTGGCGTTCGTGTGGATCACTGTAAAAACCAGTGAGGTAATTGATAGTGACGGGGTCAGATACGACTGCGACGTCTAACTTTTCAGATTCGAGATATGTTACAATTTGTTGTAATTTAGACATATGTTACCTTCTTTCTACCCCTCTATTTTTGCAAAAAATAGTAGAAAATGCAAGGGAGAAGGGGAAAAGAGCTTAAAAAAATTCCAACAGCCGATGGCATGCTGGAATAGGAAGTTTAGTTGAATTCTGCCTTACTTTTCACATCGCTGTATTCTTCAGCGACTTCTTGATTGAGAATGTCCTCGTAAGCCGGAAGGACAAGATCCTGACCGTATTTCTTTTTGAGGGCAAGGGTTACTAAGCGATAGGCTAAGTTTGCATTACGGGATAAAATAGGTCCGTGGAAATAAGAACCGAAAACATTTCTATAGTGAACACCTTCACCGATTTTTTCTTCATTATTTCCATTTCCGTAAACAACCTGACCGAGCGGTTTTTGGTCATCTGAGAGGAAGGTACGGCCTTGATGATTTTCAAAACCATAATAGGTTTCATCGAATTCTTCATTATGAATTTTAATGTCACCGATAAAGCGGTTGTTGGTTTGGTTGAGTGTGTAGTGTCCCATGACACCTAGACCTTCGATACGTCTTCCAGAAGCTTCGATATAGTATTGACCCAGTAATTGGAAACCGCCACAGATAGCTAGGACGACACCATCATTTTGGATAAAGTTGCCAATGCTTTCTTTTTTAGCAGGCAAATCACCAGCAATGATGCTTTGTTCAAAGTCTTGACCACCGCCGAAAAAGGCGATGTCGTAGTGATTTTCATCGAAATCATCGTGGAGAGAAACGATGTCAACTGTAACATGAGCACCCAGCTTTTCAGCTACATACTTGAGCATAAGGATATTCCCGTTATCTCCGTAGGTATTCATGAGGTTACCATAGAGGTGGGCGATATTTAGCTGGTAAGGATAGTTGCCGTCTTTTGAGGAAAGTGAAGTATAAACCATTAGTTCATCTCCTTTCTAACAAGCTGACGATTGGCTAGTAGTTCTCGGAATTCCAGCATAGCAGTATAAGTCGCAAGGATATAAGCATGTTTGCAGTCTTGGGCTTCAATCGTTTTAAGAACTTGTTCCAGACTACTTGTTTCAGTGATTTTATCAGCTGGATAACCAGTTACTCGAAGACGACGAGCGATTTCAGAATGACGAACGCCACCGGCGTTGATTTCTGGGATATCCATGTCAGTTATCTGTTCAAAATCCGCATCCCAGATCCAGCTGGTATCAATACCGTCAGCATAGTTAGCATTGAGAAGAACAGATAGACTAAATGGGTAAGGAGCTAGCTTAATCATTTCAATAGCTTGTGTAGCACCGACAGGATTCTTGATGAGAACCAGTGTGCATTCCTTGTCACCGATATGGAAGGTTTCTTGTCGTCCAAAAACTGCACGACTCTTGTCAAAACCTTGTTTGATCAGTTGAGAATCAGCTCCGAGGTAACGGGCGATAGCAACTGCAGCCAGAGCATTATAGATGTTGTAGAGTCCACCGATTTGAATACCGTATTCCTGTCCGTCAATAACAAAGCGAGAACGATTGTTAGTCAATTCCACCAATTCTGTCAGACGGTAGTCCAAATCAGGACGTTTACATCCACAGTTTTCGCAGATGTAGGCACCCAAGTTGGCATAGGTATTGAGCTCGTACTTAAGAATGCTATGACATTCAGGACAGAGGATTCCCTCCGTGTTGTAGTGAGCTAGTTGTGCTGGTCCTTTTTCCAAGTCAAAACCAAAATACTGAACAGGATTTGGGAAAGAGCGCTTGTAAAAAAGTGGACTATCACCGTTGAGAAGGACAGTAGCAGTAGGAACTTTCCGAATAGCATCCAAAATCATGTTATAGGTCGTATAAATTTCACCGAAGCGATCCATTTGGTCGCGGAAGATATTAGTGATGACGAAGAGACTTGGCTGGATGTAGTCACAGATACGAGAGAGACTAGCTTCATCGATTTCAAGGACAGCGATGTTCTTGCCTGTTTTAGAAGATTTGGCTGTCAAGAAGGTGGTGGTAATCCCTGTAATCATATTGGCACCACTAGGATTGGTCAGAACTTGACCATAGACTTCGTTTAAAATACCGACAGTGAGGGCGGTTGTCAGGGTTTTTCCATTGGTACCAGTAACTACGACAATCTCGTAGTTCTTCGCTAAATGTTGTAAAATGTCTTTATCAAATTGGAGGGCAAGTTTCCCTGGGAGCGTACTTCCACGTCCGAGACGACTCAAAATAAAGTGAGAAGAACGTCCAGCAATGAGCCCAAAAGTAGTTTCTAATTTCATGTTTCTATTATATCATAAAAGCTGAAAAAGACAGATTTGAGATTTTAGAAAAAGAAAAACAGCCCAAGGAGGGCTGCTTGATAAAACTAAATCGCAAACAAGTCATTCAAGTTTTCAGCCAAGGTTGGGTGAGTGAAGATTTGTTTTGTGAAGTAAGTGTAAGGAATCTTGTTGTCCATAGCAACAGTAATGATATTGATGATTTCTTGAGAACCTTCAGAGAAGATAGTTGCACCGAGAATTTCTTTGGTTTCAGTGTTGACAACTGCTTTGAAAGCTCCACGAAGGTCACCATTTACATGACCACGAGGCATAGCAGCGACAGGGATTTCCTTAACAGCATATGGAAGTTTCAATTCAGCAGCTTGGCTTTCGGTCAAACCAACTTGTGAAAGTGCTGGTGTGATGAACATAGTGTTTGGCACATTGAGACGGTCCTCAAGGGTGTAGCTGCCATCACCAGCGAGGTAGCTGTATACAACACGGAAGTCATCAAGTGAAATGTAGGTAAATTGAAGTCCACCGTTGACATCTCCAACTGCAAAGACACCAGGAACGTTTGTTTGACAGTGTTTGTCCACCTTAATCGCACCACGTTCAGTTAGTTCAATATCTGTATTTTCAAGTTGAAGTGGTTCTACATTTGGTTTACGTCCAGTTGCGTAGAGAAGGGCATCGAAACGGTAGGTTTCATTCTCTGTCACGACAAGAACTTGGTCACCATCGTTTTTGATTTCAGTAGTATGGATATTTTGAAGGAGTTCAATGCCGTCTTCTTCCATGTATTGTTTAGCAAGAGCTGCGATAGAAGGTTCAGCACGAGGCAAGAAAGTATCCAGAGCATCTAGGACTGTTACCTTACTTCCAAGTTTGTTGAAAAGACCAGCAAATTCAAGACCAATATTACCACCACCAAGAATTCCAAGTTTTTCTGGTAATTTGTCTAAGTTTTGGATACCTGTTGAGTCAAAGACGTTTTTGCTTGTAGCAAGTCCTGGAATTGGCAAGACGTTTGAAATAGCACCAGTGTTGATGACGATAGTTTCAGCAGTCAATTCTTGTTTTTCCTCACCAGCTTGGATTTCGATGACTTTATTTGAAAGGAAGTGAGCTTCCGCATCAAAGATATCGACGCCTGTACCAGCAACAGTCGCATAGTTTTTACCATTGAGGCGTGTAGTAACCGTATTTTTAGTAGCCATGACTTGATCAAATGACAAGTCTTTTTCAGCAGCAACTAACAAGGTTTTAGTTGGGATACAACCGATATTGATACAAGTACCGCCGTACATCGCCTTACTACGTTCGATAAGGGCAACCTTTTTACCAGCTGAAGCTAGTTTTCCAGCAAGCGTTTTACCTGCCTTACCAAAACCAATGACAATTAAATCGTATGTTAACATTTTTATTCCTCCTGTTCGAATTTCATTCTAGCATAAGAAAAAAACTTTTGCACAAATCTGCTACGGAAAATCATTTCAGGAACCGAATGCTCTAACAAATACTTTTTGAGTGAAGCAAATCGATAGAAAAATCGTTTACATGATTTAATCAAGTGGTTAGACTATCTTTTGGCCCTTTCTTGTGTTATACTAGATAAGTTGCAAAGAAAGCAGTACTTTTCTTTTGTGGAAAAGAAGCAACACGATCTTTCATAGAAGATATGAAAATACGTCATGAAAAGAAAAGTATAAACTAAGCGCTATAGGGTGGCTTCGCACCACCTTTAGAAAGAAGAAAAACGTGAAATTTAATGAATTTAACTTGTCTGCTGACCTTTTAGCAGAAGTTGATAAAGCAGGATTTGTGGAAGCAAGTCCTATCCAAGAGCAAACTATTCCTTTGGCTCTTGAAGGAAAAGATGTTATCGGTCAAGCACAGACTGGTACAGGGAAAACAGCAGCCTTTGGCTTGCCAACCCTTGAAAAAATTCGCACAGAAGAAGCGACAATCCAAGCTTTGGTGATTGCGCCAACTCGTGAACTGGCTGTTCAAAGTCAGGAAGAACTCTTCCGCTTTGGTCGTAGTAAAGGTGTAAAAGTTCGTTCAGTCTATGGTGGTTCAAGTATTGAAAAACAAATCAAGGCTCTTAAATCAGGGGCTCATATCGTAGTTGGAACGCCTGGTCGTCTCCTAGACTTGATTAAACGCAAGGCCTTGAAATTGCAAGACATTGAAACTCTCATCCTTGACGAAGCAGATGAGATGCTCAACATGGGATTCCTTGAAGACATCGAAGCCATCATCTCTCGTGTCCCAGAAAATCGTCAAACCTTGCTCTTTTCAGCGACTATGCCAGATGCTATCAAACGTATTGGTGTTCAGTTCATGAAAGAACCTGAGCATGTGAAGATTGCTGCCAAAGAATTAACTACAGAACTAGTTGACCAGTACTATATCCGTGTTAAGGAACAAGAAAAATTTGACACCATGACTCGTCTTATGGATGTTGATCAACCTGAGTTGTCAATCGTTTTTGGTCGTACAAAACGTCGTGTAGACGAGTTAACTCGTGGGCTTAAAATCCGTGGTTTCCGTGCAGAAGGGATTCATGGAGATTTGGACCAAAACAAACGCCTTCGTGTCCTTCGTGATTTTAAAAATGGCAACCTTGATGTCTTAGTTGCAACAGACGTGGCTGCTCGTGGTTTGGATATTTCAGGTGTGACTCATGTCTATAACTACGATATTCCTCAAGACCCTGAGAGTTATGTTCACCGTATCGGCCGTACAGGTCGTGCAGGTAAGTCAGGTCAATCGATTACTTTCGTCGCACCAAATGAGATGGGCTACCTTCAAATCATCGAAAACTTGACTAAAAAACGCATGAAGGGGTTGAAACCAGCGACAGCAGAAGAAGCCTTCCAAGCTAAAAAGCATGTTGCGTTGAAGAAAATTGAACGTGACTTTGCCGATGAGACTGTTCGTGGTAACTTTGATAAATTCGCAAAAGATGCCCGTAAATTGGCAGCTGAATTCAGCCCAGAAGAATTGGCAATGTACATCCTAAGCTTAACTGTTCAGGATCCAGATAGTCTTCCAGAAGTTGAAATTGCGCGTGAGAAACCACTGCCATTTAAACCATCAGGTAATGGCTTCGGTGGTAAAGGCAAGGGAGGACGTCGTGGTGAGGAGCGTCGAGATCGTGATCGCCGTCGCGACAATCGTCGTGGTGAACGTCGAGATGATTTCAAAAAAGGCAGTCGCCAAAACGACCGCTTTGAGAAGGAAAAACGTTACCGTAAGGATAATAAAAAACCACGCAATACTTCAAGCGAGAAGAAAACTGGTTTTGTAATCCGTAACAAGGGTGATAAATAATAAAAAAGCGGTTCACTGAGGTGGATCGCTTTTATATATAAGGAGACCGAGAGTCAAGAAGAGTTTCATACGAGAAAATAGATTTATATATTTGTTATCTTGTAATATTATATTATCAAAAATTCAGGAACCTGTCAACAAGAAAATTAGAAAAAACTAGTAAAAATTTTCGAACAGTCATGAATTGCAATTCAATAAACAATTTTCAGATAATTATTGAAATAATGATCAATTTATGATATAATGGAAGCGATTAAATACGAGGTGAAAAATGGCACATTTATTAGAAAAAACGAGAAAAATTACATCTATCCTGAAGCGTGCGGAGGAGAAATTACAAGATGATCTTCCATATAATGCCATCACACGCCAATTAGCGGATATTATTGATTGCAACGCTTGTATCCTAAATAGTAAGGGACGTCTTTTGGGATATTTCATGCGCTACAAGACTAATAATGATCGTGTAGAGCAATTTTTCCAATCAAAAATTTTTCCTGAGGACTATATTCAAGGTGCAAACATGATTTACGATACAGAAGCAAATCTGACTGTAGATCACGAATTAAGCATCTTTCCAGTTGAGAGTCGTGCAGATTTCTCAGAAGGTTTGACAACAATTGCTCCAATCCATGTTTCTGGGATTCGTTTGGGATCTTTGATTATCTGGCGTAATGATAAGAAATTTGAAGATGAGGATTTGATTCTTGTTGAGATTGCAAGCACTGTAGTTGGAATTCAATTGTTGAACTTCCAACGTGAAGAAGACGAGAAAAATATCCGTCGTCGTACAGCCGTAACGATGGCAGTCAACACTCTTTCTTACTCTGAGTTACGAGCAGTATCAGCTATTTTGGGTGAATTGAATGGCAATGAAGGACAATTAACTGCGTCAGTCATTGCAGACCGTATCGGTATTACGCGTTCTGTGATTGTCAATGCCCTTCGAAAACTCGAATCAGCAGGAATTATTGAAAGTCGTTCACTGGGGATGAAGGGAACTTATCTTAAGGTCTTGATCCCAGATATCTTTGAAGAAGTGAAAAAGAGGGACTATTAATGGCTAAGGCTTTAATTTCAATTGACTATACAGAAGATTTTGTAGCGGATCATGGAAAATTGACAGCTGGAGCTCCTGCTCAAGCTATATCAGAAGTGATCAATCAGGTGACTAGATTAGCATTTGACCGTGGAGATTATATTTTCTTTACCATTGATGCTCATGAGGAAAATGATGTCTTTCATCCAGAAAGTAAACTATTTCCCCCTCATAACCTTATCGGGACTAGCGGGCGTAATCTATATGGTAAGTTAGCCGAGTTCTATCAGGAATATGCTGGTGATAGTCGTGTTTTCTGGATGGACAAACGTCACTATTCGGCTTTTTCTGGTACAGATTTGGATATCCGTCTGAGAGAGCGTCGTGTGGATACAGTCATCTTAACAGGTGTTCTTACAGATATCTGTGTATTGCATACGGCTATTGATGCCTATAATCTTGGGTATCAGATTGAAGTTGTCAAGCCAGCAGTCGCATCTATTTGGCCTGAAAACCATCAGTTTGCACTTGGACATTTTAAGAATACATTAGGAGCGAAACTCCTTGATGAAAACCTAGTTGAAATCAAAGAATAATGTATTCAAAAAATCTGAAAAAAATCTGAAAAAAGTGTTGACAAAGTTATTGAAAGTTGATATACTAGTAAAGTAATCGACGCGGGGATGGCGGAATTGGCAGACGCGCAGGACTAAGGATCCTGTGACCGCTTTAGGTCGTGAGGGTTCAAGTCCCTCTCTCCGCATAGGAAAAGAGTTAGCTTCGGCTAGCTCTTTATTTTTATATAAACAAGGGCAAAGATTTTGCTCTTTTTTTCTTATTTCATAAACATTTCATATTTGAATATTATAATGATTTTACAAATATGGAGGTGTTATATGAATCCCACTCAAAGAGCTTGGGCTTACGTCAGCAGAAAACGACTGAGAAGTCTCATATTATTCTTGATTCTATTTGTCTTATTGGCTGGAATATCGGCTTGTTTGACGCTCATGAAGTCCAACAAAACAGTAGAAAATAATCTCTATCGCTCACTGAATACGTCTTTTTCTATTAAAAGAATAGAAGCAGATCAGACTTTTCAACTGTCTCAACTAGATGACCTTAAAAAGATAAAGGGTCTTGAGAAGATTTCACCTGAGCTAGAAACAATAGCCAAGTTAACTGACAAAGAAGTCGTTACTGGAGAACAAAGTATCCAAAGGGATGATTTGACAGAGGTTGAAAAAAATCTCATCAGTTTGATTGCTTTGGAAGATTCTTCCAAGGATGTTTCTTTTACAAGTTCCGCCTTTACCCTTAAAGAAGGAAGACATATCGAAAAAGGGGATCGTAAAAAAATCTTAATCCACGAAGATTTAGCCAAGAAAAACAATCTAAAAATAGGTGATAAGATTAGTTTAAATCCTGTTCCAGTAGAAGGAAATAGTGGACAAAGGCTAGATTATGAAATCGTGGGTATTTTCTCAGGTCAGAAGCAAGAGAAGTTTACCGGTCTTTCGTCAGATTTTAGTGAAAACACGGTCTATACAGACTATGAAAGCAGTCAAATTCTTCTTGGGAATAAGGAAGCTCAAGTCACTGCAGCCCGTTTCTATCTTGAAAATCCAAAAGATATGGATAGCATCATTCAAGAGGTTGAAAAGTTTTCTCTTGAAACGAAAGGTTACCAAGTCGAAAAGGAAAATAAGGCTTTTGAACAAATCAAGGATTCCGTTTCGACCTTCCAAACCTTCCTCCAAATTTTCCTTTATGGCATTATGATTGCTGGGGTAGGAGCGCTGGTATTGGTCTTGTCACTTTGGTTACGAGAGCGAATCTACGAGGTTGGTATTTTATTGGCACTAGGGAAGGGAAAAGGAGCAATCTTTAGCCAATTCTGCCTAGAAGTCATTCTGGTTTCATTGGCAGCAATTCTACCAGCATTTCTTGCAGGAAATGCCATCACTTCCTATCTCTTGAAAAATGTACTTGCAAGTGGGGATCAAGCTGCACTACAAGATACGCTAGCAAAAGCAACTAATCTTTCAACAAGTCTTCTTTCATTTGGAGAATCTTATGTCTTTCTCCTTGTGATTAGTTGTTTATCAGTTGCACTTTGTTTTGTCTTTTTATTTAGAAAATCACCGAAAGAAATTTTATCATCTATTAGTTAATAAGGGAGAAATCATGACTTTACTACAATTACAGGATCTTACTTATCGTTATAAAAATACTGCAGAAGCAGTCTTGTATAAAATCAATTACGATTTTGAACCTGGAAAATTCTATAGCATCATTGGAGAATCCGGAGCAGGGAAATCGACGCTCTTGTCTCTCTTAGCAGGACTTGATAGCCCAGTCGAAGGTGCTATTAAGTTTGAGGGAAAGGACATTCGTGAACAAGGTTACTCTTACCACAGAATGCACCATATCTCACTAGTTTTCCAAAACTATAACCTGATTGATTATCTTTCTCCATTGGAAAATATCCGCTTGGTTAATAAAAAAGCTAGCAAGGATACCCTTCTTGAACTTGGTTTAGATGAAAGTCAAATCAAGCGGAATGTTCTCCAATTATCAGGTGGACAGCAACAACGGGTTGCCATTGCTCGTAGTCTTGTATCGGAAGCACCAGTGATTTTAGCAGATGAACCAACAGGAAACTTGGATCCTAAGACTGCTGGAGATATCATCGATTTGCTCAAATCTCTCGCTGAGAAAACAGGCAAGTGTGTGATCGTTGTGACCCACAGTAAGGAAGTGGCACAGGCGTCAGATATTACACTTGAATTGAAGGATAAGAAACTGACTGAAACAAGAAAAAATAGTAACTAAAACTTTTAAACATATTAAAAACTGAAGTAAATCTAGAAAGGAATCTTATGTTACACAACGCATTTGCCTATGTCACAAGAAAATTTTTTAAGTCGCTTGTGATCTTTCTTATCATTCTCTTGATGGCTAGTTTGAGTTTGGTCGGCTTGTCTATCAAGGGTGCGACAGCCAAGGCTTCTCAAGAAACCTTTAAAAATATCACCAATAGTTTCTCCATGCAAATCAACCGCAGGGTCAATCAAGGAACTCCACGTGGTGCGGGGAATATCAAGGGTGAAGATATCAAAAAAATTACTGAAAATAAGGCCATTGAATCCTACATCAAACGGATTAATGCTATCGGTGATTTGACAGGCTATGAACTGATTGAAACTCCTGAAACCAAGAAAAATCTAACTGCAGATCGAGCTCAACGTTTTGGAAGTAGCTTGATGATAACAGGTGTCAATGACTCTTCTAAGGAAGATAAATTTGTATCAGGTTCTTACAAACTTGTTGAAGGTGAGCACTTAACAAATGATGATAAACACCAGATTCTCATGCATAAAGACCTGGCTGCTAAACACGGTTGGAAAGTAGGAGACAAGGTCAAACTCAACTCCAATATCTACGATGCAGATAATGAAAAAGGAGCCAAGGAAACAGTAGAAGTCACGATCAAAGGACTTTTTGATGGACATAATAAATCTACTGTGACCTACTCACAAGAACTATATGAGAATACAGCTATCACAGATATTCACACAGCTGCCCAGCTCTATGGTTATACAGAAGATACCGCTATTTATGGAGATGCGACCTTCTTTGTAGCTGGAGATAAGAACCTAGATAGTGTCATGCAAGAATTAGGGTCTATCAACGGTATCAACTGGAAGATGTATAGCTTGATTAAGAGTTCATCTAACTATCCTGCCCTTGAGCAATCTATCTCAGGTATGTACAAGATGGCTAATCTTCTCTTCTGGGGTAGCTTGAGCTTCTCTGTTCTTCTACTTGCTCTCTTACTGACACTATGGATTAACGCCCGTCGTAAAGAGGTTGGCATTCTCCTTTCAATTGGTCTTAAACAAGCAAGTATTCTAGGACAATTTATCACAGAAGTAGTTATGATTGCTATTCCAGCTCTCATTTCAGCCTACTTCTTAGCCAACTATACTGCTCGTACTATCGGAAACACAGTACTAGCCAATGTTACATCAGATGTGGCTAAGCAGGCAAGTAAGGCAGCCCAAGCTTCCAATCTCGGTGGTGGTGCAGAAGTTGACGGCTTTAGTAAAACTCTTTCAAG
This sequence comes from Streptococcus infantis, assembly GCF_047463635.1. GTDB lineage: Bacteria > Bacillota > Bacilli > Lactobacillales > Streptococcaceae > Streptococcus > Streptococcus infantis_W. The sequence continues at coordinate 16,967 of NZ_JASHDL010000016.1, forward strand.
TCTGGATATTTCTATTCAACCTTCAGACTTTGCCATCATCTTTGTACTTGGTTTGGTATTGGTAGTATTAGTTATGGCACTTGCTTCAAGCAATCTCCTCTTTAAACAACCCAAAGAACTCTTGTTGGATAGTGAATAAAAAACCTGCTACCTATTCTCTTCTAAATGAGATATAATATAGGTAGCATTTTTGATAGAAAAGGATTTATATGAATATTCTAATTGTAGAAGATGAAGACATGATCCGTGAGGGAATTAGTGACTATTTGACGGATTTTGGCTATAAAACCATTCAGGCTGCAGATGGTCAAGAAGCCTTGGAACAATTTTCAAATCACCAAGTTGCCTTGGTTCTCCTAGATATTCAAATGCCCAAACTCAATGGTTTAGAGGTTTTGTCAGAAATCCGTAAGACCAGCCAAGTTCCAGTCTTGATGCTAACAGCTTTTCAGGATGAGGAGTATAAGATGAGCGCCTTTGCAGCTTTAGCAGATGGTTATCTGGAAAAGCCTTTCTCCCTATCTTTGTTAAAGGTACGAGTGGATGCTATTTTTAAACGTTATTATGATACTAATCATATCTTTACCTATAAGGATACTAAGGTAGACTTTGAAAGCTATAGTGCTAGTGTGGCGGGACAAGAAGTTGCTGTGAATGCAAAAGAGCTGGAAATTTTAGACTATCTGGTCAAAAATGAAGGTCGAGCCTTAACTCGGTCTCAGATTATCGATGCTGTATGGAAATTGACAGATGAGGTACCTTTTGACCGTGTTATCGATGTCTATATCAAGGAATTACGAAAAAAATTGGATCTAGATTGTATTCTTACCGTTCGCAATGTCGGTTATAAATTGGAGAGAAAATGAGACGTTCAGGTTTATTTAAAAAGATTTTTATCTATACCTTCTCGATATTTTCAACCTTGGTCATTTGTTTGCATTTGGCCATCTATTTTCTCTTTCCTCCGATCTATCTCAGTCACCGTCAGGAAAGCATCGGGCAAAAGGCTACAGAAATTGCCCAGTCTCTCCAAGGCAAAGATAGTCAAGCTATTCAGGAAGTCCTTGAACTTTATTCTAAAAGCAGTGATATTAAGGGAGCTGTTAAGGGAGAGATGACTCAGGATAAGTTGGAAGTCAAGGACAATCTTCCCATTGATAAAGATCGACAGACGGCCTCCTTGGTTATTGAGGAAAGAGAAGTTCAAACTAAGGATGGTCAGACGATGACCTTACAGTTTTTAGCTTCTATGGATTTGCAGAAAGAAGCAGAAGATATGAGTCTGCAATTTCTACCCTATACTCTGTTAGCTTCTTTCATTATTTCACTCCTGATTGCTTATATCTATGCGAGAACAATCGTAGCTCCAATATTGGAAATCAAGCGAGTAACTCGACGGATGATGGACTTGGATGCTCAAGTACGCTTGCGCGTGGATTCCCAGGATGAGATTGGGGATCTCAAGGAACAAATCAATAGTCTTTATCAGCATCTCTTGACTGTGATTGCAGATTTGCATGAGAAAAATGAAGCCATCCTCCAACTAGAAAAGATGAAGGTTGAGTTTTTGCGAGGAGCTTCCCACGAACTGAAAACACCTCTAGCTAGTCTGAAGATTCTTCTGGAGAATATGCAAGCCAATATCGGACGTTATAAAGATAGAGACCATTATCTGGGAGTTTCTTTGGGTATTGTGGATGATTTAAGTCATCATGTCCAGCAAATCCTATCCCTTTCTTCGGTACAGGAATTGCGAGATAAGAAGGAAGAAATCAATCTTCTTGATATGACCAATCTTCTATTGAAGGACTATGACTTGTTAGCCAAGGAGAGAAAAATCTCAGTAGAGAACCAGCTAACTGATCAGCACGTTTATCTAAATCCTTCAGTACTCAAGCTGATTCTTTCCAATCTTATCAGTAATGCGGTGAAGCATTCTATCCAAGGTGGCTATCTCAAAATCGGTGATAAGGATGGCTGGATATTTATTGAGAACAGTTGTACACTTGAGGAACAAGATAAATTTGAACAATCCTTTACGGCTTCTAGTCGACAAAGTAAGGGAGCTGGTTTGGGACTCTTCGTAGTTAAAAGTTTATTAGAAAATGAAGAAATCGACTATCGTTTCGAAAGATATAACGACCACTTGGCATTTTACATGAACCTGCCTCAGAACAAGGATTAGACCAAGTGGGAAAAGGTTTACATATCTAAAAATAGAAGAAATTCAATCGAAACTACGGGAAAAACTAGCTTTTTTTGCTAAAAAGTGATAAAATGAACAATGTAAATGGGATGTCCCATAAAAATATACAGGAGGCCTGATAAAATGGCAATCGTTTCAGCAGAAAAATTTGTCCAAGCAGCTCGTGACAACGGTTATGCAGTTGGTGGATTTAACACAAACAACCTTGAGTGGACTCAAGCTATCTTGCGCGCAGCAGAAGCTAAAAAAGCTCCAGTTTTGATCCAAACTTCAATGGGTGCTGCTAAATACATGGGTGGTTATAAAGTTGCTCGCAACTTGATCGCTAACCTTGTTGAATCAATGGGTATCACTGTACCAGTAGCTATCCACCTTGACCACGGTCACTACGAAGATGCACTTGAGTGTATTCAAGTTGGTTATACTTCAGTAATGTTTGACGGTTCACACCTTCCAGTTGAAGAAAACCTTGAAAAAGCTCGTAAAGTTGTAGAATTTGCTCATGCAAATGGTGTATCAGTAGAAGCTGAAGTTGGAACTATCGGTGGTGAAGAAGACGGAATCATCGGTGATGGCGAATTGGCTCCAATCGAAGACGCTAAAGCAATGGTTGCAACTGGTATCGACTTCTTGGCAGCTGGTATCGGTAACATCCACGGTCCTTACCCTGCAAACTGGAAAGGTCTTCACCTTGACCACTTGCAAAAATTGACTGAAGCTGTACCAGGATTCCCAATCGTATTGCACGGTGGATCAGGTATTCCTGATGACCAAATCCAAGCAGCTATCAAACTTGGTGTTGCTAAAGTTAACGTTAATACTGAATGCCAAATCGCATTCGCTAACGCAACTCGTAAATTTGCTCGTGACTACGAAGCAAACGAGGCAGAATACGACAAGAAAAAACTCTTCGACCCACGTAAATTCTTGGCTGACGGTGTAAAAGCTATCCAAGCATCAGTTGAAGAACGTATCGACGTATTCGGTTCAGAAGGTAAAGCTTAATCTAGCTGAACAATACAAAACAGAAACCTGCCTGTGAAGGTGGGTTTTTTTCAATTTAATGTTTTATAGACTTGTGAGAATAAATGTAAATCAAAGATGTTGATAAACAAGTCTTTAAAATCAGAAAAACGTATATTATCAGGTGGTAAAAAACTTGATAATATGCGTTTCATTTTGGGAATATTCACTAACTTATATGGTAGATTTAATTTTTTATCTAACCTACTTCATATGACTAACAAAGTCAACTTGAAGAACTGCCTTAAATTTTATATAAAACTGATAAAGTCAGTAACCTAGTTACATCAAGGATGCATCGACCTAATTTGAATCATATTTTTATCAGATATATAGTGTAATGAAATAAAATCTGAACAAATTGACTAGGAAAATCAAATCAATTTCTAGTAATATTTTAGAAGCCAGACTGTACTATTGTTTATTCAACACACTATAAAATTGAAGTGTCAACAGAAAAATGCTAGATAAAAAAGTCTAGCATTTTATTCTTCTAAAGTTTCTAAGATGAGGTTAATAGCATCAAGTAGTTTTTTTCGTTTTGAAATGGGTAGTTCAGAAATCAGTTCAAATGTTTTTGACGTCTCAAAATCAGCTTCTTGATTAAAAAAGTTAAAAAATTCAGCTTCAGTGACTTCCAAAGCAATGATAATTTTCTCTAACGTTTCTAATTTTATATTTAAATTTTTATTTTCAATATTATAGATATAATTAATACCTAGATTGGCTTTCTCACTCAACTCCCACTGTGTCATTTTTTTCTGCTTTCTTAAATGTCGGATTCGAAGAGAGATATGTTTTTGTAATGTGTATTTGTTCATATAATCCCCTAATTTCTCTATTGTAACTCTTAAATTATCACCACAAATCCCCTCTATAGAGTTAAAATTATACTTAAATCACTTTACAAAATAGGTATTTTGTATTAAACTAATGGAAGAACGACTTATAAGGAGTGAAATATGGATAAACGCACAAAATGGAGTTTAGCAGCAGCTGCACTTGTTACTGCTAGCCTAGCAAAGGTTGAAGATGTCAATGCTAAGGAATTAACTGAACAAGGACTTTCTTCTCAAGTAGTCACTGAGCAAACATCAACTAAAACCGTAGAAATTACAAAAGAACAAGTTAATCAAGCAGAACAAAACGTAAAACATGCCGAACAAACCGTTGAAAATGCACGTACAGAAAATGAAACTGTAAATAAAACAGTAAAAGAACTTGAGCAACAAGTATCAGTAGCCAAACAAAATGTACAAGATGCAGAAGAAACTCAACATGCATCTGATACATCAATCGCTAAAGCGGAGACTGAACTGACAAATGCTACTGACCATGTTACAAATGCAACAATGCAACATTCTGTATCAGCAGATCAAGTAACCCATGCTAAGCAAACAGTTGACGAACAAACAACAAAACTAAAACAAGCAACTGAACAAGTAAACGAACAAGAACATATTGTTCAATCAGCACAAGATCGTGTTCAAGAAATTGAAGAATCGATTCATCATACAAATGAACGTGAATTAACTGATGCGCTTACTCAAGCAACCACAGTTGTCGAGCAATCAAAAGAAGCTGTTACCGTAGCTGAACATCAAGTAGAAATTGCAAAAGAAGCTGATGAAAAACGTAATGAAACAATCAATATCTTAGATGAAAAAGTTACCCAAGCAACAACCAATAATGTTATTGCAAATAATACAGTAACAAACAAAGAAGCAGAGGTTAAGGTAGCAGAACAACGAGTTCAAGATGCGCAACAAACACTTACTAATGCTACTACAACGCTAAAAACATTAACAAATCAAGTTGTAAATACATTAACTCTTAGTGAAGAATATATTAAAGCACTAAAAGAAGATGATGAAGTAACCTTGAAACGTATTAATGAAATTGTTGGTGATAAAAACGAATACAAGTCAAATGAAGTTGACAAAACTCGAAATATTGATATTCGAAATTTAACATACGATCAACAATTAGAGTTAACACAATTTGCAGCTGATTTGATTAATCAAGTACGTAAGCAATATGGTTCACCACTTGTTACAATTACAAAAGACTCTCTTAAATTTGCAAATACAGTTGTACGTAGAGATGAAGCAAATGGTTATCAAATGGATGATGGGCATGATGTTAAAGTTATCAATGAAGTTGCACGTGAATTTGGTCTAACAACTGGTGGAAAACTTCAATTTTATGAAAACTTATTTTCATATGGATTAAATGATGATGAGTACGAAAATGAATACAAACACTTGGGTGTAAATGCTGATCAATTTGATACTAAAACAATGGATGAAGCTAAACGACGAATTTATAAATCATTAGAAGCATTCTTGTTTAACGGATATGAATGGCAACATGCTAGAAGTACTGTTGGCTATAGAAATGAATCTGCATATTTTGGTCTTGCGATTGGTCATGGGTTAGCAGTAGGTAAAGTACATTTCGAATTAGTTCGACCAGATTATATTGATGATCCATCTAAATTCGATACTACTGAAATTAAAGTTGCGTCACCTGTTGAACGTATTGAACAAGCAAAGACTGAAGTTACGAATGCAGAAGTTACTCTTTCTAATGCAAAGACTGAACTAGCTGAAAAACAAGCAGAATTAGCAACTGCAAAAGAACAGGCTCAAGAAACAGGTCTCATTCTTACACAGGCAAAAGAAGCACTTAACAAAGCGAAGGAATCTAAAGAACAGACTCCTGATGCAGTAACAAAACTAGAATTAGCTAAAGATAACCTTCGTAAAGCTGAACTTGAAAAAGAAACTGCAGAAGAAAAACTTAAATCTATTTCTAAAACAAAAGAAGAAAAAGAAAAAGATCTACTTACAGCTAAAGAAAAGTTAAGTCAAGATGAGAAAGAATTAAAATCTCGTAAAGATAATCTTTCAGCTATTGAAAAACGTTATAATGAAGCCGTTAAACAATTGACTGACGCTAAAGAAAACTTTAATATTACATTAAACGTATTAACTGAAGCAAAACAAGAACTTAAGACTGCACAAGATAAAGTTGAGGCATTGAAAAATGCACCTAAACGATTAGAAGATGCTAAACATACACTTAATCAGCTAACACATGAGTATGAAAAAGCTCTAGACCTCCAACATACAAGTGAGCTTAACTTGAAACATGAAATCGACGAGCTTGATAAAGCCACTCATGAATATCAAGTAATTAAAGCTCAATATGACGCATATCAAGCAACACTAAAACCATCAACAGATGTGAAAGATAGTAAAGATCAAAATCTGAAAGGGAAAAAAGAGATTCAAAGTGCGAATCAGGTTGTTAGCTATAGCCGTGTAGCTAGAAATAAAGAATTGCCAAAAACTGGTAGTGCAAGCTCTGTTTTAACCTTGATTGGCCTAGGTGCACTTGGCTTACTTGGAGTAACACCTTCAAAACGTAAAAAAGAGGATAGATAATGAAAAGAGTCAGTATATTTGTTTCATTGATATTCTTATTAGTTTTGTTAACAGGTTGTAGTAAGAATCTTAACGGTATTTATGAAGGGAAAAATGGGATAGTTTCATATCGCTTGGAGATTAAAGGTAAAGTAGCATCTTTGAGAATGAATGCCTTGGTTTTTGAGGATAATGTGGATCTATCTGTTGATTCTAAAAATAAGGAGTTAACTGGAACATATAGGGATGACGAAGTAAGCTTATCTTATGAAATGAAAGAGGAGACTCTGACTTTAACACCGAAAAATTCAGGAGCTTTAAAGATTACCTCAGATTCAGTTGTAATGAAAAAAATAACCGGAAATGGTCAAAAAGAATCAGAAAAGCAATCTTCTTCAACTCGGAGTGAAGATGCTGGAACGTCAACAAAATCATCAACTAACAACAGCTCGCAAAACACTAGTTCTAAAGAAGAAGGGGTCTCGAAGTCTTTGGATGTGACTGCTATCCAGTCAGGAGAGTTTTCTAGTCTAGTTGGAACGTGGCAGAATGCTAACGGAAAAGTCTTGAAATTTGATCGACAAGGTCTTGTCGAGCCACAAGATACGCGCTTGAATACAAATCGTTCTACTCTTGAAGGAGGGATTTTAAAGGCTAGTTTACAGCATGGATTTACTGGTTCAATGATTTACTTGGCGCCCAGTGGAACAGTTTTTCCAGATGGAGTAGATGGAAAACATGATGCTTCTGATAGTTCAAAAGATAGAATCTGGACTGGACAACAAGGTATATTTTCAGATGCAAATGATTTTTACTACAAGATGAGCACGGAGCTTTTAGATACGACAGGAACTACTGTGAAACGTAGTGGAGAAGATGCACGTAAACGGCGTAATACTGGTGTTTGGTTAAGTGGTGGACAGTCCTCCGTTGATTATGCAAACGAAAAGCTAGGTTTTAAAGAGCGTGAAGTATTTGCAGGAAACTACGGTATGACAGATGAAATCCCCTATAATGCAGTTCATAGTACAGATGGTTCTGTAGTTTGGGTCTATCAAAACGGGGTAATCTTACAAGAAGACGGACAAATTCTTTATGAACCGTGAGTGGGAGTTAGTATAAAGAAAAGGAAATGGAAATGACGAGAGAGGAAATTTTACAATACTTACAAGATAAACGTGAGTTGACAGCTCCAGTAGCAGTAACTTTGAAAAATTTACAAGAAAAACAAGCTAAGTTAACGAAAGCTAAGCAGTTCTTAGGAAAAACTATCATTGCAATGTTTGTACTTACTTTACTAATTTTGATTACTGATAGTGGTAGAGGTTTGGAACGTTTTGTATTTCTGATGATAGGAATTGTATTATTTGGTGGTCGTCAGTTATTTTTGATACAACCAGCAGAAGCGGAACTGGAACAGGCTCAGAAATTACATAATACAGAAATTAGTCAACCAGGGTACATTAATGGGAAAAAGAATTTTCCAGAGAAATTTTATAATTATAGTGATACTTACCGTCTTTATAAACTGGTTGAAGAAGGACGTGCTTTGACATTGCAGGAGGCGTATAATCTTTTAGAAACACAACAATTTCAAGAAAATCAACTTTCTATTCAAGAAGAAACTCGCGCTTTGCAGCATGATATTGCTAGTTCAGCACGTGTTGCAGCTGTCGGCTCTGTTATTTCAGCTTTTAATACTAGAAAGTAATAAACGATTTCTCTTAGTGTATCAGAAGGAAATGAAAGAAAATATTCTTAATTCCAGATTGTCAAAATTATTTCAGAAAATGACTGCTTATTAAGGCATAGAAACTTTGTAGCCTAGTCAATTAAAATCAATGTCATATATGTCTACAAAATCTTTTAATGTTTTGTAAATAAATTGATGAATTATAAAAATCAATAAGTGGTAAATGTCCCTCAGAATTCATGTTTTTGGGGTAAATATACAAATGAGGTCAGGAAAAAATTACGACCTCATTTTTTAATAAATGAGACTTTTCTTATCATTTTAGTTTCTATATCCATAATATTCGATAAACCAGTAGGTCCTTGAAACCTTTAGGGGTTAGGATTACGAGAGCGCTACATGATCAATAGTTTTCTGTATAACCACTTTTTTTGATGCCTAATCTTTCAACAGTGTAATAGTGGTATTTCGTTTTCAGAAAAACATTAAATTGACAAGTAATGCAAATTGATGTACAATTACAGTACAAATCTTAAGTGAGGTGATAAGAATGGGAAAAACAGCTACAATTAGTGTTCGAGTTGATGAATTAGATAAACAATCAGCTGAACAGGTTTTGAAGCAGCTTGGGATGCCGATGTCAACATTAGTTACACTATTATTGAAACAAGTATCATTAACGAAGAAAATCCCTTTTGATATTGCATTGCCAGACGCACCTTCATCAGTGAATGTAGAGGAAATGACAGCTGAACGATTTGGACAAATGATGGTTGAAGCTTATCATGAAGCAGAAAACAGTCAGGTTCGATCGGTCAATGAGTTCTTTAAAGAATTTAAGGAACGGAATGTATGACTAAAATAACCATTAATATTTTAAAAAGAGCTGAAAGTGATATGGAAGCCATTTATCATTATATTGCAGATGAGCTTCAATCACCGAAAACTTCCATGAATCACTTTGAAGCTATTGCAGAAGGGATTAAAACTTTAGAAATATTTCCTGAAAGATGCGCTATTGTAGAAGAATTGCTCAGTTTAGATATTAAAGTTAGACGACTACTAGTAAAAAATTATTCAGTGTTTTATCGCTTTGATAAGGATACAGTTACCATCTTGAGAGTGTTACATCAATCAAGTAGCTTGGACATATTACTGTTTGAAATCGGGAACAAATCCGATTGACGTATACGTATTTAGTCAGATTATATTCTATTTCATGGCACTTTATATAAAATCGTAGTTAAAGCTTTCTAAAAAACATGTGACACTGCTCAGTAGGTTCAAGAAGGTAAAGCTTAATCTAGCTGCACCATATAAAACAGCAACCTGCCCCTAATGGCAGGTTTTTTGGTATTTCAAGGAGACTATCAAACCAGAATTTTTGAATAAAAGTATTATTTTAAGAGAGAAATCTCCAATTTCATAAACTTTAGGCAAACGCTTGCATTCTAGTTTTTATTGGACTATAATAGGTTGGTATAAAGCTTTCTGTAATAATATTGAGAAGGTGTAGAAAGTAAGGATTTAGAAGATTTGTAGTCAAAAATACAATGTTGCTATTCCTTGCTATAGGGAGAGATTTATGGCAATGATAGAAGTGGAACATCTTCAGAAAAATTTTGTGAAGACTGTTAAGGAACCAGGTTTGAAGGGGGCATTGCGCTCCTTTATTCATCCTGAAAAGCAGACCTTTGAAGCGGTTAAGGATTTGACCTTTGAAGTACCAAAGGGCCAGATTCTAGGCTTTATCGGAGCAAATGGTGCAGGGAAGTCGACAACCATTAAAATGCTGACAGGGATTTTGAAACCGACATCTGGTTTTTGTCGGATTAACGGCAAGATTCCACAGGACAATCGCCAAGATTATGTCAAGGATATTGGAGTTGTCTTTGGACAACGTACTCAGTTATGGTGGGATTTGGCTCTTCAAGAGACCTACACGGTCTTGAAAGAGATTTACGATGTTCCAGATTCGCTCTTTCATAAGCGCATGGACTTTTTAAATGAAGTCTTGGATTTGAAGGAATTTATCAAGGATCCTGTGCGAACTCTTTCACTTGGTCAACGGATGCGGGCAGATATTGCAGCTTCCTTGCTCCACAATCCTAAGGTTCTCTTTTTAGATGAGCCGACCATTGGTTTGGACGTTTCGGTCAAGGACAACATTCGTCGCGCCATCACCCAGATCAATCAAGAGGAAGAGACCACCATTCTCTTGACCACTCACGATTTGAGTGATATTGAGCAACTTTGTGATCGGATTTTCATGATTGACAAGGGGCAGGAGATTTTTGATGGAACGGTGAGCCAGCTTAAGGAGACCTTTGGCAAGATGAAGACTCTATCCTTTGAATTAGTGCCAGGGCAAAGTCATCTCGCTTCTCACTATGAAGGCCTACCTGATATGTCTATTGATAGACAAGGAAATAGCCTCAACATTGAATTTGATAGTTCACGCTACCAGTCGGCGGACATTATCAAGCAAACTCTGTCTGATTTTGAAATCCGCGATTTGAAGATGGTGGATACGGATATTGAGGATATTATCCGTCGCTTCTACCGAAAGGAGCTCTAAGATGGCCAAATTGTGGAGACGTTATAAACCCTTTATCAATGCAGGGATTCAGGAGTTGATTACCTATCGAGTCAACTTTCTTCTTTATAGGATTGGCGATGTCATGGGGGCTTTTGTGGCCTTTTATCTCTGGAAGGCAGTCTTTGATTCCTCGCAGGAGTCCTTGATTCAGGGCTTCAGTATGGCAGATATCACCCTCTACATCATCATGAGTTTTGTGACCAATCTCTTGTCCAAGTCAGATTCTTCTTTCATGATTGGGGAAGAGGTTAAGGATGGTTCTATTATCATGCGTTTGTTGCGACCTGTTCATTTTGCGGCCTCTTATCTCTTTACCGAGCTTGGGTCTAAGTGGTTGATTTTTATCTCTGTTGGACTTCCATTTTTAAGTGTCATTGTGCTGATGAAAATCTTATCTGGACAAGGAATCGTAGAAATGTTGGGCTTAACTGTTCTTTATCTTTTTAGCTTAACGCTGGCTTATCTGATTAACTTTTTCTTTAATATCTGCTTTGGATTTTCAGCCTTTGTATTTAAAAATCTTTGGGGTTCCAATTTACTCAAGACTTCCTTGGTAGCCTTTATGTCTGGAAGTTTGATTCCCTTGGCTTTCTTTCCAAAGGTTGTTGCAGATATTCTATCCTTCCTGCCTTTCTCATCTTTGATCTACACGCCAGTCATGATTATTGTTGGGAAATACGATGCCAGTCAGATTCTTCAGGCACTCGCTTTGCAATTCTTCTGGCTCTTAGTGATGATGGGCTTGTCTCAGTTGATTTGGAAACGAGTCCAGTCCTTTATTACCATTCAGGGAGGTTAGTATGAAAAAATATCAACGTATGCATCTGATTTTTATCAGACAATACATCAAACAAATCATGGAATACAAGGTGGATTTTGTGGTTGGTGTGCTGGGAGTTTTTCTAACTCAAGGCTTGAACCTCTTGTTTCTCAATGTCATTTTTCAACACATTCCATCACTAGAAGGTTGGACTTTTCAAGAAATCGCCTTTATCTATGGATTTTCCTTGATTCCCAAGGGACTGGACCATCTCTTTTTTGACAATCTCTGGGCGCTAGGGCAACGCTTGGTGCGAAAAGGTGAGTTTGACAAGTATCTGACCCGTCCTATCAATCCTCTCTTTCACATCCTAGTTGAGACCTTTCAGATTGATGCCTTGGGTGAGCTCTTGGTCGGTGGCATTCTATTGGGAACAACGGTGACTAGCATTGCTTGGACGCTTCCAAAATTCCTGCTTTTCCTAGTTTGTATTCCTTTTGCGACCTTGATTTATACTTCCTTGAAAATCGCGACAGCCAGCATCGCTTTTTGGACCAAGCAATCAGGAGCTATGATTTACATTTTTTATATGTTTAATGATTTTGCCAAGTACCCGATTTCCATTTACAATTCATTTCTTCGATGGTTGATTAGCTTTATCGTTCCTTTCGCCTTTACGGCCTACTATCCTGCCAGCTATTTCTTGCAGGATAAGGATGTAATCTTTAACATCGGAGGTTTGATTTTGATTTCCCTTGTTTTCTTTGTCATTTCCCTTAAACTTTGGGATAGGGGCTTAGATGCCTACGAAAGTGCGGGTTCTTAAAAGGAAGAATCTCAAAGCCTTGTCTCAGGACAGGCTTTTTTAATTGTGATGAAAATTTCTTGACATCCTTCCTTATAGTGCTATACTAAAAGGGTAATCGCCGATTTAGCTCAGTTGGTAGAGCAACGCACTCGTAACGCGTAGGTCACAGGTTCGATCCCTGCAATCGGCATTTTTACTAATGTAAAGAAAGACAAAGAAAATTCAAAATGTTTATTTGAAGGCAATTATCACAAGTTGATTTTTAAAAATAATTTAGTATTTTATTTGAAAAAAACAGTAAAAAAGCGCAAAAAATCACTTCCTGTGCTACACTGTAATTGAAAATTTTTTATTTTGGGCGTTAGAACTGTTTCCTCAGTCCTAGCGCCTTTTCTTTTTGATAAGTCTATTTGGTGGAGAAATGATTCTGATACTCAATGAAAATCAAAGAGCAAAGTAGGAAACTAGGAAACTAGCCGCAGGTTGCTCAAAGCACTGCTTTGAGGTTGTAGATAGAACTGACGAAGTCAGCTCAAAACATTGTTTTGAGGTTGCAGATGAAACTGACGAAGTCAGCTCAAAACACTGTTTTGAGGTTGCAGATGAAACTGACGAAGTCAGTAACATATATACGGCAAGGTGACGTTGACGCAGTTTGAAGAGATTTTCGAAGAGTATGAGAATCTTATGGGCGCAAGCAATGATGGCTCTCGTCTTGCTTCCTCTTTGGGAAATTCGATTGTAAAAAGAAGAAAAAGCTGGATCCTTAGAATTTGCTGCAATCAATCCCGACATAGTCAAAGCTTGCTTGATATATCGATTTCCTTGCGTGATGTGTGAGGATATTTTAATGCCAGCACTTTCATAAGACTGTTGAGCATAGTCGCAGAATAACCCTTTTAGAAGCGCCCTATTCCAACACATTGTAGGACTGTCCCACGCTTGATTTCAGTATGGATAGTTTGAGGAGTTTTTCCAAGTAGAGAGGCAATTTCTCTATTTGATTTCCCTTTTTTTCCATCGTTCGATTAACCGACGGCTATCGATTGTCAAATGTTTGACTTTTGTAGTATAATAGTTTTGAATCTCTGTGCCTTTCTTGTGTTTGTGGTTGAACAACAAGTATAACACAGAGCTGTTTTCTTATGCCTATAAGAGCTTTTATGTGACAAGAGAACCCCTTGAAGCTGTTTTGTCAGCTAAAGCAAGGCTAGTCTTAGCCTTGGATACCAGCCTAACATCATCAAGCCGCTTATCAAATGAAATCGAGTACTAGCTATAAGCTAGTTGAAGAATCTAATTTTTAGGAGGGCTGGATGGCTAACTTCATTATAGAACTTTCAGTAAAGCAAAAATCATAAAAAGTATAATAAAATTTTCTGAAAATAATTGACAAGAGCTGAATTTTCTTGTAAAATAAATAAAAATTAAATACAACACCGAATGAAGTTTAATAGAAGTGGAAAATCGTTTGATTTTTCATGACTGTAAATGGACGGAACTCTGGAGAGACCGTAAAGGCACCGAAGGGGCAAGGCAGGCAACTGCTCAAACTCTCAGGTAAAAGGACAGAGCAATGATAGAGCGCTTTTTGGCATTTATCGATGCATTCCAGAGTACATGTTTCTAGCATGTACTCTTTCTTTTGGGGTTGAATAGATAGGAGAATGGTATGTTAAATTTGCTAAAAGAGCTGGATGCTCTGGTATGGGGACCACCCCTTTTGATCTTATTGGTTGGTACAGGGATTTACTTGACTTTTCGTTTAGGACTCTTACAAATTTTGCGTCTCCCTAAGGCCTTTCAGCTTATTTTTACCAAGGATAAGGGGCATGGGGATGTATCGAGTTTCGCGGCTTTGTGTACAGCCCTCGCAGCAACTGTTGGTACAGGAAATATTATCGGGGTTGCAACGGCTATCAAGGTTGGTGGACCAGGTGCTCTTTTTTGGATGTGGGTGGCTGCTTTCTTTGGAATGGCAACCAAGTATGCAGAAGGACTACTTGCTATCAAATATCGAACCAAGGATGATCATGGTGCAGTAGCAGGAGGACCGATGCATTATATCCTTCTAGGGATGGGCGAAAAATGGTGCCCTCTTGCAATCTTCTTTGCTGTAGCTGGAGTCTTGGTTGCACTTTTGGGGATTGGTACTTTTACCCAGGTAAATTCCATTACAGAATCCGTTCAAAATACGGCTAGTATTGATCCGACAATTACTGCACTTGTTTTATCTATTTTCGTAGGGATCGCAGTCTTTGGTGGACTTAAGTCCATTTCAAAGGTGTCAACTACAGTTGTTCCCTTTATGGCTATTGTCTACATCTTGGGAACCTTGACAGTCATTTTCTTTAATATCGATAAAGTACCGGCAACACTTTCACTGGTCCTCACATCAGCTTTTAGTCCCATAGCTGCAGTTGGAGGATTTGCAGGAGCCAGTATTCGAACAGCTATCCAAAATGGTGTGGCGCGAGGGGTTTTCTCAAATGAGTCTGGCTTGGGTTCAGCTCCCATTGCGGCTGCGGCAGCCAAGACAAATGAGCCGGTGGAGCAAGGTTTGATTTCTATGACAGGGACCTTTATTGATACTCTAATCATCTGTACCCTGACTGGCTTGACCATCTTGGTGACTGGTGTTTGGAACGGTGATTTGAATGGTGTTGCTTTGACTCAGTCAGCTTTTTCTACGGTATTTTCTTTCTTTGGTCCAGCTCTTTTAACAGTTTTCTTAGTGCTTTTTGCCTTTACCACGATTTTGGGTTGGAACTATTACGGAGAGCGTTGCTTTGAGTTTCTCTTTGGCGTTCGCTTTATCTGGCTCTATCGTGTGGTCTTTGTTGCCATGGTCTTACTGGGGGGCTTCATCGAGTTGGATATGGTCTGGATTATCGCTGATATTGTCAATGCCCTCATGGCACTACCAAACTTGATTGCCCTCCTAGCCTTGTCTCCAGTCGTTATCGCTGAGACTAAGAAGTATTTTGATAAATAATATAAGATTGACATTACCATTTATAGATAAGACTAGCATTTGTTTGTGAGATGCTAGTTTTTTCACTACTAGGGCTAGTCTTTTGTTTTATACTCAATGAAAATCAAAGAGCAAACTAGGAAACTAGCCGCAGGTTGCTCAAAGCACTGCTTTGAGGTTGTAGATAGAACTGACGAAGTCAGCTCAAAACACTGTTTTGAGGTTGCAGATGAAACTGATGAAGTCAGTCACATATATACGGCAAGGCGACGTTGACGCGGTTTGAAGAGATTTTCGAAGAGTATTATGTCATAAGATGAATGAAATTCAAGAGTACATCTTTAATGATGTCATTTATTTGCACTATTATTTATTGTATAATAGTCAGCATAAATCTGTTTTTGGTCTGATATGTCTTGTTTCATCTATGTGCGAAAGAGAAATAAACTAGAGGTGTTTATGTCAAAAGATATTCGAAAATTAGTGATTTCACAGGGACTAGCGAATCTAGCAGATGTCTTTTTTAGAGTCATTGTGATTGCAAATGTGTTTGTCTTATCTGGTTCGGTCATTTCAACCTCCCTAGTACCAATTCTGATTGGACTATCCTCCTTTTTAGCTAGTTTCTTAGTTCCATTAGTAACGAAGAGATTAGCTTTAAATCGTGTTCTTTTCTTGACTCAATTTGGTAAGACGATTCTGCTAGCGATTTTGTTTTTTCTACTCAAGCAATCTGAAACTATTTCCCTCCCTCTTTTATATGCTATTGTCACTTTTATCTCTATTTTGGATGGTTTTGCAGCGCCTGTTTCCTATGCGATTGTTCCACGCTATGCAAGTGATTTAGCTAAAGCGAACGCAGCTATTTCTATGAGTGGTGAAAGTGTACAGCTAGTAGGTTGGGGCTTAGGAGGTTTCTTATTTGCGAGTCTGGGAATGAATCCTAGTCTGCTCATTGTGTTAGTTTTGTTTACAATTTCGACGATTTTGATGTTTGGTTTGCCACTTGTAGAAAAAGAAGAGTTATCCTCTGAAACAAGTCTTGAGACGTTAACAAAAGGTTGGCGATTGGTGGCTAAAGAATCAAGATTAGGCTTTATTGTCCAAGCCAATCTTTTAGAAATTTTAGCCAATGCTATCTGGGTATCTTCAGTTTTACTTGTGTTTGTGACTGAAATTTTACACCAGTCAGAAAGCTATTGGGGCTACGTCAATACATCCTATTCCTTGGGAATTATCTTGGGAGGAGCTATTATCTTCCGTCTAGCAGAGAAAGTTGTTACCTATAAATATCAAACTATGACCTTTTCTTTGTTAGCGACAGCACTAGTAACTCTGTTGATAGTGCTATTTCCAAATGCACCTATTTTTCTATTCCTATCTCTAGTAATTGGTTTTCTATCTCAAATCAAGGAAGTTCCTGAGAGTGTGTTTTTACAGGAATCGGTTGATGAGAAGGAACTTGTGAATGTTTACTCCGTTATCGAAGTTGTCTCTACATTGGCCTTTTCTGCTTCTGTTTTTCTAATGAGTTTTATCACAGAATATTTTGGTGTATTTACTGGCTTTGGCTTGGCTATTTTCTGCTTGTTACTAGAGTCCATCTTAGTTTTAAGAAACAAGCATCAGATAAATTAACAGTATGATCACACATCTAGTGTGATTTTTTTGTTTTCATAAAAATTTTTTATCAGTGCAATTTAAAATATATATTATGCAAGGTATAGATTCTGTGTTAGACTTATTGTCAACGAAAAGCTAATGAGTCATCAATCAAGGCAAGGATTTGTTCAATAGGCTGATGAGATTTCGTAAGATTTTCGCAGAAACCATTCAATTACAAAACGAAAAGAGGTCCCCTTATGACAACATTTACTATCCACACAGTAGAATCAGCACCAGCAGAAGTGAAAGAAGTTCTTGAAACGGTACAAAAGGATAACAATGGCTATATCCCAAATCTTATCGGTCTTTTGGCCAATGCCCCTACAGCCCTAGAGGCTTATCGCACTGTTGGAGCTATTAACCGTCGTAATAGTCTAACACCTGTAGAGCGCGAAGTGGTACAAATCACTGCAGCCGTAACTAACGGTTGTGCCTTCTGCGTCGCTGGCCATACAGCCTTTTCTATCAAGCAAATCCAGATGAACGATGACCTACTTCAAGCCCTTCGCAATCGTACTCCAATCGAAAGCGATCCTAAGCTGGATACCCTAGCTAAGTTTACCTTGGCAGTTATCAATACCAAAGGGCGCGTAGGAGATGAAGCTCTTGGAGAATTTATTGAAGCAGGCTATACGCAAGAAAATGCCTTGGATGTTGTTCTCGGTGTCAGTCTAGCAAGTCTTTGTAACTATGCTAACAACCTAGCTAACACACCGATTAATCCAGAATTACAACCTTATGCATAAGAGGAGGGCAGAGTATGGGATTTTTTTCAGAAGAATTTTTAAGCTGGTTAGACCAGCACGCTGATGAAATTGACAAAAAATCATGTCAAGCTGGAGAAGAGCTGATTGAGAAAATTGCTGCAGAAGGTGCCTTTCGTGTAGGAGTACCAAAAGTTCTTGGAGGGCTAGGTGGAAACGACCAAGATGTTATCAATATCCTTGCAGAACTCGCTCAACATTCCTTAACAGCCTCCTTTATCTCATGGGGGCAACGAACTTTAATAGACAATATTCTACATACTGACAATGCTTATTTCAAAGAAGTTTTCTTGGAAAAACTCTTATCAGGAGAATATGCAGGTGCTACGGCCTTATCTAATGCGGTCAAGTATCTATCTGACTTAGAGGAACTAAATGTTCGTATCCTTGAAGAAAATGGGAATTATTACCTAAAAGGACGACTTCCTTGGGTAACCAATGCTCGTAGGAATCGCTTCCTCACTATTTTTGTAGCAGGATTTGCAGATGATCCGAGTACAAGTTATGTAGTAGCCGTACCATCGGACGCAGAAAACTTTAGTCGTTCCGAAGATTTGGAATTTGTCTCTCTCCAAGGAGGGAATACAGCAGCTCTGACTTTTAACAAGGTATCTTTAAAGGAAGAGTGGATTCTATCGAGGGATGCTCATCAATTTTTAGCGCAAAATCGTCCAGCCTTTTTAGGCTACCAATTTGGCCTAGCCTTTGGTTTGGCTGAACGTTCACTCTCAGAAGTCGAAAAAGAATTGGGGAAACGAGGTGTCTTGAAGGAAGAATGGCAGCATCAGGTCAAACAGTTAGATGATATTCGACATTCTCTCTATCAAGGACTATCTGAAGAGTCCTATTTCGTTAGAAATCCGCGTGAGCTATTCCAGTTACGAATTGATATTGTTGATGTTGTTGCTCAAAGTCTCTTGTTAGAACTACAAGCTGGTGGCGGTAGAGGATACTTTAGTAAATCGACATCCGGTTTCATACGTCGTTGGAATGAAGGCGCCTTTTTGCCAATTGTTTCTCCTAGTGCAGTGCAATTGCGACATATTCTAGCGACAAACTAACAATAAAGAAAATAAAAACGAGGTTTATCTTTTTAAACTTCGTTTTTTAATACTTCATTTAAGCGCTTTTATGCTATACTGATAATAACATGACTATTGGAGGTTCACATGAAAAAACTCCCCTTGGCCTTTTCAGGGTGCTTATTGGGATTGGCTGGAGCAGGTAATCTCATCCTGGATATTTTTCCATTATTATCCCATGTCTTTAGTTTGTCAGGCTTGATTTTATGGTTTTATTTTTTATACAGTCATCTTAGTGATTGGCAAGAAAGCCAGCAAGAACTTAAGAAAGCTCCTCTATTATCGGGAATGGCGACCTTTCCCATGGCAGGAATGATTTTATCAACCTATTTACTGCGAATCTTACCTACGAGTATGGGTATCATAGCGCAAGCTCTTTGGTGGTTTGCCTTTCTACTGGATGTAGGTTTAATCATCTACTTTACTAAAAATTATGTGCAGACTAAACCAAGAACGAACGCAACGCCAAGTTGGACAGTTCTTTATGTGGGGATAGCAGTAGCAAGCTTGACCTACCCAGTGGTGGGTATAGTCGAGATTGCCTATGGCGCTTGGATTTTTGGCTTTACCTTAACCCTTTTCCTTTATCCTCTGATTTATCAAGATTTAAAAAGTAATCCATTGCCACGGGCTTTACTGGGGCAAGAAGGAATTTATTGTGCTCCCTTTTCTCTACTGTTGGCAGCACTCGTTAGGATCGGAGGTTCAGGTCTTCATGGCTGGATTTTGCTAGTCATGATCCTTGCTTCACAAACTTTCTTTTTCTTTGTCCTCAGTCGTTTGCCAAGGATTTTAAAACAGGGATTTCAACCAGCTTTTTCAGCCCTAACCTTCCCAACTATCATCACAGCAACTTCATTGAAAATGGCCCAAGGCATTCTGCAGTTTCCAGTCCTTAACCTCCTCGTTTGGCTGGAAACGATCATTTGTTTAACAATCCTTGTCTATGTATTAGTAGAATATATGCGGTATTTAAGGAACTAAAAAAGCCCCTAGCACTGAGAAGTGTTAGGGGTTTGTTGTCGACAATAAACATAATCAATTAGTTCAGCTTATACCTACTGTTCTTCATGTTCAGATAAAAAGTAATAAGTCATAGTACCGAAGATTGATCCTACTCCGAGTCCGACTAGTAGGAAAAAAGCGATCATTTTGAGTTCCAGAAACTGCAAAAAGAAATCTGCAATGGAGTGATTTTCAAGGATTACTTTTTTGGAAAATAGGATAAATAAGTAGAGAGTTGGGATGCTAGTTCCAACTATCCAACTTCTTAACTTGATTTGACGCTTGCTGTAAGTGATTTGTGGAATCTCGGATTGATCATCATCTTCTAAGTGGAGCCCTCTAGTAGAATATCTTGCCTTGAGACTGAGGGCAAAAATCATCAAGAAGTAGAGATAGGGCATAGCCATTCGAACTATCTCTATAAAGCGCCCAAACAAAAGATAGAATAGGAAGAGAAAGAAGGAAGAGTAAAAGATTTGGACCATGGAACGGGCGCAAGCCTTGTAGATGACCTCTTGACGGCATTCATCAAAGGGTCCTTGGATATGAAAGAAATTTCGAACTAAGCGAGTGGTTAAGTCTTCTTTTTTCATGGTAGTGACCTCTTAATAACCTTGTTTTTGATTAGCTTCTTTAAAGAGTTGATAGAGAGTATAGAAGTAGACTAGACTAAAAACGATACAGATGGTTAGAAATAGTAGATATCTCCAATCCATAGAATTCGTTAACAGTTGTGGGAAAGATACGAGGATAAAGCAGAGTGATGCGTTTAAGAGGCGTATTTTTTTTGATGTGATTTTCTGAAATCTTTGTCCTTTGTTCAAGACAGGAAGGGCTAAGAGGAAGATGATCAGAAAAGGACGCGTAATCTGCCCATAAACTAGGAAAACTGTCATAAAGATACTGACCAAAATATGACTGAGAATTAAAGTTTGTAGTGATTTCATAAGTTTCCTCCTAATCGTCGTCTTGATCTTCTCTAGCTTTTTGAATACGAAGAGTGATGACAATATGCACTGTTAATCCGAAAAAGAAGGCTGCAACGATGGTTGACAAGATGCTTCTTGTATTCAAAAGAGCGGTAAGATAGCTTTTGCTATCATCCATTAGGATATTGAGAAGTGGCATTCCAAAGAACATGGCTATTCCATAAACCAGACCAGCTTTAAGTCCAGGATTACGTAACTGTTTCTTTTCCTTCTGGCTCAACATATCAGGATCGATAGCAGCAATACCAGTTTTTTTAGTTTGAGTAGTGACATAGATAGCACAAACCATGGAAATTAGAAAGATAATGATTGGATATCCAAAAGCGACTACTTGGGGATATCTAAAAGCAAGGACAAAGGGAATAAGATTGCCTAAAGTCATGAGGTAAAAGAGAATCATAAAGATTTTATTTCCGATGTGCTCAGCTTCGCGCCGTTTGTGTTCATCAAGTGGCCCTGAAATGCCATAGATACGTTTGATTAGTTTTTCATAGAGGGGTTCTTTTTTCATGGGTAATTTCTCCTAAATGAACGATGTTATTTTGTTTCTTTTACGAATTGATAGAGATAATAAAGATAAGTAATAGAAGAAAGGATAGCGATAGTTAGCAATAGATAATATTTCCAATCGTTTGAAATAACCGTCAGTTGTGGTAAGGATAGAAAGGATAGAATCATAAAGAATAGTGCTAAGTTGAGTATGCGCGTTTTTTGGGAATCTATCTTTAGATAAGTCAGTCCTTTGTTGAGTGCTGGAACAAAGACAAGAACAAGGACTGTATCGTAGATGGGCAAGTTCCCTGAAACGATGATGAAGATGAGCAGTGAAGCAAACAAAAGATGATAGGTAAGTAAAGTTACTAGTGATTTCATAAGCTTTCTCCTAATCCTTATCTTGCTCTTTTTTAGCTCTTGCAATGCGAAGTGAGTCGACAATATGTATCATAACTCCGAAAAAGAAAGCTCCCAGTATAGTTTTAAAAATATGTTTTGTATTTAGAAGAGAACTGATAAAATTTGAATTTTCACTTGTTAGGGTATCAATGAGTGGAATTATAAAAAATATCACTGTTCCATAAATCGAACCTGCTTTTAGACCAGGATAACGTAACTGCTTCTTTTCTTTTTTCATGAGTTTCCTCCTAATCCTTATCCTGGTCTTCCTTGGCTTTTGCAATGCGACGGGAGATGATAATCTGTATGACCACTCCAAAGAAGACAGACTGGAGGATACTTGAAAAAATATTTTTAAAAGCGAGAAGAGACTGAAGATAGTCCTGACTCTCACCTAGCAGTATAAGGAGAAGAGGGGTTGAAAAAAAACTCATTAATCCATAGACTATCCCAGCTTTCAGACCAGGGTAATGTAGTTGCTTACTTTCTTTCTCAGTCAGCATATCTGGTTCGATAGTTGTAATCCCAGTTTTTTGCATTTGGTAGGTGACATAGCCAGCAGCGATGAGGGCAATCACTAAAATCAGAGGAGGATAGACTAGAGCCACTAGTTGAGGAAATTGATAGGCCAGAACAAGCGGAATAAGATTGCCGAAAATCATCAGATAAAAGAGAATCATAAAGACTTTATTTCCGATGCGGTCAGCTTCGCGCCGTTTGTATTCGTCCAGTGGATCAGAAATACCGTAAGTGCGTTTGATGAGCTTTTCAGTGAAGGTTTCTTTTTTCATTTTTCTTCTCCTTTTTAAAAATCATCCTCCCAAAAGAGACTGTTGAGGTCAGTTTGGAGGCTGCGGGCGAGATTGAGACAGAGTTCCAGAGTTGGATTGTACTTGTCGTTTTCAATCATATTAATGGTTTGTCTCGAGACACCAATATCCTTGGCAAGTTCGAGTTGGGACTTTCCCAGTTCCTTGCGGAATTCTTTTACGCGATTCATGCTTCCTCCTTTTTAGTTTATGTCACATATATTTGACTATAGTATATTCTTTTAAGAACATAATGTCAACTATTTTTGACATATTTTTAAAAGAATCTTGGTGATAATATTTCTATGTGAAAATCTTTTAGCGATTTTATGCTATAATGAAGAAAAGTACAGAATTATAAGAGTGAATTGGATAGACTGAAAGCTATCCACTAAAGAAGGAGCAGAAAATGAACCATAAGATTGCAATTTTATCAGACATTCATGGTAACACGACAGCCTTGGCTGGAGTTCTTGAAGACGCTAAAAATTTGGGAGCGACTGAATATTGGCTTCTGGGAGATATTTTTCTTCCTGGGCCGGGAGCAAATGACTTGGTGGCTCTTTTGAAAGACCTTCCCATTACAGCATCCGTTCGAGGGAACTGGGATGATTGTGTGTTAGAGGCTTTAGATGGGCAATATGGTTTAGAGGATCCCCAAGAAATCCAGCTTCTCAGGATGACTCAATATCTGATGGAGGACCTAAAGCCAGAGCATATTGATTGGTTGAGAAATCTGCCTATGGTAGCCAAGAAAGAAGTTGAAGGCTTACGTTTTTCTCTTTCTCATAATTTACCTGAGAAAAATTATGGTGGTGATTTGCTGGTTGAAAATAATACCGAAAAATTTGACCAGTTACTTGATGAAACTACGGATGTAGCCGTCTATGGGCATGTCCATAAACAGCTCCTACGTTATGGTAGCCAAGGCCAACAAATCATCAATCCAGGTTCGATTGGTATGCCTTATTTTAACTGGGAAGGACTGAAAAATCACCGAGCCCAGTATACCTTACTTGAGCTTGAAAATGGTGAATTGGTCAATATCCAATTTCGAAAAGTCGCCTATGACTATGAAGCAGAGCTAGAATCAGCTAAGACCAAAGGCCTTCCTTTTATCGAAATGTATGAAGAGTTGCGACGTGAGGACAACTATCAAGGCCATAATAGAGATTTGTTAGCCAGCCTCAATGAAAAGCATGGCTATGTAGAGGATGTCAAGAATTATTTTGATTTTTTGTAAGAGTTGCTTTAATTAACAAATACTAAATAAAGAGTCTGGGACAAAAGTCCTAGCCTCTTTTTGATGTTGGATTGTCGAGCAAGACGCAGTGGTTGAGTGGGCTCTACTACGCTGATTTCATCAGCTTTTACAGGCCTACTCAACTGTGCGGAGGTGGGACGACGAAATCGAATTCTAACGAATTACCGATTTCTGTCCCACTCTCTTTTAATATTTCTTATTGTAATTGAGATTGATCTGGTAAGTAAGATCCACTGAGATAGGTTTTGCTGAGTTTTTCAAGAGTTCCGTCTTGGTAGAGTTCTTTGAGAACCTTGTCAAATTGCTCTTTAAATTCTTTTTCGTCGCTTGAGAAGATGATGTAGTTGTTTGGATTATCATTGCTCTCCAAGTCAACTACATTCAGGTCTAAACCTCGGTCTTTGATGATCTTTTGCACAGAGATTTTATCAAAGATTAGGAAATCAAATTCACCGTTGGCGAGGTCAGTCAGACGCTTAGCCACATCTTCGCCAGAATATTGGATGGTAGCAGGAGTGTCGGAGTGATTTTGATTCCAGTCCGTAACAACCTTGGCGGTAGAAGTTCCAGTGTCATCCTGGGTTGTTTTACCAGCGATATCTTGAAGAGAGGTAAGAGCCTTGTCTTTTCTGCTCACGAGAACCAAAGGATTTTTAGCGATGGGGAGTGAATAGAGGTATTTGTCTGCCCTTTCTTTGGTGTAGCTTAAGTTGTTGGCAGCAGCTTGGTAACGGCCAGCATCCACTCCAGGAAAGATACTTTCCCAAGCTGTTTTTTGAAATTCAATCTTGTATTGATCCAGTTTTTCATCGACTGCTTTGAAAACCTCAACATCATGTCCGGTCAAATTACCATCTTTTTCAAAATCAAAAGGAGGGATGTCTCCAGCAGTTGCTACGACAATGGTTTTAGGGCTAGTAGTAGAAGTTGAAGCACTTTCCTGTTTAGATTGTCCACAGGCCACCAACAAGGGACTAATGGCTAATAATAAGAATAATTTTTCATAAGAGTCTCCTTTACTTAATGGTATCTAGCTTACCAGACAATCAATCAGATATCCAATATATATTTTTTATGGAGATGATAGAGAAACATTATAATTTTAAAATGGAGCCTAGAACTGAAAGTGGAATTTGAAAAAAGATAATTTGTTTCACTAATGAAAAATCTCTGCAAGCTCTTTCAAAATATGGTAAAATGGAAGCAGTAGAATTAGAAAAGGAAATCGATTATGAAATTTCTTGAATTAAATAAAAAACGTCATGCGACCAAGCATTTCACTGATAAGCCAGTTGATCCTAAAGATGTTCGTACGGCTATCGAAATCGCAACCTTGGCACCAAGCGCCCACAATAGCCAGCCTTGGAAATTTGTGGTGGTTCGTGAGAAAAATGCTGAACTGGCAAAATTAGCTTATGGTTCCAACTTTGAACAGGTATCATCAGCGCCTGTGACTATTGCCTTGTTTACAGATACAGACCTTGCCAAACGTGCTCGTAAGATTGCCCGAGTTGGTGGTGCTAATAACTTTTCTGAAGAACAACTTCAATATTTCATGAAGAATTTGCCTGCGGAATTTGCACGCTATAACGAACAGCAAGTCAGCGACTACCTAGCTCTCAATGCAGGTTTGGTTGCTATGAACTTGGTTCTGGCTCTTACAGACCAAGGAATCGGATCAAATCTGATTCTTGGTTTTGACAAATCAAAAGTCAACGAAGTTTTGGATATCGAAGACCGCTTCCGCCCAGAACTCTTGATTACAGTGGGTTATACAGACGAGAAATTGGAACCAAGTTACCGCTTGCCAGTAGATGAAATTATCGAGAAAAGATAGAAAGAAGAAAAAATGACAACAATTGATTTTACAGCAGAAGTAGAAAAACGCAAAGAAGACCTCTTGGCTGACTTGTTTAGCCTTTTAGAAATCAACTCTGAACGTGATGACAGCAAGGTTGATGCTGAGCATCCATTTGGACCTGGCCCGGTAAAAGCCTTGGAGAAATTCCTTGAAATCGCAGATCGTGATGGCTATCCAACTAAAAATGTTGACAACTACGCAGGACATTTTGAATTTGGTGATGGAGAAGAAGTTCTCGGAATCTTTGCCCACATGGACGTGGTTCCTGCTGGTAGCGGTTGGGATACAGATCCTTACACACCGACTATCAAAGACGGTCGCCTTTATGCGCGTGGAGCTTCTGATGACAAGGGACCTACAACAGCTTGTTACTATGGTTTGAAAATCATCAAAGAATTGGGCCTTCCAACTTCTAAAAAAGTTCGCTTCATCGTCGGAACAGACGAAGAATCGGGCTGGGCAGACATGGACTACTACTTCGAGCATGTAGGACTTGCGAAACCAGACTTTGGTTTTTCTCCGGATGCTGAATTCCCTATCATCAATGGTGAAAAAGGAAATATCACTGAATACCTTCACTTTGCCGGTGAAAATACTGGTGCAGCTCGTCTTCACAGCTTTACAGGTGGATTGCGTGAAAACATGGTTCCAGAATCAGCAACAGCAGTCATTTCAGGTGACTTAGCAGACTTGCAAGGGAAACTAGACGCTTTCGTTGCAGAGCACAAACTCAGAGGAGAAATCCAAGAAGAGAACGGTCAGTACAAGGTGACTGTAATTGGTAAATCAGCTCACGGTGCTATGCCTGCTTCAGGTATCAATGGTGCAACTTATCTTGCCCTCTTCCTCAGCCAATTTGCTTTTGAAGGACCTGCAAAAGACTACCTCGATATTGCTGGTAAGATTCTTTTGAACGACCACGAAGGCAAGAACTTGAAAGTAGCTCATGTGGATGAAAAGATGGGTGCTCTTTCTATGAATGCGGGTGTCTTCCGCTTCGACGAATCAAGTGCTGACAATACCATTGCCCTCAACTTCCGTTATCCAAAAGGAACAAGCCCAGAGCAAATCAAGTCAGTTCTTGAAACCTTGCCAGTTGCTTCAGTTAGCCTCTCTGAACATGGTCACACTCCTCACTACGTACCAATGGAAGATCCACTCGTTCAAACCTTATTGAATGTTTATGAAAAACAAACAGGTCTTAAAGGTCACGAACAAGTTATCGGTGGTGGAACATTTGGACGTCTCTTAGAGCGTGGTGTAGCCTACGGTGCTATGTTCCCAGATTCTATCGATACCATGCACCAAGCCAATGAATTTATCGCCTTGGACGATCTTTTCCGTGCTGCAGCAATCTATGCCGAAGCTATCTATGAATTGATCAAATAATGCTATAGAAGTCTGAGATTTAATGCTTAGACTTCTTTTTGGAGGGAAAGCAGATGTCTCAAATCGAAAGAATCAAGCAAGCTATCATGGAAGATCCACAGAATGCCAGCTATACTGAGCAAGGCATCGAGCCACTCTTTGCAGCACCAAAAACAGCTCGTATCAATATCATTGGCCAGGCACCTGGTCTCAAAACCCAGGAAGCAGGACTATACTGGAAGGATAAAAGTGGTGACCGCCTGCGCGAGTGGCTAGGTGTGGATGAAGAAACATTTTATAACTCAGGTTACTTTGCAGTCATGCCTATGGATTTCTACTTTCCAGGTCATGGAAAATCGGGTGACCTGCCACCTCGTCCAGGTTTTGCAGAAAAATGGCATCTGAAACTCTTGAAGGAATTACCAGATATTCAATTAACACTCTTGATAGGGCAGTATGCCCAAGCCTACTATCTACATGAGAAGGTCAGTGGCAAGGTGACAGACCGTGTGCATCGATTTAAAGATTATTTGCCTGATTATTTCCCTCTGGTACACCCATCACCACGTAATCAAATTTGGATGAAAAAAAATCCTTGGTTTGAGGAAGAAGTGGTTCCAGATTTGAAAAAAAGAATTAAAACTATTTTAGGAGAAAAAGAATGAACGAAATTACTTTTGACGATTTTTATCAGTTTTATCAGAAAGAGTCGCTTTCTGTATTGGATGTGAGAGAAGTAGAGGAATTTGAGACTCTTCATTTAGAAGGCGCTCGTAATTTACCTCTCAGCCAATTAGCTGATACTTATAAACAACTAGATAAAGATAATCTTTATTACGTGATTTGTAAATCAGGAATGCGTTCAGCACGCACTTGTCAATTTTTAGCAGAACAAGGATATGAGGTTATCAATGTCCAAGGTGGCATGGATGCCTTAGAATAAGAAAATCTCCCTTTGAGACCGAAAATAAGAAATGTTTTAAAGGGAGTTTATTTGTTCTAAAAATCAGAAAATTGAAAACATTTTAAAATTATTTCGAGATAGCCTTTTCAAGCCTTTAATCATGTTATACTAAGAAAGTATTTTATTTTTAATAAGGAGAGTTTATGGCTAAAAAAGGTGCTTTAACAGGATTACTCCTGTTTGGAATATTTTTTGGAGCAGGTAACTTGATTTTCCCTCCAACTCTAGGCGCACAGTCTGGAGAAAACTTTCTCCCTGCCATTGCAGGATTTGTATTTTCAGGTGTTGGGATTGCTGTCCTAACCTTGATCATTGGAACCCTTAATCCAAAGGGCTATATCTATGAAATTTCTAAGAAAATTTCTCCATGGTTTGCGACAGTTTATCTAGCAGCTTTGTACTTGTCGATTGGTCCATTCTTTGCCATTCCACGTACAGCAACGACATCATTTGAAGTTGGTATTAGTCCGCTATTAGATCAAGCAGATAAAGGTTTAGGTTTGATTGTCTTCACCATTCTATACTTTGTAGCTGCATACCTAATCTCCTTGAATCCTTCAAAAATCTTGGATCGTATCGGTCGAGTCTTGACTCCAGTTTTTGCCATCTTAATTGTTATTCTGGTTATCCTTGGAGCTTTCAAGTATGGTGGGAACGCACCACAAGCGGCTTCAGGAGCTTATCAAGCTTCCGCCTTTGGAGCTGGTTTCTTAGAAGGATACAATACACTTGATGCGCTTGCTTCGATTGCCTTCAGTGTTATTGCAGTACAAACCTTGAAACGACTTGGTTTTTCAAACAAGAAAGAGTACATTTCAACCATTTGGGTGGTTGGAATCGTTGTAGCTCTTGGATTTAGTGCTCTCTATATTGGTCTAGGTTTCTTGGGCAATCATTTCCCAGTAACAGAAGAAGCAATGAAGAGTGGAACTCCTGGAGTTTATATCTTGTCTCAAGCGACTCAAGAAATCTTTGGTTCTACTGCTCAGCTTTTCCTTGCGGCTATGGTAACCGTTACTTGCTTTACAACGACTGTAGGGTTGATTGTATCAACTGCCGAGTTCTTTAACGGACGTTTCCCACAAGTCAGCTACAAGGTTTATGCGACAGTCTTTACCTTGATTGGTTTTGCCATTGCAAATCTTGGTTTGAGTGCTATTATTAAGTACTCTGTACCAGTTCTCGTTATTTTGTACCCAATTACGATTGCCATTGTCATGATTGTGATTGTGAACAAGTTTGTTGCTCTTTCAAAACCAGGAATGCAATTAACGGTTGGTATTGTCACAGCCATTGCTATTGCAAGTGTTTTAGGATCTACTTTTAAAGTTGAGGTCCTTGCAAATATCGTGAACGCTCTACCATTTGCGGAGGCTTCTCTGCCATGGTTGGTACCAGCTATTATCGGTATTCTGCTTTCTCTTGTTCTTCCAAATAAACAAGAAAGTGAAGCTTTTGAAATGGAATAATCGGCTCTTTGTCAACTGTAGTGGGTTGAATAAAAGCTAACATCTGGAGAGGACAATCGTTGTCCTCTCCATTTTTATATTCAGAGCGATGAAAATTCGTTTCTTAAAGTTGTCAAAGTTCCTAAAACC
>NZ_JASHDL010000017.1:0-41214 GCF_047463635.1 Streptococcus infantis
AAAGTAAAAACGTTTAAAATATTTTCAACAACCTATCGAAATCGACGCAAACGGTTTGGATTACGAATGAATTTGATTACTGGCATTATCAATCGTGAACTAGGATTCTAGTTTCGCAGGAAGTCTACTATATTAAAACACTGTTGCTTCTTCCAGCGTAAACTTGACATTGTCTTCAATCCACTTACGGCGTGGTTCGACCTTATCACCCATGAGGACATTGACGCGACGTTCTGCGCGTGCTAGGTCTTCAATCGTAACACGGATGAGGGTACGAGTTTCTGGATTCATGGTTGTTTCCCAGAGCTGGTCTGCATTCATCTCACCAAGACCTTTGTAGCGTTGGAGGGTAGCACCTTTACCAAACTGCTTACGTAGTTCTTCTAGCTCACCATCTGTCCAAGCGTAGGCCACTTCTTCTTTCTTACCTTTCCCTTTAGACATCTTGTAAAGAGGAGGAAGGGCGATATAGACATGTCCTGCCTCAACTAGTGGACGCATATAGCGGTAAAAGAAGGTTAAGAGAAGAGTTTGAATGTGGGCACCGTCAGTATCCGCATCGGTCATGATAATAATCTTGTCATAGTTAGCATCTTCAAGAGAGAAGTCTGCCCCCACACCAGCACCAATGGTATAAATCATGGTGTTGATTTCTTCATTTTTGAGGATATCCGCCATCTTGGCCTTGGCTGTATTGATAACCTTACCACGAAGAGGCAAGATAGCTTGGAACTTACGGTCACGACCTTGTTTAGCAGAACCTCCGGCAGAATCTCCCTCGACTAGATAGAGTTCATTCTTTGCAGGATTTTTAGATTGGGCTGGCGTCAATTTTCCAGAAAGCAAGCCCTTGTCCTTTTTATTTTTCTTACCATTTCGGCTCTCATCACGCGCTTTACGGGCCGCCTCACGAGCATCACGGGCCTTGATAGCTTTACGAATAAGATTTGAAGCTAATTCCCCATTTTCCATAAGGAAGAAAGTCAGTTTTTCAGCAACAATACTATCAACGATTGGACGAGCTAGTGGACTTCCTAGTTTATCCTTAGTCTGTCCTTCAAACTGAAGATGTTCTTCGGGAACTAGGATAGAAAGAACAGCCGCTAATCCTTCACGGTAATCCGAACCTTCTAGGTTTTTATCTTTTTCTTTGAGAAGGCCAGTTTTTCGCGCATAGTCATTCATGACTTTGGTAATAGCAGACTTAAGTCCTGTCTCATGCGTTCCACCATCTTTGGTACGGACGTTATTGACAAAGGACAAGATGTTATCTGAAAATCCATCATTGTACTGGAGGGCTACTTCCACTTGGAAACCGTTGTCTTCACCTTCAAAGTAAAGAACTGGCGTCAAGGTTTCCTTGTCTTCATTGAGGTAAGAAACAAAATCCTGCACACCATTCTCATAATGGAATTCAATTGCTTCGTCTGTTCGCTTATCCGTTAATGACAAGGTTACATTTTTCAGAAGAAAGGCTGACTCATTGAGACGCTCTGAAATGGTATTGTACTTGAAGTCTGTCGTAGAAAAAATACTGGCATCTGGCATGAAGGTAACTTTAGTACCTGTCTTAGACTTAGGTGCAGTCCCAACCTTTTCTAGAGTGGTAACTGGCTTGCCTCCATTTTCAAAGCGTTGTTTGTAAACAGCCCCATCACGAGTAATTTCTACCTCTAACCAACTAGAGAGGGCATTGACGACAGAAGATCCAACCCCGTGGAGACCTCCTGATGTCTTATAACCACCCTGACCGAATTTCCCTCCGGCGTGAAGGATGGTAAAGATAACCTCTACCGTTGGAATTCCCATAGCGTGCATTCCAGTCGGCATTCCACGTCCATGGTCTTGAACCGTTAAACTTCCGTCTTTATTAATGGTCACATCGATCCGGTCACCAAATCCAGACAAGGCCTCATCGACCGCATTATCGACGATTTCCCAGACTAGGTGGTGGAGACCAGCACCATCGGTCGATCCGATATACATCCCTGGACGTTTACGGACCGCATCCAACCCTTCTAGCACCTGAATGGCATCATCATTATAATTGTTAATATTGATTTCCTTTTTTGACACAAGGAACCTCCTATTCGTTCATCTTTACTATTTTACAGGTTTTCTAGGGATTTTGCAAAATTTTTCTAATTGAGCAGGTTTGAACTCAATTATTTATTCTTCAAAAAAAGAAACCAAGACGAGAGTCTCAGTTTTCTTTTCCTTTAACTTGACTTGTTGCAATATCTTCACCAAACCATTTTTGGCTAATTTCTTGGAATTTTCCATCTTGATACAATTCCACAAAAGCTTGATTCAAATTCGCTAACAAGGTCTTATCAGCTGGTCTCACTCCAACTGCAAAAGACTCGCTCTCAAAACCAGCTGAAAAAATCTCATACTGGTCTAAAATTCCTTCAGTTTCAAGATAATAATTGGCGTAAACACGGTCTATTAAGAGGGCATCAATCCGATCATTTTGCAGGTCAATCAAGGCTTCTGTAAAACTTTGATATTGGTTTGCCTTCTTATCTTTTACAATATTTTTTAAGAGTTCCGGTTGAGCTTCAAAATCTATATAACCAGAGGAACCTGCTTGGGCTCCCAAAACCTTGCCTGTCATATCAGACACTGATTGGATATTTTGCGATTTTTTAGAAACGAGAACCTGCTGATTCTCCATATAAGGAATTGTAAAAGCAACCTTTTCACGGCGTTCATCTGTTGCTGAATAGCCGTTCCAAATTGCATCAATAGTGCCGTTTTGAAGTTCTGTTTCCTTCATATCCCAATCAATGGGTTGAAACTGTACCTTGAACCCCAGTTTCTCAGAAACGGCTTGGGCTAAATCAATATCAAATCCAACATATTGCCCATTCTTTTCTTCAAAGCCCATAGGAACAAAAGTATTGTCAAATCCGATAGTAATTGTTCCTTGTTGTTGGTATTTTTCCCAATTATCTACTTTAGGATTGCTAGCTTTTTGTGTGCATCCTACAAGGAAAAAAGCCAGAAAGAATACCAAAACAAGGCTGATTTTCTTTCGATTCATAGACACCTCCTACTTAGGCTCTACTTTGAGAATCTGGTCAGCAATATTCTCTGCAAACTGGAGGTCGTGGGTCACGACAATCTGCGTCATGCCTAAGTCTCGATTTTGTAAAATCAGTTTTTCAACTTCGAGACGCAACTCTGGATCAAGGGCAGACGTTGGTTCATCATATCCAATCACTTCTGGATCTATCATCATTGCACGTGCTAAGGCAACCCGTTGCTTTTGACCACCAGATAATGAGTATGGATAAGCATCTGCGTGAGCTTCAAGCCCTAGACGAGCGAGTAAGTCAGCCGCCTTCTTCTTTGCGTCTACTTCAGACATTCCCATAGTCTTAATAGGTGACAAGATCAAGTTCTCCATAACGGATAAGTGAGGAAAAAGCTGAAAATCTTGAAAAACAAAACCTAACAAGTGACGCTTCTCAAGTTCATCCAATGGTAGGGATGCTCCATTATAAAAGATCTCTCCTGAATCAATAGTTTCAAGTCCAGCTAACATTCTGAGCAAGGTTGTCTTTCCACCACCAGAAGGACCAACGATAGCCAAAATCTGCTTTTCAGGAATTGTTAAACTGAAATTGGATAAAATTTCTTTTTTTCCAAATTTTTTGCTGATATTTCTTAACTCTAACATGGAAAACCTCCTATCTATAGTAGCTGAACTTCTTCTCAAGTTTCTTAGCTAGAATTGTAACGATACCAATCATAAGCAGATAAATAGCTCCTGCTAGAAACATTGGAATCAAGCTAGCGTCACGATTGGCCGCAGTTCGACTAGCTAGGATTAAATCTGAAATACCGAGTGCATAGACCAGAGAAGTATCCTTAACCAAACTCATAACCTCGTTAAATACACTTGGTAAGACAATCTTGGTCACCTGTGGCAAAATGATATAACGAACGGTATCAATAGGATTAAATTTCAAAACCTTAGCTGCTTCGTATTGCCCCTGAGGAATCGTTGCAATTCCTCCACGGAAAATTTCAGCAAAGTAGGCTGCATAATTAAGCGTGAAGGCAATAATCGCAGCAGGCACCCGGTCGAGTCGAATTCCGATACTTGGTAGGACATAATAAATAAAAATTAGTTGCAAGAGCAAGGGTGTCCCGCGCATCACCCAGATATAGATATCAATCATGTAATGGAGGGGTTTCCAATAGACCTGTAAGCAAAAGGCAACCAAAATGCCTAAAGGGATTGAAAAAAGTAAGACCAGTGCAAAAACTTGTAAGGTCATTGTCGCACCGCTCAATAAACTTGGTAATATCTCGAATAAGTAAGACATACTCCACCTCCTAAAAATAATTGTTCTCATTATAGCATAAATAAACACAAAATCAAGGAATTTCAGAAACTTTCATGAATTTTTAAAACTTTAGCCTTAATTTCCGAATAATAGTGCTCATGAGAAAAATTTTCTACTTACATAAAGAATCAGATGTCACAAAATGAGAAAAGATTCCTTTCCGTTTCTCTCCTATTTCATGGTATAATAGAAGCATGATGACAATAGTATTATTAATTTTAGCTTATTTATTGGGTTCTATCCCTTCAGGACTTTGGATTGGACTAGCCTTCTTTAAGATAAATATACGTGAACATGGTTCTGGCAATACTGGAACAACCAATACCTTCCGTATTTTAGGTAAGAAAGCGGGTATGGCAACCTTCGTGATTGACTTTTTCAAAGGAACCATCGCAACCCTACTTCCCCTTATCTTCCATGTACAAGGAATCTCTCCTCTAATTTTTGGTCTCTTAGCCGTAATCGGGCATACTTTCCCAATTTTTGCAGGATTTAAGGGAGGTAAAGCTGTCGCAACCAGTGCTGGAGTTATTTTCGGATTTGCTCCTCTATTTTGCCTCTATCTAGCAGTAGTCTTCTTCGGAACCCTTTATCTAGGCAGCATGATTTCTCTCTCTAGTGTTACTGCTGCTCTCGCTGCTGTACTTGGGGTGATTCTCTTTCCACTTATCGGTTTCCTACTTCCAAGTTACGATTTATTATTCGTAGCGATTATCCTAGCTCTCGCAGGTTTAATTATTATCCGCCACAAAGATAATATCAATCGTATTCGTAATAAAACAGAAAATCTTGTTCCTTGGGGACTAAATCTTACCCATCAAAACCCTAAAAAATAGAGCAGATGATGGAACAAAAAAATGAAGTTTTCGCCAGAGTTTCATTTCAAATACTAAAAAACGAGGTCGGGATTTTTCCCAACCTCGTTTGTGTTTATTTAGATTTGATATAGTTGATACCATCCGCCTTCGGTGCAACTGCTTTACCAAAGAAGGTTGCTAGAACGACAATGGTCAAGAGATATGGTGCAATTTGCAAGTAAACGGCTGGAACTCCTTGCAAGAAAGGAAGTTGAGAACCGATAACTGCTAAACTTTGTGATAGTCCAAAGAAGAGACTTGAAAGCATAGCACCAACAGGATTCCATTTACCGAAGATCATAGCAGCAAGTGCGATAAATCCAGGTCCAACGATGGTTGTAACTGAGAAGTTAACGGAAATTGACTGAGCGTAGATAGCTCCACCGATTCCTCCAAGGAAACCTGAAATCACAACTCCAAGATATCTCATCTTGTAGACATTAATCCCCAAAGTATCTGCTGCTTGTGGGTGTTCACCAACTGAACGAAGACGAAGTCCAAAGCGAGTCTTAAAGAGGATAAACCAAGCTAAGAATGAGAAGGCAATTGCTAGGTAACCAAGTAAACTTGTTGACTTGAAGAAGATATCTCCGATAACTGGGATATTAGCCAAAAGAGGGAAATCAAAACGTCCAAATGTTTGCGTTAAATTATCCGTTTGTCCCTTGTTATAAAGCACCTTCACCAAGAAAACCGCCAAGGCTGGAGCCATCAAGTTAAGTACGGTACCACTGACAACATGGTCAGCACGAAAATGAACTGTAGCTACTGCGTGAATCAGTGAAAAGATAGCTCCGACTAATCCACCAACTAGAAGAGCCAACCAAGGAGTTAATGCTCCCAAATCTTGTGCAAATTCAAGGTTAAAAACAACTCCAGAGAAGGCACCCATGACCATGATTCCTTCAAGTCCAACGTTAACAACTCCACCACGTTCAGAGAAAACGCCTCCGATACTTGTGAAAATAAGTGGTGCTGAGTAAATCAACATTGAAGAAACCATAAGGGTTAGCATTGTTGTAATCGACATCCTTATTTACCTCCTTTAAGTTGTTTTCTTGGTTTGACAAAGCGTTCGATGATGTAGTGAACGCTGACAAAGAAGATAATTGAGGCTGTAACGATACTTACAAGCTCAGATGGCACTTGTGCAGCATTCATACCAGGTGCTCCAACTTGAAGTACTCCGAACAAGAAGGCCGCAAAAAGAATTCCAATTGGTGAGTTTGCAGCGAGTAGACTAACCGCCATTCCGTTAAAGCCGATCGCTAATGATGAACCCTGAACATAAACGTTTTGGAAGGTTCCAAGTCCTTCTACTGCTCCACCTAGACCTGCAAGGGCACCTGAGATAATCATTGATAGGATGATGGTGCGTTTAGCTGAAATACCTGCATATTCAGACGCATTTGGGTTCAAACCAACTGCACGAATTTCAAAACCTAGAGTTGTCTTTTTAAGCAAGAACCAGATAACTCCGACTGCAATGATAGCAAAGAAAATACCGATGTTCATACGAGAATTTCCTGTTAGTTCAGCAAGCCATGGTGTCTGATAAGTTGCATTGGCACTAACACGAATGGATGAGTCAGTACTTTGCATAATTTCTTTAGGGAAGTGGTGGATAAAGGCATTTCCCACATAAAGAACAATGTAGTTCATCATGATGGTAACAATAACCTCAGATGTTCCAAGATAAGCTCTAAGAACACCTGGAATCGCACCAACAATTCCCCCTGCAACTAGCGCAATGATAATGGTTGCGAGAATCAGCAAAGGACGTGGCATATCAGGATGAGTCAGGGCAAACCAGCCACTAAGAACCCAACCCGCGAGGGCTTGCCCAGGAAGCCCAACGTTAAAGAAGCCAGCACGACTTGCAACTGCAAACCCTAGAGCGATCAAGACTAACGGACCCATAGCACGGAAAATTTCACCAATACCACGAACACTACCAAAGGCTGTATAGAACAATTCTTCATAGCCCCAGATGGCATCATAGCCAAAAATCCACATAACGATGGCTCCAAGCAAGATTCCAAGGAAAACAGAAATCAAGGGAACCGAAATTTGTTGTAATTTTTTAGACATCACTCTTCTCCTTTTCCAAGTTACCACCAGCCATCAAGACACCAAGCTCTTGCTTGTTGGTTGTTTCTGGTGTCACAATCCCTTGAATCTTACCATCGTGGATAACGGCAATTCTGTCAGAGACATTTAAAATCTCATCCAACTCAAAGCTGACTACAAGGACAGCCTTACCATTATCACGTGCTTCAATCAAGCGTTTGTGAATGTACTCAATGGCACCGACATCCAGACCACGAGTTGGTTGGCTGACGATAAGGAGATCAGGATTTCGATCAATCTCCCGAGCGATGATTGCTTTTTGTTGATTTCCTCCAGAAAGGGCAGAAGCTGGAACAATCTCACTAGCAGCACGAACATCAAACTCCTGCATCAATTTTTTTGCATAGTCAAGGATATTCGTATAATTTAAAATTCCCTTCTTGCTAAGAGGTTCTTTATAGTAGGTTTGAAGAGCGATATTTTCAGAAATCATCATTTCCAAGACCAAACCATCACGGTGACGGTCTTCCGGAACGTGACCAACGCTCAGTTCAGTAATTTGACGTGGATGCAATCCTACAATGGACTGGCCTTTCAATTCCACACTACCAGACTCAATCTTACGAAGTCCTGTGATAGCTTGGATCAATTCAGACTGACCATTTCCATCAATTCCGGCAATTCCGACAATCTCACCAGCTCGAACATCGAGTGAAAGATTTTTAACAGCAGGAACGCCACGGTTTTCATGAACAACCAAGTCTTTGATGGAAAGAACGACTTCTTTAGGTTGTGGTGCTTGCTTCTCAGTTTTGAAGGAAACAGAACGTCCCACCATCATCTCAGCCAAGTCAGCGTTAGTCGCACCCGCAATTTCAACTGTTTCGATTGATTTACC
This sequence comes from Streptococcus infantis, assembly GCF_047463635.1. Taxonomy (GTDB): domain Bacteria; phylum Bacillota; class Bacilli; order Lactobacillales; family Streptococcaceae; genus Streptococcus; species Streptococcus infantis_W. Next base: position 8,184 of record NZ_JASHDL010000017.1, read on the forward strand.
ACGACGGATAACTGTAACGCGGTCAGAAACTGCACGAATTTCATCCAACTTGTGGGTAATCAAGATAATTGATTTGCCTTCTTTGACCAAGTTCTTCATGATAGCCATCAACTCATCGATTTCTGATGGTGTTAAAACGGCAGTCGGTTCGTCAAAGATAAGAATATCGGCACCACGATAAAGTGTCTTCAAAATTTCAACACGTTGTTGAGCCCCAACAGAGATATCTGCTACTTTGGCAGAAGGATCTACAGCTAGTCCATAACGCTCTGATAATTCAAGAATTTCTCGACTTGCTCGAGCAATATCTAGAACTCCATTTTTGGTTAATTCGCTTCCCAAAATGATATTTTCAGCAACAGTGAAAGCCTCTACCAACATAAAGTGCTGGTGAACCATCCCAATTCCTAGGCTAGCTGCTTTTGATGGCGAGTCTAGTTTTACAACTTGACCGTTAACCACAATTTCACCACTAGTTGGTTCTAGAAGCCCTGCAAGCATGTTCATAAGAGTGGACTTACCAGCTCCATTTTCTCCTAAAAGTGCATGAATTTCACCTTTACGAAGTTCAAGGTTAATCTTGTCGTTAGCGACAAATTCACCAAAAACTTTGGTAATTTCACGCATCTCAATGACATTTTCGTGTGCCATGTACTCTTCCTTTCAGAGTTTTATTTTATTTCAATAAAACCTGCTAAAGAAACTTAGCAAGCTCTATTGAGACAAAACAATTTGTCTCAATTCTTAAAGAAGCGGCCACAGGCCGCTCCCCTAAGAAATGACTTTCATCCATTATTTTTCAGGAACTTTTACACTTCCATCAAGGATTTTAGCTTTTGCATCTTCAACAGCTTTTTTACCTTCTTCAGAAAGGTTAGTTGTTACTAGATCAACCCCTTTATCCTTCAATGAGTAAACGATCACTTGACCGCCAGGGAATTCACCTTTTTCAGTTTTGTTTGCAATATCTTGAACTGTTGTTCCGACTTGTTTCAAAGTAGAAGCAAGCACGAAGTTTGATTCTTTACCATCTTTAGAAGTGTATTTACCTTCTTCAACTTGGTCACGGTCTACACCGATAACCCAAACTTTTTCGCCTTCGTTTTTGCTTTCATTCAAAGATTTAGCTTCTGAGAAGACACCTGCACCAGTACCACCAGCTGCTTGGTAGATTACGTCTGCACCTGCAGCGTATTGAGCTGCAGCGATTGTTTTACCTTTAGCGGCATCACCAAATGAACCAGCGTAGTCTACTTGTACTTTGATAGATGGGTCAACTGACTCAACACCAGCTTTGAAACCAGCTGCGAAACGAGAAATAACTTCAGATTCCATACCACCTACAAAACCAACTTGTTTTGTTTTAGTAGTTTTAGCTGCTGCTACACCTGCAAGGTAAGCTGCTTCATTATCAGCAAATGTTACACTTGCTACGTTCTTTTGATCTTTAATCACATCATCAATCAAAACATAGTTCAAGTCTGCATGTTCTTTCGCTGCTTCTTCAACCGCATTGTGAAGGGCAAAACCAACACCATAAATCAAGTTGTAGCTTCCTGCTGCTTGGTTCAAGTTGTTAGCGTAGTCAGCTTCACTTGTTGATTGGAAGTATGTGTAGCCTTTATCTTTTGCAAGATTGTGCTCTTTACCCCAAGCTTGAAGACCTTCCCAAGCTGATTGGTTGAATGATTTATCATCAACACCACCAGTATCTGTAACGATAGCTGCTTTAGTCTTCAAATCAGAAGATGAAGATGCTGCGTTACGAGAAGAGCGATTACCACATGCAGCAAGTCCAAATGCTGCTACTGCAACTAGACCAAGGCCTAGCCATTGTTTCTTGTTCATTACTGAACCTCCTAAATAAGATGCGCAACGAAGTTGCAAGTATGGATTGATTGGCCACAAGGACCCTTGTCACTCAGGGAGTGACGCAGACTAACTAATGCAAGTCTGTAAATGAGTATGGAAGTAATTCCCCGACCGTCATCTCGACCGTCGATTTATCTTTGGCAACTAAAGTCACCTTTAGATCTTGTTCAAAAAATTCGACCATAACTTGGCGACAAGCTCCGCAAGGAGAAATAGGTTTCTCAGTTTGACCGTAAACAATCAGTTCTGAAAACTCACGTTGTCCTTCGGAGATAGCTTTAAAGATTGCTGTTCTCTCACCACAGTTGGTCAAGGGGTAGCTAGCATTTTCAATATTGCATCCTGTATATACACTTCCGTCCTTGGCAACCAAAACGGCACCAATCGGAAAATGTGAATAAGGAACATAGGCATTTTTACTAGTCTCAATCGCTAAATCAATCAACTCAGTAGTCGCCATCTGCTAACTCTCCTTTTAAGATTGCTACACCAGAAGATGTTCCGATACGAGTAGCTCCTGCTTCAACAAAGGCTACAGCATCTGCATAAGAACGAGCCCCTCCTGCTGCTTTGACTCCCATGTCTGGACCAACAGTCTGACGCATTAATTTAACATCCGGTAGGGTTGCACCACCTGTTGAGAAGCCTGTTGACGTCTTGACAAAGTCTGCTCCTGCTTTCTGAGCTAGCTGACAAGCTAGAACTTTTTCTTCATCAGTCAACAAACAAGCCTCGATAATAACCTTAACCAGTTTGTCTCCGCTTGCTTCAACAACAGCTCGAATATCTGACTCAACTAAATCAGCATTCCCAGACTTGAGTGCTCCAACATTGATAACCATATCAATCTCATCAGCACCATTTTGGATAGCTTCTTTGGTTTCGAAGGCTTTAACAGCAGATGTTGTGGATCCAAGAGGGAAGCCTACAACCGTACAAACCTTAACATCAGTATTTTCTAGACCAGCTTTTGCATGAGAAACCCAGCAAGGATTAACACAAACACTGGCAAAATCGTACTCTCTTGCTTCAGATAGCAAACGATCAATTTGTTCCTCTGTTGCATCTTGTTTTAAAAGCGTATGATCAATGTATTTATTTAATTTCATTTCGGTTTTTCCTTAAATTAGGAGATGATTTCGATAATTTCACGCGATTTTATCACTTCATCACTTATTTTAATTTTAACATATTTTTGGAAATCTGTAACTAGTTCCGGAGAAATTTTGCCATTTGTATATACTTTTGCAACAATTTCACCCTTTCTGACAAAGTCTCCAACTTTCTTCTCAAAGACAATCCCCGTCTCATAGTCAAGGGCGTCTGTTTTCACTGCACGACCAGCACCCAATCTCATGGCAAAAAGACCAAACTCCATGGCTGGAAGTTCTGCGATAATACCATCCTCCTGAGCAGGAATATCAACTACATGCTCAACCTTTACTGGACGATAGAGGTCTTCTAAATCTCCACCCTGAGCTACAACCATCTCTTCGAATTTCTGGAGCGCCTTACCATTTTCAAGATGTTGCCTTACTTCCTCAACAGTTTTTTCAACATTAGCTAAAGATAGCATAATCTGAGCTAACTCGCAGATAAAATGACTAATATCTTCACGTCCCTTACCTTGAAGAATTTCTAGTGCTTCTAGTATTTCCAAGCGGTTTCCAATGGCACGTCCCAAGGGTTGACTCATGTCCGTAATGACTGCTACTGTCTTACGACCTACAGCCTTTCCAAGATTTACCATAGTTTGAGCCAATTCACGGGCCTCGTCCACTGTTTTCATGAAGGCACCTTCACCAACAGTAACGTCAAGTAAGATGGCGTCAGCTCCAGCTGCAATCTTTTTACTCATGACTGAGCTAGCAATCAAGGGAATAGTATCAACCGTTGCCGTCACATCACGAAGGGCATAGAGCAATTTATCAGCCTTAACCAGTTGATCGGACTGGCCAATGACTGAGACACCAATATCCTGAACTTGTTTGATAAATCCATCCTGATTTCGTTCAATCTGAAAACCTTTGATGGATTCTAGCTTATCAATGGTCCCACCAGTATGACCCAGACCTCTACCACTCATCTTAGCAACTGGAACACCAAAACTAGCTACCAAGGGTGCTAGGATTAAAGTTACCTTATCACCAACTCCACCAGTAGAGTGTTTATCCACCTTAATGCCTTCGATTGGCGATAAATTAAATTCCTGACCTGTCTTAACCATGTTCATAGTCAAGTCAGAAATCTCATCTATAGTCATTCCCTGAAAATATACTGCCATAGCAAAAGCGGCCATCTGGTAGTCAGGAACAGTTCCTGCCACATAACCTTCAATCAACCATTGAATCTCACTGGAGCTTAGTTCTTGGCCGTTTCTTTTTTTCTGGATTAGATCTACTGCTCTCATTCTTTCACACTTCTAAGGATATAATATCCCTTATCTTTCTTTACAACCTCACAATTGCCGAAAACTTCTTCCATCTTACTTTTGGCACTAGGAGCTCCTTGTTTTTTCTGGATGACGATCGTCAAATCTCCACCATCTACTAAAAAGTCTATACTTTTCTCGATGATTTCGTGGACTACTTGCTTGCCTGCACGTATAGGAGGATTGGAAATGACATGGTCAAATTGTCCTTCTACCTGCTCATAAATATTAGACTGGAAGATAGTCGATTGAACCTTGTTTTTTACTGCATTTTGCTGGGCTAAATCCAGGGCACGATTATTGATATCCACCATCGTTGCTTGGGCACCATATGCTTTAACCAAAGACAAACCTATCGGACCATAGCCACAACCAACATCAAGAATTTTTTCACCTTTTTCAATATCTAAACATCTTAACAACAACTGACTTCCAAAGTCAATCATTTTTTTACTAAAGACACCAGCATCTGTCAAAAAGGTCATCTTTTGCCCAAGTAGCTCAACTCTAAGCTCATGAACATCATGGGCTGCATCTGGATTTTCTGCATAATACATTTTACTCATGACACTATTTTACCATAAAAATAAGTTATTTGTAAATCGTTTACAAAGATAGCAAGCCCTTAAATCACATTGTATTTTCTCAAAAATAATATAAATTCGGATTAACATTAGGGACCTAGTAAAAAGCTCCCAACTGCCATGGTAATCGGAAAAGCAAAAATGCAAGCAAGACCAAAAAAGAAGAGCCAGCACTTTCTTTTAAAGAAAGCTAGCACAAGGTAGCCAAGACCTATGAGGGGCAACAAAATAAAAAGAACAAATGTGGTCCAGTTATATGAGCGAAGTCCGATAAAAAAGGAAAAATTAATCCAGTTTGGTGATAACCATAAAACAACTACAAATAGATTGATCAAAACCAGCATTTTTTCTCTTAATCTAGCTTTCATCTTAGCACCTCCTTTATAGGTTCCCCCCTTATATTTTAACAAAGAAAGCGCTTTTTCTCAATCTCTATCAATTATTGGAAACGAATGACAAGTCATTGGGAGCTACTAGGTATCACAGTCAGGATAAAACAACAAATTTATTGTCTATAATCAGATTCATTTTGATTACTATTGCTTTACCTTCAAATACTTAATTACCAACAGGATTCCCAACAAGATGTTTAGATAAAAGCCCAACTGATAAGTTTGTGTCAGGATTTCCAAACTTGTCCACAGGCGTATCAAATCTTCTATTGACATGCGAAATAAATAACCCTCTGTAGCAATCCACAAAATCAAAAATAGATAACTACCAGCAGCAAGGAATTTTGTCCAACCTTTCCTTAACAACCATGCAATGAGGAGTGAACAAATGAAAATAGTTGTTACAATGGCATAATCCATTAAAAATGTAAAACCATAATAAATTTCCACAAAACGTCTACCATTATCCACATTGACTCCTTTTATAAAAGGTAAAGCAAAACTTAAAATAAAACAGAGTTCCAATATGTAACTTTTTAAGATTTTCATAGTACACCTCCTATTGAGTTTTGAACTAAAAAGCCCCCTTTATTAGCTGATAAAATCAGGAGAAATCAGCTCCTACTTCATCAATAAATTGTTCATTCTCTATCTACTTATAGTATATACTACTGACTTATCACATTCAAGAAACCGCTTTATTTTTTTAGTTTTTTATGGTATGATAGACAAAATATCTAGGGGAAAACAAATGACCAACGAATTTTTACATTTTGAAAGGATAAACCGCGAAACTTGGCAATCCTTGCATCGCAAAACAACTCCTCCCTTGACCGAGGAAGAGTTAGATTCTATTAAGAGTTTCAATGACCAGATTAGCCTTCAAGACGTTACAGATATCTATCTGCCACTGGCACATCTGATTCAGATTTACAAACGTTCCAAAGAAGACCTTGCCTTCTCAAAAGGCATTTTCCTTCAAAGAGAGAGCAAAAAACAGCCCTTTATTATTGGAGTTTCAGGAAGTGTCGCTGTCGGTAAATCAACTACTAGTCGGCTCTTGCAAATTTTGCTGTCTCGTATCCTTCCTGGAGCAAGTGTTGAACTAGTGACTACAGATGGTTTTTTATACTCAAATAGTGTCTTAATTGAGCAAGATATCCTTAACCGCAAGGGTTTTCCTGAGAGCTACGATATGGAAGCTTTGCTTAATTTTCTAGACCAACTCAAAAATGGGCAGGATGTTGATATACCTGTTTATTCCCATGAAATCTATGATATTGTCCCTGGTCAAAAACAACGAGTAGTAGCCGCTGATTTTGTCATTGTTGAGGGAATCAATGTGTTCCAAAATCCACATAATGCCCGTCTCTATATTACTGATTTCTTTGACTTTTCAATCTATGTCGATGCCGCTGTCGAAGACATTGAAAGTTGGTATTTGGATCGATTCTTAAAACTCCTTAGCTTTGCTCAAGATGATCCAGGCAACTATTACTATCGTTTCACTCAACTTCCTCTTAGTGAAGTCAAGGATTTTGCTCACCAAGTTTGGACCAGTATCAACCTCACCAATCTCCAAAATTACATTGAACCGACACGAAATCGAGCCGAGGTCATTCTCCATAAATCTAAAAATCACGAAATTGATGAAATTTACTTAAAAAAATAATTTTCCCTTGTCAAAACGTAAGTTTTCAGATATAATGGTATAGTTAGTAAAAATGGAGGTAAGAACATTGGCAAACATTAAATCAGCTATCAAACGCGCTGAATTAAACGTTAAACAAAACGAAAAGAACTCAGCTCAAAAATCAGCTATGCGTACTGCTATCAAAGCTTTTGAAGCAAACCCATCTGAAGAACTTTACCGTGCTGCCAGCTCAGCTATCGATAAAGCAGAAACTAAAGGTTTGATCCACAAAAACAAAGCTAGCCGTGATAAAGCACGTCTTGCAGCTAAACTTGGTTAATCTTTAACTGCATACAAAATGAGCTCTTCGGAGCTTTTTTTGTACACTTTTTTCTGGAGGTCATTATGAAAATAGCCATTATCGGATATTCAGGATCAGGTAAATCTACTCTTGCTGAAAAACTATCTAAGCACTACTCCATCCCAAAACTTCACATGGACACACTTCAATTTCAGCCAGGCTGGGTAGACAGTGACCGCGATTGGATGCTTAAGGAAATGGAGACTTTCCTTACCAAACACAAAGATTGGGTCATTGATGGCAACTACTCTTGGTGTTGCTATGAGGAAAGAATGGAGCAAGCTGACCAGATTATCTTTTTAAATTTCTCGGCTTGGACTTGTTTGCTAAGAGCCTTTAAGCGCTATTTAAAATATAGAGGCAAAGTTAGAGAAAGTATGGCAGCAGGATGCCCCGAGCAATTCAACTGGGAATTTATCCGTTGGATTCTCTGGGATGGACGAACAAAAAATGCAAAGGAAAGATACCAACACTTAAACAATACTTACGGAGAAAAGATGCGCATTCTCCATTCTCAAGCAGAGATTGATTGTTTTTTGCGATCTTTAAAAAAGTAAACAATATAGTAGCATTTCATTAAAATCAGCATGTACTGATTGACTAAAAAAGGAAGATTTTCATCCAGAAAATCTTCCTTTTTTCCTTTTATTCAACAATTAAAAATAACTCGAGCAATTTATAAATCAACAATAATATTCCCCTAGAAATGAAGAGAATCGTGTTCATAGTTTCTGAGTTCGTGATACAAAAAACTGAAGGAAGTATAGTCCTACTTCTTTCAGTTTTTTATTGTCTCAATTTAGAAAATACTTCTCCGATCTTACCTTCGATAACTAAATCAGCTTGGCTATCTTGAGGGGTGCTGGACTTGTTGATAACGACAAGATTTGACCCTGAAAAATAATTGATGAGGCTAGCTGCAGGATAAACGACTAAGGAAGTTCCACCAATGATCAATAAATCTGCTTGCTGAATGACTCGGGCTGCTCGACTAAAAACATCCATATCCAGAGGTTCCTCATAAAGGGTTACGTCAGGTTTGACCACTTTACCACAATATAAACAATGAGGAACTGGACCTTCAAGTGCCAAAAAATCATCCAAATCATAAAAGTGATGACAGCCCAAACAGTAATTACGATCTGCACTACCATGCAGTTTCAAAACTTTTTCAGAACCCGCCATTTCATGGAGACTATCGATATTTTGCGTCACAATCGCCTTTAATTTACCAGTCTTTTCCAAAAATGCTAGATAAATATGTGCTAAATTTGGCTTGGCATCTGGATAGACGAGATACTTTTTGTAGAAATCAAAAAAATCCTCTGGATAGCGTTCAAACATGGTGCGTGAAACCAGTTGCTCGGCAGTAAAATGGCTCCCCAACTTAAGACTATAAACACCATCAGAACTTCGAAAATCAGGAATATTAGACTCTGTTGAAACCCCTGCACCACCGAAAAAGACAATTCTTTGACTTTTATCTATCAGTTTCTGTAATTGTTCAATCTTATCCATTTCACCCCTCCTTAAGTTTTTTGTTCTAAAAAAGTTGAAAGCCTTGACTTCTTGTCAACTTGGCTTCCAACTTTATTTGATTATGATTAAGATATTAAACTGACTAGTCTAGGTCCTTTGACATAATTTGACTTTCTTCAAAGTCCTTATTCTCATCTATTTATAGGATTGAAGCAATGAACATGCTTATCATTTTGAGAACAAGAGTAATCACATGAATGGAATCTAACTTTAGTCTGCAATCAAGGTTTCTAGACCAACTTTCATCATATCTGTGAAAGTATTTTGGCGCTCTTCTGCAGTTGTATCTTCATCTGGATTAACCAAACTATCTGAAATAGTCATGATAGCAAGAGCATCAACATGGTGTTGAGCAGCAAGATAGTACAGCGCAGCTGCTTCCATTTCTACAGCCTTGACTCCCCATTTACCAAGTTCGATATTTTTTTCAAAGTAGTTTGAGTAGAAAACATCTGAAGACAAGACATTACCAACGTGAGTGGTCATACCAAGATCTTTGGCAATATGATAGGCTTTATCAAGTAAATCAAAGCTAGAGATTTGTGGAAAATCATATTGAGGCCAGTCATTGCGGATGATGTTTGAGTTGGTTGCAGCTGCTTGTGCCAAAACTAATTCACGAACATGAACATCCTCATTCAAAGAACCAGCAGTTCCGACACGGATCAATTTTTTCACACCGTAATCGACAATCAATTCACGCGCATAGATGGAGATTGATGGCATTCCCATCCCTGTTCCCATGACAGATACACGATGGCCCTTGTAAGTCCCAGTGTAACCAAACATGTTACGGACTTCGTTAAAGCAAACAGCATCTTCTAAAAAGTTCTCAGCGATAAATTTCGCACGAAGAGGATCTCCAGGAAGAAGAATTTTATCAGCAATTTCACCCTGCTTAGCAGCAATATGGATAGACATAGTTTATGATACAAAGAGCGACCAGAAAGCGACTGAAAATTAGGAATCTGACGAGAAATCCTGATTTCACAGTCAGATTATCTATTTTCCGAGCTTTCCGCTCGTGTTCAAATCTGAACACACGCTCTACCTTTCTTTTTTGATATACAAGACAGGCGACAGAGAACAAAGTAAAAATAGGAAACTGGCGACGCATTGTAAATGCTAGACAGTTTATCTTTTTTACACAGTTCTCCGCCCGTATTCAGTTCAGCGAATACAGTTAACCCATCCTTTCTTTTTTAATTGAGTAATTAGAAAAGCTTTCCGCTCGTGTTCAAATCTGAACACATGCTCTACCTTTCTATTATTTTTAATTTGTTAATGAATCCAAAAATGCATAGAGTTTTGCATTCATTTCTTGATAATCATATGCACGAATAGCTTCAGGCTTTTGAACATAAGTCAAATTCTTGCTTTGTTCTTCCAAAACTTCTTCACCATCCGCAGCAATTAAGAGCTCTACTGCTTCTGGATCAAATTCCAAATGAGCTTGGAAGGCATAGTGTTTAGGACTAAAGCGAATAATCTGACGTGGACAGCCTTGACTGGTCGCAAGGACGATAGCATCCTCTGTTAATCCCGGCATATCTCCATGCCAGTGACCAGTATTTAAAGTTTGTCCAAAAACTTTGACATGATTGTCTTTTAATCCAGCTTCAGTTAGCGTTATTGGAAAAACACCAATCTCACGCTCTGGACTATGTTCATACTCTGCGCCATAAGCAACAGATAGGAGTTGAGCACCAAGACAGACACCAACAATATAACGATCTGCCTTCATAGCCTTTTGAATCATCTCAATCTCTTCCTGAGGATCGTAGTATGGAAAAGTTTCCCGATCTTCATCTGGCGATTGAGGTCCTCCCATTACGATCAAAAAGTCGATCTCATCCACTGTCTCTGGTAAGGCTTCATTCTCATAGACTTTGGTCGTGGTCACTTGATGGCCACGCTCCTGCGCCCATTTTAGATAAGCGCCCGGCACTTCAAAGGTTTCATGCAGTACAAAATGTACCTTCATCGTTTCTTCTCCCATCTCTTTCGAATCACGTAAGACAGACTAGCTGCAAGTACAAGCGGAATTGTCAAACTCCAAGTTTGGCCTGTAAATCCAAGGCTCAGGGCAATAGCTGCCAGAGGAGCTTTTAAGGACGTCCCTAAAAAGACGGTCGCTCCTAGTAACATCCCTAAAGCAGGATCCAGATGAATACCAACTACAGTCAAAAGCAAGGTCACTAGATAGCCAGATCCAATCCCTAAGGCAAATGATGGTGTCAAAGTTCCCCCATACGCACCATTGCGCAAGAGGAGATAAACCAGAAGCCCCTTCACTGCAAGAGCCAGTGGAAGATAAGGAATCGACTGACTAGACAAGAGGACTTGCGCTAGTACCTGGCCATTCCCCATAAAGATAGGGAAAAAGGCTACTAGGCTCCCCAGCACTAGAAAGGCTAGAGGAAGAGCCCAAAGAATCGTCCCAGCCTTCCGCCGTTTGTGACTAGCCCGCTTGGCGAGGAAAGCAAAGACCAGAGCCAAGGGAGTAACCAAGAAAGCAATCACAATAGCCTGGAAGAAACTGCTAGCCGACCATGAGACTGCGGACAGGTGATAAATAGCCTCCTGACCAATGATGGACTGAGCGACCCAGGTGGCTAGATAAGTGCTGGTCAAAACCAGTAGAAGGTTCTGCCAACTGTAGGCGAGTCCTAAGGTCTCAAAGACGAACAAGCTACTGGCAAAGGGAACTTGATAGACCGCAGCTAAACCAGCTCCAGCACCACAGGCAATCAAGACTTTTCGCTCTTTGAGGGCTAGAGAAAAACCTTTCGCCAAGCGATCAGCTAGAAGAGCCCCGACCTCACGTGGTGCTCCTTCTTTTCCGACCGATGCACCTGCTCCGACAATCGCAACCTGCATACCTGCATGAAGGAGGTGGGCTAAGAGCGCTGGTTCCCTGTCTCCAGCTAAGTCAATTTGCTGGCGAATAGACAGAATCTTATAACGCTTTTGCAAGATATACCAAAAACCAGCTGCCAAGCACCCAGTCACACATAAGACCAAAAATCTACGGAGACCTCCAGCTTCTTGAAATTGCTGGAGTAAATCCGACTCATCTTGGCCAAAAGCCAGCCCTTGCACCCCTTCTAGTAGATAATGACAGGCAATTCCGACCAGACCCGTCCCTATTCCTAATGATAAAGTGGCTAGAAGCACTCTCAGTCCATAGGGCATACTTTGGAGTCGTACTCTCATAGTCTTACAATTCTGCAAGAATAGCTTTAAGCAATCCTTTAAAGTCTCCTTTGACACGTTCGGTAACTTCTACCACTTCTTCGTGGTTGAGTTCTTCTTGGAAACCAGCAGCAAAGTTGGTGATACATGAAATACCAAGAACCTTCAAGCCAGAGTGTGCTGCAACGATAACTTCAGGAACAGTGGACATACCAACCGCATCTGCACCAAGTGTCTTATATGCACGGATTTCAGCTGGAGTTTCATACGTTGGACCAGTTACACCGATATAAACACCATCATCAAGTTTAACACCAAGTTTTTCAGCAACTGCATGAGCTGTAGCACGATAGTCTGGAGTATAGGCTTTTGACATGTCTGGGAATCGTGGACCGAAGTCATCCAAGTTTTCACCGATTAGAGGGTTTTGGCCTGTCATATTGATGTGGTCAGTGATAGCCATCAAAGTACCAGGACCAAAGCCGATACCACCAGCAGCATTGGTAACAATCACACCTTCACAGCCTAAAACTTTCATAACACGAACTGGGAAAGTAACGACTTCAAGAGGATTTCCTTCGTAGAAGTGGAAACGTCCTTGAAGGGCCAAGACTTTACGTCCTGCAAGTTCACCGTACACCAATTTTCCAGCGTGTCCAACAACAGTCGAACGTCCCCAGTTTGGAATCTCAGCATAGTCTACCACAACTGGATTTTCGATTTCTTCAGCAAGTTCTCCAAGTCCTGATCCAAGAATCAAGCCAAACTCTGGTGCTTTTACTCCCTTTTCTTTTAAGAAAGCAGCTGTTTCATTGATTTTTGCTAATAATGTCATTGTCTGTCTCCTTCATAATCTTTTAAAAATTGACCGATTTTGTCAAAGGTTTTTGCATTTCGAATAGTAATATTACGATAGAAAGGCATCTTAAGCAGGTACTTGTGATAGGCTGTTTTGCTATAGGTTTCTTCTGAGAATTTGCCCCAGAAGATTCCCAGTTTCCCGAAATGAAGCACTTCATCTACCAGTTCCATACTTTCGACTTTCTCGATAACTTGCTTGATATCCAGTCCCTCAGTATAAAAGAGAACATCCTTTCGAGCTATTTCTTGGAACCACCATTCCGGAAGAGTTCTAAGCTCCTCTTCGTAATCTTCTTGACTTAACAAGGAAAAATGTTGAATAAATGGATAATGTTCTTTAAAGAAATCCTGTAGCCTCTCAACCAACTGAGTTCTAGGCATGCTAGTATCAAAGAAAATATTGCCACTATTGATGTAGGTTTCAACATTTTCTAATCCCAACTCTGTCAATTCTTGACGAAGCTGGGCCATGACCACCTTATGTTTCCCACCGACATTGATCCCTCTAACCAGTAATGCCAAGCGAGTCATCTTAAACCAATTTATCTAAGAAGCTTTCACCAATCATAGCCTTATCTACGCCAAAGTTATCAGCGATTGTCGCAGAAATATCTGCAAAATGACCGATTGGTAGGTGTCCATTTCCTTTTAGTGATGGGCTACAGACCAAAAGTGGAATGTATTCACGAGTATGGTCTGTACCTGCATAAGTAGGGTCATTACCATGATCTGCAGTAATCATGAGTAGATCATCTTCTCTCATAGCAGCGATAAGCTCAGGCAAACGTTGATCAAACTCATGCAAGCAATCGCGGTAACCATGTGGATCACGGCGGTGACCGTAAAGTGCATCAAAGTCGACCAAGTTAGTGAATGAGAATCCTTTTTCAAACTCAGCAAGGCCCATTGTTGTCAAAAGCGTATCAATTCCATGGCTATTAGACTTATTGTGGCCCATATCATGGTTCACCCCAGCACCATTAAAGATATCGCTAATCTTACCTACTGAGTAAGTATCAATACCTGCTTCGTTAAGTTTGTCCAAAACTGTTGGAGCAAATGGTGATACAGCCAAGTCACGACGATTTGCAGTACGTGTGAAGTTTCCAGGCTCACCAACATAAGGACGAGCGATAATACGTCCAAGAAGAGCTGGACGCTCTAAAGTAATCGAACGAGCGTATTCACAGATACGGTAGAGTTCATCCAAAGGAATAATGTCTTCGTGAGCAGCAATTTGAAGAACCGGGTCAGCTGATGTATAGATGAGCAACTCGCCTGTTTCCATTTGGCGTGGTCCAAAATCATCGATAACAGCAGTTCCTGAGTAAGGTTTATTTGCTTCACGGATTACTTTACGACCTGAGAATTCTTCAATCTTTGTAAGGATTTCTTCTGGGAATCCATTCCAGAAAGTATCGAAAGGTTCAGTGATATTGAGGCCCATGATTTCCCAGTGACCTGTCATGGTGTCTTTACCTAATGACACTTCCTCAAGTTTAGTGTAGTAACCACTAGGATTTGCTTCTGCGGGAACCGTTTTAAGGGCTGTCTCACGCTCGATGTTCCCAAGACCAATCTTAGCCATGTTAGGAACATTCAAACCAACAGATTTTGAAATATGCCCAAGTGTATCAGATGCTCCATCTGGAACCCCTGCATTGACGAAGTTATTAGCATCTGGTGCTGCACCGATTCCTACAGAATCGAGCACTACCAAATGAATACGTTTAAATTTTGACATCGTTTGCCTCCTTTATTTCCCTTTTGTTGAAGTTAAAACCTGAACGCCAGCTTGCCCTGCTACAATCACTTTATCAACCATTTGATTAAATAAACCGTGCTCAACAATACCGACCTGAAGATCCAGTTGATGACCAAAAGCAATCGGATCTTCAATAACACCTAAATCAAGATCAATGATGAAATTTTTCATATCCGTCACAAAGCGTTGGCCATCTTTTTCACGAAAACTTGGCTTGTAACCAGCTTTTTCAAAACGACGGAAAACCTGTTCTGCTCCGTATTGGACAACTTCGACAGGTAGTTTGAAAGCGCCCAGTTTCTCAACCATTTTGCTCTCATCTACCACCCAGATATACTGTTTGGTTGGTGTCGCAACTACTTTTTCCATTAGAAGCGCACCACCGCCTCCTTTGATACCATTAAACTGGCGATCTACCTCATCGGCTCCATCAACAGTCACATCAACCTCATCCACCTCATCAATCGACTTAAGTGGGATATTTAATCCTTGTGCCTGTTTTGTTGTTACACTCGAGGTCGTTACGGCTGTAATTTGAAGTCCTTCTTCTTTAATTCTACGTCCGATCTCCTCTACGAAATAATAGGCAGTCGAGCCTGTTCCAAGTCCTACAACCATTCCGTCGGTTACGAACTCAGCAGCCTTGATGCCTGCTATTTTTTTCAGATTTTCCACTTAAACACCTCCAAACAAAAAGCTACTTTTATTATAACATGAATACGCTTTAAATTCATCCTTGCACTAGAAAAACCCGAACATTTTATTTCGGGTTTTTGATTCTTATTTAACCATGTCAGGATCGTAGTCATAAAATCCTGTGTCAAGGAAACGATTTTTTGGATGGAGTTTACGGACTTGCTCATCCAACAAGAAGGCTTGGTCATGCGTAAAGCTTCCCTCTTGAATCAAGCTACGGGCTTGGATGAAGAGTTTTGCAATCTCAACAAAATCTTGACCTGGAGTATAAAGTCCCTCTAGTTTCCAATGAGTGAAACCATGCTCTACCAACTCTGGCAATTTGGTCATCAAATCAAGGTCGTTGTTGGCAAAAATGTGAGTTCCATGATTATCCTCAAAAATAGAGTAATGACTCTCTGGGTCACTCGGTTCTGCAAGGAACAAATCACGTTGACGGGTTTTTTCATCATCAATCTGAGTAAAATTATAGTAATTCTGCAAGAGTGGACGCTTAGAGTGGTGGATGACACTAGCACCGTAAACCAAAACTTCAGCAGGAATTTCTAAAATTTCAGGCATTTTGAAAAGTTCTGCAGATGGGATTTCACGCGCCAAAACTGCTTCTGACGCTCTTGCTTTTTGTCCCCAGAAATTAATCTGACGACTACTTGTGACCATGGTTGAGGCATCGTAAATCGTTTTGAAAGAATATTTATCACGGTTAACCACATAAAAGACACCTGCGTCCCCAACTGTGATATAGTCCGTTTTGATTTCTTCTAAAAAGTCCAAGAAGGGCTTGATACGGTCCATCATGTCTTGGTGCATAAGAGCATTGACCGCAACGATTAATTCCTTACCGGCATCATGAACAATTTTTGCGATTTCACGCAATTCTTCATGACTAAAGGTAGTTGGCAAACGAAGACCAAAATCTTTCTCACCAACATAGATGCGGTCAACTCCCGCCTCTAGTAATTCTTTTACTTGTTCAATGCTTTCAGCAGTTGCTGTAATAATAATCTTTTCCATAAGAAAAATTATACCACATTTCTGAAAAATCAGCTATGGGCAATCTATTTTTTAAGAAAAGTTATACTCTTCACTTTTAGAAACATAAAAAGTGAACTACCTTTACTAGAGTTCACTTTATATTCTTTTATGCTTGTATTTCTTCAACAAGGTGACCATCATTCATGATAAAGACACGATCGACCTTATCGAGAAGTCTGGTGTCATGCGTAATCATCACTACTCCTCTTCCCTGCTCATGTGCAATTGAAGCAAGCATATCCGTTACTTGGTAAGCTCTTTGGGTATCAAGACTAGCCGTTGGTTCGTCAGCAAGAACGATGCTAGGATTGTTATAGAGTGCTCTGGCAATTGCTGCTCGTTGACGTTCTCCCCCAGATAAGGCCTTGGGATAATAATTTTGAACTTTGTTCAGGTCCAACAAATCAAATAACTCTTGGCGGTCACTTTTCGAAGATTTGTCTTTATCTAGTCGATCAATTAGGTCTAATTGTTCCTTAACAGTTAAAAAAGGAATCAGGTTTGAAGCCTGTAATATAAAACCAAATTCCTTAAACCGAAGATCTGTTTTCTCTTTTTCAGTCAAATTACCCGTTTCTGTTCCCTTTACTAAAATCTTCCCACCTGAAGGCTCCTGCAACTGCCCTAAGGTGGTCAAAAAGGTTGTTTTACCAGATCCAGAAGGACCAACTATGGCAACAAATTCACCTGCATTTAGTTGAAAGTTCGTCTCGTGTAGTGCAATGACTTTCATATTTCCTTCTCCATAGCTTTTCGTCACTTGCTTCATTTCTATCAATGGTGTCATGTAGGTCTCCTTATCATTCTGCAATAGCCGTTATTGGATCAACCTTGAGCAAACGAGGGAGAGAAATCACTCCTCCAAGTAATGCCATCAAGCAAATTCCCAAACTCAATCCTAAATATGCTAACCAACTTGGATAGAAAACGAAGGTTGCAGGTAGAACAAGAATGACACCTACAATCGCCAATAAGGCTAGACCGATCCCAAAACCTGCCAGCAATATAATTTGACAAAAAAGCGACCAAACAATAGTTTTAACCTGAATTCCTTGAGCTCTCATAATCCCATAGAGGCCTAGTTTTTGAATAGTAATAATATAAATAAAAATCCCAACAATCAGACCTGTAATGACAATCATAGCTAGAATCATTCCTGAGAATACATTGACTTGAGGGGTATAGCCAGGAATTTTCGAAATCATTTTTTGAATAGAAATCTGCTTCAAACCATCGCCAGTCACTTCTACATCATTTTGCAATACCAATGCAGAGATCGAACGATTGGCTTTTGTTGTTCCTTGTAAATTCCAATACGTTGTTAAACTTGTAAAGATAACAGGTTCCGTGAAAAATTTATTTTCTCTGGTCAAACCTACAATCTTAAAACTTGTCTCACTTCCGTTGAGTTGAATAGCGTCCCCGAGTTTGATGCCGTAATTTTCAAAAGACTGATCCACTACCACTTCTTGGTCATTTTCTGGGTAACGCCCTTCAATCAAGGTTGGCGAGATAAAACTGTCCCACTCTTGACCAAAAATAGAGACATTCATCTTGTCACTACTATCGACATGGTTTGTCACCGCAAACATGTAGCTTAGAGGAACAGCATCCCCAGACACTTTATCTTTGTAGTCTTTTTCTGGTATAAAGGATGCAGTCAAATTATCATTTGCATAATCGGATAGCACAACTCCTGTTGCTTGCCAATTATCAATAGCAGCCCTGTTATTTCGAACAAGCCCAAGAGCCAAACTGGTCATAAAAAAGACCATAAAAGCAATGAGAAAAATGGTTGTTAGAATTAAACTGTAACGCAGTTTATTCTGTAAAATTTCTTTGATTGCAAGATACACTGCAATTCTCCTTTAACTTTTCTGGAAGTGGCAAATGCTCACTCAGTATCAAAAATAAAAGACAGAAAAATCTGTCTTTCATGCAAATCTTTTCATTCATCCTACAAAGTGGTTCTAAATCTACGGAAACAACCAGCAATTGCTACTTATATTTATTTCGCTTCCTCATTACAAAAACTTGAACAGGCAAGATATTTTGAGTTGTTCACCCATCCTATCACCTTTGTGGAAGAGTGTCAAGAAAATTGTTTCATCATATGAAAACAGACTTTATTCTTTTTGTAACCTTACTGTAATAATTTTTTTCTTGAAAAATGGTAAAATGAGAGAGTACTGTTAAGGAGAGAATCATGCCCGTAAGAAAATATCAATCGTATGAGTTTGAAGAAGAGGAAACTCAAACAACGCTATACCAAGACTATGTTCCAGAAACAACTTCCGTTGCTAGTTTGAAGGAAGTTCTTTTCTTTGTAAACATTGCTTGTTTTTGCGTCTTTTTAGCCTTGTTTAGCTTTATCTTTTTATCCCTCAAGTTCAATACAGTCTTAGCTTTTAGCCTAGCAATTGCCTTGAGTTTAGCGGCATCAAACTTTCAACGTTCAATGATTAAGAAGAAATTTTATTAGATTCAAAAGGTCGGGATTTTTATCCCGACCTATTTTTTATAGGATAGCTAAAAGGCTGCGACTAGAAAAGCGATACTTGGTCTACCACTTTCTAAGTCACAGCCTTTTTTTTATTTATTTTTACGCTTGGATGGTGTTTGGATGGCGATTTTTACTTCAAAAATCGTACCATGTGGTTTGTTATCCTTAACACTAATGGTTCCTTTTAAGGCATCGACAATCTGCTTTGCTAAGGATAAACCTAGCCCAAAGCCACCTTTTTGGCGAGTACGAGCTTTGTCAACTCGATAAAAGCGATCAAAAATTTTCTTTTTATCTGCTGCAGAAATACCAATTCCATCATCAGCTACTGACAAATAGAGATTACGCTCCGTCGTAGCAATGACAAAATGAATACCTCCTTCTTCTTCTGTGTACTTGACAGCATTGTCAAACAAGATAGTCATCAGTTGCTTAAGAAGAAGCTTGTCTGTTATGATGGTCCGATGAATACGATTTTCAAAATGAAAAACGCGGTTATTTTCAGATGCGATCATCTCATAGTTGGTAAAAGTTGTGTTAAAGAAGTCTGGCTCTACCTCTCCTAATTCCGGTTTAATGCCGTCATCACGACGAGCTAAATTAAGGAGATTAGTCGTTAAAAAGCGCATATTACGAACTTCTTCTAGACTGGAAGCAATACTCTCACTTGACTCCATAATAGTTGCCTCAGGTTTTCTGAAAAGAGTTTCTAGACGATTTTGCAGAACAGCTAATGGAGTTCGTAGCTCATGACTGGCATTTTCCACAAAACTCTGTTGCTTTTGCATGCTTTCAAGTAAAGGTTTAACACTGACACGCGCAAGATAAAGGCTGGCAATAATGGATAAAATCCAGAAGCTAGCCATGACTACCACGATTAATTGCTCATGATTTTGACTAATTTGCTCTATCTGACTGGTATTTATCAAAACCGCTGCATACTTAATATTGGTCGAGACAGATTCAATATTCATCTCAGTCAGAATCACTCGGTAAATCTCGTCCTGACCGTAACTATTCTGAACATGAAGTTGTCGAATATGATTCAAATCCTTTTTATTAAAAGTAATCTTATCAAGACCTAAAAAGCGGTTGCCAGTCACTAATTGATTCAAATTTGAATCCAACAAAATCACTTCCGTATTGGAACTGACCGTTGGTTTTTTATCCGTTGATGGAGGAACGGATTGACTATTGAGATCTTTGACTTCATCTGTTGCTCGATTGACAGCCAACTGGATGACATCTTGAGGATTGCCACTGAGAGACAGAAGCTTCTCATCAACTGAGGTATAAAGACTCGAGTGCATAACCTGCAAGATAATCAAAGTCATAGCGGAGAAAATCAGAGTAAATACTCCAAAGTTACGGATAAAATAACTGAAATCCTCCGCATACCAATTCTTTTTAAATTTATTAAACATGTTTTAAAATATACCCAACACTACGCAAGGTTTGGAGGTTTTCAGCAAAGACTGATCCCTTTAATTTCTTACGAACTTTTGATACGTAAACCTCTACGACAGAGATAGTTGTATCACTATCGAATCCCCATAAACGGTCAAAAATCTGGGTTTTGGGTAAGATAACATTTTGATTTTGGAGGAAATAAACCAAGAGATCAAATTCTTTACCTAATAGTTCAACAACAGTATCATTAACTCTAACCTCATTGGTAGATAGATTTACAGTCAAATCACCATAAGAAAGAGTATTTTCGTTGAACTTACCAGAACGTTTAAGCAGGGCCTGAATACGCATCTTGAGTTCTTCTAGGTAGAATGGTTTTGTTAGATAATCATCTGCCCCAAGCTCAAATCCATGACCTTTGTCATCGAGACTTTCCTTGGCTGTCATGATCAGAACAGGAGTCGAAATACCTTTTTCACGCAATTCTTTCAAGACTTGGAATCCATTTTTTTCAGGTAACATCAAGTCCAATAAAATCAAGTCATAAACACCACTTTCAGCCTCATAAAGACCTTCTTCTCCATCAAAAACCTGCATGACATCCGCAAAATCATCCAGAAAGTCAAAGACTGAATTTGACAGGCCTAGGTCATCTTCCACTAATAGAATCTTGATCATCAAAAATTCCTCCTTATTATACCTATTATAGCAAAAATATCTTAAAAAAAACTCAACTTCCCTTGTTTTTCCAATAGAAAGTTGAGTTTTTGTAATCTAGTTAGACTAGAATCCTTAAGCTTTGCTATATTGAGCAACAGCTGCTTCAACTGCCGCTTTTTCACGCTTGATCAATTCAACGCGTGCTGCGATTTCCTTGATGCCCATACCGATGTTACGGCTAAGGGCAAGGTCAGAAAGTTGTGGCTCAAAGAAGGCCTTGTATTCTGTCAAGCGTTGCTCTGTCTTAAATACATGGGCAGGCAGAATAACAAAGCTATCAAAGCTCATATCTCCACCAAGAGCAGCCTTAATCCAAGCCCAGTTTTCACGCGCCCAAGACCACGCTGTTTCCTGGGTTGCTTGATGACCTAAGAACTGATAATACCATGCAGACAAATCTTGAGGTTTCACCACAAATTTATCCTTCCAAGAAGCAATCAAGGTTTGGATATTATCCGCATCTGTACTGTAGGCAAGAGCAGCTGCCAATTGGCGTTTAAAGGCGGCATCTGTGGCATGAGTATAAAGATCGAGATAAGTTGCGACCAATTCCTTAGTCTCATGGTGTTTCATTTCATTGATGAGAACTTGTGAACGAATAGCTGCTGGAAGTCCTGAAAGATTATCCTTGTGGGCTTCGAAAATTTGGCTAGCAACTTGACTGGCTTCCTCGTCATTTGAACGAATCATCATGGAAATTGTCAATTGACGAACCAATTCATCTTCATCAGATTCACCCTCTTTAGCTTCAAAGCCAAGACGGTCATAGTTGTAACGAGCCAGTTTAGCAATAAGGGCTTTAAAGGCTTTTTCTGCCTCTGTTCCTTCATCGATAAAGCGATCAAGCGCTCCGATAACTTGTGAAACTGCTGAAACAACGAGATAAGATTCTTCTTGTGCTAATTGATCCACTACTGGAAGCAAGTCTGCATAAGAAATGTGCCCTGCTTCAGCAAGCAAACGACGTTCTTGGACGATTTGAAGTTTACTTGTGTTATCAAGTTCTACTAGGTCTGCAAGCACAGCATCAAGTAATTGACCTTGATAGTCTGTAATGTAGTGGGCTGTATTTTCAGTGTTGAAACGAAGTGCTCCTTCATTTTCAGCAAGAAGTGCTGCATAGCCAGGAATTTCGATACTTTCAGTTTCGAGAGTATCTGGTACTCCTTTCCAGTTGCTGTTAAGTGGCACTACCCAAAGTCGGTTTTTATCTTCGTGTTCACCGATGAAGAATTGTTTTTGTGAAATCTTCAAAACATCATTTTCAACTGTGGCAGTAAGGACTGGATAACCAGGTTGCTCCAACCAAGAATCCATGAAGGCTGCTACATCACGACCAGATGCTTGTCCGAGAGCATTCCAAAGGTCACGACCAATCGTATTTCCGTATTGGTGTTTTTCAAAGTAAGCATGCAAACCTTTGGCAAAATCAGCATCCCCTAACCAACGACGAAGCATGTGCATGAGGCGACTTCCTTTGGCATAGACGATAGCTCCATCAAAGAGAGTATTGATTTCATCTGGGTGTTTGACTTCAACGTGAACAGATTGAACGCCATCCGTCGCATCGCGTTCAAGAGCCAGAGGTACTCCACCTGTTTGGAAATCTTCAAAGATATTCCAACTTGGCTCGATGGCATCCACACAGACGTATTCCATCATATTCGCGAAGCTTTCATTGAGCCAGAGGTCATCCCACCACTTCATAGTTACAAGGTTACCAAACCATTGGTGAGCAAGTTCGTGAGCAATGACAAGAGCTACCTGTTGACGGCTGGCAAAGGTTGAGTTTTCATCAACAACCAAGTAAACTTCACGGTAAGTTACCAGACCCCAGTTTTCCATAGCACCAGCTGAGAAGTCAGGAAGGGCGATGTGAAGAGACTGAGGAATTGGATACTTGACTCCGTAGTAATCTTCGTAAAACTCGATTGAGCGAACAGCGATGTCTAATGAGAAATCAAGATTTGAAAGTGGATGGGCCTTGGTTGAGTAAACACCTACCAAAGTACCATTTTTAGTTTTAGCAGTTACCCCTTGCAAATCACCAGCAACGAAAGCTAGCAAGTATGAGGACATACGTGGAGTTGTCTCAAATTTCCAGATGCCAGTTTCCTTACGGTTTTCAACGTTAATCTCAGGCATGTTTGACAAGGCAATTTCGCCTGCTGCTTGGTCAAAACGAAGAGCTAGGTCAAAGGTTGCTTTGGCTTCTGGCTCATCCACACATGGGAAGGCTTCACGGGCAAAGTGGCTCTCAAACTGAGTAGACAAGACTTCCTTCTTAACTCCATCAACTGTGTAGTAAGATGGGTAAATCCCTGTCATGTTATCTGTGATCTTACCTGAAAAAGCGATGACCAAATCAACTGAACCTGCTTCTGTAAGTTCGATATGAAGAGCTTCGTTTTCATTATCAACTGTAAATGGACGAGCTTGACCTGCTACTTCAACAGAAGCAATTTCTAAGTCCTTTTGGTGAAGGGAAATTCGGTCACTTTTAGCTTGACCAGTAATGGTTACTTTTCCTGAAAACGTCTTAGTCTCACGACTCAAGTCTAAAAATAAATCATAATGTTCAGGAACAAATTGTTTAATATAATGTTCTACTGCTTGCATCATTTTCTCCTATTCTATATTTCTGAGCAAATGCTCTAGTTCAAACATACCTATTTTATCATATTTTAAGTCAGAAAAAAGCTTTGGACAGTGATTTCCAAAACTTTCTTCCTACTAGCAGTCTAGAGAGGGTAGACCTTGCGAAATTCTTCCAAAACAATCTTGCTGTCAGGTGTAAAATCCAGACCTGCTTCTCCTAACCAGTCTTTGAAAAAATCTTCATGAACCTGACCCAATAGGCTAAAGATTTGTCTCCCTCACCTTCCTTGTGGGCATGGTCGGCTGAAACCTGATGGAAAGGCTGAACGGAAACCTTTGTAATTTCAATAATGCAGATAGCTTGATCCTTACTGTCTAAAATAACATCAAAGGTCCCTTCTTGGGGAAGGAGTTCGTCCTCTACTGCGTAAAGGTCGTAAGCTGAGGCGGTTGCCGTCTTTTCACCTTTTAAAACCAAGTCTGCCAAGAGATCGGCTTCCACTCCAAAAGCCCAGGCGTCGATTTCATCTCCGATCAAGGGATTGATTTTCTTGTAGGTATTCCACATTTCTTGAGGTGTCATAGGTTGCTCCTTTGTATGTTTTTACTTTCTTCTTTTACACGTTTGAGATGATCTGGATGGTCAATCTCTAAATTAAAAATCTCCGGAATAGAACTGTAGTGGATAATGCACTCAATCCCCATCTGATTCATTTTTTGTATGAAAGAAGGATTCAGATAGCCTGCCACGGCGAAATCTATCTTTTTCGTCCTTGCTTTATCCTGCATCTGTCTCAGCATTTCTAACATTATTGGACTTTCCATATCGTGCCATTGACTATTTCTCACAGTGGCAAAAATAAATGAAGTCAAATCATTCATTCCAATTACAATCTTTGAAATACCAGTTTCCAGTATCCTGTCCAAGTCAAAATAAGCTGACGGTAATTCAATCATTGTTCCAATTTTTCCAGTGAAACCATGCTGACGCAATACTCTAATAGCTTGTTTTAACTGTTCAGCATCATTGACAAAAGGAAAAATAACAGACAGATTGGGATTAGTTTGATAAACTTCTGTAACGACATGTGCCTCAGCCTGAAATTCATCTGGACATGCCAGTAAACGCCTAGTACCTCTATATCCAAATAATGGGTGGCGTTCGTCAAAATACTCTTTAGTCCCGTCTAGACTATTTGCTTCTGCATTTGTTAACTCTGAAAAGCGATACCAGACCTCTTCATCTGAGTATAAATGGCAAATAGTGTCTAGATAATCTTTTACAAATTGCTGACAATTTGGTAATAGTATGTTTTGGTTTATTTCTCTCAACAAGTATTCCCCACGAATCATACCGATATGGTGAAATAGTTGAGGATAAACTTTTTCAACAATTTGTTCTCCACTAAGAGCCAGTTGATTTTGCATGTCCATTCACCTCGTCTTAAAAGATACAATATCAGATATCATTATATGACGCTTTCATCTAGTTCAAAAGCTTCATAAGGTTCAACTAACTCATATCCTAAAAATTCTGCTACTTTTTTGGAAGCCTCGTTATGAGCATCCCAAAGAGGAAACATATCTCTATTTAAACTCTCTAGAATCATTGCAGCACCAAGCTTTTTAGCAAATCCATTTCCTTGTTCGTTTGGTCTAGTTGCAACTTCCACTTCAACTGCTCCACGGTAAACTAACCCTGAGGAAATCCCAGCAATCAGTTCTTTATTTTTAAGAACCACAAAGCCAAATCCTCCTTTTAAAGAAAAATCCTGATAGGACTCAAAATCTCCCTTTAAATCTTGTGACCATTCTTCCTCAGAAAGGCAGTTATAAATACGATTATCAATAGGTACAATATTGTAACCTTCCTCTATATGACTAACTAGATCATTAGAAATTCAACTTGAAAATTTGCCTTATCCTTAAAAGAATAGCGAGTAAAAGAAATTAACCCAACTTGCCGATGCAGAAAATCTTGCCACTTAGTGTCTTCTGATATAATAATCTTATAATCTAAACCATATTGCCTAACAAAATCTTCCCAAAATCTGGAATTCAACTCCCCTGCTAGGTATAGAAAATTCCCAATATCATAAAAACTTGTTGTCCCATCACTGTTTCGGTATACAGTTCCAATTTGAGATTTAAGACCATAGAGAACCATATTTTTCTTCCATGTTTTAAATAGTTCCATTATCCCCCATCTTTACCTTCCAATTTCTATATCTTGTCAGTTCTAATTCAGGAAATCCTTGTAACTCCGCCTTCACCTTCAATACTAAGGGTGAGGCATTTTCTTCGGTAATCTGCTCAATAGGAAGCCAAATTGCATTTGCTGAATCGTTACTTCCATCAAGAACTTCATGAGGAAGGGATTTTTGAGAACGTTCTAAATCAAGTACGATATCATAAAAGGCCATGATATGATGTACTGCGAAGTCTTGCCCTTCTTCTTGAACCAGTACATCATAAATCCTAGGATTGCAATAACGGATAAGCGTATAGCCCGTCTCTTCCAAAACTTCTCTCTTGAGGGTTTCTGTCAACCCCTCACCGATTTCCTGACTACCACCCGGTAAATCAAAACGATGCTGATAAGGCCCTCTCATTTTCTCAATGCAAAGCAATTTCCCATTCTCATAGCAAATGCCATAGACACCAAAGTGTTTTTTTATTTCCATATTCTACTCTTTCTAAAAGTCCAAGATCAATAACTTACCCTTATCCCTTAAAAGGAAAGAGGCTATAGATTTCATGCTCCTTAATATACTTCTTTAGTATTTCCATATTCTCTTTGATTTTTGCCTGGATATCTATCTCTTCACACGTTGACTCAACAATAAAGAGGTGAATCTTCAATAGATCTGTCAAGTATAGCAAACGGCGTTCCATTTCCGATTCAGGACTTGAAGCTTGCTCGATTTTTGCAAGCTTTTGCTCCAAGCTATCACCATTCAAAAATCTCTGATGAACTCTCCTTCTTATTTTTTGAGTTGATTCCTCCCCTTGTTCTAATGGAGATAAAAGGAGTTTTTTATAGACGAGTACCTGATTTTCTTTTTCTCTTTCCAGATAGGCCAATAAAACTAGAGAGCTATCAACAAAGGTCCAAGTGTTATAATTCCCTTCAAATGGAACTTGTATGATACGATCTAATAATTCCTTAGCCATTTCCTCTTGACCATCCAGATAAAGTAAATAGGCCAGATGATTCAGTGATTCGAGATAACTAACTTGGGTCTTCTTATTCTTTTTTAATATTTTATCTAAATAGGGATGTAGGTCTGGATGATTTTCCACTAGCTCAACTACTTCTGATAGCTTCATCTGAAACCCTTTCTATTCTTTTTTAAAAAAATTTAAAGAGATTTTAGTCAATTAATCCAACTCTGCTCTACTGAACAAGTCTTTCATAGATTCGATATCATCACAAAATTCTTTAAATCCTAAAGCAAATTTAGCCAAGGCGTCCACCTTGGAAGAATAGGCACAAAACATACTTCCTTCAGGATCAAAGTCAATAGCATCGCTTAATTCAGGCATTTTTTCCTCCAAAAATACCAAAGCCAAGGATGCCCAATCGTAGCCATTTCCTTCAAATCCCTCCTCTTCTCGAGTATCAAACACTTCCTGTCTGTATTCTCCATCTGGGTAATAAATAAACGACCCGCGAACATTTTTAGGATCCTCATCATATACAAGCAGGCTAAAAGGGGCAATTTTTTCATTTATGTTTTCGTAATCTATCATTTCTTAACTCCTTTTTTTATTATCAATGGAACTGCAACATTCTAGCTTTGTAACTAGGGTTCAAAGGGTATAAAACTATCATGCTGATGGTAATATTTCAAAGCCTCGACCAAGTCTTTGTGACTTACATCTGGCTTTTCCTCAAGTGCAACCGAAAGAACGTCAATCAACTGCTCTCCATAGTAGACTAGCTGGAGATCTTGCTCCACTACATCAGCAGGATAAATATCACGGTCTTCCACGACATCCGGATAATTTGATACCCAATAGAGCCTATCTAGTGCCAGTTCTCCATCCTCCTTGCCATAGAGGCAAAAATCATCTGATACCAACTTGTCCATGCGTACCTGCTCGATGATCTGCTCTAGTGAAAGTTCTTGGTATTTCCGCATCCCTTCTCCTTTTTAGTCTCACTCTTCAACAAAAGAATTCAAAAAATCCTCAAAAGATGGCCACTGACCATACACCTCAGCTGTTTCTTCTAGAACATAGAAATACACCTTGCCAAAGTTCTCTTCCCTTAGTGAAAGAGCATAATTGCCAGATCCAGGATCATAGGCAAAATGGAGAAGATCTGCGCCCTTAAATCCCTCAGGCACAGCCTCATCGTCAAACCATGTAAGAGACTTCTTCATCTCCTCAAGTGAATTAAAGGAATTGAAAGGAAATAAATGACGGTCATCGTGAACACCCCTTACTTGGGGCTGACCACCGTTGTGCTTGAGATAAAAGCCCAACATAGTTTTTGGCAATTTCTTCCCAAGAATCTCCTCAAATTGTAAAAAATCTTCTTTTGAAATCGGTGAATCTGCATCTAGCACTCTAAACATGATTTCTCCCTCCCAGTTTTACAACTCTTCCTCTAAACTCTTATCAATAAAGTCATAGACGTTTGCAGCAACTTTTTGCATGTCTAAGGAGCCTAAAGCACCCAAGTCATTTTCATAAATGCAATCATCAGCATTTTTCTTGATAAAGTAGGCCAAATCTCCTTCCTGTCCAATCATAAAGTAATCTGACTCTACTTCCTCAATCTGATAAGTTTCATTACGCTCTTTTAGATCCTCCTTGGCATACAAACAGATACCAGTATCTCCAATTTCATAGGGGTCAATCTCTTCCCACTCTGTTAAAAACTGATAGTAGAGATTGGGCAAGACAAATCCAAACTCATCTCTTTTCATAGCTTACCTCCACATATTTATAGAATAGCAACTATGCTACTTCAAGCTCCAACCACCATCAATAGTCAGAATCTGTCCCTGCATAGCACTCGCTTTTCCGCTTGCTAAAAAGAGGCTGACTTCAGCTATTTCACTTGGCTCAATCCAGCGTTTGATAGGTGTTTCACTGGCTACCCAGTCTGCCAGACCACCTGGTTCAAAATCAGCTGCGGTCATACCCGTCTTGACTGCACCAGGAGCAATCCCAAAGACCTGGATACCAGCTTCTGCATAGTCTAGAGCTAATTGCTTGGTAAAACCAGCCAAGGCATGCTTAGACGAGGTATAGGCGTGACCACCCCCGCCTGCTAGATTTGAAGCAATGGAACACATATTGATGATGATCCCTTTTTTATTCTCTAGCATTTGCGTAAGATAATGTCGCGTCAGCTCTACTGGTGTCACATAGTTGATTTCAAAAATTTCTTGGATTTCCTGAGCAGATTGTTCTAGTAAAGGTTTGTAGTCATCCAAAACTCCAGCTGTATTGCAGAGAACATCCACCTGAGGGCACCAGTCAAAAATTGGTTCTAAGTCAAGTGTTAAATCACGTTGTAGAAAGCAAAAGTCACCTTGTAAGGCAGGCTTTTCACCCTGATCTACTCCAAAAACCTGATAACCTTTTTCTAAAAAGAGTCGAGCTTGAGCCAGACCAATCCCTGAACTAACGCCCGTAACTAAGACACGTTTAGTCATGGACTTCAACCCAATCCGTCGCTAGGATATCACATGGTGTCGGACTCCACATGGAAAAACCTTCCCCTTCTCCAGATACGTTGATGAGGAAATAGGGTGTCACTTCAAGAGCGACGCCATTTTGTTCAATGGTATCAAAGAGCTGGACATAATTTTCAGCTCCACCCCAGCCAGTACGTACATATTTCTTTTTCGCCTTTAGTCCAGGCAAGATTTCTTCGAATGTCATGTTTTTCTCCTTTTTTGTCTATAAACGTTGATTTAATAGGCTTTTTAGTCAGCCTATGAGTTTTAAAAATATAAATTTGTTCACCTTTTTGTGGACTTACAAGCTATTCATGGCTTTTTCAAAATATGAAACCGCCTCTTTTTCTTTATCTGCAGATAGGTGGCTGTATATATCCATGGTCATAGCTAAAGTAGCATGACCTAAACGGTATTGTAATTCTTTATAGCTGATACCAGCATTTAGCAATAAACTAGCGTGAGTATGGCGGAAAGCGTGGAAAGTAAAGCGAGGAATAGAAATCTCGGCACACCGTCGATCTAAAGCCTCTTGTCTGGTTGCCAGGTTCTGGTACTCTCTCGTAGGTGTTGCAAACACCACAGACGAAGCACGCGCCCCAGACTGCAAATATAATTGGCGTTGCCTATTCTTGTATAGACGTAGCATGTTGACTGTTTTCTTGTCTATGCTGATTGTCCTAACTCCTGCTTTGCTTTTTGGTGTACCTATTAGCTTTAAAAATCTATTGTAGTTCTTGCTTATGCTGACGGTTCCATTCTCTAAGTCAATATCAGACCATTCCAGGGCTACTACTTCTCCGAAACGGCACCCAGTAGCAAGTAAGACACTATACAGAACAAAATCAAGATAATAACTGTATTTCTTAAACGCTAGTTTTTCCATGTGGAGCAACAGAGCCTTTAAATCGTCTGAAGCTATGAACTTGATTGCTGTATTCTCACGTTTAGGCTGTTTAGGAAGAATAATGTCTCTAGCTGGATTAAATGGCAAGAGCTGGAGAGATACCCCATACTGTAAGACACGCCTATTTATTGAATGAACCACTGCATAATGGACTATCTGAGTAGATAAATCGTTGATAAAGCTTTGTATATAGCTAACAGATAACTTGGCCAGTCTCAGACTACCAAAGACAGGTATAAGGTGATTATAGAGCATTTGCTTAGTTGCTACAAAAGTCTGAGGCTTTACTGTTAGCTGATAACTATCTAGCCATAGATCAGCTAACTCCTGATAATTCTTTACAGGTACTACTTTTGTCACAGTACAACCGTTCGATATAAAATCATCTTGCGCGTGCTTTGCTTTCTGCTTGACCTCTTTCCTTGTCCTACCCGTTACACTTGTTTTGGCTTTCTTTCCTGTTACCTGGTCAATTCCTAGATATACATTAGTACGATAGACTTTACTACCGTCTTTTTTTATAACTTCAGTTATTTTCATGATGATAAACCTTTCTAAAATACATCAGCAGGCAAGCTATTATTAAAAAGGTTTTAGATTGTGGTTTAAATCATGCTAGGGCTTCACAGATTGCCCCACATTCGATTTTAAAGAGTCAGGCGGTAAATAATACCAGAGTAGGAAATAAGGCGGATATGGGGCTATTATGGGCTTGTTTATAGTAAACAGGCCTGTATTTAAAGTTTTTTCAAAATCTGAGTTTATCTTTTGGGTTTTGTTGACATCAACAAAATTGGCAACCACGGTTTTTCCGGAGTCTTCACAGGCTATTTTGCTTTGTCTATAACTTGGTTAAAGTTACGCCACTCCATATATTCTAGAATGGTTTGTAATTCTCTGGCGTACCAAGATTTTACTCCGTAAAATTGGTAGATATAGAGCTTATACGGGTAAATGTTGGAAAAAAGTCGGATTTTCAAGAATACTGGAAAAAAACAATTTTCTTCATTTTCTGAGTCCCTAAAAAGCGATGGGGTAAACAATTCCAAACCCGTTTCTATTAGTTCTTAATAGTTGGAAAACTAACATTTCTAACACCCTAAAAAGTGGCAAGGTTTAGACAAGGTCAGCGGACTTGCTGAAGTACGAGAAAGTACGTGCTTCAGGATTGTTGGATATTGTGGCGCGTGGGTTAGTCTATACCCCAAAGTAACGCAAAATCATCTAGATTTTCTTTATCTTTCTCAGCTTCTTGAAGAGCTAAAGACTTAATTTCTTCAAATAGATTTTCAAACTTTTTATATAATTTGTTGTAATATTCTTGGTTGAATTCCTTATCTTCAAAAACTATGTAGAATTCACTACTTGTTTTTTGAAATACAATATCTAGCCAGAATAGGATATTACTTGTCTTTAGCGCAAGGGCATTTAAAACTTCATAGTTGTCTTTGGGATTGTATTCATTTAATGATTCAGTGATAGTAGTGAGAAACTCTTCAGGACTGATTGGGAAATTTTTACTCTTTGCTAGTTCAATTATTTCCTTGTCCCTTTTCTCTCTCTCTTTTACTTTCTGAAAAATTTTATCTTTTGAAACATTTTTTACGAGGTATTTTTCTTCGTCTAATTGTTTATCTAACATATATAAAAATTCTTTGTAAACATCTTTGTCAGAAAAGCGAGGGTCAAGATCAGATTTTTTCACTCCCAAATAATCAGCAAGTTTTTGAAGATTGCCAGATGTTGGCATTGATCTACCTTTTACATAACCAGTTATTGTACTTTTAGGAATTTCTAAAGCATTATGCAGGTCTATCTGTCTGATACCTTTTTCTTTCATAACACGGTTAAGATTATTAGAGAAATATTCTCTATTCTTTAAATCCTGAGGGCTATTTTTTGCCATTGTTAAAAACTCCCTTACTTTAATTCTACAACCTGATTATAACACAAAAAAGACAAAGTACGAAAAAAATAAAATTTTTCAACAACAGCGTTGACAAAGTACGAAAAAAATAGTACCATGATTTTATCAATCTTGAAAGGAGCTATAAGAATATGGCACAATGGACGCTAAGAGCGTGTCGAGTAAATGCAGGTTTTACTTTGCGCCAAGTGGCTAAGAAGGTCAACAAGAATTTTCAGACTATCTCAAAGTACGAAAAAGATAGTACGCTAATCCCTTTTGAGCTACTTAAAGAGTTATCGGAATTGTATCAGGTAAAACTGGACGATATTTTTTTAGGAGATAGTACGAAAAAAATAGAACTAAATCAAAAGGAAATCTAAGAAAGGAGTGAACCAATGGAACTAGTCTACATGGACGGCAAGAAAGAACCGTATACACTGAGTAGTATCGTAGCAGAGTGTGCAGAAGTTAAGCACAGACATTTGAAGATTTTGCTGAATAAGCATCGAGAGGACTTTGAGAGCTTCGGAAAGGTGCAATTTAAAATTTCACCTTCAGAGAGTGGGCAAAATGTACGGGACTATATTTTGAATGAGCAACAAGCAACCTTGCTGATCACTTACTTACGAAATACAGAACCTGTAAAAGAGTTTAAGAAGAACCTAGTCAAAGCTTTCTTTGAAATGCGTGATGAACTTTCTAAGTTCCGTATGCAGAGGGCGCTAGAAAAGCCAAAAAGAAAAACCTTGCATGACAGTATTGAGAACTGGGAACAAGCACCCAAGCACGCGCATAGCACCATGAACAACCTGATACTGAAGGCAGTGACCGACAGGAACGCTAAGCAGTTAAGGGAAGAACGTGGGGGCTATAATGGCATCGATAGCTTGACCAGTGACGAGCTAGAGCAATACCAGGCATTTG
>NZ_JASHDL010000018.1:0-40496 GCF_047463635.1 Streptococcus infantis
CATATGATTCTTTCTAATGAGTTGTTTGATCGCTTTTCATTATAGGTCATATGGGACTTTTTTTCTACACAAAAATAGGCTCCATAATATCCATAGGGGATTTACCCACTACAAATATTATAGAGCCTTTTTTTGTTACGAGGGGTAAAATATATCATTTTCCTTTCAATGCTAAGGTATATAATACAGTTTGCCCTGTAACTTTTGCTGTAATTAGAGATTTCATTGGTCATCTTAGTATCTTTACGACTAAACCCAGATAGGATTTAGTGGCGTTTAGGAAAATAAAAAAAGCTCTCTGGAAAAACCAGAAAGCTTTGAGAGGCATCTCCATGTGAGAAACCGGTTCACACAATTTCTCAAGGTCCGCTCCTGCGTTATGACCTCCTTTGCTCAATAGTAGCTCTCGCTACATATCGACTCATCGCATTGTCTATTCTACTATAAGATCCATAAAATGTCAATAAAAAAAGTTCCTATACCAAGGAACTGTTAAACAATGCTAATTGCCGGGATCGAACCGGCGACCTCATCCTTACCATGGATGCGCTCTGCCTACTGAGCTAAATCAGCTTACTTAAAAAGTATACTATAGAATCAAATCTTTGTCAATAAAATATTTTATTTAAAAGTAATCGGCTGTCAGTCAAATTAAAATAGCTTTAGGGAATGTCCTAAAGCCATTTTCTTCTAACCTAATTGATTTTGTTTTTTTTCTGGATTCCAGATAAAACTTGCAATAAAGCTAAAGACGATGGTAACAATCGCAACTAAGACAGCAAGAATCAGTGCTGGTATGCGAATAAACCACCACAAAGGATTTGGTTTTTTATTATCGTGCCATTGTTTTGTTTCTTCATCCAGACGTTGGAATTCTGATTGGATACGTTCAGCAACTATCTCAATTCCCTCATCATTCATCTTCTTAATGTCCGAGATATCGATAGGATTTCCGAAGTTCATATCGACACGTTCGCGACTGATGAGTCCTTTTAAGGTCATTGGGCCAGTGTAAGTAACTGGCATGATGCGAACCTTAGCCATTTTGGCAATCAGAGCTACGCCACCTTTGACATCGTTAGAATGGCGACTACCACTTGGAAACATGATGAGAGATCGGTCGCTCTTTTTAAGAACATTGATAGGGTATTTGATAGCCGAAGCGCTAGGATTTTCACGATCGATTGGAAAGGCACCGCACATGCGAATCCACCAGCCAAAGATACGGTTGGTAAAGAGTTCCTTTTTAGCCATAAATACAAATTGCTTCGGTTTGGTCGCAAAGGCCATATAAACTGGATCCCACCAGGTACGATGGGGCGCAACTAGAATATAGTTTTCATCTTGACTCGGAATTTTATCCGTATTATGATAATGAGCATTACCGTTGATAGACCAAAGAATCAACATAACCAGCCCACGAAGATAAGTATAAAACATGGTATCTCCTTCAATTTTCTTTCTTTTATTATACCTTATCATACTAGGACAAGCAAATGTTTTTTTGTTTAGGCGGAATTGCTCTTCATATGAAATTAGAATTATTTTTAAAAAAATGATATGATAGAACTTATGGATAAAAATAAAATTATAGGCTTAAGCCAATCAGAAGTTAAAGAACGTCAGAAACAGGGACAGGTCAATGATTTCAAAGCATCAGCTAGTACCAGTACTTGGCAGATTGTAAAACGAAATGTCTTTACTCTCTTCAATGCTTTAAACTTTGCTATTGCATTAGCGCTCGCTTTTGTTCAAGCCTGGAGCAACCTGGTTTTCTTTGCGGTTATCTGTTTTAATGCTTTTTCAGGAATTGTAACCGAGCTACGTGCCAAGCATATGGTTGATAAACTCAATCTCCTGAATAAAGAAAAGATTACCACTATCCGTGATGGACAAGAAATTGCTTTAGACCCTGAAGAGCTTGTTTTGGATGATGTGATTCGCTTGTCTGCAGGGGATCAAATTCCAAGTGATGCGATTGTATTAGAAGGTTTTGCAGAAGTCAATGAAGCCATGTTAACGGGCGAGAGCGACTTGGTGCAAAAAGAAGTAGAAGACTTAATGTTGTCAGGTAGTTTTCTTGCCAGTGGTTCTGTCTTTGCTCAAGTTCATCATGTAGGAGCAGATAACTATGCAGCCAAACTCATGCTTGAAGCTAAGACAGTTAAACCCATCAACTCACGTATCATGAAATCGCTAGACCAGCTAGCAGGTTTTACGGGTAAAATCATCATTCCATTTGGAATTGCTCTTTTGCTTGAAGCTTTGGTCTTAAAAGGTTTACCACTGAAGTCTTCTGTAGTGAATTCATCTACGGCTCTTTTGGGAATGTTGCCTAAGGGGATTGCCCTCTTAACCATTACCTCTCTCTTAACTGCTGTTATCAAGCTTGGGTTGAAAAAGGTCTTGGTGCAGGAGATGTACTCTGTTGAAACCCTAGCGCGCGTGGATATGCTCTGCTTGGATAAGACAGGTACCATCACCCAAGGGAAGATGCAGGTTGAGACTGTCCTTCCTCTGACCCAGACTTATGACAAGGATGCTATTGCCGACATACTAACCAGCTATATGGCAAACAGTGAGGATAAAAATCCTACAGCTCAAGCTATCCGTCAACGTTTTCAAGGTCAAGTAGCTTATCCGATGATTTCTAGTCTTCCATTTTCTAGCGATCGTAAATGGGGAGCAATGGAGTTGGAAGGTCTCGGAACTGTTTTCCTAGGTGCACCGGAGATGTTGTTGGATGCTGAAGTTCATGAGGCTAGAGAAGCTCTTGAACGAGGATCTCGTGTCTTAGTTCTGGCCCTCAGTCAAGAAAAACTTGATCACCACAAGCCACAAAAGCCATCTGATATTCAGGCTTTGGCTTTGCTTGAAATTCTAGATCCAATCCGAGAAGGGGCAGCTGAAACTCTAGACTATCTTCGTTCTCAGGAAGTGGGGCTGAAAATTATCTCTGGTGATAATCCAGTTACGGTTTCAAGTATTGCTCAAAAAGCTGGTTTTGCAGATTACCACAGCTACGTAGATTGCTCGAAAATTACTGATGAAGAGTTGGTTGCCATGGCTGAGGAGACAGCGATTTTCGGACGTGTCTCTCCTCATCAAAAGAAACTGATCATCCAAACGTTGAAAAAAGCAGGTCATACGACTGCAATGACAGGAGATGGTGTCAATGATATCCTTGCCCTCCGTGAGGCAGATTGTTCCATCGTGATGGCTGAAGGAGATCCAGCGACTCGTCAGATTGCAAATCTGGTCCTCTTGAACTCAGACTTTAATGATGTTCCTGAGATTCTCTTTGAAGGTCGTCGTGTGGTCAATAACATTGCCCACATTGCTCCAATTTTCTTGATTAAGACAATCTATTCCTTCCTGCTTGCAGTCATCTGTATTGCGAGTGCTTTGTTGGGACGTACTGAATGGATTTTAATTTTCCCATTCATTCCGATTCAGATTACCATGATTGACCAGTTCGTGGAAGGCTTCCCACCGTTCGTATTGACCTTTGAGCGAAATATTAAACCAGTAGAACAAAACTTCCTCAGAAAATCCATGCTCCGTGCACTACCAAGTGCCTTGATGGTAGTCTTTAGCGTTCTATTTATTAAAATTTTTGGAACCAGTCAAGGTTGGTCGGCAATTGAAATTTCGACACTTTTGTATTATCTATTGGCATCGATTGGTTTCATGTCTGTAGTTAGAGCTTGTTTGCCATTTAGTCTGTGGCGTGTTCTCTTGATTATTTGGTCAGTTGGTGGCTTCCTTGGAACAGCTCTATTTCCAAGAATTCAAAAATTGCTTGAAATTTCAACACTTACAGGACAAACATTACCTGTCTATGGCATTATGATGGTCATATTTGCTGTCATTTTCATCCTGACAAGTCGTTATCAAGCAAAAAAATAAAGAAAGGCTGCAATCCTTGATTGCGGTCTTTTTTAGGTACAGAATTGCTAGACAAAATATGGTATAATAAAGGGAAATAGACTTTTGGAAAGTGAGAGAAAATGATTTCGAAGAGATTAGAAACGGTAGCTTCTTTTGTTCCCCAAGGAGCTGTTTTACTGGACGTCGGAAGCGACCATGCTTATTTACCGATTGAACTAGTTGAAAAAGGTCACATTGAGCGTGCCATTGCAGGAGAGGTAGTGGTAGGTCCCTATCAATCTGCAGTCAAAAATGTTGAGAGTCATGGTTTGACTGAGAAAATTCAGGTTCGTTTAGCCAATGGCCTGGCAGCTTTTGAAGAGGCTGACCAAGTCTCTGTCATCACTATTGCTGGAATGGGTGGCCGTTTGATTGCTACGATCTTAGAAGAAGGATTAGACAAACTTGCCAATGTTGATCGTTTGATTCTTCAACCAAATAACCGAGAAGATGAGTTGCGTTCTTGGTTACAAGAGCATGGTTTTCAAATCATAGCAGAAAGTATCCTAGAAGAAGCAGGGAAATTCTACGAGATCATAGTTGCAGAAGTTGGCGAAATGAATCTATCAGCAACTGATGTCCGCTTTGGCCCATTCTTGTCCAAAGAAGTCAGTCCAGTCTTCATCCAAAAATGGCAAAAAGAAGCTGCTAAGCTTGAGTTTGCCCTTAGTCAAATTCCAGAAAAAAATCAAGAAGAACGTCAGGTTCTAGCAGATAAAATTCAAGCCATTAAGGAGGTGCTCCATGAAAGCAAGTGAAGTGATTAAGCGTTATGAAGCCTATTGCCCACAAGAATTTTCTATGGAAGGTGATAGTCGTGGTCTGCAAATTGGCACCCTAGACAAGGAAATTAAAAAAGTCATGGTTGCCCTTGATATTCGTGAAGAGACAGTCGCTGAAGCTATTGACAAGGGTGTTGATCTGATTATCGTTAAGCACGCGCCTATCTTTCGTCCGATTAAGGACTTGGTAGCTAGTCGTCCTCAAAATCAGATTTACATCGACCTAATCAAGCATGACATCGCAGTTTATGTTAGCCATACCAATATTGATATCGTTGAAAATGGTCTCAATGACTGGTTCTGCCAGATGCTAGGTATCGAGGAGACGATTTATCTGCAGGAGACAGGCCCTGAACGTGGGATTGGACGTATTGGAAATATTCAGCCTCAGACATTTGGGAAATTGGCCCAATGTGTCAAGCAAGTCTTTGGTCTAGATAGTCTTCGAATGGTACATTATCAAGAGAGTGATTTGCAAAAAACCATCTCAAGAGTGGCCATCTGTGGTGGCAGTGGGCAGTCATTCTATAAGGATGCTTTGGCAAAGGGGGCAGATGTCTATATCACTGGTGATATTTACTACCATACTGCCCAAGATATGTTGTCAGATGGTTTGTTAGCTCTAGATCCAGGACACTATATCGAAGTGCTTTTTGTGGAAAGAATTGCAGCGCTCTTGAACGAATGGAAGGAAGAGAATGCTTGGTCACTAGAAGTAATCGCAAGTCAGGCTTCTACCAATCCATTCCATCATATCTAGTTAGAAGGTAAAGACAATGAAAAAAGTTGCCATTGTAGGAGCAGGAATTGTAGGGGCAACAGCTGCCTACTATCTCTCTAAGGAAGCAGATGTCGAAGTAACTGTCTTTGATCATGGGTACGGACAAGCTACCAAGGCCGCAGCAGGAATCATCAGTCCTTGGTTCTCTAAACGACGCAATAAAGCTTGGTATAAGATGGCGCGCCTAGGAGCAGACTTTTATGTAGATTTATTAGCTGATTTAGAAAAAACTGGTCAAAAGGTTGATTTCTACCAGTGCTCAGGAGTCTTCCTTCTCAAAAAAGATGATTCCAAGCTCGAGGAACTCTATGACTTAGCCTTGCAACGTAGAGATGAATCTCCCTTAATAGGGGAATTAGCCATTCTGGATCAAACCGCTACAAATAAGTTGTTCCCTGAATTAGAGGGATTTGAAAGATTACTCTATGCTTCTGGAGGAGCTCGAGTAGACGGGCAACTCCTAGTAAGTCGGTTATTGGAAACCAGTCAAGTGAAAGTTATAAAGAAAGAGGTTAGTCTGAAACCTCTATCATCAGGCTATCAGATAGACAATCAAATGTTTGACCAAGTAATTTTATCTACGGGAGCTTGGCTTGGACACATGTTAGATCCCTTAGGATATGAGGTGGATGTTCGTCCTCAAAAAGGACAACTTAGAGATTATCAAGTGAAACAAGACATGGGAACATACCCTGTGGTTATGCCAGAAGGAGAGTGGGATTTGATACCATTTCCAGGCGGTAAATTATCTCTAGGAGCTACCCATGAAAATGACATGGGATTTGACCTAACAGTTGACGAGAATTTGCTCCAACAAATGGAGGAGGCAGCAAGTCCGTTTTATCCTAGCTTAAAGGATGCAATTTTATCTGGTGAACGTGTGGGGATTCGTGCTTATACAAGTGATTTCTCTCCATTTTTCGGACAGGTTCCAAACTTATCAGGAGTCTATACAGCAAGTGGTCTAGGATCTTCAGGGTTAACGACTGGTCCTATTATCGGTTATCACCTAGCTCAAATGCTTCAAGGAAGAAGTGGAGTATTGGATCCAGCAGATTATCCAACTGAAAGATACATTAAAAAGAAACAATAGTAAATCTTTTACTTAGATTTTACGATAGTGTTAGGAAAGTAAATGACTTTCCCTATCAAAAATGGTAAAATGAAAAAAATAATCCAAGAATTGAGGAAATAAAATGCAAGAAAAAATTCTGGTAACGGGTGGAGCTGGTTTTATCGGAACTCACACCGTCATCGAACTGGTCCAAGCAGGACACCAAGTTGTTGTTGTCGATAATTTGGTAAACAGTAGTCGTAAAAGTCTTGAAGTAGTCGAAAGAATCACTGGGGTAGAAATTCCTTTCTACGAAGCAGATATTCGTGACACAGATACACTTCGTGATATTTTCAAACATGAAGAACCAACAGGTGTGATTCATTTTGCTGGTTTGAAAGCTGTAGGGGAATCTACACGTATCCCACTTGCCTACTATGATAACAATATTGCTGGAACTGTCAGTCTCTTGAAAGTTATGGAAGAGACAAACTGTAAGAATATCATCTTCAGCTCTTCAGCAACAGTTTATGGAGATCCGCATACTGTTCCAATCCTCGAAGATTTCCCTCTTTCTGCTACTAACCCTTATGGTCGTACTAAGTTGATGCTTGAAGAAATCTTGACGGATATCTATAAAGCCGATTCAGAATGGAACGTTGTTTTACTTCGCTACTTCAACCCAATCGGAGCGCATAAGAGCGGTGATTTGGGTGAAAATCCAAACGGTATTCCAAATAACCTTCTTCCATATGTTACACAAGTCGCAGTTGGTAAGTTGGAACAAGTTCAGGTCTTTGGAGATGACTACGATACAGAAGATGGAACAGGTGTTCGTGACTATATCCACGTCGTTGACTTAGCAAAAGGGCACGTTGCGGCCCTTAAGAAGCTTCAAAAAGGTTCAGGACTAAACATTTACAACCTTGGTACAGGGAAAGGCTATTCTGTCCTTGAAATTATCCAAAATATGGAAAAAGCAGTCGGACGCCCGATTCCTTATCGTATTGTGGAGCGCCGTCCTGGTGATATTGCAGAATGTTACTCAGACCCAGCCAAAGCTAAGGAAGAACTTGGATGGGAAGCAGGACTTGGTATTACAGAAATGTGTGAAGATGCATGGCGTTGGCAAAGTAAGCATCCAAATGGATTTGAAGACTAAAATGATGATTTCAATCATAGTCCCATGTTTAAACGAAGAGGAAGTACTTCCTCTTTTTTATCAAACTCTTGAAGTACTGATCCCAGATTTGGGAACAGAAATCGAATATATTTTTGTAGATGATGGGTCGACTGATAGGACTTTGGACGTTCTAAAGATTTATCGAGAGAAAAATCCTGCAGTACATTATATCTCTTTCTCGCGAAATTTTGGGAAGGAAGCGGCCATATATGCAGGTTTACAACAAGCAAGTGGAGATTTGGTGGTAGTTATGGATGCAGACCTTCAGGATCCACCAAGCCTCTTGCTTGAGATGAAGGAACTACTAGATCAGAATCCAGACTTGGACTGCGTTGGAACACGCAGAACCAGTCGAGAAGGAGAACCTTTTTTACGTAGTTTCTGCGCAGATTTTTTTTATCGTTTTATGCAAAAAATTAGCCCAGTAGCCCTTCCATCGGGTGTCCGTGATTTTCGGATGATGAGAAGATCAGTTGTGGATGCAGTGTTAGAATTGACAGAATACAATCGCTTTTCCAAAGGACTCTTTGCCTGGGTTGGTTTCCGTACTCACTATTTAGAATACCCTAATGTTGAAAGGCAGGCAGGTAAGACAAGTTGGAGTTTTAGACAACTCTTTTTCTACTCTATTGAAGGGATTGTGAATTTTTCAGATTTCCCTTTAATATTAGCCTTTGTTGCTGGCCTTTCGTCGTGTTTTCTGGCTTTAGTGATGACATTGTTTGTAGTTGTCCGTACTCTCGTACTGGGCAATCCAACTTCTGGTTGGACCTCTCTGATGGCTGTCATTCTATTTCTTGGTGGTGTCCAATTATTGACGATTGGGATTCTCGGAAAATATATCAGTAAAATTTATATGGAAACGAAAAAAAGACCCCTCTATCTGATAAAAGAACAGAGTGAGTCATGATAAGATTTACTAAAAATAAGTCCTTCAAAAGACTATAATTTTCTGGAAAAATATGCTAAACTAGAGGAAGTGGGATTTGGAAATCGAATCACCGCTGATGACAAATTAATCTTTGATGAGCGCGCGAGTGGGACACTGTTTCACAGCTTCCAGTAGCTCTTCACTAGCTGGGACGTCTCTCTCTAGTAGATTAGGATCATCATAGAAACGCACAATACCATTATCATGGTAATCAAATAAATCAGAATAGGTTTGGCATAGCCCACAGGCAATGCATCGTTCAGGTATAAGTGTGATTTTCATATTTATATTGTAATAAGAAATTAGAAAAAAAACAAGGAGTAAGGTATGGAAAAGGAACCATGGCAAGAAGATATTTACGACATCGAGGAAAGTCGTTCGGAACGAAGAAGTAGAGGAAATAAGGGAACAGGAGTGGTAGCCAACCGTATTCTAACCATTTTGGCTTGTATTTTCTTTGTTATCGTTGTCGGTATGATTGCTGTTTTAATCTACCTGTCATCTGGTGGAAGTGATCGTACAG
Source organism: Streptococcus infantis (assembly GCF_047463635.1). Classification (GTDB taxonomy): domain Bacteria; phylum Bacillota; class Bacilli; order Lactobacillales; family Streptococcaceae; genus Streptococcus; species Streptococcus infantis_W. The sequence continues at coordinate 9,185 of NZ_JASHDL010000018.1, forward strand.
CAGCCTTGAAAGATTTTCATGATTCTTCTGCGCCTAAGGTAGAGGAAGTTTCTTCAACATCATCAAGTAGTTCAGTTGAAGTATCAAGTTCTGAAGCAGGATCAACTTCTTCAAGTAGTTCAGAGGAACATACAAATGCTGAGGGAACCATTACTGTCCTTGCAGGTGAAGGTGAAGCAGCTATTGCAGCTAGAGCAGGCATTTCTATTGCCCAGCTTGAAGCCTTGAACCCTGGTCATATGTCTTCAGGAACTTGGTTTGCAAATCCTGGTGATGTCCTTAAGACAAGATAGGAGTTAGAATGAAAACAATTCAGATCGCTATTGATGGACCAGCATCCAGTGGTAAAAGTACAGTAGCTAAGATTATCGCTAAGGACTTTGGCTATACTTATCTGGATACAGGTGCCATGTATCGTGCTGCGACTTACATCGCTTTGAACAACCAAGTAAGTCCAGAAGAGTCTTCTCGACTTCTTGAATTATTGGAACAATATCCGATTAGCTTTGGTCGTGCTGAAACAGGGGAACAGCTTGTTTTTGTTGGAGACGTTGATGTTACCAATCCAATCCGTGAAAATGAAGTAACCAATGCTGTATCTGCTTTTGCAGCCATTCCAGCTATTCGTGAAAAATTGGTAGCCCTTCAACAAGAAATTGCCCAACAAGGCGGAATCGTCATGGATGGTCGAGATATTGGTACAGTTGTATTACCTCAAGCTGAATTGAAGATTTTTCTTGTTGCTTCAGTGGATGAACGTGCAGAACGACGTTATAAGGAAAATCTTTCAAAGGGGATCGAAACAGATTTGGAAACTTTGAAAGAAGAGATTGCTGCGCGTGATTATAAAGATAGTCATCGTGAAACTTCTCCTCTTAAGCAGGCAGATGATGCAATCTATTTGGACACAACAGGGCTAAGTATTTTAGAAGTTGTCGAAAAAATTAAATCAGAAGCAGTCAAACATTTTTAATTGAAATTTTAACCGATTGACCACGATAGTGGTGAGTCGGTTTTTTAGCAATTTGTCAAATTTTTAATTTTAAGGTATAATAGTCTTTGTTAACGAAAATTTGACATTCAAACCATCATGAAAATAGAAGGAGATAAGATGAACAATCTACCAAATTGCCCAAAATGTAATTCAGAATATGTCTATGAAGACGGAGCCTTGCTAGTCTGCCCAGAGTGTGCTTATGAATGGAATCCTGCTGAGCAAGCTGAGGTTGAAGAAGGCCTTGTTGCTATCGACGCTAATGGAAATAAATTGGCTGACGGTGATACAGTAACCTTGATCAAAGACCTTAAGGTAAAAGGTGCTCCAAAAGACCTTAAGCAAGGGACACGTGTTAAAAATATCCGTATTGTTGAAGGTGACCACAACATCGATTGTAAGATTGATGGTTTTGGTGCTATGAAATTGAAATCAGAATTTGTTAAAAAGATCTAATCATGACTGCTTGGAATAAAATAATTTTTTTCAGTCGGGCTTTTATGTTTTTAGCAGCATTTACAGGTATTTATCTGGAAATTACCAAGCACGGTGGTTTCGGAATGTTGCTCTACTATACAGTGCTTTCCAACCTCTTGGTGATGATTTTTACAGGTTATCTTTTATGGAAGATGCGACGTGAGGGTGATTATTGGCAAAGTTCAAGTCTTTTGCGACTCAAGGGTGGTATCACCATGAGTATCATGATTACCTGTGTCATCTATCATTTCATGTTGGCTCCCTTGACAAAAGATTTTTACCGTTTGGAAAACTTCCTTTGCCATTATATCGTACCCCTCTGGTTTCTAGTTGATACCATCATTTTTGATAAGAGTTGTCAATATAAGTGGTTTGATCCTATTGTATGGACAGTTTTACCACTGCTCTATATGGGATTTGCAATCTTAAACGGCTTTGTTCTAAAGATGGACGTTCCTAACGCTAAGGATAGTCCCTTCCCTTATTTCTTCTTGAATGCCAATAAATATGGTTGGGGATTTGTCTTTAGATGGGCAGCCATTATCTTTGTTGCCTACATGGTTTCAGGATATCTGTTTTATCTTGTTAAAAACATTAAAAAATCTAAGAAATAAAAGTACCCTCTGTGGGTACTTTTATTGATGATTGATATAATTGTACCCGGACAAATCAATTTTTTTTATCTTGTTCTTGAGTCATTTCTACCTTACAATAAAACTGTAGCTACCAATACAACTATTGAGGAAGAGAAAATGACTGAAAATCGTTATGAATTAAATAAAAATTTGGCACAGATGCTTAAAGGTGGCGTCATTATGGATGTTCAAAATCCTGAACAAGCAAGAATTGCAGAGGCTGCAGGTGCAGCAGCGGTTATGGCCTTGGAGCGAATCCCAGCGGATATTCGTGCAGCTGGTGGTGTCTCTCGTATGAGCGATCCAAAGATGATCAAGGAAATCCAAGAAGCAGTCAGCATTCCAGTTATGGCCAAGGTTCGAATTGGGCATTTTGTTGAAGCACAGATTTTAGAAGCCATCGAGATTGACTATATCGATGAGAGTGAGGTGTTATCTCCAGCTGACGATCGTTTCCATGTGGACAAGAAAGAATTCCAAGTTCCTTTTGTTTGTGGTGCAAAAGACTTGGGTGAAGCCTTGCGTCGTATTGCTGAAGGAGCATCGATGATCCGTACAAAAGGAGAGCCAGGAACAGGAGACATCGTTCAGGCTGTTCGTCATATGCGCATGATGAATCAAGAAATCCGTCGCATCCAAAATCTCCGTGAAGATGAACTCTATGTCGCAGCAAAAGAACTCCAAGTTCCGGTAGAATTAGTTCAATACGTCCACGAACATGGGAAATTACCAGTTGTCAACTTTGCAGCTGGAGGAGTTGCAACACCAGCAGATGCTGCTCTCATGATGCAGCTAGGTGCAGAAGGTGTCTTTGTTGGTTCAGGGATTTTCAAGTCAGGTGATCCTGTTAAACGTGCAGCAGCCATTGTCAAAGCAGTCACAAACTATCAAAATCCTCAAATTTTAGCTCAAATCTCAGAAGATTTGGGAGAAGCCATGGTTGGTATCAATGAGAATGAAATCCAAATTCTCATGGCTGAGCGAGGAAAATAGATGAAAATTGGAATATTGGCCTTGCAAGGTGCCTTTGTAGAGCATGAGAAAGTCCTTGCAAAACTAGGAGTAGAAAGTATTGAACTGCGAAACCTAGAAGATTTTCAGCAGCATCAGAGTACTCTGTCAGGATTGATTTTACCTGGAGGTGAGTCGACAGCTATGGGAAAACTCCTACGTGACCAGAATATGCTACTCCCTCTAAGAGAGGCTATTCTCAATGGTTTACCAGTCTTTGGGACTTGTGCCGGTTTGATTTTGCTAGCGAGTCAAATCACTTCTCAAGAGGAAAGTCATCTAGCGACTATGGATATAATAGTTGAGCGCAATGCCTATGGACGTCAGCTAGGAAGCTTTTATACCGAAGCAGACTGTAAGGGTGTTGGCAAAATTCCCATGACCTTTATCCGTGGACCTATTATTAGTGAAGTTGGTAAGGGTGTTGATGTTCTAGCGATTGTGAACAATCAAATCGTTGCGGCACAAGAAAAGAATATGCTGGTAACATCCTTTCATCCTGAATTGACAAATGATCTTCGCTTGCATCAATACTTTATCAACATGTGCAAATAAAAATAGGTCGGGATTTTCCCGGCCTATTTTTACATGTAATAAACAATGGCAATGTATTGGAGAGCTGAAGCTGCTAGGATGAAGAGATGCCAGACCATGTGGAAGTATGGTTTCTTCTTAGCGTAAAATCCAGCACCAACTGTATAGCAAAGCCCACCTGATACCATAAGAGTCCAAAAGATTGGATTTGTTTGACTGATGATTGCTGGTAGGATAGCCACAACTAACCAACCCATGATTAAGTAGAGAATTAGACTAAATTTTTCATTGACTTTTTTGGCAAAGATTTTATAAAGAATACCCAAAATAGTTGTTCCCCACTGAATGGCGATAATCAGATAACCAAACCAGTTATTCATCAAGGTCAAAACGACAGGAGTATAAGAGCCAGCAATCGCAACATAAATCATGGAATGGTCGATAATGCGCAAGACATACTTATGAGTGGAACCATAAGCCATAGAATGATAAATGGTCGATGAAAGGAACATGAGAAAGAGGCTAATAACGAAAATCGACACCCCGATCGATGATAAAAATCCATGAGCTTCATAACTATATGTCGATGAGATAGGGAGCAAAATCAGCATGATAAGAGCCCCTACAGCATGGGTGACACTGTTTGCTATTTCTTCTCCAAAACTAAGGCGTTTGCTAAGTTTAAAACTAGTATTCATTTGTTTCCTCCTCTTCATTTTCTGTATAGACAAGAGCAAGTGTCTGATGATAGAGTTTAACCGTTTGGCAACTTGCTTGGATAATAGGATTGGCTGGGTCAATGTCTTCGTTCATGTAGTACACAAAAGCGTTGTAAAGCTCTTCTGAGTTAGTCTCTGTGTGTAGGGTATTAAGGGTTTGAGCAATTTCCTGGATTGAAAAAACAGACTTGAGCGTTGTGATAGCAATTAATCGGGCGATTTGTTTGCGTTGGTATTTTTTCTTTTCAGGTTTGCTGATATAGCCGTGTTTGACATAGTTGTTCACCATTGATGCAGTTAAACCTTTCTCTTTAGCAAGAGAAATTGGGGAACAAACTTTACTTACATAAAGTAGGACCTGATCCAAATAGAGATCAATGTTTGGAATTTCGTCCCATTCTGGGTAGGAAAAAGTAGATTTCATTTCCAACTCCTGTTTATCTAGTTTTGATAACCAGATTATAAAATAATAGAAATCAAAAGTCAAGTTTTAACTGCTTGTAGAAAGCCTTAAATTATGCTATGATGAGAGAAACTAGTCAGAAAAGAGGAGATAAGATGGAAATTCGTTTAGCCTTTCCAAACGAAGTAGATGCAATTATGCAAGTGATTGAGGAAGCTAAAAAAAGCTTGGCGGAAGCTGGTAGCACCCAATGGCAAAATGGTTACCCAAATACTGATACGATTATCGAAGATATTATCTCAGGTCAGGCTTATGTAGCCCTGGAAGAAGGAGAGCTCTTAGCTTATGCAGCAGTAACCAAGAGTCCAGAAAAAGCCTATGAAGCCATTTATGATGGAAGCTGGGAAGGAAGAGAAACAGAATACTTAGTATTTCATCGTATCGCAGTTGCCAGTGATATGCAAGGTCAAGGTGTTGCTCAGACCTTTTTGGAAGGCTTGATTGAAGGCTTTGATTACCTAGATTTTCGTTCAGATACGCACGCTAAAAACAAAGCCATGCAGCATATTTTTGAAAAACTTGGCTTTAAACAGGTCGGTAAAGTTCCAGTAGACGGGGAACGCTTGGCCTATCAAAAAATAAAATCAAATGCCTAAGAAGTATGCAAAAATGCTGTACAAGTCTCCGGTTGGGATTTTATCTCTGGTTGCAGATGACCACTATCTGTTTGGGATATGGATTGAAGAAGAGAGTGATTTTGAGAAGGGATTATCTGAAAATGATGTAACTCTTGTTGAAAGTCATCCCATTTTAAATCAAATTACTTCCTATTTAGAGACTTATTTTAAGGGGCAAGATCAAGACTTATCTAAGATGCCTTTAGCTCCTGTCGGTAGTGACTTCGAAAAAAGAGTCTGGAACTACTTGCGTGGAATTCCTTTTGGTCAGACAGTTACTTATGGACAAATAGCTAAGGACTTGCAGGTGGCTTCTGCCCAAGCAATCGGAGGAGCAGTAGGGCGCAATCCCTGGTCTATCCTTGTCCCCTGTCACCGTGTGCTAGGGGCTGGGAGACGTCTGACAGGCTATGCTTGGGGGCTCGATAAGAAGGCCTGGCTCTTAAAGCATGAAGGTACAGCATTTCAAGAGAATAAAGAATAGAAAGAAAAGAAAATGTTAGAATTTATCGAATACCCAAAATGTACAACTTGTAAGAAAGCAAAAAAGGAGTTAGATCAACTCGGACTAGAATATAAGGATGTTCATATCGTAGAAGAGACTCCGAGTGAAAAGGTTATTTTAAACTGGCTTGAAACTTCAGGATTTGAGTTGAAGCAATTTTTCAATACCAGTGGAATTAAATACCGTGAACTGGGCTTAAAAGATAAGGTTGGGACTTTATCCAATAAAGAAGCAGCCAAACTCTTGGCCAGTGATGGTATGTTATTAAAACGTCCAATATTAGTGGAGAATGGTGTTGTTAAACAAATTGGCTATCGTAAAACCTATGACAACTTGGATTTGAAATAGTTTTTTTCTATCTCCTTGATAGGTAAAATATATAACCTCACACTTTTAAAGTATGATAAACTAGTAGGTAGACAAAGTCTCTTCTGCACGTAGCAAATATTTTAAATCTAGGCAGAAGTATGATAGAATGATTCATTATCAGGAGAGGATGTTTCTATGAATGTTACAACACTTTTAGCATCAGATTGGTACCAAAACTTGATGCAGTATATTCCAGACGGTAAACTGTTTAGTTTTCGTTCTGTCTTTGATGGGATTCCAAGAATTGTACAACAATTGCCAACAACATTGATGTTGACAGTATTTGGTGCTTTTTTTGGCATCATCTTGGCCTTGGTTTTTGCTATTGTAAAAATTAATCGCGTTAGAATTCTTTATCCATTACAAGCATTCTTTGTTAGTTTCTTAAAAGGGACACCAATCCTAGTGCAGCTGATGTTGACTTACTATGGAATTCCTCTAGCATTAAAAGCGTTGAATCAACAATGGGGGACTGCTTTTAATATCAATGCGATTCCGGCTGCAGCTTTTGCCATTGTAGCCTTTGCTTTTAATGAAGCAGCTTACGCTAGTGAAACTATCCGTGCCGCTATTCTTTCTGTCAATCCTGGAGAGATTGAAGCCGCTCGTAGTCTTGGAATGACACGTGCTCAAGTCTATCGTCGTGTGATTATTCCAAATGCAGCAGTGGTTGCTACACCAACCTTGATTAACTCCCTAATCGGTTTGACTAAGGGTACTTCCCTAGCCTTTAGTGCGGGTGTTGTAGAAGTCTTTGCCCAAGCTCAGATTTTGGGTGGTGCCGATTACCGTTACTTCGAACGTTTCATCTCAGTTGCCCTTGTATACTGGGTGGTAAATATCGCTATTGAAAATCTTGGCCGCTTTATTGAGAGAAAAATGGCAATCGAAGCACCAGATAATGTGAAAACAGATGTGAAAGGAGACCTTCGCTAATGATTAAGATTTCAAATTTAAGCAAATCCTTTTCAGGTCAAACCGTCTTGGATCATCTGAATTTAGATATTCAAAAAGGGGAAGTAGTGGCTTTGATTGGTTCATCAGGAGCCGGAAAATCAACCTTTCTTCGTAGCCTAAATTATCTGGAAACACCTGATAGTGGAAGCATTCAGATTGATGATTTCAAAGTGGATTTTTCTCAAATTACTCAAGATGAAATCTTGACTCTTCGTCGCAAGTTGTCCATGGTGTTCCAACAGTTCAACTTATTTGAACGTAGAACAGCCCTAGACAATGTTAAGGAAGGCTTGGTTGTTGTCAAGAAATTATCCGACGAAGAAGCAACTAAGATTGCCAAGGAAGAGTTGGCTAAGGTTGGTCTTTCAGATCGTCAACAGCATTATCCTCGCCACTTATCAGGTGGACAAAAACAACGGGTAGCTTTGGCACGTGCTTTGGCCATGAAGCCAGCTATCTTGCTCTTGGATGAACCTACTTCAGCCCTTGATCCAGAATTGGTTGGTGAGGTAGAACGATCTATTGCTAATGCTGCAAAATCAGGTCAAACTATGATTTTGGTTAGTCACGATATGTCCTTTGTTTCTCAGGTAGCTGATAAGGTTTTGTTCTTGGATAAAGGAAAGATTATTGAGTCTGGAACACCAGATGAGATTATCAATCATCCTAAAGAAGAACGAACAAAAGAATTCTTTGCTAGTTACAAACGGACCTATATTTGATATAATAGAAGACAAGAAAGACTCAGTTGGCTAGGCCAACTGGGTTTGCTCTTTAAAATTAATAGAAATGAGAGAGAGCATGCTAGTTCAGCTATTTGCTTTGTATTTAGAGAGTTTAGTGTTGACAATTCTACTGGTCTTGATTATTTTGGGACTCTGGATTGGACTTAGAGCTCTGTCGGGGGTTGACAAAACTGCTAAAGCACGTCAAGCCCATCTCTACGATATGATTATGATTGGAGTTTTAACAATTCCAGTATTGTCTTTTGCAACCATGAGCATCTTGTTGGTTATCAAGGCTTAATAGTTGTAAAATAGGATTTAATCCGTTAGAATAAAAATGGTTACAACAAGAAAGAAGGAAAGAGAATGTACGATACGATTATTATCGGTGCAGGCCCTGCTGGGATGACTGCAGCCTTGTATGCAGCACGCAGTAATCTGAAAGTGGCTTTGATTGAAGGAGGCCTTCCAGGAGGTCAGATGAATAATACTTCTGACATTGAAAACTATCCAGGTTATGCTAATATCAGTGGTCCTGAATTAGCTGAAAAAATGTTTGAACCTCTTGAAAATCTGGGTGTTGAGCATCTCTATGGCTTCGTTGAAAATGTTGAGGATCATGGGGAATTCAAAAAAGTCGTAATAGACGACCAAGTTTATGAAACTCGTACAGTTATAGTAGCGACTGGTTCCAAACACCGTCTCTTGGGAGTTCCAGGTGAAGAAGAACTCAATAGCCGTGGTGTTTCTTACTGTGCGGTTTGTGATGGAGCCTTTTTCCGCGACCAAGATTTGTTGGTCGTAGGTGGAGGTGACTCAGCAGTTGAAGAAGCAATCTTCTTAACACGATTTGCTAAGTCTGTAACTATCATTCACCGTCGTGATGAACTTCGTGCTCAAAAAGTCTTGCAAGATAGAGCTTTTGCCAATGAAAAAATCAACTTCATTTGGGATTCGGTTGTCAAAGAAATCAAGGGTGAGAACCGTGTTGAGTCGGTTGCCATTGAAAATGTTAAAACTGGACAAGTGACAGAACAAGCCTTTGGTGGTGTCTTCATCTATGTTGGATTGGACCCTGTTAGTGACTTCGTACAAGAGTTGCAGATTCGAGACCAAGCGGGTTGGATTGTGACAGATGATCACATGAAGACAAGTGTTGCAGGTATTTTTGCTGTTGGTGATGTTCGTCAAAAAGACCTTCGACAAGTTACAACAGCTGTTGGAGATGGTGCTATTGCAGGTCAAGAGGCCTATAAATATATTACTGAACATAGTTAAAAAGGCGGTGGGATAGAAATCGATAGACAAAGTCTCGATTTCGTAGTCCCAGCCCCGCGAGGATGATTAGGAGCTTTTTGGAGTCTAAAAGACGAACAAAAAGTTCAATCAGCTACCGCGTCAAAGTTTGATTGCTAATAAAAAGTGAGGTCGGGATCTTTTTGTCCCAACCTCACCTTTTTATTATAATCGATTTCTAAAGACTTCGTACATGAGGATAGCAGCTGCGACACTGGCATTGAGGCTCTGTACGTGACCATTCATAGGAATGGTGATCATCTCGTCTACTTGTTTCTTGATGTTGCTTGAGATACCTTTGCCTTCATTTCCGATGATGAGGGCGACTTTACCACTTGTATTCCATTTGTGGCAAGGAGTTCCATTCATATCAGTTCCAAAGGTCCAGAAGCCTTCATCCTTGAGTTTGTCCAAGGTTTGGCTGAGATTGGTCACGCGAGCGATAGGAACGTGTTCAATCGCACCTGTTGCTGTTTTTGCAACGACAGGAGTGACGCCGACAGCTCGGTGTTTGGGAATGATAACACCTGAAACATTGGTTGCATCCGCTGTTCTCAAGATAGAACCGAGATTATGTGGGTCCGTTAAACCATCAAGGATTAGTAGTAGTGGGTTTTCTTCCTGGCGTGTCTTAGCAAGAATTTGCTCGAGTTCAGTGTAGGCAAATTCAGAAACACGCAAGACAAAACCTTGGTGAACAGCTCCTTCAGTCATCTCAGAAAGTGATTTTTTAGAAGTCCAAGAAATGGATACTTTCTTTTCAGTAGCCAATTCCTTAACTTTTTCCACATTCTTTCCTCGTAAATCTTCCTGAAGGTAGAGTTTGTTTCCAGTATTTGCTAAAAGAGCTTCTGTGACGGCATGAACGCCATAGACAATATCGTTTGTTTTCATATCTTCATTATAACACAAAATCCCGTCTTGCAACGGGATTTTCTTTATTCAAGAATGAGCAAACCATCTTTAACTTCAAATGGGTCTTTTTCATTGATGCGATCGTAGAACATAATGCCATTTAAGTGGTCAATTTCGTGTTGAACTACAATAGAGTTATAGCCCTTAAGTTTGATGCGGTGCTTTTCTCCATCCTTATCAAAATAGTCGACAGTTACTCGAGCGTGGCGGATAACATAACCTGGAACAGCACGGTCAACAGATAAGCAACCTTCCCCTTCGCCTAGGGCAGCATCTTGGACTGAATGTGAGACGATTTTCGGATTGTACATGACAGCCTGTAAATCATAGGCTTCTTGAGGAGTCTCATCTTCCTCAGTGATATTTGGTACCAGTACGGCGATGATGCGTTTTGAGATATCCAGCTGTGGTGCAGCAAGCCCAACACCTCCACGTAGACCTAATTTTTCAGCCATAACAGGATCTTGCGAGTGTTTCAAAAATTGCATCATTTTTTCTCCAAGAATGATATCTTGGTCGCTCAAGGGGAAAGAGACCTCTTCGGCAACGGCACGAAGAGTAGGGTTCCCTTCGCGGATAATATCTTTCATATCGATTAAATGAGCAGCTTTGGTAATTCGTTCTATAGCAGACATATTCTTTCCTTTCCTTTCCTTCTATTACAATTACATGATAACACAAAACAGATGAGAAAGAAAGTCACAGAAGTTGCTAAAAAATAATATAATAAAAGGAAATACCAATTTGTCTGTGGTATAATAAGGTAAGGTGACTTGCATCAAAAAGTAGGGAGAAAAAATTTGGAACAACGTAGTAGAAAAAGAAAAAAAGGTCCTGTTCTACATGCTATTAGACATTCTGTTCGATTTTTCAGGAACTATAAGCAGTGGAACAATCGCACTTTTATTGTGGTCTTGTTAGCTTCGGTAGCTATCTTGATGATTTTTACTTTATTAGTGGAAGGAGTTCGAGGGATTTCTTTAAGCAGTAGTGATCCAAGTGCTGTGCAGAAAAAGTTAAATTCTCAGGAAAAGAATGCAGATACGGAGCAAGAAACAAGTGCGCGTATTATGGCAAATGGGGATTTGCTCTATCATATTCCGATTTATAGAACTGCTCTAAAAGAAGATGGGACTTACGATTTTCATGAAAATTTTGAGTATGTAAAACCTTGGCTCAAGCAAGCTGACTTAGTCATCGGTGATTTTGAGGGGACGATAAGTCCTAGCCATTATTTAGCTGGCTACCCTTTGTTTAATGCACCTGGTGAAGTCATGGATGCTATAAAGGATGCTGGTTATCAGGTCTTAGACTTGGCTCACAATCATATTTTGGATTCTCAGATTGAGGGAGTTTTTTCAACTGCAGATGCTATCGAAAAAGCTGGAATGACACCAATAGGAGTCTATACTCATGAACCACGAGATAAAGCACCGATAGTTATCAAGGAAGTCAATGGAATTAAAGTTGCCCTTTTAGCCTATTCTTATGGATTTAATGGCATTGAAGAATATATTTCTAAAGAAGACTATGATAATCATCTTGCTGACCTAAATGAAGACAAGATGAAGGCTGAAATTGAGCGAGCAGAGAAAGAGGCGGATATTACGGTCATCATGCCTCAGATGGGAATTGAGTACCAATTGGAACCAACTGAAGAGCAAAAGCAACTCTATCACAAGATGATTGATTGGGGAGCAGATATTATCTTTGGTGGCCATCCTCACGTAGTTGAACCTGCTGAAACGGTTGAGAAAGATGGGGACAAGAAACTCATTATCTATTCTATGGGGAATTTCATCTCAAATCAGCGGATTGAAACCATGCAGGATGAGGAAAATGCCAAGTGGACGGAGCGTGGAGTCCTCATGGACGTAACCATAAAGAAGAAAGCAGGCAAGACAACTATTGAGACTGCAGAGGCTCATCCAACTTGGGTTAACCGTACTCCAAAAGGCACCTATTCACCTGACGGCTATCCACTTTTTCTTTATCAGACCTATATCTTGGAAGATTTTATAGAGGGTGGAAAATACCGCAGTCAGTTAGATGAAGATACCAAGGAACGGATAGATACAGCCTATAAAGAAATGAATGAGCATGTAGGTTTGAAGTGGTAGTGACATTAAGAGAGGAAAAAGATGGAGATTAAAGTTATTGCAACAGATATGGATGGTACCTTGTTGGACCCTAAAGGACAATTGGATCTAACACGCCTCGAAAAAATCTTGGACCGACTCGATCAACGTGGCGTTCGTTTTGTCATTGCAACGGGAAATGAAGTTCATCGTATGCGGCAATTATTGGGACATTTAGCAGAGAGAGTCGTTCTTGTGGTTGCTAATGGTGCTCGTATATTCGAAAATGATCAATTGATTCAAGCTCAGACTTGGGATGATGCTATGGTTGATAGAGCTTTAGCTCATTTTAAAGGCAGAGAGTGTCAGGATCAGTTTGTCGTAACTGGGATGAATGGTGGATTTGTCAAGGAAGGCACTGTCTTTACAGAACTTGATAAATTTATGACTCAGGAGATGATAGAGAAATTCTATCAACGGATGCACTTTGTTGATGAATTTGACTCCAGTCTCTTTGGAGGTGTCCTCAAGATGAGTATGGTTGTTGGAGAAGAACGATTAAATTCTGTTTTACAGGAAATCAATGACTTGTTTGATGGTCAGGTTCGAGCTGTCTCTAGTGGCTATGGCTGTATCGATATCTTACAGGATGGGATTCATAAGGCTTGGGGCTTAGAGGAATTGCTCAAACGCTGGAACTTAAAATCTGAACAAATCATGGCTTTTGGAGACAGTGAAAATGACATCGAAATGTTAGAGTTGGCAGGAATTTCTTACGCGATGGAAAATGCTGAGGAGTCTGTCAAGAAAGTTGCGACAAAAGTGGCGCCAGCCAACAGTCAGGCAGGTGTTTACCAAGCTTTAGAAAACTGGCTAGAAGAAGGAGAATAACTTGGCAGTACAACTATTAGAGAACTGGCTCTTAAAAGAGCAAGAGAAAATCCAAACCAAGTATCGTGAACTCAATCAGATTTCTGTAATGGAACCAGATATCATTTTTATCGGGGATTCCATTATAGAGTATTATCCCTTGCAAGAATTATTGGGAACGTCAAAAACCATTGTGAACCGAGGGATTCGAGGCTACCAGACTGGACTTTTACAAGAAAATCTTGATGCCCATCTCTATGGCGATGCAGTGGATCAAATTGTGCTTTTGATTGGGACAAATGACATCGGAAAAGATGTTCCAATAAATGAAGCGCTAAACAATCTTGAGAGTGTGATTCAAACTATTTCACGCGACTATCCACTGTCACAGATAAAGCTAGTTTCAATCTTGCCGGTCAATGAGGGGGAGAATTTTAAACAGACAGTTTATATTCGTACCAATGAGAAAATCAATGCCTGGAACCAAGCCTATCAAGACCTTGCCTCTGCCTATATGCAGGTTGAATTTGTGCCTGTTTTTGAGAACTTACTCGATCAAGAGGGGCAACTCAAGGCAGACTATACAACGGATGGTCTTCATCTCAGTGTCGCTGGTTATCAAGCTTTATCAAATACTTTAAAAAAATATATTTTATAGATTCAGTATAGATGAACAAGATTTTTTATGATTAATATTTTTTGTAAAATAAATATGTTGCTAATATTATTAAAAAAATTCTTTCAATGCTAGCAATCTCATGTTAGTTGATGATACCATTCACTTGTCGGAGGATATACTAAATAATAGACCTTGAAAGTATAGTGAAGTGAAATAAAATCTGGATAAATTGATTAAGGAAGTCAAATCAATTTCTAGCAATGTTTTAGAAGTCACAGTGCACTATTCTGTATGCAATCTACTATCTGCTCTTCATTTGACAATTCGATACAATAAAAAGCTCCATAATATCTATAGGAATTTGCCTATTACAAATATTATCGAGCTTTTTTGGCTCTTTCCTACTATTTGTCAAGTCTATCAAGGTTTTAAGAATCAAATGAGACAAGACAGTAGCTATTTTGAGGCTACTGTCATATTTTCAACAAAAATAAATCGTTTTCACTTGACAAAAATTGGTCTATACCATATAATAAAATAAAGAATATGGAGGACAAAATTATGAAAGTTATTCAAGTGGAAAATCCAATTGAAGGTGGAAAAGTTGCTTTTGATATCTTAAAAGAAAAATTGGAAAACGGTGCACAAACATTGGGACTTGCAACAGGAAGTAGCCCTCTGGAATTTTACCAACGAATCGTTGAGAGCGATCTTGATTTTTCAAATCTTACAAGTGTGAACTTGGATGAGTACGTAGGTCTTGATGGAGACAATCCTCAATCATATCGTTACTTTATGCAAGAAAATCTTTTCAACAAGAAACCATTTAAAGAAAGTTTTTTGCCACGTGGTGTCAAGGATAATGCGGAAGCAGAAGTAGAACGCTACAACCAAATTCTTGCTGACCATCCCGTTGACCTACAAATCTTAGGGATTGGTCGTAATGGTCATATTGGCTTTAACGAACCAGGCACACCATTTGATAGCCAAACTCACCTTGTAGAGCTAGATCAGTCTACAATCGAAGCTAACGCGCGTTTCTTTGAGAAGATTGAAGATGTTCCAACCCAAGCTATTTCAATGGGGATTAAGAACATTTTGGATGCTAAGTCTATCCTTCTATTTGCTTATGGTGAATCAAAAGCAGAAGCTATCGCTGGAACCGTTGAAGGCCCTGTGACAGAAAGTCTACCGGCAAGTAGCCTACAAAACCATCCGGATGTGACCATTATCGCAGATGCAGCAGCACTCAGTTTGTTAAAAAAATAAGATTTTAATCATTAAAGACCATTCGATCCTATGGATTGGGTGGTTTTTTGCTCTGAATATATTTCAAATATGATAAGGGTTGAAAATCAAAATTTTTTGTATTTTTTACATGAAGAAGACAAATTTGATTGTTCTTCACTTTCTGCTTTATGTCAGTATTTAGCAAAGCTGGAAGCTATTAGTTTAGGTCAAGTAAAGGATTTATATTTTATTCGAGAGCAAATACTGAAACATCTTGTTGATCACGTTGACAGCAAGGACTTATATACCATTTTTGATCTACCGTCAGATTATTGGGAGTACCTAGACCACATGGGGTTAGAAATTAAAAAATTAAGTGTTCGTTTAGAACAAACTTTAGAAGTGGAGAACTAGGCTAGATATAATGGTAAAATCTTATAAATTTTAAATTGAATGATTTGGGAGAATTTCATTTTTTTCTTGACAATTTTCTTTATTCCGTGTAAAATAGAATAGATCTTGAACTTGAAGGGAGTGAAAAAAATGTCTAAAACAGTAGTACGTAAGAATGAATCTCTTGACGATGCTCTTCGTCGTTTCAAACGTGCAGTTACTAAAGCTGGTACTCTTCAAGAAACACGCAAACGTGAATTCTATGAAAAACCTTCTGTAAAACGTAAACGTAAATCAGAAGCAGCTCGTAAACGTAAAAAATTCTAATTAATAAGAAAGGCTAGACTTGTCTAGTCTTTTTTGTTTTAAATAAATCCTATAAATCCTGCAAAATTCTGAAACTTCCTCCTACAATTTGATATAATAGAGGGAAGAACTTGATTGAAGGAGAAAATTATGTCGGTTTTAGTCAAAGAAGTGATTGATAAGCTCAGACTAGACATTGTCTATGGTGAGACTGAATTACTTGAAAAGAAAATCAATACTGCGGATATTACGCGACCAGGGCTTGAAATGACGGGGTATTTTGACTACTATACTCCAGAGCGGATTCAACTTTTGGGAATGAAAGAGTGGTCTTATCTGATTAGTATGTCTTCTCATAATCGCTACCAGGTTTTGAAAAAGATGTTTCAACCAGAAACACCTGCAGTTATTGTTGCGCGTGGTTTAGTAGTTCCAGAGGAAATGCTAAAGGCTGCTAGAGAATGTAAAATCGCTATTTTAACGAGTCGTACAGCAACAAGTCGTCTGTCTGGAGAATTGTCAAGTTACCTAGATTCTCGTTTGGCTGAGCGTGAAAGTGTACATGGTGTCTTGATGGATATCTATGGTATGGGTGTGTTAATTCAGGGCGACAGTGGTATTGGTAAGAGTGAGACAGGTCTAGAACTTGTGAAACGAGGACACCGTTTGGTGGCTGATGACCGTGTAGATATCTTTGCTAAGGATGAAATGACTCTCTGGGGTGAACCAGCTGAAATCTTGAAGCATTTACTTGAGATTCGTGGTGTTGGTATTATAGATGTGATGAGTCTTTATGGTGCCAGTGCAGTTAAGGATTCTTCACAAGTTCAGTTGGCTGTCTATCTAGAAAATTATGACACGCAAAAGACTTTTGATCGTCTAGGCAATAATGCTGAGGAATTGGAGATTTCTGGAGTAGCTATTCCACGTATCCGCATTCCTGTAAAAACAGGACGTAATATTTCTGTCGTTATCGAAGCAGCAGCGATGAATTATCGTGCTAAGGAAATGGGCTTTGATGCTACTCGACTATTTGAAGAAAGATTGACAAATCTGATTGCAAAGAACGAGGTGAAAAATGATTGATCCAATCGCTTTTCAAATTGGTCCTTTAGCTGTTAGATGGTATGCACTCTGCATCGTTTCAGGTCTTGTTTTAGCGGTATATCTTGCCAGTAAAGAAGCGCCTAAAAAGAAGATTTTATCTGATGATATTTTGGACTTCATCTTAATTGCCTTTCCTTTGTCAATCATTGGAGCTAGACTCTACTATGTTATTTTTAGATTTGATTATTATAGCCAACATCTGGGAGAGATTTTTGCTATTTGGAATGGTGGTCTTGCTATATACGGTGGTTTAATTACTGGCGCGATTGTTCTCTATATCTTTGCTGATCGCAAATTAATCAATACTTGGGATTTCTTAGATATTGCAGCTCCGAGCGTCATGATTGCTCAGAGTCTAGGGCGTTGGGGAAACTTCTTTAACCAAGAAGCTTATGGAGCAGTCGTTGACAATCTAGACTATTTACCTGGTTTTATTAAGAATCAGATGTATATTGATGGCTCATACCGCCAACCAACCTTCTTATACGAGTCTATCTGGAATCTGATCGGTTTTGCCTTGATTGTCATTTTTAGACGCCGATTAAAGAGTATCCGTCGTGGTCATATCACTGCCTTTTATCTAATTTGGTACGGATTTGGACGTATGATTATTGAGGGCATGCGTACAGATAGTCTCATGTTCTTTGGGCTTCGAGTATCTCAATGGTTGTCTGCCCTATTGATTGGCCTTGGTATTTATATCATCTTTTATCAAAATCGGAAAAAAGCACCATTTTATAATGTAAAAAAGGAGAATTAAAATGTTAGAAGCGGCTTATATTATTGTGGCGATTGCCTTGGTTGTATTTTTAGTTTATTTGATTATTACCCTTCAAAAAGTTGGTCGTGTAATCGATGAAACTGAAAAAACTGTTAAAACTTTAAGATCAGATGTAGATGTAACTCTTTATCAAACAAATGAATTGCTTACAAAAGTCAACGTTCTTGTTGATGATATCAATGTCAAAGTTGCTACAATTGATCCCCTCTTTACAGCTGTTGCAGACCTCTCTGTTTCAGTTTCTGACCTAAATGAACAAGCACGTGTTTTGAGTAAAAAGGCATCATCTGCTGGTTCAAAAACCTTGAAGACTGGCGCAGGCTTGTCAGCTATTCGAGTTGCAAGTAAATTTTTCAAAAAATAAAAAAGGAGTAAGCTAATGGGTAAACTATCATCTATCTTTCTAGGAACTGTTTCAGGTGTTGCTGCAGCCTTGTTTTTAACAAGTGATAAAGGTAAGCAAGTGAGAAGCCATGCACAAGAATTTTTAGAAGATCTAAAAGAAGATCCTGAGTATGCTAAAGAGCAGGTTTGTGAAAAATTAACGGATGTCAAAGAACAAACCAAAGAATTTGTTCTTAAAACAAAAGAGCAGATTGAATCTGGGGAAATTACTCTTGACACTGTTCTTGATAAAGCAAAATATCATGCTCAACAAGCGACTGAAGCTTCAAAAGAAACCTTGAATCATTTTAAATCACAACTGGAAGAGAAAATAGTTGTGGAAGAAAAAGAAAATGGTCAAGAAATTGTCATCGAGCTTCAAGAAAATTAACATAGAATCACCATTTCTTGGTTTTCTAGAAAATCAAGAATGGTGATTTTTTTCTTTTAATGAACTCTTTGTGATATAATGGCAGTATAGAAAGTGCAATATTTAGATTTCTTTCTTAATTTACTGAAATTTTAACAGCAAGTTATTGATCTTCATATGGACGGGGAAATGTACCTAGGTGATAAAATAGAAAAAGATAACCTTGTACTTTTTTACAGAGTTTTTTGGAAGTCTAAAATTAGCGGTTCTGTCCGTAACCTAAATAACCCGCCTGATGAACTGGGTGACTGGGTTTAGCTATTACAACAAATAGTTATTTAAAGATTGAAAGGATTTAAAATGTGATGTATTAAAGTAGAGTAAAGTTCCCAAATTTTAGGAGAAACAAAAATTATGATTTTGTTAACAGAAGATGTTAACGTTTTCTATATTAAGTATGAAAAATAGTTAAAAGGATTGGATAACATGAAAGATATCTTTAATAAACGCCAACGTTTTTCGATTCGGAAGTTTTCTGTTGGAGCGGCATCTGTACTAATAGGGGTTGCCTTGTTTGCTCCAACTCAAGGAGTTTTGGCTTCTACGGAAAATAATGATAAATCAGGGATAGAAGTTAATTCTGAGATTGACAATTCACTGCCGACTGTGGAGATCAAAGAAGAAGTTCAAAGTATCTCAGAACATCGAAACAATGCTTCTTCTGAGATAGATGCTAAAGAGATTTCAACAGTAGCTACAAAAGAGACAGTTCTAGATACTTCCGGTGGTAAGGAAAATATCAATTCGACGGCAACTACTTTGGTGGCTGGTGAAGACAGATCAAGTGCTCCAGAGGTTAGAGCAGCATCAAATCCTACTGAGATTAAAAAATATGAATTGACTGAGGAAGATGCTAAAAAAATCAAAGCAGGAATAATCGGTTCAGAAGGTGATCAACTTGATAGTTTATTAGTTAATGGTCCCAAGTTAAATCCAGAAGGTTATACAGATGATGATTACTTGAAGGATAAAGAAGAGCTTTATATTTATGAAAAAAATGGGAAAAAGTATGTAGGTTATAATAGTCATCCGCTACTAGAGGATACTGATGGTGATGGTATTATTGACAGTGACGAAAAGTCAGATGAAAAATTAAAATGGAATGTAAGTGAACGTGATATGATTATGTTCATGGAATTGTCCTACCGTGACGATAAGTACATTGACAGAGTACTGGATCATAAGACACCTTTAACAGAAGCAGAGTTATACAAAAAGAAAGGTGAAAGTAAACCACGCTATGAATATATGATGATGAATAGGGAATTGGGACCTTATTGGAAAAGAAAGAAAAGTTATCATACATCCAGTGGACTTGATGCTGTATTATTTGAGACTAAGAGCGATTTCTTATATTTACCAAATGGAACTGCCCAGGTACTAGCATTTCGTGGAACTAGTGATTCTAAAGACATAGGTGCTGATATAACACTTGGAACAGGTGGTAACCCTAAACAAGCTAAAGAAGCAGAAGAAATTATGCGTGAATTAGCTAAGGATAAGAGTATCACCAACCTTTATCTAACAGGACATTCTCTGGGAGGATATTTAGTACAACGGGCAATGGTTGAAGCCTATCAGTTGGCGTATTCTGACAGCAGAGTCATGTCTACTAAAGAACAGCTGGCTTATAGAAACTTTTATAATAATGTATTAAAAAAAGGAACAACATTTAATGCCCCAAAAGTTGTGACAAGTTTGGTTTCTGGTCGTGAATTTTGGCAGAAAGGTTTAGATAGCAAAAAAATAGCTAAGTTAGGGAAATTGACTCATTATATTGTTGATAATGATTCGACGATAAGAAAAGGTGTCAGCAATGATAGTGATGTTATTATAAATGTTGGGGATACAAAAGGAGGGCATAGTTCCCGTTCTTATTTTGAAGCCGATATGATTAATAGACGACCAGAGTTTATTTCTGGGAAACGAATTTCCTTAGATGGGATAGGTTTTCAAAATCCTAAGATTACTACAGCTAAGTCTTTAGAAAAAGTTGGAGAAACTACTGTATATAGTAAACGCGGAGATGACATCATTAAGTCAACAACTGTTAGTATTAAGGATCCTGATACAGGAAATATTACTAAGAATACAACTGATGAAATCTTCAAGAAAGATGGTGCCAAGGACAAAGTAGAAACAATAGAAATCCCACCATCTAAGAAATACGTAAAAGATGATACACGCGAAAAAGGACAAGCTAATGTTGAAGTACCTGGTAAAACTGGGAAACAGACGGTAACAACAACTTATAGTGTAAATCCTAAAACTGGAGATCTTATTGAACATGTAGGACAACCAGTAGTTAAGCAACCGGCAATAGAAACAGTTGTTAAAGTCGCAGCCAAGGATGAAGTAGAATACATTAAAAGAGGAGCCGACGTTGTTAAGAAGACAACAAGCTACACAGTAAACTCAAAAACTGGCAGTCTTACTTCGACTGAGAAGGAAGAAGTAGTCAATAGAGGGGGCGCGAAGGATATAGTTGAGTATAATTCAGTTGAACCCAAAACAGTTTATTTAAAAGATGAGAACAGTCCAAAAGGTACTGATACTGTTCAATTTTCAGGGAAATCAGGACAAACTAAAGTCACCACAACATATAGAGTAAATCCAGTAAATGGAACCCTAACTCCATCAAAAGGCAAACCAGAAGTCGTAACTCTAACAATAGCTAGAGTTGTAAAAGTGGGAGCGAAGGATAAAGTAGTAGAAACGCTAATTGAACCTGAAGTTGAGTATGTTAAAGATGTTGAAAAAAACTTCGGTACACCAGATCAGCGTATTGAGGGTAAAAAAGGTAAAACGGTTACTACAACCACTTACGATGTAGATCCAAACGACGGTCATATCACAGAACACGTTGGCAACCCAGTCGTCACCCCAGCAGGTAAGACAATTGTTAAAGTTGGTGCGAAAACTAAGGTTGAACAATCTAAAGATTCTGAAGGTCGCGATGTGATTGATACCACTACCTATGAAGTTAATCCCAAAACAGGTAAGGTAACTCCAACAACAGTTCGAACTTATGGGAAAACGAAAGCACCAACAGTTGATAAGAGAGTAGTACCGTCTCCAGTAGTTTATGAAAAAGATGATACGAAAGAAAAAGGTACAACTCCAACTACTGTTAAAGGTCAAGATGGTGAAGACACTATCACAACAACTTATACTGTGGATCCTAATACTGGAAAGATTATAGCAAGTGAAGGTAAACCAGTTCGTACGAAAGCACCAACGAATACTATTATTAAAGTCGCAGCTAAAGATAAAGTAGAAACAACAGAAATCCCATCACCTAAGAAATATGTAAAAGATGATACACGTGATAAAGATCAACCAAATGTGGAAGAAGCAGGTCAAGCAGGTTCAAGCACTACCACAACAACATATAGTGTTGATCCTACTACAGGCGTTATTACAGAAAGAGTAGGGAAACCAGTAGTAGTAAATCCAACAGAAACAATTGTCAAGGTCGCAGCGAAGGACAAAGTAGTAGAAACCTCGATTGAACCAGAGGTTGAGTATGTCAGAGCTGGTGAACGAGAAGTTGGCACACCTGATGACCGCGTTGAAGGAGATAAAGGTAAAACAGTTACTACAACCACTTACGATGTAGATTCAAACGACGGTCATATCACAGAACACGTTGGTACCCCAGTCGTCACCCCAGCAGGTAAGACAGTCGTTAAAGTAGGTGCTAAAACTAAGGTTGAACAATCTAAAGATTCTGAAGGTCGTGATGTGATTGATACCACTACCTATGCAGTTGATCCAAAAACAGGTAAGGTAACTCCAACAACAGTTCGAACTTATGGAACAACGAAAGAACCGACAGTCGAAAAGAAAGTAGTGCCATCCCCAGTCGTTTATGAAAAAGATGATACGAAAGAAAAAGGTACAGCCCCAACTACTGTTAAAGGTGAAGATGGTGAAGACACTATCACAACCATTTACACTGTGGATCCTAATACTGGAAAGATTACAGCAAGTGAAGGTAAACCAGTTCGTACGAAAGAACCAACGAATACTATTGTTAGAGTTCCAGCTAAGGACAAAGTAGAAACAACAGAAATCCCATCACCTAAGAAATATGTAAAAGATGATACACGTGATAAAGATCAACCAAATGTGGAAGAAGTAGGTCAAGCAGGTTCAAGCACTACCACAACAACATATAGTGTTGATCCTACTACAGGCGCTATTACAGAAAGAGTAGGGAAACCAGTAGTAGTAAATCCAACAGAAACAATTGTCAAGGTCGCAGCGAAGGACAAAGTAGTAGAAACCTCGATTGAACCAGAGGTTGAGTATGTCAGAGCTGGTGAACGAGAAGTTGGCACACCTGATGACCGCGTTGAAGGAGCTAAAGGTAAAATAGTTACTACAACCACTTACGATGTAGATTCACACGACGGTCATATTACAGAACACGTTGGTAATCCAGGCGTCACCCCAGCAGGTAAAACAATTGTTAAAGTTGGTGCGAAAACTAAGGTTGAACAATCTAAAGATTCTGAAGGTCGTGATGTGATTGATACCACTACCTATGAAGTTAATCCAAAAACAGGTAAGGTAACTCCAACAACAGTTCGAACTTATGGGAAAACGAAAGCACCAACGGTTGAGAAGAGAGTAGTACCATCACCTGTTGTCTATGAAAAAGATGATACGAAAGAAAAAGGTACAGCCCCAACTACTGTTAAAGGTGAAGATGGCGAAGACACTATCACAACCATTTACACTGTGGATCCTAATACTGGGAAGATTACAGCAAGTGAAGGTCAACTAGTTCGTACGAAAGAACCAACTAATACTATTGTTAAAGTTGCAGCGAAGGACAAAGTAGAAACAACCGAAATCCCATCACCTAAGAAATATGTAAAAGATGATACGCGCGAAAAAGGCCAAGACAATGTAGAAGAAGCAGGCCAAGCAGGTTCAAGCACTACCACAACAACATATAGTGTTGATCCTACTACAGGCGTTATTACAGAAAGAGTAGGGAAACCAGTAGTAGTAAATCCAACAGAAACAATTGTCAAAGTTCCAGCCAAAGACAAAGTAGAAACAACAGTAATCCCATCACCTAAGAAATACGTAAAAGATGATACGCGCGACAAAGGCCAAGACAACGTAGAAGAAGCAGGTCAAGTAGGTTCAAGCACTACCACAACAACATATAGTGTTGATCCTACTACAGGCGCTATTACAGAAACAGTAGGAAAACCAGTAGTAGTAAATCCAACAGAAACAATTGTCAAAGTCGCATCGAAGGATAGAGTAGTAGAAACACCAATTGAACCAGAAGTTGAGTATGTTAGAGATGGTGAACGAGATGTTGACACACCTAATGAACGCGTTGAAGGAGCTAAAGGTAAAACAGTTACTACAACCACTTACGATGTAGATTCAAACGATGGTCATATCACAGAACACGTTGGCAACCCAGTCGTCACCCCAGCAGGTAAGACAATTGTTAAAGTTGGTGCGAAAACTAAGGTTGAACAATCTAAAGATTCTGAAGGTCATGATGTGATTGATACCACTACCTATGAAGTTGATCCAAAAACAGGTAAGGTAACTCCAACAACCGTTCGAACTTATGGGAAAACGAAAGAACCAAAAGTAGAGTTAGAACAGGATCCTAAGACAGGTGATGTTACAGTGACACCGAAGAAGCCAGATGGGTCAACATATCCACCAGGAACTAAGGTAGAAATCTCAGGTAAAGATGGTAATCCAATCGTCGTTACAATCGATGAAGATGGTAAAGGTAAAGTACCAAACAGTGATCTACCAAACGTAGAAAAAACAGGTACAGGTAAGATTACTGAACCAGGTAAATCATCTGTGGAAGTTCCTAAGGTAACAACTTTTGAAAACGATGCATTATCGGGTTCAATTGCATTGCCAGAGCTAATGATTGAGGTTCGATGGATTGATGAAGACGGAAATGTATTGAAACCATCCGTTAAGACAGGTAATGAAAAGGATGCTGAACATGGATCAATTCCAGTATATGAATTTGTACGAACTGTGATTGATGAAAATGAACCAGTAATTACTCACATTTTCAGAAAAGTAAGTGGAAATACAAATCCAAATACAATTCCAGTCACTCCAGTCACACCTGATACTAAAGGAAATTCTGGCCAAGATACACATACACCAACAACTCCAATTCCAGATGCAGTTACTCCGAATGCTAATCACGGATCCATTACAACTACTATTGATAAGGAATTTAAGTCAAATGATTCTCAAAATGTATTGCCAAGACTTGGAACAGAGTCAAGTATGATTCTTGCATCTTTAGGGCTCCTTGGTATGCTAAGTAGCCTTGGACTTGCGTTTGGAAAGAAAAAAGAAGACTAAAATAAGCATTTCGTTAAAGTTTGAACTACTCACTGTTAAGTGAACGATGAAATAATAAAAGATCAAACAACAACCTTGTTCCTCATTTGAAGAAGTACAAGGTCGTTGTTTTATTCTTGAAAAAGGGAGACATCAGTATTCGTACCAACCCCCTCTCAAAATATTGTATGTCTTTAATCCTAGTGCTCAGTTTTGAAATGTTCCCAAAAGTTCTCAATCGGTGAGCGATTAGTACACTTTCTAATCTAATATATAGAGAATGTCATCAGAAAGGAGAATCTTTCTGTTTTATTTAAACAAACTGTATATTAATGTGTTATAAACGTTCGCATATGTTTGCGCTTTATTCGAGAGGTTGAATGGCTTTATGCTTGTTTAAATCAATGTAAAATGGTATAATTTGCCTGAAATAGCTATGATGTGTTAAGAGATGGTCATCATAGTAATTTTTATTGTATTATTCCCCAGAGGGAATATTGCTTCTCAATTTGATTTTGTCTTTAATATAAGGAGGAACGATGGAAAAAAAATCAAATTCACTAAGTAGAGTAAAGCGTCGACAACAGGAAAAAGTCTTACGCTTCTCTATTCGTAAGTATAGCTTCGGTGCGGCTTCAGTTGCTGTTGCAGCGCTGATGTTTTTGGGTGCGCGTGTCGTTAGTGCGGATAGCGTAACACCTGTCGACAAACCTCATGTAGAGGCTTTAACTCAAGATACTAGTCCGCTAGCATCGCAAGATAAGGAAGAGCCTGTTAGTTCTGTAAAAGTGGATACAGCTGTTGCAAGTCAGCTTGTGGCACAGATCAAAGACCAGCTCCACGTCAAGGAAGCTGCGAATACAGATCTTTTGGTTACTGCTAAGGAAGAACTTGTTAAGGCTGAACAGACTCTCGCTGATTCAAAAGTGAGTCAAGAAGAAGTGGACGCTTTAGTAGCTCGCTTGACCAATGTTTTGGACCAGCTACGAGCAGTGGAAGTATCTCAAGGCAAAGAAGATAAAAATGGTGAAAGTACACAGGAAGCAACTCCGGAAATCAAGCCAGAAGTAGCGAAGCCAACTCCAGAAATTTCAGCTAAGTCTGAGGAAACTTCAGAAAATACTAATGCTGAGCAACTGGAAAAAGCTAAAGCTAGTCTCAAAGTATCTATTGATCGTTTGGAGCAGGCTATCGCCCAAACACCTGAGAATGACTTGACACGTGAAATCTTGGAAAAAGCTATCGCCCAAGTTGCAGTAGCCAAGTCTGCATTTGGTGGTGTAGAAGTTAGCCTTCGTGATGTTGAGGATATGAATCGTGTCATCAAACGTAACGAAAGCTCTGTTATGATTGCACGTAATCGTTTGACTTCTGGGCGTAATGACGTCCGTAATGGCGCAGCTATCCCAGTTGGGACAACGCTTCGCGCTGATGCGGGGGCAACCTATGACAATGCTGTTGGGCTCTACTTCACAAAGGAAGGAGATGGCTCAGGTTATCCAGCTGGTACCATGCTCTTTAGAGACCGTAACCAAAATACTGCGGATAAACAAAGAGTTAAGGATGTCAAGGATGTCGTTAAGGTTGATGTCACTAAAAACGGAGATACATACGATTGGGTCATTGAGTTTGAAGGTAATCCTGAAAACCACCAAAATGCCCATGCTTGGTTTACCATTCCAACTGGTCATACCTTGGTAGACGACGGTTCGGCATCATTTGGTAGTTACTGGGGTGGTTCTGGTGGAAAACGACGTATTGAAACTCAAGGAAGATTACCACGAAACTTATACGACATCTTTAAAGATCAGGTTAGCTCTACGTCTAAGGATGTTAACATTGGTACCCCTGGTGGAGCTATCGAGCAGGCTTGGGGCAAAGCCGCCACTACCGATGCTTTCTGGAAAGGTGCTGATGGAGAGATTAAAACATTTGAAGAAATCATTTCAAAACCTGATACACTCTATTTTAATCGTACAGGTGGTGCCCGTACGACAACGGAGAAGGATGTTCTGGTATCAGATTATTTGAAGGATTGGTTGATCCAGCATACGCAAAGAGTTTATCATTTTGATATTGATTATCGTGGTAGAACTAAGGATAGTGCATCAAACTATATCTTTCGTTTCAAAACCAAGGCTGCTGAGGGGACTCCACTCATGTATGCAGCAGGGATGCGCTCCTATGAGTTCAGCACCCACCGAAATGATATGCAATGGTATGGTTTGCCATCTCCTAAGGTGACGGGGGCTGATCAAACTATCGAAAAAGGTAAGGAAATTCGACTTGAATTTACAACTAAAGATAATCTAGCAGGATTTTCACTTGGTGATCCAAAACTAGGTTATAATCCAGCTGATTCTATCAAGTTAGTGGATAGTAAGCTGGAACTTAAAGATCAAAAAGTTGAAGTTCAAAAAGTGAGTGATTATGAGCACAAGCTTATTATCACAGGTCGTGTTGCTTCAGATCCTGGCGACTATAAGGTCAAGGTCAAGTCTGTCAATAACGTTGGACAAAGTGCGGAGTTTACATCAACTGTCAAGGTTACACAATCTATTACACCAACATTAGAGTTGAATCAAGATCCTAAGACAGGTGACGTTACAGTAACACCGAAGAAACCAGATGGCTCAACATACCCACCAGAAACTAAGGTAGAAATCCCAGGTAAAGGTGACAAGCCAATCCCAGTCACAATCGGTAAAGACGGTAAAGGTAAAGTACCTAATAGTGATTTACCTGAAGGTAATGTCCCAGGTATAGGTAAGATTACAGAACCAGGTCAACCAACTGTTGAAGTTCCTGATGTAACAACTCCAGCTAAGATAACACCACGTGATACAACTCCACCAAAGATTTACTGGCTTAAAGACGATGGCAGTCGACAAGAGTTAGGCTACACTCATGCGGCCGGTCAAAATGTTGTTATTCCACTCTATCGTGGTGATGCAGTGAACACACGTCTCATCACAATTGATGATAGTGGTAAAGTGACGGACTTCAGATTGGAAAACCTCCAAAGTGGCTTTAGCTTTACACCTGTCAATGGAACAGCAACAGAAGAATCGCCATTAGGACAAAATGTAACAGGAAAAGTTGGTCTAGAAGTTAAGAAAGGGAAGTATACTGCCCGTGCAATTTCAACAGACGGAACTAACAGCACAACAGGATACTTTGTTTTTGAAATACATGAACAAGCAGAAAAGTACCCACTAGAAGGTAAAACAGAGACTGTTACAGTTGGAGATTCACTAAAGACATGGAATGGACGTGTAGATTCTAACCAATACACAGAAGCACCAAAAGGACGTGGAGTTGGAGTAGAATGGGGATGGAAAGGAGAAGCGCCAAAAGTTGTCCAAGATACAGCAGGTGTCTTCAAATACACAGCCACAGCAACCCATCCAGATAAATCAGTAGCTGAATCTAATCCGCAAGTAACTATTATTGTTAAACCAAAAGCTCCGACGATTGAAACAGATTTGACTGGTAAAGCAGAAGTTCCTAACACGGAAGTTGTAGTAAATGTTCATGAGGGGGTAAAAGATGGCTCTACTGTAACGCTTTATTCTCCGGAAGGACGTGCCATTGGTACAGGTACTGTGACAAATGGAAAAGCGAAAATCACAGGAACAATTCCAGTAGGGAATATTACAGCTAAAACAACTGTTCAAACGCCAGGACAGCCTAATGTTGAGTCAGAACTAAGCCCAATTAAGGTAGCAACCAAAATCGCTGAAACTGAAAAACCAGGTAAGATTGAAATCACACGTAAACCAAATGGTGATGCAGTTGTAACGCCTAAGAAACCAGATGGAAAACCATACCTACCAGGAACTAAGGTAGAAATTCCAAGTAAAGATAAAGATGGAAACCCAACTACAATCACAGTAACAGTTGGCGACAACGGTTCAGGTGAAGTGCCAAATGACAACCTTCCTAAGAAAGATGTCCCAGGTACAGGAACAGTAACAGAACCTAATAAGAAACCATCACAACCAGTAGATGTAACAACACCAGCTCGTAAGACACCAACAATAGAGTTGGATAAAGATCCTAAGACAGGTGACGTTACAGTAACACCGCAGAGACCAGGAGGAGGAACATATCCACCAGGAACTAAGGTAGAAATCCCAGGTGAAGATGGGCCAATCACTGTTGAAATCGGTCAAGATGGTAAAGGTAAAGTACCAAATGACAAACTTCCTAAGAAAGATGTCCCAGGTACAGGTAAGATTACAGAACCAGGTAAACCAGCAGTGGAAGTTCCTAATGTAACAACTCCAGCTAAGGTAACACCAGAAACACCAACAACTGAAACACCAAGTGAGATTGAAATCACACGTAAACCAAATGGTGATGCAGTTGTAACGCCTAAGAAACCAGATGGAAAACCATACCTACCAGGAACTAAGGTAGAAATTCCAAGTAAAGATAAAGATGGAAACCCAACTACAATCACAGTAACGGTTGGCGACAACGGTTCAGGTGAAGTGCCAAATGACAACCTTCCTAAGAAAGATGTCCCAGGTACAGGAACAGTAACAGAACCTAATAAGAAACCATCACAACCAGTAGATGTAACAACACCAGCTCGTAAGACACCAACAATAGAGTTGGATAAAGATCCTAAGACAGGTGACGTTACAGTAACACCGCAGAGACCAGGAGGAGGAACATATCCACCAGGAACTAAGGTAGAAATCCCAGGTGAAGATGGGCCAATCACTGTTGAAATCGGTCAAGATGGTAAAGGTAAAGTACCAAATGACAAACTTCCTAAGAAAGATGTCCCAGGTACAGGTAAGATTACAGAACCAGGTAAACCAGCAGTGGAAGTTCCTAATGTAACAACTCCAGCTAAGGTAACACCAGAAACACCAGAAACTGAAAAACCAGGTAAGATTGAAATTACTCAACAACCAAATGGAAATGCGATTGTAACACCGAAGAAACCAGATGGCTCAACATACCCACCAAAAACTACGGTAGAAATTCCAGGTGAAAATGGAACAACAATCACAGTCACAATTGGCGACAATGGTTCAGGTGAAGTGCCAAATGATAACCTTCCTAAGACAAATGTTCCAGGTACAGGTAAAGTAACAGAACCTAATAAGAAACCATCACAACCAGTGGATGTAACAACACCAGCTCGTAAGATACCAACAATAGAGTTGAAACCAGATCCTAAGACAGGTGACGTTACAGTAACACCGCAGAGACCAGGAGGAGGAACATATCCACCAGGAACTAAGGTAGAAATCCCAGGTGAAAATGGTCCAATCACTGTTGAAATCGGTCAAGATGGTAAAGGTAAAGTACCAAATGACAAACTTCCTAAGAAAGATGTTCCAGGTACAGGTAAGATTACAGAACCAGGTAAACCAGCTGTGGAAGTTCCTAATGTAACAACTCCAGCTAAGGTAACACCAGAAACACCAGAAACTGAAAAACCAGGTAAGATTGAAATTACTCAACAACCAAATGGAAATGCGATTGTAACACCTAAGAAACCAGATGGCTCAACATACCCATCAAAAACTAAGGTAGAAATTCCAGGTGAAAATGGAACAACAATCACAGTCACAATTGGCGACAATGGCTCAGGTGAAGTACCAAATGACAAGCTTCCTAAGAAAGATGTCCCAGGTACAGGAACAGTAACCGAACCTAATAAAAAACCATCACAACCAGTAGATGTAACAACACCAGCTCAAAAGACACCAACACTAGATGTTGAACAAGATCCTAAGACAGGTGAGGTTACAGTAACACCTAAGAAACCAGATGGCTCAACATATCCACCAGGAACTACGGTAGAAATCCCAGGTGAAGATGGTCCAATCACTGTTGAAATCGGTCAAGACGGTAAAGGTAAAGTACCAAATGACAAACTTCCTAAGAAAGATGTCCCAGGTACAGGTAAGATTACAGAACCAGGTAAACCAGCAGTGGAAGTTCCAGTAGAAACTCCAGCTAAGGTAACACCAAATACCCCAACAACTGAAACACCAAGTGAGATTGAAATCACACGCAAACCAAATGGTGATGCAGTAGTAACGCCTAAGAAACCAGATGGCTCAACATATCCACCAGGAACTACGGTAGAAATCCCAGGTGAAGATGGTCCAATCACTGTTGAAATCGGTCAAGACGGTAAAGGTAAAGTACCAAATGACAAACTTCCTAAGAAAGATGTCCCAGGTAAAGGAACAGTAACCGAACCGAACAAGAAACCATCACAACCAGTAGATGTAACAACACCAGCTCAAAAGACACCAACAGTAGATGTTGAACAAGATCCTAAGACAGGTGACGTTACAGTAACACCGCAGAGACCAGGAGGAGGAACATATCCACCAGGAACTACGGTAGAAATTCCAGGTGAAGATGGCACACCAATCACAGTTGAAATCGGTCAAGATGGTAAAGGTAAAGTACCAAATGACAAGCTTCCTAAGAAAGATGTCCCAGGTACAGGTAAGATTACAGAACCAGGTAAACCAGCAGTGGAAGTTCCAGTAGAAACTCCAG
>NZ_JASHDL010000019.1:0-35528 GCF_047463635.1 Streptococcus infantis
TTGCACTGGTTGATGCTGACTGGCTAGCCGATGTGCTTGCTGATTGACTTGCGCTTGTTGAAGCACTTTGGCTTGCAGACGTGCTGGCTGATTGGCTCGCACTTGTCGATGCTGACTGGCTAGCTGACGTGCTGGCTGATTGACTGGCGCTTGTCGATGCGGACTGGCTAGCTGACGTGCTTGCTGATTGACTTGCGCTTGTTGAAGCTGACTGGCTAGCCGACGTGCTGGCTGATTGGCTCGCACTGGTCGATGCTGACTGGCTAGCTGATGTGCTTGCTGATTGACTCGCACTTGTTGAAGCACTTTGGCTTGCAGACGTGCTGGCTGATTGGCTCGCACTGGTCGATGCTGACTGGCTAGCTGATGTGCTTGCTGATTGACTTGCGCTTGTTGAAGCTGACTCAGATGCACTGGTCATTGCACTTACTGATGCACTGGTTGAAGCAGACACTGACGCACTGGTTGACGCTGATGCTGACTTATGATCCGAATCTGACAAATCAGGAGTTACTGTGTTTTTTGTTCCGTCTTTGTAGGTAATCGTTACAGTTCCATTGCTATCAATATCGTACGATTTAATACGGAAATCTGTTGCAGGGTTAGACGTCTTCACTGCATTAAGAATCTTATCAAGGTCTTTTCGAGTCAAGGAAGTTAGATTAGAAACCTGGACAGCATCTTTTGGTTTAACACCTGGGAATTTTTCGTTCAGTTTCCCTTGTGCTACTACAGTCGTTACTCTACCCGTATTATCTGATAAGTCTGTAGCATTAGTTCCACGAGTCCATTTGTTTCCATCTTTATACTGTACATTTTCTCCATAAGTAGCAGTGTACTCTAGCACTTTTGGAGTTGTCGCCGAAGCTTCAGTGGTAATATCCTTAATTCCTAGTGCATCATCATCTGAAGAATAACCAGTTTGGAAAATACGACTGATATCAGAAGTTCCATCGTTTAATTTCAGAGTTTTAATCTTACCACTATTATCTTTAGCAGTTAGAACAACTTTAATCTTGTCGCCTGCGAAGACTTCGTAACCGCTGACTCCTGGACGAACATTATTCTTGATCGTTTGTTTTTCCCATTGGCCAGTCTTATCATTCTTAATATGAAGTTCAAAAGTTACTTCAGGTGCTACAGTTTCTTTGGTAATAGTTGCAGTCGTTGTAGACGAACTCAAGGTTTCAGTTCCACCACTTGGAAGTGTTACTGTTTTTTCTTGCTTAGCAGTCACATCCTCCGTCGGAAGTAGCCCATTGTTGCCATCGTAAGCTTTTTGCAACTCTGCAGGTTCAAAGGTAACACTTGATTCGTTGTCTTTAGCTGTCTTGGTAAATTTATGTCCAGCTAATGTGAGCGTAACAACCGCTCCAGGTGTTACATTCGTAACCACAATCGAACGATTTGGCAAACCACCTGTTTCGTTGGTAGAAGCAACTGAGATAACCGGTGCTTGTGGATTGACCTTAATAGTCACATCAACCGTTCTACTATTAGCAGTTCCGCTGTAAGATCCTTGTGGAAGAGTGATTCTTACTTTTCGTGTATAAACTCCTGCGTTTTCCAGCATAGCATCATCAGGAGCCTGATCCCAACTAAAGGTAGTTCCTGTTGGGAAGGATACACTTTCGTTCGAATTTTTAAGCGCCTCTCCTGGATTTTCAATAATCTCTGCTAATGGAGTCTTATTTGCCACAGTTGTAACGTACTCCTGTTTAGCTACAGGATCAACAACTGTATAATCAAAGTTTGTCTGACTTGTCAAGGCTGGATTGCTTGTTGAAACATCCCCAAAACGTCCTTTTGGATATGTGGCAATTAGCGTATAGGTTGTACTATGGCTCTCAGCTTCTGAACCCGTAGTATGCCAAATTGCGCCAAACGGCTGTGTTCCAACAGGGGTTGTAATTTCGTTACCTTGATTATTTATTTTATACTTATAAGACCATGTTGTCCCTGACAGACTTGAATCCCCCAAATTTGTATATTGTTGGATTGTTCCACCGATATTATTAGCCCAGTCTCCGCCAGTAACTTTATCATTACCTTGATCTGACTTAAAGGCATAGAATTTACCTTTTACACCATTATAAGTTTTAACTTCAACTTTTGGATAAACAGTATAGTTAACTGTTACATCATCAGTCGAGCCATCAGAATAAGTAACCCGTGCAACTGCACTTTTTGTCCCAGCAGATGTGTTGTCAATGCGACTAACCCATGAAACAGTCGTTCCTTGAGGGAGCTGTCCTCCACCATCAAGCTGGACAAAGTTCGTAGCATCGTTTAAATCCGTTGCCGTTTCACCAGTATAGGTATAGATAGTTGGAGCCTTCGCTACAGCAGTATATTTATCAGTCTGGCTTTTGATTACAAACTTGACATAACCATTATCGGTAATCCCATTTTTAGTATGGTCACTATCAGATGTATTTTTATCATCTGTTGCTATTAAATAGCGTTCAAATGACCCTAATCGTGCAGTTTTACCTAGAGTCCCTGTAAGGGTAATCTTTGCATCAGATTGATTCGTTAAGTTAGTAATCGGATTTGAACGATTGAGACCAGTATATCCTGCGTAGTTGTTTCCGTTTGCACTATCCGCAGTTCCTTGCATTTCAAACTTCAATGAAGAAATCTTGCCAGAATCATCAGTTGCTCTAAAGGTTACATTAACTTCTTCCCCACGGTATAGATAGATTTCCTTAGTTGTAGCATTATCATAATGAATCTCCAGTTTTGGACGTTCATTAACTGTAACAGATCGAGAAATAGTATTTCTTGTTAAATCCTTATAAATAATCGTTGCAGTTCCATCGTTTGCAACTTGAATATCTTTGATACGGTGTATTGCCTGATTATTTTTAGCATAGATGGCAGTCTTGACAGCTGCCTTTTCATCATCTGTTAAGCTATCTTTATTTGCTACAGGTGTAAAGTCAGGATTTATTACTTTAAGACGGTCTTTCAGTTGTCCTTGAGTGATACGAACATTACCAGTTCCTGTTGTGACATTTCGATTATTTACTTGGTCGGTAGCAACCGCATTTCGTTGCCAAGTATTTCCTGACTTCCACTCCAAATCATCCCTAAGATGGGCCTTTACAACGATATGAGCTGGACTGCTCTCAGTAGCATTGATATCGCCACTATTTAGATGGTCAACCACACCTTTACCATACTCATCTCCTGTATCATTATCACCTTGGAAGAAGTTGGTTGTTAAAGCAGGTCGATTAGCGTCCGCTTTGGAGATAATCTTAAACTCTTTTAGTTTCCCGCTATTATCATACGCTGTGAAATCAACTGTAAAGTTATCACCAGCATAGACGATGTGTTCCATACCTCGGTCTGCATATGGACTTTGTGTCGCTCGAATGACCTCGCCATCACGCGTCACTGTAACAGCAGGCACAGGTACTTCCGTTTCCGCTCTCACGTTAGCTCGAACGACATCCACAGTATTATCCCGATAGGTAAGCGTGATTTCACCAGTGTTAGACACTGTAATTTCTTTACCACCTTCAGAACCATTCTTGTAGTCAGTTTTTGAAAGGAGAGCAGCATTTTTGCTCTTGAAGTTTTCAAGAATTTGAGCCCTCTCAGTATCGCTCAAAGATGACGGGTTGTTAACTGTAACAGAATCACCACTCACAGGCTCGTTACGTTCATTGAAGCCTTTGATATGGAGAGTCATATGTGCCGTATCTGTTTGTCCGTCAGTATCTGTTACAACATATTCAAGAATGTGCGCACCAGTAGCATATGGCTTCCATGCTCCATTGTCTCGGCCAATGGTACCTTGTATATTTACCGTATAACTCTTTGGATAACCAGCAAACCTACCATTCTGATAAACACCGAAATCCCCGACGACACCTCTTGCATTTCTTGGATAATTAGGTGCAGTTAAGCCAGTGATGATTGTATTATTAGGTCCTGCAGCTAATGTTCTCAACCCCTTGTCATCACTCATCGGCATGTTGATTGTGGCAATAGAGTCATCATTATAATAAGTGACATCTGTAGGCAAACTAATGGTAGGCGGCTTAGATGTTGCACGGTTATTACCTGCTTCACCAGTCGTAACGGTTGAGCTCATTGAGCTACTATAATTCCCAGAATTGCTGGCGCTTGTAAACGGTTGACTGCTTGTCGCCACTTGAGCATTCAAAGTAGCTGCGTTAGAACGATTGTTTACCGTCGCATACACCAATATAGTCGCTTCAAGGTTTCTATTCAAATCATGGCGCTTATTGAATACATACTCATTACCAGAACCACCACGTTTTTCCATTGGTTGTCCATTGAAAAGAACACGAGTGATGGTTGTGTTTCTATCCACCTGCGCGATCAGACCTGCGTAATTAAGCGGACTCTGCGAATGCATTTTGATTTTCCAGACAACCTCACGATTAGAACTTGAATAACTACCTTGTTCAAGTTGAGCTGTGGTGTGATTGTTTACCGCAATCGGAGAAATACCTCGGAGATTTTCTCCCGTTGCCATTGGTTGTCCATTACGGCTATCACGTTGGCCAGAGGTTGCACGTGAAACCGCATTGGCGATAGAGTTGCGAGCTGAAGTAGCTGTCTTGACAACTGTTCCTAGGTCAGCGTTTGGATCCTTGAGAGTAGACTCAATCTCAGCAATAGCAGATTTCACCTTAAGAATGGCTGAGCTTGTATCTGGAAGGTCCACGGCTTTAGCCAGGTATTCTCCCATTTCTGCTGAAAGGGCTGCCAGTTTCTTACGGTCTTCTGCTTGCTTTTTAGCGCTTGTTTCTGCTGTTGTTGTCGCAGCAAGAGTCGCTGTAGTCGTAGCTGTCAGACTCGCATTTTGACTTGTAAAGTTTTCTGCTGTTGAAAGAGCACTAGAAAGATTAGGATTGACCTGAGCATCGCTAGCGTCTACTCTAGCTCTTGATACTCTGTCGTTACTGATAGTGTTTTCGCTAGAAACCCTTTGTGAACCTTCTACATGCGAAGTCTCAGAGTGAGAACTGCTTGCAACAGTTGAAGCACTATCTGATGTTGAAGCAGAATCGTTCAATGAAGACGAGGTGCTAGCTGAAGTTGAAGATGAAATACTGGTGCTCGTGCTAGCTGAGGTCGAAGCACTTACGGACTCAGATAGACTTGTTGAGACTGAGGTCGAGGCACTTGTAGAATCTGATAGCGAGATACTCTCACTGATAGAGTTAGATGTTGAAACAGACGTTTGCTGCTCCTCATCTTTATTGACAGTTCCCAAAACAACCTGATCAGAATTCACTAGATTGTCAGTACCATCCACGACTTTCTCTACAGCCAGCTGTTCATTGGCATGGACTTGCGTATGAGTGACCACTCCACCACCAACAACAGCCCCCGCGGCAGCTATCCCCTTGAGGACATCTATCCCGGTTAAAGAAGTTGAGACACGATCTTCCACAACTTCAGTTGTCACCTGAGCAGTATCAATACCACCACGAAGAACCTTAAATAGCCCGAATAAAGACGTTGAGGCACGCAACCAATGTTTCCCTGACTTAATCAGTTTGTATCTAGTTACACGATCGGTTTCTCGATACTCTCCTTCTTGACGTCTAAAAAACATGTTTTTTTCTCCTTGAGTTCATTTTTTATAAAAAAACTAAATACCAAAACATTCTTAAGATACACAGCCATGTTACATGGATATTTTCTCTTTTTTTCACCCTGACAAGCACTGGTGTACTCTTAAAAAATTTTGATATAGAGCTCAATCTATAACACCTTATTATAGCACATTAGAGCCTGCTTTGTCCAAAGATTTGTATAAAAATATATTAACACAAATGACTTGTTCTTTTTGTAGATTTTACCTGAATTTAAGATTCTTTTTTTATCCAATAATCATCTATTTACCTTTAAAAAATCAAATATTATTGTAAAAAATCAGTAGGATGAAATAAAATATAAACAAATTGACCAGAAAAAAAGTCAGATCAATTTCTAGCAATGTTTTAAAATCCGTAGCGTACTATTCTAGGTTCAATCTACTATATATCGAATCATCGCTCCATCAAAAAAAGCCGCCTGATTGGGCGACTTAATTTTTTTATAGGGAGATTATTATGAAAAAGTTTTAGGAGTATAAGTTAAGGTCTTTTTAACTTATGAGATAAGTATACAACTCCTATCTTAAAGTTTCCTTAAGTATTTTTAACTGTAAGATTTTTCCATTTTTCTCGCCAATTTTTCTTGGATAAACGCTTTTGATAGAGCTTCATTCGATCTTGATTTTCTAAGAAATGAGGAGTTGGACGAACTTGAAAGTTTAAAATATCCTCCAAACCATAAGGAGCAAAGAGCTCTAAAGTTGCGTCAGCTTGCAAGCGCAGTCCTACTGCCGTACAACGTTCAGGATACTTACTCATGGCATCGCAGGAATTTCTATACGGAGGCGTATGGGGACTATGCTGATGCATATAGACCTGATTTTTCAGCTCCCACTGATACTGAGGAAAGTCCTCCCTCAACTTGTTCTCTATAACCAGCGTTTCTTCGTAACTCACATCTGGGTCAAAGAAAATCACATCCACATCCGTTTCACGGTCAAAGGATGGCTTATCTGACAAGAGATTCCAGATAAAATTTCGGACCGAACCAGCCGCCAACCAGGAATCTTTCAACTCTAAGTCACGGATGATGGTCAAAATAGCCATCATGTCAGGATTTTCTCTAAAAGAGTCTAAGATTTGAACCTTATTTTTCAATGTATTCATACCCCAAATGTTCGTAAGCCTTAGCTGTCGCGACCCGTCCTGAACGAGTTCGCATGATAAAGCCTTTCTGGATTAGGTAAGGTTCATACATATCCTCTACCGTCTCACGCTCTTCAGCGATATTTACCGAAAGGGTACCTAGACCGACAGGACCTCCACCGTACATCTCAATCATGGTGCGGAGAATTTTCTGGTCCACATAGTCCAAGCCTTCATGGTCTACATCCAGCATAGTCAAAGCCTTATCCGTAATCACATCATCAATCAAGCCATCACCCATAATCTGCGCAAAGTCTCGCACGCGCTTAAGGAGACGATTGGCAATACGAGGGGTCCCACGACTACGCAAGGACAACTCAGATGCTGCCTCATGTGTGATTTCCATCTCAAAAATATCTGCCGTCCGCTCGACTATTTCTGTTAAGTCAGCATGGGCATAATACTCCATATGACCTGTAATTCCAAAACGTGCCCGTAGCGGATTTGAGAGCATACCAGCCCGAGTCGTCGCACCAATCAAGGTAAAAGGTGGTAACTCCAAATGAACACTGCGACTGCCTTCACCAGCCCCAATCATGATATCAATGTAGAAGTCCTCCATGGCACTATAAAGCACCTCTTCCACCGACATGGGCAAGCGATGAATCTCATCAATAAAAAGGACATCCCCAGGCTCTAAGTCATTCAAAATCGCTACCAAATCCCCTGCTTTTTCAATGACTGGACCCGAAGTCTGCTTGAGATTGACTCCCAATTCATTGGCAATGACAAAGGCCATGGTCGTTTTCCCGAGACCTGGAGGGCCAAACAAAAGAACATGATCCAGCGCCTCGTCACGCATTTTTGCTGCTTCAATAAAGATTTGAAGCTGATCCTTGACCTTGTCCTGACCGATATATTCACGCAAATATTGGGGGCGGAGAGTACGTTCTACCAACTCCTCATCGCCCATGATTTCATTATCTAAAATTCTACTCATGGCTCTATTATATCAAAAATCCAGCCTACAAACAAAAAAGCCACCGAATTTGGTGGCTTCATTAGGGAGATTATTATGAAAAAGAAAAGTTTAGGATTTCTATTAAATAAAGTTAGGAGGTCTTTATTTAATGATTACATAATACACAAGCAAACTTAAAGTTAGCTTAAGATTTTGAACTTTTTTTATTGTCTTTTTGTAGTAAGGTAACATAGTCACTCTTGGTATGAAATAAATGGGAGAGAAAAACAGTCTTTTGTGTCTGATCAACAAAGTAAAGCAAAACGTATTGATCTATAATTTTTCCTCGTGTAGGATACTTACTATTAATCTTTACACCGATTTTCACATCAGCATCAAAACCAGCCTCAGGAAAGACTTCTAAACTTTTTAACCCATCTAAAATTTTTGTCACAGTATTTTTAGCAGATTGAGGGGATAAAAGTACCGTAGCTATATAGTCGTGTATATTGTCGATAGCTTGTTCAACTTCTTTTGAAAGGATCACTTTATAAGCCATAGCGTGCCCTCATACTGTCTAGGGAAATCCCTTCTCCTGCCTCGTATTCTCTCAAGGCACGTTCAGATTGGGCTTGTAATTCTTTAATCAACTGTTCTCGATGTAGATCTTCGGCCGTCTTAATAGGCAAATCTTGCTCTAGAACTATTTGCTCCACAAATAAAGAAATAGCATCTGTCATTGTCATGCCCTTTTCCTTGATAATATTTCGAGCTTGTTCCATAGTAGCTTCATTCAGTTTAAAATTATATTGTTTCGATAAGCTTATAGCCATGATATATCTCCAATCTATACGTTATAGATTGATTATATACTAGATATAGATTTTCATCAAGAAAAAGTGTTTTTTCCATAATCTTACTTCCTCACGAAATACTATATTGTTACACGAGATTTCCTCGATAATCTTCTTTTTGAAAAATTTAGTTCTTTTATATTTCGATACCTTTTGATAAAACCACGATAGATCAGATACTTTTTATCAAGATCTCAAGTAGGTCATTAAAAAGTTTAATAACACCAATTTTAAAGGCATCAAGTTTCTAAACAATAGAAGATACGGCAATCTTTGTATTATATGGATATCCGCGTTATCCTTGACACGAACTTTTACTTTTGTTCAAAACAACGAATATAAATGAAATATCGCTGAAAGTCACATAACAAAAAGCCACCAAATTGGGTGACTTTATTAGGAGATTATGATGAAAAAAAGTTTAGAATTTCTATTAAATAAAGGTTACTCAATGAAAATCGAAATCAAACTAGGCAGAGCGACGCAAGCATAACTAAAGTTAGGTAAGTCGACTCTAATGAAGTATGGTGAGATTTTCGAAGAGTATTAGGAGGTCTTTATTTAATGGTTACATGATACAGAAGAAGACTTAAAGTTAGCTTAAGAGAAAAAAATTATTGTAATTTTTTTCGATTCACCCAAATCATGCCCGTACACTGGAAGCTAGACAAGGTTTCAAACCCCAGAGAACGATAAAATTCCAAGGTTTTTTCTGTTTGTTCTGTCGCTAGTTGTACTTGGTAGGTATCCTTATAATCAGCTAAGGATTTTTTCATCAAGTGACTACCAATCCCTTGGCGCTGATAGGTAGGCAAAACGATCAAATCCTGGACAAAAACCGAAGAAAAACCGTCTCCAATCAAGCGAACTAGACCAACGATTTCCTCACCATCACGCGCTAGATAAATGGCTAGTGAATGAGACAGAGCCCGGGACAACATTTGGGGCTGATTTGTATAATTTGTCCAACCAACTGCCTGGTAGAGATGCAAAACGTCATCAAGTGAAACAGATGTTTCTTTTGTAATCTTAATCATAGCAAACCTTCCTAACATTCTCGTAGAGATTTAATCTGTTGTCCATTTTCATCAAAATTATCTTGCTTCAACCATGCTTCAAAACGAGCCTTAACCCTTGGCCAATCCTTGTCGATCATAGACAACCAATCCGTATCTCTAGTACGCCCTTTATAAATAACAGCTTGACGGAAGGTTCCCTCGTAGATAAAGCCCAAACGTTCTGCTGCTTTTCTAGAAGGTAGATTTAGCGCATCACATTTCCACTCATAACGGCGATAGTTAAGCTCTTCAAAGACATAACGAGCTAGCAAATAGTGGGCCTCTGTTCCCATCCTGGTCTGTTTGAGAGCCGGAGAAAAGGTCACCGCGCCAACTTCAATCACGCGATTAGCTTGGTCAATACGCATGAGAGAAAAAGTCCCCAGCGCCTTTCCAGTCACTTTATCGATAATCGCATAATAGAAGCGATCCTTGCGCTCAAGCATCTGCTTTAAAGCGACGATTAATTTTTCGAGATTTTCTACTGGTGGTTGAAAGAGATAGGTCCACATGTCACGAGGGCTATCTGGACCATAAACAGTTAACAAATCCTCCGCATGCTTTTCTACTGACAGAGCTTCGATAATCGTATACTGTCCTTCTATCCGTACAAGTGAAGGCAAGACTCCAGGTGTGTCGTCTACAGGTTCACCAATCATCTGACCATATTCATTTACTGGCATAGCTTTCTCCTTGTCTTACTCTTATAAGTTTAAAGATGTGAATAGTATATCACATCTCTCAGGTAATCTACAAAAATCCTCCAGATTCTACTCTGAAGGATTCATTTCTTATTTAACAACGATATTAACGAGTTTGTTAGGTACACTAATCACCTTCACAATTTCCTTGCCATCGATCTCTGCTTTAACTTTGTCGTTAACCAGAGCCACTTCTTGCAATTCTTCGCGTGAAAGGTCTTTCGCAACCATGAGTTTAGCACGAACTTTTCCTTTGATTTGAACGACAATTTCGATTTCGTCTTCAACCAATTTGCTTTCGTCCCATGTTGGCCAAACTACGTAAGAGATAGACTCACCTGTTGCTGCGACTGTTTGCCAGAGTTCTTCTGCCAAGTGAGGTGCAAATGGGGCGATCAATTGGATAAAGCCTTTGGCGTAGTCTACATAGAGTTTGTCTTCCTTGTTTGCTGCATTGACAAAGACCATGAGTTGGGCAATGGCTGTGTTGAATTTCATAGACTCGATTTGCTCTGTGACAGATTTAACGGTTTCATTGTAAACCTTGTCAAGAGCGCCATTGTTTTCCGCAACGATTTCTTTACTTGTAATCAAACGGTAAACACGGTCAAGGAACTTACGGCTTCCTTCCAAACCTTCTTCAGACCAAGCGATGGAAGCATCGAGTGGTCCCATGAACATTTCATAGACACGAAGGGTATCGGCTCCGTATTGATCCACCACATCGTCTGGGTTGACAACGTTCTTAAGAGATTTAGACATCTTGGCTGGTGCTTGCTCCAACTCTTCTCCTGTTTCCACATGGAAGAAGGAACCGTCACGTTTTTCAACCTTGTCAGTCGCCACAAGAGCTCCACGGTGGTCACGGTAGCTTGTTCCCAAAATCATCCCTTGGTTAAAGAGTTTTTGGAATGGTTCCTTAGTTGGAACGACACCGAGGTCATAGAGGAATTTGTGCCAGAAACGAGCATAAAGCAAGTGAAGAACGGCATGCTCCGCACCACCCACATAGATATCTACTGGCAACCATTGTTTGAGAAGGTCCTCATCAGCCAATTTCTCAGTATTGTGTGGGTCAATATAGCGGAGGTAGTACCAGCTTGAACCAGCCCATTGTGGCATGGTGTTTGTTTCACGACGACCCTTGACACCATCTTCACGAGTCACTTCAAGCCAGTCTGCCAAATTGGCCAGTGGGCTTTCACCAGTACCTGAAGGGCGGATGTCCTTGGTTACTGGCAAGACAAGTGGCAATTCACTTTCTGGAACAGCTGTCGAAGTTCCATCTTCCCAATGAATGATTGGAATTGGCTCACCCCAGTAACGTTGACGGCTAAAGAGCCAGTCGCGGAGGCGATAGGTAACCTTTTCTTGGCCACAGCCTTTTTCTTCCAACCAAGCCACAATCTTGGCAATGGCGTCTTCTTTATTCAATCCATTTAGGAAGTCAGAATTAACATGAAGGCCATCTTCTGTGTAGGCAGCCTCTTCAACGTTGCCTCCTTCAAGCACTTCTACGATTGGAAGGTCAAATTGTTTAGCAAATTCCCAGTCACGTTGGTCATGAGCAGGTACAGCCATAACAGCACCTGTTCCGTAGCTAGCAAGAACGTAGTCCGCAATCCAGATTGGAATTTCTTTGCCGTTAACAGGGTTGATCGCATAAGCACCAGTCCAAACCCCTGTTTTTTCCTTGGCAAGGTCTGTACGAGCCAAGTCTGATTTCAAGCTAGCTTGGTGTTTGTAATTAGCTACAGCCTCAGCTTGTTCCGCACTTACGATGGCATCTACTAGTTCATGCTCAGGCGCCAAAACAGTGAAGGTCGCTCCGAAAAGGGTATCCGGACGTGTC
Organism: Streptococcus infantis; assembly: GCF_047463635.1. Taxonomy (GTDB): domain Bacteria; phylum Bacillota; class Bacilli; order Lactobacillales; family Streptococcaceae; genus Streptococcus; species Streptococcus infantis_W. The sequence goes on from NZ_JASHDL010000019.1 coordinate 12,158, forward strand.
GTAAAGACGGTGAATTCCTTGTCAGTTCCTTTCACCTTGAAAGTGACATTGGCACCAGTTGATTTACCGATCCAGTTGCGCTGCATATCTTTGATAGACTCTGGCCAATCAAGCTCATCCAAGTCATTGAGCAAGCGCTCCGCATAGGCAGTGATTTTAAGCATCCATTGGCGCATTGGTTTACGGACAACCGGATAGCCACCACGCTCAGATGTTCCATCTGGAAGCACTTCTTCGTTGGCGATGGCTGTTCCCAATTCTTCAACCCAGTTTACTGGCACTTCAGCTTCATAAGCCAAACCTTTTTCGTAAAGCTTAGTGAAAATCCATTGCGTCCACTTGTAGTAGTTTGGATCCGTTGTGTTGACTTCACGATCCCAGTCGTAAGAGAATCCAAGCGCATTGATTTGGCGTTTGAAGTTGGCAATGTTTTCTGCTGTGAATTCCGCTGGGTCATTTCCTGTATCCATAGCGTATTGCTCTGCAGGCAAACCAAAGGCATCCCATCCCATTGGGTGAAGGACGTTGTAGCCTTGGGCGCGTTTAAAACGGCTGAGGATATCAGTCGCTGTGTAGCCTTCTGGGTGTCCTACGTGCAGACCCGCTCCAGATGGGTAAGGGAACATATCAAGCGCATAAAACTTAGGTTTTGAAGCATCTGTCCCCGTCTTAAAAGTGTGATGGTCAGCCCAGTATTTTTGCCACTTAGGCTCAATTTCTTTATGATTGTAAAAACTCATAGCGTCTCTCCAATTTTCATGATGCTCCTATTATACCATTTTTAGGGGAAATATTGTTTCTCTTTTCGTGATTTTATTGTTTTGACCCATGAATACCCTATTATTCTACTGCCATTTTTTCAATTTCTTTCTCAGATATATAAATAGTCTGACAAAAATTTCTTAATGAATTCTATAGATGCATGATAGTCCTTTTTATGGTAGAATATAGGAAAGTGCTTTCTCAGAAGGAGGAAAATATGAACAAACAAACCATCGCTGTTTTAGGCCCTGGTTCTTGGGGTACTGCGCTGTCACAAGTTCTTAATGACAACGGACACCAAGTGCGTATCTGGGGAAATATTCCTGATCAAATTGACGAAATCAATACACAACATACTAACAAACGCTATTTTAAGGATACTGTATTAGACGAAAAAATTGTTGCCTATCATGATTTGGCAGAAGCCTTGAAGGGTGTTGATGCTGTCTTGTGTGTGGTGCCAACCAAGGTGACCAGATTGGTAGCTCAACAAGTGGCTGCTGTTTTGGATCATAAAGTGGTTGTCATGCATGCTTCAAAAGGCCTCGAACCCAATAGCCACAAACGCCTTTCAACCATTCTAGAAGAAGAAATCCCTGAAGAATTGCGTAGTGAAATTGTGGTTGTGTCTGGTCCTAGCCATGCAGAAGAAACGATTGTACGTGATATTACCTTGATTACGGCTGCTTCTAAAGATTTACAGACTGCTCAATATGTTCAAAAACTCTTTAGCAACCACTACTTCCGCCTTTATACCAATACAGATGTGATCGGAGTGGAAACAGCTGGTGCTCTTAAAAATATCATTGCCGTTGGTGCAGGTGCCCTTCATGGACTTGGATTTGGGGATAATGCCAAAGCTGCTATTATCACGCGCGGGCTGGCAGAAATTACTCGTCTGGGGGTTAAACTTGGTGCAAATCCACTGACTTATAGCGGACTTTCAGGTGTCGGTGATTTGATCGTTACAGGAACTTCTGTCCACTCACGTAACTGGCGTGCTGGAGATGCTCTTGGTCGTGGTGAAGCCTTGGCAGATATCGAGGCAAATATGGGAATGGTCATTGAAGGTATTTCAACAACCAAAGCTGCTTACGAATTAGCGCAAGAACTTGGAGTTTATATGCCTATTACCCAAGCCATCTACCAAGTTATTTATGAAAATGTTAATATTAAGGATGCCGTTTCTGAACTCATGAGCAATGAGTTCAAGGCAGAGAACGAGTGGTCTTAGTCACCGTTAGAAAGGAAGCTCATGAAGCAAAAAGTTAGAAAAGCCGTTATCCCTGCTGCAGGACTTGGAACTCGTTTCCTACCTGCTACCAAAGCTTTGGCCAAAGAAATGTTGCCAATCGTCGATAAACCAACCATCCAGTTCATCGTTGAAGAAGCTCTTAAGTCTGGAATTGAGGACATTCTTGTGGTAACAGGAAAGTCAAAACGTTCTATCGAAGACCATTTCGACTCAAACTTTGAACTAGAATACAACCTCAAGGAAAAAGGAAAAACCGACCTTTTGAAACTAGTTGATGAAACAACTGGTATGCGTCTTCACTTTATCCGTCAAACACACCCACGTGGCCTCGGAGATGCCGTTTTACAAGCCAAAGCTTTCGTCGGGAACGAACCCTTTGTGGTCATGCTTGGAGATGATCTCATGGATATCACAAATGACAAGGCCGTTCCATTGACCAAGCAACTCATGAATGATTATGAGAAGACTCATGCTTCTACTATCGCCGTAATGCCTGTCCCACACGAAGAAGTTTCTTCATACGGTGTTATCGCTCCTCAGGGTGAAGGAAATGACGGTCTTTACAGTGTTGAAACCTTCGTTGAAAAACCCGCACCTGAAGATGCACCAAGTGATCTAGCCATTATTGGCCGTTATCTCCTCACACCAGAGATTTTCGGCATCCTCGAAAGTCAAAAACCTGGTGCGGGAAATGAAATCCAGCTAACAGATGCTATCGATACCCTCAACAAAACCCAACGAGTATTTGCTCGCGAGTTTAAAGGCTCACGTTACGATGTTGGAGATAAGTTTGGATTTATGAAGACTTCCATCGAATACGCTCTCAAACATCCACAAGTCAAAGACCACTTGAAAGACTACTTGATTGATCTTGGAAAAGAACTTTCAGGAGATAAATAACAATTTGTCAAACAGTCAGATTTAACTTAAATCTGGCTTTTTTGATGTCTAAATCCCAAGAACCAATCCCTATCTAACCCCCATTCTAAGCCTAATTTCTTGCAAGAGATGCTTTTATGGTATAATAATAAAGAGTGAGGAATTCTATGAACAAACATGTAACAAGAATCAAACAAAAAGGACTGGCCTTACTTCGGTCTCTAAAATTAACAACTTCCAAAAAAAATCCAGATAAAAATAAGAAAGTCAAAACAAAACTAACCATTTGGACTATTGGGGCCAAGATTTTACTTGGGATAAAAGCAACTTTTAACACACTTTTCATCCTAGCTTTTATTGGCGGCCTCCTCGGGACTGGGGTTGTTTTGGGGTATGCTGTTTCTCTCTTTGATCAAGTTAGTGTCCCTCAAACGGAGGATTTGGTTAAACAGGTCAACAATATTTCATCTATTTCTGAGATTCGCTATGCAGATGGTTCCATGATTGGGGCTATCGAGAGCGATCTTTTGCGAACATCTGTCGCATCCGATGCCATCTCAGAGAATCTCAAGCAAGCTATCGTTGCAACCGAGGACGAACACTTTGCAGAGCACAATGGTGTCGTTCCTAAAGCTGTCATTCGTGCCAGTCTAGGAAACTTTATCGGCCTTGGTTCTTCGAGTGGTGGTTCTACCCTAACACAACAGCTCATCAAACAACAAGTAGTTGGTGATGCTCCTACGCTTGCTCGTAAAGCTAGTGAAATCGTAGATGCTCTAGCCCTAGAACGTGCTATGAATAAGGATGAAATCCTGACTACCTATCTAAATGTTGCACCTTTTGGTCGCAATAACAAGGGGCAAAATATCGCAGGTGCTCAGCAGGCTGCAACTGGGATTTTCGGAGTGGATGCTAGCAAACTAACCATTCCTCAAGCAGCTTTCCTAGCAGGTTTACCACAAAGCCCTATTTCCTACTCACCTTATGAGTCTACTGGTGAGATGAAGAGCGAAGAAGATATTGAACTTGGAATCAAGCGCTCAAAAGATGTTCTCTACAATATGTACAGAACTGGAGTCCTTAGCCAAGAAGATTACGAAACCTATAAAGCGTACGATATTAAGAAAGACTTCTTGCCAGCAGAAAATGTCAACGTAACTGCTAAAGGTTTCCTCTACTTCACTACGCTTGATGAGGCGACGAACCTCATGTACGATTATCTGGTCAAAAAAGATAACGTTTCTGAACAAGAGCTCAAAAATGAATCTATCCAAAAATCTTATCATGAATTGGCTGAAAAAGAGATTCAAAATGGTGGTTACCGTATCACAACTACAATTGATAAAGCTATCCATACAGCCATGCAAGGTGCAGTTGCAAACTATGGCTACCTTGTCGATGATGATACTGGTCAACCAGAAGTCGGAAATGTCTTGATGGATAACCAAACAGGCGCCATTTTAGGATTTGTCGGTGGTCGTGATTACCAAAGTAATCAAAACAACCACGCCTTTAACACTAAACGGTCTCCTGCTTCAACTACTAAACCAATCCTAGCCTACAGTATTGCGATTGACCAAGGCTTGATGGGAAGTGCAAGTGTCTTATCTAACTATCCAACTAACTTCTCTAACGGAAATCCTATTATGTATGTCAATAGTTCTGGTACTGCCATGATGAGTCTGAAAGAAGCTCTGAATTACTCTTGGAATATCCCAGCCTACTGGACCTATCAGTTACTTCTTCAAAAAGGAGTTGATGTCCGTTCCTACATGGAAAAAATGGGCTACGAGATCCCAGAATACGGCATCGAAAGTCTTCCTATGGGGGGAGGAATTGATGTCACTGTAGCCCAGCATACAAATGGCTACCAAACCTTGGCTAACAATGGTGTTTACCATAAAAAATACATGATTTCAAAAATCGAGAAGACCAGCGGCGAGGTTATCTATGAGCACAAAGACGAACCTGTACAAGTCTACTCTAAAGCAACTGCAACCATTATGCAGAGCTTACTAAGAGATGTTATTTCTTCCCAAGTGACTTCAAGCTTCCAGAGCGATCTTGCTGCAATCAACCCAAGTTTGGCAGGTGCTGACTGGATTGGTAAAACTGGTACGACCAATGAAGATGGCGATATGTGGCTCATGCTTTCAACTCCAAGATTAACCCTTGGTGGTTGGCTTGGTCACGATGATAACCGACCACTTGGTAAAGGTGCAGGACACTACCGTAATGCAAAATATATGGCTCATCTGGTAAATGCCATTCAACAAGCAGCACCTTCTTCTTGGGGTTCAGAACGTTTCAAACTCGACTCAAGTGTCACTTCATCACAAGTCCTCAAATCAACTGGTCAAAAACCAGGTAAGGTTACTATCAATGGTAAAGAGATTAATGTGACTGGTGAAATGGTAACAAGTTACTGGGCTAACCAAAATGGTGCTCCGACTACCACTTATAAATTCGCTATTGGTGGAAGCGATGCAGACTATCAAAATGCTTGGAACACCATTTTAGGAAGTCTGCCTAAAGCATCTTCTTCCTCATCAAACAATAACAATAGCAATAGTAGTAACAATAACAATAATAATCGTAATAATACTTCTAATAGTAACGGGAGCAGTAGCTCTAGTTCCAATAATAGAAGTAGCAATCAACAGCGCTAACTAGCACAATCATTGAGAGTGGGAAAGAAAATTTCTGAAAGAAATGATTTTTCTCCACTCTCTTTTTTCTTTTTTCATTTCATGGTACAATAGCAACATGAATAAATATCAAAAGAATATTTTTAAGGGAACCATTTATTCTCTCCTATCTGGCCTGATCTGGGGGATCTGCGGAATTTTAGGAGAGTACTTTTTTTCACATTATCAAGTATCTTCAGGGTGGATTACTTCTATGCGTCTACTCGTCGCTGGTAGTTTCGTAATCGTCTTATCTAGTATAAAACTCCGGTCCCAGCTCTTCGAGATCTGGAAAAATCGAAACAATTACCTGCCTTTTCTGGCCTATGCCATCTTAGGGATTTTTTCTGTTCAGTTTTTCTTCTATCTCTGTGTGGAGTATTCCAACGCTACCACTGCCACCATCCTCCAATTTATCAGTCCTGTCTTTATACTTCTATATAATCGCATCATCTACAAGAAAAAAGCTTCTAAAAAAGCAATTTTCTATGTTTTGACTGCTATGATTGGAGTCTTTTTGATGGCTACCAAAGGCGATTTGTCTAAGCTATCCATCACTCCTCTTGCTTTACTGACTGGACTTCTCAGTGCCCTAGGCGTCATGTTCAATGTCATCTTACCCCAACGCTTTGCTAAAAAATACGGTTTTGTGCCAACTGTTGGTTGGGGAATGATTATCGCTGGACTTTTTAGTAATTTTCTCTACCCTGTTTATAAGATTAGCTTCCAGGTTGATGCCATCAGTATCTGTATTTGTTTGACCATTGCCTTTTTGGGAACTGCTTTTGCCTTTTTCCTATCGATGAAGGCTGTCTCTCTCGTTTCCCCATTGGTGGTGTCGGTCGTTAGCGCAAGCGAACCTCTATCCTCTGCTATTCTAAGCGTTCTTTTCCTTGGCATGGTTCTGGATGGTTTCTTGGTACTGGCCATGATTTTGATTATCGTTCCTATGATTTTCTTGTCCATCGAAGAATCTAAATCCAAGAATTAAACACCTTCTTTTAACACTTAAGGCTTCAAAATTGAAGCCTTTTTTGGTAGAATAGTAAGCATTACAAAGAGTGAGGAGACACCTATGACTGCTACAAAAATGAATGCACAAGAAATTATCCAATTTATCGCAAATGCTGAGAAAAAGACAAGTGTAAAAGTGACCTTTGAGGGGCAACTTGCTGGAGCTATCCCTGCCTCTGTTATCAAGCTTGGGAATGTTCTTTTTGGAGACTGGAAAGATATCGCTCCACTTCTTGAAGGACTTACAGAAAACAAGGACTATGTTGTTGAACAAGACGCTCGCAACTCTGCTGTGCCTCTCCTTGATAAACGTGATATCAATGCGCGTATCGAGCCAGGCGCTATCATCCGTGACCAAGTTGAGATTGGTGACAATGCTGTTATCATGATGGGAGCTGTTATCAACATCGGTGCTGAAATCGGTGCTGGTACTATGATTGATATGGGAGCTATTCTGGGCGGACGCGCTATTGTCGGTAAAAATAGTCACGTAGGTGCAGGCGCTGTTCTTGCAGGTGTTATCGAACCAGCTAGTGCTGAGCCTGTCCGTGTCGGTGACAATGTTCTCATCGGTGCTAACGCTGTGGTTATCGAAGGTGTTCAAATCGGTAGCGGTTCTGTTGTTGCAGCAGGGGCCATCGTCACTCAAGATGTTCCAGAAAATGTTGTGGTAGCTGGTGTCCCAGCTCGTGTTATCAAGGAAATCGATAGCCAAACCCAACAAAAAACAGCGCTAGAAGATGCGCTTCGCACCTTGTAATTAGTAACAGAGGCGGAAATATTTCCAGCCTCTTTCTCGTATCAATAGAAGGAAATTAACTATGTTAGATTTGATTCAAACTCGACGCGATCTTCACCAAATTCCTGAGATTGGTTTAGAAGAATTCAAGACTCACGCTTATTTACTCAATGTCATTGAAACATTAACAGCTGGTAAGGATTTTGTTCAGATTCGTACTTGGCGAACAGGTATTTTAGTTTACTTGCAAGGAAGTCAGCCAGAACGTACCATTGGTTGGCGAACAGATATTGATGGACTCCCAATCGTTGAACAAACAGGTCTTCCTTTTGCCTCTCAGCACCCCGACCGCATGCATGCTTGTGGACACGATTTTCACATGACCATTGCCCTTGGAAGTCTCGAACGTGCTCTAGAAAACCAACCCAAAAACAATCTCCTCTTTCTCTTCCAACCTGCCGAGGAAAACGAAGCAGGTGGTATGCTCATGTATGAAGATGATGCTTTTGGTGACTGGTTGCCTGATCAATTCTATGGACTTCATATCCGTCCTGACTTAAAAGTTGGACAGATTGCGACCAATACCCATACACTCTTTGCTGGAACATGTGAAGTTAAGATTCGCTTTAAGGGTAAAGGCGGACACGCTGCCTTTCCACACGAAGCAAACGATGCTCTGGTTGCAGCTAGCTATTTTGTGACCCAAGTCCAGTCAGTTGTCAGCCGTAATGTCGATCCTATCGAGGGAGCTGTTGTCACTTTCGGTGTTTTTCAAGCTGGTACAACCAATAATGTCATCGCTGATACAGCTTTCCTGCATGGAACCATTCGAGCTCTTACACACAATATGAGTCTTTTGGTTCAAAAACGTGTCAAAGCTATCGCTGAAGGTGTAGCAGCTGCCTTTGACATGGATGTAGAGATTGAACTCAAACAGGGAGGCTATTTGCCAGTCGAAAACAACCCTGAACTAGCCTGTGAATTGATGACCTTCTTTGATGAAAAAGAGGGAATTGAATTAATCGACATCGAACCTGCCATGACAGGAGAAGACTTTGGTTATCTTCTCTCCAAGATTCCTGGTGTCATGTTCTGGCTTGGAATTGATAGTCCCTATGCTCTTCACCATCCAAAGATGAGTCCTAAGGAAGAAGCTCTGGCAATCGGTGTCGAGGCTGTATCAAGCTTTTTAGCCAAGAAAGCTGCGGAGTAAACTATGAAAAAAAGCTTACGCAAGCAGGTCTTGCAAGAACTCAAGTCTCTATCCAAAGAAGAAAAGCAGAGCATAAATTATTGGCTCACAGATCAGTTTTTTCAACATCCTTTTTATAAAGAATCAAAGACTATCGCCACTTACCTGTCTTTTCCTCATGAATTTCAGACAGCTGAACTGATCGAACAAGCTCAAAAAGATGGGAAGACACTCCTCATTCCCAAAACCTATCCACATGGGAAAATGGACTTTGTTCTATATGAACCAGAGAAACTCGAAAGAAATTCTTTTGGACTTCTTGAACCGCAGGGGGAAGCTATTGTCTTTGTGCCCTCTCAGATTGACTTGATCCATGTTCCTGGTTTAGCTTTCAATCCCTCTGGTTATCGAGTTGGCTATGGAGGTGGCTACTACGACCGCTACTTGGAGCATTTTACTGGTCACACCATTAGTACACTTTATCCTTGTCAGATTCAGGATTTCCATCCTGATACACATGATATTCCCGTTGAGGAGGTACTCATCTATGAAAGAGATTTTTGATCGTCGTTATCCTGTCACGAGCTTCTTTCTCCTCGTGACAACCCTAGTTTTTATCATCATGTTTCTAACCAGCGGTTTCAATTACACAAGTGCAGCTACCTTGTATCGGTTTGGAGCTGTTTATCCTCCTGCTATCAAGGCCATGCCTGAACAAATCTGGCGCTTATTTTCGGCAACCTTTGTCCACATTGGCTTGGAGCACTTTTTAGTCAATATGCTATCCCTTTACTTCTTGGGACGTCAGATGGAACAAATCTTTGGCTCCAAACAGTTTTTCTTTATCTACCTTCTATCAGGTATGATGGGAAATCTCTTTGTCCTCGTTTTTAGTCCCAATGCCATTACTGCAGGTGCTTCAACTGCCCTCTACGGTATGTTCGCTTCTATTGTCGTTCTCCGTTATGCCTCACGCAATCCCTATCTGCAACAGCTCGGTCAATCTTACCTCTCCCTCTTAGTTATCAACCTAGTAGGTAGTGTTTTTATGCCTGGTATTAGCCTTGCTGGACACGTAGGTGGAGCTGTCGGTGGCGCATTACTAGCTATCGTATTCCCAGTTCGAGGAGAACGAAAGATATACAATCCAGGCCAACGTGGTCTTGCAACTCTAACCTTTATTGGTTTATCAGCTCTACTACTCTTTATTGGACTATTATAAGAACAAGAAAAACCATTGGAAAAACTCGAAAAGAGTTGAGGTCCAATGGTTTTTTCATATCATTTGTTAGACTGCAAAGTTCTTAAAACCCATTGTTATCGCTGAGTTCTTTAAACCAGTGGCCTGATTTTTTCAGACGGCGTTCTTGCGTTTCAAGGTCAAGCTCGACTAAACCATAACGGTTTTTATAGCTATTGAGCCATGACCAGCAATCGATAAAGGTCCAGATTAAGTAACCTTTACAGTTGGTGCCGTCTTCAATAGCACGATGGAGCTCACGAAGATGACCTTTGACAAAGTCGATACGGTAATCATCCTGGATCATTCCATTTTCACGGAATTTATCCTCACCTTCAACACCCATCCCATTTTCTGTCAGCATCCACTCAATATTACCGTAGTTTTCCTTGATGTTTTGGGCAATGTCATAAATCCCTTGCTCGTAGATTTCCCAACCGCGGTGTGGATTGATCTTACGACCTGGCATAACGTAAGGCTCATAGAAATGCTCTGGTAATAGTGGACTATCAGGATGCTTAGCAAAACGTGGCGCCATAACACGCAAAGGCTGATAGTAATTGACTCCTAGGAAGTCAACGGTGTTCTCACGAATGAGTTCCAATTCTTCGGCTGTGTATTCTGGCAGCAAATCATGCTCAGCTAAAATCTCCACCAATTCTTCTGGATAAGCTCCTAAAACAGACGGATCTAGGAAAGATTGTGCCTGAAAGAGGTCGGCAATACGAGCAGCCTTGACATCCGCAGGATGCTGACTACGTGGATAGGCTGGTGTCAAGTTGAGGACTATCCCAATCTTAGAACCCGGCAACATTTCGTGACAAGCCTTCACCGCAAGAGTGCTGGCTAGCTGGGTATGATAGGCAACCTTAACTGCTGCTTTGGCATCCACCTTATGTGGATAATGGGCATCATAGAAATAGCCAAACTCAACAGGAACGATGGGCTCATTGAAGGTAATCCATTGGTCCACAAGGTCACCGTAGGTCTCAAAACAGAAACGAGCATAGTCTTCATAAGCTTTAATAGTTGCTTTATTTTCCCAACCATCCCCATCTTCTTGAAGGGCAAAAGGCAGATCAAAATGATAGAGATTGACTAAGAGACGGATTCCCTTGGCCTTAATAGCCTCAAAGACCTGACGGTAAAAAGCCACACCTTGAGGATTGACTTCTCCACGACCCTGTGGGAAAATACGAGACCACTGGATAGAAGTCCGAAAGGCTGTATGCCCTGTTTCTAACAAAAGTTCGATATCCTTTTCCCAGTTTTCATAGAAGGTCGATGTCTTATCTGGTCCAATCCCATTGTAGTAGCGATTTGGCTCTACTTGGTACCAATAATCCCAGAGATTATCTCCCTTTCCGTCACCAGGCACTCGCCCTTCTGTCTGTGGCCCAGAAGTTGAGGAACCCCAGACAAAATCCTTTGGAAATTTTAGCATAGTACTACCTCTTTTTACGCTTTTAATGCTTATACTCTTCGAAAATCAAATTCAAACCGCGTCAACGTCGCCTTGCCGTATATGCGTTACTGACTTCGTCAGTTCTATCCACAACCTCAAAACGGTGTTTTGAGCAACCTGCGGCTAGTTTCCTAGTTTGCTCTTTGATTTTCATTGAGTCTTACTTTCTCTCATTATAAAGAAAAAACAAGGCAAAAACTAGTTACATTTTTGTCTTGTTTTTCTTCTGATTATAGATTTTATTTATTTGTTAGGATTTCAAGGGTTTCAAGCAAGCTATCTGCGTGAACTTCGATTGTATCCCCTGTCGCCTTGATCTTGACTTCTACGATACCATCAGCTGCTTTCTTCCCAACAGTGATACGGATTGGAAGACCAATCAAGTCGCTATCGCTGAATTTAACACCGACACGTTCGTTACGGTCATCCGTCAAGACTTCGTAACCTTTGTTGACCAAGGCTTCTTCGATACGATTTGTCAATGCAAGACTTGCTTCATCCTTGACATTAACCGGAATCAAGTGCACATCAAATGGCGCCAATTCTTTAGGGAAGTTGATACCCCAAGCGTAACGGTATTCACCTTTTGGAGTTTTGTTGACAAAGAGGCGAGCGTGTTGCTCCATGACTGCTGAAAGGAGACGGCTGACACCGATACCGTAGCATCCCATGATGATTGGCACAGCGCGACCATTTTCATCCAAGACATCTGCACCCATACTTGCTGAGTAACGAGTTCCAAGTTTGAAGATGTGACCAATTTCGATACCACGCGCAAAGTTAAGAACGCCTTGTCCGTCAGGAGAAATTTCACCCTCACGAACTTCACGGATATCGACATACTCAGCAGTGAGATCACGACCTGGGTTTACACCAGTCAAGTGGTAACCATCTTCGTTAGCACCTACAACAGCATTGCGACTATCTTGCACCTTGCGGTCTGCGATAATCTTAACATTTTCTGGAAGATTGACTGGGCCAAGTGAACCAAAGTCCGCTCCCAATAATTCTTTCACTTCCGCCTCGGTTGCAGGTTCTAAGAAGTCTGCTCCAAGGTAGTTTTTCAATTTGACTTCGTTGAGTTGGTCATTGCCAACCAGTAGGGCCACAACTGGCTCTTGGTCTGCCATATAAACCAATGTCTTAATTGTCTGCTCTTCAGAGATATTCAAGAAGGCTGCCACTTCATCGATCGATTTGACACCTGGTGTTTCCACGCGAGCCACTTGGTCTTCAGTCACAACACGGTTGCTTGGTTTATAGGCGTTAGTTGCCATTTCCAAGTTAGCCGCATAGCTTGACTCACTTGAGTAGGCAATGGTGTCTTCACCAGAAACCATCCATTTGAGCAATTCAACCTTGATTTCTTCTTGCACTTCTGCAGGGATTTCATCAAACGACGCGACAGACTTGTCTAATACTACCCAACGGTCAAGGTCTGTACGAGCAGGTGTGATGGCCATAAACTCTTGGCTATCCTTACCACCCATGGCTCCACCGTCACCGATGATGGCTTTAAAGTCCAAGCCACTACGAGTGAAAATACGTTCGTAGGCCGCCTTGTACTCATCATAAGTAACATCCAAGCTATCGTAGTTAGCGTGGAAGCTATAACCATCTTTCATGATGAACTCACGGGTACGAAGAAGTCCATTACGTGGACGTTTTTCATCACGGTACTTAGGTTGGATTTGGTACAAGTTCAGTGGTAACTGCTTGTAAGACTTGACAGAATCACGGACAATTGCTGTAAAGGTTTCTTCGTGAGTTGGACCCAAGATGAAGTCAGATTTTTCACGATTCTTCAATTTGTACAAATCTTCACCGTAGGTCTCATAACGTCCTGATTCACGCCAAAGGTCAGCACTGAGAAGGGCTGGAGCCAACATCTCAACGGCCCCCATCTTGTCAAACTCTTGACGCATGATCTTCTTAGCTTTTTCGATAACACGGTTAGCAAGTGGTAGATAAGAGTAAACACCTGCTGATACTTGACGAACATAACCAGCACGCAACATAAGGGCGTGACTGATAACTTGAGCATCGCTTGGCATTTCGCGAAGCGTTGGGATAAGCATTTTACTTTGTTTCATAATGACTCCTCTATTTCTTAAAAGAAGGTACGCATGATGTCGTTCCATGTCACGGCGAGCATCAAGACGACCATAATGACAACTCCGACCAGAGTGACATAGGTTTCAATTTCTTGTTTTAGTGGTTTGCGACGGATAGCTTCTAGGATGTTGAGCACGATTTTTCCACCATCTAGTGCAGGAATCGGAATCAAGTTGAAAATTCCGATATTGATGGAAATTATAGCCAAGAAGAACAAGACATTCTCAAGACCATTTTTAGCAGCATCACTACTTGCCTTAAAGATGGCAACGGGACCGCCCAGCTTATTCAAATCCGGTTGGAAAATCAGACTCTTCAAAGCATTGAGGATTCGCAAAGCTGAATCAGCTGCACTTGTAAATCCGCCCATAAACATAGACCAGATATCTGATTTGAGTCTCGGCTGGACACCCAAGATATAACGCCCTTGACTCTCCTCAGGCGTCACACTGACTTGTTTTTCAGTGCCATTTTCAGAAACCGTCACATCCAAAACGGGCGCTGTTTTGTCCTTGGTTTCTGCATCGACCGCCTGAATCAAATCTGACCAGTTTGAAATCTCATAACTTCCGACCTTAGTGATTTGGGCCGTATTTTCAACTCCAACCTTAGCCAAAGCGCTATCTGGAATAATACTGAAATTGTTCGTTTGCGTATCACGAACGCCACCTTGCATGAAAATCAAAATCCAGAAGACGATAACTCCTAGGATAAAGTTATTCATAGGACCTGCAAAGTTGGTAATCAATTTCCCCCAGACAGTCGCATTTTGATATTGGACGTCTAATGGAGCGATACGAACTTCCGTTCCATCAGCTTCCACAATGGTTGCATCATGGTCAACTGAGAAAGTCTTTTCCTCTTCCAAGACCAAGCCTCTAATAAAGAGTTTATCCTCAAAATCAAACTGAGTGACCTGCATGGGTAAAGCAGTCTGGTCAACCTTTTTCCCAGAGAGATTGATACGTTTGACCTTACCATCCGCTGCCAATGTTAGACTTGCAGGGGTTCCAGTCTTAATCTCTGTCGTATCTTCACCCCAACCTGCCATACGAACGTAACCACCCAGTGGCAGGAGACGAATAGTATAAGCAGTCCCATCTTTTCCGATATGGGCAAAGATTTTGGGACCCATACCGATGGCAAATTCACGAACTAAAATCCCGGACTTCTTAGCAAAGTAAAAATGCCCGAATTCGTGAACCACCACGATAATCCCAAAAACTAGGATAAATGTTAGTAATCCTATCATTTAATTTCTATTTACCTTTCCTTAAAATAAGCCAAAGAGGTGCATAATCGGGAAGACAGCCAGCATGCAATCAAAACGATCCAGTACCCCACCATGACCTGGGATAAACTTGCCTGAGTCTTTGACACCAAAGTGACGTTTCATAGCACTTTCGATCAAATCCCCCAACTGACCAGCTATACTAAAGAAAATAGCAAAGACCATCATTTTGTAAATCCCATAAGGTAAAGCAACGGTACTATCAACTAGCATAAAAATCAAAGTCACTAGCATAGCAGCCAAGATACCCCCCATAGCACCCTCTATGGTCTTGTTAGGGGAAACTCTCGGAGCTAGTTTTCTCTTACCAAACTTCATCCCTACCAGATAAGCACCACTATCGGTTGCCCAGACCATACACAGTCCCAAAAGCGCCTTATCCAAACCTGCAATACGAGCATCGACCAAAGCATTAAAACCAAAGCCAACATAAAAACTCATGGCAATCGGAAAAACAGCATCTTCAATAGTATAGTTCTTGCTAAAAACTGTCGCTCCTAGCAAAATGAGAATCACGACACTATAAGCAACAACGTTCCCATCCACGGGCAAAAACTTCAGGTAGTTTTCCAAAGGAATAGTCAGAAAAAAGGTTGCTAGTAAAGTCAAGAGCCCTTCAGGCGTCATGGTATTTAACCCCTTCATACGAAGCAACTCATGAACTCCCAACATAGCCACAATCCCCATGGCAATCTGGAGCCATAAGCCACCAATCGCCAAGATTGGGATAAAGATAGCCAAGGCCAAGATAGCAAAAAGGGTTCTCTTTTGTAAATCCTGTATCATAATATCTCCTAAACTCCTCCAAAGCGACGGTTTCGACGATTGTACTCGATGATAGCTTCTTTCAAGGCTTCCTCGTCAAAGTCAGGCCACAAAACGTCCGTGAAATAAAGCTCGCTATAGGCAGCCTGCCACGGCAAGAAGTTACTCAAACGAAGCTCCCCACTAGTCCGAATAATCAAGTCAGGATCCCGCAATACTTTTGGCAAATGACCCGTAAAGAGGTATTCCCCAATCAATTCCTCGGTAATATCACCAGGATTGATCTTAGCATCTAAAACATCCTGTGCAATCAACTTGACCGCTTGGGTGATCTCAGCTCGTCCACCATAATTGAGCGCAAAATTGAGAATCAAACCTGTATTTAGCTTGGTCAGCTCTTCTGCCTTTTTAAGAGCATCAAAAGTCTGCTTCGGCAAACGATCAGTCTCCCCAATCATTTGAATCTTCATGTTCTTCTGATGCAATTCAGGAACAAACTTATCATAGAATTCAACTGGCAGGTTCATGATAAATTTGACTTCCTGATCTGGACGGGTCCAGTTTTCAGTTGAAAAGGCATAGACCGTCAAGGCTTTGACACCCATATCACTAGCAGCAATCGCTACCTTTCTCAATGCATCCATCCCAGCCTTATGGCCAAAGACTCGTGGCTGCATCCGTTTTTTAGCCCAACGGCCATTCCCATCCATGATCACACCGATGTGGTCTGGCACCATTGTGGGGGTTTCTGTTGCTTTATCTTTTTTTAAAAATCCAAACATGATTGTATTCCTATTCAAAAATCTATCGTTTCATTATACCATATTTTTCACTTTTCTTCTATTATTTCCTATCATTCTACGGCGAAATTTCCCATATATCTCCTATATTTCCAGTATATCAAGCCTTGCAATTCCTAAAGAAAGTTGATACAATAAAACCATAGAGATTCAATCCTTGTTCAGCCACAGGGATTTTTTATTGAAAGGATTTTATCATGTCAAAGACACTCCAACGTAAAAAACAATTGAGAAACAGCCTTCGTCGCTCAGGTGCATTTTCAAACACTGTAAACAAGGTTGTCGAAGAAACAAAAAAAGTTGTGAAACACGCTGAAAAAGCAGCAAGCGATGCAGGTAAAGCTGTCTCTAAAAAGGTTGAAAAAACTGTAGAAGCAACCAAAGAACAAGCACAAAAAGTTGCTACTTCTGTAGAAGATTTCGCAGCCAACCTAGGTGGACTTTCAGTAGATCGCGCTAAAACTTTCTACGATGAAGGTATCAAATCTGCAGCTGACTTCAAAAACTGGACAGAAAAAGAACTCCTTGCCTTGAAAGGAATCGGTCCAGCAACTATCAAGAAATTAAAAGAAAACGGCATTAAGTTCAAGTAATCTTTCTTGTTCCTTGCTTTTCCGTCAAAAACTTGTTAAAATATAGCCATTAGAGGTGTTTTGAGTCCCACATTTTACAGAAAGTGGCGGTGCTGAGAAGTCCACAAATGTATCAAAACTGGTTGCTAATGATATTAAATTAATAATTGAAATATAAATCTTTTTGTTTCCTTTTAGGACTAGACAGCGAGTTGCAGGCTGTACTCAAGTACGGCAAGACGAGCTAACGCCGTCATAAAAGAGAAACAAGAAGATTAAAGTTGCGGGCATGGCCCGAAATTGGGTGGTACCGCGGATAAACATATTCGTCCCTGTCAGATTGATGACAGGGGCGATTTTTCTTTTACACCCCTAGCCAAAGGAGGTTGTCATGAAACAATCTTTTAACACCAGTAAACTCTACTATGGTTTTCCAATCTTCATCTTGGGATATCAGGACCAGAACTTTGGGCACAATATCACAACCTGCAGTTCCTCTTATAGCCTGGGAGATTGGCTGGTCATCGGTGTTGGTGCTGAGGAGAATGCAGCTGACCAGATTAAGCATTACCAACAGTTCACTGTCAACATCCCTGACGAAAACCTCATGCTTGAGATGGAACAGGCTGGCTTCATCAGCCATCGGGAAAAGTTGAAACACCTGGGACTTGACTACGAGATTTCTGAGCGAACTCAGGCTCCGATTTTGGAGGCTTGTCCAGTCGTTTTGGATTGCCAGGTTGATCGGATTATCGAGGAAGATGGCATCTGCCATATCTTTGCCAAAATTCTCGAGCGACTGGCTGATCCAGAGCACTTGGACGATAAAGGGCATTTTAAAAATGACCGCTTTGCCCCAACTTACTTTATGGGGGATGGTCATCAGCGCGTTTACCGTTATCTGGATGACCGAGTCGACCCCATGGGAAGCTTCATCAAGAAAGCGAGGAAGAAGGATGACAAGAGCAACATTACCTGAACGAATCGAAACCGAGTGTCTAGTCTTACGAGTACGTACAGTGGCGGATGCTGAGGATATCTTTGGCTATGCCAGTCGTCCAGAAGTCTCTTACCCAGCAGGGTTTCCACCTGTCAAAACCTTGGAAGATGAGATTTATTACCTAGAACATATCCTTCCCGAGCGCAATCAAAAGGATAATCTCCCAGCTGGCTACGGAATTATCGTTAAAGGAACCGATACAATCATTGGTTCTGTCGATTTCCCCCGTCGCTACGAAGACGATGTGCTGGAGATTGGCTATACCTTACACCCGGATTATTGGGGTCGCGGTTATGTGCCAGAAGCAGCGCGTGCCTTGATCGACTTAGGCTTTAAAGATTTGGGTCTTCACAAGATTGAACTAACTTGTTTTGGCCATAATGTCCAAAGTCAACGAGTCGCTGAGAAGCTTGGATTTACCCTCGAAGCTCGCATCCGAGACAGAAAGGATGCTCAAGGAAACCGCTGTGACAGTCTGATATATGGCTTGCTGAAGAGTGAGTGGGAGGCGGATTGATGCATGTTTTCATTATTGGAGCACCAGCCTCAGGGAAAATGACCATTGGTCAGGAACTTTCGAAACTCACCGGTGCGACTCTCTTTTTCAACCATCAACCCATTGATTTTGCACTCGAAATCTATCAAGATTTTTCAGAGGAAATGTGGGAACTTGTTCGTAGAATTAACTTTTCTTTTCTTGAAACGAGTGCTAGATATCATCGGTCGGTGATTTTAACAGGTGTAACTGATTTTTCAAATCAATACCATCTGATGTATTTGAAGGATATTCAAGATTTGTTAAATGAGTATCATCAAGAGATTCTTTTTGTCGAATTAGAAACGTCTCTTGAGGAGCGCTTACGTAGAAATCGGACGGAGAATCGGTTGAAATACAAACCCTTGAAACGGTATTTTGAAGTATCTGAAAGAGAAATTTTAGAGACTGATAAAACGAATCAACTTAATTCTCAAAAGCAACCGAGTGGTCTTCACCACTACCTTAAAATTGATAATACGAATCTGTCCGCAGAAAAAGTTGCAAAGCAGATTCAAGAAAAAATGAAAACAATAGAGAAAGGACAAACACATGTCTAAAGAACTTTCACCTAAATACAATCCAGCCGAGGTTGAGGCTGGTCGTTACCAAAAATGGCTTGACGCTGATGTTTTCAAGCCTTCAGGAGATCAAAAGGCTAAGCCTTATTCAATCGTTATTCCACCACCAAACGTAACTGGGAAACTTCACCTTGGTCACGCTTGGGATACAACTTTGCAAGATATCATCATCCGTCAAAAACGCATGCAAGGTTTTGATACACTTTGGCTTCCAGGGATGGACCACGCAGGGATTGCGACTCAGGCTAAGGTTGAGGAACGCTTGCGTGGTGAGGGCATTACTCGTTACGATCTTGGTCGTGAAAAATTCCTTGACAAAGTCTGGGAATGGAAAGACGAATATGCCACTACCATCAAGGAACAATGGGGCAAAATGGGGCTCTCTGTAGACTACTCTCGCGAGCGTTTCACGCTTGACGAAGGTTTGTCAAAAGCCGTTCGCAAGGTCTTTGTAGACCTTTACAAAAAAGGTTGGATCTACCGTGGTGAGTTTATCATCAACTGGGACCCAGCAGCTCGTACAGCTCTTTCTGATATCGAGGTGATTCATAAGGACGTTGAAGGTGCCTTCTACCACATGAACTACATGCTGGAAGACGGTTCACGCGCCCTTGAGGTTGCGACCACTCGTCCTGAGACTATGTTTGGGGACGTTGCCATTGCGGTCAATCCAGAAGACCCACGCTACAAGGATTTGATCGGTAAAAACGTCGTCCTTCCTATCGCTAATAAATTGATTCCAATCGTTGGAGACGAGCACGCGGATCCTGAGTTTGGTACTGGTGTCGTGAAAATCACACCTGCCCACGATCCAAACGACTTCTTGGTTGGTCAACGCCACAACTTGCCACAAGTCAACGTCATGAACGACGACGGAACCATGAATGACTTGGCCTTCGAATTTGCAGGCATGGACCGTTTTGAAGCCCGTAAGGCAGTCGTTGCTAAGTTGGAAGAAATCGGTGCCCTTGTTAAAATCGAAAAACGTGTCCACAGTGTTGGTCACTCAGAGCGTACAGGTGTAGTGGTTGAGCCACGCTTGTCTACGCAATGGTTCGTCAAGATGGACCAATTGGCTAAGAACGCTATTGCCAATCAAGACACAGACGACAAGGTAGAATTCTACCCACCTCGTTTCAACGATACCTTCCTTCAATGGATGGAAAACGTCCATGATTGGGTAATCTCTCGTCAACTCTGGTGGGGTCACCAAATCCCTGCTTGGTACAATGCTGAGGGTGAAATGTACGTCGGTGAAGAAGCCCCAGAAGGTGACGGATGGACTCAGGACGAAGACGTCTTGGATACTTGGTTCAGTTCTGCCCTTTGGCCATTCTCAACTATGGGCTGGCCTGATGTGGACTCAGAAGACTTCAAACGTTACTTCCCAACTTCAACCTTGGTAACAGGTTACGACATCATCTTCTTCTGGGTGTCTCGTATGATCTTCCAATCTTTGGAATTCACTGGCCGTCAGCCATTCCAAAATGTGCTTATCCACGGTCTCATTCGTGACGAGCAAGGACGCAAGATGTCGAAATCTCTTGGTAACGGGATTGATCCAATGGATGTTATCGAGAAATACGGTGCCGATGCCCTTCGTTGGTTCCTTTCAAATGGATCTGCACCAGGCCAAGACGTGCGCTTCTCTTACGAGAAAATGGATGCTTCTTGGAACTTCATTAACAAGATCTGGAACATCTCTCGCTACATCCTCATGAACAATGAAGGCTTGACCCTTGAGCAAGCAACTGCCAATGTAGAAAAAGTTGTTAACAAGGAAGCTGGAAATGTCACAGACCGCTGGATTCTCCACAACCTCAATGAAACTATCGGAAAAGCTACTGCCAACTTTGACAAGTTTGAGTTTGGTGTGGCTGGACACATCCTCTACAACTTCATCTGGGACGAGTTTGCAGACTGGTACGTTGAGTTGACTAAGGAAGTCCTTTATAGCGATAACGAAGAAGATAAAGTCATCACACGTTCTGTTCTCCTTTATACTTTGGACAAGATCCTTCGTCTCCTTCACCCAATCATGCCGTTCGTGACAGAGGAAATCTTTGGTCAAATCTCAGAAGGCTCTATCGTTACAGCAGAATACCCAACTGTCAACCCAGCCTTTGAAGACCTCGCTGCCCACACTGGTGTGGAAAGCCTCAAAGACTTGATCCGTGCTGTTCGGAATGCGCGTGCGGAAGTAAACGTTGCTCCAAGCAAGCCTATCACCATTCTCGTGAAGACAAGCGATAGCGACTTGGAAGCCTTCTTTAACAGCAATGTCAACTACATCAAACGCTTCACAAATCCAGAACACTTGGAAATCGCATCAAACATCCCTGCACCTGAACTCGCTATGTCAAGCGTCATCACAGGAGCAGAAATCTACTTGCCACTGGCAGACCTCCTCAATGTCGAAGAAGAGCTGGCTCGTCTCGATAAGGAACTAGCTAAATGGCAAAAAGAACTGGACATGGTAGGTAAGAAACTCTCTAACGAACGCTTCGTAGCCAATGCCAAACCAGAAGTCGTCCAAAAAGAACGCGACAAACAAGCCGACTACCAAGCTAAGTACGATGCGACCGTATCACGGATTGATGAGATGAAGAAGTTGGTGAAATAAACACAGAAACACGGTGAAATGCCGTGTTTTTTGGCATAATTTGGTATAATAAATAAAAAGTGATATGTAGAAAGAAATAGATTATGTTATTAAAAAAATTCTCTGTAACTAATTATCGCAGTATAACTAATGCTACAGTTTCATTGGGTGACTTTACAGTACTAGTTGGAAAAAATAATGAGGGTAAATCTAATTTACTTAGAGCCATAGACACATCTATGTCTATTATTGCATCAATAAATTACTTAAAGCCAACTCGTAATTTATATGATTGGGAGCGAGATTTTCCTATTCAGCATCAAAAAAGAACACGTGGTCTTGATTCGATTTTTCGATTACAGTTTGAGTTAAATGAAGAAGAAAAGAAAGAATTTAAGAAAAAAACTCGTTTAAATGGTAATGAGATAATAGATATTGTGTTAAAAATTGGTAAAACAAATAGGCCAAAATTGTCTGTCCCGAAGAGGGGAAGTAATACTTATAATTCTAAAGCTTCTCAAATAACAGAATTTATTTCTCAAAAAATTAATATTAATTATATCCCCGCTGTTAGAACAGAAGATCAAGCACTGGATATTCTTCAACGTGTAATACGTACCGAATTACGTGTTTTAGCATTTGATCAGGAATACACAAATGCTATAGATAAAATAAATGATATTGAAAATAAACTTTTTAAGGAATTATCAGATAGAGTCAGTCCATCACTGAGTGAGTTCATCCCTAATTTTCAAAGTTTTGAAATTACAGCAAATAAATCACAAGGATATTACGGACCTTTTGGTAGGTCAGTTGATATTCAAATTGATGATGGGGTCAAAACTAGTATCTCGTATAAAGGCGATGGAATTAAGAGTTTAGCAACTCTAGCAATTTTAAAAGATAGAGATTCAAAAACAGGTGCTTCAATTGTTGCTATTGAAGAACCGGAATCGCATTTACATTCTGGTGCAATACACACTTTACTTCAAGTTTTACAGGGACTTTCTGAGAAAAATCAGGTGATTATAACCACACATAATCCATTATTTGTGCAACAAAATCATATAATGTCAAATATAATTGTTGATTCTGGTAAAGCTAAGGTTGCAAAGAACATTACTGAGATTCGTAATATTTTGGGAATTCTTCCATCTGATAATTTATCAAATGCACGGTATGTTATTGTTGTTGAAGGCGAGGATGATAAAATTGCTCTTCAAAAAATATTACCGGTAAAGAGCGATTTAATCAAGAGTAAATTGGATAGTAATCAATTAGTAATAAAACCTCTAGGAGGAGCTTCTAAACTTCCTAGCGAATTATATAATTTAACTCAAAATTTGTGTAAATATGTTGTGCTTGTTGATAATGATAAAGCAGGACTTGATGCCAAGAAAAAAGCTATAGAAAAAAATCTTTTAAAGGAAAGTCAAATTAGAATAGTAATGGCAACAGGTTTAAGAGAGTCTGAATTTGAAGATTGCTTAAGAATAGATGTTTACGAAGAATCTATCAGACAAGAATTTGGGATAAGTAACTTACAATGTAAGGAATTTAAAAATAATAATAAGAAATGGTCTGACAGAATGAAAGAAGTTTTCCAGACAAATGGTGTAGGATGGAGTGAAAGTATAGAATCTAAGTTAAAGTTAACTGTTGCACGGTCAATACCGGAAAATATTTCGGATATAAATGGAATACTAATACCACAAAAATCAGTATTTTTAGATAATTTTATTTCTATTATTAGACTTCCTGCGAAACTAGAATCCTAGTTCACGATTGATAATGCCAGTAATCAAATTCATTCGTAATCCAAACCGTTTGCGTCGATTTCGATAGGTTGTTGAAAATATTTTAAACGTTTTTACTTT
>NZ_JASHDL010000020.1:0-35419 GCF_047463635.1 Streptococcus infantis
GAGGCTATTCAAAACAAGACTAAGGAACTAGGCAATGATAAAGAAGCTAAGAAGAAACTAGTCGAGTTATCAGAACAAGCCATCGCAGCGATCGAAGCAGCCAAAACTCAGGATGCAGTAGATAAGGCTTTGGAAAATGCTCTAGCTGGTATTAATCAGCTTCAAGCGACTCCAAAAGAGGATCCAAAACCAGAAGAACCAAGCAAACCAGAAGAGTCTAAGATTGACTATGATAAGGCCATGGCAAGTTTGGCAGAGGCTATTCAAAACAAGACTAAGGAACTAGGCAATGATAAAGAAGCTAAGAAGAAACTAGTCGAGTTATCAGAACAAGCCATCGCAGCGATCGAAGCAGCCAAAACTCAGGATGCAGTAGATAAGGTTTTGGAAAATGCTCTAGCTGGTATTAATCTGCTTCAATCGACTCCGAAAGAGGATCCGAAACCAGAAGAACCAAGCAAACCAGAAGAGTCTAAAGTTGACCGCCATAAGGCGATTGCAGAATTGGCTGCAGCAGTCGAGAAAAAAGCTGCTGAACTTGTCGATGATGTAGCTGCACAGGAAAAACTGGTTGAACTTGGAGAGCAAGCCCTTACTGCCATCAGAGATGCCAAGACACAGGATGCAGTAGACAAAGCCTTGCAAGCAGCTCTAACTTCTATCAATCAGCTTCAAGCGACTCCGAAAGAGGAAGTAAAACATTCAAATCTTCCGACTGAAGGAGATAAGGTCTTAATTCAAACGCAACCAAGCCTTGAAGTAACGACAGAATCAATCGCCTTTAATACTGTTCGTCGCGAGAATGCCTTCCTAGCCAAAGGCAAGGAACAAGTTGTTTCAGAGGGCAAAGTAGGTCAAGTAACGACTTATGTAGAAGTAGATGGAGACACACGTAAGACAGTTAAGGTTGAACGTGAAGAAGCTCAAGATCGTGTCATAGAAGTTGGTACTTTTGAAGGAACATCTGTGCCAGGTGAAGGTGTTAAAGAATTGAACTTTAGTCAGCCAAGTCTTGAAGTTGTTGAAGAAGCTCTCAGCTTCAAGATAGTTAAGCAAGATGACCCAACTCTGTCAGAAGGTGAAACTCGAGTAGCTCAGGCCGGTCGTGAAGGCAAAGAACGCGTCAGCATAGAAGTAGCATTGGATGGAAGCCGTACTGAAAAACTTCGCGAAGTTGTTGAAGAACCACAAGATGAGATTGTACTAGTCGGAACTAAGAAAGTTGAATCAGGTAAAACAGATCCAGCTATCCATGAAGTACCAGAGTTCACAGGTAGTGTCAATAGCTCAGAAGCAGCTAGTCATGAACTTCCAGAGTTTACTGGTGGTGTGACTGGTTCAGAAGCAGTTATTCGTGAAGAAGATCCAGAGTTCACAGGTGGTGTCAATGGAACAGAAGCAGCTAGTCATGAACTTCCTGAATTTACTGGTGGAGTAAATGGCTCTGAAGCAGTTGTTCGTGGAGAAGATCCAGAGTTCACAGGTGGTGTCAATGGAACAGAAGCAGCTAGTCATGAACTTCTTGAATTTACTGGTGGAGTAAATGGCTCTGAAGCAGTTATTCGTGGAGAAGATCCAGAGTTCACAGGTGGTGTCAATGGAACAGAAGCAGCTAGTCATGAACTTCCAGAGTTTACTGTTGGTGTGACTGGTTCAGAAGCGGCTAGTCATGAACTTCCAGAGTTTACTGGTGGAGTAAATGGTTCAGAAGCAGCTATCCATGATGTTCCAGAGTTCACAGGTGGTGTCAATGGAGCAGAGGCAACTGTCCATGAGCTCCCAGAATACAAGGATGAGCAGTCACATGTAGCTCAGGCTATGTCACAAGAAAAGACTTATCAAGCACCTGCAAATCGTCAAGACATTCTCCCTGAAACAGGAGCAAAAGAAACTGCTACCCTTGCAAGCTTGGGAGCTGTAGGAGCACTTCTTGGCTTAGCTGCAATGGGAAAGAAAAAAGAAGACGAATAGAATCTGTCAAACTCAAGAAACACTTTTGAGAAAGTATAGATTTCGTGGGAAGTTATTGCAGAATAGTAGCATTGTTTAAAGAAACTGCTGTAATAACTGTCCAAACTTTAGAGATTGGAACCAATAACTAATCTCAATTATAAAAAGCGAGCAAAACGAGTTTTCTGATAAACAGAAGCTGGTCTTGTTCGCTTTTTTATATCAAGAATCAGGTGTAAAGTTCTATGTGCATAAGTCATCAGTTATAGGACTTGAGCAAACTAAAAACCAGCGACTTTAATCGCTGGTTACTCATATGCTTGTTTACTTGATAGGGATGAAGGCTTATCTAGACCTTCTATTTCTACGATAGCCATTTAGTTTATTGTTTTCCCAAAAGCTATTAAAGATTTTTTCTTTGCTTTCGCGGTCAATTTCTAAGAAGTAGGCATAGAGTAAGTCGATTAAAATCAACATCGGAAGTTGGGCAGAGATTCTCTGGATGTAAGAAGCCTGACTCTGATTTGCTACTAATACAGTTTCCGTAAAGGCTTGAGTTTCCTTACTAGGCATACTTGTAAAGAGAACGGTCTTAGCCCCCATATCTTGAGCATCAAGTAGACTATCAATGATGGAGGGAGTTGTTCCTGACAGGGAGAAGCCAAAGACTAAACATTTTTCATCGATGATACTGGTCGTCCAGGCAAATCCATCAGGATCTGTCAAAGCCTCACAGACGACTCCTAGTCGCATGAAACGTAATTTCATTTCACGTGCAACTAGGCCAGAGCTTCCAGTTCCGAAAAAATAGACGCGTTCTGACTGATCAATCATTTGAGCGATGCGCTCAAGTTGATCATCATCAATCAACTCTTGAGACATTTCACGGATATTTGTATAACTTCTCAAGACTCGTTGAGTCAAGGGGTTCATATCCTGCTGAGGGACTGAAAGGTTGTCAATTTGTTGTAGGTATTTAAAAATGAACTCTCGATAACCCGTAAAGCCACATTTTTTGGCAAAGCGAGTGAGAGCGGCCTGAGAAATATGAAGTTTTTGAGTGACCTGCTGAGAAGACAAGTCATCATGAATGGTATCTGCCTGCAAAAAATAGCGGGCAATCTCTTGCTCTAAATCGGTCATTTCTTCAAAGTGAAGATCAATAATCGTAGAGATGTCTTGCTTGTTCATGGGACTCCTTTGTAGCTATTTGTCAAATTTTATTGATAAAAAATCCAGCAAATACTATAGCGCTTACTTCTATTATACCATAGATGCTTTGTTTTTGGATAAAAAGGAAAAGTCTTTTCTTTTTCCATAATTTTCTCATCAAATTATGGTACAATGAAGAGTGAGATTTTGATTAGAAACGAGACTGATTTGTATGAGAAAATTCAACAGCCATTCGATACCGACTCGGCTTAATTTATTGTTTGCGATCGTTATTTTGCTCTTCATGACCATCATTGGTCGCTTGCTCTATATGCAAGTTTTGAACAAGGATTTTTATGAAACTAAGCTAGCATCTGCTAGCCAGACGCGGGTTACAACAGGTTCTGCCCGTGGAGAAATCTATGATGCAGCTGGAAAACCTTTGGTAGAGAATACGGTTAAACAAGTAGTTGCTTTCACACGAAGCAATAAGATGACAGCGACTGATTTAAAGGATATTTCTACTAAACTATTAACTTATGTGACGGTATCCTCTCCAGATTTGACAGAACGTCAAATTGCTGACTATTATCTAGCTGATCCAGCAGTTTATAAAAAAACGGTAGAGGCCCTACCTAAAGATAAGCGTTTTGATTCTGATGGTAATCAACTTTCTGAATCGGATCTTTATAACAATGCTGTTGAGAGTGTTAGCTCTAGCCAAACTAATTATACAGAGGATGAAAAGAAGGCTATTTATCTCTTTAGTCAGCTCAATGCAGTTGGAAATTTTGCAACAGGCAATATCCAAACAGATCCTTTAAGTGATACTCAAGTCGCTCAAATTGCCTCTGCATCTAAAGAGTTGCCTGGGATTAGCATCTCCACTTCGTGGGATCGCAAGGTCCTTGAAACTTCTCTTGCTTCTATCGTAGGAAGTGTTTCCAGTGAAAAATCAGGTCTTCCAGCTGAGGAAGTGGACGCCTATCTAAAAAAAGGTTATTCCCTCAATGACCGTGTTGGGACCTCTTACCTTGAGAAACAATATGAGGAAGTCCTACAAGGGAAACGTACTGTTAAAGAAATCCATCTCGACAAACATGGAGATATGGAGAGTGTAGAAAATATTGAGGAAGGTAGCAAGGGTAAAAATATCAAACTGACCATTGATTTGGCCTTCCAAGATAGTGTGGATAGTCTTCTGAAAAGCTATTTTAATTCTGAGCTTGCTAATGGAGGTGCCCAATATTCGGAAGGTGTCTATGCGGTTGCCCTCAATCCTAAGACAGGAGCTGTTCTAGCCATGTCAGGGATCAAGCACAATCTGGAATCTGGTGAATTGACTCCAGACTCACTAGGTACAGTGACCAACGTTTTTGTTCCAGGATCTGTCGTTAAGGCGGCAACCATCAGCTCAGGTTGGGAAAATGGTGTTTTATCAGGTAATCAAACTTTGACTGACCAACCAATCGTCTTTCAAGGTTCTGCACCGATCAATTCATGGTACACCCTTTCTTACGGTTCCTTCCCGATCACAGCTGTCGAGGCATTGGAATACTCATCTAATACCTACATGGTCCAAACCGCTCTAGGGATTATGGGGCAAACCTATCAGCCTAATATGACAGTAGGAACCAGCCATCTTGAGTCTGCTATGGGTAAATTACGTTCAACTTTTGGCGAGTATGGTCTGGGAGTTTCTACTGGGATTGACCTACCAGATGAGTCAACAGGGTTTATCCCTAAGGACTTTGATTTGGCTAACTATCTAAATAATGCCTTTGGACAGTTCGATAACTACACGCCGATGCAGCTAGCTCAGTATGTAGCAACGATTGCCAATAATGGTGTCCGCTTAGCTCCTCATATTGTGGAAGGAGTCTACGACAACAATGAACAAGGTGGTTTGGGAGAACTCATTAAGCAAAATGACAGCACAGAAATGAATAAAATCAATATTTCCGAATCTGACATGTCTATCTTGCAACAAGGATTTTATCAGGTATCGCACGGAACAAGTGCACTTACGACAGGTCGTGCCTTTTCAAATGGAGCATCAGTCTCTATTAGTGGTAAGACTGGTACAGCCGAAAGTTATGTCAATGGTGGCCAGAAGGCTAATAACACCAACGCAGTAGCCTATGCTCCAACGGATAATCCTCAGATTGCAGTTGCAGTTGTCTTCCCACATAATACCAACCTAACTAACGGTGTCGGACCTTCGATTGCTCGTGACATTATCAATCTATACAACCAACACCATCCAATGAACTAGAAAGGAAGCCATGCTTTACCCAACACCTATAGCCAAGTTGATTGACAGTTATTCTAAACTTCCAGGTATCGGGATTAAGACAGCGACCCGACTGGCCTTTTATACCATTGGGATGCCTGATGATGACGTCAATGAATTTGCCAAAAATCTCCTCGCAGCTAAGCGAGAATTGACCTATTGTTCGATTTGCGGACGATTAACGGATGACGATCCATGTTCTATCTGTACGGATCCTAGTCGTGACCAGACAACTATCCTAGTATTAGAGGATAGCCGAGACGTAGCAGCTATGGAAAATATCCAAGAATATCACGGACTCTATCATGTCCTACACGGCTTGATTTCACCAATGAATGGCATTAGCCCAGATGATATCAATCTTAAAAGTCTCATGACTCGCCTCATGGATAGCGAAGTTTCAGAGGTTATCGTAGCCACCAATGCAACAGCTGATGGTGAAGCGACTTCTATGTATCTCTCTCGACTACTGAAACCTGCAGGGATTAAGGTCACTCGTCTAGCACGAGGTCTAGCAGTCGGAGCAGACATTGAGTATGCCGACGAAGTAACACTCCTAAGAGCCATTGAAAATCGTACAGAGCTTTAGTCTATAAGGTTAAATCGCTAAATAATCAGCTAGCAGGTATAAAAGTTTTAAGAACACAGAGACTGGACCATTTTTCTTCCAGTCTCTTTTCTTGTTTTGTGCTATACAAGTTTCAAAAAATAGACAAATGTGATATACTAAAGAGCAAGTATTCTAGTAGAAATAGGACAATCATATGAAACAAACAATTATTCTATTATATGGTGGACGCAGTGCAGAACGTGAAGTATCTGTCTTGTCAGCTGAGAGTGTCATGCGTGCGGTTAACTATGATCGTTTCGCAGTAAAAACTTTCTTTATCAGCCAGTCTGGAGACTTTATCAAAACCCAAGAATTTACCCAAACTCCTGGACAAGACGAACGTCTCATGACCAATGAAACGATCGATTGGGACAAGAAAATTGCCCCAAGTGCTATCTACGAAGAAGGAGCCGTTGTTTTTCCAGTTCTTCATGGACCTATGGGAGAAGATGGTTCCGTTCAAGGTTTCCTAGAAGTCTTGAAAATGCCTTACGTTGGTTGCAATATCTTGTCTTCAAGCCTTGCTATGGATAAGATTACTACCAAGCGTGTCTTGGAGTCTGCAGGGATTGCCCAAGTTCCTTACGTAGCTATCGTTGAAGGGGATGATTTGACTTCTAAGATTGCAGAAGTTGAAGAAAAATTGACGTATCCAGTCTTTACCAAACCATCCAATATGGGTTCTAGTGTTGGTATTTCTAAATCCGAAAATAAAGAGGAACTTGGTAAAGCTTTGGAGCTCGCCTTCAAGTACGATAGTCGTGTCTTGGTAGAACAAGGGGTAAATGCCCGTGAAATCGAGGTTGGACTTTTAGGAAACTATGATGTCAAGAGCACGCTTCCTGGTGAAGTTGTCAAAGACGTAGCCTTCTATGACTATGATGCCAAATATATCGACAACAAGATTACCATGGATATCCCAGCTAATATTAGCGATGATGTGGTATCGGTTATGCGCAAGAATGCCGAAACTGCCTTCCGTGCTATCGGTGGACTTGGATTGTCGCGTTGCGACTTCTTCTATACAGATAAGGGAGAAGTTTTCCTAAATGAGCTCAATACCATGCCAGGCTTCACCCAATGGTCTATGTATCCCTTGCTTTGGGACAATATGGGGATTAGCTATCCAGAACTAATCGAGCGTTTGGTTGATCTTGCTAAGGAAAGTTTTGACAAGCGTGAAGCGCACCTATTGTAAAGACAGACATAAGGGCGGGAAGAGACTTCTTGCCCCTTTTTAAAGGAGTAAATATGAAACTTACGATTCACGAAGTTGCGCGTCTTGTTGGTGCTAAAAATGACGTATCAGTCTATCCGGATAG
Source organism: Streptococcus infantis (assembly GCF_047463635.1). Taxonomy (GTDB): domain Bacteria; phylum Bacillota; class Bacilli; order Lactobacillales; family Streptococcaceae; genus Streptococcus; species Streptococcus infantis_W. The sequence goes on from NZ_JASHDL010000020.1 coordinate 7,328, forward strand.
TCCACTAGTCAAGGCAGAGTTTGATAGTCGTTTGATTGGAGCCAGTGATTTATTTGTGCCACTCAAGGGGGCGCGTGATGGTCATGACTTTGTCGAGACAGCTTTTGAAAACGGCGCTGCTGTAACCCTGTCAGAGAAGGAAGTGGCAAATCATCCTTACATTTTAGTAGATGATGTTTTGACAGCCTTTCAAGCTCTCGCAGCCTACTACCTTCAAAAGACTGGTGTAGATGTCTTTGCCGTTACAGGTTCAAATGGGAAAACAACTACCAAAGATATGTTGGCCCATTTGCTTTCTGCAAGTTACAAAACTTATAAGACTCAAGGAAATTACAATAACGAGATTGGCTTACCTTATACAGTGCTTCATATGCCAGATGATACTGAGAAGTTAGTCTTGGAGATGGGCCAGGATCATTTGGGAGACATCCATCTTTTATCTGAACTGGCTCGTCCAAAGACAGCTATTGTGACTCTGGTCGGAGAGGCTCACTTAGCTTTCTTTAAGGATCGTTCAGAGATTGCCAAAGGTAAATTACAGATTGCTGATGGAATGGAGAAAGGTAGCTTGCTCTTGGTGCCATCTGATCCCATTGTAGAGGATTATCTACCTACTGACAAAAAAGTGGTTCGCTTTGGCCCAGGTGCAGAACTCGAAATTACAGAATTAACTGAGCGTAAGGATAGCTTAACCTTCAAGGCTAATTTCTTGGAGCAGGCTCTTGACTTGCCAGTAACAGGTAAGTACAATGCGACCAATGCCATGATTGCATCTTATGTTGCCCTGCAAGAAGGAGTGACTGAGGAGCAGATTGGTCAAGCCTTCCAAAATCTTGAATTGACCCGCAATCGTACCGAGTGGAAAAAGGCTGCCAATGGAGCAGACATCTTATCAGATGTTTACAATGCCAATCCAACTGCTATGAAGTTGATTTTAGAAACTTTCTCTGCTATCCCAGCTAATGAAGGTGGCAAGAAAATTGCAGTTCTGGCGGACATGAAAGAACTTGGAGACCAGTCTGTTCAACTCCACAATCAAATGATTTTGAGCATTACACCCGATATCCTTGATACCGTTATTTTCTACGGCGAAGACATTGCTGATTTGGCTCAACTAGCCAGTCAAATGTTCCCAATCGGCCATGTTTATTATTTCAAGAAAACAGCTGATGAAGACCAGTTTGAAGCTATGGTCAAGCAGGTCAAGGAAAGTCTTGGAGCACATGACCAAATCTTGCTTAAAGGTTCCAACTCTATGAATCTAGCCAAGTTAGTAGAAAATTTGCAAGAAGAAGACTAATGTTCTTCGATAAGAAAAATTTTTCAAGAGTAAATTTGTCTTGAAGGATTAGCTTCTTTGGAACACAAAAATATTAGAAATAAATATAAGCTAGGCTCTATAAAAATCAGTAAGAGATTGGCTTATATGAAAATGAGGAAAGTTACATGAATTTTTGGGATGCTTTATTTAGCACGCAGCCGACGGAGCCACCCCAATTTGACCTTCTTTGGTATGGAAGTCTATTTACCTTATTAGCATTGACTGTATTTCTTGCCTACCGTTATGGTGAGAAAAAAGTCTGTCAACGATTTTTCCAGATTTTACAGGCGGTACAGCTAATCCTGCTCTACGGATGGTATTTGGTTAATCAGATGCCTTTGACAGAAAGTCTACCCTTTTATCATTGCCGTTTGGCTATGTTTGTAGTGCTTTTGACCCCGGGTGTATCTAGAGTCAAGCAGTATTTTGCTGTATTGGGAACCTTTGGACCTTTGGCAGCTTTTATTTATCCAGTGCCAGATCCCTATCCCTTCCCCCACATTGCCATTTTGTCCTTTATTTTCGGACACTTAGCTCTCCTTGGAAATTCCTTGATTTATCTCCTGAAGGACTACGATGCTAGTTTACTGGATTTCAAACGAATTCTAGTTATCACGTCTTCGCTCAATGCCTTGATTTTCATGGTCAATTTAGTAACAGGTGGAGATTATGGATTTTTGACAAGACCACCATTGGTTGGAGACCACGGTCGTTTGATCAATTATTTAGTGGTAACGCTATTCTTGACTTGCGCTATTTACTTAGTCTCTAAAATTTTTCAAACAATCCTTCAGGAACAGGCAGAAAAAAGGTTGAGAATCTGGCAGAAATAAAAAAATATTTTCCCAATCTCTTGACTTTTATCTGAGAATTTTGATACAATAGTAGACGGTATTGTTTACCCCATTTGTAAGGCCCCGGAACCTTTCAAATACCCCGCGGACCGGAACATCCGCCCTGTAAACAAAAACGATATTCATATAGGAGAAATCATGAACAAAACTACATTCATGGCTAAACCAGGCCAAGTAGAACGCAAATGGTACGTTGTTGACGCAACTGATGTACCTCTTGGACGCCTTTCAGCAGTTGTTGCTAGCGTACTTCGCGGAAAAAACAAACCAACATTCACACCACACACTGATACAGGTGACTTCGTAATCGTTATCAATGCTGAAAAAGTTAAATTGACTGGTAAAAAAGCATCTGATAAGATCTACTACACTCACTCAAACCACCCAGGTGGATTGAAATCAATCTCTGCTGGTGAACTTCGTTCTAAAAATGCAGTACGTTTGATCGAGAAATCAGTTAAAGGTATGCTTCCACACAATACTCTTGGCCGCGCTCAAGGTATGAAATTGAAAGTATTCGTTGGAGCTGAGCACACTCACGCTGCACAACAACCAGAAGTTCTTGATATTTCAGGACTTATCTAAGGAAAGGAACAATAAAGTATGTCACAAGCACAATATGCAGGTACTGGACGTCGTAAAAACGCTGTTGCACGCGTTCGCCTTGTTCCAGGAACTGGTAAAATCACTGTTAACAAAAAAGATGTTGAAGAGTACATCCCACACGCTGACCTTCGTCTTGTAATCAACCAACCATTCGCAGTTACTTCAACTGTAGGTTCATACGACGTTTTCGTTAACGTTGTAGGTGGTGGATACGCTGGTCAATCAGGAGCTATCCGTCACGGTATCGCTCGTGCCCTTCTTCAAGTAGACCCAGACTTCCGCGATTCATTGAAACGCGCAGGACTTCTTACACGTGACTCACGTAAAGTTGAACGTAAGAAACCAGGTCTTAAGAAAGCTCGTAAAGCATCACAATTCTCAAAACGTTAATCAATACGATTATATCAACGTTTCAAAGCACTCAAGAGTTTACCTCATGGGTGCTTTTTTTATGTTTTTTGAAAAAGTTCACCTCAAAGTTTACCTTATTTTCACCTTATTGTTTTAGAGACTGTAAGGCAAATTCACCTACTGTCATAGGAACTACATTAGAAGTATTTACATAAATCTGTGTTGTTCCTGTGTCACTGTGTGTTAGAGCCTCAGAAATAGCTTCTAAGCTCATTCCTGCTTGTTTAGCAAGCGTTGCTCCTGTATGTCGCAGTTTATGAGGTGTAGCATGTGCCAGCTCTTTATGTCGCTTTCTGATGCTTTTCATTTTATTGTTTAGATAGTCAGCATGTAAAGGCTTGTTGATGTTTCCTCTTGTGTCGATATATGTAAAAACAAATTGTTCTGGATTACTGATGATGCCAAACTTTGCTAGTTCATATTTTTGTTGCTCTTTCCAAGAGGTAAGAAGCTGAAGTAAGTCATTAGAAATAGAGAAAATAGTTTTCTTATTTCCCTTAGTAGATTTTACTTGTCCATATCTATCTAAAGCTTGAATTAGCTGAATCTGTGATTTTGAAAAGTCGATATGTTTCCATTGAAGAGCATAGGTTTCAGATTTTCTATCGCCTAAGAAAAAAGTGAGATAAAAAAGGACGTAATCTTTGAGTGATATTTTATCGTTCTCTAAGTCTTCTTTAAAAGCTGAGAACCATTCTTGGAGTTGCCCATGAGTTAAATATAAATCTTCATCACGTTTTGATTCTGCAAGTTGAATCTTTTTAGTGGCCTTTATTCTTCTTAATATTTTTGCAACTTTATTAGCTTCTATATACTCAAGTTCTTCTGCCCAATCAAAAATGGAAATCACATAGCTACGTAAAGATTTGAAGTTCGCATATTCATTAGCCTTAGATGTCATTAGATTGAGAATAACTTGTTTATTTTGATTTAGAAACTGTATCGTATAGTTTCCAAGAAGTGGTAGTATATGTTTTTCAAAACATGTTTTGGTATTAGCAATTGTTGACCTGCTTGGTGGTTTAGAAGTGGATGTAGTTTGTCCTGCTTTATAAGAGTCCCACCAGATATTGTTATAGAAGTCTGAGAAAAGAATATCTCCTTTTGCTAGTCCTATAAACTCATTATCTTCTATTTGATTTAACTTGGTAAGTAAGTCTATCTCAGCTTGCCTTGCCTCCTTTCTTGTTTTGAATCTCTTATCGTAATAATTGCTATTAACAATACCAAGTGGCATTCGTGCTTCAATTGGGATATAGACTTTTAAGCGATAAGTTCCGTTTTTTGTCTTACTGATAGTCATGATATTCTCCTTGTGTATCGAACCAGAAAATATCATGACTATTATAAAACAAAAATATAGATATTTCTAGTTTTGTGAGTAAAGCCAAGAATTAATGGCTTCTTTATTAAATCGTATAGTCTTGCCTATTTTTATGGCAGGCAGTCCTCGTTTAATCCAACTATCGAGAGTATTGTTTGAGATACCCAAGTAGTGACAAGCCTGTTGTTTGTTTAAAAACGGACTTTCAAGGTTACTATTGTTCAATCTATTTTCAATTTCTTTCTTGATGAGTTCAGCAAGTAGAAGCTGAATTTGTTGAACTTGTTCATCTGGTAGAATTACTTGCATCTGTTCCTCCAATGTATGGTATAATAGAGGTATCAAGAGATACCCTAGTTACTTTTCTTGATTATCTGCAACCTCGTCCTCGCTCGCCAAAGTTTCGGATGGGGTTTTTATTTTCTCATATGCCCATATGTCCCATTGATTGTTGAGGCCAACTTTTGAAACTAACATGGATAGAAGCTCTTCTTTGCTTTTCATTTCGTTCCCAGGTGTGAAATCATAAGACAAGTAAACATCATATCCGATCTCTGGTATTCTTCTCTTATAGTTCATAGTTCTTACAGGATGAGATTCGTAAAAAATAGGCTTCTCACTCGTACCCTTTAACGTTGCTAGATGTTCAATTCTCCTAACGTATTGAGATAAATCTTCATAAGCATTTCCTTTGGTATAGTAGAAGAAAGCTAAAGGGTGTTTAGAACTTGTGATAATAATGACCTTAGCAGCACCTATTTTATTTTGATAACGTGCAGATACTGGGCTGATATTATATGGATCCAGAACTTTTAACCAGTCCGAAGCAGTTAAGCTATCTCCTCGAACATCATCAAGTAGTAGGATTTCTTCTCCGTTTACTTCATCAAACATGTTAGTGCCTGCAGTCGTGATTGATTGCCATTTTTTGTTGTTTATTTTTGCCATCTGAATGATATCTTTAGTTAATTCTTTTGCGAACCTTGACTTTCCAAGTCCAGAATTACCATAGATGAATAAGATAGTCTTTTTGAACTCTCCGTTTTCCAGTTCATCTTTTGTTCTGGCCCCTTTAATTTCTCCAACAGTTTTAAACGCATCGTTTATTCTAGTTTTATGTACTATATATGGCGTGTGATATTTCTTATCGAGAAGTATGTCATTTTTAGTGATATTCTCGTTCAAAATATTATCGATTAGGAAATCAATGTCTTCAAAACTTTTCTGTACCTCTTTTTTAGCTTTTCCTTTAAGCCAACTTTCTTTCCTTTGATGATAGATTTCTAAGTACTGTTTTCCTAACAAGGTGAATACCTCGTCAGGGGGATATTGATACTTATCTTTATCTTTTGCATGAATCAAGTATGCTAACAAGTTATCGTAGCCATATCTTCCAGACTTTGATTTTTCGAGATATTCTTCTGCTAATCCGATTTTTTCAGCTAAAGTAGATAGTGTTGCACCTTTACCTTTATCAAACTTGAGTAAAGCATGAATGTGTGATTTGGCAAGTTCGGTAGTTGTTTCTTGAAGTTCATTGTTAAATACTACAGATGTGTCTTTATCATGATTAATTGCATATGCTTCAGTAACTGTTGCCACTTCACTAACTCTTCTGACAATTTCCTCAAGAATTTTTTCAATATCCGCTGATTCAAGTAGTTCTTTATTCCAGTCATTATCCCAGAAGCCATCTGAGAATTGTTGCGTTAATAGCACTGATGTTAAAAGGGCTTCTTTTTTTGTATTTGTCATAATAATTAAACCTCTTTTCTAATTATTTTTTTAATTATTTCAGTGTTAGACTATCGACAAGCCCAGTCTAACACGCGTTAGGAATAATTAAAAATTAAATTGTAGTAACTCTTGGGGCGTTGCCCCAAACCCCAGCCTCTCCTGCCCGATGATAAATCATCGACCCGAGAACGCTTGCCAATTCAACAAGGGACGGGGTAGTATTTTTCTTTGCTTCACTCCCTGCCTTTGGCATCGTTACGCAAAAAAAATCTCCACCCCTCAAGCCCTTGCGAATAGGCATTTTTCTGCTGGTAATGTCGTGCCGACACCTATACCGATGAATCCCTTAGGTAAGGTCAGTGTCGCGCTAAACAAGTGTAGCAGAAAAAGCGCTAGCTATATCTTGAAAATAGCTCTTGCATTCGTTGATTTAACCGTTCCTCGTCTTTTACTTGGATCGTACGAAACATTTTGACAGCTTCGCCCTCTAATTGAAAATATCCATACCCTCGCGGTTTTACGATAACTTCGGTTTTTTCCATGTCTGGAAAAAGGAGTTGCCTGTTGTTTGTTGCTAGCAGAAAGCTAGTTGATAAGGATATTACACAATTAAAATTGTAGCGCCCCGGAAGGTCAGACATCAAGAAACGTTGACTAGATAAAACGATTCGCAAACCTAGACTTCTACCCATGCTATTCATCATCAACATTTTAGATAAAACATCTTTATGTTTCTTTTTATCTGTTTGTTCAAGATATGCAAGAAAGGCTTGCCATTCATCGAAAATCAAGTAAAGATTATGCGAGTTTTGTTCTTGCTTATCAAGTCTAGCTTCAAAACGTTGGTAGACTGTTTCGAATAATTCTAGACAGTTAAAACCTCTTGCGACATGATCACTAGTCATTGAAAACATTTCTTCATCTGCTTTAAAATCCAAAAAGTAAGCTTCAGCATCTGTATCATAAAATGAAATGAGTCCTAGAAGTCTTCTCAAAAAAGTGGATTTTCCTGAACCAGATGGGCCTGCGACTATCCAAGCGAAATATCGGTTTATGTCAACGGTTGCAGGGGATGGGTGTCCCCTGTTGTTGACGTCAAAAACGTTTTTGATCATGCTAGAAGTCCTCTTCGTAACTGACTTTCGTCTGTCTTGTCATTCGATTGTATACTGCCTCTCCACTCGTTTTGACATCAAATTTAGCAACCCAGCCAGAACCTGCGGTCAGTTCAACAGTTAGTACATCTAATGCAAACTCATTAGTGTATAGAGCAATAACACCTGCAAAGTAGTTTTCTAATGACAATTGTTCATCATCATTTAAGTTGTTTGCTAGATAAACCCAAATATCTACACCACAAGTAGTGGCAGGATTTATAGTTTTTAACTGTAAATCCTGATATAAATTTTGATTGAGATGATTAACTACTTTTTGTAAGACAGTAGCCTTTCGATCTTGTAATTGCTTATCAATGGTCTTGTTTAGTTGCCAAAAAATTAACTCCTGAATCAAATTTTTTAAAATCCTAACTTGATTTCCCGACAGCAAGAGACATTGCTCCCATATCTTTCCGTTGTTATCAGCAACTTCATTTGATAGTAGAAGAAACTGTCTCTTTAGATAAATGTACACAACATTCAAACCTTGCCACACAAGCAATGCAAGGATAAGATAGAAGAATATTTTAAATAACATATGTTCACCTCACGCATAGTGAGTAGTTATCATCTAAAGGAAGTAGATGATAACTCACTATGCTTATCACTTATTTCAATGAAATGTCAGCAAGCTCAGTGACTAGAGCCAAACCGATTGGTTGCTTCAACTTGTCAAGAACAAATGACAAGTCATACTTGTTAAGTACGATATCAGCGTTTATCAAACCATCTAAGTTCTCGTTTTGATAGTTTTTCAACTTGACTTTGAATGTTGGACAGTAAGCTTCTTGAGCAATACTAGCGAACTGATCGTAGAGTTTTTTATCTACGCATGTTAAAGATGCCCAATAAAGTTGATTTTCTTGACCTTCGTTTATGACCCCATTGCTTGTATCGACTACTTTAACATCGGATGGGACATCAACAGAAGTTGATAAATCATCTAAAAATGCTTTTGAGTTGGTGCGGTTACCCACAGTTACTTTTTTTTCTTTTGGCATGTGAATGCCTCCTTTTTTTAAAAATGTGCTTGGTCAGACTATCGCGAATGCTGACGAGTAAAAGAGCTCTTGTGTTAACAAAAACATGATACAAAATTTTTGACCCCTTTGCAATGCTTTTTATTGAGATTCTAGGTTCATCGTGGTATAATTTTTTGAACCCCAAATAATTACAAAGGAGTTAAGGATGCTACATGAGTTTAAAAACTTGAGTGATGTAAGTAAAAGAGAATTTGTTTTAAAATATTACCCATTAATATTACGTAGTCAACAGAAAAAGGAGCGATTAAGTAAAGAAAAATTCTTGATGAGATATTTTCAAGTAAAAAGAGGGGAACATGCTGGAAAACTACTAATTTCAAAACCAGCATATAAACGTTATTTGCGACTTATTAAGTATATAGGGATTAGTCGCTATGATTATATAGATGATGTAATCAAAAACGAGGATGTAATCAAAAACGAGGATGGTTCCTATTCAATGTCTTTGGGTGATTATCCTATGTTTGATTATCCTATGTTTGATGTAGTAGAACCTCATTTTTCAGAATTAGACATTCCGAATATTCATCAAAAAAAATATGGTATTGATATACCTAAACATATTATTGAAAAATTTGATGATGATGTTTTGGAAGAAATTTGGTCGATTGTGAGTCGTAATACACTTTCAGATAGATTTCTTAAAGGTAGGCAATTATACTTATCTGGAATTGGTCAAGAGATACTTAAATCATTGGCCGAATTGAATCTTACTGAACTGCTTTATGCTACATTAAATAATTTACGGATTGATGAGGGAGGAAAAAAGGAATATCATATAGAAAGATACGAATTGGTGAAAAGAATGGTATCAGAGCTAGAGAGGTTAGCTAAATCGGAATATGATAAAGCAATTAAGTTAGAGGAATTCGTAGAAAACTTTTAATGATTTTTTGAAGAAATTTGTTAAAATAGGCAAGACTGTAAAACAAAACCCAACCAAAATTTATTTTGGCTGGGTTTATTTGATATTCTTTACAATCTCATTAAATGAGGATATAATTTTTCCTTGCTTATCTTTGGGTAATTTTGTTAAGTTTTCAAAAAGTACTTCTGCAGAATCTTCTCGCTCTGATTCATATGATTGTAGATCAAAGAACTCCTCGACCGTTAGATTTAGGGCTTTGATTACGGATTCAAGAGTTTTTATCTTGAAATCGTACTTCATATTTTCTATGTTTTGGATAGCTTTAACACCTAGACCAGCTATTTCAGATAATTTTTCCTGACTTAATCCCTGCTCTTTTCTGCATTCACGTATGCGAAATGCGATATGCTTTTGTAATTTATTATATTCCATACTATATACCATTGTACTATCTGTTTTCTTTAAAAATAAGTATAATAAACTATCCAAAAACGATAAAAGTATGGTAAAATAGTACTATAGTTTAATAAAATGCATAGGGCATTGTACAAAAGGAGTTTATAAATGTCAAAAGCTACGGAAAATAGTCAAAGTACTACTAAAAAATTGTATACAGGTGCGGTTATTTCTGCCATCGCAGCAACCGGTCTTGTCGGAACAATCGGAACTGCTCACGCTAGTGAGGTTACATCAGTAATCCCAACAGACGCTAAAAACGAACCAGCTTTGGTAGAGAAAGAAGCACCAAAACCAGTAGAAGTGAAAGCTCCTACTAAGGAAGAAGTCGCTGAACTTGGTGCTACTGCTAAACAAACTCAAGAAGATGCAGATAAGGCAAAAGAAGTCTTGGATCAAGCGAATGAAAAGTCTGATAAGGCAGAAAAGAATGTCGCAGACTTGAAACAAGCTCAAGCAGATGCTCAAAAAGTTGCTGACAAAGCAACACCAGAAGCGATTCAAAACGCTGAGAAGAAAGTGGAAACTGCTAAAGCAAACGTTCCAACTGCTGAACAAGGAGTATCTTCTGCGCAAACTGCACAAGACGATGCAGACCGTAATGTTGCTATTCAAGGCAAAACAGTTGGTACTAAGCAAGCAGCAGTAACTCAAGCACAAAACGGTGTTGCTGATGCTAAAGCTGAAGTAAAAAATGCAGAGGACGCTTTGAAGGGTGTTGGTCTTGCTGATGCTAAAGAAAAGCAAGACGCAGCGATTAAAGAAGAAGCTACAAGCAAACAAGCACAAGAAGATGCACAAGTAGCTCTTGATGAAGCTAAGAAATTGGACGGTGAGCTTGCTGACCAACTCAAAAAAGCAGAAACCACTGTTAAAACTGCTACACAAGATGTAGAGCGTACTGAAAACGAAGCTAAAGAAGCGAAAACAAATCGTGATAACGCTCTTGCTATTTATAATCAAGCGGTATCAACTCTTGATGCACTTCAAGATAGCTCTAAGAAACAAACCATTACTCTTTCACCAGCTTTCATTCAAGCAGTGAAAGAAAATATGGAGTATAACAACCAAGATACAAGTTCTTGGACTTCTGAAGAGCGTAACAAACGTACTCTTGAGCTTTATAACAAGATTGTAAATGCACAAGTAGAACACAAGAAGCTAAACAAGTATGTGCCTACTAAAGCAGACCAAGCAGATAAAACGCGCTACGACATCAACAATCTCCCACAAGAGATTAAAGATGAGTTGAATTATTATGTGGTTGACCTTATCAACCAAATGCGCCGTCAACTTGGACTTTCAGATGTTGTTCTTTCAAAAACTTCTCTTGAATTTGCAGATAAGGTTGCTAAAGAGTATGTGAAAGCAAACTTCTCTCATGCTATGGAAGAAGATTACCATGCCCGTGGTGGTGTCGGGCACTACGCTATCGGGGTCAACAAGGTTGCCAAAGAATATGGTATGCCTACAACAGATGCCGAGGAAGAAAACAAGGGTGAACAATATTATGAAAATACTGTAACTACTTATGCTTTCCATGATTTTGACGATGCTGACGGAGTTTATCGTAAAACTCTTGGCGAAATGAAAGAGCAGTTATATAATGATCTCATCATGCTTGTGTCAACTAAAGGTGACTATGCACACACTCAGGGTATTCTTAATTTTGACTATGCGAAAGAAACTGTCTATTTTGGTGGAGTCGCTCAAAGTAAAACAGACGATTTTTACACTACTCACTTCTTGACTTCTATTCACGATTCTCTTGTAGATGGTTCTAAATGGGATAAAACACCTATTGCAAACCCACTTAGCGATGAAGTGATTGAGCGTAAATTGAGTGAAGCTCGTCAAGCGCTTGCTGATGCTATGACTGCTCGTGACAATGCACAAGCTACTTTTGAAGCAAAAACAAAAGCAGAATCAGATGCTAAACTTGCTCTTACAAATGCAGAAGCTAATCTGACTGCTTTGAAGAATGGGGAAAGTCCACTTGCTAACGCACAAAAAGCCTTTGATGCAGCAAAAGAACGTCATGATCAGGCAGTAGTAACTCTTTCTAACGCTAACGCTCTTGTCAATAGCTTGACTGCTTCAAAAGCTACAAAAGAAGAAGCTCTTAAAGATGCGCAAGCCAAATTGAAAGACGCTGAGAAAGTTCTTAAAACTGCACAAGAAGCGCTTAAAGCAGAAGAAGGCAAGATGAAAGAACTTGAAGCGATTGCTACAAGCAAAGCCCAAGCGGTATCTACTGCTGAGAAAGCTCTTGAAACTGCTAAAGCAAACGTAGTTAACGCAGAAAAAGAGCTTGCAGACCTCAAAGGTGCGCACACTCGTTTGGCAGAAGTAAAAGCAGAGCTTGAAAAAGCAGAAGCAGAGCTTAAAGATGCCTACAAAGCACAAAATGAAGCTAAAGTAGACTCTGAAACTAAGAGTCTTGCAGCAGACCAAGCTCAAACTGCTTACGAAACTGCTAAAACTAAGTTTGAAGAAGCAGAAGCAAAACGTTTGGCTGCACTTGCAGATGCCAAACGTAAAGAACTTGAAAAAGCTGGTTACCAACCAGTACCAGTTGTTGATAATAAAGGGAATGTGGTTGATTACACAGCAGAAAAAGTAACCGTAGGAACTAAAGACGATAAAACTTATCAAGCGCCTGCACAAGCTACCAATGCAAAATCAGAATCTAAGAAACAACTTCCAAATACAGGATCGAAGGAGTCAGGACTTTTAGCAATGCTTGGAGCAAGTGTTGGACTACTTGCTTTTGCTGGAAAACGAAAATTTAGATAGCAAGAAAGAGGGGGTGTCCCCTCTTTTTAATAAATGAAAGGATCTACGATATGAGAACTCCTAAAAAATACTCAGATTTACTTAAACGAAAAGAACTCACTAATGCTATTATTGCAGAATGTATATACTCTGTAAATAAGCGAGCTAAAAACTATCGCGACAAGATAAAAGAATATAAAAACGCAAGATATTATTTACATCAACAAAATAACATTGAAGATGCTGAAGAAAATATGGAAAATACTATGATATGAAAGAAAAACTATTGAGTAAATATAAACCAACAATGATTCATAAACAATATATAGGAGAGAAAAAACAACGAGTCTATAGTTATGAAAAAAATTATGAAAAGCTATATAACGAAAAAAGAAATGCCATAGTTTGGGAAAATAGTTACTATGACTATGACACTAACAAGGAAATTGAATTTTTTGATTATAGTTTAGGTAAGAAAGAATATCTTTATTTTTTGTACTATGAAATAGGTGAATATAGTTTTCATTCTCCAATTGATGAAAAAAGAGTAAAAAATTCTCAATTAGAAATCAAAGAGATAGATGAAGACTTTCAAACTCGTGGAGCAGATATTGTGGATTTACTTTCAAAACAATTTGTACAAAAAGTAATAGATTTGTTGGAAAGTGGAGAGTATACATTGTTGGAATAGGAAAAAGTTGTTCATCAAACATGTATAGTGATAAATTAAAAGAGAGCGCTATGCTCTCTTTTCTATGATGTTGTTCTGATATGTAAAAATTTTATATAAGGGAAACTTTTGATATTCTGGTTCGATTTTTGCTTATTTTTGATGAAAGTTTACCTTATTTTAATGAAACTGATTGAAATTAGTTAAAATTTTATTTTTTGAAAACTTATGAAAACGGTAATTTTAAAGTACTTTGAAATTAGATGAAATAAGTGGTGCCCCAACCAGGTCTTAAGAAAGCTCGTAAAGCATCACAATTTAGTAAACGTTCTTCGAAAGAATGACTGTACTTACAAAGAGCACCTTTCGGGGTGTTCTTTTTTTATTGACACCTTGTGGATTTATAATTAGAAATCTCCTTGAAGGGTATCAGGTAAATGAAAAATTTGGCGATCATATCCTATTTCTTCGTACTTTAGTCTAATACCTATAATGTAAAAAACTCTAGCTATCAGGTAGTTGATAGTTAGAGTTTTTTCTATTCATATGATTTAATGAGATTAAATAAGGCTTCTACTTCTGATGACAGTGTAGCTGATTTGAGATAAGCGTAATAAACTGTAAATGTTATCTGGTCCTCCGGTACTAGAGGAATTTTTATTAAATCATCATCTTCATCAGAAAGTGCGATATCAGCCAGCAAACTAAGGCCAATCCCTTTCTTTAAAAGTTCTTTAATGATGACAATGTCGTCACTCTTAAAGAATATTTCTGCCTTGTTTTGATACTTTTGATTAAGCAGTTCAAAAGCTTTCAAGTGAACAAAGTGTTCGTCTAAAAGTATAAAGGATTGATCTACTAAATCTTCAAAAGTGAGGGAAGGAGCGGTAGCAAGAGGATGGTTCTTAGACAAAACGACATACAGTTCTTTATGAAAGAGTTCATGTGTCTCTATTGAAGGATGATTGAGTGGTTCAATCAAGCCGAGTAGACTTGCATCAAGGTCTCCTTTGAGGAGAAGATTTAATAATTCTACGGAGCCACCGCGGATCGGGCGTACCTTTTTTAAAAAATCGAATTGATCTTTTTCGCTTAAGGCAGCAAAGAGATACTGAATGATAATAGGAGGGAATCCTACAGTAGAGTATTGGGCCAAGGAACGATTGATTTCTTTGCGAGTAGAAATGACCTCAGGTAAGATCTTTTCTGTATGCTTTAGAAGGATTTGTCCTTGAGGAGTGAGTTTGAAGGAACGATGCGAGGGATCGTGGTGAATCAATTTGCAATTAAAAGATTCTTCTAAGCGCTTGATGGCATAAGAAATAGATGGTTGGCTGACTTTGTGTTGTTTTGCAACTTCCGTATAGGATTGAAGCTGGCAGAGGTCATAAAAATATTGTAGATCTTTTAAATTCATAGGGGCTCACTTTCATTAGTTGGAGAAGGAAAATAAGTGGAAATCACCAGATAAATAAATTTTATCCGTATCCTACAATTTGACTATACGAGTATTCACCGGTTAAAATGTAAGTGAGTCAGGGATATCAAAGGTTATCTAAGATACTTTCAAAAATGACCAACATCTTTTCTCGTTTATCAATAGGGAGTTGTTTAACCTTCATGTTGATTCTTTTGAGTGAAAAATTGTCGGTCTTATCAGAGGTTGATTCAAGGCTATCAAAATTGAAAAATTCCTCTGGGGTCATCTTTAGGGCGACAATCACTTTTTCAAGACTGTGAATGGTCAGATTCACATTTTGGTTTTCAAGTTGATTGATATACTTAAGCCCGAGCCCCGCTTGTTCCGAAAGTTCTTCCTGGCTCATTTTTTTCTGTGTTCGAAAATATTTCACTTTTTGGGAAATATATTGTTGTAAATAGTTTTTATTCGTCATATAAATAGAATACAAGTTTTGCATGACAAAAAAACATCTTAAAAAATACAAAGTATTGTATAACAAACTTACATAATATTTATTTTAATTCGGATTGCCAATTTGTATGATTAGTTTCTTTTACTCGAAACTTTTAGTAAAGAGTGATCATCGAGAGTTTTATGAGTTCAGAACTTTATAAAATATAACAGCTTAAAGTGTCATTAATAATGGTGTTTTAACTATAAAAGAGCTTATTAGAAAATTGCCTTCGTAGACTCATTATAACATATGCGTACACAATAGTATTTTTTAAACAACAAAGTTTTCCAAACAATTCATTTTAAGTGGTATAATAGAATTAAAAAGGAGGTTGCACTATGACTGCACATGATATTTTAAACAACCCTTTCCTCAATAAAGGTACTGCCTTTACCTTAGAGGAGCGAAAGGAACTAGGTCTTATTGGTTTACTGCCACCGTATGTTCAAACGATTGAAGAGCAAGCGGCGCAAACTTATGCACAAATGCAAACAAAAGCCAATGATTTAGAAAAACGTCTTTTCCTAATGGAAATTTTTAATACCAACCGGACTCTTTTCTATTACCTCTTTTCTCAACATTTGGAAGAATTCAATCCAATTGTATATGATCCAACCATTGCAGATACCATTGAAGGCTATAGTGACCTCTTTGTAGACCCCCAATATGCGGGATATCTTGATATCAATCATCCTGAAAATATTGAAGCTACTTTGAAAAATGCCGCTGGGGATCGCGAGATTCGTCTCATTGTTGTAACAGATGCAGAAGGAATCCTTGGAATCGGTGACTGGGGAACAAATGGTGTCGATATTTCTGTTGGGAAATTGATGGTCTACACGGGTGCTGCTGGAATCGATCCTTCTATGGTTCTTCCTTTAGTTATTGATGCAGGGACTAACCGCGAAGAACTTCGTAACAATCCTAATTACTTAGGAAATCGTCACGAACGGGTTCGCGGAGATCGTTACTACGACTTCATTGACCAATTTGTTCAAACAGCAGAACGTCTCTTTCCTAAACTCTACCTTCACTGGGAAGACTTCGGTCGCTCGAATGCTGCCAATATTCTTGAAAAATACCGAAAACAAATTCCAACTTTTAATGATGATATTCAAGGTACAGGAATCGTTACCCTAGGTGGTATCTTTGGTTCACTGGATATTAGTGGTGAAAAATTAACAGATCAAGTTTATCTCTGCTATGGTGGTGGTACTGCGGGCGCAGGAATTGCCGCTCGTGTTCTTCGTGAAATGGTGAGTGAAGGTCTTTCTGAAGAAGAAGCCTATAAACATTTCTTTATGGTTGATAAACAAGGTCTTCTCTTTGATGACATGGATGACCTGACCCCTGAACAAAAACCGTTTGCTAAGAAACGTGCCGACTTTAGTAACGCAGACAAGTTGACTGACCTGCTTGAAGTAGTGAAGACTGTGAAGCCAACCATTCTTGTAGGAACTTCAACTCAACCTAATACCTTCACTAAAGAAATAGTAGAAGCTATGTGTGAAAATACAGAACGTCCGATGATCTTCCCTTTGTCAAATCCAACCAAACTAGCAGAAGCTAGTGCCAAAGATTTGATTGAATGGTCAGATGGCAAAGCTTTTGTCGCAACAGGAATTCCTGCTGATACAGTTTCTTATAAAGGTGTCGACTATGTGATTGGTCAAGCCAATAATGCCTTGATTTACCCAGGTCTTGGTCTAGGTATGCTGGCTTCTGAAGCAAGTCTTTTGACTGATGAAATGATTGGAGCAGCAGCTCATTCATTGAGTGGTATTGTTAATCCAGGCCAACCAGGAGCTCCTGTCTTGCCACCATTTAAGTATGTAGCAGATGTTTCTATTAAAGTAGCAGAAGCAGTCGCTAAAAAAGCACAAGAGCAAGGTCTTGCGCGTGCTAAGGAAACAGATATGGCCAAAGCAGTTCGTGATTTGAAGTGGTATCCAGAGTATAAATAATTCACTGCTGCTGTCTATCCTTCGCTAGCGACAGATTTGTATGGGCTGTGGACTTAAGTAATTTAGAAAGGATACCTATGTCACTCTTTTTAACCTCGATTACGAGTATCATTCCGATTATCGCTATCATTGTTTTGGGGTATATTCTTCAGGTGAAGGGATGGTTTGGAGATGCCTTTGGACCTAACCTATCTCGTTTGATCATGAATGTAGCTTTGCCAGCGTCAATCTTTGTGTCAGTAATGAAATACCTAACACTAGATAAACTAATCAGTCTTTCTGGAGGTCTCCTTTATACATTTGTGGCCTTTATCTTGGGCTATATCGTAGCTTATATTGTAGTTATGGTTTTCAAGGTTCGTCCAGGACGGCGAGGAACCATGATTAATACCTTTGTGAATGCCAACACTATTTTTATTGGTTTACCTTTAAACGTTGCTCTTTTTGGGGATCAGGCTCTTCCTTATTTCTTAATTTACTATATCACCAACACGATTTCCACTTGGACATTGGGCGTGTATTTGATGACGAGCGATAGTAAATCGGGTCAAAGCAAGAAGGAAACTAAATTTGATTGGAAGAAATTACTACCAGCCCCGCTTGTAGGTTTTCTTGTGGCTCTGCTATTTTTGATTCTCCGAATCTCTATTCCAGATTTCGCAACGAATACCTTAACCTATGTTGGAAATATCGTCACTCCCCTATCTCTGATTTATATTGGTATCGTTCTTGCAAAGGCAGGTTTGAAAACTATTACTTTTGATAAAGATACAATTGTCACTTTAGTTGGACGCTTTATCCTAGCTCCTCTAATCATGCTTCTTGTATTGAAATTCTTTGCTCCAAATATGGCGACAGTAGAATTTAAGACCTTTATGATTCAGTCCGCTACACCAGCTTTAGCTGTTCTTCCGATCCTTGCTAATCAGGGAAAAGGAGATGTGGAATTCTCTACGAATGTGGTGACTCTAAGTACGGTTCTATTTATCGTTGTTATTCCAATATTACAAACTTTGTTAGGATAAGAAGGAAGAGGATAGGATTGAAAGTTTTGCGTTAAGAAATTGCACTATTTTCTTGAAATAAAAATCGGCAGAAACTCTTCGGACGTTTCCTATCAAGCGCTTTTGAGCTGTCCTAAAAGCCAAACTTTTCAAACTAGGATTGAAAAAAGCTTGTAAAGCTAGCCAGTTCTCTAAACGTTAATTCGTTGATGGGTAGCAGAATACAAACGAAAACACTTTGCATCTTGCAAGGTGTTTTTTTCTATGAGAACTGGCGGTGCGCAATTAGGATAGCTCTAGCGACTTTAGTCGCTTACAAATGTGGCTGCAACCTGACGAAGTCAGTTGCCTCAAAAGGTTCATCAACACGATACTATCAACGTTTCGAAACACTTCGTGGTTCATGCCAAGGGGTATTTTTTGATGGTTTTTAGCAAAATTCACACCACTAGTCTTTGTTTTATACAATTTCTTCCTAGTATCAGTTTAGTATGATATAATTAAATACGAATAATATAAAGGAGTTATAAATGAAAATAGGAAAAGGCATCAATTGGATTTTGATTCTGTTAAGTTGCTTAATTGCTATAGTACTGATAAGTTTTATGTTCTTCTTTAATCATAAAAAGCAAGATGTAGAAGCAGTAAATGCTACAACAGAACAGGTTTCTACCACTAGTACAACAACCACTAGTACAACGACTACTCAAGATAGTGTTACGACTACTGAGGAAAAAATCTCGACACAAGAAGAGCAAACGAATGCTGAATCACAAAAAATAGATGAGCAAGCCATTCTAAATGGAGATTTCTCGACTCTAGTTGGAACTTGGAGAAATGGACTTGGGCAAGAATTTACATTCGATAAAAATGGACTAGTAAACAGTAGAAACATTGAAAAAAAGAGCATGGGTAGCCATGGAACGATTGAATTTAGCATTAGAGATGGTATCTCAGGCTATGGAATGAGTATTTATCCTGCTGGACTTATTATGCCTGGGTTAGATACTGATTTAACTCAAAATAGGCTGATTGCTGGTCAAGCTGCTCCAACCAGATCAGAACAAGTTTTTTATAAAGTAGACTAAATGATTAACCATCTCATCAAATTTGAGATGGTTTTCTTCTTTATTTGTAAGTCATGATTATTTTATGAAGATGAAGCAAGTAGGGTTCAAAAACAACTTTCAGAGGCGTTCCAGCTTGTTTAGCAAGATGTTGGAATTTATGAGGACCTTGATGGATATTATTTTTCTTCATAGTATGTTGTGTTATATGTTGTGTTATAATGTAGATACGATATGAAAAAATTAAGATATCTCTTTAAATGTCACTTTGTGTGAACATGAGTACATTTGAATTTATAGAATGATAGGAAATGGTTTACAATGATAAGTTTAGAGCTGATGTCTGAAGAAAATAGCATAGATGTTTATTCTTTTGAAAAAGAAAATCGGGAGTATTTTGAGCGGAATTTACCTCCTAGACCAGCTCACTATTTTGACTTAGAAGGTTTTAAAGAAATTACAAGGGAATTGTTAAGGGAACAAGAGAATCATGATGTCTATATGCATCTTATTAGAGATGCACAAGGTACTATGGTCGGAAGAATCAATTTAAGTGTTTTAGGAAAGGATAGAAAAATAGCAGAACTTGGATATAGGATTGGAGAAAATGTTACTAATTTAGGATATGCAAGCGAAGCAGTTAAACTCGTTTTAGAAAAGGCCTTTACTACTTATGGTTTACATAAGATTATCGCAGGGACGGCAAGGGACAATCTGGCTTCTCAGAGAGTGCTTTTAAAAAACGGTTTCACCTTTAGTAAAATCATAGAAAATGACTTTCAAATGAATAACGAGTGGATTCATACGGCAGTATTTGAGATAAGGAATCTATAGCATCATCATTCCCAATAGTCTGCTAAACCTCAACATTCCTAGTAGACATTCGTCTGCTTTTATACGGAAAATATAGTAGAATGAATCTAGAACAGTACACCAAGGCTGCTAAAAATGTTTTAGAATCTATATTGTATTACTCTAAGTTCAATCCGCTATAGCATTCTTTGTTCTTGTTTTTAGTTCTCTATCGTCATGATTACAAGCCAATTTGTATCTATAATACTTCTTTATTAGCCTTGTTTCTTGTCAAACTTTTTAATCCTCAGATCAAGACGAATATCTTATCAGCTAGTTTTGCTAGGGGATTTAATATTCTATTGAATACATCAATTGTCTGTTATCTTTACTTTCCTGAGTTAAAAACTCTTAGTTTTAGTCTTTTCTTATTCTTTTGTTTACTATATTTTATAAAAATTTTTATCATTCCTTTATGTTTGGTTTCTAGTCAAAATTCTAAGTATGATCCTTATCTAGTCCATAGTAATTTCTTTAAGAGGAATGCTTCATATGTGATGCATGTTTAATTTTATAAAAATGCTGACTTTCTACTTTTTGGTAGGAAGTTTTTTATTATTTCCATATCGAAATAGTTGACAGATGTAATTTAGGGTGTTACAATAATTAAAAAGTTCGATATAGAATAAAAAAGGAGACAAAATGGACAAGATGTTAGGGGGATACCAAGCTCTACAGATTCGATTGTTAAACGGGCGTATCTTTCAAAAACTCTTGAGCAAGCAACCAGATGCTCAATACAGAAGTGAACAGGGAAAAATTTTAACGATTTTGTGGAAGCAAGAGTTGGGGTGCGCTACAGCGACCGATATCGCTCTTGCGACGGGTCTAGCCAATAATACATTGACCAGTATGGTTAAGAAATTGGAAGAACAAGGCTTGGTCACGATTCAACCTTGCACACAAGATAAAAGGAAAAAATATATCTCTTTGACAGAATTAGGTTGGGAACAAAAAGAAATTGGAGACCGTGTCAGCAAAGAATTGGGTGAAATTTTCTACCAAGGCTTTTCGGATCAAGAAATCCAAGAATTTGAAGCTTATCAAGAGCGTATTATCTCAAATCTAAAAGCTAAAGAAAATGACATCTAGGGAAAGGAAGTAACAGTTATGATCGGAATTACAGGTGTAACAGGGAACTTAGGCTCCTATGTGGCTGATCTTGTCGATAAAAAAGGAATCGCCTCAGTCCATCTAGCACGAAGCCCAGAACGTGCAAAGATCTATGAGTCAGCGGAAATCCGTAGAATGTCCTATACCAATACTCCAGAGGTGGTTGAGGCCTTAAAGGGTATCGATATCTTGTTGATGGTTTCTGCTAGGGAAAATCCAGAGCGTGTCAAGGAGCACAAGGAGTTTTTAAATGCTGCAAAGCTAGCGGAGGTGCAACATATCGTTTATACTTCCTTTTATGGGGCAGATGAGAAGGCAACTTTTACCTTGTCTCGAGATCATGCCCAGACGGAAGCCTATATCAAGGAGTTAGGGTTCACCTACACTTTTTTGAGAGATAATTTTTATTTGGACTTCTTGATTGATATTGCACTTGAAAATGGAGAAATTCGCGGTCCGGCTGGTAGTGGCCTGGTATCAGCTGTTGCCCGTAAGGACACATCTAGGGTTGCAGCAGAAATTCTTTTAAATCCTAAGGAGTGGGAAAATCAAAGCTTGAATTTGACAGGGCCAGAGAATCTTTCTATGCAAGAAATCGTAGCGCTCCTCTCAAAAGAGAGCGGTAAGACCATCACGTATGTAGATGAATCATTAGAAGAAGCCTATGAGTCACGAAAAAAATGGCCAGCACAAACTTGGGAGTACGATGCCTGGGTCAGTACTTATACAGCGATTAAAGTTGGGGAACAGGCTGGGGTTTCAACAGATATCGAAAAAGTCTTAGGGCATCCAGCAAGCAGCCTATTGGATATTCTTAGAGATAGAAAACTTATTGAGGAAGAACATGATTGAATACAAACATGTGGCCTTGCGCTACACGGATAAAAATATTTTAAAAGATGTCAATCTCCGTATTGAAAATGGAGAATTCATGGTGCTAGTGGGTCCTTCAGGATCTGGTAAGACCACTATGATCAAGATGGTCAATCGTCTTTTGGAACCGACAGATGGCAATATCTATATGGATGGGAAACGCATCAAAGACTATGACGAACGGGAGCTACGTCTCAGTACCGGCTATGTCCTTCAAGCCATTGCCCTATTTCCTAACTTGACAGTTGCGGAAAATATTGCTCTCATTCCTGAAATGAAGGGCTGGACGAAAGAACAAATTGCTTCTAAAACAGAAGAACTCTTGAACAAGGTTGGTCTCCCTGCTGCAGAGTATGCTCATCGGTTACCAAGCGAGTTATCTGGTGGGGAGCAACAGCGGATTGGCATTGTGCGAGCCATCATTGGGGAACCAAAAATTTTATTGATGGACGAACCTTTTTCAGCCTTGGATGCTATCTCTCGCAAGCAGTTGCAAGCTCTCACCAAAGAATTGCACAAAGAATTCGGGATGACGACCATCTTCGTTACCCATGATACGGACGAGGCTTTAAAATTGGGCGATAGAATTGCTGTTTTACAGGATGGAGAAATTCGCCAGGTCGCAGAACCTGAAACAATTTTACAAGCGCCTGCGACAGACTTTGTAGCAAACTTGTTTGGAGGTAGCCTTCATGTCTAATTTGATTTCAACCTTTCATGAGCGATTTAGTGAATGGGTAACAGCTCTGGGACAACACCTACAATTATCGCTTTTGACCTTATTGGTCGCTATTTTTCTAACCATCCCACTTGCGGTTTATCTAAATGGTCACAAAAAGGCAGCGACCTGGGTGCTACAAGTTGCGGGTATCTTCCAGACAATTCCTTCAATGGCTTTTTTGGGGCTCTTTATTCCTTTCATGGGGATTGGGACCTTACCAGCCCTCACAGCTCTTGTCATTTATGCTATTTTCCCGATTTTGGAAAATACAATCACAGCCCTGAACGGCATTGATCCTAGTCTTGAGGAGGCAGGGATTGCTTTTGGGATGACCAAGTGGGAGCGACTCAAGAAGTTTGAAATTCCACTGGCCATGCCTGTCATTGTATCGGGGGTTCGTACAGCAACCGTTATGATCATTGGGACAGCGACTTTAGCCGCTCTTGTGGGAGCTGGAGGATTGGGATCCTTTATCCTTTTGGGTATTGATCGTCGGAATGCTAGTCTGATTTTAATCGGGGCTATTTCATCGGCTATCTTGGCCATTCTCTTTAATGTCATTCTCAAATGGTTGGAAAAGGCAAAGTTGCGTACAATTGTTGCGGCCTTTGCTGTTATGTTCCTTGGTTTGGGAGTTAGTTATACTCCAAGCATTATTCCACATAATGAGAAAGACAATCTCGTCATTGCTGGGAAGTTAGGACCTGAACCTGAGATTCTCATGAATATGTATAAACTTCTCATCGAGGAAAATACGGATATGACGGTGACGGTCAAGCCTAACTTTGGGAAGACAGACTTTCTTTACCAAGCGCTGAAAAAAGGGGACATTGATATCTATCCAGAATTTTCTGGGACAGTGACGGAGAGTCTCCTCCAACCATCTCCAGAAGTTGGGCATGACCCAGAAAAGGTTTATGAAGTTGCTCGTGATGGTATTGCTAAACAGGATCAACTAGCCTTTCTCAAACCCATGGCTTATCAAAATACTTATGCAATTGCAGTTCCCAAAAAGATTGCGCAAGAATATGGACTGAAGACGATTTCAGACTTGAAAAAAGTAGAAGGACAGCTCAAGGCGGGATTCACTCTGGAGTTTAATGACCGTGAGGATGGAAACAAGGGCTTGCAGTCTGTTTATGGATTGAATCTCAATGTGGCAACCATGGAGCCAGCTCTTCGCTACCAAGCCATCCAGTCAGGGGATATTCAAATTACAGATGCTTACTCAACAGATGCTGAAATTGCTCGCTATGATTTAGTGGTTTTGGAGGATGATAAACAACTCTTCCCTCCATACCAAGGCGCTCCACTGATGAAAGCTAAATTACTCGAAAAACATCCTGAGTTGGAAGCTATTCTTAATAAACTAGCTGGTAAAATCACCGAGAGCCAGATGAGTCAGATGAACTATCAGGTTGGTATTGATGGTAAGGATGCTTATACTGTTGCACATGATTTCTTGGTGGAACAGGGATTATTGAAGAAATGATGAGGCAAGAAGAAATACAAGAGACTCTTTTGCGACTCTGTAAGCACTATGGAGAACAAAATTGGTGGCAATCGGATAACAAGCTTGAAGATCTGGTATCGACTATTCTTATCCAGCGAACATCTGAGAAAAATGCTAAGTTGGCTTTAGCTGGTCTTATGGATGTCATGACAGTAGAGGGTATCCTAGGGTTATCACTAGAAGATTTACAGGAACGTATTCGACCTGCTGGATTTTTTAAGCAAAAGTCTCAAACGATTAGGGGACTTCTAATCTGGCTAAGAGAAAATGGTGGTTTTGAGGTTCTTGCTAGGATTGGAACAGAAGATTTACGGAAGCAACTTTTGGAGTTAAAAGGGATTGGACCAGAGACTGCAGATGCACTTTTACTATATCTTTTTGATCGTTCAGTTTTTATTTCGGACGAATATGCTAGAAGACTTTTTCGACGATTAGGATTTGGAAATTTTGATACCTATAATGAAATGCATGCTGTTTATTGTAATGTATTGGAAGGACTCACTCTCAAACAATGCCAAGAGATTCATGCTGTTATTGATGAACATGGGAAAGCTTTTAGCAAAAGTAAAGGCCAGTTAGACGAAAGTTGGTTACGATAAAAAAATTCTAAGGCTCCTTGTCTTAGAATTTTTTTAGTTAATGTACTTGCTTAAAAAATCATAATTTGATCAGATTACTAAATAGAAAGTAGAGGCAAAATATTCATGGTGAATGGAATATTTGAATGATAGAATGTTGACAGGTATTTTTCTTTTGAGTGGATATGAAATCTATAGTTGTGTTTGCTACTTCATCCCCATGACGTCTAAGTAAAATCTCACTACTTGATCCTCCGTGTAAGATTTCCCCTTTTTCAGCCACCAGGTCAATGTTTCGATAAAGTTAGTTACAACATAGTGTTTGAGATAAGAAGCAGGAATATTAGGATAGGAAACTTGCAAGTCCTCTGCGACCATAGGATAAACATGGTGTTCCAATTCTTTCTGCAATTGACGGAGGAAGTAGTCGTTTTTAGAGAAAAGAAGACTGGTGACGTGGTCCTGATTTTTCTTAAAATGTGAAAAGATATGTGTCAAGTAAGCATTTGTAGTTATATTTTCCTCACGTTCAAAAAGATGATGAAAGAGATAACGGCAGAGCTCGTCTAGGAGTAATTCCTTGCTCTCATAGTGACTGTAGAAGGTGGAACGACCGACATCTGCTAGGTCAATAATCTCCTGAACAGTGATGGATTCAAAATTTTTTTGATTTAGTAATTGTAAAAAAGCAGTATAAATAGCTTTTCGAGTCTTGGTAATGCGACGATCTTGAGCAGTCATATGGACACTTTGAACAAACTGTTCATTAACTTACAAAGTAAACAGTTTGCCCCTATCCTTTCTTTTCGGAGTAAGAGATAATACTAGTAAAGGAAATAATTATACTACAATTATACCAAAGGAGGATGGGAAAATGTCAACGAAAGGTGCTGTTTGGTTAGCTTTTTTCTTAAATTTGAGTTATGCCATTATTGAGTTTATCGCAGGAGGGATTTTTGGTTCTAGTGCTGTGCTTGCTGACTCCGTTCATGACTTGGGAGATGCAATCGCAATTGGGGTATCAGCCTTTCTAGAAACAGTCTCTAATCGTGAAGAAGACAGCCACTATACCTTGGGCTATAAGCGCTTTAGCCTCTTGGGGGCCATGGTAACGGCTGTGATTCTAATAACAGGGTCTGTTCTCGTTATTTTAGAAAATATAACGAAACTCTTTAATCCACAACCGGTCAACGATGAGGGAATCTTATGGTTAGGAATCATTGCTGTTAGCATTAATGTGCTGGCAAGTCTAGTAGTTCGTAAAGGAAAAACCAAGAATGAGTCTATTCTGAGTCTTCATTTTCTGGAAGATACTTTGGGTTGGGTGGCCGTCATCCTAATGGCCATTGTTCTGCGATTTACCGACTGGTATATTCTGGATCCGCTCTTATCTCTTGTCATTTCCTTCTTCATTCTGTTAAAGGCTATTCCACGTTTTTGGTCTACTCTCAAGATTTTCTTGGATGCTGTGCCAGAAGGAGTGGATATCCATCAAGTAAAGAGTGATTTGGAGCAACTGGACCACATAGCTAGTATCAATCAGCTCAATCTCTGGACCATGGATGGTTTGGAGAAAAATGCTATTGTCCATGTTTGTCTAAAAGAAATTGAACAGATGGAGCTTTGCAAGGAATCGATTCGAACCCTACTCAAAGATTGTGGTTTCCAAAATATCACCATTGAGGTTGATGCAGACCTAGAAACTCACCAAGCCCATAAGCGAAAGGTCGAAGAGTTGGAAGTAGATAAAAGTCATGAACATCATCATCATTAATGAGACGTAGTATAAATGAGCGAAAGTTTGCTAAAAAGTGTATACTAAAGGTAGTTAGATACAGAGAGGAAATTTTATGAAATCAGCAGTTTATACTAAGGCAGGTCAGATTGGTATTGAAGAAGTCAAGCGTCCAAGTATTCAAGAATCAGATGATGTTATTATCCGTGTAGTTCGTGCTTGCGTTTGTGGTTCAGACCTTTGGAGCTATCGTAATCCAGATATCAAAGCGGGTCATAAAAATAGTGGACACGAAGCGATTGGAATCGTTGAAGAAACTGGAGAAGCCATTACAACGGTCAAGCCCGGTGATTTTGTGATTGTACCATTTACTCATGGTTGTGGGGAGTGTGATGCCTGTCGTGCAGGATTTGATGGTTCTTGTGACAATCATATCGGAAATAACCTAGGAGGGAATTTCCAAGCTGAATACCTCCGCTTCCACTATGCCAATTGGGCACTTGTTAAAATCCCTGGACAACCGTCTGACTACACAGAAGGGATGCTTAAATCTCTCTTGACTCTAGCTGATGTCATGCCGACAGGCTATCATGCAGCGCGTGTGGCAGATGTGAAACCAGGGGATAAAGTTGTCGTTATTGGCGATGGGGCTGTTGGGCAATGTGCTGTCATCGCAGCTAAAATGCGTGGCGCTTCACAAATTATCCTCATGAGTCGTCACGAAGATCGTCAAAAAATGGCCTTGGAATCAGGAGCGACAGCTGTTGTAGCTGAACGAGGAGAAGAAGGCATTGCCAAGGTGCGAGAAATTCTCGGTGGTGGAGCAGACGCCGCTCTTGAGTGCGTCGGTACTGAAGCGGCTGTTGAGCAAGCACTGGGTGTCCTTCATAATGGCGGTCGCATGGGATTTGTAGGAGTTCCACATTATAAGAATCGTGCTCTTGGTTCAACCTTTATGCAAAATATCTCTGTTGCAGGTGGAGCAGCTTCTGCGACAACATACGATAAGCAATTCTTGCTTAAAGCTGTCCTTGATGGTGAGATCAATCCAGGCCGTGTCTTTACTTCAAGCTATAAACTGAAAGATATTGACAAAGCATATAAGGCTATGGATGAACGTAAGACCATTAAGTCTATGATTGTGATGGATTAATACTCTTCGAAAATCTCTTCAAACCACGTCAGCTCTATCTGCAACCTCAAAACAGTGTTTTGAGCTGACTTCGTCAGTCTTATCTACAACCTCAAAGCAGTGCTTTGAGCAACCTGCGGCTAGCTTCCTAGTTTGCTCTTTGATTTTCATTGAGTATAAAAAGAAAAACCTAATAGAGATTTGAGAATTTGTACTGATCCCAAAAAGTTAGACAATTAATTTAAGCAAAGGATTTAGTTCTGTATTGTACAGGACTAAGTCCTTTTCTACCATTTGTCAAGTATATCAAGGTATTTGATGAAAAATAGTTTGATTTCCATAGTCAAACTAAGGAAATTGTCTTTTTCTGAACTAAAGTTTAGTGAAAAAAGTGTACACTAA
>NZ_JASHDL010000021.1:0-29145 GCF_047463635.1 Streptococcus infantis
GGATAGGAAATATCCCTTTTTATTTTTCTCAAATTCAGATTTTGGTATAGATTAGTAGATGATGAGACAAACTATTTTTGAAAAGAGAAAAAGACAAACGCCAAAAATGACGTTTGTCTTCGTTCTGAAGAGCCCGAGGGCTCTTTTTTCGTGTAATATTTGGAAGTTTAGCATGGGAGAAATAATCTCTGGTTGGTCTGCTATTCAGATCTTTGAGTGAGTAAGCCAGCCTCATCCATGTCCTGGATGAGTTGCTTAAGTTCTGCTTCCTTGCCAGGCTTAACGGTGACGGTATCAATGCGCTTAATCGCCGAATTATCCTGAATATTCACCAAGGTCAAAGCTTTTTCATAGAATGCGATCCCCTTTTTCATGCTTTCCGGATCATTCAAAGTTAGAATTGTGTAAGAAGAATGTGATTTCTTTCCATTTTCTCGGAAATACTTCTCGCCTTCCTCCTCTAAAAATTGAAATAAACCATGATTGAATAAGTTGTCTTCTACTGAATGGTAGGAAATACCTCCTGTGTGTAGAACATAGACTTTGAGTCGGTTTTTAGTTAGGTTTGGGCTTTCTTTGAGGACGGTGTGACTATTGACGACTTCATCAGAGAATGTCACATAAAAATCCAACCCCCCGCCTTCGAATTGATACTTTCCATTTGATTCTACTTTCTCAGGAGGCATGTCAAGAGAAATAAAGATTTGTTTTAAGCTTTCATTCCCCTCTTGGATATCACTCGGTTCGGCCTTGAACAGATTGGCCAGTATTAGAAATGCCAGGGCTGCAAGAAGGCAGAGGCCGCCACAAATGATCAGGATAATCCGCGTCAAAACTTTAAAAAACTGTTTCATTTTTAAGCCCTCCCTGGTCTGTTAGAATCTGCTAACCCAAAATCGATTTAAAGGGGAAATAAGGAAAGTTGGAGATTTTCTTTTCCTTAGTTTTCTTCAGTTTTCTGCATTTCTTTTAGTACAGCGAGTCTCGTTTGGACGTCTTTTTCCAAGACTTTAAACTTATAGGTCAGATCTTTTTGATATTCCTTGATGAGTTCTTTTTGTTGGTCGATAATTTGCAGGCTATCTTGGATGATATCCAAGTCATCCTTAATGGCTTCAACACGATCAGTTGTATCTAGAACCTCTTCAGTAATAGCTTGGCGGTTCTTAACGAGGAGGTATGAACCGACTGCAGAACCTGTAAAAAGTAGTAAATTTGATAGTTTCATAGTGACTCCTTAAGCATTTTTGATCGTTTCAGCGACTTGGGCAAGTTTGCCGAAGTCTGGTTCATGGGCGATAAAGTCAATTTTTAGGTCGTCATCTGCACTATAGCGAGGGACAAGGTGGACATGGGTATGGAAAACGGTTTGTCCAGCAACTTCTTCGCAGTTGGCGATGATATTCATACCTTCAGCTTTGGTAGCTGCCATGACTTTTTGAGCAACCTTTGGTACTTGGGCGAACAGTTGGCTAGCACTTGCAGCATCCATTTCTAAAAGATTGCGGTAGTGTTCTTTTGGTACGACCAAGGTGTGCCCAGGTGTTACTTGTGAGATATCAAGGAAGGCAAGAACTTGATCATCTTCGTAAACCTTTGATGCGGGAATCTCTCCTGCGATAATCTTACAAAAAATGCAATCTGACATAAAATCTACCTCTACTGTATTGAATTTTGATATAATATAGCTACATTATACCAGATTTGGAGAAAATATGTTAGAAATTAAAAATCTGACAGGGGGCTATGTTCATGTCCCTGTCTTGAAAGATGTGTCCTTTACAGTCGAGAGTGGACAGCTGGTCGGTTTGATTGGTCTCAATGGTGCAGGAAAATCAACGACTATCAATGAAATTATTGGACTTTTGACACCTTATAGTGGAGAAATAAACATCGACGGACTAGCCTTAGGTGCAAATCCTCGTGAATATCGTCAGCAGATTGGTTACATTCCTGAAACTCCTAGTTTGTACGAAGAATTAACTCTCAGAGAACATATCGAGACAGTAGCCATGGCCTATGGTATCGAGCAAAATATTGCTTTTGAACGTGTAGAGCCGCTTTTAAAAATGTTCCGTTTAGACCAGAAATTGGATTGGTTCCCGGTTCATTTTTCCAAAGGGATGAAACAAAAGGTTATGATTATCTGCGCCTTTGTCGTGGATCCTAGTCTCTTTATCGTCGATGAACCTTTCCTTGGTCTTGATCCCCTGGCAATTTCAGACTTGATTCAGCTTTTGGATCTTGAAAAGAAAAAAGGCAAGTCCATCCTCATGAGTACCCACGTTCTTGACTCTGCTGAAAAAATGTGTGATTCTTTTGTCATTCTCCACAAAGGTCAAGTCAGAGCTAAAGGGGATCTTGAAGAGCTGAGACAAGCTTTTGCCATGCCAGAAGCAAGTCTCAATGATATCTATTTGGCTTTGACCAAAGAGGAGGACCGATGAAAGACTTGTTTCTAAAGCGAAAGCAGGCTTTTCGTAAAGAGTGTGTCGGTTATCTTCGCTATGTGCTCAATGACCACTTTGTCTTGTTTTTACTGGTCTTAGTAGGTTTTCTAGCCTATCAGTATAGTCAGCTGCTCCAGCATTTTCCTGAAAATCACTTACCAATCCTAGGTTTAATTGGGATTGTCTCTGTTTTACTCTTACTTTGGGGAGGGATAGCGACTTATGTTGAAGCGCCTGATAAGCTCTTTCTCTTAGTAGCTGAAGAAGAAGTGAGAGAACACATCCAGAAGCAAAGTCTAGTTTCCTTCATCTTTTGGGTTAGTGTACAGACTCTCTTTTTGCTTCTTTTTGTCCCTCTATTTTTAGCCATGGGCTTAGGCTTAGGAGTTTTTGGTGTTTATGTTCTTCTTTTGGGAGTCGGGAAATATTTCCTGTTTCAGAAAAAGGCTGGCAAGTTTTTTAGTGCAAATCATCTGGACTGGGACTATGTGATTGCCCAAGAAAGTAAACGCAAGCAGTTCTTGCTTCGCTTCTTTGCCCTCTTTACCCAAGTCAAGGGAATTTCAAACAGCGTAAAGCGACGAGCTTATCTAGACTTTATCCTTAAAGTTGTTCAAAAGGTGCCGAGCAAGATTTGGCAAAACCTCTATCTTCGTTCTTATCTGCGAAATGGAGACCTCTTTGCCCTCAGTCTTCGTCTCCTCTTCCTATCCTTGCTGGCGTTGATCTTTATCGAGCAAGCTTGGATAGCGACAGCAGTAGTAGTTTTATTTAACTATCTCTTGCTCTTTCAGTTATTGGCCCTCTATCATGCTTTTGACTACCAATATTTGACCCAACTTTTCCCGCTAGACAAGGGGCAAAAGGAAAAAGGGTTACAGGCGGTTGTCCGAGGATTGACTGGTTTTGTTTTATTGGTTCAACTGGTAGTTGGTTTGATTACCCTCCAAGAAAAATTAGCCCTTCTAGCCCTCCTTGGAGCTGGACTGGTCTTGCAAATCTTGTATCTCCCATATCAGGTGAAACGTCAGATGCAGGACTAATACTCTTCGAAAATCTCTTCAAACCACGTCAGCTTTATCTGCAACCTCAAAGCGGTGCTTTGATCAACCTGCGGCTAGCTTCCTAGTTTGCTCTTTGATTTTCATTGAGTATAACATTGCTTATATGATACTAAAAAAGAAGTTGAGTTCAATCTGTCTCAGCTTCTTTTTAGTTACTACAAGATAAGGGTTGGCCCGTAGAGACTCAACTTGGTTTTGACTTGGTCAAAGTGGAAGCGGTCATAGGCTCTCCAAGCGGCACGGGTAGGGGCATCTGGATTGAGAGCACTGAGGCCCATGAGAAGACTGGAAGTTTGGTAAAATTTTTCCAGCTCAATCAAGAATCGATTATCCACTGTCTCAGCTTTAGAGAGAAAGCAGAGGATATTGTCCAGTTGCTCCTGGAAACGGACATCGTCAGTTGTTGCCTGTTTGCAGACTTGGTAGGCTTTGTTTAACTCAGTTATCAGTGTCTGAGCTCTTTTGATTGGGTCTGTTTCTGTCATGAGAATTCCTCCTTTGTGATGGTTTTAAAGTTGTTTTAAGCCTTTGTCTTTCTAATCATAGCCTATCACTTTTTACTCTTTTTTTATCTACAAATCTTTAATTGTCATTGAAATTTCCTGAATGGTAATAGCGGGATTTTATGATAAAATAGTTGTAAGGTTATCATGGTTATTTAGTAAAAAATTCAACACTTTAGGAATTTTTGAGGACCGTTTAGGATTTGGTGAAAATTAGTTGCTAGACTTATGATATCCTCTCTACAGGAGGTTTTATCCATGAACTATATCATCATCCAAAAAGAGAAAGAAATTTTTAAATTAAACATAAAGGATATCTACTATATCCAAACGCATCCAAGTAAAGCCCATACCGTGCAGATTTTTACTAAAGAAGCTAGCTTTGATCTGTTTCAAAATTTAAGCAAGCTTGAGAAACAATATGGGGAAACCTTAACGAGATGTCATCGGAATTGTCTGGTCAACCTTGAACGAGTAAAATCCATGGAACTCCAATCAAAGACTCTTTTTCTTGGAGAAGAAGGTCGATATGCTGTTCAGTATTCCAGACGTCGTTATAGAGAAATTCGCCAAAAATGGTTGAAAGAAGGAGAGTAAGAAGATGAGAATTTTTGTTTTAGAAGATGATTTTTCCCAACAAGCAAGAATTGAAACGACGATTGAAAAACTTTTGAAAAAACAGAGTATCATTCCCAGTTCTTTTGAAGTTTTTGGCAAGCCAAACCAACTGCTGGCAGAGGTGCATGAGAAGGGGGCGCATCAGCTTTTCTTTTTGGACATTGAGATTCGAAACGAAGAGATGAAGGGTCTGGAAGTGGCTAGAAAGATTCGGGATCGGGATCCTTATGCCCTGATTGTCTTTGTGACGACTCACTCAGAGTTTATGCCCCTGTCTTTTCGCTACCAAGTTTCAGCTTTGGACTACATTGATAAGGCCTTGTCGGCAGAGGAGTTTGAATCTCGTATCGAGACAGCCCTCCTCTATGCCAATAGTCAAGATAGTAAAAGTCTGGCGGACGATTGCTTTTACTTTAAATCAAAATTTGCTCAATTCCAGTATCCTTTTAAAGAGGTTTACTATCTCGAAACATCCCCAAGACCCCATCGTGTTATCCTCTATACCAAGACAGACAGGTTGGAATTTACGGCGAGTTTAGAGGAGGTTCTCAAGCAGGAGCCACGTCTCTTGCAGTGCTATCGCTCCTTCCTCATCAATCCAACCAATGTAGTTCGTTTGGATAAGAAAGAAAAACTCCTTTTCTTTCCCAATGGTGGAAGCTGTCTGATCGCGCGTTATAAGGTCAGGGAAGTGTCTGAGGTTATCAATAACTTACACTGAGTGAGGTGATGGAATGGAATTAGTTTGGAAGATAGTATATGCGTTTTTGATACCTGGATTGGAATTGTTTATATTTTTTAAGGTGGATGGAATTGTTCTAACTCTGGAGAGAGTTTTTAAGGCCTTTCTTTTTAAGATACTTTTGGCAGTTGTTTTTGTAATGATTAGCTATATAGTAGGAAATAATTACCTATCTTATTTTGTGGAACCCTTGTACGGCATCGGTTTATCTTTCTTGTTTTTAAGAGGGCTTCCTAAAAAACTCCTTCTCTTTTATGGTCTCTTTCCAATGATATTGGTGAATCTCTTTTATAGAGGAGTCTCCTATTTTGTGCTTCCATTTTTGGAGCAAGGGCAGGTGTATGATGACCACTCTTTTATTTGGTTATTTATAAAAATTTTTATTTGCTTTATTTCTCTAGCTTTTTTGAAATGGTTAGACTATGATTTCACTAGCTTGAGAAGGGAGATTCTAGATAAAGATTTTCAAAAGTCCCTGACTAAGATTAACTGGATAATGGGAGCTTACTATTTGGTGATGCAAAGTCTGTCTTATTTTGAATATGTACAAGGTGTTCAATCAACGACTATTCGCCATCTGATTCTGGTGTTTTACTTGCTCTTTTTTATGGGGGTTGTCAAGAGATTGGACACCTACTTGAAGGAAAAACTTCAGGGAAAACTGAACCAAGAGCAGGACTTGCGCTACAAAGATATGGAGCGGTATAGTCTGCATATAGAGGAGCTTTACAAGGAAGTACGGAGCTTTCGTCATGATTATACCAATCTCTTGACTAGCTTACGTCTGGGCATTGAAGAGGAGGATATGGGACAGGTAAAAGAGGTCTACGACTCGGTCTTAAAGGACTCCGTTCAGAAATTGCGGGACAATAAATATGAACTGGGCAGATTGGTGAATATTCGTGACCGTGCCCTCAAAAGTCTTCTAGCTGGAAAATTTATAAAAGCAAGAGAAAGGGATATTGTCTTTAATGTCGAAGTTCCTGAGGAGATTCAAGTTGAGGGGATGAGCCTGCTTGATTTTTTAACCATCGTATCTATCCTTTGTGACAATGCCATTGAAGCCAGTGCAGAGGCTAGTCATCCTCAAGTTTCAATTGCCTTTTTTAAAAATGGAGCACAGGAGACCTTTATCATTGAAAACTCCATCAAAGAAGAGGGTATCGATATTTCTGAGATTTTCTCCTTTGGAGCAAGTTCTAAAGGGGAGGAGAGAGGAGTTGGTCTCTATACCGTCATGAAAATTGTGGAAAGCCATCCTAATACTAGTCTAAATACCACCTGCAAAAATCAAGTCTTTCGTCAGGTTTTGACAATGTTATCAATTGAATGATAACAAATAATAGAATGACTAAATAATAGAATAAATATAACAAAATTCTATAATATAAGTGTTTTGAAAGATTAATTATGAATTTTTATAATTTTTAAGTTTTTTCTACCATTTGTTAAGTCAATAAGGGAATTATGAAGAAACGAGACTAGACAGTAGCTATCCTGAGGTTACTGTCTTATTTTTTTACAACAAAATAGGCTTCATAATATCTATAGGAGATTTACCCACTACAAATATTATAGAGCCAAGTTTTTTATCCAATACCACCTTGTATGATTACATTTGTTGATGATTTCCATACCTATTGGCTTGGTTTGATGAATCAGATGTTAATATACTTAATATTGAATCGAACCACCATCCTCCACCTGTAATTTGGTTGAGTTCAGTAGTTGTTAGTTCTTGGAATGAAGTTAGGTTTTGATTCTTATCCATGTTATGATTCTCCTGTTTTATAAGATAATAAATAGTTATAGAGTGTTATCTGAAAATTAATCAGAATGTGTTAGAATTTTATCTTTGAAATAATCAAAATATGTTTTCTTTGCAGTTACACTAGTGACTCGACCTTGTAGGCCGTATTGGATGAGTTTACTGTCCTCATTAGATAGTTTTGCAAGAGCGGTTAATTTAAAGAGATTGCCTTGCTCTGTTCTGGTAGGAGTTTGATCAATGCTCTGAAGTTGGCCGATGATGGTAATGCCGTGATTTCCAATCTTCTCCAGTTTTAATCTTACAGTTTGTCCTTTATCTAGTAGAGGTAGATAGTTAGAAGATACGTAGTAAGTGATTAGTACTTCTCTTGTATCTGTGATGACAGGGAATATTTGAGCAATTTCTGTACCAGTTGGAATTCTATTTTTACCTTCAAATTCGCTGTTCAGATGAACGATACCTTTACTTGGAGCGGTTAAGGTATTATTTTCCAAGCGCTGTGTCGCTTGATCTAGTTGTACTTTTAATTCTGTTAATTGATTTTCCACGGTTAGTTGTTGCTGAGAAGCTGTTTGTAAAAACTGAGTGCGGAGTACATCAATTTTGGTTTCTAAACTATTGTCATAAGTTGCTACACTTCCAATCCCAGCTTGCTGAATTTTGAGGCTTGCGATAGATGATTCAAGACCTGCAATACTTTGATTAATTTGAGATAAAAATGGCTCATCTGCCGTTCCTTGTGTTTGTCCTTGAGAGGCTACAAGATAACGATTCAAAATTGACTGATGTGGATTGCCAGTTGGTAAGCGAGCCCTTTTATTTACGATAGCATCTCTCAGCTCCTGGTATTCGCCAATTTGTTGTTGAACTTTTGTGATTTCTTGTTCAATAGCTGATGAACTGCTATTGGCAAGATTAGCTTGATTTGAAACTTCAGTGTTAGTCTTTGAGATACCTAGTTCAATATCATGAGCTTGTTTAGTAAAATTCATAAAGGTATTATGGTAGCCAAACTCATCCTCACCAGAAAAAAGATCGGTATTTTTTTCTAAGCTTTGTTTCAAAATTCCAAGTCCTTCTTTTTGCTTCTCAAGTCTTTGTAATTGAGTTTCTAAGGCAGTTTTCTGGCTCTCTTCCATTGTTTCAGAGTATTTGATGAGTAAATCACCTTTCTCAACTACTTGATTTGCCACTAAATGATTAGCTAGGATAGGATTATCACTGGTCGACTGAATGGATGCAATGACGCTTGTAGGGGTGATTTCCCCTTGGGAAGTAACAGTAATTTCTTTTGTGGCAACAAGGGAGAAAATCACGATGAAAGTAAACAGTAATGAAAGAGGTATGATTAATACTGTCGCATAATTATGGTAACGTCTCTGATAAAACTCGACGCTTCTAAAAAGATTAGGATTCATAACATTCTCCTTATTTGTTGAATAGATGATGGTAGAAGCCCTGCGCCTTCATTAACTCTTGATGACTACCAACTTCAATGATTTTACCCTGGTCAAGAACAATGACACTATTAGTTCGCTCGGCTATACTGAGACGATGGGCTACAAAGAGAATGGTTTTATCAGTTAGGGACATAAGATTATCTATAACTTTTTTCTCAGTCAAGACATCAAGACCGCTAGTAGCTTCATCTAGTATTAAAACGGGAGATTTAGTTAAAAGAGCACGAGCGAGAGCGATTCGTTGCTTTTGTCCTCCTGATAGACCAGCTCCATCAGAGAGCTGAGTTTGATAGCCCATAGGCATTCTTTCAATGTCTTGACGGATTTCAGCTAATTCACAAGCTCTTAGAATATCTTCTTGGCTAATCATATTATTACCGCCCAAAGTTAAGTTTTCCAAGATAGAGCCATTAAAGATATAGGCTTGTTGAGGTAGGTAATTAATATGACGGCGCAAGACTTTTTTATCAATGTTTTTAATATCCTGATGATTGATGGAAATATGTCCTTTGTAGGGTTCAAAGAAATTGACAATCATTTTGGCTAGAGTTGTTTTACCAGAACCACTAACTCCAACCAGGCTGACCTTATCTCCTTGTTTAATCGTGAGATTAATATCTGTTAAGGTATCTCGTCCAAAACCATACTTATAAGAAAGGTCATCAAATTCAATATCGCCCATCAAAAAATGTGAATGGACAGGGTTTTCTTGAACTTGAAATTCAGATTCGACTAGATAGACTTCGTTCAAACGGTTATTAGCGACCTTCGCAGATTGGAGTTTGGTTTGGAGGTTGATAATATTTTCCATAGGAGTTGTAAAGTAAGAAAGAAGTGTGTTAAAGGTAATCAGCTGACCGATAGAAATTTTACTCGACATGACTAATTGAGCGCCAAACCATAGGATAAGGATATTCAGAACTAATTTTGTTCCTTGTTTTAAATTAGTTTGTAAAATAGAATATTTACTGAGTTTAAAGGATTTTTCTAAATAATCTACAAATTCACTGTCTATATTTTGATAGCGATTTTCTTCACTTGTGAGTGACTTGATGGTTTCAATCCCATTGATATCTTCGATAATGGCAGAACTAACCATAGAATTACTTTGCATGACATCGTGGTTCATTTTTTCAAAAGGTTTCATAAAAGAAAAGATGATGAACATGTATATAGGAATGGAAAGAAGAGAAAGAAGGAAGAGATTAGGGTTTTGTGCCAGTAAAACACCCCCTACAATAATCAGAATGGAAACATCAAGAAAAAGAGAGAGAATGGTAGAAGCCAAGGCATCTATAATAGAGTTAGCATCTGTGAACCGTGAAATGATTTCTCCTGTACGACGTGTCGCAAAAAAAGACATAGGAAGTTCGAAAATATGGCGAATATAGGATAAAATCACATCAATGCTTAATCTCTGACTCAGAACAGTTAGGAGATAATCACGGGAGAAACTCATGACTTGCTGGAGGATATAGGTGATAACCAGACCAACTGAGATAATTCCTAAAGTTGATCTCATCTGATTTGGGATGTATTCATCCAAGATTCCTTGGAGATAATAAGAACCACCTATATTGATAATAGTGACCAATAAGCTTGAGAGAACAATGTAAGCAATGAGAGATTTTTGTTTGAAAATCAGAGGAAGGAAGCTTAGTAGACCATTCTTTTTATCTTTATGGGGTTGATAGCTAGGTTTGGGAGCTAGAAAAATAGCTACTCCAGTCCATTCAGAGAAAAAGCGTTCTTTTGACATTTTGGTGATTTTTACAGAAGGGTCAGGATCACCAATAATCAGATAGTCTTTCTTTGTTTGATAGACAACATAGTAATGTTGGAGTTTTCCTTCTTTGTTAACGTGAACGATAAATGGATAGGGGACATCACTCATGTCAAAGAGCGTTTTATCTGCTTGAACAGGTCTTGTTTCAAAGCCCATTTCATCAGCGGCTTTTACAATGCCAAGAGCAGTCGTTCCTTCTTTATTGGTCTTTGCAAGTTCTCTCAAGTGAGCTAGAGAAAAATCTGAACCATAGAATTTAGCAATCGAGGCTAAGGCAGCAACACCGCAGTCTCTAGCATCTATTTGAGGAACAAATGTACGTTTATAAGAAGTCATTGGCAATTCCTTTCATATAATAGATAGGTATATTATGCCATAAAAATAAGTTCATATTTTATAAAATCTTGAATAGTCATTGAAACTTCCTGAATGGTGAAAAAGTGATTAGAAACTATCTTTCTTTAAAAATTTAGAGGTGGATTGAAATAAAAAAGCTAATTCAAGATGTTTCGATGACAATTCAAGATTTGGATGAAAAATTTTAAAAAACAATGATATACTAAACTTGTCAAAGTTGCAACAGAACAAAGATTAAAAATAAAATGGAGGTATTCATCATGGATACAAAAATGATGGAACAATTTGAGATTATGGATACTGATATGCTTACTTGTGTTGAAGGTGGAGAAATAAATGATTATATTGGACATTATGACCCTAGTAACACTTTACCTAATCCTTATCCGTTTCCATTGAAAAATATGGGTCCATTCCCTGTTAGTGGTTATTGCCCACGTGGTTATCATGATATTGGGTACATAGGGGCAGGATTTCATTTATGTAAAATGGGATAGAAAAGCTATTAAAGGAGAATTCCTGTGAAAAAACCCCCTATTCTTTTCAAAACGAGTGCAGTCCTTTCCTATTTATTTTTGTTTTTCGGGTTGTCTTGGACAACACAATTTTGGAGAAATTATTGGGAGTTCTCCTCTTGGGTAGGAAATCTTATCTGGATTCGAAACATCATCAGCCTTCTCTTTATCGGTTTGATGATTTGGATTTTGGTCAGGTCGGGTCATGCTTATCTCTTTCGTATCCCTAGGAAAAAGTGGTTGAGTTATTCTGTTTTGACGATGTTAGCAGCTGTCGTTCTTATAAGCTTTAACTATCTGACAGCTAAACACGTTCAGGGGACAAACGAAGGTTGGAATTTATTTATTGCCTTTAGTGAGACCAATTTTGCGGAGTTCGGTGTTTACCTAACCTTAATCGTACTAGGACCTCTGATGGAAGAATTGGTCTGTAGGGGACTGCTTCAACATGCCTTCTTTAAAAATTCAAGATGGGGACTGGATATTCTATTTCCGTCGATTTTGTTCGCCTTACCTCATTTTTCAAGTTTTCCTAGTCTGCTAGACCTTCTGGTTTATACAGCAGTTGGATGTATATTTGCTGGTTTGACACGGTATACCAAGACTATCTATCCTTCTTACACGATTCATATTATCAATAATATCATCGCAAACTTACCATTTATCATGACTTTTTTGCATAGGGTCTTGGGGTAAAAAAACAAAGGCTTATTTTTCAGCTATAGAGGAGGTCATCATGTATAAACACTTATTTTTCCTAGATTCAAAAACCTTAGACTGGTTGACACCCTATATTCTAGTCTTGGCTTCTGACACCATTGCCTTCAATGTTTTTGTGCTAACCTTTGTGTCCGTTGTGATCTTCTATTTCTTGAATCCCATGATAGCTTTTATAGCTATATTCTTTGGTGCTGGCTATGTTGTCGGATTTTGGTTATTAAAATGGTTTGTTTTAGAGAGATTGGAGGTAAAGGATGGCTTGTAGGAAGGCTTACTTAGTGTTTAAGTGATTACCTTTATGGCTGTTTTCAATAAAGATTATACCTTGTTTTTTGATTTTTATTATAAAAATGTCAAATGCGTCTCTTTACATTCATTCCTAATTCCTAAAAACTGAATCACTGTTTTCCTCAGGCTTATCTGGGGAAGGCAGTGATTTTTTGAAATAAGGGCATAGATATCTATGCTTTTTCTTGTCTTATTTAACCATTTAGGAAATCTTAAGCACCATTTAGGATTTGGAGTAAGGATTTAGGAAAATATAGCTTATATTAGAGATGTCTCGAGTTTACCAAGGAGAGTTAAAATGAAAAAGTATCAACTTCTATTCAAAATGAGTGCAGTCTTTTCTTACCTATTTTTCGTATTTGCTCTTTCTCAGCTGACGCTTATTGTCCAAAACTATTGGCGATTTTCTTACCAGATTGGCAATTTCGTCTGGATTCAAAATATCTTGAGTTTGCTATTTAGCGGAGTCATGATTTGGATTCTGGTTAAGACAGGCCATGGTTATCTCTTTCTCATTCCAAGAAAAAAATGGCTTTGGTATTCGATTTTGACAGTATTAGTGGTAGTACTCCAGATCTCTTTTAACGTTCAGACAGCTAAACATGTTCAGTCAATTGCGGAAGGTTGGGTCGTATTGATCGGTTATAGTGGGACCAACTTTGCTGAGCTAGGTATCTATGTAACCTTGTTTTTTCTGACTCCACTGATGGAAGAGTTGATTTATAGGGGTTTACTTCAACACGCCTTCTTTAAGCATTCGAGATTTGGTCTTGATTTGCTTTTTTCGTCCATTTTATTTGCTCTCCATCATTTTTCAAGCCTGCCTAGTCTGTTAGATATCTTCGTCTTTGCAACATTTGGCATCATCTTTGCTGGTTTTACCCGCTATACAAAGAGCATTTATCCATCCTATGCTGTGCATGTGATTAATAATATTGTAGCGACATTACCATTTTTGCTGACTTTTTTACACAGGGTATTTGGGTAAAAATAATTATCGATTTTAAGAAGTGAATAATGGAATTTAATATTATTCACTTCTTATTAGTTGATTGGGAAGATGGTGCTCTTTGAGTAATTCAAGACGTTTCGATGACAATTCAAGATTTGGATGAAAAAATTTAATAAACAGTGATATACTAAACTTGTCAAAGTTGCAACAGGACAAAAATTAAAAATAAACAAGGAGTATTTACCATGAATACAAAAACGATGGAACAATTTGAGATTATGGATACTGAGATGCTTGCGAGTAAAGTAGGAGGAAAAACAATATATTACGGTAATGGTTTATATTGTGATAACTCTAAAGGTTGCTGGGTAAACTGGCCTGAAGCTATAAATAAAATTCTTACTAATTCTATTGTTAATGGATTTTCAGGTGGGAATGCAGGTTGGAATTCGGGTGGACCTCTATAATGAGAGGGTTAAAGTGGTTTTCTGGTGGGATTGAAAGACGCCGTGAAGCTATCATCATATTAGAAGAACTTATTCAAAATATAAAATGTGATTCTCAACTCCTCCCTTTGAAAGATATATTGATTTCTTACGAATGTGAATTAAAGAAAGGAAGTATATCGATTCCTTATACCCTTAGTCGAATGAACATTGAAATTTCAAATGTATTAATTGAAAATGCGCTACATTTATCTGAAATTCAGTCTAATCAGATAAAAAAATTAAGAGAATTATCTAATATTAGATATGGATACTAGGATATAGTATAGGTGATATGTTAATTATAGTTTATGTATTTCTAATATTTTTATTGTAACTCTGAATTTGAGTGAGAAAATTAAAACAGTGTTGTACTAAATTTATCATGGTTGCAACAGGAAAAAAATTAAAAATAAACAAGGAGTATTTATCATGAATACAAAAATGATGGAACAATTTGAGATTATGGATACTGAATAACTCGAATTTGTAAGATTATGATTCTTAAATATAGTATTATTATCGCTATTAATTTACTGTCTTATTTGCTTACTTACAAAATATCAAAGCTATCTAAGAATGATGAGAATAAGATAGTTAGCAAAATTTTGATTATATTATCAATAGTTTATATAATTGTTGATGTTTTGCTTAGTTGATGGATTTGTAGGAAATAAAAAAACTTAACTACAAACGATTAATTTACTAATATTTTTTCTGCAAGATAATAAATAATATAGTAAAACTTTTTATTGCAAGGAGAGCAGTGAAAATTAAGATATTTTAGATACTCAGGATTATTGAAATCTTAGACTTAAAAATAAGTACTGCTACTTTTAAGAAGATAGTAGACGTCTATACTTTGTTAAGAAAATCAAAAATATATTATTAAAAATAATTCTATTTGTTTATTGAATTTAAGACTTTGGTAAAAAATTGAAAATAAAAAAAGAAGTATTCATCATGAATACAAAAATGATGTTACAATTAGAGGTCATGGATACTGAAATGCTTGCGAAAGTTGAAGGAGGTTTCGGAGATATGCTTTCTGGTTTATTGGGTGGACTAGCACCGTCTCCAACTTTGGATCAATTAAATGGTAAGTGGCCTATTAGACATCCTTCGAAACCATGTAGTCCTTATGGTATAGGGGGAACTCCAAACTCATGTAATGGTATTTTAAAAAAAGGATTGAAGCTATGAAGGCAAAACATGGGAATCAGATTGTTGATGTTTGGGAAATTGGTCAAGCAACTCCTAAACCAAGTTGGGTAGAGGAAGCTTTTCAAAAAAATTATATGGTTTGGTTGGATAATCATGTGCGCATTCTAATGGCAGGTCTCAACACTTCTCTCGCAACGAATATCAAGTTTGGTCTAGTTGGAACAGTTGGAGGAGGATTCGCTGGTTATGGAATGTATGTTCTTGGTTATCCAGGTGATTATATAGATATCACCAATCATAGAGTTGTTTCTGCTAAAACATTTCACAAAAGTTATCAAATTTTAGAAAATGATCAGATGTCATTTAATTGTAATGGAGAAAGCAATGAAAAAAATATTTTTTAAAAAACGGACCATCTTCCTTGCGAGATTGTTCCTAGGTCAGTTGCCTTTACTTGTCTCTACTTATCTATTTCTATCTCGTCAGTTTTTAAATTTTTCCTTAGTCCTCCAATTTCTCTTAGTGGTTATCAACTTGGCTTCTATTTTGGTCACTGTTTACCTCACTAGGGAAATGAGGATAAGAGAGTTTGAAGATGATGATTTGGTTAGTCCTAGAACCAATCAACTTATGTTTATCGGCTTGACAGGTTTTATGTCTATTATTTGTTTGTATAGAGGGATCACAGCAGGAGAATTCTATCAACAACTAATTGCCTACATTGGTGCTATTCTCTGCTTGATTATCATGCTTCTGCTCATGTGGGGCTTGAAGTATTATAAAAAGTAGAGCTTAATCATAACCACCCGTTAAACGGGTGGTTTGTACCAGGGCTATAAGCCCAAATTACCAGCCAGCGCCTAAAGACGCTGGCTTTCACGTTGTTCAAGCCCTATTGCTCCTGACTCGTCACTTGCCTCTTAAAGAGGCTTAGGTATTACTTACCACTATCCCTAAAGGGATCCTCATATTCTTTTACACTCAATTTATCTAGTGCTATATCATGCTTTACTCGTTCTCAAATTTTCATACTCGTGAAGAAATCATTCACTGGATAATTTCTTTAATCTTGAATATATTTCTTAATTGTGGCTTCATTGAGTCCAACCGTACTCACATAATAACCTTCCGCCCAAAAATGACGATTCCCAAACTTGTACTTGAGATTAGCGTATTTGTCATACATCATGAGTGCACTTTTATCTTTTAATACCCCATGAAACTTGAAACACTTATACTCGGTGGATTACTGACTAACATATGTACATGGTCTGGCATTAAGTGACCCTCGATAATCTCAACACCTTTATAATTACATAATCTATGGAATATTTCTCCCAAACTACTTCGATATTGATTATAGATCACTTTTCGTCTATACTTAGGGGTGAACACAATGTGATACTTACAGTGCCACTTTGTGTGTGATAAACTATGAGACTTTTGTACCATGGTTTTCTCCTTTCGCTTTACAATTGGCTTGAACACCTTTATTGTATCGCATTTGGAGTTTTTGGGGTATAACCTTCGACGCGCACCTACATAGCGGGTGTTTTTTTGTCTCGCTCCGTGAGGTGCGAGACAGACTGAAAGTCACATAATGAAGTATAAAGGGGTAAGTGTTTTCGAAATACTTACCCTTTTATAATGAAGTTTTTGCAATTCAAGATGTTTCGATGACAATTCAAGATTCGGGTGAAAAATTAAAAAAAACAATGTTATACTAAACTTGTCAAAGTTGCAACAAGACAAAAATTAAAAATAAAAAGGAGTATTTGTCATGAATACAAAAATGATGTCACAATTTGAGATTATGGATGCTGATATGCTTGCTTGCGTTGAAGGTGGAGATATTGATTGGGGAAGAACAATTAGCTGTGCAGCGGGGGTTGCATACGGTGCGATGGAAGGCTACGCTACAACTTATGGCTCAACATTTCTACTTGGGCCATACGCTATAGGAACAGGTGCAATTGGTGCTGTACTAGGTGGAATTGGCGGTGCG
Organism: Streptococcus infantis; assembly: GCF_047463635.1. GTDB lineage: Bacteria > Bacillota > Bacilli > Lactobacillales > Streptococcaceae > Streptococcus > Streptococcus infantis_W. The sequence goes on from NZ_JASHDL010000021.1 coordinate 16,881, forward strand.
CTTACCTGTTAGCATGGGAAAGGAGATAGTAATGAAAAAAATATTTGCAACAAAACGCAATGTTTTCTTAGTGAGGTTGTTGTTCGGACAGATACCTTTGGTTGTTTCTACTTATCTATTTCTATCTCGTCAGTTTTTAAATTTTTCCGTAGTTTTCCAATTTCTTTTAGTAGTTATTAACTTGGCTTCTATTTTGGCTACTGTTTACCTCACTAGGGAAATGAGGATAAGAGAGTTTGAAGATGATGATTTGGTTAGTCCTAGAACCAATCAACTCATGTTCATCGGCTTGACAGGCTTTATGTCTATTATTTGTCTGTATAGAGGTATCACAGCAGCAGAAGCCTACCAACAAATAATCGCCTATATTGGTGTGGTTCTATGCTTGATTATCATGCTTTTGCTCATTTGGGGGTTGAAGTATTATAAAAAGTAGAGGTTAATAAAGTATAAAAGGGTAAGTGTTTTCAAAATGCTTACCTTTTTTAATGAAGTTTTTGCAATTCAAGATGTTTTGATGACCATTTAAGATTTAGATGAATTTGTAATCTTAAATAAGGTAAGATAAATATATCAAATGTAAAGGAGTATTCTTATGAAGAAACAAAAGATAAAATCACTATTACTTGTACCACTTGTATTTGCATCTATTACTACAGGTGTTGCATATGCAGAAGAACAGACTACTTCTTCCTCTATCCAGCCTAATGATAGTTCTGTTGTGGCACCAGATCTGCAATCGGGTACGGAAAATGTTGAGCATAAACCTTCCGTTGTAACTCCCGAAGAGTATGAGCAGAATGTTGCGGAATTTAAAAAGATAGATATTGAAGCCGTTCGTCAATCTTTTACAGAGGATCAATTGGAACATACTATATATTTTGGTAGAAAAACTTGTTCTCATTGTCGTCAATTTTCTCCTGAATTGAAAGAATTTAATAACTTAATTGAAAAGAAGTTAGAATATTATGATTTGGATGGTAAAGATTTTGACGGGGAAGCGAGAGAGTTTCTATTTAAAAAAGTCGGTATTCCAGGAACACCAACAATTTTGTATTTAAGAAACGGACGTCCGATATCTGGATGGGTTGGTGGCGGAGCAACTGCACAACAGGTTTATGATTATATGTACTCGAGAAACTCACCTAAGCAAACGGAAACAGTAGCATCTTCTGAGGATACAGTAACAGAAAGTGTCCGTGATGATAAAACAGGAGAGGTGGAGAATTCAAAGGAAAATTTAACTAATAATAGTGATAGTAGAGAACCATTGAAGAATAATATTCCTCCTTCTAACACTATAACTGTTCAGCCTGAAGATTTGGTAATGACAGATAAGAATAAGCGAGGAGATACATCTAAGACAATCTCTGAAAATACTGATAAGTTACAAACTTCTTTATCCGAAGTTAAGGGGAATGATTCTGCCTCCCAAACCATTCATTTGAGCAAACAATTACTGCCTAATACAGGAGAGGAAGAAAGTTACAATCTATTGCGTATAGCTGTTGCACTCTTAATTACTTCAGGTATGATCAAGTGGAAACAAAGAGTTCATAAATAAAAATTTTTGCCTCCTTATTTTGATCGACTTTTAAAGGAGAGAGGTTGTGCTTATGACTATTTTTAATAAATTTCATGCCTTTTGTTTTGGATTTTTAGTACTAATAATCGTAATTACAGTTCCTTATACGATTAACCATGGGGATTTTTTTCAAAATGAATCTGCATTGATTATTGTAAGTCTTCTTGTAACCGCGCTGAGTGTTTCTTATGCTAGAAAGTTTGAAATGATTTCTTTTGGGATGTTAAGCAAGAAACAACTTTTACTTTTCATTGCAATCTTTCTTCTAAGTGTGCTTGAGACGCTAGTTTATATTCATTTCTTCGCTGTTTCTTCTGGAGCAGGAGCTCAACACTTGGAGGAAGTCAGCAGAGGAATTTCTATGTCTTTGATTTTGACTACCTCAGTTTTTGGACCCATCCAGGAGGAACTCATTTTCAGGGGACTATATTTGAAAATTCTTGGTTAGGGCTTGTGCTAACTTCCTCTCTCTTTTCTTTCATGCATGGACCTTCTAATGTCCCTTCGTTTATTTTTTATCTACTTGGGGGCTTGTTACTGGGCTTTGCTTATAAAAAGAGCCAAAATCTATGGGTTTCTACTCTAGTCCATATGTTTTACAACAGTTGGCCACTCTTATTTTATTTATAAAAATCATGAAAGGTAAGTAGGAGATTGTGCTTACCTTTTTCTTTCTATAATGATAATCCAAACCACCCCAGAGGCTTTTATTTGAGAATCAGGTCGGGACTGGTTGACGAATAGCCTAAAAACTAGTAGAATAGTAAGGAAACTTTATACGGAGGAAAGAAATGGACTTGGGTGATATTGAGCTAACGCTGACCCCTATACCTGGGAAAAGCGGGAAAGCTTATATGGGAAGCTACCCTAATGGGAAGCGCGTCTTTATTAAAATGAACACCTCTCCAATCCTACCTGGTTTAGCCAAGGAACAAATCGCTCCTCAATTATTATGGACTCGCCGTTTATCGGATGGGCGTGATATGTGTGCCCAAGAATGGTTGAATGGTAAAATTTTGACCCCTTATGATATGAATCGCAAGCAGATTATCAATATTTTGAGCCGCTTGCATCGTTCGCGTCCTTTGATGACGCAATTGACTCGTTTGGGCTATTCTTTAGAAACACCTTTTGACTTGCTTCAGGTTTGGTTAAAAGATGCTCCAGAATCCTTGAAGAACAATCAATATCTAAGAATGGTAGTAGAGGATTTGCGAGGAAGTTTGCCAAACTTTAGGGAAGATTATGCAACGATCGTTCATGGAGATGTACGACATAGTAATTGGATTGAGACAGAGAGCGGTCTTGTTTATTTAGTGGATTGGGATTCCGTTCGTTTAACGGATCGCATGTTTGATGTGGCGCATATGCTATGTCACTATATTCCAGACTATCAGTGGAAAGAGTGGTTGACTTATTACGGTTACAAATACAACCAGACAGTCATCAGCAAACTATTTTGGTATGCTCAGTTATCCTTCTTGAGCCAGATTGCCAAATATTATACAAATGAAGATCTAGAAAATGTCAATCGGGAGATTTATGCCTTGCGTATCTTCCGTGACAAGTATGGAAAGAAGAGATGAGAGTTAGAAATCGTAAAGGGGCAACAGAATTACTAGAGGCTAATCCTCAGTATGTTGTCTTAAATCCTTTAGAAGCCAAAGGAAAATGGCGAGACCTCTTTGGAAATGACAATCCTATCCATGTTGAGGTTGGTAGTGGTAAGGGAGCCTTTGTGTCAGGTATGGCCAAGCAAAACCCTAATATCAACTATATTGGGATTGATATTCAAAAGTCTGTTTTGAGTTATGCCTTGGACAAGGTCTTGGAAGTTGCAGTCCCCAATATCAAGTTGTTGTGGGTTGATGGTTCAGATTTGACTGACTACTTTGAAGATGGTGAGATTGATCGCTTGTATCTGAATTTTTCAGATCCATGGCCTAAAAAGCGCCACGAAAAACGTCGTTTAACCTATAAGAGTTTCTTGGATACCTTCAAGCGTATCTTGCCTGAACACGGTGAGATTCATTTCAAAACGGATAACCGTGGCTTGTTTGAATATAGCCTAGTGAGTTTTTCTCAATACGGCATGAAGCTCAATGGAGTTTGGTTGGACTTGCATACCAGTGACTTTGAAGGCAATGTCATGACAGAATATGAGCAAAAATTCTCAAGCAAGGGTCAAGTCATCTACCGAGTGGAGGCAGAATTTTAAGAAAAAGCTTAAAATCAAGCCTTCTGAGTGCTTATACTTTACATAAGTAGTCAAAAGTGCTATACTGTAAGTAAGAATATGAGAAAGTGAGGCGGGGAAATATCTTCGCCTCTTGCTTATGAGGAGGTGGACGCAATCGCAACTATCGTAGAATTAGTCAGAGAAGTCGTAGAACCTGTCATTGAAGCTCCCTTTGAACTCGTGGATATCGAGTACGGAAAGATTGGCAGTGACATGATTCTTAGTATTTTTGTAGATAAACCAGAGGGAATTACCTTGAACGACACAGCGGACTTGACAGAGATTATCAGTCCTGTCCTAGATACTATCAAGCCAGATCCCTTCCCAGAACAATATTTCCTAGAAATCACCAGTCCAGGCTTGGAACGTCCTTTGAAAACCAAGGAAGCAGTCGCTGGAGCGGTTGGGAAATACATCCATGTTGGACTTTACCAAGCCATCGATAAGCAAAAGGTCTTTGAAGGAACCTTGCTAGCCTTTGAAGAGGATGAGTTGACTATGGAATATATGGACAAGACACGTAAGAAAACAGTCCAAATCCCATACAGTTTGGTGTCAAAAGCACGTTTAGCAGTAAAATTATAGTAAAAGAAAGGAAGCTTTTGAAGATTCAAAAGTGAATAGAAGATGAGTAAAGAAATGCTAGAGGCCTTCCGCATTTTGGAAGAAGACAAGGGAATCAAAAAAGAAGACATCATTGATGCAGTGGTGGAATCACTTCGTTCAGCCTATCGCAGACGCTATGGGCAGTCTGACAGTGTGGCCATTGATTTCAACGAAAAAACAGGTGATTTTACAGTTTATACTGTTCGTGAAGTTGTTGATGAAGTATTTGATAGCCGTTTGGAAATCAGCTTGAAAGATGCTCTTGCCATTAACTCAGCTTACGAGCTTGGGGACAAGATTAAATTTGAAGAAGCACCAGGTGAGTTTGGTCGTGTAGCAGCTCAGTCTGCCAAACAAACCATCATGGAAAAAATGCGCAAGCAAACACGTGCTATCACCTACAACACATACAAAGAGCATGAGCAAGAAATCATGTCAGGTACAGTGGAGCGCTTCGACAATCGCTTTATCTATGTCAACCTTGGCAGCATCGAAGCTCAATTGTCAAAACAAGACCAAATCCCTGGTGAAGTCTTTGCTTCCCACGATCGTATCGAAGTTTATGTCTACAAGGTTGAAGACAATCCTCGTGGTGTGAACGTCTTTGTAAGTCGTAGCCATCCTGAAATGATCAAACGCTTGATGGAACAAGAAATTCCAGAAGTCTATGACGGAACAGTTGAGATCATGAGCGTGGCTCGTGAAGCAGGTGACCGTACGAAAGTTGCTGTTCGTAGCCACAATCCAAACGTGGATGCGATCGGGACAATCGTCGGACGTGGTGGTGCTAACATCAAGAAAATCACTAGCAAATTCCACCCAGCTCGCTACGATGCCAAGAGCGATCGTATGGTCCCAATCGAAGAAAACATCGACGTTATCGAATGGGTAGCAGATCCAGCTGAATTTATCTACAACGCAATCGCTCCTGCAGAAGTTGACCAAGTTATCTTTGATGAAAACGACAGCAAACGTGCCTTGGTGGTTGTTCCTGATAACAAGCTTTCTCTTGCGATCGGTCGTCGTGGACAAAACGTTCGTTTAGCAGCTCATTTGACAGGCTACCGTATCGATATCAAGTCTGCAAGTGAGTTTGAAGCCATGGAAGCAGCAGAACAAGCTGACCAGGTAGAAACAGACGAATTGGTCGAAGAATAAGAACTGATCAGAGGAGGGAAGGATGAAAATTAGAAAAATCCCTTTGCGTAAGTCTGTTGTGTCTAATGAAGTGATTGATAAGCGTGACTTGCTCCGTATTGTCAAGAACAAAGAGGGACAGGTCTTTATCGACCCGACAGGCAAGGCTAATGGTCGTGGCGCTTATATCAAGCTAGACAATGCAGAAGCCCTTGAGGCCAAAAAGAAAAAAGTCTTTAACCGTAGCTTTAGTATGGAAGTTGAAGAAAGCTTTTATGACGAGTTGATTGCTTATGTCGATCACAAAGTGAAAAGAAGAGAGTTAGGACTTGAATAAGCAAAAAATTACCAATCTCTTGGGACTTGCTCAGAGAGCAGGGAAAATCATCTCGGGTGAAGAAATGGTCGTCAAGGCTATCCAAGACCAGAAAGTAAAGCTGGTATTTCTCGCTCATGATGCCGCCCCCAACCTGACCAAGAAGATTCAGGATAAAAGTCATTATTATCAAGTAGAAGTTATTACCGTGTTTTCAACACTGGAATTAAGCATAGCAGTCGGAAAATCACGAAAAGTTTTGGCTGTGACAGATGCTGGATTTACAAAGAAAATGAGGTCTCTTATGGAATAGAAGAGGAGGACATGATTTGTCTAAGAAAAGATTGTACGAAATCGCAAAAGAACTTGGAAAAGAAAGTAAAGAAGTTGTAGCGCGTGCAAAAGAGTTGGGCTTGGATGTAAAAAGCCACTCATCAAGTGTGGAAGAAGCTGTCGCTGCAAAAATCGCTGCCAGCTTTAAGTCTGCTGCTTCGAAAGTAGAAGCAAAACCTGCAGAACCAAAAGCAAGTACAGAAAAGAAAGCCGAAAAATCTGAGCCAGCTAAACCAGCTGTAGCTAAGGAAGAGGTAAAACCAGCAGCAGCGGTTGCCCCTAAAGAAGAAAGAGTGGCGCCAGTAAAACCACAGAGTCGAAACTTTAAGGCTGAGCGTGAAGCACGTGCAAAAGAGCAGGCAGAACGACGCAAGCAAAATAAGGGCAATAACCGTGACCACCAACAAAATGGAAATCGTCAAAAAAATGATAACCGTAATGGTGGTAAACAAGGTCAAGGCAATCGCGACAATCGTCGCTTTAATGACCAAGCTAAGAAACAGCAAGGTCAGCAAAATCGCGGGAATGAGCGCCGTCAACAAGAGGACAAACGTCCAAATCAAGCAGGCCCACGTGTTGACTTTAAAGCCCGTGCAGCTGCTCTAAAGGCAGAGCAAAATGCAGAATATGCTCGTTCAAGTGAGGAACGCTTCAAGCAATCTCAAGCTGCCAAAGAAGCCTTGGCTCAAGCAAACAAACGCAAGGAACCGGAGGAAATCTTTGAAGAAGCTGCTAAATTGGCTGAACAAGTACAGCAAGTTCAACCAGTGGTTGAAGTAGCTCCTGTAGCTAAAGAACCTGTAGTGGATACACGTCGTAAGAAACAAGCCCGACCAGACAAAGAACGTGATGATTTCGATCACGAAGAAGATGGTCCTAGAAAACAACAAAAGAATCGAAGTAGTCAAAATCAAGTGAGAAATCAAAGAAATAGTAACTGGAACAATAACAAAAAGAATAAAAAAGGCAATAACAAAAACAACCGTAGTCAGGCACCAAAACCTGTTACAGAGCGTAAGTTCCATGAATTGCCAACAGAATTTGAATATACAGATGGTATGACCGTCGCGGAAATTGCAAAACGTATCAAGCGCGAACCAGCTGAGATTGTTAAGAAACTCTTCATGATGGGCGTGATGGCGACACAAAACCAGTCCTTAGACGGTGAAACAATCGAACTCCTCATGGTCGATTACGGTATTGATGCTAAACAAAAGGTTGAAGTGGACAATGCTGATATCGAACGTTTCTTCGCTGAAGATGGTTATCTCAATGAAGATGAACTTGTAGAGCGTCCACCAGTTGTTACCATCATGGGACACGTTGACCATGGTAAGACAACCCTCTTGGATACCCTTCGTAATTCTCGTGTTGCAACAGGTGAAGCCGGTGGTATCACTCAGCATATCGGTGCCTACCAAATCGTGGAAAATGGCAAGAAGATTACCTTCCTTGATACACCAGGACACGCGGCCTTTACATCTATGCGTGCGCGTGGTGCCTCTGTTACCGATATTACTATCTTGGTCGTAGCGGCAGATGATGGGGTTATGCCTCAGACTATCGAAGCCATCAACCACTCAAAAGCAGCTAATGTTCCAATCATCGTTGCCATTAACAAGATTGATAAACCAGGTGCCAACCCAGAACGTGTGATCGGTGAATTGGCTGAACATGGTGTTATGTCAACAGCTTGGGGTGGAGATTCTGAGTTTGTAGAAATATCAGCCAAGTTCAACCAAAATATCGATGAACTCTTGGAAACTGTTCTACTTGTGGCTGAAATTCAAGAGCTCAAAGCTGATCCAACAGTTCGTGCCATCGGTACTGTTATCGAAGCTCGTTTGGATAAAGGAAAAGGTGCGGTCGCAACCCTTCTTGTTCAACAAGGTACTTTGAATGTCCAAGATCCAATCGTTGTCGGAAATACTTTCGGACGTGTCCGTGCTATGACTAACGACCTTGGACGTCGTGTGAAGGTTGCAGGCCCATCAACACCAGTATCTATCACAGGTTTGAACGAAGCGCCAATGGCGGGTGACCACTTTGCCGTTTACGAAGATGAAAAATCTGCCCGTGCAGCTGGTGAAGAACGTGCTAAACGTGCTCTTATGAAGCAACGTCAAGCTACTCAACGTGTCAGCCTTGAAAACCTCTTTGATACCCTTAAAGCAGGAGAACTCAAGTCTGTTAACGTCATCATCAAAGCCGACGTACAAGGTTCTGTTGAAGCTCTCTCTGCATCACTTCAAAAGATTGATGTGGAAGGTGTTAAAGTAACTATTGTTCACTCAGCAGTAGGTGCTATCAATGAATCTGACGTGACACTTGCCGAAGCTTCAAATGCCTTTATCGTTGGTTTCAACGTGCGTCCTACACCACAAGCTCGTCAACAAGCAGAAGCTGACGATGTAGAAATCCGTCTCCACAGCATCATCTACAAGGTTATCGAAGAGATGGAAGAAGCCATGAAAGGGATGCTTGACCCAGAATTTAAAGAAAAAGTTATTGGTGAAGCGATCATCCGTGAAACCTTCAAGGTATCTAAAGTGGGAACAATCGGTGGATTTATGGTTACCAGCGGTAAAGTTACTCGCGACTCTAAAGTCCGTGTCATCCGTGATGGTGTCGTTATTTACGATGGTGCCCTAGCTAGCTTGAAACACTATAAAGATGACGTTAAAGAAGTTACAAACGGCCGTGAAGGTGGTCTCATGATTGATGGCTACAATGATATCAAGATGGATGATGTGATTGAAGCCTACATCATGGAAGAAATCAAGAGATAAGATTTTTGCTCCTTTCTTAGGTGGTGAGGGACGCAAGCAAACCGATGGTTTCATTGCTTATTTTTGAGCCTAGAGTCTCAAAAATCCCCAGTGATTGAACTGAATTATCAGTCCAATCACTTTCACCACGGCGAAAGAAGCAGATAAGTTCAAATTGAACTTCGTTTCAATTTGAACTGACAATCAATAAGTTTAAAAATAGCTAGGTCTGCTGGCCTAGCTTTTGGTTCAATTGAGAGAAAGGAAAAAGCATGGCAAATCATTTCCGTACGGATCGTGTGGGCATGGAAATCAAGCGCGAAGTCAATGAGATTTTGCAAAAGAAAGTCCGTGATCCGCGTGTCCAAGGTGTGACTATCACTGATGTTCAGATGCTAGGTGATTTATCTATGGCTAAGGTTTACTACACTATTTTGAGTAATCTTGCCTCAGATAATCAGAAAGCTCAAGTCGGGCTTGAAAAAGCAACTGGCACCATCAAACGTGAACTTGGTCGCAATTTGAAATTGTACAAAATTCCAGACTTAACTTTTGTCAAAGATGAATCCATCGAATATGGAAACAAGATTGACGAGATGCTACGCAATCTGGATAAACATTAAGCAGAAAGAGGGGAAACCCTCTTTTTTGTGTGGAAAATAGGTGGAATTTAAAATGGAAAAATATTCTTTTAAAAATGAGATTCTGTATTTATAAAATGTTTGCTAATCAGAAAATGCTTTTTTTTTTTAGGAAATATGATATGATAATTTCATAAATAAAAGGAGATTCTATTAATGAATAATGTAAAAAAAGTTTGTCGTTTAGCTTTACTATGTCTTTCCGTTTCTACTCTAGTTGCTTGTAGTTCTCTGTCTGAAAAAACAAGTAATTCATCTAGTGATAGTAAAACGGAAAGTTCTGGGAAAAAAGGATTTTTAGATAAAGCAAAAGATAAATTAGGTTCGAGTGACTTTAATCCACAAGATGTCAGTGATGAGACAATTGAATCTATCAAAACTTATGAAGATTATTTGACTATGTGTGAGAAAATTGTCAATAATTACTATACCGAAGCTGATGAAGCCTTTAAGGGAACTGCTTTAGAAGATAGTGCTTCTATCCAAGAATTAAAAGATGCTACTAAAAAAGAAATGGAAGAACAGAAAAAACAATATGGTCCATTGAAGAAAGCACCTATTCAAGGAAAAGAGGAAATAATTCAGTTTTTAAAGGAATATCGTGATTCTCTACACGATCAAGTAGAACAGTTGAAAGCTAGTCTTTAATAAGAAGAATGGAGTTTGGGATGGACTATCAATTGTTACCTCATGAATACATGGTTATGAATAGTGATCATGTGAGTTTTGGAAAAAATGGTTTGTCTACAGATGAATTAATTTTAACGAATCTACACTTAATACATATCAGAAAAGGTATTTTTGGAGGAAAAAAAGATCAAACTACTATACCAATTAACCAAATTAAGGTTTTTGAGGGGAAACCACAAGTTTCAGTTACGAAATCCAATGGTATGAAACGATTAGAAATCTATTATAATGGTGGACAAGTTATTTTCTCATTCTCTAATACTAAGGATACTGAAAAGTGGGCAACGAATATTATTAAATTAATCTCTGGTGATACAAGTAACTTTGCAACCTTGGGTGATAATAGCTTATTTGGTGTAGAAATTTTAGCAGAGACTCTAAAAGATACGTTTGACACTTTCAAAGCAGGGCTTGGTATTAAGGATTCAGAACCAGAGAAACTATCTACTAAATGCAGTTTTTGTGGAGCTCCTCTATCTGGAACCGTAAAACAAACTGTCAAATGTAGTTTTTGTGATATGGAACAGACCTTGTAGGAGATGAAATATGGGAATAATTAAAGCATTTACAGATTCAATTAGTGGTACTTTTGCAGATCAATGGAAGGAAATTATTACAGTTCAGGCTTTTGATGAACATACAGCTGTAAGTCCGGGTGTTCTTCAAGTCAGTAATAATGGTAGAGGAGTTAATAGTCAGGGGTCTATAGGTGTCATTTCAAATGGGTCTAAGATATTTATTCCTGAAAATACTGCTGCTTTTATTTTTAGTCAGTCTGGAATAGAAGAAATTATCACTGAACCAGGTGGATATGAATATCAAAATGGGGAGAGTAGTGTTTTTAATGGTGATGGGCTAAAAAAATCACTGTTTGATAATGTTGTTAATCGTGTTGGATTTGGCGGACAAAGTGATCAGCAAAAACAGATTTGTTTTGTCAATTTGAGAGAAATTCGCGATATTAGGTTTGGTACTCGTGGTCCGGTTATGTATAACGACCTATTTTATGGTACAGACTTAGAAGTACGTGCTTTTGGAACTTTTTCTATTCAAATTACAGACGCTATCAAGTTTGTAAAAAATTTCCTTCCTGCAAATGTAACCTACTATAGCTTTGATAGTGCTCAAGCAAGGGCTCAGATAGTCACGGAATTTCTTCAATCCTTTACCGTTGCCCTTAATTCGTTATCAACAACTTATCGTATCTCACAGCTACCATCACAAGCATCAGTACTTGCAAAACAAGTATCGAATGATGAACAGTATGCTGGTACTTGGAAAGATCGTTTTGGATTTGAAATTATAAAAGTTGCGATTGCTAATATAGAATTCTCACCAGAATCTAAGGAATTGGTTAAGAAGTTTTCATCAAATAAGATGAATTTAAAGGCCTTTGATGATGTATCGCAGAAAGCTTCTAATATTGCTGCACAGCAAAAAGTCGCATCAGGAATCGAACAACACGGTCTAGGAGATGGTGCGGGGATGATTTTTGGTATGAATATGGCACAACAGTTAGATGAAAAAGCAACTAAACCAAGTTTGTCATTTGATGAGCAAATCGAAGCTCTTACTAAACTCAAATCACTTTTAGATGCAGATATATTATCTCAAGAAGAGTTTGATCGAAAGAAAAAAGAAATTATGGACTTATAAGATTGACGAAATGCTACGCAATCTGGATAAAAATTAAGCAGAAAGAGGGGCAACCCTCTTTTTTGTGTGTCTATAAGTAGGTCATTGTCTAGTCAGATTAGATGAGTAGAAATCAATAAAATAAATCTTGAAAATATCATTTATTCCATAAATATGATAAGATAAAGGGCTCTATAATATTTGTAGTGGGTAAATCCCCTATAGATATTATGGAGCCTATTTTGTGTAGAAAAAAAGTCCCATAAGATCTATAATGAAAAGCGACCAAACCATCATTAGAAAGAATCCTATGGA
>NZ_JASHDL010000022.1:0-26613 GCF_047463635.1 Streptococcus infantis
GATAGAGAATATCCCTTTTTATTTTGTTCTAAATTCGATTTTTGAATGGAATATCAGATGATGAGACAACATATTTTTGAAAACAGAAAAAGACAAACACCAAAAATGACGTTTGTCTTCGTTCTGAGAGCTCAAATGAGCTCTTTTTTTAATTTTTACTTTTATTTTTACTGGCAAAAGGGTATAATCATCTTATTATTTAAAAGGAGAGATGTATGAAGAAAAGTTTTATCCATCAACAGGAAGAAATTTCCTTTGTAAAAAATACCTTTACCCAGTATTTGAAAGATAAGTTAGAAGTTGTAGAAGTGCAGGGTCCAATCTTGAGTAAGGTTGGGGACGGGATGCAGGACAACCTTTCAGGGATTGAACATCCAGTTTCTGTTAAGGTTTTGCAAATCCCAGATGAATCTTATGAGGTGGTACATTCGCTTGCTAAGTGGAAACGCCATACCTTGGCTCGTTTTGGTTTTGGTGAAGGAGAAGGCCTCTTCGTTCACATGAAGGCCCTTCGTCCGGACGAAGATTCACTAGATGCGACTCACTCAGTCTATGTAGACCAATGGGACTGGGAAAAGGTCATTCCAAACGGACAGCGCAATCTTGCCTATCTTAAAGAAACAGTAGAAAAGATTTATAAGGCTATTCGTTTGACAGAGTTAGCAGTAGAAGCACGCTATGATATTGAGTCAATCTTGCCTAAGCAAATTACCTTTATCCATACAGAAGAGTTGGTAGAACGCTATCCAGATTTGACTCCCAAAGAACGTGAGAATGCCATCACTAAGGAATTTGGTGCTGTCTTCTTGATTGGTATCGGTGGAGAATTGTCAGATGGAAAACCTCATGATGGACGTGCACCAGACTATGATGACTGGACAACCGAATCTGAAAATGGCTATCATGGCTTGAATGGGGACATCCTTGTTTGGAATGATAATTTGGGTGCAGCCTTTGAATTGTCTTCAATGGGCATTCGTGTCGATGAAGATACCCTCCGTCGCCAAGTAGCTATCACAGGAGACGAAGATCGTCTAACTTTAGAATGGCATAAGGCTCTCCTAAACGGACTCTTCCCTTTGACAATCGGTGGAGGAATTGGCCAATCTCGTATGGCTATGTTTCTACTTCGTAAGAAGCACATCGGTGAAGTCCAAACCAGTGTTTGGCCACAAGAAGTGAGAGACACCTACGAAAATATTCTTTAATCAATCGAGCCGTAAGGTTCGATTTTCTTTTTTTGACAAGAATTTGGTATAATATACGGTATGAAAATCGTATCAGGAATCTACGGAGGGCGTCCTTTAAAGACGCTGGACGGTAAAACGACAAGGCCAACATCAGACAAGGTTAGGGGCGCTATTTTTAATATGATTGGTCCCTACTTTGAAGGCGGGCGAGTGCTAGATCTTTATGCTGGTAGTGGTGGTTTATCCATTGAGGCAGTTTCAAGAGGGATGTCCAGTGCCGTTCTGGTTGAGAAGGATCGTCGAGCTCAGACTATAGTCGCAGAAAATATTAAGATGACTAAGGAAACCTCTAAATTTCAATTGTTGAAAATGGAATCCAGTCGTGCATTAGAACAGGTTGATGGTGTCTTTGATCTAATTTTTTTAGATCCTCCCTATGCCAAGGAGCAAATCGTGTCAGATATTGAAAAAATGGCAGAGAGAAATCTTTTTTCAGAAGATGTCATGGTGGTATGTGAGACCGATAAATCAGTAGAACTTCCAGAAGAAATCGCTTGTTTGGGCATCTGGAAGGAAAAAATATATGGGATTAGTAAGGTGACGGTTTATGTCAGATAAGATTGGGCTATTTACAGGTTCCTTTGATCCGATGACCAATGGACATTTGGATCTCATTGAGCGTGCAAGTAAGCTCTTTGATACATTGTATGTGGGAATTTTTTATAATCCCCATAAAACGGGATTTTTACCGATAGAGAGCCGAAAGAAAACTGTTGAAAAAGCACTAGCACATCTGAATAATGTTCAGGTCATAGCTTCTCACGATGAATTAGTCGTTGATGTTGCTAGAAAATTAGGTGCAGGGGTCTTGGTGCGTGGCTTGCGTAATGCAACAGATCTTCAGTATGAAGCTAGTTTTGATTTTTACAACCATCAACTAGCAGGAGAAATGGAGACAATCTATCTCCACAGTCGGCCTGAGTATGTTTACATCAGCTCTTCAGCTGTGAGAGAACTATTGAAATTTGGTCAAGATATCAGCGGGTATGTACCAAATGCTGTCCTAGAGGAGTTAAACAATGAAGAAAAAAACTAGATGGCCCTTATATCTCATTATTGGGCTCATTATCACTTTTATCGCTTTTACGGTGCCTCTGCCTTATTATATCGAGGTGCCGGGAACTTCTGAAGATATTCGAAAGGTTTTACAAGTTAATAACCAACCTGACCAAGAGGAAGGATCCTACCAATTTGTGACGGTTGGAGTTAAGCACGCTAGACTGGTTGACTTAGTCTATGCTTGGCTAACACCTTTTACGGACATACATAGTGCCAAAGAGATGACGGGTGGTTCATCAGATGCAGAATTTATGAGAATCAACCAGTTTTACATGGAAACTTCGCAAAACATGGCCAAATATCAAGGCCTGAAAACGGCGGGTAAGGAAATTGAGCTCAAATATCTGGGTGTCTATGTTTTGACTGTGACAGATAACTCGACTTTCAAGGGGGTTCTCAATATTGCTGACACCGTAACCGCTGTGAATGATAAAACTTTTGAGAGTTCAAAAGAGATGGTGGACTACGTTAATTCTCAAACTCTAGGTGATCAGGTTAAGGTTACTTATGAGGAGGATGGAAAAGTCAAAACTGCTGAAGGAAAGATCATTACTCTAGAAAATGGGAAGAATGGTATCGGAATCGGTTTGATTGATCGCACTGAAGTATCTAGTGATGTACCAATCAAGTTTTCAACTGCTGGCATTGGTGGTCCTAGTGCTGGGATGATGTTTAGTCTATCCATCTACACGCAAATTGCAGACCCTACTCTTCGAAATGGACGCATTATTGCGGGTACAGGAAGAATCGATAGAGATGGGAATGTTGGTGATATTGGTGGAATTGATAAAAAGGTTGTGGCCGCAGCTAAAAAGGGAGCTACTGTATTCTTTGCTCCTAACAATCCAGTAACTGAAGAAACTAAAAAAGCAAATCCAAATGCTAAGAGTAATTATGACACAGCTCTAGAAGCAGCTCAAATGATTAAAACAGACATGAAAATCGTTCCAGTCAAAACGCTTCAAGATGCGATTGACTATTTGAAAAACAATCCCTAAACAGTAGGCAAATCCCTAAACTAGCGTAGAAAAAAAGAAGATGGTATAATAGGCAAATGATTCAATTGTTTTTTACCCTTAGTAGTCATATGTTTTTTATCTATCTAGTCTTTCAACTTTTGAAAGACCTGGTTAAATGGGATCGGATTTTGAAGGTGACCAAGGACAATGCGGGGAAGATTCGACTCTTGGTAGTATTGTGTAGTATCGGTTTAGGATATCTAATTAGTTCCTTTTTCCTAAATCTCTACCAACTCTGGCAAGAAGCAATTAGAGCGCTATTCTAAAATTGTAAGTAAAGGAAAATATTTTATGGAAAAAATTGTAGTTCGAGGTGGCGATAATCGCTTGGTTGGAAGTGTCACCATCGAGGGCGCAAAAAATGCAGTTTTGCCTCTGCTAGCGGCAACTATTTTAGCAAGTGAAGGAAAAACTGTTTTAAAAAATGTTCCAATCTTATCAGATGTCTTTACCATGAATCAAGTGGTTCGTGGATTGCATGCTCAAGTTGACTTTGATCAGGATGCCCATATTGTCGAAGTTGATGCGACTGGAGATATTACAGAAGAAGCTCCCTATAAGTATGTCAGCAAGATGCGTGCTTCTATTGTAGTATTGGGGCCAATCTTGGCTCGTGTAGGACACGCAAAAGTTTCGATGCCAGGTGGCTGTACCATCGGTAGTCGTCCGATAGACCTTCACCTAAAGGGACTCGAAGCAATGGGGGCTGAGATCACCCAAACGGCAGGTTATATTGAAGCTAAGGCGGAACGCTTGCACGGTGCTCACATTTACATGGACTTCCCTAGTGTTGGAGCTACTCAAAACTTGATGATGGCAGCAACTCTTGCTAACGGTGTTACAGTCATTGAAAATGCTGCGCGTGAACCTGAGATTGTCGACTTGGCTGTTCTCCTAAATAAAATGGGTGCCAAAGTCAAGGGTGCAGGAACAGAAACTATTACCATTACTGGTGTTGAACAACTACACGGTGCAACCCACAATGTTGTACAAGACCGTATCGAAGCAGGGACCTTCATGGTAGCAGCTGCCATTACAGGTGGAGATGTCTTGATTCTGGATGCTATCTGGGAACATAATCGCCCCTTGATTGCTAAATTACAGGAGATGGGTGTTGAAGTCATCGATGAGGACGAAGGAATTCGTATTCGTTCTCAACGTGAAAAATTAAAGGCTGTTCATGTTAAGACACTTCCACATCCAGGATTTCCGACAGATATGCAAGCGCAGTTCACTGCTCTAATGACCGTTGCTCAAGGTGAGTCAACTATGGTAGAAACTGTATTTGAGAATCGTTTTCAACATTTAGAGGAAATGCGTCGTATGGGCTTGCACTCTGAAATCATCCGTGATACAGCCCGTATCATCGGAGGACAGCCTCTCCAAGGTGCAGAAGTTCTATCGACAGACTTACGTGCCAGTGCAGCCTTGATTTTGACAGGCTTGGTAGCTGAAGGCGAAACAGTTGTAGGAAAGCTTGTCCATTTAGATAGAGGTTACTACCGTTTTCATGAAAAATTAGCCCAGTTAGGAGCTAAGATTGAACGGGTAAGTGTGGAAGCTGATGAAGATGAATAAACAATCCAAATATGTCTTACGTCGCTTTATCCTAGTAATTGTAGTATTACTACTAGGAGTCTTAGCTCTTGCTATTGGTTTGATGATTGGCTATGGCATACTAGGAAAAGGGGAAGACCCTTGGGCTATTTTGGCGCCAGCAAAATGGCAAGAACTCATCACAAAATTTACAGGAAAATAGGCTGGGAGACCAGTCTTTTTCTAGGAAGTGAATGTAATACTCAATGAAAATCAAAGAGCAAACTAGGAAGCTAGCCGCAGGTTGCTCAAAACACAGTTTTGAGGTTGTGGATAGAACTGACGAAGTCAGCTCAAAGCACTGCTTTGAGGTTGCAGATGGACGCTGACGTGGTTTGAAGAGATTTTTGAAGAGTATAAGGAGAAAATATGAATAAAAAAACTAGACAGACTCTAGTAGGTCTCTTGCTTTTTCTGCTCTTGTCAGCAGGAAGTTATTATATCAAGGAGATGCAAGCTTCCAACTCTGCCCCTCAGACGCAAGTAAAGCAGAAGTCGCAAGCATCGGATGCTCCAAGTCAAGAATTAGCTGAAAGTGTCCTGACAGATTCTATCAAAAAACAAATTAAGGGTACTCTAGAGTGGAATGGCGCAGGAGCCTTTATCGTCAATAACAACAAAACCAATCTGGATGCTAAGGTTTCAAGCAAACCCTATGCGGATAATAAAACAAAGATTGTAGGAGGAGAGACAGTTCCCACAGTAGCGAATGCAATCATGTCAAAGGCAACAAGACAGTACAAGGACCGTGAAGAAACTGGCAATGGTTCAACATCTTGGACGCCTGCGGGTTGGCATCAGGTTAAGAACCTAAAAGGAAGTTATAATCACGCAGTTGATAGAGGACACTTGTTAGGCTATGCCTTGATCGGTGGCTTAGATGGCTTTGATGCTTCTACCAGCAATCCTAAAAATATTGCCGTACAGACAGCTTGGGCCAACCAAGCGCGTGCAGAAGATTCCACAGGTCAAAACTACTATGAGAGTTTGGTTCGAAAAGCCCTAGATCAAAACAAACGAGTGCGTTACCGTGTGACGTTGCTCTATGCGTCTGAGGAAGACTTGGTGCCGTCCGCATCCCAGATTGAAGCTAAGTCCTCTGATGGAGAATTGGAGTTTAATGTCGTGATTCCAAATGTCCAAAAGGGAATTCAGTTAGATTACCGAACAGGTGAGGTCACAGTCACAAAAGCTAACTAATTGATCAAGAGGTTGAGGGAAAATCCCAACCTCGTTTTTTATTAGTCATGAACTGTTGACACGATTGGTTGTATTTTCCTCTTTTCAGATTTTTAAAGAGCTTTTTTGAAAATTCACAAGGCTGGAACTAGGGCGTCGGGACTGGGATTGCAGTTCTCTATTCAGCGACCCTTTATCATAGAAATTGAAAATTAATGTGTAGAAATTGGAAAATATGGTATAATGGTTTCAATTATACTTTTTAGGAGAAGGAAAATGGAAGACCCGAGCAGTCAGGATTTGTTACTGCAATTTGTTTTATTAGTTGTTTTGACCTTTTTAAATGCCTTTTTCTCTGCAACAGAAATGGCCATGGTTTCACTTAGTCGTTCACGTGTTGAGCAAAAAGCTGAGGAGGGAGATAAACGCTATATCCGTTTACTAAAGGTACTTGAAAACCCTAATCACTTTTTATCAACCATTCAAGTTGGTATCACCTTAATTACGATCTTGTCAGGGGCTAAACTAGCAGATTCACTTGGAGAGTTGATCGCCTCTTGGATGGGAAATAGCGAAACTGCCTATGCGGTAGCTAGCTTCTTATCATTAGCTTTCTTGACCTATATTTCTATTGTTTTTGGTGAGCTTTATCCTAAGCGAATTGCTCTAAATCTTAAGGATGCCTTGGCTATCCGAACAGTACCGTTTATTATTGGACTTGGTAAGATTGTGAGTCCCTTCGTTTGGATGCTCTCAGCATCAACTAATCTCTTGAGTCAATTGACACCGATGACATTTGACGATGCAGATGAAAAAATGACTCGTGATGAGATTGAGTACATGTTGTCTAAGAGTGAAGAAACCTTGGATGCTGATGAAATTGAAATGTTACAAGGGATTTTCTCGCTAGACGAGCTCATGGCGCGTGAAGTCATGGTTCCCCGAACAGATGCCTTTATGGTAGATATTCAGGATGACACTCAAACCATTATCCAAAGTATCTTGAAGCAGAACTTTTCTCGTATTCCTGTTTATGATGGAGACAAGGATAATGTCATTGGTTTGGTTCACACCAAGAGCCTCCTTAAAGAAGCCTTTGTCAGCGGGTTTGACAATATCATCTGGAAGCGAATCTTGCAGGATCCACTCTTTGTACCTGAAACGATTTTTGTGGATGATTTATTAAAAGAGTTCAGAAACACTCAAAGACAGATGGCTATCCTACTAGATGAGTATGGGGGAATGGCTGGTTTGGTCACTCTTGAGGATTTACTTGAAGAGATTGTTGGTGAGATTGATGATGAAACTGACAGAGCTGAAGTCTATGTTCATACAATTGGAGAAGATACATATATCGTCCAAGGGACAATGAATTTAAATGACTTTAATGACTACTTTGATGTCGAACTTGAAAGTGACGATGTAGATACGATTGCAGGTTACTATTTGACTGGTGTGGGAACTATTCCAACATCAGAAAAACTTAGCTATGAGTTAGAAAGTAGCAATAAGCATATCACTCTAACCAATGATAAGGTCAAAAATGGACGTGTAACCAAGCTTAAGGTTCAAATCCAAGAACTCGAATCAGAAGAAGAAACAGAATAAAACAAAAGCTTTATCAGAGCAGAACTGATAAAGCTTTTCTAGTAGTTAAAAAGAAAAGATTCCTATAGGAGCCTTTGATAATATAGAGGCGGTAGACGGCTGGTACTACCTGAAACCAGATGATAGTAAGACAGACAAGCCAGAGTTTACGATTGAGCTTGATGCTTGATTACGACCAAATAAAATGTGATATAATAGTTGTGGAATAACGGAGGAAATGATGAATCATGAAAAAATTGGTCAGGTTACTAATGAAGTAAAAGAGATTTTTAATATTGTTCTTGAAGCGAGCGACATCAAGGTTAACAAAGAAGGGCTGAGAAGTCATATGATGAAACGCCATCATAATGATGTGATTCAGCATATTGAAGACTTGGAACTCATACTAAGTAATCCAGATTTCGTTGGGATCAATCCACGAGAGAAAGGCGCTAGTTTTGAATATGTAAAAAGATTTGATGATAATGTACTTGTTGCTATCAAGTTACATAAAAGTGGCGATTTCTTTTACGTCCCGACCATGTATCGTATACAAGATTACAAGTTACAAAGTCGTATTAAGTCTGGTAGATTGAGAAAAATTGACAAAAAAAGTAGATAGTGCTAGAATAAAATTAACGGAAGACATTTGAGGGCAGAAAGGTTCCTGCCGCACCTTGAAAAAGGTATCTGAGATGCTGGGTACACCGACCAGCCAAGTGTCCGTTATTTCAAAAGAGGGGCTGTAATGCTCCTTTTTTATTCGAGAATTTTAAAATAGATTACACAAACCGCAGGCTCAGGCTTGAGGTTTTTTGAAATAATAAAAGCAGTGACCGAAATCACTGCTTGTCAGATATGGCAAAATCATAAAGTTTTTCTGCTGTGAGAAGGGCCATTTTGTCCATGCTTGTTTTTCCTTTTCTAAGGTCAGAAACAGTAGTCCACGGAACTCCAGCGCCTTGCGAAATAGCAGATGTAGATATCGAACTGTCTAATAATTCTTGAATACCTTTTCTCATTTTATTTGTCCTTTTTATTTTTGAGATAAATGTATACATTGATTGCAATTATAAAAATAGCTATTGCACTAACCATTGCTTTTCCTCTTTTCGTTTGATAAAATAGAGGTGTAAGGGGCTTTCGCCCCGACCTCTTAGCGTTTACCTTTTCTTTTGTCAGAATTTTGGGTTACGCTTTTTGTTTTGCCTTGCGACCGTTATCGCGGTCATTAGACTTGCGATAGCAGTTCCTGTTTCAGGGATATTGTCTATCGCTAATCCAATCTTCTTTGTTCACTTTCCCCCTTTCCTTTGCTTGATTACATCATGTCACGGGGAAGTGAGAAAATCAAGACTTTTAATGAAGTTTTTAAAACGTCCTCGCCCCAAACTCGCCCCAACAGTTTTTTAAAGTTATCCTTTTTTATCATGAAATAAAAATAAAAAAGCCCTATTTTATGGGCTTTTTGTCTGGATAAATTCCGATAAAATCGGTATTATAAGGCGGTAGACGGATTTGAACCGACGATCAAGCTTTTGCAGAGCCGTGCCTTACCACTTGGCTATACCGCCTTAACTTTTATTATTATACCTTTTAAATTAAATCTCGTCAATAGTTTCTTTTCTGAAAATGTAAGTTTTCCTGCTTTCAAAAGGCATGCGACAAAATATTCTGAAAATTCGTTTACTTTTGAGAGGGATTATGGTATAATCAACAGTATCTCATTAATTTTAATAGAGGAGTTAATTAAACATGAAAAAAAGTCGGATTCTTGCAGTAGCGGGGGTGTCCTTGCTTGCGGCAGGAGTGCTTGCTGCATGTTCAAACACGAATTCAAATGCAGGTTCAAGCAATGCAAAATTAGCATCAGATTATAAATACGTTTATTCAGTTGATCCAGAAACATTGGATTATGTTGTTAACAACGTTGATTCTACTTCTTTTGTAACTACAAATGCAGTAGATGGTTTGCTTGCTAATGATAAATATGGCAACCTCGTACCATCGATTGCTGAATCATGGACAGTTTCACAAGATGGTTTGACTTACACTTATAAAATCCGTAAGGATGCTAAGTGGGTTACTGCTGAAGGAGAAGAATACGCTCCAGTTAAAGCCCAAGACTTTGTGACAGGGTTGAAACACGCGGTAGAAGGAAAATCAAAAGGGCTGTCTGTTATTAGTTCTTCAATTAAAGGACTCAGCGCTTACATTAACGGTGAAACAAACGACTTTTCAACTGTTGGAGTAAAAGCAGTTGATGATAACACTCTGGAATACACCTTGAATCAGCCAGAGACTTTCTGGAATGATAAAACAACAAATGGCGTTACGATGCCAATCAATGAAGATTTCCTTAAATCTAAAGGGGAAGGCTTTGGTGCACCTACAGATCCATCTTCTATTTTGTATAATGGACCATTTGTTTTGAAAGCAATCACAGCTAAGTCTTCAATCGAAATGGCTAAGAATGATGCTTATTGGGATAAAGATGCAGTTAAAATTCAAAACATTAAATTTACATTCTGGGATGGGAAAGACCAAGATGTTGTTGCTAAAGGATTCTCAGAAGGACAATACAGTAAAGCTCGTATTTATCCTACTAGCTCAACATACGAAAAATATGCGTCTGAGTTCAAAGACAACATCTACTTTAGCGAACCAGGATCAGCTATTGCTACTGTCAGTGTGAACTATGGCCGTTCAACTTATAACCACACTTCAAAAACAACAGATAGCCAAAAAGAATCTACAAGAAAAGCCTTGCTAAATAAAGAATTCCGTCAAGCCCTCAACTTTGCGGTAGACCGTAATTCTTACTCAGCACAGACAAATGGTACAGAAGGAGCTGCAGTTGCAATCCGTAATACTTTCACACCATATAATCTTCCAGTTGGTGACAAACAATTTGGTGAACTTGTAGAAGAAAGTCTTTCGAAGACAAACTCAGGTACATGGTCAAACATTTCACTTGCTGATTCGCAAAATGGTCTCTACAATGAAGAAAAAGCAAAAGCAGCCTTTGCAAAAGCAAAAGAAAGCTTGAAAGCTGAAGGGGTAGAATTCCCAATCCACTTGGATGCTCTAACAATCCAAGAATCTACAGCTGTTGTAAACCGTGTTCAATCACTTAAACAATCTATTGAAAACGTACTTGGATCAGACAATGTTGTCATCGATCTTCAACAAATGACTCAAGCAGAAGCATTACCACTTTCATTCAGTGCTCCAACAGCAAAAGAACAAGACTGGGATATTCATACTTTGACTGGATGGAATCCAGATTATCAGGATCCATCAACTTTCTTAGACCAGTACACGATTAAAGGCGGAAATACTCGCTTGCTTATGGGTATTGACAAAGATACTGATGCATCAGTTATCCAAAAACTTGGTTTGTCTGACTATGAAAAATTAGTTGATGAAGCAAATAAAGAGAATCAAGACGTTCAAAAACGCTACGAAAAATATGCCCTTGCTCAAGCTTGGTTAACAGACAACGGTTTGACAATTCCTGTAATGGCAGGTCCAAAAGAAACCGCTGTATCATTTGTATCTAAAGTTATTCCATTTACTTCTTCTTACTCCGCTGCGGGTCTTAAAGGAGAAACCTCAGGTTACTTGAAGTACACTGAGGTTGGTGAAAAACCTATTACAAAAGAAGAATACCAAAAAGCTCGTGAAAAATGGCTTAAAGAAAAAGCTGAATCAAACGAAAAAGCTCAAAAAGAGTTAGCGAGTCATGTGAAATAAATAATGCTCATCAGAACTTTCTCTCCTAAAGGAGAAGGTTCTTTTGGGATTTTAAAGGAAATAATATGAAAAAATATGTTTTTATGCGTATCTTGCGGTCGTTGGTTTCTATTTTCTTAGTAACGACCTTGATTTACACAATCATCTATACGATGGTTCCACGGAAGTTGATCTTCAAACAAGATACTAACTACAATAAAATTGCAACGACAGCTGATAAACGTGATAACTATGAAAATACCGTCTTTGAACGTATGGGTTATATCGAATATTACGATACGAAAGAGTTGCAGGAAAAAGCTAGTAGCATTGACTCTTCTGTTACAGTAGATGCAAATGATACAAATAAAGCAATCTATGAAAAATATATCCAACAACTTGGGAATGGTTGGACTCTAGGTGAGTTTACAGAGAGTGGACAATTCTACGCTACACGTGAAATTCCTATCTTTGAGCGTGTGTTCAAATTCTATGCAAACTTGCTTGATATTGACCATACAAACAAGATCCAAGACCCTGAGAATCCTAACTTAGAGCGTTATTTACGCTTTGAGAATGACCCTGCTATCGGTTGGTCTCTTGTGGGTTCAGGTACTAAACACAAATACCTCTTGTACTTCAATAGTCAGTTCCCATTTGTTCACCAAAACTTTGTCAACTTGAACCTAGGAGATTCTTATCCAACTTATGCCAATACTCCTGTTCTTCAAGTTATTACACAAGGACAAGGACAAACGAAGACTTCTGAAGTTCAATTCCCAACTGGTAAGAAAACATCATCAGTTAACATTTACTCAAGAACTTATAAATCTCCGAGTCAAGCAGATGCTCGTGAAGTAGCCAACTACGGTAAAGATGATCCATATACAGCTACTGAAAGCAAC
The DNA here is from genome assembly GCF_047463635.1 of Streptococcus infantis. Taxonomy (GTDB): domain Bacteria; phylum Bacillota; class Bacilli; order Lactobacillales; family Streptococcaceae; genus Streptococcus; species Streptococcus infantis_W. The sequence continues at coordinate 12,331 of NZ_JASHDL010000022.1, forward strand.
TATCAGTACCCATCTATGATTGCAAGTTCTGCTATCACTGGTTTGATTGGTCTTGCGATTTCATATGCGATTGCAGTTCCTCTTGGTTCAGCAATGGCTCGTTTCAAGAATACTTGGATTGACAGCCTCTCTACAGGTACTTTGACCTTCTTGATGGCCCTTCCGACGATTGCTCTAGTTTATATTATTCGTTTGATTGGTTCTTCTATCGGATTCCCAGACTCATTCCCAATCTTGGGTGCTGGCGATTGGCGTTCTTATGTCCTTCCATCAGTCATTCTTGGTTTACTTGGAGCACCTGGTCTAGCTATCTGGATTCGTCGTTACATGATTGACTTACAATCTCAAGACTTTGTCCGTTTTGCTCGAGCTAAAGGTCTTTCTGAAAAAGAAATTTCTAACAAACACATCTTTAAAAACGCTATGGTACCACTCGTTTCTGGTATCCCAGGCTCAATTATTGGTGTTATTGGTGGAGCAACTCTTACTGAAACAGTCTTTGCCTTCCCAGGTATGGGTAAAATGTTGATTGACTCTGTTAAAGCGTCAAACAACAACATGGTAGTTGGTCTAGTCTTCATCTTTACATGTGTTTCAATTTTCTCTTACTTAATTGGAGATATTTGGATGACTATTATTGACCCACGTATTAAATTGACAGAGAAAGGAGGCAAATAATGTCTACGATTAGTAATGATAAATTTCAATTTGTAAAACGAGATGATTTTGCCTCTGAAGCAATTGATGCTCCTGCCTACTCATATTGGGGTTCTGTCTTTAGACAGTTTTTGAAGAAAAAATCAACAATTATCATGCTTGGTATTTTGATCTCCATCGTATTGATGAGTTTCATCTATCCAATGTTTTCTGATTTTGACTTCAATGATGTAAGTAAGGTAAATGATTTTAGCGCTCGTTACATTAAGCCAAATGCTGAACATTGGTTTGGTACAGATAGTAATGGTAAATCTCTCTTTGACGGTGTTTGGTTTGGAGCACGTAACTCTATCTTGATTTCCGTAATTGCGACCTTTATCAACGTTGTTATTGGTGTTATTGTCGGCGGAATCTGGGGTATTTCAAAATCAGTTGACCGTATCATGATGGAAGTTTATAACGTTATCAATAACATCCCTTCACTTTTGATCGTTATTGTTTTGACTTACTCTATCGGTGCAGGTTTCTGGAACTTGATTTTTGCCATGAGTGTAACTACTTGGATTGGTATTGCTTATATGATTCGTATCCAAATCATGCGTTACCGTGATTTGGAGTACAACCTTGCTTCTCGTACACTGGGAACACCAACCCATAAGATTGTTATTAAAAATATCATGCCTCAATTGGTTTCTGTTATTGTTACAACTACATCACAAATGCTTCCTGCATTTATCTCATATGAAGCCTTCCTGTCATTCTTTGGACTCGGCTTGCCAATCACAGTACCAAGTTTGGGACGTTTGATTTCGGATTATTCTCAGAACGTAACAACCAATGCTTACCTCTTCTGGATTCCATTGACAACTTTGGTCTTGGTATCCTTGTCACTGTTCGTAGTTGGTCAGAACCTAGCGGATGCTAGTGATCCACGTACACATAGATAGGAGTAGACATGATAAAAGGAAAAAATGTAATTTTGACTGCTCAAGATATTGTCGTGGAATTTGATGTTCGTGACAAGATTTTGACAGCTATTCGAGGTGTCTCCATCGATCTGATCGAGGGAGAGGTTCTCGCTTTAGTTGGAGAGTCAGGTTCAGGTAAATCAGTTTTGACAAAAACATTCACAGGAATGTTGGAAGGAAATGGTCGTATTGCACGAGGTAGTATTAATTACCGTGGCCAAGAATTGACCAGCCTTACATCTAATAAAGATTGGGAAAGTATTCGTGGTGCCAAGATTGCAACTATCTTCCAAGATCCAATGACCAGTCTAGACCCAATCAAGACAATCGGAAGTCAAATCACAGAAGTTATTGTTAAACACCAAGGCAAGACTGCTCAAGAAGCTAAAGAGATGGCTATCGACTATATGAATAAAGTTGGTATTCCAGATTCTGAGAAACGTTTTGACGAGTATCCTTTCCAATATTCTGGGGGAATGCGTCAACGTATCGTTATCGCGATTGCTCTTGCCTGTCGCCCAGACATTCTTATCTGTGATGAGCCGACAACAGCTCTTGACGTGACCATTCAGGCACAGATTATTGATTTGTTGAAGTCACTTCAACACGAATACCACTTTACAACAATCTTTATCACCCACGACCTAGGTGTCGTAGCAAGTATCGCTGATAAAGTAGCGGTTATGTATGCTGGTGAGATCGTCGAGTATGGTACTGTTGAAGAAATCTTCTACGACCCACGTCATCCATATACATGGAGCCTCTTGTCAAGCTTGCCTCAACTTGCGGATGACAAAGGTGAATTGTACTCAATCCCTGGAACACCTCCATCGCTTTATACTGAATTGAAGGGAGATGCTTTTGCTCTTCGTTCAGATTATGCTATGAAGATTGACTTCGAGGAAAAAGCACCTCAGTTTGCAGTATCTGATACTCATTGGGCTAAGACATGGTTGCTTCATGAACAAGCTCCAAAAGTTGAAAAACCATCGGTGATTGCAGATTTACACGACAAGATTCGTGAAAAGATGGGCTTTACACATCTTGAGGACTAGGAGGAAGGAAATGTCTGAAAAATTAGTAGAAATTAAAGACTTAGAAATTTCCTTCGGTGAAGGAAGCAAAAAGTTTGTCGCTGTTAAAAATGCGAACTTCTTTATCAACAAAGGAGAAACTTTCTCACTTGTTGGAGAGTCTGGTAGTGGTAAGACAACAATTGGTCGTGCTATTATCGGTCTTAATGATACCAGCAAAGGTGATATTATCTTTGAAGGTCAAAAAATTAATGGTAAAAAATCACGTGAACAAGCTTCGGAATTAATCCGTCGTATCCAAATGATTTTCCAAGACCCTGCTGCAAGTTTGAATGAACGTGCAACGGTTGACTATATCATTTCTGAAGGTCTTTATAACCACCATTTATTTAAAGATGAAGAAGAAAGAAAAGAAAAAGTTCAAAATATCATTCGTGAAGTGGGACTTTTGGCTGAACACTTGACACGTTACCCACATGAGTTTTCAGGTGGACAACGTCAACGTATCGGGATTGCCCGTGCCTTGGTTATGCAACCTGACTTCGTTATTGCGGATGAGCCGATTTCAGCCTTGGACGTTTCAGTACGTGCCCAAGTTTTGAACTTGCTCAAGAAATTCCAAAAGGAATTAGGCTTGACTTATCTCTTTATCGCCCACGATTTGTCAGTGGTTCGTTTCATCTCTGATCGTATCGCGGTAATTTATAAGGGTGTTATTGTTGAAGTGGCTGAAACTGAAGAATTGTTTAATAATCCAGTTCATCCATATACGCAAGCACTTCTATCAGCTGTTCCTATTCCAGACCCAATCTTGGAACGTAAAAAAGTTTTGAAAGTCTATGATCCAGATCAACATGACTATGAAACTGATAAGCCTTCTATGGTAGAAATTCGTCCAGGTCACTATGTTTGGGCAAACCAAGCAGAGTTGGAACGCTATAAAAAAGATTTGAAATAAGAAAGAGTTTTGTAATCTTGGTAGAACAATTCTATTAAGGTTATGAAGCTTTTTTTGTAAAAAAACTAGTTTAAAGATAGACAACTATAGTGTACTGTTCTAGATTCAATCTACTATATATACCCGAGAACATGCTAATACTCAATGAAAATCAAAGAGCAAACTAGGAAGCCAGCCGCAGGTTGCTCAAAGCACGGCTTTGAGGTTGCAGATAAAGCTGACGTAATTTGAAGAGATTTTCGAAGAGTATAAGACTAGTCTTCAATGACAATTGGATGAGAGACCAAAGAAGCTGTTTTCTTTGAAAGTGTATTGAATCAATACAAAATGGAATGGATAAAACTACTTTCAGATAAGCTTTTATGAATCTTCAAAATTAAAATCACTTTCTATTTAAAATATCAGTCTTGCATTGCTTTCCTTTATGTGCTAGAGTTATGGTAACGGTTACAAAATTAAGGAGGGTTTTATGAGAAATCCAGCATTGATTGAAGAAATGAAAACTTACAGAGGGAGAGATGAGGTTCCACAAGATTTTGATGCTTTTTGGGATGGTGAAATTGAGAAATTGTCAGTGTTACCAGACTATCAATTAGAGGAACGTGATTTTCGTATTCCAAATGTGAAGTGTTATGAACTCACCTTTAAGGGCACTCGGGAAGGCCTTGTTTATGCACGCGTGGTCTTACCAAAATCTGAACATAAAGTACCAGTTATTTTTCACTTCCATGGATATATGGGACGTTGTTGGGATTGGACAGATATGTTGGCCTTTACAGTCGCTGGTTATGGTGTCGTATCTATGGATGTCCGTGGTCAGTCTGGTTACTCACAAGATGGCTTGCGCTCGCCACTCGGAAATACAGTTAAGGGCCAAATCATTCGTGGTGCAGTAGAAGGAAAAGAGCAACTCTTCTATAAGGATGTTTATCTTGATATTTATCAATTAGTTGAGATTGTAGCTAGCTTCCCACAAGTGGATGAAGGCCAATTAGCAAGCTATGGAGCTTCTCAAGGAGGAGCGCTGGCTCTGGTGGCTGCGGGGCTAAATCCACGTATCAAGCGTACAGTTGCTATCTATCCATTCTTGTCAGACTTTAGACGCGTATTGGAGATTGGAAATACCAGTGAAGCCTATGATGAGCTTTTCCGTTACTTTAAGTTCCATGATCCTTTCCACGAAACTGAGGAGCAAATTATGGAAACCTTAGCTTATATCGATGTAAAAAATCTTGCACATCGAATAAAAGGTGAGGTGAGAATGATAACAGGATTAGATGACGATGTCTGCTATCCAATCACCCAGTTTGCTATCTACAATCGTTTGACTTGTGAGAAGAGTTATCGCCTGATGCCTGAATATGCACACGAAGCTATGAACGTCCATGTCAATGATCAAGTATACAATTGGTTGTGTGGCAGTAAGATTCCCTTTACCTATGTAGGTCAATAAAGGATTAGGAAGAAGTACCCTGTGATTTTGAATGAATTACAGGGTTCTCTTCAATGTATTCAGATGGTAAGAAAGTAGTTTTAAATAGTTTGATTCTTCCAAATATTTTTGAAAGTAAAATCTATTATGGATTGATTTGACTAAAATTTGTAATATTTATTATATAATAGGTGTGATATCAATTATGGAAGGAGCAAAATCTGTTGTATTTCTTCATATAAATGGAAATTTATGTCATGCAACAGTAGTTCACAGTAAAAAGGATGGGGACTCCCATTGAACAGATCAGTTTCTTTTGCTACTTTAGCCTCGGTGGCTAAAAATTTTAAACAAAAAAGAAAGCGCTTAACTTTTTATAAAAATGGAAGGGAAAACATGAATCAGAGAAATTTTGATAGAAAACAGAGATACGGAATTCGGAAATTTGCAGTTGGAGCAGCTTCAGTAGTGATTGGAGCGGTTGTTTTTGGTGCTACTCCGGTCTTGGCCCAAGAAGCAACAACAAACAAAGAAGCAGAAACAGGAAGTCTAGCTAATCTAGATCAGAAACCTGCAGATCCAGTAACTACAGTAAGTAATAGTGGAACAGAAGTCAACCGTGAAGAGTTGCAAGCAAACCCAGGGGCTGAAAAACCAACAGGAACAGAAGCGGCAAGTGAAACTCCAGGAACAGATAGTGAAGACGAAGAAGAAGTTGGAAACATTCCTCGTGACTTTTATGCAAGAGAGTTAGAAAATGTCAATACTGTTATTGAGAAAGAGGATGTTGAAACGAATCGTGCAAACGGTCAAATAGTTGACATGAAAGAGGAGCTCGACAAGCTTAAAAAACTTCAAAATGCGACCATCCATATGGAGTTTAAGCCAGATGCGTCTGCTCCTAATTTATACAGTCTTTTCTCGGTTTCTAGTGATACCAAAGTAAATGAATACTTTACCATGGCCATCCTTAATAACACAGCTATCGTTGAAGGTCGTGATGCCAATGGAAATCATTTCTATGGAGATTATAAAGATGCTCCTCTGAAGATTAAGCCAGGTGAGTGGAACTCTGTAACCTTTACAGTGGAAAGACCAAATGCAGATCAACCCGATGGTAAGGTTCGCGTCTATGTAAATGGTGTCTTGTCGCGCACAAGTCCTAAGTCTGGTCGTTTCATCCAAGATATGCCAGATGTCAACCGTATGCAAATTGGTACATTGAAACGTACAGGCAAAAACTTCTGGGGTTCTAATCTTAAAGTCCGTAATCTAACGGTTTATGATCGTGCTCTTTCTCAAGAAGAAGTTAAAAAACGTAGCCAACTTTTTGAAAGAGGAGAGTTGGAGAAGAAACTTCCTGAAGGAGCAGAGGTTACTGATAAACTGGATGTTTTTGAAGGTGGTGAGAACCGCAAGCCAAATAAAGATGGTATCGCAAGCTACCGTATTCCAGCCCTGCTGAAAACTGATAAAGGAACCTTGATTGCTGGTGCAGATGAGAGACGCTTGCATCACTCTGACTGGGGCGATATCGGTATGGTTGTTCGTCGTAGTGATGATAAGGGCAAAACGTGGGGAGATAGAATTGTCATCTCAAATCCTCGTGATAATGAGAATGCCAGAAGAGCTCATGCGGGATCACCAGTCAACATTGACATGGCCCTAGTCCAAGATCCGAAAACTAAGAGAATCTTCTCTATTTTTGATATGTTCGTAGAAGGTGAAGCTGTCAGAGATTTACCAGGAAAAGCACCACAAGCCTATGAGCAAATTGGAGATAAGGTTTATCAAGTTCTGTACAAAAAAGGTGAAGCGGGACGTTATACAATCCGTGAAAATGGTGAAGTCTTTGACCCTGAAAATAGAAAGACAGAATACCGTGTTGTAGTTGTTCCTAAGAAACCAGCCTATAGTGATAAGGGTGATTTGTATAAAGGTGAAGAACTGATTGGTAATGTCTACTTCGATTATAGCGATAAGAATATCTTTAGAGTTTCAAACACCAACTATCTCTGGATGTCTTATAGCGATGACGATGGAAAAACTTGGTCTGCACCAAAAGATATTACATACGGCATTCGTAAGGACTGGATGCACTTCTTAGGTACTGGACCTGGTACAGGTATTGCCTTACATTCAGGACCTCATAAAGGGCGTCTTGTTATCCCTGCCTACACTACAAATAACGTATCCTACCTAAGTGGTTCTCAGTCTTCACGCGTCATTTACTCAGATGACCATGGTGAAACTTGGCACGCTGGTGAAGCGGTCAATGATAACCGTCCAGTAAGTAACCAAACAATTCACTCTTCAACTATGAATAATCCAGGTGCTCAAAATACGGAGTCAACTGTTGTTCAGTTGAATAATGGAGACCTCAAACTCTTTATGCGTGGATTGACAGGGGATTTGCAAGTTGCAACGAGTAAAGACGGTGGAGCAACTTGGGAAAAAGACGTAAAACGCTATTCAGATGTCAAAGATGTCTACGTTCAAATGTCTGCCATTCATACGGTGCACGATGGTAAGGAATATATCATCCTCAGTAATGCAGGTGGACCAGGACGCTACAATGGTTTGGTACACTTAGCGCGTGTGGAAGCTAATGGAGACCTAACTTGGCTAAAACACAATCCAATTCAAAGCGGTAAATTTGCCTATAACTCCTTGCAAGATCTTGGAAATGGTGAATTTGGCTTGCTTTATGAGCATGCGACTGCCACTCAAAATGAATACACCTTGTCTTATAAGAAATTCAACTGGGATTTCTTAAGTAAGGATAGAATTGCTCCAACAAAAGCAACTGTGAAAAATGCTGTGGAGATGAGCAAAAATGTCATTGCTTTAGAATTTGATTCTGAAGTATTGGTGAATCAACCACCAGTTCTTAAACTGGCAAATGGGAATTTTGCTACCTTCTTGACGCAGTATGATTCAAAAACCTTGTTATTTGCAGCTAGCAAGGAAGATATTGGTCAAGAAATTACAGAAATCATTGATGGCGCAATTGAGAGCATGCATAATTTGCCTGTAAGTCTTGAAGGTGCAGGAGTCCCTGGTGGGAAAAATGGTGCAAAAGCAGAAATCCATGAAGTCCCAGAATTTACAGGTGCAGTCAATGGTGAAGGTACAGTTCATGAGGATCCAGCCTTTGATGGTGGCGTCAACGGTGAGGAAGCAGCCGTTCATGACGTGCCAGCCTTTGAAGGTGGTGTGAACGGCGAAGAAGCAGCTGTTCATGAAGTTCCAGAAATAGAGGTTGAAGAAAATCCACCAGGAACTATTAACGAAGTCCCAGAATTTGAAGGCGGTGTGAATGGTGCTGAAGCAGCAGTCAATGAAGTCTCAGACTTCGAGGGTGGTGTGAACAGCGAGGAAGCAGCCGTTCATGAAATTCCAGAATATATTCCAGTGGAAACTTCAAAAGGACAAGCGGCGGTTCATGAAATCTCAGCATTCGAAGGTGGTGTCAATGGCGAAGAAGGAGCTAAGGCAGAGAGTCCAGAGTTCGAAGGCGGTGTGAATGCAGTAGAAGCAGCCAAGTCAGACACTTCAGACTTTGAAGGTGACGTCAATGGCGAAGAAGGTTCTAAGGCAGAGAGCCCAGAGTTCGAAGGTGGCGTCAATGCAGTAGAAGCCGCTAAGTCAGACACTTTAGACTTCGAAGGCGGCGTCAATGGCGAAGAAGGAGCTAAGTCAGAGAGCACAGAGTTCGAAGGCGGTGTGAATGCAGTGGAGTCCGCTAAGTTAGATTCTCCAGAATACACAGGTGGCGTCAATGGCGAGGAAGGAGCTAAGGCAGAAAGTCCAGAGTTCGAAGGCGGTGTGAATGCAGTTGAAGCCTCTAAGTCAGACGCATCAGACTTTGAAGGTGGCGTCAATGGTGAGGAAGGAGCTAAGGCAGAAAGTCCAGAGTTCGAAGGCGGTGTGAATGCAGTAGAGGCCGCTAAGTCAGACACTTCAGCTTTTGAAGGTGGCGTCAGTGGTGAGGAAGGAGCTAAGGCAGAAAGTCCAGAGTTCGAAGGCGGTGTGAATGCAGTAGAAGCCGCTAAGTCAGACACTTCAACCTTTGAAGGTGGCGTCAATAGTGAGGGAGCAACTACATCAGAAACCCCAGAGTTCGAAGGCGGTGTGAATGCAGTAGAAGCAGCGGTTCATGAAGTTCCAGCCTATGAAGGCGGCGCTAATGCGGTCGAAGCAGCAAGCTCAGAACTTCCAGCCTATGAAGGCGGCGCTAATGCGGTCGAAGCAGCAAGCTCAGAACTTCCAGCTTATGAAGGTGGCGTTAATGCAGTAGAAGCAGCAAGCTCAGAACTTCCAGCTTATGAAGGTGGCATTAATGCAGTAGAAGCAGCAAGTTCAGAACTTCCAGCCTATGAAGGCGGTGCTAATGCGGTCGAAGCAGCAAGCTCAGAACTTCCAGCTTATGAAGGTGGCGTTAATGCAGTGGAAACTGCTAAGTTAGAAGTTCCAGAGTATGCAGGTAGCGTCAATGGAGTGGAGTCCGCTAAGTTAGAAGTTCCAGAATACACAGGTGGCGTCAATGGAGTAGAGTCCGCTAAGTTAGAAGTTCCAGAGTACGTAGGCAGCGTTAATGGAGTAGAATCTGCTAAGTTAGAAGTTCCAGAGTACACAGGTGGTGTCAATGGAGTAGAGTCCGCTCAGTTAGAGGTGCCAGAATATACAGGCGGTGTCAATGGTTTAGAATCTGCGAGTACAGAAGTTCTATCGTATGAAGGTGGTGCAAACAGTGCTGAAGCTGCTGTCCATGAGGTCTCAGAATATAAGGGAGAACAGTCAATTGTGGTTCAGGCCATGGCAGAAGATAAAACTTATCAAGCCCCTGCTGCTCGTCAGCAACTTCTTCCTGAAACAGGAAGTGAAGCTGTTGCTCCTCTTGCCTCTCTAGGACTTGTAGGAATGCTCCTAGGTATGTTTGCTATGGGCAAGAAAAAAGAAGATCAATGAAATAGTTAAAATCAACGAAATTCATAGAGAAATTTGATCTTATCTTAGAAAGGGTCGTGACTAAAACTAGTTACGGCCTTTTTGATCTAGATAAATCAGGAGTCAAATAGTTAATACTCTTCGAAAATCAAATTCAAACCACGTCAGCTTCGCCTTACCGTATATGTGTTACTGACTTCGTCAGTTCTATCCACAACCTCAAAACTGTGTTTTGAGCAGCTTGCGGTTAGCTTCCTAGTTTGCTCTTTGATTTTCATTGAGTATAAGTTTGAGATAAAGTTCATTAAAAAACGATTCAACCGAATGAAGCAATTTTATGTTAGAAAAATCCAAAGCATCCGAAAGTAGTTTCAAATGTCTGAATTTATGTTTCAAAAACTGAAAGTATAATCTGTTCTATCTCAATCTCTCTTAAAAGGGGAGGATTTATTATATAATGTGAATAAGATAAAATTTGAAAGGAGTAGGAGACTCTAGTTAACGATGGGGCGTTAAGTGAGAGAAAATTTGAAAGAGCGAGTGTAACCATTCGTGAAAAAGTAATTTTTGTCATTTAGTCAGATGACTAAAAATTTTAAGCAAAAAAGAAAGCGCTTTATTTTCGAGGTGAAAGGACAAGAAATGAAACATAGTCATTTTGAAAAAAAACAACGATATGGAATTCGTAAATTTGCAATTGGAACAGCTTCGGTTGTGATTGGAGCAGTTGTTTTCGGTGCGTCACCAGTATTAGCTCAAGAATCAACAGCTACCAGTAATGAGATCACTGAGCTTGGAGTAGACAAGGGTCAAACTGAAAAAGTAGCAGATACTGAAAAGAATGTTACTGAGTCTAATGGAGTAGATACAGTCACACATACATCTACAGAAGCACATACTGGAACAGAGACAACTGCAACAGCAGGAACAGAGACAACTGCAACAGCAGAAACAGCAGAAGCAACTAGAGAAACCGAACAAGATCCAGCTTCGCTTCCACGTGATTACTATGCTAGAGAGTTGGAAAATGTCAATACTGTTCTTGAAAAGGAAGATGTAGAGACTAATGCTGCAAATAGCAATAGAATTGATTTGACAGAGCAATTGGACAAACTGAAACAGCTTCAAAATGCGACCATTCATATGGAGTTCAAACCAGATGCTTCTGCACCAGCATTTTATAACCTTTTCTCAGTATCAAGTGATAAGGTAAGAAATGAATACTTTACAATGGCTGTGTATAACAACGTTGCCTTGATTGAGGGCCGCGATCAAAATGGCGACCAATTTTATGATAGATACACAGACGCACCATTAACAGTCAAACCAGGTCAGTGGAACTCAGTAACCTTTACAGTTGAAAGACCAAGTGCTGATTCTCCAGATGGACAAGTTCGTCTCTATGTAAATGGAGTCTTGTCACGAACAAGTAAGAAATCAGGACGCTTTATCAAAGATATGCCTGATGTAAATCATATGCAAATTGGTACCACAAATCGTGCAGGAAGTATGGTTTGGGGGGCAGGATTACAAGTTCGTAATCTAACTGTTTACGATCGTGCCTTGAGTCCAGAAGAAGTTCAAAATCGTAGCTACCTCTTTGAAAGATCCGAATTAGAGAAAAAGCTTCCAGAAGGAGCTGAGATAACAGATAAAAAGGATGTCTTTGAAGCTGGTAAAAATGGGCAGTCAAATCCAGATGGTATTAATAGCTATCGTATTCCAGCTCTCCTTAAGACTGACAAGGGAACTTTGATTGCTGGTGCTGACGAACGCCGCTTACACTACTCTGACTGGGGTGATATCGGTATGGTCGTTAAACGAAGTGAAGACAAGGGCCAAACATGGGGCGATCGTATCACGCTTACCAATCTACGTGACAATCCAAAAGCCAAGGATCCAAACATTGGTTCACCAGTAAACATCGATATGGTTCTGGTCCAAGATACGGAAACTAAACGAATCTTCTCAGTTTACGATATGTTCCCAGAAGGGAAAGGTATCTTTGGGATGTCAGCTGAAAAAGAGGAAGCTTATAAAGAAATTGATGGGAAAACCTACCAAATTCTCTATCGTGAAGGAGAAAATGGGGCCTATACTATTCGTGAAAATGGTGTAGTCTACACACCAGATGGTCAGGCAACGGATTACCGTGTTGTTGTAAATCCTGTCAAGCCGGCTTATAGCGATAAAGGTGATCTTTATCAGGGTGAGCAGTTACTAGGAAATATCTACTTTACAAGTAATAAAACTTCTCCATTTAGAATTGCTAAAGACAGCTACCTATGGATGTCTTACAGTGATGATGATGGTAAAACTTGGTCTGCACCACAAGATATTACTCCAATGGTCAAAGCTGATTGGATGAAATTCTTAGGTGTGGGACCTGGAGTGGGCATTACCCTCCAGAATGGACCTCATAAAGGTCGGATCGTCGTTCCTGTTTATACGACAAACAGAACAAACCACCTAAACGGATCTCAATCGTCTCGCATCATCTACTCAGATGACCATGGTAAGACTTGGCATATGGGTGGCGGTGTCAATGACAAGCGTACGCTTCATGATGGCACAGTAGTTGATTCAAGCAACATGAACAATTACTACGCTCAAAATACGGAGGCTTCAGTTGTTCAGCTGAACAATGGTCAGTTGAAACTCTTTATGCGTGGTTTGACTGGTGATTTGCAGGTTGCGACAAGTAATGATGGTGGTATTACATGGGACAACTATGTAGCACGCTATGATGTACCTGATGTTTATGTTCAAATGGCGGCGACTCATACGGTTCAAGATGGTAAAGAGTACATCCTTCTAGCAAATGCCAATGGCCCAGGTCGTAAGAATGGCCATATTCGAGTGGCTCGCGTAGAAGAAGATGGCGAGTTGACTTGGTTGCATCATCATTTGATTCAAGAAGGAGAGTATGCCTATAACTCACTTCAACAGATCGGACCAAAAGAATTTGGTCTCTTGTACGAGCATCATGAAGCTGGTGGCAATCCTTATACTCTATCCTTCAAGAAATTCAACTGGGATTTCTTAACGAAGGAAAGAATTTCTCCTAAAGAAGCCAAAGTTAAAAATGTTATTGAAAAATGGCCAGGAATTCTTGCAGTAGAATTTGATTCAGAAGTTTTAGTTAACAAAATCCCAACACTTCAGTTGGCAAATGGTAAAAAAATAAACTTTATGACCCAGTACGATACTAAGACTCTTCTATTCACAATAGATAAGTCAGATCTAGGTCAAGAGATAACTGGCCTTGCTTCTGGAGCGATCGAGAGTATGCACAACCTTCCAGTGAGTCTTGAAGGAGCAGGTATTCCTGGAGCAGTAAATGGAAGCGAAGCGGCAGTTCATGAATTTCCAGAATTTACAGGTGGAGTCAACGGTGAGGAAGCAGCGGTTCATGAACAACCAGAATTTAGTGGTGGTGTCAACATAGACAGTCTTGTCACCCCTGAGAATCCAGCCTTTGAAGGATCTGTCAACGGTGCAGAAGCAGCCGTACATGAAGTACCAGAATTCAATAGCGGTGTCAATGGCGAGGAAGCAGCCGTAGCCAATGATCCAGAATTTGTAGGTGGAGTTAATGGTGTAGAAGCAGCGGTTCATGAACAACCAGAATTTACAGGTGGTGTGAACGCAGTAGAAGCAGCAAGAGCAGAATCTCCAGAATTTGTAGGCGGTGTCAATGGTGCAGAAGTAGCTGTCCATGAAGTGCCTGAGTTCACCGGAGGAGTAAATGGCGAAGCCACTATTCATGAAGTCCCAGAATTTAGCGGTAGTGTGAATGCAGTAGAATCAGCTAAGTTAGAAACCCCAGAATTTGTAGACGGAGTTAATGGTGCTGAAGGTGCTGTACATGAAGTCCCAGAGTTCACCGGAGGAGTAAATGGCGAAGCCACTATTCAGGAAGTCCCAGAATTTAGCGGTAGTGTGAATGCAGTAGAATCAGCTAAGTTAGAAACCCCAGAATTTGTAGACGGAGTTAATGGTGCTGAAGGTGCTGTACATGAAGTCCCAGAGTTTACCGGAGGAGTAAATGGCGAAGCCGCTATTCATGAAGTCCCAGAATTTAGCGGTAGTGTGAATGCAGTAGAATCAGCTAAGTTAGAAACCCCAGAATTTGTAGACGGAGTTAATGGTGCTGAAGGTGCTGTACATGAAGTCCCAGAGTTCACCGGAGGAGTAAATGGCGAAGCCGCTATTCATGAAGTCCCAGAATTTAGCGGTAGTGTGAATGCAGTAGAATCAGCTAAGTTAGAAACCCCAGAATTT
>NZ_JASHDL010000023.1:0-26318 GCF_047463635.1 Streptococcus infantis
TTAGTGTACACTTTTTTCACTAAACTTTAGTTCAGAAAAAGACAATTTCCTTAGTTTGACTATGGAAATCAAACTATTTTTCATCAAATACCTTGATATACTTGACAAATGGTAGAAAAGGACTTAGGGATTTTTGTTCTGGAAATTCATATATAACAAATTGAGTTTAGAATAGTACATTACGACTGCTAAAAATATTTCTAGAAATTAGTTCGATTTTCCTAATCGAATTGTTCATACCTTATTTCAATTTACTATATGAATTAAGGAAAATAAAGTGCCACTGATGATATTGTGGTCTACTTGGAAGAGCTTTGAATTTAACCTAAAATATGGTAGAATAACAATTATTACAATTTGAAGGAGACATTTATGAAGACAAAAACACTAGCGCAGATTTCTGGAATTATTGGGACTATTGCAGGCTCGCTCTTGGCAATTTTGCCAGTCGTAATATTAATGGTTGCATCTATTTTTGCGAATGAAGATTTTGCAGGAGTAGTTTTAGCGATTATCTTCATTGTTTTTACCTTAGTAAAAATCGCAACTCTTATTCTTGGAATTCTCTCTCTAATCTACTATAAGGATGATAAGCGTATTTCAATGGCACCATCTATTTTGTTAATCGTAGGTTCTGTAGTAGGCTTGATTCCATTTTTAGGCTGGATTGGTGGCATCGTCATTGTCATCGGTGGTGCCCTTTTTTTAACAAGCTTGAAACAATTTCAAGTTCAAGAATAGCTGTTTATTGAGAGAAGGGGCGTTCACCTCTTCTCTTTTTAGTCGATTTTGACTAGCTTTTTTGTGAAAAATTGTGTAAAATAGAATAGATAAACGAGGGAAGCCTCGGAAAATAAAAGGAGAATCCATCTAATGGTAAAATTGGTTTTTGCTCGCCACGGTGAGTCTGAATGGAACAAAGCTAACCTTTTCACTGGTTGGGCTGATGTTGATTTGTCTGAAAAAGGTACACAACAAGCGATTGACGCTGGTAAATTGATCAAAGAAGCTGGTATCGAATTTGACCAAGCTTACACTTCAGTATTGAAACGTGCTATCAAAACAACTAACTTGGCTCTTGAAGCTTCTGACCAATTGTGGGTTCCAGTTGAAAAATCATGGCGCTTGAATGAACGTCACTACGGTGGTTTGACTGGTAAAAACAAAGCTGAAGCTGCTGAGCAATTTGGTGATGAGCAAGTTCACATCTGGCGTCGTTCATACGATGTATTGCCTCCAGCAATGGATCGTGATGATGAGCACTCAGCTCACACTGACCGTCGTTACGCTTCACTTGACGACTCAGTTATCCCAGATGCTGAAAACTTGAAAGTGACTTTGGAACGTGCCCTTCCATTCTGGGAAGATAAAATCGCTCCAGCTCTTAAAGATGGTAAAAACGTATTCGTAGGAGCACACGGTAACTCAATCCGTGCTCTTGTAAAACACATCAAAGGTTTGTCAGACGACGAAATCATGGACGTGGAAATCCCTAACTTCCCACCATTGGTATTCGAATTCGACGAAAAATTGAACGTAGTTTCTGAATACTACCTTGGAAAATAAAAAATTGTAAGTCTAGGATTGATTTATATCGATTTCAGAAAGTTACACAAATAATTCAAGCGAAGGATTTAGTTCTGTCTTGCACAGGGCTGAGTCCTTTTAGTTTGATTTTATACTCTTCGAAAATCTCTTCAAACCACGTCAGCGTCGCCTTACCGTATATGTAGGATACTGACTACGTCAGTTCCATCTACAACCTCAAAACAGTGTTTTGAGCTAACTTCGTCAGTTATATCCACAACCTCAAAACGGTGTTTTGAGCAACCTGCGGCTAGCTTCCTAGTTTGCTCTTTGATTTTCATTGAGTATTTAAGTATAGTGGATTGAACCTAGAATAGTAGGCTACGGATTCTAAAACATTTATAGAAATTTATTTGACTTTCCTAATTTCTTTGTTCATATCTTATTTTAATCCACTATAATAGTCAATATTGTTTACAATCTCATGTCACACTCGGTTCAGAGGCTTAAACATTTTTTCATAGCCTTAGAACGAGATTCTATTTCCAAGCACTAAAGAAGGGAATCATCGTGTCCTTTTTATTTATAAAAATACTTGTTATTAAAAAATTGATGATAAAAATCATGGTGCTATTCCTATCCTTGGTAGCTATGAGAGATAGTATACTCAGATTGGTCAATTTTGAAAGCCTCTGCTAACATGCTGTTCACTTGTTTTTGATTTGCTGAAATAGAAAGGGGATAAGTGCTCATTCATTATAAAAGCCATATAATGCTGACCAGCAGCCAAGAAAAATCTAACATTTAGGGCGCAGGTCATTCCTGTTTTTTACCAGCAAACTCTCCTCCAGTATCTGTAAGAATGATAGGAAAGAGATAGTTGAAGTCGGATTATGTGTGAGATTCATTTTGAAAATTAGTAAAAAAATGGTATAATGAATGGAAAAGATTCGGCTGAAAGTGAATTGGACTTTCAGAAAAAGAGAGCTTTTAAAGCTCTACAAACAGTTGAAGTGACTATTCGGAGGAAAAATGAATACTATTAAATTAACAACACTTGGTGGTGTGCGTGAAAATGGTAAAAACATGTACATCGCAGAAATTAACGACTCGATTTTTGTATTAGATGCAGGTTTGAAATACCCTGAAAATGAACAGTTGGGTGTCGATGTCGTTATTCCCAACATGGACTATTTGTTTGAAAATAGTGACCGTATTGCTGGGGTCTTCCTAACACACGGGCATGCGGATGCGATTGGCGCCCTCCCTTATCTCTTGGCAGAAGCTAAGGTTCCTGTATTTGGCTCAGAGTTGACTATCGAACTGGCCAAACTCTTTGTTAAGGGAAATGACAGCGTCAAGAAATTTGATGATTTCCATGTCATTGATGAAAATACAGAGATTGATTTTGGTGGAACGGTAGTATCCTTCTTCCGTACAACCCACTCTATTCCAGAAAGTTTGGGTGTGGTCTTGAAAACATCTGAAGGAAACATCGTCTATACAGGGGATTTCAAGTTTGACCAAACGGCTAGTGAATCTTACGCCACTGACTTTGGGCGTTTGGCAGAGATTGGTCGCGAAGGGGTCTTGGCTTTGCTTAGTGACTCAGCAAATGCAGATAGCAATATCCAAGTAGCTAGTGAAAATGAAGTTGGTGTAGAAATCACGCAAACCATCTCTGATTGGGATGGACGCATCATCGTTGCTGCAGTTGCAAGTAACCTTTCTCGTATCCAGCAAGTTTTTGATGCAGCTGCGGAGACTGGACGCCGTGTTGTCTTGACAGGATTTGACATTGAAAATATCGTCCGTACAGCGATTCGCTTGAAAAAATTGTCTCTAGCAAGTGAAAATCTTTTGATTAAACCAAAAGATATGTCTCGTTTTGAAGATCACGAATTGATCATCCTTGAAACTGGACGTATGGGTGAACCCATTAACGGCCTACGCAAGATGTCTATCGGTCGTCACCGTTATGTTGAAATCAAAGAAGGTGACCTAGTTTATATCGTTACAACGCCATCAATCGCCAAGGAAGCGGTGATGGCACGTGTAGAAAATATGGTTTACCAAGCGGGTGGAGTTGTCAAGCCAATTACTCATAGCTTACGTGTCTCAGGCCATGGGAATGCGCGTGATTTGCAATTGATGATCAATCTCTTGCAACCTAAATATCTCTTCCCGATCCAAGGAGAATACCGTGAGTTGGATGCCCATGCTAAGGCGGCTATGGCAGTTGGTATGTTGCCGGAACGGATTTTCATCCCTAAAAAAGGAACAACCATGTCTTATGAGCATGGGGACTTTGTTCCATCTGGTGCAGTGACAGCAGGCGATATCTTGATTGATGGGAATGCTATCGGGGATGTTGGGAATGTCGTCCTTCGTGACCGTAAGGTCTTGTCAGAAGATGGTATTTTCATCGTGGCTATCACTGTTAACCGTCGTGAGAAAAAAATCATTGCTAAAGCTCGAGTGCACACGCGTGGATTTGTCTATCTCAAGAAGAGTCGTGATATCTTGCGCGAAAGTACAGAGTTAGTCAATCAAACAGTAGAAGATTACCTCCAAGGTGAAGATTTTGATTGGGCTGAACTCAAAGGTAAGGTACGTGATCATTTGGCTAAGTTCCTCTTTGACCAAACCAAGCGTCGCCCAGCTATCTTACCAGTAGTCATGGAAGCAAAATAGGATCAAATAGCAAGAGAAAGTCGAGTTTCGGCTTTTTCTTATCTTAAACGAATAAGGAGCAAGTTATGGCAGTAATGAAGATTGAGTATTACTCAGAAGTTTTAGATATGGAGTGGGGAGTGAATGTTCTCTACCCAGATGCGTCTCGGGTTGAGGAGCCAGATTCTACAGATATTCCTGTCCTCTATCTCTTACATGGGATGTCAGGGAATCATAATAGCTGGCTCAAACGGACCAATGTAGAGCGCTTGGTGCGAGGGACCAATCTAATTGTTGTCATGCCAAATACAAGTAATGGCTGGTACACAGATACTCAGTATGGCTATAACTACTATACAGCTCTAGCAGAAGAACTGCCTAAAGTGCTCAAACGCTTCTTCCCTAATATGTCTAGCAAGCGTGAAAAGACTTTTATCGCTGGTCTATCAATGGGAGGCTACGGTTCCTTCAAATTGGCCCTATCAACTAACCGTTTCTCACATGCAGCTAGTCTTTCTGGTGCTCTCAGTTTCGAAGAGTTTTCTCCAGAAAGTCAAAATCTTGGGTCGCTTGCTTACTGGCGAGGTGTTTTTGGTAAGCTTGATAACTGGGAAACTAGTCCTTACTCACTTGAAACTCTTGCTAACAAATCAGACAAGAAGACCAAACTCTGGGCTTGGTGTGGTGAACAAGATTTCTTGTATGCTGCCAATAATCTAGCAGTGAAGAATCTCAAGAAACTTGGTTTTGATGTGACCTATAGCCACAGTGCAGGGACCCATGAGTGGTATTATTGGGAAAAACAATTGGAACGGTTTTTGGCTACCTTGCCAATTGATTTTGTTTTGGAAGAACGCTTGTCTTAGTTTTAGTTTTCTTTCAGCTTACTCAAGTAAAATAAGGAATCTATCTTTAGAATGGGAATCCATGGCTTAAAGATGGGTTCTTATTTTTTTAGAAAGGCGGGAAATCATGTTCTGGATTATTCGTGTTCTATGTCGATTGTTACTAGGGATTTGGCGCATGTTCTGGCGCCTTGTGTGGACTCTTGTAGTCTTAATTCTCATTGCTTTAGGGATTCTCTGGTATGTGACGGGAGATTTATCTGGTATCTTCAATCAAGCGGGGCAACTTGTTCAAGTTGGTCAAGCAGGTTGGCATCAATGGCAAGAAACTGGTAAGTTGCAAGGCTTGTCTCAGACTGATCATCATCAAGATTCAGGAGTAAAATGGCCCCAAGCGCAGGCGACAATTTATATTGATCCTCAAATGGATGCAACCTTTCAAAAGGCTTATGCCGAAGCTATTGCCAACTGGAATCAGACTGGCGCTTTTAATTTTGTAGTTGTGACAGAACCTGACCAAGTAACTATTTTTGCGACTGAAATGAATGATGGTTCCACATCTGTTGCCGGTGAGGCAGAGAGTCAGACAAATCTCCTTACCAAACAATTTACTTCAGTAACAGTTCGTTTGAATCATTATTATTTATCTAATCCAAACTATGGCTATACCTATGATCGTATCTTGCATACGGCAGAGCATGAGTTAGGACATGCCATTGGCTTGGAACATACTAATGAAGTGTCAGTCATGCAGCCAGCAGGTTCTTATTATGGTATTCAGGCTCAAGATGTTCAAGCAGTTCAAGAACTTTATGAGTCTGGAGAATAAGTGATTTTCAACGAAAAATAGAGCTCCTCGATGTAAGCAATGCAGGGGGCTTTTTGCTATAATGGAACTATGAATAACTTGATTAAATCAAAACTAGAGCTCTTGCCGACCAGCCCTGGTTGTTACATTCACAAAGATAAAAACGGTACGATTATCTATGTAGGAAAGGCCAAAAATCTACGCAATCGTGTACGGTCCTATTTCCGTGGAAGTCATGATACCAAGACAGAAGCCTTGGTATCTGAGATTGTGGACTTTGAGTTTATTGTTACGGAATCCAATATTGAGGCCCTCCTTCTGGAAATCAACTTGATTAAGGAAAATAAGCCTAAATACAATATTATGCTCAAGGACGACAAGTCCTATCCTTTCATCAAAATTACCAATGAGCGCTATCCTCGCTTGATTATCACCCGTCAGGTCAAGAAAGACGGAGGTCTCTATTTTGGACCCTATCCGGATGTGGGGGCGGCCAATGAAATCAAGCGACTTCTGGATCGGATTTTCCCTTTTCGCAAGTGTACTAATCCACCATCGAAGGTTTGTTTTTATTACCATATCGGGCAGTGCGTGGCTCACACCATCTGTAAGAAAGACGAGGCTTATTTTAAAGCCATGGCTCAAGAAGTCTCTGATTTTCTAAAGGGGCAGGATGACAAAATCATTGATGATCTCAAAAGTAAGATGAACTTGGCAGCCCAGAGTATGGAATTTGAGCGTGCGGCTGAATACCGTGATTTGATTCAAGCTATTGGAACGCTCCGGACCAAGCAACGGGTTATGGCCAAGGATCTCCAAAATCGTGATGTCTTTGGCTACTATGTAGACAAGGGCTGGATGTGTGTTCAGGTTTTCTTTGTCCGTCAGGGCAAGTTGATTGAACGCGATGTCAATCTCTTTCCTTACTACAATGATCCAGATGAGGATTTCTTGACCTATGTAGGACAATTCTATCAAGAAAAATCTCACCTGGTTCCTAATGAAATTTTGATTCCTCAGGATATCGATGAAGAAGCCGTCAAGGCCTTGGTGGATACCAAGGTTCTAAAGCCCCAACGTGGGGAGAAAAAACAACTGGTCAATCTCGCTATCAAAAATGCGCGTGTAAGCTTGGAGCAGAAGTTTAATCTGTTAGAGAAATCAGTTGAAAAGACTCAAGGGGCTATTGAAAATCTTGGGCGACTTTTACAAATTCCGACACCTGTCCGTATCGAGTCCTTTGACAACTCCAATATCATGGGGACTAGTCCAGTTTCTGCCATGGTTGTTTTTGTCAATGGGAAACCGAGCAAGAAGGATTACCGCAAGTACAAGATAAAAACAGTTGTGGGACCAGATGACTATGCTAGCATGCGAGAGGTTATTCGCAGACGCTATGGGCGCGTCCAGCGTGATAGCTTGACACCGCCAGATTTGATTGTCATTGATGGGGGACAAGGACAAGTCAATATCGCTAAGCAGGTTATTCAAGAAGAGTTGGGGTTAGATATTCCGATTGCAGGTCTGCAAAAGAATGACAAGCACCAAACTCATGAATTGCTCTTTGGAGACCCACTTGAGGTGGTAGAGTTGTCTCGTAATTCGCAGGAATTCTTCCTCCTACAACGCATTCAGGATGAGGTTCACCGTTTTGCAATCACCTTCCACCGTCAACTGCGCTCTAAAAATTCCTTCTCCTCTCAATTGGATGGAATTGAAGGCCTGGGTCCAAAACGCAAGCAGAATTTGATGAAATATTTCAAATCTCTGACAAAAATCAAGGAAGCCAGCGTGGATGAGATTGTCGCAGTTGGTATACCAAGAGCAGTAGCAGAAGTCGTTCAAAGAAAGTTGAACCCTCAGGAAGAAGTGGAGTTGGCTCAAGTAGCGGAAGATAGTGTAGATTACCAAACAGAAGGAGAGTATCATGAACCATAAAATCGCAAATTTATCAGATATTCATGGCAATGCGACGGCACTAGAAGCAGTGATTACAGAATCTTCGGCAGATTTAGATAGTTAATATATAAACAAAAGGCCGTAAAAACGGTCTTTTGTGGTATAATTATGATTAAACTAAGCTTTAGAGGTGAAAAATGATTCCGATAAAAAAGGGCAATTCTAAACAAGTATATGAATTGTGTCGTTATATTTATGAGAAATTACCAGAAAAAGACGAATTAGATATGTTAATTTTTAAGAATTTTGGATCTCACAATGGATTGGAAGACTATTTTACACAACAAGATAGAGCCTTTCTAAAACTTATGACGGCGGACTACTCTACCTTACTAAACGTAAAGGAAAAAATAGATAGCTCATCTGATGTTGAATGGGTTTTTAAAATACATGTGGAGAAATTTTCTGATTTGGTTAATCATATTTATAGTCATTTAAAAAACGATTTTATAGAAAAGTGTGATGAGGAAATTAAGCAGCTAAAAATAGGGCATATTAGAGGAGTAAGTACTAGTATTAATCTGAAAAGAATATTATCATATGAGATTGATGATAATCTAGATAAAATTCGAAAAAAGAAAAATTTGACTGACAATATACGGATTATTGTTGATAGAACAAAGAATACAAGAGAATTTATCGACTTGATTAAGAAGAATTTAAAATCTGAATTCGTAAAGGACTTTGAAGATATATTTCCGGATAAAATGGATATTTTGGTTGAAATGATGAGCTCAAAAAAATCGTTTAATGATTTAGTGCAAAGCTACAAGTTTGATGGAATTTATACTAAAAAATCTCATACAAAATTGAAGGATTATATTGTTGAACGATACAAAGAAAAGTTGGAATCCCATTATAATAAAATAGACAAAAAAGAGTTAGTTCGCATAACTGGTGTCACAGTTTGTCCATATTGTAATCGTAATTTTATTAATGTGACGGAAGAAGCAAATACGAGCCAACTGGATCATTTTTTCCCTAAGAATGAATATCCTCTATTCGCTTTATGTTTTTACAATCTAATTCCTTCTTGTTATGGTTGTAATAATAAAAAGAGTACGAGTAAATTTTATATCTCTCCCTATGACGAAAGTATAACTGATATTGATGAATTGTTGAAATTTTCTTTGAATATAAAGTCTGCAGATTTTATTAATAATTCAGAAAGTATTGATATTATAATCAAGGATGACATATCGGAGGAGGAGTTAAAACAATTAGAAAGCAAGGATAAATTAAGTGTCAGACAGAAATTATTGAAGGATAAATATGTGATTGATACAAGAAATCTATACAAACTACATGCGGATATAGTTCAAGAGTTGCTATGGAAACATGAAATTTATAATAAAGATTATAAAGCAGGTTTATGTCAAATATTTGCGGATTCAAGTAAATATTTTTCAGACTCTGAAATAGATAGAATGATAGTTGGTTATTACACAGACCAAGAAAATTATGGGAATAGACCACTTTCAAAAATGGTTACAGATATTAGCAAAGAAATTGGACTAGTGGGAGAAGAAGAATGAAATTAATTGCTTTGGTGATTAAACAGTATGATGAACTTTTTAAAAATCAAATTTTTAATTTTTCAGACGAATATAAAGTAAATTTTGATTTTGAAACGAATGAATTAAGAATTGATAAAAATCCAGATTATATTGAAAATTTTTATGGAGAATCTATTTATAATATTTCGCCAATAGTTGGGATAAATGGAACTGGGAAAACAACAGTTTTAAACATAATTAGCTACTACTCACCAGATAAATTCGAACATGATCCTGATAATCAATATTTTTTCCTTTTTGAACTTGGAAAACGGGAAGACAAAGTAAGATTTAAAATTTCTTCTACCAATTTATCTGTTAAGAATTTACCAGCTGGGGGAACTTTTTATAGAAAACAAGATGGGAGTTTTGATTGTGATCCAGAATACTATGAAGAGGATAAAAATATTTTATATGTTAATTTACAAAGTAAGGGAGGAGGAACTATTGGATATCGTACAGCATTGAATCCAAAAGGATTAGTAATGTTTATCAATTCATATTTTTGGTTAAGCGATCGTGAAATTATTAGTTCAGCTTTATCTTGTTCATTAAAGATTGAATACTATGGTTTAAAAGATTATAGCGACTCAATTCCGAGAGGAATAAATGCTATAGGGTTTTTAATATATAAGTCCATACATAATATTTTTTATGAAGAAATTGAATTTATAAAGAAATGTTTGTCTGAACCTTTATTGGATGAATGCGAAAAATATTTAAAGGAAGATGTTTCTGATTATGAGGACTCTGGATTTAATTTACTTTTAGATATAGTAAAAGAATTAAACCAAAATGAAGTAAAGGAGGAAGATAATAAATTAAAGGATGGAACAGGTAAAGTCAGAAAAGAGTATGTAGAATCAATAATTGCTATAGTTAAAATTTTTAAAGAAATCCGAGAAAATGGTTCTTTAATTGATAATGATTCTTCTTCAATTTTGTTGAAATACTCTAATACTAACAGAAGATTATTTGAAGACCTTAATGACAGACTACTTCAGTATACAAAATTGAAAGGATTAATGCGTGATTTATGTTATGATTTAAATAAAAGCTTTAATAATTATGATTTGTTAAAAGAGACTCCTGATTATCATATGTCAACTGGGGAAGGAAACTTAATTGAAATATTTTCACAACTTTATTCGTATTTACTGATGTATGAAAAAAATGATGAGGATATTATACTTCTAGTTGATGAATTAGAAACAGGAATGCACTTAGAATGGTCTAGGAGATTAATTAAAATTCTCATTAATAATCTTTCTGAAATATTGGAAGACGAGGGAAACGGTAGGGAGATTCAACTCATCTTCACAACTCATTCTCCTTACATGCTTTCGGATATTAAACCAGGAAATGTGATTATGATTGAAAAGAATCAAGAAACTGGATATTCAGAAGGAAAAGTTTTACAAAATACTTTCGCTAAAAATATACAAGAAATCATGAAGGAAAATTTGATTGATAATATTTATGGTGATTTTGCCTTAACGAAGATTAATTCTATGATTGAAAGACTTAATGGAGAAGAGGAGCAGGAAGGAAATGAAGAAGAACTATTAAAAGAAATTCATTTAATCAGCGAGCCTATTCTTCGTAATAAATTATTAGATATGTATGATAAGAAATACAATACCTCAGAATTTAATATTGAAAAACAACTACAGAAGTTGAATCTAAATGAGGAACAACGCCAGCAAGTCAGAGAAATGGTTAAAACAAATAATAGGACAGTTGATACGGAAATTTGATATGAATTTTTAAAATGTTGGAGTGATTAAAGTAGATAACTAAAAAATTAGAACGGAGTATTATCTTCTAAGATATATGCTCTCTCCATATTTACTCAGCTTTTTTGTTTGAATAGAGAAATACCTATTTGTGTGGTTTATTTTAAAGGATGTAATGAGTATGTTTTGGTCTCTGAGATTGCTACAATACTTAAACTAGCTCAGGTAGCAGAGTCGCCTGCTGAATACAAGTGATAAAGTAACAAGGAAAGGTTTTTGCTTTAGCGAGTGCAAGCTAGTCAGAATTGTGGTAAAATAGATAAGATATGACTAAAGAATTTCATCATGTAACGGTCATGCTCCATGAAACCATTGATATGCTTGATGTAAAACCTGATGGTGTTTACGTTGATGCGACCTTGGGAGGAGCAGGCCATAGCGAGTATTTATTAAGTAAGCTAAGTGAGAAAGGGCATCTCTATGCCTTTGACCAGGACCAGAATGCCATTGACAATGCCCAAAAACGTCTGGCACCTTATATCGAAAAAGGAATGGTCACCTTCATCAAGGACAACTTCCGTCATTTGCAGTCACGTTTGCAAGAAGCAGGTGTAGAAGAAATTGATGGCATTTGTTATGACTTGGGAGTTTCGAGCCCGCAATTAGATCAACGTGAGCGAGGTTTTTCTTATAAGAAGGATGCGCCACTGGATATGCGGATGAATCAGGAAGCTAGTTTGACAGCTTATGAGGTTGTCAATCACTATGATTATCATGACTTGGTGCGAATCTTTTTCAAGTATGGAGAAGACAAATTCTCCAAACAGATTGCTCGAAAGATTGAACAGGCGCGTGAGTTGAAGCCGATTGAGACAACAACAGAATTAGCAGAGATTATCAAGTCTGCTAAGCCTGCCAAGGAACTCAAGAAAAAAGGTCATCCTGCCAAGCAAATTTTCCAAGCCATCCGTATTGAGGTCAATGATGAATTAGGAGCTGCAGATGAGTCCATCCAACAAGCTATGGAATTACTAGCAGTGGACGGAAGAATCTCGGTCATTACCTTTCATTCGCTGGAAGATCGCTTGACCAAACAATTGTTCAAGGAAGCTTCAACAGTAGAAGTGCCAAAAGGCTTGCCTTTCATCCCAGATGATCTTAAGCCCAAGATGGAATTAGTCTCTCGCAAACCGATTCTACCAAGCAAGGAGGAGTTGGAGGCCAATAATCGTTCCCACTCAGCCAAGTTACGAGTAGCTCGAAAAATTCATAAGTAAGGGGATAAAATGGTAGAAAAAAGAGAAACAACGAGCCAATTACTGCAAGCTCGTATCAAGAGATTTTCACGTGTTGAGAAGGCCTTTTACCTTTCGATTGCCATTACAGCTCTTGTCTTAGCCATCAGTGTGATCTATATGCAAACCAAGCTCCTGCAAGTTCAAAGTGATTTGACAACTGTCAACAGACAGATTGAGGAGAAAAAGACGGAGCTGGACAACGCTAAGCAAGAAGTCAATGAATTGATTCGCTCAGAACGTCTGGCGGGTGTCGCGGATTCGCAAGACTTGCAATTAAACAATGGAAATATCCGATCGGCGGAGTAATATATGAAAACATGGAAAGAAAAAATAGTACACTTTGCCATTAAGAATCGCAGAACTCCTCTAGAAAACCGCAGACGAGTTGGAAAAAGCCTTAGTCTCTTGGCTGTCATTCTCTTTGCTGTTTTTTTGGTTAACTTTGCGGTGATTATTGGTACGGGAAAGAAGTTTGGTGTTGACCTGGTCAAAGAAGCTTATAAGGTTCATCAAACAACTCGAACAGTCCCTGCTAAGAGGGGAACCATTTATGATCGTAATGGAACTCCGATTGCAGAAGATGCAACCTCCTACAATGTTTATGCGGTCATTGATAAGGATTATAAGTCTGCGAATGGAGATATTCTATATGTTGAGGAATCTCAGTACAATAAGGTAGCCGAAATTTTCCATAAGTACTTGGATATGGAGGAGACCTACGTCAAAGATCAACTCTCTCAACCCAATCTCAAACAGGTTTCCTTTGGTACTAAAGGAAATGGGATTACCTACGCAAATATGATGTCCATAAAAAAGGATCTAGAAGCTGCCAAGGTTGAGGGAGTGGACTTTACCACAAGCCCCAATCGAAGTTATCCAAATGGGAAATTTGCTTCATCCTTCATTGGTCTAGCCCAGCTTCATGAAAATGAAGATGGTTCAAAGAGCCTTATTGGCACATCTGGTATTGAAAGCTCCTTGAATAGATTGTTAGCAGGGACAGATGGTATTATTACCTATGAAAAGGATCGTTTGGGGAATATCGTTCCAGGTACGGAACAAGTCACTCAACAAACCGTAGATGGAAAAGATGTCTACACGACAATATCTAGTCCTTTGCAATCCTTTATGGAAAGCCAAATGGATGCCTTCCAGGAAAAAGTGAAAGGCAAGTACATGACTGCGACCTTGGTTAGCGCCAAGACAGGAGAAATTCTGGCCACGACTCAAAGGCCGACCTTTGATGCTGATACCAAAGAAGGGATTACAGAGGACTTTGTTTGGCGTGATATCCTTTACCAAAGTAACTATGAACCAGGTTCAACCATGAAGGTCATGACCTTAGCAGCAGCTATAGATAACAATACCTTCCCTGGAGGAGAATATTTCAACAGTAGTGAACTGAAGGTGGCGGATGCTACCATCAAAGACTGGGATGTCAATGAAGGTCTGACTAGTGGTGGAATGATGACCTTCTCGCAAGGTTTTGCTCACTCTAGTAACATCGGTATGACTCTCCTTGAGCAGAAAATGGGTGATGCTACTTGGTTAGACTATCTCAATCGTTTCAAATTTGGAGTTCCGACTCGGTTTGGGATGAGTGAAGAGTATGCTGGTCAACTCCCTGAAGAT
Source organism: Streptococcus infantis (assembly GCF_047463635.1). Taxonomy (GTDB): domain Bacteria; phylum Bacillota; class Bacilli; order Lactobacillales; family Streptococcaceae; genus Streptococcus; species Streptococcus infantis_W. The sequence continues at coordinate 14,035 of NZ_JASHDL010000023.1, forward strand.
AATATCGTTAATATTGCCATGAGTTCCTTTGGTCAAGGGATTTCTGTTACGCAAACCCAGATGCTTCGTGCCTTTACGGCTATTGCCAATGATGGGGTTATGTTGGAGCCTAAATTTATCAGTGCCCTTTATGATCCAAATGATCAAACAGTACGTAAGTCACAAAAGGAAGTTGTGGGAAATCCTGTGTCCAAGGAAGCAGCTAGCCTGACTCGAGACCACATGGTGATGGTTGGTACAGATCCTGCCTATGGTACAATGTACAATCATAGTACAGGGAAAGGGACAATCAACGTTCCTGGCTATAATGTGGCATTGAAATCAGGGACTGCCCAGATTGCGGATGAACAAAATGGAGGTTATCTAAAAGGTTCAACCAACTATATTTTCTCAGTTGTCTCTATGCACCCAGCTGAAAATCCAGATTTCATCCTCTATGTGACCGTTCAACAGCCAGAACATTACTCAGGAATACAGTTAGGAGAATTTGCCAACCCTATTCTGGAAAGAGCTTCAGCAATGAAAGATACACTCAATCTTCAATCAACAGCTAAAAGCTTGGATCAGGTAACATCTACAACTAGTTATGCCATGCCAGAAATGAAGGATTATAGCCCTGGAGATCTAGCTGAGGAACTCCGTCGTAACCTTGTACAACCAATTGTTATCGGTTCGGGAACAAAAATCAAAGAAAGCTCTGTAGCAGAAGGAACCAATCTAGACGCCAATCAGCAAATCTTACTCCTTTCAGATAAGGTAGAAGAGATGCCTGACTTATATGGCTGGTCTAAGAAAAATGTTGAAACCTTTGCCAAATGGCTGAATATCCAAGTTGAGTTTGAAGGCACAGGAGAAACTGTTAAAAAGCAAAGTGTTCGTGCCAATACAGCTTTAAAAGATTTACAGAAAATAAAAATAACATTAGGAGATTAGAATGCTTATTTCTATCTTTGCTGGAGTGATTGCCTTTATTCTAACAGTCATAGGAATTCCAGCCTTTATCCGTTTTTACCATAAAGCACAGATTACCGGTCAACAGATGCATGAAGATGTCAAACAACACCAAGCAAAAGCCGGGACACCAACAATGGGAGGACTCGTCTTTCTCCTAGCAGGAGTTTTAGTTAGTCTGGTCCTTGCTCTCGTGACTAATCAATTAACCAATAATGTCGGAATGATCCTCTTTATCCTGGTCTTATATGGTTTGGTCGGTTTCTTGGACGATTTCCTCAAGGTTTTCCGAAAAATCAATGAAGGACTTAATCCTAAACAGAAGCTCTTGCTTCAGTTGGTCGGAGGAGTTATCTTCTATTTCTTCTATGAAAGAGGTGGAGATATCTTAAATGTATTTGGTTATCCCTTGCATTTAGGTGTTCTATATATTCTCTTTGCCCTCTTCTGGTTAGTTGGTTTTTCAAACGCAGTTAACCTGACTGACGGGATCGATGGCTTGGCAAGTATTTCTGTGGTGATTAGTCTATCTGCCTATGGAGTGATTGCCTATGTGCAAAATCAGCTCGATATCTTACTAGTGATTGTAGCTATGATTGGTGGTCTTCTTGGCTTCTTTGTCTTTAACCACAAGCCTGCTAAAGTTTTCATGGGAGATGTAGGTAGCCTAGCCCTTGGAGGGATGTTGGCGGCTATTTCCATGGCACTGCACCAAGAATGGACGCTGCTTTTGATTGGTCTAGTGTATGTCTTTGAAACAACATCTGTTATGATGCAAGTCACCTACTTTAAGTTGACTGGAGGAAAACGTATCTTCCGTATGACACCAGTTCACCATCATTTTGAGTTGGGGGGGCTTTCTGGGAAAGGCCAAGCTTGGAGTGAGTGGAAGGTCGACTTCTTTTTCTGGGGAGTGGGCTTATTCGCTAGTCTCTTGACTTTAGCTTTCATGTATTTGTTCTAAAAATAGAATATTGATTATAAGAGAGAAGGATTAAGTTCCTTCTCTTTTCTATTTCCATCAGTTTATTGCATCCCCTTCTCAAAAATAGGTAAATTTATGGTAAAATGGAAATAGAAAGTTGAAATGATGAGTTATTTTAAAAAGTATAGATTTGACAAATCCAAGTTTAAGTTAGGGATGCGAACTTTCAAGACAGGGATCGCTGTTTTTTTAGTTCTCATGATTTTTGGTTTTTTTGGTTGGAAAGGACTTCAGATTGGAGCCTTGACTGCAGTTTTTAGTTTAAGAGAAGACTTTGACAAGAGTGTTCATTTTGGTACTTCTCGTATTCTCGGAAATAGTATCGGTGGTTTTTATGCCCTGATTTTCTTTCTCTTAAATAATCTTTTTCACGGCTCCTTCTGGGTAACCCTCCTTGTTGTTCCAATTTGCACCATGTTAACCATTATGACAAATGTTGCTATGAACAATAAAGCAGGTGTTATCGGTGGAGTTGCGGCTATGTTGATTATTACCTTATCAATTCCAAATGGTGAGACTGTTTTGTACGTGTTTGCCCGAGTTTTTGAAACATTTATGGGTGTTTTTGTGGCAATTCTTGTAAATTACGATATTGATCGTTTACGAAGTATTTTAGAGAAAAAAGAAAAATAATGTTATAAGATATAACATTATTGATTGACGATTGAATTTTTTTAGACTATAATAGACAGAAAGAAGGAAGTGTACATGAAGGAAAAAGAATTTCGTCGCAATATGGCAGTTTTCCCTATTGGCAGTGTTATGAAACTGACCGATCTTTCGGCGCGCCAAATTCGTTACTATGAAGACCAGGAATTGATTAAGCCTGATCGTAACGAGGGCAATCGCCGTATGTATTCTTTGAATGACATGGATCGATTGCTTGAGATTAAAGATTATATCTCTGAAGGTCTTAACATTGCTGCCATCAAGAAAAAATATGCTGAACGTGAGGCGAAGTCTAAAAAACCAGTGAGTCAAACTGAAGTGCGTAGAGCCCTTCGGAATGAAGTTCTCCAGCAAAGTCGCTTTGCTTCTCAACAATCACCTTTTGGTCGCGGTTAGGCAACCGCTAGTCGTCATATATAAGGAGAAAAACCATGCCAATCACAGCTGCAGATATTCGTCGTGAAGTTAAGGAAAAAAATGTAACCTTTATCCGTCTCATGTTTTCAGATATTTTGGGAACTATGAAAAACGTCGAAATTCCTGCTACAGATGAACAACTAGACAAGGTCTTGTCAAATAAGGCTATGTTTGATGGATCTTCTATTGAAGGGTTTGTTCGTATCAATGAATCAGATATGTACTTGTACCCTGACTTGGACACTTGGACAGTCTTTCCTTGGGGAGATGAGAACGGTAGTGTCGCAGGATTGATCTGTGATGTCTATACAACAGAAGGGGAACCATTTGCGGGAGATCCTCGTGGAAACCTCAAACGTGCTCTTCGTCACATGGAAGAAGTTGGATTCAAATCTTTCAACCTTGGACCAGAGCCAGAATTCTTCCTATTTAAGCTTGATGAAAATGGAGATCCAACTCTTGAGGTAAATGACAAGGGTGGTTACTTTGATTTGGCGCCTACAGACCTTGCTGACAACACTCGTCGTGAGATTGTTAACGTCTTGACCAAAATGGGATTTGAAGTTGAAGCAAGTCACCACGAAGTTGCTGTAGGCCAACATGAGATTGACTTTAAGTACGATGAAGTTCTTCGTGCTTGTGATAAGATTCAAATCTTTAAACTAGTTGTAAAAACAATTGCCCGTAAACATGGTCTCTATGCAACCTTTATGGCTAAACCAAAATTTGGTATCGCTGGTTCAGGTATGCACTGTAATATGTCTTTGTTTGATGCTGAAGGAAACAATGCCTTCTTTGATCCAAATGATCCAAAAGGAATGCAATTGTCAGAAACTGCTTACTACTTCCTTGGTGGTTTGATCAAACATGCCTACAACTATACAGCTATCATGAACCCAACCGTTAACTCATACAAACGTTTGGTTCCAGGCTACGAAGCCCCTGTTTACATCGCTTGGGCAGGTCGCAATCGTTCACCGCTTGTCCGCGTACCAGCATCACGCGGAATGGGAACACGTTTGGAGTTGCGCTCCGTGGATCCAATGGCAAACCCTTATATTGCTATGGCTGTTCTTTTAGAAGTTGGTTTGAACGGTATCGAAAACAAAATCGAAGCACCAGCACCAATCGAAGAAAACATCTACATTATGACTGCTGAAGAGCGTAAAGAGGCTGGCATCACAGACCTTCCATCAACTCTTCACAATGCTTTGAAAGCTTTGACAGAAGACGAAGTGGTTAAAGCAGCCCTAGGTGAGCACATCTATACTAGCTTCCTTGAAGCCAAACGTATCGAGTGGGCAAGCTACGCTACCTTTGTTTCACAATGGGAAATTGATAACTACCTAGATCTTTACTAATGATAAATCAGAAAGATTGTCCGTGAGGACGATCTTTTTTTCTTGCATTTTATATCGAGGTGTGATATATTTTATATAACGAAGTGCGATATATTGAACTGGATAGGAGGTGGCTATAAATGAAATTAACAGATAAGATTAGGCGGGTTTACCTTCCCATGACTGAAACGGGTTTTTATATTCTATTCTGTCTGCAAAAGGAGAGCCATGGCTATGGTATTACGCAAAAGGTCAAGGAGATGACAGATTCGCAAGTCTTGATTAGTCCAGGAACTATGTATGGAACCTTGTCAAAGATGGAAAAGGATGGTTTGATTTCCTTTGTCCGCGAAGAGGAAAAGCGGAAAATCTATCAGATTACAGACTTGGGACGAAAGGTCTTAGATATTGAATTGAAACGTATTGAACGGCTCTATAGAAACAGTCGGGAGGAAGGATAATAGAAAAGAAAATTGTTTATCGAATTTTTACAATTGCGGATTATGATAGAGAGGCTTTATATCTTAGAAAAATGCATGCTGAGGGCTGGAAACTTAGAAAAGTAAGCTATTCTATCTTACTGTTTGCAGTTAAGTATACCTTTGAAAAGTGTCACTCTGAGCAAGTGTCTTATCAGTTGGATTTTTACCCAATGGAAAAATCAGAGAGAACCTCCTATTTACAACTATTTAAAGATTGTGGCTGGGAGCATATTACAGACTTTAATAGTTTTTCCTATTTTAGAAAAGCACATTCTGAAATTGAATCGAATGCCGAGTTTGAAATTTATAATGACGCTGCTGGGAAGTTAGCTATGGTTAATCGCATTTTAAGACTGCGATTAGTACCTGTTTTACTTTTGCTAGCCATACATATATCATTCTTACTTAAATTGCTCAATAGAAGTAATGCGTATGGTCTATGGAGTTTACTTGCAGTCGGGCTAGATATTTTCTTATCTTTGATCCTTTTGTTAATAGTTTCTTATATTAGCTGGAAGTTATGGCATAAAAAGAAGGAATTATCAGATTTATGCTAGGGTAGGTATGTTCAAAATTGGAGGGAAAGTCATGATAAATAAAAAGCAATTTAAGATTTTTACGATTCTTGATTTGGACAAGGAAGAAGAGTATTTGCATGAGATGCATTTGAAAGGTTGGAGATATAGAACGAGTCGTTTTGGTTTGTTCTATTTTGATCAATGTCAACCAGACGATGTCATCTACTGTATCTATGATTCTAGATTTCTTAAAAAATATAAGCATGAACTGCAAGATTTTAGAAATAGAGATTGGGAATTGATAGAAACAGGTTTTTGTTCGATTCTTCGTAAATCGTCTTCTAATTTACTTCCAGAGGATCAAGTTTATATGAGTAAGGGGCTCAGATGGGAAGTTATGCGATCTAGACTTCGTTCCTGTACAGCTACTTTCTTAGGTGGTTTGGTTGTTTGTATAAGTTTATTTAAAGAAGAACTTTCTATGTCTTTCTTTATTATTTTTGTTTTATATGCTCTTATGATTTCTTATCTAATCTATGGTTTTTTTAGACTTAAAAGGGCATACCGAGTAGATAAACAGTAAGGTTCTAGGTCTTTAGACTGATTTTTAGCACTCTTGATAAAAGAGTGCTAATTTTTTGAGTTTTTATCTTGACATTCTCTTCTAAGGGTGTATAATAGAATCATAGGTTAGCACTTAAGTGTATCGAGTGCTAATTGATCAGACAGAGAGGAGTGATGAGATGGTTACAGAGCGTCAGCAGGATATTCTAAATCTCATTATTGACATCTTTACCAAAACGCACGAACCTGTCGGATCCAAAGCCTTGCAAGAGTCTATTAACTCTAGCAGTGCAACCATTCGTAATGATATGGCAGCTCTAGAAAAGCAAGGTTTGCTTGAGAAGGCTCATACTTCAAGTGGTCGGATGCCAAGTGTTGCTGGTTTTCAGTACTATGTGAAACACTCACTGGATTTTGACCGATTGGCTGAAAATGAGGTTTATGAGATTGTCAAAGCCTTTGATCAGGAATTCTTCAAATTGGAGGATATTCTGCAAGAGGCTGCTAATCTACTGACAGACCTGAGTGGCTGTACGGTAGTAGCACTGGATGTTGAACCGAGCAGGCAACGTTTGACAGCCTTTGATATCGTTGTTTTGGGGCAACATACAGCCTTAGCAGTATTTACCCTAGACGAGTCTCGAACGGTTACCAGTCAATTTCTGATTCCAAGGAACTTCTTGCAGGAAGATTTGCTGAAACTGAAGAGCATCATTCAGGAGCGTTTCCTCGGCCACACTGTTCTAGATATTCACTACAAGATTCGGACAGAGATTCCGCAAATTATCCAACGTTACTTCACAACAACGGATAACGTTATGGATCTTATTGAGCATATCTTCAAAGAAATGTTCAATGAAAATATCGTAGTTTCTGGGAAAGTCAATCTCTTGAATTTCGCTAATTTAGCGGCCTATCAATTTTTTGATCAGCCACAAAAGGTAGCTTTGGAAATTCGAGAGAATCTGATTGGCGACCAGATGCAAAGTGTCCGAGTTGCGGATAGCCAAGAATCTTGTCTTGCTGACTTAGCAGTGATTAGCAGTAAGTTCCTGATTCCCTATCGTGGGTTTGGAATTCTTGCGATTATAGGTCCGGTCAATCTGGATTATCAACAATTGGTTAATCAACTTAATGTTGTCAATCGAGTTTTGACTATGAAGTTGACGGATTTTTACCGCTATCTCAGCAGCAATCACTATGAAGTGAATTAAGATTGAAATCATTAAAGGAGGCGAAAATGGCCCAAGATATTAAAAATGAAGAAGTAAAAGAAGAGGAAGTTGTGGAAACAGCTGAAGAAACAACTCCTGAGAAGTCTGAACTGGACTTGGCAAATGAACGTGCCGAAGAATTTGAAAACAAATATCTTCGAGCTCATGCAGAGATGCAAAATATTCAGCGCCGTGCCAATGAAGAACGTCAACTCTTGCAACGCTATCGCAGCCAAGATTTGGCAAAAGCAATCTTACCATCACTAGATAACTTAGAGCGTGCCCTTGCCGTTGAAGGTTTGACAGATGATGTGAAGAAGGGTTTGGAAATGGTGCAAGAAAGTTTGGTACATGCTCTAAAAGAAGAAGGAATTGAAGAAATTCCAGCGGATGGAGAATTTGACCATAACTACCATATGGCCATTCAAACAGTCCCAGCAGATGATGAGCATCCAGCAGATACCATCGCACAAGTCTTTCAAAAAGGCTACAAACTCCATGACCGCATCCTAAGACCGGCTATGGTGGTTGTATATAACTAGGCTAGAGAACTTAAAAACCTTGTCCGAAACGACACTAAACTATGAAAGAAAGATAAGAGGCAAGTCGGAGGCTTGCAAGGAAAATATCAAAAAGAAAAAAAGAAGAAAAAACAACAAGGAGAAAAACACATGTCTAAAATTATTGGTATTGACTTAGGTACAACAAACTCAGCAGTAGCAGTTCTTGAAGGAACTGAAAGCAAAATCATCGCAAACCCAGAAGGTAACCGCACAACTCCATCTGTAGTTTCATTCAAAAACGGTGAAATCATCGTTGGTGACGCAGCAAAACGTCAAGCAGTCACAAATCCAGATACAGTGATTTCTATCAAATCTAAAATGGGTACTTCTGAAAAAGTTTCTGCTAACGGTAAAGAATACACTCCACAAGAAATCTCAGCTATGATTCTTCAATACTTGAAAGGTTATGCTGAAGAATACCTTGGTGAAAAAGTAACTAAAGCAGTTATCACAGTTCCAGCTTACTTTAACGATGCTCAACGTCAAGCAACTAAAGACGCTGGTAAAATCGCTGGTCTTGAAGTAGAACGTATCGTCAACGAACCAACTGCAGCAGCTCTTGCTTATGGTTTGGATAAGACTGACAAAGAAGAAAAAATCTTGGTATTCGACCTTGGTGGTGGTACATTCGACGTATCTATCCTTGAACTCGGTGATGGTGTCTTTGATGTATTGGCAACTGCAGGGGATAACAAACTCGGTGGTGACGACTTTGACCAAAAAATCATCGACCACTTAGTAGCAGAATTCAAGAAAGAAAACGGCATTGATTTGTCAACAGACAAGATGGCCCTTCAACGTTTGAAAGACGCGGCTGAAAAAGCTAAGAAAGACCTTTCTGGTGTAACTTCAACACAAATCAGCTTGCCATTCATCACTGCTGGTGAAGCTGGACCTCTTCACTTGGAAATGACTTTGACTCGTGCGAAATTTGACGATTTGACTCGTGACCTTGTAGAACGTACAAAAGTTCCAGTTCGTCAAGCTCTTTCAGATGCAGGTTTGAGCTTGTCAGATATCGACGAAGTCATCCTTGTCGGTGGTTCAACTCGTATCCCTGCCGTTGTAGAAGCTGTTAAGGCTGAAACTGGTAAAGAACCAAACAAATCAGTGAACCCTGATGAAGTTGTTGCTATGGGTGCTGCGATCCAAGGTGGTGTGATTACTGGTGATGTCAAAGACGTTGTCCTTCTTGACGTAACTCCATTGTCACTTGGTATCGAAACAATGGGTGGAGTCTTCACAAAACTCATCGACCGCAACACTACTATTCCAACATCTAAATCACAAGTCTTCTCAACTGCAGCAGATAACCAACCAGCCGTTGATATCCACGTTCTTCAAGGGGAACGCCCAATGGCAGCAGATAACAAGACTCTTGGACGCTTCCAATTGACAGATATCCCAGCTGCACCTCGTGGTATTCCACAAATCGAAGTAACATTTGATATCGATAAGAACGGTATCGTGTCTGTTAAAGCCAAAGATCTTGGAACTCAAAAAGAACAAACAATTGTTATTCAATCAAACTCAGGTTTGACTGATGAAGAAATCGACCGCATGATGAAAGATGCAGAAGCTAACGCTGAAGCAGATAAGAAACGTAAAGAAGAAGTAGACCTTCGTAACGAAGTAGATCAAGCAATCTTTGCGACTGAAAAAACTATCAAGGAAACTGAAGGTAAAGGCTTCGACGCAGAACGTGATGCTGCACAAGCTGCCCTTGATGAGCTTAAGAAAGCCCAAGAAGATAACAACTTGGACGAAATGAAAGCAAAACTTGAAGCATTGAACGAAAAAGCTCAAGGACTTGCTGTTAAACTCTACGAACAAGCCGCAGCAGCGCAACAAGCTCAAGCAGGAGCAGAAGGCGCACAAGCAACAGGAAACGCAGGCGATGACGTCGTAGACGGAGAGTTTACTGAAAAGTAAAAAGATTTATTAAGTTATAGATTTAATTTCCCTGGTTATTAGATAGTTATACTTTAAAGGAGAATGATATGGCTACTAAAGAAGAAAGAGAGTATCTTTCGCAATTCGTAGATATCGCGAGTTGTCATTTGAATGATAGTGATGTAGATTGGTTAATGCGTTTTATTAATTCGGTAGGGAATAGACATACTGAAGAAGGTAGCTTTGATAGCTGGAGTTCGGATGGTAGATATACTAGGAATTGGGTTAAAGAATACATAATTGAAAGTGATTATTCATTAACAAGTAATTATAGTTACCAAGATGATGATGGCGCGAGTGGAAGTTACTCAGAAAATATAACTAATGCTCGAGATATTATCAATATAATTAGGGAGTATCCGAATTTGTTATAAGAAATCCAGAGGTTGCAACCCAGCCTCTGTTTTTCGGTAAAATAGAGGATGTTGCGTATGAAAAAAGTACTTTGTATCATTTATCCTAATTTTTCTCTTTATGAGATAACCACTTTAACAAGTACTTTAGCTTTATCTTTTGGTGTAACAATTGATTATGCAGCTTCAGAATATTCGATAGTTATATCTGAGGATGGCTTACCCTGTCAACCGACTAAAACATTGGAGCAAATCCGTATAGAAGAGTATTCTTGTGTGATTTTGCCAGGAATGGTAAATATAGGTCCTGCTCTACAAGATGAGAGATTGATCTCGTTTTTGAGAAGTCTTAATGAGCAAGATATACTAATTGCAGCCATTTCTTCAGCCCCCCTTTTATTAGCCAAAGCAGGCTTGTTGAAGGACACGAAATTTACAGGTGGAATTTGGCAAAACTTCTTTGACTATTTTGAATTTCTTCCTCGTGAGAATTTCCAACCGAAAGTTCTTGTGCAAGATAAACAGATCATTACGGCTATAGGATTCGCACATCAAGAGTTTGCAAGGAAAGTGATTCTAAGTCTAGGGTTGGCAGAGAATACGGACAACTATTTTAAAGAACAGAACGAATATTCAGAAGAGGATTTGTTATTTACTCTATCAGATGAAGAGTTTGATCAAGTGAAGCGAAGTATAGAAAACACCCTCTAAAGATTTACATAAAAATTATAGAAAGGAACAAAGAGCGTTTGGGGAATTGTAGCCGAGCTCTGAAGTTTCTTACTCAATATAAAAGAAAGGAATTGAACCCGACCTACATCGAGGTTTGATTCACAACATCAATAGAAAGGAACAAAGGTGTTCGCAACTGAACACGGGCTACGGACTGTGCCAAAAAGATAGTTTTTTCTAGGACGTGATCGTTCGTCGTCAAAACTCCTATTTTGGCTGTGTCCGTTTAACGCCCTTTGTATCTTGAATTATGAACAATACTGAATTTTACGACCGTTTGGGCGTTTCGAAAAATGCATCTCAAGATGAGATCAAGAGGGCCTATCGGAAATTATCTAAAAAATATCACCCAGATATCAACAAGGATCCTGGTGCTGAGGACAAGTACAAGGAAGTTCAAGAAGCTTATGAAACTTTGAGCGATGAACAGAAACGTGCTGCCTATGACCAATATGGTGCGGCTGGAGCCAACGGTGGCTTTGGTGGTGCTGGCGGTTTCGGTGGCTTTGATGGAGCAGGTGGCTTTGGCGGATTTGAAGATATCTTCTCAAGCTTCTTTGGTGGTGGCGGTGCATCACGTAATCCAAACGCCCCTCGTCAAGGTGACGACCTCCAGTATCGCGTTCATTTGACTTTTGAAGAAGCTATTTTTGGTACAGAAAAGGAAGTCAAATACAATCGTGAAGCAAGCTGTCGTACTTGTAATGGGTCTGGTGCTAAACCTGGAACAAGTCCAGTTACTTGTGGACGCTGTCATGGTTCAGGTGTGATCAATGTTGATACCCAAACACCTCTTGGTATGATGCGTCGCCAAGTAACCTGTGATGTCTGTCATGGCCGTGGTCAAGAAATTAAAGATCCATGTACAACCTGTCATGGAACTGGTCATGAAAAACAAGCCCATAGCGTGCACGTAAAAATCCCTGCTGGTGTGGAAACAGGTCAACAAATCCGCCTAGCTGGTCAAGGTGAAGCCGGCTTTAATGGTGGTCCTTATGGTGACTTGTACGTGGTGGTTTCAGTTGAAACTAGTGATAAGTTTGAACGTGAAGGAACTACTATCTTCTACAATTTGAACCTCAATTTTGTTCAAGCAGCACTTGGTGATACAGTAGATATCCCTACAGTTCATGGTGATGTAGAATTAGTCATTCCAGAAGGAACTCAGACTGGTAAACGATTCCGCCTACGTGGTAAAGGTGCGCCTAGCCTTCGTGGTGGTGCCATTGGTGACCAATACGTGACTGTTAATGTCGTGACTCCAACAGGCTTGAACGAACGACAAAAAGCAGCCTTGAAAGAATTCGCAGCTGCAGGTGATCTAAAAGTCAATCCAAAGAAAAAAGGCTTCTTTGACCATATTAAGGATGCCTTTGAAGGAGAATAGAGCATAAAGTAAAAAGAGCCCGAGGGCTCTTCAGATTGAAGACAAAGTCCTTAGAACTCAAGTTTCTAAGGGCTTTTCTTTTTGTAAAGTCGTATAATAGAGGTAAGAAGAGTTGTGAGGTAATCCCTATGTTTCACAAAGAAAAACCTGATTATA
>NZ_JASHDL010000024.1:0-24507 GCF_047463635.1 Streptococcus infantis
CCATAAGATTCTTTCTAATGATGGTTTGGTCGCTTTTCATTATAGGTCTTATGGGACTTTTTTTCTACAACAAAATAGGCTCCATAATTCCTATGGTGGTTTTACCCACTACAGAAATTATAGAGCCCTTATTAGCAGGTGGGAGTTTTTGGGTTTCCAAGAGTTTTAAGAATTTTCCAAACAGATTCCAAGTATTTTTAGCAAGGTAGGTATATAATAGAACTATAAAGTGAATATCTATATTCATATAACAAAAAAGAAGGTGATGAAAATGAAAAAATGGCAAGCAACTGTATTGGTCTGCACTAGTCTGTTTTGTCTATCGGCTTGTAAAAATCAGACAACAAGCGAAACTGATAAACAAAATGGAGACAAACAAGCGCAAGTTAGCTCTCAGGTAGCAAAAAAAGGAGAAGTAGTTCCAGATTTTGAACTCATGGGAGTTGATGGGAAAAACTACCATCTATCAGATTACAAAGGTAAAAAAGTCTATCTCAAATTTTGGGCTTCCTGGTGTTCTATCTGTCTAGCCAGCCTCCCTGATACCGATGAGCTAGCTAAAGAAGAAAGCGATGATTATGTTGTTTTGACAGTCGTTTCTCCTGGTCAAAAAGGCGAGCAAGCAGAAGAAGGCTTCAAGAAATGGTATCAGGGCTTGGACTATAAAGATTTACCAGTATTGTTAGACCCTTCGGGACAACTTTTGGCGAGTTACGGAGTTCGTTCTTATCCGACTCAGGCTTTTATCGATAAAGAAGGCAAACTAGTCAAGACCCAGCCAGGTTTTATGGACAAAGAAACTATTTTACAGATGCTAAAAAGCATAGATTAGAGGCTCATCATGAATGATAAATTAAAAATAATTGTATTCATTGGAATCATCATTTGCATTATTATTGGATTTTTATTTCTTTTGGAAAAAAGGAGCGCAAGCTACACAGATACCACTCAAATCGAGAAGGCAGCAGTTAGTCAAGGGCAAAAAGTCACGAAAAAAACTCAATCAAGTAAAGATGCTGACTTACATGATATCTATCTAGCTGGAGGTTGTTTCTGGGGAGTTGAAGAGTATTTTTCTCGAGTGGCAGGTGTGACAGATGCTGTTTCTGGCTATGCGAATGGGAGAGGAGAAACAACACAGTATGAATTGATCGGCCAAACCGGGCATGCTGAGACTGTTCATGTGACCTATGATGCCAATCAAATCTCTCTAAAAGAGATCTTGCTTCATTATTTCCGCATTATCAATCCAACTAGTAAAAATAAGCAGGGAAATGATGTGGGGATTCAGTATCGGACTGGTGTCTACTATAAGGACGAGCATGACCTAGAAGTCATCAATCAAGTTTTTGAACAAGTTGCTCAGAAATACGACCAGCCTCTAGCGGTTGAAAAGGAAGCCTTAAGCAATTTTATTGTGGCTGAGGACTACCACCAAGATTATCTCCAGAAAAATCCTAACGGCTATTGCCATATCAATGTCAATCAAGCAGCCTATCCTGTTATTGATGCAAGTCAATATCCAAAACCGAGCGACGATGAATTGAAAAAACTTTTGTCTCCAGATGAGTATGCCGTGACTCAAAATGGTCAAACAGAACGTGCCTTTTCAAATCGTTACTGGGATAAATTTGAAGCAGGTCTTTATGTGGATGTTGCGACTGGCGAACCCCTCTTTTCTTCGAAAGATAAATTTGAATCGGGTTGTGGTTGGCCAAGTTTTACCCAGCCGATCAGTCCAGATGTTGCGACCTATAAGGAAGACAAGTCATACAATATGGTCAGAACGGAAGTCAGAAGTCGAACAGGGAATTCTCACCTAGGACATGTCTTTACAGATGGACCTCAGGACAAGGGAGGTCTACGCTATTGTATCAATAGTCTATCCATCCATTTTATCCCAAAGGATCAAATGGAAGAAAAGGGCTATGGCTATTTGTTGGATTATGTAGAGTAAACTTGATATTTTTAAAAAAGAGTTTATAGAAATCTATTTTATATTCATAAGAAGTGTAGAATTTGGATTTTAGAAGAGGTTGGGCAATTTAATCGAACGTGTTGGGATCACTCCTGAAAATTTTTGATTTTGAAAATAAGTAAGGTGAAAGCCATCCGTTTTTCAATGCTTGAAGCTATTTGTAAAGAACTGGGGTGTCAGCTAGATGATTTATTGGAATATCAACCAAATTAAAAATGTTTGATTTATAATGAGGCCTTGATGCTTCTAGATTATCTGGAAGGAGAACGAGTTCTCGCTAAGAATGATCTGGCTTTGAAGAAGGCCTGGTTCAGCAAGATGACCAAGCAAATGCGTCATCAGGACCAAGATAATAAACTCCTTGCTCCTAACCAATGGGACTATGTCCGTCCATTGACAGATGAGGAAGCCAAGACTCAGCTAAATTCTGTGGATGATTTAATCAAAAATAACATTATTACCAATAGGCATTATCAGGGAACTTACCGACCAGAAGAACTCAAGACAGCTTATGTCAATGTCAAGATGGTGGACGCTATCTACGGTGGAAATACAAGTCAGGGAGCTCCAGGAACCATCTCCTTCAAGCATAATGCTTTCCGTATGTGGGGTTATTATGGCTACGAAAATGGTTTCCTAGGTTATGCTTCTAATAAGTACAAGGATGAGGCGTTAAGTGAGGGGCATGACACCCTTGGAGATGATTTCATCATCCAGAAGGTTTCGAAAGGCAAGTTCCAGAACTTGGAAGAATGGAAGAAGGCCTGGTTTGATGCTATTATTGCCAAGGCAAAACGAGGAATCCATAGTTTTGAAATTGATGGTCAGCAAATTGATTCTTACGAGAAATTGCAAGATTTATTTGACCAAGCAGTAGAAACGGATTACCGAAACTTCAAGTATGGAGGCTCAGTTGCCAACTATACAGTAGCTCTGAAGAAAAAAGTTTTCCAGAAACTATTGCAGGTCACAGATGCATTTTCATCCGAACTCTTTCCCAAAGGATAGATAAAAGAGAGTGTGTTCAGATTTCCTAAGGAAGTGAAATCTACTTTAGTATTCTCAAAGAATAAAATTGCCAGTTCTCCTGTTTGGGGTCTGGCTTTTATGGTATACTTAGGATATGCATAGAAAAACAGTGATTGATTTTAGGGCTTTGGGCGAGAGATACACCTTTACCCAGCCTATTAAAGAGTTAAAAACCAGAGATTTAGCAGAAGTAGCAGACTTGCTGGCACAAGTGGAAAGCTACCAAGAAAAGGGCTATTATGTGGTGGGTTATGTCAGCTATGAGGCTGCGCCAGCTTTTGAGGAAAAATTAGAGGTCCACAAGGCTCCCTTACTGGGGGAGTATTTGCTTTACTTTACTGTTCATGACAGTATTGAAACATCTAGCATTCCTCTGACTTATGAGGAGGTGGATTTGCCGTCAAACTGGCAGGAAGTAACTTCTGCAGAGGACTATGAAAAAGCTATTGCCCAGATTCACCATCATTTACGACAGGGCGATACTTATCAGGTCAATTATACGGTTCAACTCAAGCAGGAGTTGTCTGCCAATCCTTTTGCTATCTACAATCGTATGGTTGTCGAGCAGGAAGCGGGTTACAATGCTTACGTAGAGCATGACGACATGGCAGTGATTTCCATGAGTCCAGAACTTTTTTTTGAGCAAAATGGTCGTGAGTTGACAACTCGCCCTATGAAGGGGACGACTAAACGGGGTCTGAACGACGTTGAAGACTTGAAGGAAGCGGCTTGGTTGGAGCAGGATCCCAAAAATCGTTCAGAAAATATGATGATAGTGGACCTCTTGCGTAATGACATGAACCGTATTTCTGAGGTCGGAAGTGAGCATGTGGAGCGTCTGTGTCAAGTGGAGCAGTATTCGACTGTTTGGCAGATGACTTCAACCATCAAGAGTCAGTTACGACCAGATGTTGACCTAGTTGAAATCTTCCGTTCGCTCTTTCCATGTGGCTCCATCACAGGAGCTCCCAAGATAGCGACCATGGAAATTATCAAGAACTTGGAGCCCCAACCCAGAGGAGTTTATTGTGGAACTGTTGGTCTCTTGCTTCCCAATGGCCGACGGATTTTCAATGTGGCTATTCGAACCATTCAACTGCATAGAGGGCAAGCCATCTATGGAGTCGGTGGAGGCATCACTTGGGATAGTACTTGGGAGTCAGAATACCGTGAAGTCCAGCAAAAGGCTGCTGTTCTTTACCGCAAACAGCCTCGTTTTCAGCTGATTACGACCGGGAAAATCAGCCAGAAAAAATTACTCTTTGAAAAGCAACATCTAGAAAGACTGCAAAAGGCTAGTCGTTACTTTGCCTTTCCATTTGATGAAGCTGGTTTGAGACAAGAAATAGAGAAGGAGTGTCAAGTTTGTGACCTCCATCAAGACTACCGTTTGCGAATCAGTCTCAGCAAGTCTGGAGAAATAGAAATTGATCGACAAGTATTGACACCACTTAGTTCTAGCTTCTGTCAGGCTAAACTTTGTCTACAGGATGCTGATTTGCAGCAGGCCTTTACCTACTTTAAGACGACACACCGACCACATTTGACAATGGGAGAGCAGGAAATCATCTATTACACTGTTGGTGGAAAATTGCTTGAAACTTCTATTGCGAATCTGGTTTTAAAAATGGATGGGAATCTCTATACACCGCCAAGTCAACTAGGTTTTTTACCAGGGATTTATCGTCAACACTTGCTTGAAAGCGGACAAGTAGAAGAGAAGATCTTGACCATAGAAGATTTGAAGCGCGCAGAAGTTATCTATGGTTGTAATGCAGTTAGAGGCTTGTATGAGTTGTCAGTAAAGGAGAACTAAATGAAACTAATATTTTTGCATGGCTTAGGTCAGTCAGCAGATAGTTGGAAAGAAGTTCAGGATTTTCTTGCAGATTATCCCTCTGAAGCCCTTGACTTATTCCCTACTGGAGTTACTAGCTATCAAGAAGCCAAGGAGCGCATTTATCAGCGCTTAACAGTGGAAACAGAACCTTTTGTCCTAATCGGTTTGTCCTTAGGGGCTACCCTCGCACTGGAGCTTTCAAGTTATGATATACCAAATCTTCAAGCCTTGGTTTTGTCAGGTTGTCCATTGAAACTGGCGGGCAATATCCTTTTTTACATTCAGTTGCTGATATTTAAATTGCTTCCAAAAAGGATATTTGAGAAACAGGGAGCAGATAAAGCTCTTATGGTTGGAGTTTCTGAGGAATTAAAAACACTTGATTTAAGAGAGATTGCACGGAATTGTCCCTATCCAAGCTTGTTAATTTGTGGTAGTCAGGATAAGCCAAATCTTAGTTCAATGAAAAGTATTCATGAACTGATGCTAAATTCCCAGTTTCAGATCATTCCTGAGGGACCTCATGTCCTAAATAGGGCAAAACCCAAAGAGTTTGCAGAAATAACTAGAAGTTTTCTTGAATTGCTGAAATAAGTTTGATAAAATAATAATGAAAGTGATAATATCATAAAGGAGACAAAGATGAGTCAAAAGATTATTGGGATTGACCTTGGTGGAACTTCTATCAAGTTCGCAATTTTAACGCAAGAAGGAGAAATCCAAGAAAAATGGTCTATTAAGACTAACATTTTGGATGAAGGAAGCCATATCGTAGATGATATGATTGAGTCTATTCAGCATCGTTTGGACTTGCTTGGATTGGCAGCAGCAGACTTCCAAGGTATTGGAATGGGATCACCTGGTGTGGTTGACCGTGAAAAAGGGACTGTTATCGGTGCCTACAACCTCAACTGGAAAACTCTTCAACCAATCAAAGAAAAAATGGAAAAAACCTTGGGTATTCCATTCTTTATCGACAATGACGCCAACGTAGCTGCTCTTGGTGAGCGTTGGATGGGTGCTGGTGAAAACCAACCAGACGTTGTCTTTATGACTCTGGGTACAGGTGTTGGTGGCGGTATCGTGGCAGAAGGAAAATTGCTTCACGGTGTTGCAGGTGCTGCTGGTGAACTTGGACACATCACAGTTGACTTTGACCAACCAATCCCATGTACTTGTGGTAAAAAAGGCTGTCTTGAGACAGTAGCTTCAGCGACAGGTATCGTCAACTTGACTCGTCGTTACGCAGATGAATACGAAGGCGAAGCAGAGTTGAAACGCTTGATTGATGACGGAGAAGAAGTAACAGCTAAAACTGTCTTTGATTTGGCAAAAGAAGGAGACGACCTTGCCTTGATCGTTTACCGTAACTTCTCACGTTACTTGGGTATTGCATGTGCCAACATCGGTTCTATCCTAAATCCATCAACGATTGTTATCGGTGGTGGGGTATCAGCTGCAGGAGAATTCCTTCTACAAGGTGTTCAAAAAGTCTATGATGAAAATACCTTCCCACAAGTACGCACATCAACAAAATTGGCTCTTGCAACTCTAGGAAATGACGCTGGAGTTATCGGAGCAGCATCACTTGTCTTGCAATAATGCACATGAATCAAGAGCTTGGATATTGATCAAGCTCTTTTTAAGTTGAAGTTGTTAGAATAAAGTAATAGCTCACTAATGATAGGAGGAGTTTTGGATGAATACTGCAGAGCAATCCATGGTTGATTTAGCCTTGTCTATTGCTAGGCAAGCTCATGAAGGGCAACTGGATAAGGCAGGAGTAGATTATATAGAACATCCAATCTATGTAGCAAGCCAAGTTGATACTGAAGAAGAAAAAGCAGTGGCTCTGTTACATGATGTTATTGAGGACAGTTCTGTTACTGCTGAAGAGTTACTAAATGCGGGTTTACCAGAGACAGTAGTTACAGCCATTCAGATTTTGTCAAAGAAAAAGGGGCAAGACTATCAAACATATCTAGAAAATGTGAAATCTAATCCCCTAGCACGCGTTATCAAATTAGCAGATTTGAAGCATAATTCGGATTTATCGAGACTGAGTTCTGTCACTGACAAGGATTTGGAACGATTAGAAAAATATAAAAAGGCCATTGATTTTCTGAGCAGGTAGAAAAGCCCTTTTTATGCTATACTAGTTAAGACAATGAATGAGGTGAGAGTAAATGACAAAAGCAGATACGATTTTTAAAGAAAATATCGAGCGAATCTTGAATGAGGGTGTGTTTTCTGAGCAAGCTCGTCCCAAGTATAAGGATGGAACAGTGGCTAACTCCAAGTACATCACAGGAGCCTTTGCGGAGTATGATTTGTCAAAGGGTGAATTTCCCATCACGACCTTGCGCCCAATCGCAATCAAATCAGCCATCAAGGAAGTGCTTTGGATCTACCAAGATCAGACCAATAGTTTGGAAGTTCTCAATGACAAGTACAATGTTCACTACTGGAATGACTGGGAAGTTGGAGATACAGGGACTATTGGGGAACGTTATGGGGCTGTGGTTAAAAAGCACGACATCATTAACAAGATTCTCAAACAGTTAGAAGCTAATCCTTGGAACCGTCGCAATATCATCTGTCTCTGGGATTACCAAGCTTTTGAAGAGACAGATGGTCTTCTGCCTTGTGCCTTTCAGACCATGTTTGATGTCCGTCGTGTAGATGGGGAAATCTATCTGGATGCGACTTTGACCCAGCGTTCTAATGATATGCTGGTAGCTCACCACATCAATGCCATGCAGTATGTGGCTCTTCAGATGATGATTGCTAAACACTTTGGTTGGAAAGTTGGGAAATTCTTCTACTTTATCAATAACCTTCACATCTATGACAATCAATTTGAACAAGCTCAGGAATTGCTTCGTCGTGAGCCTTCAAACTGCCAACCACGTTTGGTCTTGAATGTACCAGACAAGACAAATTTCTTTGATATTAAAGCAGAGGATTTTGAGCTGGTTGATTATGATCCAGTCAAGCCACAGTTGAAGTTTGACTTGGCAATTTAATACTCTCTGATAATCTCTTCAAACCACGCTAGATTCCTAGTTTGCTCTTTGATTTTCATTGAGTATAAAAGAATAGAAAAAAAGAAGTTGAGAAAAATCCCAACTTCTTTTATTTTTTAACGTGATACGCGACGACGCGCTGCTTTCTTACGATTTTCTTCGATGAAAGCTGCTTTTTGTTCTTCTGGTTCGATCACTTTCTTTTTAACTGCGTATACTGCACCTGCAACTGCAGCGACAGTTCCTGCGATACCTGTTACAAGACCTTTAGCGAATCCTTTAGCCATGAGTATTCCTCCTTTAACTTATAAATCAGCCAGCCTCCTCAAGAGGTCGCGTTTTTCTGACTGACCTTTTTGTGATATAATAATAGTAACGAAAAAATGGGAATTTTTCAAGGAAAAAAGATGAAAACAAAAATAATTGTGATTGTTGGACCGACTGCAGTTGGAAAGACGGCTCTAGCCATTGAAGTGGCCAAGCGTTTTAATGGCGAAGTGGTTAGTGGAGATAGCCAACAAGTCTATCGAGGACTTGATATTGGGACGGCCAAGGCTAGTCCAGAAGAGCAGGCAGCTGTTCCTCATCATTTAATCGATGTTAGAGAGGTAACCGAGTCTTACTCGGCTTTTGATTTTGTTTCAGAAGCTAAGGCAGCCATTGAGGATATTCAAAGTCGCGGCAAACTAGCTATTATCGCTGGTGGGACAGGTCTTTATATCCAGAGTCTGCTAGAAGGATATCATTTAGGTGGTGAGACTACCCATGAGGAGATTTTAGCTTATCGAGCTAGTTTGGAGCCTTATACAGATGAGGAATTAGCCCATTTGGTGGATCAAGCAGGCCTTGAAATTCCCCAGTTTAATCGTCGTCGTGCCATGCGTGCCTTGGAAATTGCCCATTTTGGTCAAGACTTGGAAAATCAAGAGACCTTGTATGAACCTCTGATTATTTGTTTGGATGATGAGCGTAGTCAGCTTTATGAACGAATTAACCACCGTGTGGATTTGATGTTTGAAGCTGGACTTCTAGACGAAGCCAAGTGGTTATTTGATCATTATCCTGATGTACAGGCTACTAAAGGCATTGGTTACAAGGAACTCTTTCCTTATTTTCGTGGAGAGCAGTCCTTGGAAGAAGCTCGTGACAGTCTCAAACAGGCGACCCGTCGTTTTGCCAAGCGCCAGCTAACCTGGTTCCGTAATCGCATGCAGGTGACCTTTTATCAGATAGGAGAATCTGGTGTAAAAGACCGTATTTTAAACCAGATTGAGGAGTTTTTAAATGATTGAAACGGAGAAAAAAGAGGAGCGAGTCCTGCTGATTGGTGTTGAACTCCAGGGCATGGATAATTTTGACCTCTCCATGGAAGAGCTGGCTAGTCTGGCTAAGACAGCTGGTGCAGTCGTAGTCGATAGTTACAGACAAAAACGTGAAAAATACGACTCCAAGACCTTCGTCGGTTCTGGTAAGTTGGAAGAAATAGCTCAAATGGTGGATGCAGAAGAAATCACGACTGTCATCGTCAACAACCGTTTGACACCACGGCAAAATGTTAACCTCGAGGAAGTGTTAGGTGTCAAGGTCATTGACCGTATGCAGTTGATTTTGGATATCTTTGCCATGAGAGCTCGAAGTCATGAAGGAAAGCTTCAAGTTCATCTTGCGCAACTCAAGTATCTCTTACCTCGCTTGGTTGGTCAGGGGATTATGCTTAGCCGTCAGGCAGGGGGCATTGGTTCTCGTGGTCCAGGTGAAAGTCAGCTGGAGCTTAATCGTCGTAGTGTTCGCAACCAGATCACAGATATCGAGCGTCAACTCAAGGTCGTTGAGAAAAATCGAGCGACAGTTCGAGAAAAACGTTTGGAGTCAAGTACCTTTAAGATTGGTTTGATTGGCTACACCAATGCTGGTAAGTCAACTATTATGAATACTCTGACTAGCAAGACCCAGTATGAGGCAGATGAGCTCTTTGCGACTCTGGATGCGACAACTAAAAGCATCCATCTTGGTGGCAATCTACAGGTGACTTTAACGGACACCGTTGGGTTTATTCAAGATTTGCCGACAGAGTTGGTGTCTAGTTTCAAGTCGACCTTGGAAGAAAGCAAGCATGTAGATCTTCTGGTTCATGTTATCGATGCCAGCAATCCTTATCATGAGGAACATGAAAAAACAGTTCTTTCCATCATGAAAGACTTGGACATGGAGGATATTCCTCGCTTGACCCTTTATAATAAAGCGGATTTGGTGGAAGATTTCACGCCTACTCAAACGCCTTATGCATTGATTTCTGCCAAGTCTAAAGATAGTCGAGAACAGTTGCAAGCTTTATTGCTAGATAAGATCAAGGAAATTTTTGAACCCTTTACTTTGCGCGTGCCTTTTTCTAAGTCCTACAAGATTCATGATTTAGAAAGTGTTGCGATTCTTGAAGAGCATGACTACCAAGATGATGGCGAGGTCATCAGAGGCTACATTTCTGAGAAAAACAAATGGAGATTAGAAGAATTTTATGACTGACATCAAATCATTAGCTCTCAAATATGGCGGCTATACAAGTCTAGACAAGGTCTATCTGGATCAGCTTTTAGCTGGTAGGTCTGACCAAGAGCAGTTAGCCCTCATCACCCCTCCCCCCAGCGTAGTTAATGCCTACTTTGCAGAACTTTACCAGAAAAAAAGTCCTCAAGCTGCGACAGATTATTTTGCGGAAGTCAGCCAGGAACTGAACCTCTACAATGCTGAGCCAAGTTTCACGGAAGAAAGCAAGCCCTTTATTCGTCTGAATCTATCAGGCAAATCTTTTGGTTTTTGCTATGAGAGAGAAGGCCTTGGTCGCATTTTCTCTGAATATGAGGAAGCAATCACAGCTGACTTACTTTTTGAAATTGCGCAAATTTTCCCCCATCAGCTAGTCTTTGAGGAGTCTGGAAAAATTTACATGAAGGTTGTCGGGGATGAGGAAATAGTTAGTGTAGAAAGCTTAACAGCTTTAACTGACTTGGAAAGCTTGGCAGATGGTCGCAAGCGTCTCAAAGGTTATAGTCAAGAAGATTTATTACAAGAAGCTAAAGCCTTTACTGGTAAGCTTTATTATCGCTCAGAAAACCGCACCGCTATGTTATATTTTAATTAATTAGAAAGTATCGAATGGATATTCAATTTTTAGGAACAGGGGCTGGTCAGCCCTCTAAAGCCCGCAACGTTTCAAGTCTCGCCCTGAAACTCTTGGACGAGATTAACGAAGTCTGGCTCTTTGACTGTGGCGAAGGAACGCAAAATCGCATTCTGGAAACCACGATTCGACCACGAAAAATCAGCAAAATCTTTATCACACACTTGCACGGAGACCATATCTTTGGCTTGCCAGGTTTCCTCTCCAGTCGTGCTTTTCAAGCAAATGAAGAGCAGACAGATTTGGAAATCTATGGACCTCAAGGTATCAAGTCTTTTGTTTTGACTAGTCTACGTGTGTCTGGATCACGTTTGCCCTACAAGATTCATTTCCATGAGTTTGACCAAGATTCTCTTGGGAAAATCCTTGAAACGGATAAATTCGCTGTGTATGCAGAAGAGTTGGATCACACTATTTTCTGTGTCGGCTATCGTGTCATGCAAAAGGACTTAGAAGGTACCTTGGATGCTGAGAAACTAAAGGCTGCTGGTGTCCCATTCGGCCCGCTCTTTGGAAAAATTAAAAACGGTCAGGATGTCGTCTTAGAAGACGGCACCGAGATCAAGGCAGCAGATTATATTTCAGCACCGCGACCTGGTAAGATTATTACCATTTTGGGAGATACTCGAAAAACAGATGCCAGTGTGCGTCTTGGTGTCAATGCAGATGTTCTTGTCCATGAGTCGACTTATGGCAAGGGAGACGAAAAGATTGCCCGCAACCACGGTCACTCAACCAATATGCAAGCTGCTCAGGTAGCGGCAAAAGCAGGAGCCAAACGACTCTTGCTCAACCATATCAGTGCACGCTTTCTTTCAAAAGATATCAGCCAGCTAAAGAAAGATGCGGCAACAATTTTTGAAAATGTCCATGTGGTTAAAGACCTAGAAGAAGTGGAAATCTAGGATCTCGAGAAAGGATAAATATGTCTACGATTCTCATTACGGGTGCTAGTGGTGGTCTAGCTCAAGAAATGGTCAAACTCTTGCCCAATGATCAATTGATTTTGCTGGGTAGAAATAGAGAAAAATTAGCTCAACTATACGGAAATCATCCACAGGCTGAATTGGTTGAGATTGATATTACCGATGCTCAAGCCCTAGAATGCCTAGTAGCTGAACTCTACCAGCGCTATGGAAAGATTGATGTTTTGATTAATAACGCTGGCTACGGGATCTTTGAAGATTTTGACAAGATTTCTGATCAAGATATTCATCAGATGTTTGAAGTTAACACCTTTGCTTTAATGAATCTGTCTCGTTTGGTTGCAGCTCGTATGAAGGAGATCCGAAAAGGCCATATCATCAATATCGTTAGTATGGCTGGTTTGATAGCGACTGGCAAGTCCAGTCTTTACTCAGCGACTAAGTTTGCGGCTATTGGTTTTTCAAATGCTTTACGTCTCGAACTTATGTCCTATGGAGTCTATGTGACAACGGTCAATCCAGGTCCGATTCGTACAGGATTTTTTGACCAGGCTGATCCGGATGGAACCTACCTTAAGTCAGTTGACCGTTTCCTACTCGAGCCAGATGCAGTAGCTAGAAAGATTGTCAAAACCATAGGAAAAAACAAACGGGAACTCAATCTTCCAATCTTGCTCAATCTAGCCCATAAGTTTTACACCCTCTTTCCCAAGTTGGCAGATAAGTTAGCTGGGGAGACTTTTAATTATAAGTGATAAAGCTGTTTTGATGAGAAATAGCTTTTTATTTTTTCTGTTGTCAATTTGTAGAAAAATATCTCATGATAAACAGGCAGTTTATAATGATTAAGTTCATTTAAGGTATAGATAGAGATAAGAAAGCAGAAAAGAGAGGATAAACTCCGAGTCTAACATAACTAAAAGTATATCTATAGCCAAAGCTTATGAAGTCAAGATAAAATAGGTTTAAAAGAACTTGCCCTTTGTCGGATTGATTAGACTGAAAATTGGAGTTAGGAATATTCTTAGAATAGATGAAGAAAATAAAAAAGCCTAAGAATGTTAAAACATCTTGACATTTCATCGATTTAGAGTATAATAAAAAATGTAAAGAGCTCTTGACATTGTTTTGACGAATTGGAGGAATAGGACTATGAGAAAAATGGATGAAATGGACAGAGCGATTCAGCTACGTTCTGAGGAATGGGGTTATAAAACGGCTCTATTTGGCTTATGTGGATGGACAGTATTTAATATTTATCAATCTATTACAAAAGGCATTGAACTTGAAATGTTACCATGTCTGATTTTATGTTTATCTATTTCTATTCAAGGATTTACTCAACATGCAATAAAACATAAAATGATTGACGGTGATGAAGATTTTAAAGAACCAAATAAACTTGTTCAAGGAGTAATTTTGATGGTTGTTATCCTTATCGTAGTTTTGGCAATTGGCATTTATTGTTTTCAGAAAGACTAATGCTGTATGAAAAATAATATCAAACAGTTAAGAAAGTCTGAAGGACTACGTCAGGAAGATATGGCAAAAATATTAGGCGTTAGTCGACAAACCATTATAGCTATCGAGAATGACAAGTACAATCCTACACTTGAACTAGCACTGAAAATTGCAAGATTGCTACGACTACATGTTGAAGAAATTTTCATTCTAGAAGATTAAAGATATCAGATAGCATTTATTATAATCATCTGATTCGTAATGATGAGAGAGTTTTCCGGTTCATGGAAACTCTCTTTTTAAAGCTCAAAAAGAATCTACTCAATTTTACCCTTGTCCATCTATATATCTATCGTAAAACTGGTATAAAAATTGCAAATAAACAGTTAAAATAGTATACTAGAACTAGCAATTATGAAAATGTTTGCACTTTTGTTGATGATGATTATTTAGGAGACAAGACATGGAATTAACAGCCATTTATCATAGACCAGAATCAGAGTATGCTTATCTGTACAAAGAAGGTCAGCTACATATCCGAATTAGAAGCAAGAAGGATGATGTCCAGAAGGTCATTTTACACTATGGTGATCCCTTTATTTTTATTGAGGATAAGTATGAAGCTAAGAAGGAAATGACCAAAGTAACCTCAGACGCCTTGTTTGATTATTGGCAAGTTACAGTATCGGTTGATTTTGCACGGATTCAGTATCTCTTTGAACTTCTTGATAAGGAAGGTCAGGGAGTCTTCTACGGAGATAAAGGCTGCGTGGCACATACTCAAGAAAACTTGGATGCTGAAGGAAATGGCTTTAAACTTCCTTACATTCACGAAATCGATGGTTGCCAAGTTCCAAGCTGGGTTTCAAATACCGTTTGGTACCAGATTTTTCCAGAACGCTTTGCTAATGGAAATCCTAATTTGACTCCTGATGGAGCTCGAGCGTGGGATGCAGAGATTTCTCCTGAAAGGGATGATTTTTTTGGTGGAGATTTGCAAGGGATTATTGACCATTTAGACTATCTTAAAGATTTGGGAATCACTGGACTTTACCTATGTCCGATTTTTGAAGCTACAACCAATCACAAGTACGATACGACGGATTATTTTGAAATTGACCGTCACTTTGGAGACAAGGAAATCTTTCGTAATCTAGTAGAGGAAGCCCATAAACGGGGCATCAAAATCATGTTAGATGCAGTGTTTAATCATATCGGAGATCAGTCAGCCCAATGGCAGGATGTTCTAAGGAATGGAGAAAATTCCCCTTATAAAGATTGGTTCCATATTCAAGAATTTCCATTTACTGAGGATAAACTTCAGAATCCAAGAGAATTGCCATACCATACCTTTGCTTTTGCCAGCTATATGCCTAAGTTAAATACAGCTAACCCTGAAGTCAAAGACTATCTTTTGAGGGTTGCAACCTACTGGATTGAAAATTTTGATATCGATGCTTGGCGTTTGGACGTTGCAAATGAAATTGACCACCAGTTCTGGAGAGATTTCAGAAAGGCAGTTCTTGCTAAAAAGTCTGATTTGTACATCTTAGGTGAAATCTGGCATACCTCACAACCTTGGCTACAAGGGGATGAGTTCCATGCTGTTATGAACTATCCACTCTCTGAAAGTATCAAGGATTATTTCTTGCGTCAGCATAAAAAGACGGAGCAGTTCATTTCAGAAATCAATAGCCAGTCTATGTACTATAAGCAACAAATCTCAGAGGTCATGTTTAACCTTTTAGACTCTCACGATACAGAGCGTATCCTTACAACTGCAAAAGGAAATGTGCAGCATGTCAAGGCAGCCCTTGCCTTCCTCTACCTTCAAAAAGGGACCCCTTGTATCTATTACGGAACAGAGCTGGCACTTAAAGGGGGACCAGACCCTGACTGCCGTCGTGTCATGCCTTGGGACCGTGTTTCTGAGGACAATGATATGCTGAATTTCATAAAGCAATTAATCAAGATCCGTAAGGAAATTTCAAGCATTATTCAATATGGAACCTATAAGCTAGAAGAAGTGAAACCAGATGTTCTAGCTTTGAAATGGAACTATGAAGGGAAAGAAGTTCAAGCCATCTTTAACCAGTCTTCTGAGAATTTTGTTTTAGATAGAGATTCAGTTGATTTAGCTAGTCATTGCCAGTTTGAAGATGGACATCAAGTCATCTTACCAGATGGATTTGTGGTCTATATTTCTGAGTAAAAAGGATTAAAATAATGGCACTCAAGGAAGTTTATGATTATTTTCGTCACTATGATAAGGAAACTTATCAAGTTGTCGCCTGCATGGGCAATGAACCATCGGAAGAAGATGTTCAGGATTTTGAAAATCAATACAGCATTCGTCTGCCAGAAGATTTCAGGGAATTCACCATGTCATCTCTTGGAGGCCTCTTTATGGAAGTCAGGGAAGAGCTATGGCCAAGAGCCAAAGCTTACGATGTAGCCCCTTTTTGGACCTTCTGCCGAGGTATCAAGGTCTTGGGAATTGCAAATGGCATCCCAGACTTCCTAGACATTCGAATAAAAACCAAGGAATTACATGATTTAGGATTTGTTGACTATATTCCATTTCTGTCTATCATCGGTGATGGAGATGTGATTTTCTGCTTTGATAAGGACAATCATATAGTAGCTCTAGATTGGTTTAATAGTGGCGAAACTGAAGAGCTTGAATGTGATTTTTCAGAGCTTTTGCTTCAGCAAATTGCCGAGCTTGAAGAACGTAAAAATGAGATGATCAAGCTTTTGGAAAAGGGGAAATCTAGTCAATAATCTAATAGGAAATATCAGTTTGATAGACCGTAAAAGAGGTTGGGACAAAAGATCCCGACCTCACTTTTTATTAGCAATCAAACTTTGACGCGGTAGTTGATTGAACTTTTTGTTCGTCTTTTATACTCTTCGAAAATCTCTTCAAACCACGTCAGCGTCGCCTTGCCGTAGGTATGTTACTGACTTCGTCAGTTCTATCAACAACCTCAAAACAGTGTTTTGAGCTGACTTCGTCAGTTCTATCTACAACCTCAAAGCAGTTCTTTGAGCAACCTGCGGCTAGCTTCCTAGTTTGCTCTTTGATTTTCATTGAGTATTAGACTCCAAAAAGCTCCTAATCATCCTCGCGGGGCTGGGACTACGAAATCGAGACTTTGTCTATCGATTTCTGTCCCACCGCCTTTTTTAGTAAAATCATTCACTAAATGTACATTCAGATTTTCAAAGTTTTCTACTAATTATAGAAAAAAGAATCAAAAGTATGATTTTTATGCTGCCAGTATTGAAGTTTCTTATATTATTTTATAAAATAGAAGCAAAATACTACTGAAAAAGTAGAGCGCTTACATAAAATTGGAAGCGGTTACGAATATAAGGAGGATCTTATGAGAAAAGATCATTGGAATCGAAAAAGAGTGTATAGTATCCGAAAATTTACCGTTGGAACTTGCTCTGTAGTCATCGGTACTTGCTCAGTCTTATTTGGAGCAAGTGTAGCTGGTGCAAACCCAGTTTCAGCTGATGAAACTCCAATTGCAGTTGCTGCAGAAAAAGTAGCGGATGATTCTCATAAAGAGGAACTTGGTGAAACAAGAAGTCCAGAACAGCCAGCATCAACTGAATCAGCTGCAAGTGAAATTGCTACACCAGCTCATGCAGTTGAAAAGGCACAGGACGACCAAACTGTACAGTCAGATTCTGATAAAAAAGTGGATTCCATGTTAGATAAGAAACCTCAAGCAATTACTCAAGATCAATCTGCTCAAACGGAAAAACCGGATCTAAAACCGGCTACCAGCGAGGAGGTAAATCAATTGGTTGAGGACCGTAAAGTAGAATTTAACCAAAACTGGCATTTTAAACTCAATGCCAATGCAAAAGACGCTATCAAACCAGATGCAGATGTATCAAGCTGGAAGAAATTAGACCTTCCTCATGACTGGAGTATTTACAATGACTTTGATCATGATTCTCCTGCCCAAAACGAAGGTGGACAACTCAATGGTGGTGATGCTTGGTATCGCAAGACCTTTAAACTTGATGAAAAAGACCTTAATAAGAATGTTCGTCTGGTCTTTGATGGAGTTTATATGGATTCGCAAGTCTACGTAAACGGTCAGCTAGTTGGTCACTATCCAAATGGTTACAACCAATTCTCATATGACATCACTGACTATCTCAATAAAGACGGTCGTGAGAATGTCGTAGCTGTACATGCGGTCAACAAACAACCAAGTAGCCGTTGGTACTCAGGAAGTGGTATTTACCGTGATGTTACCCTTCAAGTCACAGATAAGGTTCATGCTGAGAAAAATGGAACAACTATCTTAACACCAGACCTTGAAAAACAACAAAATGGTAAGGTTGATACTCATGTAACAAGTAAGATCGTCAATACAGATGACAAAGATCATGAAATTGTTGCTGAATACCAAATTATTGAAAGAAATGGTCAGGCTGTAACGGACGTGGTTCGTACAGATAGCCAAGTCTTGAAAGCTCATCAATCAACTAGCCTAAATGCTATTTTGCAAGTTGAGAAACCAAAACTCTGGACAGTCCTTAATGATAAACCAGCTCTTTATGAATTAGTGACTCGTGTTTATCGTGATGGTCAATTGGTCGATGCTAAGAAGGACTTGTTTGGTTACCGTTACTATAACTGGACACCAAATGAAGGCTTCTCTTTGAATGGTGAACGCATTAAATTCCATGGAGTTTCTCTTCACCATGACCACGGAGCTCTAGGGGCTGAAGAAAACTATAAGGCAGAATACCGTCGTCTGAAACAGATGAAGGATATGGGTGTGAACTCTATCCGTACAACCCACAACCCAGCTAGTGAGCAGACCTTGCAGATCGCTGCAGAACTAGGTTTGTTGGTGCAAGAAGAAGCCTTTGATACTTGGTACGGTGGGAAGAAACAGTATGACTATGGCCGTTTCTTTGACAAGGACGCCACTCACCCAGATGCTAAAAAAGGTGAAAAATGGTCTGATTTTGACCTACGTACAATGGTCGAGAGAGGCAAGAACAACCCTGCTATCGTCATGTGGTCTATCGGTAATGAAATCGGTGAAGCAGACGGTAAAGCTCGTTCTCTAGCGACTGTTAAACGCTTGGTGCAAGTGATCAAGGCTGTTGATAAGACACGCTATGTCACTATGGGAGCAGACAAGTTCCGTTTTGGTGATGGTAGTGGTGATCATGAAAAGATTGCGAACGAACTTGATGCGGTTGGATTTAACTATTCAGAAGACAACTACAAGAAACTACGTGCTAAACATCCAAACTGGTTGATTTACGGTTCAGAAACTTCTTCTGCAACTCGTACTCGTGGCAGCTATTTCCGTCCTGAAAGTGAACTAGTCCACAGCAACCAAGCTTACCGTCATTATGAGCAGTCCGACTACGGTAATGACCGTGTTGGTTGGGGTAAAACAGCCACTGCATCTTGGACTTTTGACCGTGATAATGCAGGTTATGCAGGTCAGTTCATCTGGACGGGTACTGACTATATCGGTGAGCCTACTCCGTGGCACAACCAAAACAATACGCCAGTTAAGAGTTCTTACTTCGGTATCGTAGATACAGCCGGAATTCCAAAGAATGACTACTACTTGTACCAAAGCCAATGGGTTTCTGCTCAGAAGAAACCAATGGTTCACCTGCTTCCTCACTGGAACTGGGAAGATCCTACTCTTAAAGCTAACGTAGCTGATGCTGATGGTAAGATTCCTGTTCGTGCATTTTCAAACGCTGCAAGTGTGGAATTGTTCTTGAATGGCGAGTCCCTAGGTAAGAAAACCTTTAACAAGAAACAAACAAGTGATGGACGTACTTATCAAGAAGGTGCCAATGCCAAGGAACTATACCTTGAGTGGAAGGTTGCTTATAAACCTGGAACCTTGGAAGCAGTAGCCCGTGATGAGGCAGGTAATGAAATTGCTCGTGATAAGATTACGACTGCTGGTGAGCCTGCAGGGGTTCGTTTAGTCAAAGAAGAACATGCTATTGCAGCAGACGGAAAAGACCTTACTTATATTTACTACGAAATCGTTGACAGCGCTGGTAATGTAGTTCCTACTGCCAATAACCTTGTGCGCTTCCAGTTGCATGGACAAGGTCAGATTGTCGGTGTGGATAACGGTGAACAAGCTAGCCGTGAGCGTTACAAAGAACAAGCAGACGGTTCATGGATCCGTAAGGCCTTCAATGGTAAGGGTGTTGTCATTGTTAAATCAACTGAGCAAGCTGGTAAATTTACTTTGACTGCTCACTCTGATCTCTTGAAATCTGATCAAACTACTATATTCACAGGTAAGAAAGACCAAGCAGAAAAAACTGTCTTAGGTACAGAAGTTGCTAAAGTCCGTACCGTTATCGGTCAAACACCAAAAATGCCTAAGAAAGTAGCTTTTATCTACAGTGATGGCAGTCGTGCCAAACTTCCAGTAGAATGGTCAGCAGTTAATGTCAACGAACCTGGTATTTTTACGGTTAAAGGTGTAGCAGATGGACGTGATGTA
The DNA here is from genome assembly GCF_047463635.1 of Streptococcus infantis. GTDB lineage: Bacteria > Bacillota > Bacilli > Lactobacillales > Streptococcaceae > Streptococcus > Streptococcus infantis_W. The sequence continues at coordinate 19,972 of NZ_JASHDL010000024.1, forward strand.
GAAGCGCGTGTTGAAGTCTTGGCTCTCGAAGCAGAATTACCTGTAGTCAAGAGAATCGCTCCAAATACAGACCTAAATTCAGTCGACAAATCTGTTTCTTACGTATTGTCAGATGGTACCGTAGCAAGCTATGATGTTAATAAGTGGGAAATTGCAGCTGAAGACCAAGCTAAACTAGCAATCCCAGGCTCTCGCATCCCAGCAAAAGGTATTTTAGAAGATGAAGAAATCGCTGCGACCTTGGTAGTTGCAGAAGGGGAAGCTGCTAATCCAGTAGTTCCAAGTGTAACTGTGGCAGATCAAGCGGTTGAAGGTCTTTCAACTGACCAACATGTAAAATACCACAAGCTTGCTTATGGAGCAACCTTGCCAGAGGTTGAAGCTACAGCTGAAAATGCTCAAGTGACAGTTATTCAAGCTAATGAAGCAAATGGTATGCGTGCAAGCATCCATGTTCAACCAAACGATGGTGGCCCACTACAAACCTATGCTATCCAATTCCTACAAGAAGCTCCACAAATTGAACGTTTGAGCCTAGAAGTTGAAAATGCAGCTACTTTGAAAGAAGACCAAACTGTCGGTATCAAGGTCTTGGCTCACTATCAAGACGGTACACAAGCAGTCTTGAAAGCTGATAAGGTTACCTTCTCCACTACAGGTGAAGGAGATGTAGCTGTTCGTAAAGGTATGCTTGAATTGCATAAACCTGGTCAAGTAACTCTGAAAGCTCAATTTGAAGGAGCAGAAGGTCAGATTGACTTGAACATTCAAGCAAATACTGAAAGCAAAGTTGTCCAAGCCATCCGTCCAGTTAGTGTCGTGACAGGTTTGAACCAAGAACCAAGTCTACCTGCTACTGTAACTGTAGAGTATGACAAAGGATTTCCGAAGGTTCACAAGGTGACTTGGCAAGCAGTTGCTAAGGAAGACCTTGCTAAATACCATAGTTTTGAAGTCCTAGGTAAAGTTGAAGGAATTGAGAAAGAAGCACATGCTAAGGTATCTGTCGAAGGTATCATTGCTGTCGAAGAAGTGAGCGTAACAACTCCAGTTGCAGAAGCTCCTCAACTACCAGAGAGCGTTCGTACTTACCACTCAAATGGCCAAGTCTCTTCAGCTAAAGTAACTTGGAACGCAATTGAACCAAGCCAATACGCACAAGAAGGCAACTTTACTGTGACAGGACATGTCGAAGGTACTCAACTACCAACCAAACTTCATGTTCGTGTGTCTGCTCAGACAGAAACTGGTGCAAATATTTCTGACCAGTGGACTGGTTCAGAATTGCCACTTGCCTTTGCATCAGACTCAAATCCAAGTGACTCAGTAGCCAATGTTAATGACAAACTAATTTCATATAACAACCAACCAGCAAACCGCTGGACAAACTGGAACCGTACAAGTGAAGCATCCGTAGGAATTCTCTTTGGTGACTCTGGTATCATGTCTAAACGTTCAGTGGATAACCTCAATGTAGCCTTCCACGAAGACCACGGTGTTGGTGCACCTAAATCCTATGTCATCGAATACTATGTCGGTTCAGCAACTCCAACAGTTCCTAAGAATCCAAGCTTCGTAGCACGCGAAGACCATGTCTTTAATGACGATAAAAACTGGAAACAAGTCACAAATCTCAAGGCTCCAGATCAAGTCAGAGCTGGAGAAATGACCCACTTTAGCTTTGATAAAGTCAACACTTATGCAGTTCGTATCCGCATGGTTAGACCAGATGGTAAATGGGGTACTTCTATTACAGAAATGCAAATCTTCTCTAAACAAGTAGCTGCAACTAAGAATGCTCAAGCACAAATCCAAGTAGATGGAAAAGATTTGCCAAACTTTAACCCAGGCTTGACTGACTACTATCTAGAAGTAAGTCAAGGAAAAGCTCCAGCTGTTACAGCGAGTGTCACTGAAAATGGTATTGCAACAGTTGTACCAAGCGTAGGTGAAGGAGATCCAGTTCGTGTTGTTGTCAAGGCTGAAAACGGAGATATCCTAGGTGAATACCGCCTACACTTCACAAATGATAAAGATTTGCTCGCAAGTAAACCTGTTGCTGTTGCCAAATCATCTCGCTTGGTTGCTAAAGGACAAACTCTTGAGCTACCAGCAAAAGTTCCTGTTTACTTCACAGGAAAATCTGACTATGAAGTCAAAGACTTGGCTGTTGACTGGGAAGCAGTCCCAGCAGAGAATCTAACAAAAGCAGGTGAATTTACAGTTCATGGTCGCGTTTTGGGTACTGATTTAACTGCTGAAGTAGCTGTTCGTGTAACAGACAAACTCGGAGAAAATCTTTCAGACAACCCAGACTTCGATGATGATAGCAACCGTTCATTTGCCTCAGCAACTAACGATATTGATCCAAACTCTCATGACCGTGTAGACTATGTTAACGATGGTTCAGATGATGAAAGCCGTCGTTGGACTAACTGGTCTCCAACTCCATCTGAAAATCCAGAAGTTTCAGTAGGGGTTATCTTCAGAGAAAATGGTAAGATTGTTGAACGTACAGTAGCTGAAGGAAGCATCCGCTTCTTTGCAGATGGTGGAACAGACGCCCCTTCTAAACTAGTATTAGAACGCTATGTTGGACCAGAATTTGATTCACCAGAATATTACTCTAACTACCAACCATACGATCCTGATCACCCATTCAACACTCCTTCTAACTGGGAGAAAGTTGAATACCGTGCGGATCAAGAGATTCAAGCAGGAACTGACATCCATGTAACCTTTGCACCAGTCAAAGCTAAAGCTATGAGATGGCGCATGGAAAGAAAAGCAGACAAGAAGGGTGTGGCTATCACTGAAATGGCCTTTATCGCACCAAGTGAAGCACCTAAGGACAATACAGCTTCTAAACTTCTTGTGGATGGTAGAGAGCTTGCTGACTTCTCTGAAGCTCGTGTAGATTACCAAGTAACCTATAGTGGAAAACGTCCTAAAGTGACAGTGGAAGCTGGTGAAAACGTAGCGGCGACAGTTGTTGATAGTGGTGATGATAAACTTCCAGTCTTGGTACGTCTTGTTTCAGAAAGTGGTAAGAACGTTAAAGAGTATCGGATCCAATTGACTAAAGATGAGGTCGAAACTGCTAAGACAGAACCAGCTGTTCAAGAAGCACTTCCTAGCCTAGAAGTGGTAGAAGAAGCAATCAGCTTCAAGTCTATTATGCAAGATGATCCGACTCTTCCAGAAGGTGAAACTCGTGTGACTCAAGTAGGTCGTGAAGGTAAAGAACGCATCATTACTGAAGTTGCAGTAGATGGAAGCCGTACTGAAAAACTTCGTGAAGTTGTTGAAGCAGCACAAGATGAGATTGTCTTAGTCGGAACTAAGAAAGAAGTATCAGGCAAAACCGAACCAGCTATCCACGAGGTTCCAGAATTCACAGGTGGTGTTAACGGAGCAGAAGCAGCTGTTCATGAAGTTCCAGAGTACCCAGGAGTCATTGGCACAGCAGGCGATGAAGCAGCACCAGTAGTAGAGGTTCCAGAATTTACAGGCGGTGTCAATGGGGCAGAAGCAGCTGTTCATGAAGTTCCAGAATACACTGAAGCTATTGGCACAGTAGGTGATGAAGCAGCACCAGTAGTAGAGGTTCCAGAATTTAATGGTGGAGTAAATGGTGTCGAAGCAGCTGTTCATGAAGCTCCAGAATACACAGGAGCTATTGGCACAGTAGGTGATGAAGCAGCACCAGTAGTAGAAGTCCCAGAATTCAAGGGTGGCGTTAACGCAGTCGAAGCAGCTGTTCATGAAGCTCCAGAATACACTGAAGCTATTGGCACAGCAGGCGATGAAGCAGCACCAGTAGTGGAAATCCCAGCATACACAGGAGCTATTGGCACAGTAGGTGATGAAGCAGCACCAGTAGTAGAAGTCCCAGAATTCAAGGGTGGCGTTAACGCAGTCGAAGCAGCTGTTCATGAAGTTCCAGAATACACAGGAGCTATTGGTACAGTAGGCGATGAAGCAGCACCAGTAGTGGAAATCCCAGCATACACAGGCAGTGTGAATGGAGCAGAAGCAACTGTTCATGAAGTACCTGAGTTCACTGGTGGCGTTCCTGGTGGAGAAGGGACTATTCACCAAGTTCCAGCATACACAGGTGGTGTCAATGGATCAGAAGGAGCTATCCATGAACTTCCAGAATTCAAAGATGAGCAGTCACAAATAGCTCTTGCTATGTCACAAGATAAGACCTACCAAGCACCTGCAAGTCGTCAAAATATCCTCCCTGAAACAGGTACTAAGGAAAATGCAACCCTTGCAACAGCAGGTGTTGTAGGAGCATTACTTGGTCTCTTTGCAATGGGAAAGAAAAAAGAAGACGAATAAGATGATGTAAAAGCATCCAAGTCATAGAGATTGGATCAAGAGACTAATCTCGACAATAAAAAGGCTCTATAATATTTGTAGTGGGTAAATCCCCTATAGATATTATGGAGCCTATTTTGTTGTAGAAAAAAAGTCCCATATGACCTATAATGAAAAGCGACAAAACAACTCATTAGAAAGATTCATATG
>NZ_JASHDL010000025.1:0-23957 GCF_047463635.1 Streptococcus infantis
TTTCCAGACATGTCTCGTTACTACTTTTTGAAAATTCTTGCTTTGGGTACAAACGGATAATAAAGGACAGGCAACACATACTTTGGGATTACTCTTATACTCACGGTAGCCTTCTCGAGTGGTAGTGTGATAGCTTAATACTTGATTCTCTGGACAAATATAAGAGTCATTACTTGCATCATAAACAAAATTACTAGGTCTTAAGTTCCCCTTTACTCCCTTTGGACGAGTATAAGGGAAGACAGGAATGATATTACGTTCTAATAAATAATGAGCAATAGTTGGGGTTTTGTAGCCTGAATCCGCAATAATATAGCGTGGGGAGAAAGGCTCTAACTTTGAAAATAAGGCAGGGAAAGCCTGACTGTCATGAACATTTCCTGCTTCAACCGTATAAGCTAAGGCCCAACCATGCTTATCACAAGCAACTTGGGCAGAATAGGCAAATACTTCCTTGTGTTCGCCCTTGTGAAACCAACCACACTCGGGATCTGTTGTTGAAATTTTCTTTTCCTTAGCCTCACTTTCTTTTGCGGGCTTTAAGGACTTTTTTGCGTGTTTTTTCCGATCTAAATCAATCTCAACTGCCAATTGTTCACTCATAAATTTAGCTTGTTGCTCTACCATTTCCTTACGATACTTGTGACTATTAGCCGCTGCTTTGATATGGGTACCATCCACAAATATTTCAGAAGGATCAATTAAGCCAGCATACAAAGCTTGATTGAGAACTTGGGAAAAAATCTCAGAAATGAGTTCTTTATCTTGAAAACGACGGCTGTAATTCTTCCCATAGGTAGTAAAATGAGGAACCTTATCATCTAAAGTTAGTCCGAGAAACCAACGATAGGCTACATTTACTTCAATCTCTTTAATGGTTTGGCGCATGGAACGAATGCCATAAAAACACTTGATCAAAGGAATTTTGACTAACATGACGGGATCAAGACTAGGACGACCGTTATTTGGACTATAGGTATCTTCTACCAAGTCATATATAAAGTCAAAATCAACCTTTGAATCAACTTGTCGAAGAAAGTGATCTTTAGGGACCAATTCGTCTATTGTATAGAAACCATATTGCTTACGATTATAATCAGGTTTTTCTTTGTGAAACATAGGGATTACCTCACAACTCTTCTTACCTCTATTATACGACTTTACAAAAAGAAAAGCCCTTAGAAACTTGAGTTCTAAGGACTTTGTCTTCAATCTGAGAGCTCATTTGAGCTCTAAAAATATTAATCGTCACTTCCAAAGATACGCAAGAAGCTAAGAAAAAGGTTGATAAAGTCAAGGTAGAGGCTAAGTGCCAATGAAATTGCCCAACCTGTAGCGACTTGACCATTTGATTCTTCATAAACATAGCGAATCTTTTGGTTATCCCAAGCAATCAAACCTGCAAATACAAGAACCATGACAATACTGATAATGTAGTCGAAGAGGCCACTGTTTAAAAATACATTGACAATCATAGCCAAGATAAGACCTACCAGGGCTGCAATCAAAGCACGCCCGATACCACTCAAGTCCTTTTTAATCACAACTCCGACAATTGCCATGACAAAGAAAAGGGCAGCGCTAGAAATGAAAGCCGTTAGAACCGTTCCTGGTAGATAGAGTGATACGATGAAACTCAGTGAAAAACCGTTCACTACTGAATAGATGAGAAACATCGGAAGAGCTGCTGGGCTATTTTTATAAGCCATATTACTGGCTGCAATGACAAGAGCAACTTCAACCACTCCTGTTACGATTAGCCATATGCGGGCGTTAAACATCAACTGAACAAGAAGGTCTTGAAAGGTTGTTAACATCAAGGCTGAAACAAGTGCAGATAAGGCGATCCCAATCCCTACAAAAGCATAAACTTTTGCATAAAATTGATTCAAACCTGAACGTTCTTGAATAATTGTTTGATTCATATCTTTTTCTCCTTATGAAATCTTTTTACTGATTATAACAAAAATTAAATCATTTAACTCAAATAAAACATGAGTATGCCTGCAGCAATAGCGACATTGAGGCTTTCTGCCTGCCCTTTCATGCTGATGTGGACCAATTGGTCTGCCTGATCTGTCATGAATGGACTAATGCCCTGCCCTTCATTTCCCATAACCAAGGCAAAATCTTCTAACCAATCCAGTTCACGACAATCTTTAGAGTTTTGTGATAAGGTGGTTGCCAGAATTGGTAAACCGCTCTTTTTAGCTTGTTCCACAAACCCTTCGACAGACATGCGATAAATCGGCAAATGGAAATGACTGCCTTGCATGGAGCGAAGCGTTTTGAGGCTATAGATATCTGCTGACTTGCTGGAAACGATGACTCCAGAAAAACCTGCTGCATCTGCCGTCCGAATCATGGTCCCAACATTTCCAGGATCCTGCACATCTTCTAAGAAAAGATATTTCCCCCGACTCAAATCTGGCAACTTCTCCTCTTCCTTTTGAACAATGGCAACAATGCCCTGAGGCGTTTGAGAATCTGCTAAATCGAGCAAGATTTCTTCTGTCACAAGGACAGCCTGAGGATAGTCTACTAATTTTTCACCATACTCTGCGAGAGCAAAAATTTTCTCAATCTTTGCACCTGCCTGAACGGCTTCTTCAAACAGATGCCATCCCTCAATCAGATATGAGGTTTTCCGATATTTTTTTTGATGTAATTTTTTGGCATTTTTCACCACAGAATTGGCTTTAGAGGTTATAATAGTCATAGAAATATTATAACACAATCAAGGAGGTTTGGTATGCAAAAGGTTAAAATGATCGCCCAAGGTCGCGTCCAAGGAGTGGGCTTCCGCTGGGGTGTCTATAGTCTCGCTCTAGAACTAGGTGGCATTACGGGTCGTGTCTGGAATAACGATGACGGAACCGTTGAAATTCTTGCCCAAGCAGAGTCTTCAGCCATCATGGCCAAGTTTATCCAAGAGATTCGAAAAGGCCCTACCCCATTCTCTAAAGTAACCTATCTTGATGTTCAATTGAGTAACTTTCCATCTTATTCAGACTTCAAAGTCGCAAATTAGGTCTCTAGAACTATTGTATATTTTCCAAAAAAACAGTAGAATAGAAAGGTATAATTTTTAAAGAAGGAATAAAAACAGTGAAATCAATTAAACGAATCGCCCTCTCAGTCATGGGAGTGGCTATGCTATTAGTCTTGACAGGTTGTGTCCAGGTTGATAAATCAACAGGACTCCCAACTGGTCCCGTTTGGGATTTCTTGGGTGCTCCAATGGGAGAAGCTATCAAATACTTCGCTAATGATCAAGGTCTCGGTTTCGGTGTTGGGATCATCATCGTAACCATTATCGTCCGCTTGATTATCCTCCCACTTGGTATCTACCAATCATGGAAGGCGACCCTTCACTCTGAGAAGATGAATGCTCTCAAGCACGTCCTTGAACCACATCAGACTCGTCTGAAAGAAGCAACGACACAAGAAGAAAAATTAGAAGCTCAACAAGCTCTCTTTGCTGCTCAAAAAGAGCACGGCATCAGCATGTTTGGCGGCGTGGGATGTTTCCCTATCCTCATTCAAATGCCTTTCTTCTCTGCTATCTACTTTGCTGCCCAACATACTGAAGGAGTTGCCCAAGCAAGCTACCTAGGAATTCCTCTAGGCTCACCTAGTATGATTTTGGTTGCCTTTGCTGGTATCCTTTACTATCTTCAATCACTCCTTTCTTTACATGGAGTTGAGGATGAAACTCAAAGAGAACAAATCAAGAAGATGCTCTATATGAGCCCCCTCATGATTGTCGTGTTCTCTGTCTTCTCACCAGCCAGCGTTACACTTTACTGGGTTGTCGGTGGTTTCATGATGATTCTTCAACAATTTATCATCAACTACATCGTTCGTCCAAAACTTCGTAAAAAAGTACGTGAAGAATTTGCTAAGAACCCACCAAAAGCAAGCAAAACTTCAAGCACTCGTAAAGATGTAACCCCTGAACCAGCAACAGCTATCACAACTTCTAACAAGAAGAAAAACAAAAAACGCAATGCTGGAAAACAACATTCTAGATAAAAAATAAAAGGCTTAGCTTAAATGCTGAGCCTTTTCTATAGTCAAAAAGAGGCCGAGAAAAAATCTCGACCTCTTCTTTCATTTTATCCATGTACACGTTTCATGTAATCTTGATAGCTTTCTGTATCCATCAATTCCTTAGCATTCTTAACACGATCTGCTGTTGGAGGTTTAACTCCTTCAAGTGAATACGGAATCCCAAGCTCACGCCATTTGAACTCACCCATAGTGTGATAAGGCAAGATTTCAAACTTATCAACATTTTTGAGAGTTTTTACAAACTTACCAAGTTCAATCAAATCTTCATCGCGGTCTGTCAATCCAGGTACAAGAACGTGACGAATCCAAACAGGTTTACCGATTTCTGACAAGTACTGAGCACAAGCCAGAATATTTTTATTGGTTTGACTGGTCACAATCTTGTGTTGTGCTTCGTTAATCTCCTTGATATCAAGGAGTACCAAGTCTGTCACGGCCATTAACTTGTTGAATTTTTCTAGATAGCGTGGTTTGTTACGGAATGGAAGGGCACAAGTATCCAAGGTACAGTGGATACCCTTTTCTTTTGCCTTGGTAAAGAGAGCAATCAAGAAATCAATCTGCAAGAGGGCTTCTCCTCCGCTGACTGTGATACCTCCCTTGTCTCCCCAGAAACCACGATAGCGAAGTGCTTCTTCCAAGACATCATCTACTGTTCGTACACGAGATTTATTAGTTTCCATAGCCCAAGTATCAGGGTTATGGCAGTATTGGCAACGCATCTGACAGCCTTGCAAAAAGACAATAAAACGAATTCCAGGGCCATCTACCGCCCCAAAACTCTCTGTCGAATGCACCATTCCTGTCACTTGTCCATAGTCAATTATTTCCTCAGACATATCGTTACCTTCCTTGAAAACGTTTTATAGTCTTTATTATACCATGACTGAAAAGAAAAACCACAGATTTTGCCTATTTTTTAGAAAACAATCTGTTTTTCACTTTCAACTTTCATGATTTTCAAAATATTTATTAATCCTTGTCAAAATCAAACCCATAGAGAGTCGCAAAATAATCCTCTGGTCGCTCTGCTCGGCGGATCAAGCGTGCTCCACCGTCCTCTGTATAGAGAATTTCTGCCGAACGAAGCTTGGCATTGTACTGGTAGCCCATAGAGAAGCCATGCGCACCTGTATCATGAATGACTAACAAATCACCAATTTCTGTTTGAGGTAGTTCACGATTAACTGCAAACTTATCGTTGTTTTCACAAAGAGAGCCAACAACATCAACTACTTCAGTCTGACCATCAGGATGCATCATATTAGTAATATGATGGTAAGCACCGTACATAGCCGGTCTCATAAGATTGACAGCTGACGCATCTACTCCTAGATAAGTACGGTAGGTTTTCTTTTTATGAGTAACTTTTGTGACGAGAATGCCATGAGGTGCCAACATGAAACGTCCTAGTTCTGTAAAAATCTTAACTTGACCAAGGCCTGCTGGTGTCAAAACCTCTTCATAAACCTGACGAACTCCCTCACCAATCAAAGCGATGTCATTAGGTTCTTGATCTGGGCGATAGTTAACCCCGATACCTCCAGAAAGATTGATAAAGTCCAGTGAAATACCTAACTTTTCCTTGATTTCTACCGCTAACTCAAAAAGCTGACGTGCTAATTCTGGATAGTAGAGATGGGTCACTGTATTTGACGCTAGGAAGGAATGAATCCCAAAGGTTTTAGCTCCCTTTTCTTTCAAGATGGCAAAGGCTTCAAAAAGCTGTTCCTTAGTCATCCCGAACTTAGCTTCACCAGGATTATCCATAATGTCCGTGCCCAGTTCAAATACGCCACCAGGATTGTAACGGCAAGAGATGATTTCTGGGATGCCTGCTGCACGTTCCAAATGCTCGATATCTTCAAAGGCATCTAAATTAATCGTCGCACCTAATTCACGAGCATAAGCATACTCTCTATCTGGGGTGTTATTAGATGAAAACATCATATCCGCCCCTGTAAACCCAAGCTTGTGACTCATTAAGAGTTCTACATAACTAGAACAATCCACTCCACATCCTTCTTCTTGCAAAATCTTCAAGATAGCTGGTGTTGGGGTTGCTTTAACTGCGAAGTATTCTTTAAAGCCCTTATTCCAAGAAAAGGCCTTGTTTACTGCGCGTGCTTTCTCACGAATCCCTTTTTCATCGTAAAGATGGAATGGGGTTGGAAACTCCTCAACAATCTTTTCTAAGGCATCACGTTTAATAAATGGTGTTTTCATAGGACTCCTTCATATTCATTATCAAAGAAAGGCTGGGACGAAAGTTCCAACCTTTGTATTTCAAGTCAATTCTTATTTTTCTGTATCGAAGATATTTCCAACTTCAACAGCAATTTGTTGGTTCTTCACATCAATGTTCGTGACTCTCAAGAGTGACTTGTAGTCGAACTGTTGTTCACGGTCTTCCTGTGCATTATCAGCAAAGACAGCTACACCAGCCAACTCTGAATCAAACTCAGACAAGAGGCTAATCATCCCGTTAATGGTTCCTCCACCCTTCAAGAAGTCATCGACGATCAAGACACGACTTCCTGCTTTGAGGCTACGTTTTGAAAGGAACATCTTTTCGATACGGTCACTAGAACCTGAAACATAGTTGACACTAACAGTTGAACCTTCAGTGATTTTCAAGTCGCGACGGACAATGACAAATGGTACGTTGAGGACATTTGCTACCGCATTCGCAAGCGGAACCCCTTTGGTCGCAACAGTCATAACGGCATCAATCTTCTGATCCATAAAGCTCTTAGCAATAATGCGACCGATATTTTTCAAAATAGCTGGAGTGCTCAATAGGTCAGATAAATAAATGTAGCCACCTGGCAGAATGCGGTCACTCTCTGAAAGTTTATCACGAAGCTCTTCGATAATCGTTTTAGACTCAAGGGTAGAGATCGATGGTGTAAAAATAACACCACCACCAGCACCTGTCACCGTTTGAATATGACCGATTTCAATTTCTTCGAAAGCACGTTTAATGATGACGATATCTTCAGAAATAGACGATTTGGCAGATTCATACTTTTCCGCAAAGGTGTTGAGACTGGTTAATTTGTATGGATTGTTAATCAAGTAATTGGAAATGACAACCATCCGATCACTTCTTCTTAATTTCATTATATTTTTACCATTCTTTTTTATTTAGTCTTTTTCTCATTATATCACACTAAAGCAAAAAAACGAACTTTATTGCCTAAATAAAGTTCATTTTTTTAGTTTCTAGTCTAATTTTGGCTTGTAGAAGGAACGATTGTCCATAGCAAAGACTTTATTGGTCATTTCTCCCTCATCAACAAGGGCCAGAGCTGTTGTCATCATCATCATGCTGGCATCCAAATTATCAATCATATGAATAATTTCTGCTTCCATCACTCGAGGACGAACTGGACTACCATACTCAAGGAGACCATGATGACTGAGAATGACATGGCGAAGAAGTACAACTTCTTCTCTGGTATCATCAATGCCAAGCTCCATTACTGCTTTGGTAATTTCGCTATCAATCAGAGCGATATGACCGATAAGGTTTCCTCTTACTGTGTACTCTGTCTGGTCAGGACCTGTCAACTCAATAACCTTGGCCAGGTCATGCAACATAATCCCCGCGTAGAGCAAGCTCTTATTGAGCTGAGGATAAATATCTGCAATTGCTTCTGCTAAACGAACCATAGTAGCTGTATGATAAGCAAGACCTGTTTCAAAGGCATGATGGTTGGTCTTAGCAGCTGGATAGGAGTAGAATTCCTTGTCATACTTAGTGTAGAGATTCCGAACAATTCGCTGCCAAATTGGATTTTCAATTTTAAAAATCATCTGCGCCATATACTCACGAATCTCTTTGGCATCTACTGGAGATTTAACCTTGAAGTCCGCTGGGTCATTTGGTTCGCCAGGTTGTGGTAAGCGAAGGGTGATTTGATTAACCTGAGGCGTATTGTTGTACACTTCACGACGACCTTGCATATGGACTACTTTCCCTGCTGTAAAGGTTTCAACATTGTGGGGTTGAGCATCCCAGAGCTTCCCTTCGATTTCTCCACTATCATCTTGGAAGGTGAAGGCTAGGTAATTTTTCCCAGCACGTGTCTGTCTCAGGTCAGCTGACTTGATCAGGTAAAAGCCTTCAAAAAGCTCATCTTTCTTCATGTGACTAATCTTCATATTCTTCCTCATCTTCTTGGAATTGGAGCAAATCAAGCGCAGGCTCACCTTCTGATAACTCAATGTGACGAAGCGTTCGCTCGATAGCTGTAGTACGACGGTTTAATAAATCATCAATATTGCCAGAGGCATGTTGGAGATGTTTTTGTGCCTTGACCAGAACACCTCCAAACTTGCCAAATTCTGTTTTGACACTAGCTAGGGTTTTACTGATATGGTCAGCACTCTTTTGGATATTGAGAGTTTTGAAGCCAACAGATAGAGAATTGAGTAGGGCTGATAAGGTACTTGGTCCTGCAACGATAATCTGTTCCTCCCGTCTCAAATCATCAAAGAAAATCGGATTGCGAACGATTTCCGAATAGAGACCTTCTGTCGGAACAAACAAGACTCCAAAATTAGTTGTCCGAGGTGGCGCCAGGTACTTACTCTTGATATCCTTGGCAAAACGCTTGACGCTTGCTAGGAGAGACTTACGACAGCGCTCAATCTCGTCCTTGTCACCTGCTTCATAGGCTTCTTCCAGACGGTAATAATCCGCCAGGGGAAACTTAGAATCAATCGGTAGATAAACATATTCCTGGTCACCTTGCCCAGGTAACTTGATGGCGTATTCCACACGTTCACTAGAGTTTTCAACCGTTGCAAATTCTCGTTCATACTGGGCAGGTGTCATGATGTCCTCTATGATTTGTCCCAGTTGTAATTCACCCAGAATTCCTCGTGTCTTGGTTCCAGATAAGACCTTATTAAGCGCACCGACATCTCGCGCAACAGTCTGCATTTCACCTAGGCCACGATTGACAGATTCTAGTTGCTTGGAAACTGTCTCAAAAGAGGCCTGCAAGCGTGTCTGCAAGGTCTTTTCTAGCTTTTCCTCGACCGTTTGGCGCATCTGTTCCAAGCGTTGCTCATTTGACTCCTGCAAGGCCTGTAGTCGTTGGTCAGTCTTATCTCTTGTTTGGAGGAGGTTCTCATTCATTTCCTGCCGAACTTGAGTTAAGCCTTGGTGCAATTCAATCCGCACCTCCTGCAAACGGTCACTAACAGCTACTTCTAAGGCCTTTTGATCTAGTTGGCTAGCTTGTCGAGCTTGTTCAAACCGATAATCCAACTGATCCGAAAGATTGTCAGCTTGGTCTTCCAAACTCTTGGTCAGATATTTTTCCTGCTTGTCCTGCCTTTGCCAAATGAGAAAGAGGCCGGCTAGATTAGCAACTAATAAAACAATAAGTAAACTTTCCATCCTACCTCCTGTCCTTACTATGCAGCACAACCACATAACCATCTGGGCAAGTCACCGAAACTTCCCTATCTATATATTCGTTAGAAGCGTAAACTTTCTTAAAGAAAAAATTCTCCTCTGTCAGTTCATACTTGGCACCGAGTATTGTCAAACGACTATCCCTCACAGGCATAAAGGCCAAATAATCATAGTCCGAACGTGGTTCAAGTCGACTGATTCCTTCTGGGCAATAGCTAATCAAGTTTTGCCCATCCTCAATCTCTATTTGACGCATATAGGGCGCCAATTTAGAATTGCTGGGCAGAAAGACATTAGCCAGCATATGGTCAATGCGACCACCTAGGGCACCAAAAATAGTCACCTGTGCTTGAGGGCTTTTTTCAAAAATCGTTAAAAGCGCTAGTTCCAGATCCGTATCATCTTTTTCTGGCTGGGCTTGGACAAAGTGCTGGGCATTCGCTTGAATCAACTGACGTTCTTCTACAGTCACAGAATCAAAATCCCCAACTGCTAGAGCAAGAGGAAGTTTTTCTTCCAATACCCAGAGCGAGCCTCGATCCACCCCGACATAGCAATCAAAAGCTGTTCGATAGTGACCACGGTCTCCACCAGCAAAAACTGCAACTTTAGTCCAGTTGTTTTCTGAGAGTTTGCACTCGTTCATTGACATCTCCCTTAAAGACATAGGACCCTGCTACAAAAACGGTCGCTCCAGCTTCTTTGGCTTGAGCAATGGTCTGGTCATCAATACCGCCATCGACTTCAATCTCAAAGTTCAAACCTTTTTTCTCACGAAGGGCAGCCAATTCACGTACCTTATCCATGGTTTCTGGCAGAAAGGCTTGCCCACCAAATCCAGGGTTAACTGTCATGACTAATACTTGGTCAACTAAGTGTAGCACATGCTTAATCGCCTCAACAGGTGTACCAGGATTAATGACGACTGAAGGTTTGACACCAAGAGAACGAATTTTTTGAAGGGCCCCATGGATATGAGGTGTTGCTTCTGCATGGATGCTGATGATGTCTGCACCTGCACGCGCAAAATCCTCTAAATGATGTTCGGGATTTGATACCATCAAGTGGCAATCAAAGACCATCTTGCTATGAGGACGAAGACTTTCGACTACACCTGCACCAAAGCTGATCTGAGGTACAAAGTGACCATCCATGATATCGATGTGGGCATATTCTGCCCCAGTTGCTTCTAGGCGTTTAATTTCACGTTCAAAGTTGGCATAATCCGCTGCCAGAATTGACGGAGCAATCTTGTATTGAGACATAGGTTTCTCCTTATTTTGGAATTTTTTTGCTGACTTTTTTATAGGTTTCTCTACGATTTTCAATCTCACTGAGGAATTGCAAATAGTTGTCAAAACGGAAGGTAGCAATGATCCCCTCTTCTACTGCTGGTTTCACTGCGCAAGATGGCTCATGGGTATGAGTACATGTACGGAACTTGCAGTCTCGACTGACACTAGCAATTTCTGGAAAGGCTAGATTAAGGTCTTCTGACGTCGATACTTCATAATCTAGCGATGAAAATCCTGGGGTATCTGCGATTTTACCACCATTGAGATTGTAAAAACTAACAACTCGAGTAGTATGGCGACCGCGACCTAGACTATCAGAGATTTCTCCTGTCTCAAGATTAAGATCCGGTGCGATTTTATTGAGGAGAGTTGACTTCCCAACACCTGTCTGCCCCATAAAGACTGTCACTTTATCTGTCAACAAGGGCAAAAGTTCCTCTTTACTCGTCACAAAGTCGTAACCAATAGCACGATAGGTCTGCTGGTAAAAATCCAGCTCTTCGCGATCCTCTAGTAAGTCCATTTTGGAAATATAGACGATAGGATGAATGCCCTTGTGTTCCAAGAGAACCAAGAAGCGATCCAGCAAGTTGCTATTAAAGTCAGGTTCTTTAACTGACATAATGACAACGGCTTGGTCAATATTGACAATGGGTGGGCGAACCAAACTATTTTTTCGTTCATGAATTTTTAAAACATAACCTTCTGAGTTCTCCTCCGCAGAGAATTCTACCCAATCTCCAACATAGGGTGTATGACCTTTTTTACGAAAATTCCCACGCGCGCGTGTTTGATAAACTTGACCATCACTTTCCACATAGTAGAAACCGGCCAAGGCTTTAATGATTTGTCCCTGCATCTTAGAGTCCTTGTCCTTTAAGTGCGTCTGCTAGACTGGCAAATTCTTCTAAACCAAGAGCTTCACCACGTACAGATGGTGCCAAGCCTGCTTGGTCTAAAGCCTTGGTCAACTTATCCTTAACTTCCTCGGTCTTCCCAAAGTAACCTGTCAAGTTGTTCCACAAGGTTTTACGACGATGAGTAAAACTAGCCTTAGAGACTTTAAAGAAGAAGTTCTCATCTTTTACTGCTACAGCAGGTTCTTGACGGCGTACCATTTTCAGGATAGCTGAGTCCACATTTGGCGCTGGTACAAAGACCGTACGAGGTACGATAAAGGAAACCTTGGCCGTCATATAATACTGAACTGCAATCGACAAGCTACCGTAAGCCTTGGTATTTGGCTTAGCAGATATACGATCTGCCACTTCTTTTTGCATCATGACCACAAACTCACTAAAAGGAATCCCACTTTCAATCAAGTGCATGAGAATAGGGGTTGTGATATAGTAAGGCAAGTTGGCTACTACCTTAATAGGCAGGTCAGGATTTTTAAAATTTTGGATATGCTGCGCTAGGTCAACTTTTAGAATGTCCTCGTTGACTACGGTCACATTGTCAAAATCACGTAAGGTATCCGCTAGAATTGGTACCAAGCGGTGATCAATCTCAAAGGCCATGACTTCAGCTGCACGCTCAGCTAAGAATTCCGTCAAGGCACCTATCCCTGGCCCGATTTCGATAACATTGACTTGATCATCAATCTCAGCCGTATCCACAATTTTTTGAAGGATATTGGTATCGGTCAAGAAATTTTGCCCGAAGGATTTTTTAAAGGTAAAACCGTGACGCTCCAGCACTGCCTTGGTCACGCTATAATCTGCAATTCTCATTTATTCTCTTTTCTATTTATTAAAGCACTCTTTAACCGTTAGCTCTGCCTTCTAGTTTCTCACTGAGCTTTTGCATGTCTTTAAAAGCTGTTAGACTAACATAAGCACCCGCTTCATAGTATTCAGTTGGGTTTATGGCATAGTCAAAGCCTTCAATCACGCCTCCAGCTTCTTCAATCATGCCATTCCACTTTTCATCAAAGACCATTCGTAGACGTTTCCAATCAGTAAATACTGGAACAGAATTTCGTCCATCTTTTCCTTCTCTGGTCGGAATATTAAAGCTTGCATCTTTTTCCAAGACAAAGGAGTTACCTTCTTGCCCATTTTCTGGGAATCCTGATTCCGCATCCAGTGGCAGCAAGAACTTTGCTTTAGGCATAGCCATAGAGAAGAACTTGTAGTAAAGCCCATAAACTAGTTCTTGCTCTTCTGTCGTCGGGCTATCCAATTGTCCCATCAACAACATCCATCTTACTAAATCAGGATTCATGACAGGAACTTGTATTTCTGGTAAATCAGAAAAATCTGGTTTTTGAACCAAGGCTGAGGCACTGATGCTGACTTCCTTGGAATTAAAGATTGCTCCCAAGGCACCATTTAAGTAAAAAGCTGTCCCTAGGAAATTTTCAATCCCTTTTTTATCTTCCGTATTTTCAATCAGTTTGACGACTGAGTTTGGTCGACTATCAATGGTTTCCTTGAATTGGCGATACCAAGATGGTGTCAAAAGCATGATCATGGGATCAGTACACAGATAACCTTCCTCACCTCTATCATAAGTAGTTGAAAAGAGGTAAGGTTCTCCTGTTTTTTCCGAATAAACTGCATAAACTGAATCTGCTGCTAACAACTTGTCCTTGACGATTTCCGCTAGACCTTCCAACTTGCGAGTGTTGGATTGATAGCTTTCTTCACTTTCAGTTTTCTGATTTTGACGGCATTTCCATAAAAAGAGACGTAAAATCTCTACGCTGTCATCAAGGCTAGCTGCCAAATAGTCTTCATTTGTTAACTGACCCTCTTGGATGGCTACAAAAGCACGATACAGAGCATCCGAGTAGCTAGATAATTTTTGTTCTTCCTCAATACCTGAGCTAAAGAGCACACTTCCCTTTTTCAGTTTATCCAAAGAAGGAGTCCTATCAACCACTAGATGGGCAAGAACTTCATCAGTTAGACTATCTGCATCTTTGTTTTGACTGCTAAGTTTTTTAACTTCTACAGTACCAAGACTTTCCATTCCTTGGTCGGGATTGCAAAACTGCAACTGATCCCCAACCTTGAGAGTCCCTTCTAAACTCCCAACAATCAATAATTGATTCGTTTCCTTCATAGGGAGAAAGTCCAAAACTCCCACACATGCATTGTTTTTAGATTCTTCTCTTTCATTCTGTGCTTTAGTTATTTCAGTTGCCTCTGCAGTTTCCGTCTTTTTTAAAAAATCAAAGATTCCCATAACTTTTCCTCATTAACTCCACACAAGGCTAATACCGTGGAGCACTTTTCTAATGCTTGCTATCAAGCCTGATTAAACCGTATATGATTACTTCTATTGTATCATATTCCCTTGGTATTTTGGGGTGAAAATCACACTAAAACACTATCTTCCCTCGTGAAGGAAGATAGTGTTTGGTAATCTTTAAAAGCTGGCTTACTGATTCTCCTGAAACATACATTCAAAAAAATCAGCTTCTTTATGGCTTCGATTTTTTAAAGTTCATTATTTATCACTCGCAAATGGTAAACACGAATTATTCATACTATGCACAAGAACAACTAAATAAGACTGACTACAAAATTCTTTCTTTAAATTATTCGTTTCCTTCTTTATAAAACGGATATGTGACTATTATACCCAAAGTACTAATTATAATTTTAAAAATTGCACCTAAAATATTTAAAGTGTATAGATCAAGTATTCCGTTTATTAAATATAGTAAACAAAAGAAGAATGGGATATATTTTATTAATTTTTTCATAAACTATAGTGCTATTAAGGTCAAGGCTTTAGCTACTGTCCAAGCCATCCAATCTGGCATACCTGCACTCTTACAGGCCTGGTAGATTCCGTCTTCAATCCAACCAGTAAAGTGATCTAGTGTTCCCAGTATCGCATTTAAACCTATATATTGATTTATCCATCTTTTAACATTTGAAGGGACTCTATTATAACCTTTTCGAATAGCTTTAACTGCAGTAGACCACTTCCCTCTGTCCATTTTGGCAGCTTGAATATCCTCTTGTGAAACAGTGTCCTTATCAAACTCTAAGATACGTCCATTATCTACATAGATATGCTTTCCTTCACTATTAATTGCCTTAGAACGTTTTGAAAGTTGAGTTGCTTTATCTGAAACCGAAGATGTAGTAGCAAAAACAGTTGCAGAAGGAAGAGCAACAGTACTTAAGGTTAAAAAACAACTTAAAGCAACTACTGTTTTTGTTATAATTTTGTTTTTCATTTTGTTTTCTCCTCTGATTTTATAGCAAGATTATTGAGTTACTTGCTCCTCTTTCCATTATCAACGTTGATACTATTATATTATCAAATGATATTCTAAAATTATTTGTTTTTATCTAAATTGTTAAAATAACACCCTGAAATGATTTTTTATAATTATTATACTCCATATTTATCACACTACCAATGACATCAATGTCCTTCAAATCTAACCATTTCTTGTCATTTTTAGCTTATATCTAAAAAAACAGCTCTAAAGACGAACTTTAGAACTGTTTTGCGATAACCGTAGTGACATTTTTGTCATTGTCCCACTATTTTTATAAATATTTTTTTAAATCTTCTTGCCATTGTTTTTCCAACATGGTAACTAAATAAGAATTCCCTATTATATCAGCGAATATCTTTGATTTTTGATAGAGCTGTTCGGCAGAGACATAATCTTTCTCTATTATCAGGGATAATTTCCACTCCAACATTAATACTATTGGTTTTTTTTGAAAATCTTGTGTCTTTTCCATTATCTGATTAAGGCTGAATATATAAGTTGATAGCGAATCATAAGACGATAAATTATCCAAGCAAGCTAGACCTGAAAACAAAGTATTACTTAACGCAAAAAGATATTCTGGTGCAATTAATTCTACGTGATTTGTCAAACGAAATAAAAACGAATGAATTCTGTCAATTTCTAAATTCTGATTGTGACCTTGTTTTATCTTTGTAAGCACCGTAGCAAAATACAAATTTATAACCTCTAATTCATTTATCAAAAACAATTCCTTATTATAAATTCTTTTAAAATAGTCGTCCAGCACAGTCTCCCCATATTCCGATCGTCCACTTCGAATAACATCTATCGTTGCTCTAGTAGCATCAAACCATACTTTTTCCTCACTAGGAAGTTGCTCATAAAATAAATTCTCTATCTCTTCCAAGCATGCTTCTTTCTTATCGTATTCCTCTTCTTTACCATAGATTGGTTCACGTAAAATCTGGTATTTCAGCTCCAGGTAACCAGAAGGAAGGGCTGTAAAATCTGGCATAAGGCTATAAGCTGGAACTCCTAAACGGCGTGCAATGTAGTCTAACTTGGGAAGACTTGGTTGTGAAGCGCCACTTTCGATTCGTGATAGTTGACGAACCGTCAGTTCTTGCTCATCTCCACAAAAATCTGGACGGCTAATGCCTTTCCCCACCCGAATCTCTTTAATTTTTTGACCAATTAACATCAGACGCCTCCTCTTCTACCTGCTTCGAAAAAAACTTTGAAAGCAAAGTGATTTTATAGGCTACATTCACACCTACTCATACGATTTCATGGCATCTTCAACTTCAGCTAGACTGATGCCAAATAATTCTAAACGCTTGAGAAGTTGTTTACCATTGGAATAACCGATACGAAGGCTTTCTCCTAAATATTCTCTGCGTTTTCGGCTGTCTGCTCCAGCTAGAAAACCAAGGCGAATCAAGTCACTACGGCTAATATCAAAGTCACTTTCTACTTCAAATTGCTCTGTTACTTGAGCCAGTGCTGTTTTCAAGTCTTCATAACTGGCATGTTCGATTCCTAGGGAACGTCCCTTGGTCTTGGACTTGGGAGCAGCTTCATCACGTTTGAGAAAGGCATGCTGGACTGTTGGGATGGCGGTCATAATCAAGCGCCGGATTCGTTCCCCATTATAATCAGGATCTGTAAAGACAATCACCCCATAACGTTCATGTAGACGTTGGATTCGTTCAAGATCCTGCTCATTGATAGCCGATCCACGAGTCTCATAGGTCTCCACATCAAAATAACGTTTAAGATTGACCGTATCATCGCGTCCTTCAACTACGATGACTTGGGAAATTTTCTCTTTCATGATTTACTTTCCAATCCAAAGATGCCTTCTGCATTGGCACTTGTCGCAGCAGCTAATTCTTCCGTCGTCATGTCACGCAAGTCGGCAATAAAGTCTACTACATAGCGCGTGTAAGCTGTCTTATTTTCACGCCCACGCTTGGGTACTGGGGCTAAATAAGGCGCATCTGTCTCTACCAAAATCTTATCCAAAGGTAACTCTTTGGCTGCTTCCTGAATATCTGTCGCCTTCTTGAAAGTCACCACTCCAGAAAAGGAAATAGTCATACCAAGATCTACAAACTTCTCCGCCCAATCCAAAGAACCTGAAAAGGAGTGCATAATCCCTCCACGAGGTCCGACTCCCTCGCTCTTAATAATCTCATAAGTGTCTTCTAGCGCATCACGGGTGTGAACTACAAAAGGTAAGTCCAGTTCCTTAGATAGCTGAATCTGACGACGGAAAACTTGTTCCTGTACTTCTTTAGAGGCTGTCATCCAGTGGTAGTCCAAACCAATCTCGCCCAAGGCAACAATTTTTGGATGTTTTAGTTTTTCTAACAAGTAAGACTCCACTTCCTCTGTGTATGTCCCTGCTTCCGTTGGATGCCAGCCAATCGTAGCATAGAGTTGGTCATACTTGTCCACTAGTTCAAGAGCACGCTCAATAGTCGGTTTGTCAAAACCAACAATATTCATCCGAGTTACACCCATTTCAGCCGCTAAGGCAAGTTCTTCTTCTTCGCGTCCCAAAAATTCTTCCACATTCAAGTGGGTATGTGTATCAAAAATCATTTATATTCCCTCATTTTTTCTACCTTCTATTATACCAAAAAACTAGTCTCATTCTTATAGGAAAAAATATTTTGAAATCACTCATTTTTTCTTGACGGTATTTTTTCGTAGCAGTATAATAACTCTTGTTGAAATTTTCAGAAAAGGAAAGAAAATGTTTACAAAACTAAAATATACCTTTATTGGTCGTCCCCTTAAGTCCTTAACTGAAGGCGAGGGAGGACTACTTGGAAAAACGCAGGCACTCGCAATGCTATCAAGCGATGCTCTATCATCTATTGCCTACGGGCCTGAACAGGTCATTCTCGTATTGGCTAGTCTTTCTCCGCTTGCTATCTGGTGGAGTCTTCCTATCGGCATTTTTGTCCTCTTACTATTAGCTAGCCTGACCATTTCTTACCGACAAATCATCCATGCCTACCCTCAAGGTGGAGGTGCCTATATGGTTACTCGAGAAAACCTCTCCCCTGAGTTAGGTTTGATTGCTGGGGGAAGTCTGCTTGTTGACTACATGCTAACAGTAGCCGTATCAGTGGCGGCAGGCGCTGACGCTATCACTGCTGCATTTCCTGCCCTCCATCCTTACAACCTCCACATCTCCATTTTTCTAGTATGTTTGCTCATGCTTTTGAATCTGCGAGGCTTGAAGGAATCTGCCAGCTCTCTGATGATCCCTGTCTACCTCTTTATCTTTAGTACGGTCTTCCTCTTATTGTTTGGTATCTTCCAACTATTGACTGGTTCTCTCAGCTATCATGCAACTTCTGCAATTGGTCAAACTGTCCCAAGTCTCTCAATTGTCCTAATTTTAAGAGCCTTCACCAGCGGTTCAGCTTCATTAACTGGAGTTGAAGCCATCTCAAATGCCGTTCCATTTTTCAAGACTCCTAAAGAGAAAAACGCAGCCCAGACGCTTACTATCATGTCTCTGATTCTTGGATTTCTATTTGCAGGAATTACCTTCCTAAACTACTGGATGGGCATTACTCCTCAACACGGAGAAACAATCCTTTCACAGATGGCTAAAGGGATTTTAGGGGATTCTACTCTCGGTCAGATTGTTTATTATCTCTTCCAATTCTCAACAGCCCTAATCCTAGCCGTTGCTGCAAATACTGGTTTTTCTGCCTTTCCGATGTTGGCTTACAATATGGCCAAGAACAAGTACATGCCCCATCTCTTTATGGAGAAGGGAGACCGCCTAGGTTACTCAAATGGTATCTTAACACTAGCCTTTGGCGCTATGATTCTTCTGCTCATTTTTAACGGAAATACAGAACGCTTGATTCCTCTCTATACTATCGGAGTTTTCGTTCCTTTTGCACTTTCTCAAACAGGGATGATTCGCCACTGGAAAAAAGAAAAAGGCTCTCATTTCTTAAAGTCTGCCTTTGCTAACATCCTCGGCGCTATCATTTGTTACGCTATCGTCCTTATTCTACTCCTCTTCAGGCTTGGAGATATCTGGCCATTCTTCCCAATTATCCTGGTCCTAACCTTCCTATTTCTGTCCATCCACAGTCATTACCAAAAAGTGGCCAAACAACTTCGACTCTATGAAGGGATTCAAAAGCAAAGCTACGATGGCAATGTCGTTCTTGTATTAGTGGGAAATGTTACTCGAGTCAGTGTTGGAGCGATTAATTACGCTCAAAGCATCGGAGATGAAGTTTTGGCCATGCATATTTCCACCAAGGAAACCGAAGAAAAAGACCAAGAAATCCTCCAAGAATTTGCCGACTACTTCCCAAATATTACTCTTAAAAACATTAATACCAGCTATCGCGATATTATCACACCTACAGTTCGATATGTTCGAAAAATATCTCAAGAAGCCAAGAAAAAGAACTACACGGTTACAGTTCTTGTACCCCAGTTTATCCCTAACAAACCTTGGCAAAATATCCTCCACAATCAAATGAGCCTTAAATTAAAATATGCTCTCAGATGGCACGAAGATGTCATTATTGCTAGCTATTCATATCATTTGAAAGAATAAAGAAAAGGCATTACCAGAACCAATAAGCTCCTGGTAATGCCTTTTTTCTGAATCTAGTCCCTAAAATTAGACTTATACTCAATGAAAATCAAAGAGCAAACTAGGAAACTAGCCGCAGGCTGCTCAAAGCACTGCTTTGAGGTTGTGGATAGAACTGACGAAGTCAGTAACCATACCTACGGAAAGGCGACGTTGACGCAGTTTGAAGAGATTTTCGAAGAGTATTAAAATTTTATTGATAACCTTCTTCTATCGAACGTGGTTAACCAAATCTTCTTGGGCTTTTTTATTAGACTCAGCTTTTTCTTTTTGCCATTTTTCATAAAGTTCTTGGTACTGTTTAGCTGTCACAGGTTCCTTTTGCAATTCAACATATTTGTAGTTGTCCGCATCTCCTTTGTGCCCAACAAATGAGAAGGCCCCTGTAAACGGAACTGTCTTACGGAAAATAGGATTTGCTCCTGCACTTTGAACTGGTAGGAAGAGAGCACTATCTGTCAACCAAGCTTGAACTTCGGCAAATTTTTCATAACGTGTTTGCGTATTTTCATTCTCACTATCTGCCGCATCCAACAACTTCTTGTAGGTAGCTAGACCGAGTTTTTCCTTGATCTCATTGTCTTTTCCTGGAGTCAAGCCAAGATTTTTCAACTGAGAACCAGAGTCTGGATCCAAAAGGTCAAGATAGGTTTTCGGATCTGAGAAATCTCCACTCCACCCTGAGATATCGATGTCATAATCCTTTTGATCGGCGGTATCCGCAAAGAAGGTAGCATTGTCTTTCTCATCTGGTGACAATTGAATGATATCAATCACAACATTATCTGATCCAAGCGTTGCTTCAACGGTTTGCTTGAAGGAGCTTGCTTGCTGAACATCCAACTTAGCAGTTTGGTCTACCAACATATCCAAGTGGATAGGGAAGGTCACGCCTTCTGCTTGCAAACTTTCTTTAGCCTTGGCAAATTCAGCCTTAGCTTTTTCAGGGTCCAAGAAAGCAGCTTGAGCATCGTTCAGATTGATATTAGACCACTCTGTACCATAGTTGACCATCTTTTCATTGACAGCATCCCCAAAGTTTTTGCCACCGATTTGAACAAAGTTACTTGGTGTGACTGTATTTCGAAGGATTCGATCAGCCCCATCTTCTCCATTTGTCTGGGCAGCATAGGCATGACGGTCAAAGGCAAAGTTAATAGCTTGACGGAAATCTTTATTTTGCATTGCTAGACGTGAGTCCGTCTTTTCTTTATCCGTCTGTTTCATGGTTTGCTTGTAGCTTTGACGATTAACATTGAAGAGATAATAGAAGGTTATAGCATTTTGAGGAGTATAAGTAATCTTGTCCTCGTTCCCTTTTTTCAACTGATCAAACACAGAGCTTGTTGGGAAGATACGACCGTCTGTATAGTTTCCTTCCAAGAAACCTCTAGCCAAACTATCTTGGTCTGAACCATCATAGAAGGAAAGTTTTACTTTATCAATCTTCACATTGTCCTTATCCCAATAATTAGGATTCTTTTCAAACTCAATTAAAGATTTTGATGTGAATGATTTGAACAAGTAAGGTCCATTTGACAGGATACTAGACGGAGTTACACTTCCAAATTCATCCCCCTTAGATTTCAAGAAGGCTTCATTGACTGGACTTAAAATTCCACCTGTAGTCTTAGAATTCCAATAAGACTCCGGCTTGTTTAAGGTATATTGGAGAGTATAGTCATCGACTGCCTTGATACCAACAGTCTCAAAGTCTGATGATTGCCCCTCAATATAGTCCGCCAAACCTTTGATAGAGTCTTGCACCAAGTACAAGTTTTCTGCCTTTTTATCCGCAGCATACTTGAGGCCTGTCACAAAGTCATGAGCTGTTACTTCAGCATATTCTTCTCCTTCAGAGGTATACCACTTAACACCTTGACGGATTTTATAGGTATAGGTCAAACCATCTTTTGATACTGTCCATGATTCAGCCATGGAAGGAACCAGATTGCCATACTTATCATTTTCCAACAAACCATCAATCAAGTTTGTCGTAATGCTAGACGTCGAGCCACGTGTCGAAGTAATGTAGTCTAGTGTATCTGGATTGCTAGCAAATACATAAGAATAGGTTTTATCAGATGCATTTGACTGTGTCGAGCTACAAGCCACCATCAAGAAGCTAGCACTCAAAATTCCAGCCCCTAATAAGAGAGCTTTTGATTTCTTCATAAATATTCTCTATTTATATAGTATATGAAATATTATACACTATTTCAGAAAAAATACAAAGCTTATACAAAATATTTTTAGAGCAAAACAAAAGCCAGTAGACTCGAGTTCCTACTGACTTCATTGTTAAATTTGTTTGGATTATGCAGCCAAAACTTTGCGTCCTTTACGACGACGAGCTGCCAATACGCGACGACCGTTTTTAGTTGACATACGGTTACGGAATCCGTGTTTACGCGCACGACGTAGTTTACTTGGTTGATAAGTACGTTTCACGATGAATACCTCCTCATAGATTTTGTATTCGTTTAGCCGGCTATAAAGTGATCAGTTACTAAACATACTTTACTATTCTATCTGATTCTTTCGCATTTGTCAATAGCTCTAAACAAATGTTTCCAGCTTTTTTGCTGAGGAGATAATTTGAAAATCCTTCCAATTTACTTTCGAAATCTATAAAATATCTAATGTACTAGTAATTTACCCAATTGGTACACTCAAAGTTCCAAGTTTTTCCTCTTGAAACCTTCCGCCTGCCTATTAAATGTAAAAGGTGTTTTCTATATTTTCCTTCTGTCACTTCTTGCATTTAAAAAGCAACAACACCGTAGGATGACGATTCTACCGTCTTTTAATTGGCAATAAACAAGATATTTAGTAATAATCCTTTCTAGTTATCATCGATTAAATCTCATTTTTAAAAAAACTAATATGTGTAGTTATCTAAAACCTCTATCTATTCTTCTTAAACAACACAAAAACGCTCTAGACGTAAAAATAGTTGTTATCCTAGTTGATTAAAAAAATCTCTGATTTCCTCATCTTTTATAAAATAATATATAATTTTCCCCTCTCTTCTAGTGTCCAAGATGTTTTGATTGGCTAGTTTACGAAGATGGTGGGAGGCAGATGCCATACTGAGATCTAGTAAACAGGCTATATCACAGACACAGAGTTCTTCAACAGCAAGGAGATAAAAGATGATATTTATCTGTTTATTATCGGTAAACTTTGATAAAATACGAAGTGATTTTTGGACTTTTTCCTTTTCAAGGTAGTTCGTTGCGGTTGTAACATTTTGTTGATTTATAATATTCACTTGGCATATACTATCTTTTTTCATAATTTTTTCTCCTAGCCGAACACAGTCCTTAGCATGTCAAAGCTGTTGTTTTCAATCAGGATATACATCCCCAATCCTAAATAAACAACGGCAATAAACCATCTGCTATATTTTTCCAAAGTTTCTCCAACAGAAGGGACTTGTGCCAATTTTTGGGCAGAAAAAACCAAGAGATAAATCATGACTAGAAAAGTAAGTAAAGCCACTATCAAATTCGCTAAATTTAAGGTAATAAAATATGGGACAAAAACACCAATATTGTCAGCACCACAACTTGCAAAAGTAATCATAGCGACTAGAAAAATCAGGTTTTTATTATCTTTGCGCAAACCATCTTTTGCAATAGCTTCTCCATCAGAATCTCCTAAAAGCAAAACTTTGAATCCTAGGAAAATTGGAATCAAACCGAGCAAACCTAAAATCTCTTTACTAGGAATATAATTTAAGACAAATGCAAAAAGTAAACTTAGCAATATTAGACTAACAGAGCCTAGAAATTGTCCTAAATAGATGTTAATGATGTCTTTTCTGCTTTTTCTTTTGGCAAAAAATAACATTAGGATAATAAGTAAGTCTACGGCTGTCCCAGAATACAGGATTATTGAAGTAACAACATTTTGAATCATAAAATACCTCATTCAAATATATTTTTGAATATATTTTAACATTAAACTTTATAGATGTCAACTTCAGCTCCATCAAAATATAGATAAGAAGGTAGTGTACCAAACATTAAAAAGCCCTGCCATCGAAATGATAGCAGGGCTTAATTTCAATATCTAAATGATATATTTATCTAAAAAAGGTAGAGATTGAACTGAAATATAGTGAAATTAACAAAAGAAAAAAACGCTTAAAATGTACTGATCCCAAAAAGTTAGACAATTAATTTAAGCAAAGGATTTAGTTCTGTATTGTACAGGACTAAGTCCTTTTCTACCATTTGTCAAGTATATCAAGGTATTTGATGAAAAATAGTTTGATTT
>NZ_JASHDL010000026.1:0-16648 GCF_047463635.1 Streptococcus infantis
GCTAACATCTCTTCAAAAGTAGTGCGCTGAACACCAACAAGGCGTTTAAAGCGTGCATCAGTTAATGGTTTACTTACTTCATAATTCATAGTTTTATTGTATCATATTTTGTTTCGCAGGAAGTCTATTGAAGAAATGATAGAAAAATAATAACAATTTAGAAAGCAGGTTACTACATGACAAATTCTGTAAGTTCGAACCGACCTGAGAAGTACAAAATTGCAGCCTTCTTCTCAGGTGTTGGGGGAATTGAGTTGGGATTTGAACAGACCAACGAGTTCAGAGTGGTGTATGCCAATGACTTCGATAAGTCTGCGCGTTAGACTTACTAGCCCATTTATTCAGATATATCTTGATAATCATATTATTCAGTCACTAAAGAAAAACAATTGAAAGGATCTTTCTATGCAATCAACTTACAATATTGACAATCCAAACTTGTCTTATGAAGCTAAGCGTGATTTATGGCAGATCGGTTTTGGTCTACAGAAGGTTGATAATCTATTTCCATCAGCTTATATGGAATCTTTGGCTGAGAAACAGGCCCGGGGTGAACTGACTTACGAGCAGGTTTATGAAGATGCAACAAATTACCATCATACCATTGATGCAAGTACAGAGGAGGCAGACTTGGTTTCTCTACGTATTGTAGAACTATTGTCTCGAAGAGGCTTTAGCTTCAGTCCTGCGACCTTACTTGCTATTCATAAGGAGTTGTTTCAAGATATATTTGAAGCCTCTATTCCGGTGGGGCAATTTCGTCAGACCAATATCACAAAGAATGAACCTGTTTTGAATGGTGAAAGTGTTGTATACTCTGATTACTCTATGATTCAAATAACCTTGGATTATGATTTTAATCAGGAAAAACAAGTTGCATATGCGACACTAACCCAGGCGGATATGGTTAAAAAAATCCAGCATTTTATTTCAGGAATCTGGCAGATTCATCCATTTCGCGAAGGAAACACTCGGACGGTAACAGTCTTTTTGATTCAGTATCTTCGTGAGTTTGGTTTTGATATCGATAATACACCATTTCAGCAACATTCCAAGTATTTTCGTGATGCCTTGGTATTAGATAATGCAAAGATTTTACAGCGACGTCCTGAGTTTTTAACAGCTTTTTTTGAAAATCTCTTGCTCAGTGGTCAAAATGATTTGTCTTCAGAAAAAATGTATCTAAATCTAGATCTCGATCTTTCAAAATCCTCATACTGAGTAAACATTGAATTTTAGAAAAATGAAGTAAATATTTCTATTTAAATACATATTATCATATAGAACATGGACTAAGACTAGCCCCTCTCCCACCACGGTACGTACCATTCGGCATACGGCGGTCCAACTAACTTTTAACACATGTCGTTCAAGGTAGTAAACCAAGTAAGAAACCAGTCCACGTTTTCGAGGACTGGTTTTGATATATCACGTTTAAGTACCGACCTCTGAGCCCTAATTGATAGTGGTCACCCCGGCCAGATACCTTATCTGCTATCCATTTAGTAATTCCTAACTTAAGTAGGACCCACAGTTAACTAGGTTTCTTTTTCCATTACTTCCAGATAATCACTTGTAGGCGAGTTCGCAATCGCTCATCTACGCTGGTGACTATGCGCCTCATATTTCCCAATGAGAAATAGTTTATCCATCCCCGAATGGACAAATTCAGTTACTCAAAAGTTCACTGGTAGCGAGGAGCCCACGGAGGACTTTCACCTCAGATGTACGACATGGCCATCATACCAAAAATGGCAAATCTCAATTTGAGAGATTTGCCATTTTTATATATTTTCATCTTGCAAATCGAGCTGCTTCACTCTAGCAATATAGTAGGACATGATCAAAAACAGATTGAAGCTGACAATCCAAATAGACCATTCATGGAAAAAATGCATAGATACAGCCAAGCTAATAGCGCCCACTACGAAACTGCCTACAACAATGCCATAGTTCAAGGCTTGACGACGATATTCTTGAACATCTCCTTCTCCTCTAACGATGCGATACAAAGCAGTCAACATTTTTCGGTAATTTCCAGAGGTCATAAAAATGACATAGGGATGATCTTCAATCAAACTACCCGTAAATGTTAGCATCATCATTCCAGTTCCAAAAGCAATAAAAGGAACTTCTAATAGAGGAAAGCGGGAAAAGAAGGGAAGAACAAGGGTCCCGATAAATAAGGGAAGTAGCATCTTAACCCGCCAATAGGCTGTTTTGCGATATTCTTTCATGTGCAAGGCAAAAAGAAAGCCTAGGGAAAAGAATATAATCGAGCAGAATCGCAATATGGTATTGATAACATGTGAATCGTGCCAATCTGATATCAGTAGAAGAATATTCCCTGTCTGCGTTGCCACCAAACTATGGTACTGGATATGACAGAATACATCCAAAGAACCACCTATAAAACCCAGGAACACTCCCATGAGTCGTGTGTTTTGAGGTAAAATTAATTTATCTGGCATTGATTCATCACTCGTTTTCCTTTAATGCATTCATTATACCACTTCTCTCGGAGAAACTAAGTGAAAAACGGTCAGTTCAGGTAGACATAATTACATATACTCCTAAGTTAATCTCATCTCTGGAGTTCATTTATGATGTCTTATCAAATCGAAATACTGTAATACTCATCAACTGAACTATTTTTAAACAAATTATTTCTGTACTGAAGTCTATGGCTTAATCAAAGTAACACTTGAAACAGTACCATCTGCACCTGTTGTAATTTGAATGACTTTTCCACCACCAATTTTGGCATTATATTTACCATCATCAAGGGTATAGGCATAGCCTTGGATCGAGTAGTTTTCTTTCTTACCATCAGCAGATTCTACTGTAAATTGACCACCTGATGAAACAGTGATAGTCTCGCCATTAGCCCCCTTCCAGTTGCCAGCTGCAGCAGAGAAATCTCCATCAACCATGGTTAGAACACCCTTGTAACGTTTGTTGTGTTCTGCTTGCTTATCTTGAAGTTTGCGGTCAGTAGTTGGATCATAAGTTGACTGGCTAGTCTGTGCTTGAGAACCTTGTTGATTTGAGGGAGTTTGCGAAGATGCCTGTTGGTTATAAGCTTCTTGGCTCTGTCTTGTTTCTTGTGCTGGTGCTGGTGTTGTTGGGGATTGATTTGCAGTAGTTTCTGACTGGTCAGAAGAGGAGGTCTTAGCTTTTTCTGATGAAGTTGAACTTGAGGACTTCTGAGTTTTGTTCTCTTTACTTGAAGAACTGGCCTTAGAACTAGAAGATGCTTGTGTTGTCTTGCTAGAACTATCACTTGTGGTATTTTCTTTCTTATTACCACAAGCCCCCAATAGTAATGTTGAAGCGAGTACAGTTACGGCCATTAATCTGATAGAAGTTTTAGTTTTCATGTTATGCTCCTTTGTAACATTTTTGAAATATTAAGAAATATTTTTGTAACATTATTGTAATATTTGTTTTTAAATCTGTCAACTATTTATCTAAAATTTTTTAGAATTATTTTTTAGTACATTTATTTTCTTACCCCTCTTATATCTTTTATTCGTAAAGAATTTTAAAAAACACAAAAGTTCTTCCTGATAAAGTGCTATATTTCAAAGTGTAATCGCTTGCATTTTTTTCTTGAAGGGCTATAATAAAATTGAGATAGGATATTGGAGGTGTAGGCTTATGTTAAGTAAATATTACAAGTATCTTCCTTGGGTGATTTTAGATGCTTTCGTTTCTTATGGGGCAGCTACTCATTACGCTCAAACAACATTTGATTTGTTCTACCTAACTGCTATTTTCATGATTGTCTACGTGGCTTTATTGTATTTACACGAAACCTATTTAAAATATAAATACAAGGATTTATTCATTCGAATCATGAGCAATTCAAAGAAAGATAAACATCCTTAGTAGTCAAAAAGAGGTCGGGATTTTTCCCGACCTCGCTTTTTTATGACTAATAAGTCTTTGACACGATGGCTGAATTGACTTTTGACACAAACTGTATTTTCTCTATTCTCAAGTTCAACCAGTCATCGGACTTGTTGAAACTTCTCAGGATTGAAACTAGGAAATCAAGACTTGGGCTATCGATTTCTGCTCCCAAACCTTTTATTTCAATCGATAGGTTTTTCTTGGTTTCTTTTTAGGAACTCGTTTGAGCCCAACTTCTTCTACATATTCTCCGTATTTTACAAGAAAGTTATTGCTGACGATTGGTCGTCCTGGGTTGATGAGATTGACTAATTCGGTTCCTTCATAGACAGTGAATTCCTCCTCCAACAGATAAAGGAAGGTTGGGTTCCAATCGAGACGGCCTTGGATTCGTTTAATAGACTCTTGGATAATGGCATAATGGTCAAAGGCGAAGGCTTGCTCCCCCAGCTCTAGTCCCTCTAGGAAGCACTTGCCCGTCTGAAAATCGACATCGACAAAAACCACATCCTTGGCATCATCTCCAGCTTGAACGAGATCGAGTGCTCTGCTAGGTAGATACACCAAGTGGGCGATAGTAACCGTCCAGCCCCGCGGATCACGACCTGGGGTAGACACTGTCATCAACTGTTCGATTTTTTCCAAAGGAAGGTCAAGATTAACCTCCTCTCTCACTTCACGCTGACAAGCATGCCTTGCATCTTCGCTCTTATCCATAAAACCACCGACCAAAGCCAAACAGTTTTGATAAGGATGGGCCTTGCGACGAATTAGCAAGAGTTTGATTTTCCCTTCCACAAAGCAATAAGCTACCATATCCACCGTCACGCTCGGTTTTTCATACTGAGGAAGATCCTGTTTGCAGTACCAGTCTAAAAATTCCTTCTCAGTCGCATGAATCTCAAAATATTCTCTCTCTGTCATTCCAGCCGGGATTATCGTTTCAGTCATCTTATCCCTCCTTGACAGCCTTAGTCCATTGGTACCAACCGACTAGACTATTGATGGTATAAACCCAGTACATCCCTTGGATATGGATGTTTTCACCCCACCAGAGGTAGATACTAAAGAGATTGGTTGCAATCCAGAAAATCCATTGCTCACGGTAAAGACGTGTCATCAAGAGCTGACCAACACCATTGGTCGCATCGGTAACACTATCACGGAAAGGACGAGCACTGCTGATACTTTGGTAGGCTAATCCCATGCCAATCCAGATGATGGCAGTCAAAGCCAAGTACTTGAGCCAATCAATCAGACCAAGTTTCTTAGCTTCAAAGTGAGACTCCTCTGGTCTTCCTTGCTCATTGATCCGATTAGACAACCAAGTATAGAGACCAATAGGCTGCATGACAAAGAAGTAAACAGTCGTCAAAACTTCACCATAGAAAGTCGCATTCATAGCTAGGACCAAATAGATTGCAGAGTTAATAGCTCCAAAAAGGTAGTTACTAGCTCGACCTTCAGCTACTAAGATAACGCAGACAATCCCTGTCCAAGAGGCCAAGAGACCAATCCAGTCATGACTTTCTGTGTTTTGTGTAAACTCCAGAATAAGAGGAACACTTGATAAAGCAATCAAATAGAGCCACTGGAAAAGACTACGGCCCACAAAGAGGTCTTTCCAAAGCAAACGCATAACTCCTGCAAAACCAATTTTACGAGCTTCTGCGTGGACATTTTTAAAGTTTTCAATAAATCGAGTGATTTTTTCAGTTATTTTTTTCATTTTCTTCTCCTAATCTGCTTGGTAAATAGCATCGATAGCCACTTTGGCTGCTTCATAATTTCCTAGATAGTCATCAGCTAGATAAACATGAGGGATATTGGCTAGATATTTCTCCCTCATCATATCCAAGTGCTGAGAAAAACTATGACGGATATGGTCTTCTGCCATGGTCATGTCTCGGAAACCATCATTGACATAGGAACCGACAGGTTGCACAAAGAGGATTAAAT
Source organism: Streptococcus infantis (assembly GCF_047463635.1). Classification (GTDB taxonomy): domain Bacteria; phylum Bacillota; class Bacilli; order Lactobacillales; family Streptococcaceae; genus Streptococcus; species Streptococcus infantis_W. Next base: position 5,875 of record NZ_JASHDL010000026.1, read on the forward strand.
CCCACTTTTCCTTAGCCAAGATTGAGACAAAGAGATTATCAAAGGTCTCTCCGGACAAGTCCTCCTGCTCTTCGCTTTCCATGTAGTAATCGTAGTAGCCCTTGGTTACTAGTGAGTTGGTATCTGCAATGACTAGGCCTCGATTGGCATTGCTATCGATTAACTTGGAAGTTTGATCATACTGCCCCAAAAGAAGGTAATAGTAATCTTTTGGGGTAAGCTCGTCATCTCGGACATTATTTTTTATCTGATACTCACGAGCATATTCCAGACTGACTGGCGCATCGTAATACCTTGCCAAATCCTTGGCCAGAGTGGTCTTCCCATTACTCGCACTTCCCATAATCAACACTTTCTTTGTAAACTGCCGGCGGAAGGGTTGAGCGATATATTTCCAATATTTACTTGGATTTTCTCGAATCATGGTAGCCGAAATTCCAAATTTTCTTTCCTGCAAAACTGCTTGAAAACCACGTTTATGAAGCTCTGTTTGGTAGTTGGCCTCTCCTACAAAAAAGATTAGCTCCTCAGCAGTCTGGTCATAGGAAATGGCCTGCAACATCTGATCCAACCACTCCTGCCAGCCCATTGGATAGCGCGGGATATTAGTTTCGTCAAGTTTACAAACAGAGGTCAACTCATCATCTCGAAAAGCTTCACGAATATAGCGAAATCTCTTTTGTAGTGTAAGTCCCACCTGTTCACCACGATCTCCCTTATAACCTGAAACTACTACCCATACAGCATCACATTGACGTTTTGCTCTTTGGATTAAATCAATATGCCCCTGATGTAAGGGAGCAAAGGTTCCAAAAACCACCGCTATCTTTTTTTTCATATCTCTTCAACCTTTTTATAAAATTTTATATTTTATATTATACTTTACCTTTCTGTATTTATCAACACTTTTTTATTATTTTTTATAAAAACATTACTGTATGATAAGAATTTTTTACGTAGCATAAAAAACTTGATTAGGAAAAATCCCTTTTGGAAATCCTTAAACTAATTGCACAATTCAAATGCTTATTTGAGTCACAACTTTCCAAAAAAGAGGCTGAAACAATTTGTTCCAACCTCACAATTTTAAACAATCTCAAATTTTAATTGACCAGCTTTGACACCAATCTTCAGAGTCTTACCAGCTTCCAATTCACCTTTAAGGAGAAGTTCTGCTAGTTTGTCTTCTACTTCCGTTTGCAAAGTTCTGCGTAGTGGACGAGCCCCCATCTCTGGATCATAGCCTTGTTGAGCTAGGAGTTTAAGAGAAGATGCTTGGATTTTCAAGTCAATTCCTTTTTCTGCAAGACTAGCAATCAATGGTTTGACCATAATCTTAACTACTTCTTGCATATCTTGACTTGACAAGCTATGGAAGACTACCTTCTCATCAATACGGTTGATAAACTCTGGACGATAAGCCTTTTTCAGCTCCTCAAACATCCGTTTTTCCATATTTTCCTGATCAAAACGAATGTCCTTAGCTCCAAAACCAACTGTCTTGTCATCACGAAGAGCTGTCGCACCAAGGTTTGAAGTCATGATGATGATGGTATTGGAGAAGTCAACCTTGCGACCCTTACTGTCTGTCAAGACACCATCATCCAAGACTTGCAAGAGCACATTAAAGATATCTGGGTGAGCCTTCTCTACCTCGTCAAAGAGCAAGACTGAGTACGGTTTGTTACGAACCTTCTCGGTCAACTCCCCGCCTTCTTCGTAGCCTACATAACCTGGAGGAGCTCCATTGAGACGACTGGCTGCAAATTTCTCCATGTATTCACTCATGTCAAAGCGGATAAGAGCAGACTCATCATCAAAGAGAACTTCCGCCAAGGCCTTGGCCAACTCGGTCTTACCGACACCTGTTGGTCCTAGGAACATAAAGGATCCGATTGGACGTTTATGACTACGAATACCTGATTGGTTACGGCGAATGGCACGACTAATACTAGACACTGCTTGTTCCTGTCCGATCACACGTTTATGCAGTTCAGCTTCAAGGTTGAGATACTTCTTGGCATCCGTTTGGGTTAATTTTTGCACAGGAATTCCTGATAAGCGACTCAAGGTAGTCAAAATATCAGATTCTTTTACTAGATCTTTATAAACAGGTACTTCCTGCTCTTTTGCAATGAGCTGAGCTGCTTGCTTCCATTTTCCATCCATCAAGGCCTTATCGGCTGGTGTTAAACCTGACTCTTCTTGTTTAGCATGTTTCGATTTATTTTGCACTGTTGCTGCCGCTTCATCCAAGAGATCAATTGCTGAGTCTGGCAAATGACGACTCGTCAAATAACGATGTGCCATTTTGACAGCTGTTTCAACTGCATCGTCTGTAATTTGGACATGGTGGTGTTTCTCATAAGTTGCTTTCAATCCCTGCAAAATAGCCATACTATCTGCTAAACTTGGCTCCTCAATCATCACTTTTGCAAAGCGACGAGAAAGGGCTGCATCTTTTTCGATGTGCTTTTGATACTCTTCCTGAGTAGTCGCACCGACAGTTCTCAAAGTTCCACGTGCCAAGGCAGGTTTCAGGATATTGGCCGCATCCAAGGTCGAATCAATCCCACTTCCTGAACCCATAATGGTATGAAGCTCATCGATAAAGAGGATGACCTTGCCATCTTCCTCAATATCTTTGATGATATTGTTCATACGTTCTTCAAAATCCCCACGGAAACGAGTTCCCGCAACCACATTCATCAAATCAAGCTCTAGAACTCGCATCTTTGCCATTTCATCTGGCACATCTCCATTGGCAATACGTTGCGCAAGACCAAGTGCCAGTGCTGTTTTACCCACACCCGCATCTCCAACTAGAACTGGATTATTTTTGGTCTTACGACTCAAGATTTGAATCATACGAGAGATTTCTTGATCACGCCCGATGACTGGTTCCAATTTACCTGAGCGAGCTTGCTCTGTAAGATCATGCGTATAATCTTCCAAACCTCCACTTGGTGTCTGAGGCATGCCCATCATATTAGCCATAGAATTTTGCTTGTCCGCTACCGTACGATGGCGTTGACGAAGGGCCTTCAAATCATCTCTAGTCCAACCAGCACGCGCTTCAAGACTACGACGAAGTCCAGCAATCTTGACCTGATCCTTCTGATCTTCGTAAGAAAATCCCGATTTTTCTAGAATACGAGTAGCCAAGGCATTGCCATCATGTAAGATAGCATAAAGCACGTGCTCTGTTCCTAAAACCTTGGCATGCACAACAGAAGCTACATGCTCTGCTTCCAACAACAATACCTTCAAACGGTGTGAAAAAGGCAACTCCTGATAATTTTCCTTATCGCTATACTTTGTTTCAGTCAGCTCTACGGCAACTTCCTCCAGACGATCAATCTCATATGGAAATTCGTTTAAAGTTGCCCCAGCTACACTATAACTATGATTGGCCATAGCAATCAATAGGTGCCAAGACTCTAGGTATTCTGCTCCAAAATGACTTGCGACCAGAAAGGCACTGTCTATACATTCTTTCAATGCTTTTGAATATTTCATTTAGTTCTATTTTCCTTTTCTATCTACCTCTTGTAATAACTGTCGGAGCATATTGGCACGGATAAGATTGGCATCCTCACCTAAAACCCGGTCTGTCGCCATCGCTAGTAATAGATTCATCTCCTGACGAGTCACTAAATCCTGTTCAAACAAGAGTCTTAAAACATCTTCAAAGATAACTAGGCTGACTTCTTCGCCCACCGAATACAGTAAATCGCGGAGCATTTCATGGTGGTTGGAGAATTCGATCCGTCCTATACGAATGTAGCCACCACCACCACGCTTACTTTCAACCAAGTATCCCCTGCTTTCTGTAAAACGAGTCTTAATCACATAGTTAATCTGACTAGGAACAACCTGGAAAGTATCTGCCAACTGACTCCGTTGCAACTCCACAATACCAGATTGATCTAAAATTGCCTTGATGTAGGCCTCAATATGATCTGATGTATTTTTAAGTCTCATAACAAACCCACCTCTCTTTAAACCTTGACTATCTTTGACTATTATACCGAAATTTTCTCATTTTTAAAAGAAAAAAGAGCTGGCAAAGTTCAACATCACCAACTCCCTATTTTTCTACTTATCTAAGCCTAATTCTGCAAAGATTTGACGTTTATAAGCAATTTTTTGAACTTCCTTGTCTTCACTTTCAGACCAGTCGAGTTTGATTTCAGAAACGATTTGCCCAGGCCGATTTTTCAAGATATAAATCCGATCACTAAGATTAAGGGCTTCCTCTATACTATGTGTGATGATGAGTGTCGTCAGGCCTAGCTGTTTGTGAATCTCCAGATACCAAGCGTGGAGTTCCATCTTAGTCATCTCATCCAAAGCGCTAAAGGCCTCGTCTAGAAGAAAGAGCTTATGCCCAAAAAGGTAAGTGCGGAGTAAGGCCACACGCTGGCGCATCCCACCACTAAGCTCATGAGGATACTTATCCCGTACAGCCGTCAACTGAAAGGTAGCAAGGATTTCGTCTGCACGGGCAATGGCTTCCTCCTTATCGACCTTTTGAATCAAGAGGGGCAGGATGATATTGCCAAGAACGGTCTTGTGTTCCAAAAGTAGATCCTTTTGTAGCATATAGCTCACGCGCCCCTTAGGATTTTCTTCACCGTCAAGTACAATTCGTCCAGACTGGACTTCTAAAATGCCTGCAATCAGGTTAAAGAGGGTAGTCTTTCCTACACCACTGGGCCCTAGGATAGAAACCACTTCACCTGAAGTCACTTGTAGGTTAATATCTTCTAAAATCTTCTCATCATCGTAGGCATAGCTTACGTGTTCTAGTCTAATTTCTGTCATTATTTTACAAATTCATTAGTGAAACCTTTGTCAGTCAAGTCTTCCTTGAGGATTCCATTTTCCTTATCCCATTTGTAGAAGGCATTCCAACGGTCAGCATCAAATTGTCCCCATTTGTCCTTGTCGCTTGCGTATTCTTTTGATAAGTATTTTTGAGATTCGATGACAAAGTCACGTTTATCTTTTAGCTCAGGTGCATTCTTGATGAGGATATCTGCAGCTTCTTCTGGGTGCTCCATAGCGTATTGGTAGCCTTTTTTGATGGCTTGGATGACTTTGCGAGCTTCTTCTTTGTTGTCTTTCAGATAATCGTTGTTTGCAATGATAACTGGTGAGTAGTAGTCAAACTCTTTTACATAGTCTTTCAAATACATAAAGTTTGCATCCACACCTTGAGATTTAGCAAGGATTCCATCCCAACCATAATAAATCCAAGCAGCATCAAAAACGCCATTGGCAATCGGTGTGATCGAGTTTGAATCGTTGTTTGGTACTTTTTCAACCTTCTCAAAGTCTCCACCTTGAGATTCTACCAAGGTTTTCAACATCGCAAGCTCAGTTGGGTCATTCCAGGTTCCGTATTTCTTACCAACCAAGTCTTTTGGACTGTTGATGTTGTCAGACTTACGAGAGATAATTCCTGATGTATTGTGTTCAACGATTGCTGCAACAGCTGTAATGCCTGCCCCTTTTTCCAATTTCTTAGCCATGTAGTCTTGGAAATAGATAGCAAATGGTGCCTTACCATTGATAACTAAGTCTGATGAACTTTCTTCTGGTGGCAATTTCAAGTCAACATCCACTCCAGCTTCTTTGAAATAACCTTTTTCCTTGGCAACATAAAGCCCTGTGTGGTTAGTATTTGGTGTCCAATCCAGAATAAAATCAATCTTCTTTAGTTCTGCTTCTTTGTTGTCCTTAGAAGCAGTTCCTTGACCACAAGCCACAAGCACGACAGCTAGAAGAGCTGTTACAATCGTTAAAAACACTTTCCATGTTTTCTTCATTTTTATTTCCTCTTTTCTTTTTCTAAAACGCTTCTTTTAAGTACGTTTCCATTTAATCACATATTTTTCACTGATATCGACTAATCTCATACCCAGAAGGCTAATCAACGATACCAGAATAATAATCGCAAACATGGTGTCATACTGAAACAGTTTCTTGGACTGAATCATGTAAACACCTAGTCCTTCAAAGCCTCCCAACCACTCAGATACCACTGTTGTGATAAAGGCGTAGGAGACACTGACCCTCAGACCTGCATAAAAGTAGGGCAGGCTGACAGGGATTTTAAAATGCCACAGGATTTGCCAAGGATTCGCTCGCATCAGACTAAACAAGGTCAGCATATCCTTATCACAATGCCTAAATCCATCTAGAATACTGACGATAATAGGGAAGGTTGTCGTCAAGATAATCAAGACAATCTTGGGCAAGATTCCATAACCTAACCATAAAACCAGGATAGGGGCTATGGCAATGGTCGGTATGGTCTGGACAACTACCATCATGGGGTAAATCAGGTCATTTAACCAGCCCAGACTATCCATAAGAACGGCCATGATACAGGCTATCAAGACACCTAACACCAAACCTAGTAGAGCTACTCTCAAGGTTGCCCAGCTATGGTACCAGAGAAATTCTCTGTCACGAACAAAAGACTGAAGGATTTCAAGTGGTGTCGGCAAGATAAACTTTGGTAAGAGTTTTAACAAACCCGCTACCTGCCAAAGAGATAAGACACCCAAAAATCCTAGCAGACTAATATGTCGTCTCATTATATTTTTCAAGTTTCTCATCGATGCTTAAAATCTCTCCTACATTTATTTTCACATTGGCAAAAACATTGTCTGCCCCTTGACCTGCCACTTCTAACGCTTCTTTTAGAATGCGCATGAGTTGATCAAAGTCTCCCTCTAAGACCGTTTCAAAGGGTGTCACTACCATGGTAACATCTTGAGCTTGCAGATAAGCAATGACTTGATCGATAAGAGCTATGTGGTCAATCCCTTGTGACAGGGGCAGGACTTGTAAAGCAATGCTTGCTTTCATTAAAACCTCCTTCTAAGTTACAGTTTTTCTTTGAAAAAAGAAAAACCTCTTTCATATATGAAAAAGGTGCAAAATTAGGCCAAGTATTCGTTCCCTACGCTGGCATTACCCAGATCAGGTGCGGTCGAAGTTTAACACTTCCTCTCAGACTGTACACAGACTCCCATATATTATATGGACATATGATAACGCAAAACAAACAAGATGTCAAGGAAACTGCTTACAGAAAAAGAGGCGGCAAACCTTCTCTTTCTCTAATTATACAGATGAACTAGCTCTTTCAATTAAAGCATAGGCGCAAATAACTGAGCTACTTCTTTGATTAATGTTTGATACCAAGTAGGCTTGATTGTTCCAGGAAAAATTTCTTGCGATACTTCAAAAATCTCTTCAAAGTCCTTACGAATATCTACAATCGATGGTGTTTCATATAATAAAACTGCATTTTCATAGTGGTGAACTAAGCTTCGATAATCAAGATTTATGGTTCCAACAACCGCAAATCGATCATCAACAATCATTTGCTTACTATGGATAAAACCAGGAGTATACTCGTAGATACGTACACCAGCAGACAAAAGATCAGGATAAGAACCTCGAGTTACTAACTGGATAAGCTTTTTATCTGGGATAAATGGAGTTATAATTCTCACATCTACGCCTCGCATAGCTGCATTTTTGATATCCTCTGTCAAATCATAATCAATAATGAGATAAGGCGTTGTGATATAGACAAAATCTTCCGCTTGATTAATCAAGTTTTGATAGACAATTTTACCCACCTTCATCTGGTAGATTGGTTTCGGTCCACTACCGTATGGGATACAAAGACCACTACCAGACCGTGTCTGATTTTCCAAATGATACTGATCAAAGTCACTGATTTCCCCACGGTTGATGTACCAGTTCATGAGAAATAGTCTTGTAAAGGCTTGAGTCGCCGGACCATCTATCCGAATTCCACTATCTTTCCAGTGTCCAAAACGTTCAATATGATTGATATATTCGTCTGCAAGGTTGATCCCACCAGTGTAGGAAATCTGCCCATCAATAACCAAGATTTTACGGTGGTCACGGTTGTTATAGGCCACTGTCATACGAGGAATCACCTTATTAAACTTATGGGCATCGATCCCTTTAGACCGCAAATGAACGGTATAATCCCCCGGCAAGGTCACCATACAACCAATATCGTCGTAGAGCATCTTGACCTCAACTCCCTGAACCGCCTTTTCTTCTAGAACTTCGAGCATGCTATCCCACATCAATCCCTCTTCGACAATGTAGTATTCTAGAAAAATAAATTTTTTAGCCCTCTTCAAATCCTCCAGCATCTGTTGCCACATTTCCTCACCACTTGCGAAGAATTGTGAATCTGTCTGGTCATAGACTTCTGCATTACTATCCATATGTAGCAAGGCATTGATAATTCCATAAGCAGACTTATCTCTATCCTTTAACCCTTGATGAAGAGCAAACTCACTCTTTTCATGGTTAGTAATGGAGCGTAGTTCCTTCAGCTGTTTCATTTCTTTTTTCGATAAACGACGCTCACCAAACATGATATAAAGCAAGGGACCAAAAACAGGGACAAAAGTGACAATCAACCATGTCACCTTGCTTTCAGGAGACATAGAACGATTGACAATGGCTAAAACAGTTGCCACGCTGACCAGAAATACAAGAGCAACCCAAACAAGTGGAGCAATCTGGCTCATGTAAAGAATGACTGCAAAAACTACAAATAATTCTATCAGGATAATCGCAATACTAAAGCCATACTTGGACATCAATAATCGAAATTTTCTTGTCCCCATAACTCCCTCTCAATTTCTAAATAAACTCCAAAGCAACTAGCTGAAAGCGCTTGTTACCTTCTAGTATACTTACTTTCATAAAACTTAGCAAGTCTTTTCTGTTTAGGCCGATAGTTCTACCTATAAAATCATTTAAAAAAGTCTGCGACAAAATAGTTCTCAGCCACAAAAAAGCTAGATATTCCCAATTGTGGAACTCTAGCTTTTTATAGTGGCTCTATAATATTTGTAGTGGGTAAATCCCCTATAGATATTATGGAGCCTATTTTGTTGTAGAAAACATACTAAGATTAGTAGTGAGAAAATCTCCGACGGGAGAGAGTACTCACTACTTTTTCTTTATGTTAAAGTAGAGGTGTCTTGTAAAGTCGTAGGGCTCTTTGGCGCTAGACGTCGCTTGACAAACTGGAAAGACACCTGTTTTAGGTGGAATTTGATCAAAGTATGTGGGACGCTAGACGTCGCGTATTGAAAATAAAATCACTAAAACACGGAATTATTCAAGACAAAAGAGGTAATATCATGCGTACAGTATTTGGGATTGATGTGAGTAAGGCAAGTTCTGAGGTGGCAATTTTAGTCAACGGTGAAAAGATTCATGGATACACTATGCTCAATGACGCCATTGGCTTCAATCGTCTTTTGAATGACTTGAAAACTGTTCATAACCCTGAGATTATATTTGAAGCTACTGGTGTCTATTCTCGGCGTCTTCGAGCCTTTCTTGAGGAATACGGCTACGCTTATACACAGCTGAATCCTCTGGAAGCCAAGAAGCAACTGGACAGTCTGCGAGTTCGTAAAACAGACAAAATTGACGCTGAAAAGTTGGCTCATTCTCAGTTTATACTCAATCGTAAACCAACTTATGCGCAGGAAGAAGTTTATCAACACCTGCGTGATTTAAGCCGTTTCTATCAAAATCTTACAGAAGACATTGTTAGAGCTAAAAACCGTCTACACAAGGTCTTACAAGTCACCTTTCCTGAATTGGAAAATCTCTTATCCACACCAACTGGAGAGCAATATTGGAATTTAGTGATGGCTTTTCCATGCAAAGAGTTTGTATTAAACCTATCTCAAAATGAATTGTGTAAGATTATCCGTCAATCCACCTCCAAACGAATCTCTGAAAAGCGTATTGCTTACCTGACTGATAAACTTATAAAACTCGCTAAACAATCTTTTTGTGCGGTCAAGAAAATCTCCCCAATGCTTGAAGAGGTTCGTTACTATGCTCAAGAATTGCTTCGTCTTTCTGAGCACAGACAAATTGTCTTAGACGACATGGTAGCTCTAGCTCAGCCTTTAGCAGAGTATGACATCTTACGATCAATTCCTGGCATCGCAGAAACCACAGCGACATCTATCATTGGCGAATTGGGAGATATTCGTCGTTTTCAGTCTACCAATCAAATCAACGCTTTTATTGGCATTGACCTGAGACACTATGAATCTGGGAACTTTCTCGCCAAGGAACGCATTACTAAACGAGGTAATCCCTATGCCAGAAAAATCTTGTTCAAGTGCATTCATAACATCGCTTCAGCTAGTCATACCAATCCCTGCCATATCGCCGACTTTTATGAGAAACGAAAAAGACAATCGACAATAGCTTCAACCAAGCCACATGCGATTGCCTCTATACATCGTCTCATTCGAACAATGTATTACCTCATTACGCATAACAAACTTTACGATTACTCTTTGACCCAAAATCGATAAGGTCATCTATGCCGTATTATTATAACACCTTGTTTCAAAAAATACCAGATGAGGTGTTTTTTAGCGTGCCCTTTTATGGATCAATAAGTGGTAAAAATAAGACAGTAACCTCAGAATAGCTACTGTCTTATCTCTTTTTTTACTTAAGGCCCTTGATATACTTGACAAATGGTAGAAAAGAGCACTAAAAAAAGAACAACTAGTGTTCTTACTTTTTAATATCAATCGGGAAGACAGGATTCGAACCTGCGACACCTTGGTCCCAAACCAAGTACTCTACCAAGCTGAGCTACTTCCCGAGTTAAATAGAAAAAATGCACCCTAGAGGAGTCGAACCTCTAACCGCCTGA
>NZ_JASHDL010000027.1:0-14266 GCF_047463635.1 Streptococcus infantis
ACGGGATTCGAACCCGTGTTACCGCCGTGAAAAGGCGGTGTCTTAACCCCTTGACCAACGGACCGGAGTTGTTATTTTCAACTCTTACTATTATACCGACTTTTCTTACTTTGTCAACACCTTTTTTTAACTTTTTTTCATTTCTCCTGAATTACTTCCTTCAGCTCTCTGAGAAGGGCTTTGCGGCCTTTAAATCGTTCGTCTGCCCAGAGGCGTTCATAAGCTTCTTGCTTATCTTCTGGTAACTTTCTTCTATAAGTATTCAACAATTCCTGAAGAGCGTAGTAATCATCCAACCACAATCCTCCTTCTGGTAGACGATGGCTAATTTCTCCTACTTCTTCATAGGCCATTCGGTCTAAACGACGTTTTTGACTCTCTTGTTTTCTAACGCTATCAAGGATTCGATTGCGAAATTTTGTTTTGAAGTAGACGTAGAGTTTCTTTTCTTCTTCCACTAGTTCTGGATGGTGTTCTAGAAGTTCATGGAGACAGATCATGCCTTCTTGGTCCCAGTCTTCTTTTTCCCACAGGTGAAGATAATAATCTTTTCGGCATCTATGGACAATTCCTTTTACCTTCTCATAATACTTTTCAAGCATTTGCTTTCCCCCTTTCTCTGCTTGTAGTATAGCAGAGAAAGGGGGAAAGAAGGGCTTTGGTTCCTGTCTTATGTTTTTTTGAGTCTGTAATGTTATGGATTATAAGTTTGTAATTCACATAAAGGTTGACTAGTTTTTCACAGTTTAATTTTCAGGTAAAGCAAAAAGCCCACTGTTGTAGGCTTTTTGTAAAATAAATCTTAAAATTAAAGCATTTTGTTGTAGAATTCAACGACAAGTGCTTCGTTGATTTCTGGGTTGATTTCGTCGCGTTCTGGTAAGCGAGTCAATGAACCTTCCAATTTTTCAGCGTCGAATGATACGAATGCTGGACGTCCAAGAGTAGCTTCTACTGCTTCGAGGATTGCTGGAACTTTCAATGATTTCTCACGAACTGAGATCACTTGACCTGGAGTTACGCGGTATGATGGGATATCAACGCGTTTTCCGTCAACAAGGATGTGACCGTGGTTTACGAATTGACGAGCTTGACGACGAGTAGTCGCAAGACCAAGACGGTAAACAACGTTATCCAAACGACGTTCCAAAAGAAGCATGAAGTTGAAACCAAGGATTCCGCCTTTGATTTTTGTAGCTTGTACGAACAAGTTACGGAATTGTTTTTCACCTACACCGTAAGTGAAACGAAGTTTTTGTTTTTCAGCCAATTGCAAACCGTATTCTGACAATTTAGAACGGTTGTTTGGTCCGTGTTGTCCTGGTACGTAGTTACGACGTGCCAATTCTTTACCTGTACCTGTAAGTGAAAGGCCAAGGCGACGAGCTTGTTTCCAAGATGGTCCTGTATAACGTGACATGTGTATGTCCTCCTGATATAAATAATATTTCGGTGGAAATAGTCACTTAGAAAGCCCTGATTCGTGCAGATGCCCTTCGCCTAAACAGCCAAGGTTACTTATCAGAAGACATCTGTTGACGAGCTTCATGCTTTCCTGCTGATATTTCACACAATGGATATTGTACCACGAATGGTTAGATTTGTAAAGGGGGTTTAAGCTTTATTTTCACTGCCAGAGAGATGGAGAACGAGAGTAAAGGTGCTTCCGAGGCCGTACTGGCTGCTGACTGTGATTTCTCCACCCAATTGATGGGCCAATTCACGCGCAATCGCAAGCCCTAAGCCATGACCACCTGTTTTCATGTTACGCGAAGTCTCTACACGATAAAGGCGTTTGAAAATATTCTCTAAATCCTCTGGGGCAATCCCCTGTCCCTCATCGGTCACACTGATTGAAAGCTGGTTATTTCCCAGCTTAGCCACCACTTCCAGCTTGGTTTCTGGAGCTGAGTATTTAAAAGCGTTATTGACCAGATTCACCAAGATACGAGAAAGTTTGGCATAATCTCCTTCAATCCGGGCAGACTCTGGGATTACCTGCAAATGAACATCTCGTTCCTCCTGCTCAATCAAGAACTGAAATTCACTCATGCACTCAATCAAGAGCTGGTCCAGAAAAATACTGTCTTTGCTGGTCGTTTCGACCTGATTTCTAGCTGTGTTTAGGGTCAAAAAATTCAACTCCTCAACCAGTTTATTGAGTCTTTCAGTCTGGCGTCCAATGGTTGCTAGATAATGGTCCTGTTCTCCTTCTTTGATAACCCCATCCAAAATCCCTTCTACCGTCGCTTGGATCGAAGTGATGGGGGTCTTGATATCATGCGATAGCTGGGCAATCATCAAGCCCTTTTCTCGCTCGCTTTCTTCCAAGGAATCAAAGGTCGCCTGCAAATCATGGGACATTTCATTGAAGGCTTGGCCTAATTGCTGAAATTCTACAGGCCCTTGAACCTCCAGATTTGATGGAAAGTCCTTGTCCGCTACCCGCTTGGCATGTTCCTTAAGTTTAGCCAATGATGTAAAGACTGGCGACAGAAGAAAGAGACTAATCCCAGCACCAACAAAACTAGCCACGAAAGTCATACCCACTAGGAAATAAATCTCTCTTTCTTCAATTAGCATTCGCTGGATGGCCCAAAAAACCACGATAATCGTTAGGAGTGTTGAAATGATATACCCCACTAAAATATAACTTTTTAATTTCATTGATTACCTCGTGCTTTCTCAATTTTGTAGCCCAAACCCCAGACAGTTTTTATAGTAGGCGTTTCTGCGCTAGCATGTTTAGCCAACTCCTGTCGAAGAGCATGAATATGAACATTCAAGGTATTAGTATCATCCACATAGGCCTCTTGCCAGACCTTTTCATAGAGGTCTGTCTTAGAAAAAACGCGCTCTGGATTGCTAGCTAGAAGCCATAGAAGTTCGAAGGATTTGACTGTCAAATCAAGCGCCACATCTCCGACTTGGACCTCATGACTACCGTGATTCATCCGTAAATCCCCGAGACTGACGACTTCTGTCTCACCTCCACGATGAAGGCGACGCAAGATATTGTGGACACGCAAAACCAGTTCACGAGGGCTAAAGGGCTTGGCAATAAAGTCATCTGCCCCCAGGCTTAGACCGTAAATCTTGTCCTGCTCACTGGTCTTAGCCGTGATAAAGAGAAAAGGCTGGTCTGGAGATTGATACTGAACCTCACTAATCAAATCATAACCATCCATCCGAGGCATCATGATATCTGTAATAATCAAATCAATTGGTTTTCGCTTGAAGATTTCTAAGGCCTCTACCCCATCATGGGCCACCAAAACCTGATATCCTGCCTGAACCAGATAGCGTTGATGAATATCTGTGATTTCTACCTCGTCGTCAACGAGTAAAATTGTCTTTCCCATCTGTCTCTCCTTTGAAAAAAACAGTGCTATACCACAATAGTATAACACTATTTTAATCGCTTTACGAACATTCTAATCGATATCTGAATTTTTCAAATCCTAGATAGAAAGTCTGTAGCTAGACTAGTCATTTTCCTCTTTTTTAGCTTTCAAACCGAGGCCACCTAGCAGTCCTGCCAAGGCGAGTCCAAAGAATCCAATAGTAGCCATTGATGTTTGGGCTTCACCAGTATATGGAAGCATGTCTTTTTGTTCTTTCATGCGAGCAGCCATCATTGGACTTGACACCTTGTTAGTAGATGCCACCTTGCCTTCATCAGGCATTTTACTTGAGGCTGCTGGAGCTTGTTTTTGCTTCATGCTTGGTGTTGCCATTGGCTGGCTAGCATTCATGGTTTTGTCCTGCTCTTTGTTAGGCATCATCTTATCCTGGCTAGCAGCTGGCATTTGAGATTTCATCGGATTGAGAGACTTATACCCCTTCAAATTAACAGTCAAATCCTTAGTCGCTACAAGATTACTCAAATCTGCCTTGCCGTCTTTAGCGCCGTACACCTTGATAGTAGCTTTATAGCTTTGAGTGCCGTTTTGTTTCAAGAGGTCAAGAAGCTCTTTATCTGATTTACCTTGAGTGCCTGCCAAATCTACTTCGTAGAAGTAAAGACCTTTGCCCAATTTCTCTACTGGTGGGAGAGCTGGGTTTTTAGCCGAACCGTTATCTGACCATGGAGCCTTGTCTGAGGCTTTCAAGATCAAACGAGTCAACATGCCATCACCAGCGAAGAATTCGTATGGGATGACTTGGTTGACGCCAGCTGTGAACGGACCTGGGAAATTGGCCTTGTCCAAGTAAGTGGCTGGAACGTCTACTGTATCTTTGGTGTTGTCGGCCACACCCTTTTGTACTTCGGCTGGAGTGGTCAAGCCATTCAAGTTGACTGTCAATTCTTTAGTTGCTACGAGGTTGCTCAAATCTGCTTTGCCATCTTTGGCACCGTACACCTTGATGGTTGCCTTGTAGCTTTTCGTACCATTTTGTTTCAAAAGGTCAAGCAGCTCTTTATCTGATTTGCCTTGAGTACCTGCCAAATCCACTTCATAGAAGTAGAGACCTTTGCCTAACTTCTCTACTGGTGGAAGGGCAGGATTTTTAGCCGAACCATTGTCTGACCATGGAGCCTTGTCAGAGGCTTTCAAGATAAGGCGAGTCAACATACCGTCACCAGCGAAGAATTCATACGGAATGACTTGGTTAATGCCAGCTGTGAATGGACCTGGGAAGTTGGCTTTATCAAGGTAGCTAGCTGGAACATCTACTGTGTCTTTAGTGTTGTCGGCTACGCCTTTTTGGACTTCAGCTGGAGTAGTCAAGCCATTCAAATTAACATTCAAATCTTTAGTCGCTACGAGATTGCTCAAGTCCGCCTTGCCATCTTTAGCACCGTAAACTTTGATAGTAGCTTTATAACTTTGAGTGCCATTTTGTTTCAAGAGGTCAAGAAGCTCTTTATCTGATTTATCTTGGGTGCCTGCCAAGTCCACTTCATAGAAGTAAAGACCTTTCCCCAATTTCTCTACTGGTGGAAGAGCAGGGTTTTTAGCTGAACCGTTATCTGACCATGGAGCTTTGTCAGATGCTTTCAAGATAAGGCGAGTCAACATGCCGTCACCAGCGAAGAACTCGTATGGAATAACTTGGTTGACACCAGCTGTGAATGGGCCTGGGAAATTGGCTTTGTCCAAGTAAGTAGCTGGGACATCCACTGTGTTTTTTGTGTTGTCAGCCACGCCTTTTTGCACTTCATCTAGGGTGGTTACTGGTTGCGCTTCACTCGCTTCACGGTCTTGTCCAGAAACGGTAGATGCAGGACTTGCCACGGGCTTAACCGCATCTTCTGTCTGTTTCTTAGATTCTGCTTTTGCTTGCACTTCCTCTTTTGGCGCTACTACTTGGTCTTTAGCACCTGCATCTGCTTTTTCTGGAGAGCTTGCAGTATCCAAGCTTGCTTTAGGTGTTGAATCTGCCTGTTCTGAAGGAATAGCTACATCAACTGCTTTCTTGAGAACCTCTGCTGGTAAGTCGCTCTTTTCACTCACCGAAGCAGCGTCTGGCAAGACTTGGGCAGGGGTCGGATTGACTACATCGGCACGCACCGAACTTGGTTGGCCAACTAGGACAAAGAAGCCACTGGCCACAACAACTGAGGCAACACCGACACTAAGACGACGAATAGACCAACGAGTATATCTTTGATTTGGATTGAATTTCATAGGATTCTCCTTAGAGTTTTTCTTTATTTGATGACTCTAGTATAATCTCCTAAAATTAAAAAGGATTAAGAAAAAGTTAAAATTTTTCTTAAATCCCTCTTATAAAATACTTATATTGACTCAATAGTCGTTGAAAAAAAGAATAGTCATTCCTCTTCTACTCACTAAGGCTTGCTAGGGTATCCAAATATTGGTTATTAATCACCGCCATGATATAGGTATCCGGTTTTAATAAATCATTTGGTCCAAATTGTACATCTAAGGGAGCATTTTCGTAGTCACGAAAGCCGAGGATATTGAGATTGTACCGTCCTCGAAGGTCTAGTTGACTAAGACTCTGCCCTGCCCAGGACTGTGGAATTTTCATCTCGACAATCGAGACATTCTTGTCCAACTGAAAGACATCCACACTGTTATTAAAGAGAATCGTCTGTGCCAACGAACGCCCCATCTCAAACTCTGGTGAAATGACTGAATCTGCACCGATTTTTTCAAGGACTTTTTTTGCTGTATGACTTTTAACCTTAGCAATAACAGTCGGTACACCCAGACTCTTGCAATGCATGACTGCAAGAACACTAGACTCTAGATTTTCACCAGTTGCGACGACTACGGTATCGCAGGTATCAATTCCAGCTGATAGCAAGAGCTCTTCATCGGTGATATCTCCAACAACACCACGCACCAAGACTGGTTCAAATTGATTGATTCGTTCCTCATGGTTGTCAATAGCGATAATATTTATATCATGCTTGGCGAGAGCAGCCAGAACACTACTCCCAAAAATACCCAAGCCTAAAATTCCGATTGTCCGATCTGACATAGTTTATCCTTTCTTATCCTATGGTAATATCCGCTTTCATATAGTGGATCATATCTTTCTTATCTGGTCGATACTCAGCCAAACTAACTAATAGCGTCAGAGGTCCGATTCGCCCAATAAACATCAGTAGCATGATGACACTAAGCGCTAGCTTACCTAACTCTGGTGTCAAATTAGCTGTTACTCCAACCGTGGCAAGCGCTGAAATAGTTTCAAACATAATGTAGATAAAGCGCGGATTTCCTTCTGCTGTTATTCCTAGTAAAATCAAGCCAACCAGAAAAGTCAATAAAAAAATAATGAAGACACTGAATGATTTTTGGACCGTCCGAGGTTCAATCGTTCTCCGAGCTATATTTGCATGAGGTAACCCTAAAAGTTCACTGCGTGCGAATACCAACAAGACAAAGAAGGTTGTGATTTTTAGTCCCCCTGCTGTACCGCCAGGTGCCCCACCCAGAAACATCTGCAAAATATAGATCATCAAGGTAACAGGCCTAGCCTGAGTAAAATCAACAGAAGCAAATCCTGCCGTCCGCATGCTGACAGTTTGGAAGAAACTAACCAGCAATTTATCTGGGAAGTTGAGATTGCCAATCGTTCCCGAATTGTTCCACTCTATCAAGAGGGTTGAAACTGTTCCAGCAAATAAAATCCCCGCTGTTAAGAAGAGGACTAGCTTAGTATGGAAACGAAGACGACGCTTTTTCTTCTTTCCTAACTGGGTAGCTAGATCAAACCAGACCATGAAACCTAGGCCACCTGTAATAATCAATCCTGCAATCACTAAATTAATCAAAGGATCAGTTTGAAAAGCTACTAAACTTGTACTTCCAAAATTATCAAATCCAGCATTACAGAAAGCTGAAATAGCTACGAAAATGGAAGTAAAAATTCCCCGTCCCCAACCAAACTCGGGGACAAAACGAAAACTTAGCAGAAAGGCTCCGAATCCTTCTACTAGAAAAGTCGTCACGAAGATGGAACGTAGAAAATCCCTCAGAGACTGGGTTTCTTCGAAGCTAAAGCTCTCCAGAATCGTTTCTCGACCTCGAAGACTGAGTTTTTGCTTGCCCTGGATATAGAAAATTCCGATAAAGGTCATGAGACCCAAACCACCAATCTGAATCAAGAACATACAGATCAGCTGCCCCCAGACATTGTAGGTCGAAGCGACAGGCAAGGTAAAAAGTCCTGTCACACAGACCATAGATACGGCTGTAAATAAATGATCAAAGTAACCGGCATGAGATGTTGGAGATTGTACAAATGGCAGACTCAAAAGGAGAGACCCCAAGAGGATAACCAAAGCAAAACTTAAAAAGATTCTCCGAGCGGGTGATAAACGCCCTAGAATGGTATTTATTTTTTCAACAATTGATTTTAATAACATAGCTACATTGTACCACAAAAATCTGAGAATACTCACATATGACTAACGATCTCAAGGCAGATACCTAGCGCCTTATCAAAAGCTTCTGCACCCCAATCACGTTGGTCATAGTTATCGAGATCTGCCAATGAATCAGCCGTAAACAACAACTCACCCCAAACTACTCCTCGAAGCTGGGCAACTGCCGCAAGAGCGGAGCACTCCATCTCCACAACTGCACAGCCTTCTTCCTTGCGATAGGCAACTTTTTCAGCTGTTTCTCGGTAAAAACCATCTGTCGACCAGGTCATAACTTCTTCATAAGGAACGCCTAATTGTTCCAAGACTTGCTCGATGGCTGAAATAGCTTCTACATGAACATCCATATAACGAGAAGGTGGTGCATAATGGTAACTAGCTCCTTCATCACGCAGAGCACGAACCGGAACCAGAAAGGCATTTTCTTCGATATTCGTTAATACGCCACAAGTTCCTGTGGAAATGATTTTCTCCACACCATAGCCAATCAACCAATCCATAAACTGGGCGGCTGGGGCAGAACCAACAGGAGCTTGGGCTAGACACACTTTTTCACCGTTGTAGTCCATGACATAAACTGGGTAGGTCTTGGTGGCAGAAATGAACTCGCCGACGCACTCTGCTCCTACTTCCTGAGCATAGCGGTCAATCTCCTCCTCCAAAAATGCATAGATACACTTCTTTGGCAACTTCAAGTCTAACTCCTCATGCGTTGGCATAAGGACCGCTTGGGGATTGTCGTCAAACTCTAAAATAGGAATAGCGTGTTTCTGAATCATAGAATACCTCCTCTAAATTTTTACTATTGTATCAAAAACAGAAAGAAAGTCAAGGTCGAGTCGAAGTTCAATTCAGAAAAATTGAATTTAAATAGGAAACAACAATTAAATGCTTTTTTTCGTCATAATAAAATTGCTATAGCTTAGGAAATAGTTTATAATAGATTGAATTTTTAAAAAAAGTGGAGGTTCTTATGAAATTCTATTCCTATGACTATGTGCTCAGTCAGATTAGTCAACAGAATTGGGTCATGATTATTGTATCAGCTTTACTGCTTATCGTGACTGGATTTTTTGCATTTAAGGCTTTTCAAGATAAGAGAGGAAGTAAGTTCCGTGAATTATCGATTATTTCTATTTTGACTTTGATTGCTTTTGTATTGATTAGCATTACGAATCTTCAAAGCAGTCAATCCAACGATAATCAATTTCGTAGTTCCTTACACTTCATCGAGATTGTATCAAAAGAGTTAGGTATTGATAAAAAAGATGTTTATGTCAATACATCAGCTACAACTGATGGAGCGATTATTAAGGTTGGCGACAATTTTTATCGTGCGATTAGCGGGACTGACCAAGATAGCTATTTATTAGAAAAAATGGAACTGTATAAATCAGACGTTGAACTCGTGGAGGTTGAAAAATGATAAGCTTTTTTGCTACAATTGCGATTAAATTGGCCTTGGGGCTTCTGTCTCTTGTTTTTGTTATCAATGTAACAGGTAAAGGAAATCTAGCACCAAGTTCTGCAGTAGACCAAATACAGAACTTTGTTCTCGGGGGTATTATCGGCGGGATCATCTACAATAGTTCAATCACCATCATCCAATACATTGTTATCCTCATTATTTGGACTATTCTCATTTTGCTCCTCAAATGGCTGAATACTAATGTTTCCTTCATTAAACATCTGATTGACGGAAAACCTACGATTATCATTAAAAATGGAAAATTAGATCCAGAAGCCTGTCGTTCAAAAGGTCTTGCAGCTGCAGATGTAGCCCTTAAATTGCGTGCTCAAGGAATTTTCCAACTAAAGGAAGTCAAGAGAGCTGTGATTGAGCAAAACGGACAGCTAATTGTCGTAAGAATGGGTGACGAGAATCCTAAGTACCCAGTCATTACAGACGGTGTTGTCCAAGTTGAAATCCTAGAAACAATTGGCAAATCCGAGGAGTGGCTAACTGATAAATTGAAAGAAGAAGGTTTCGAAGATGTTTCTAATATCTTTATCGCTGAATATGATAAAGGTCAATTGAATGTTGTAACCTATTAAAAAATAAACTGATGCTTTTCGTATCAGTTTTTTGCTTTTTAGCATAAAAGGGTGTATACTTAAATTAATATCTGATTTATACTCTTCAAAAATCAAATTCAAACCACGTCAGCTTCGCCTTGCCGTACTAGAGTACAGCCTTCGGCTAGCTTCCTAGTTTGCTCTTTGATTTTCATTGAGTATTAGTTTAGATAATACAAAAATTAACGGAGGTATCCCCCATGTCAATCGAAGAAAAATTCAACCAAGCTAAAGGTTCTGTTAAAGAAGGTTTTGGTAAACTAACTGGCGATACAAAAACTCAAGCAGAAGGAGCTGCAGAAAAAGTAGCTTCAAAAGCTAAAGAAGTTGCTGAAGATGCAAAAGAAGTTGTCGAAGGTGCAGTAGCTGGTGTAAAAAACATCTTTAAAAAAGACGGAGAATAATTCTTTTTCGTCCTAATAACATAAGAAAATCTCCCTTCTCTTTCGAGAAAGGAGATTTTCTTTTATGGTCGTCCACCAGGGCCTCCATTTCCTTGAGGGCCACCGCCAGGTGCTCCTCCGCCTCCAGGCATAGAATTGACGATTTCAGTTTGTTTTTCACCATTGAGGTAGATATCTCCACCTGTATAGGTCGCTGTTCCGTCAAAGTCAAAACCAGATTGACCAGTCATTTTGATGGTTCCTCCATTAACTGTGATATTCCCATTTGAGTCAATTGGATCTGTGTCCCCTTGACCAACTTCAACTGTCAAGTTCCCACCATTCATAGTAAAGAAAATTTCACTTTGTTGGGCGTTTTTGTTGGCCGCATTGACACCATCATCTGTTGAGTAAATAGTAATGTCCCCACCGTTGATAGTGATTGATTTTCCTTCAAGCCCTTCTGTAGAATTCTTGACGGTATAGGTACCACTATCGATGACCAAATCACCTGAAGCGTGGATACCATCATCACCTGCAGTAACGGTTATAGTGTTATCAGAGAGATACATGGTTCCAACAGATGTATCGTCATCATTATCGACCTTGACCCCGTCTTCCTTGGCATCGATTGTCATGGTTGTGCCAGTAATGTTGAGTTCATCATTAACATTAAAGGCATCTCCAACTGCTGTGATGTTGTAGGTTCCACCTGTGATGTGAAGTGTGTCGTTGGCCTTGATAGCATTGTTTTTCTTGCCATCTACATTGAGAGTTCCTTTACCATTGATGGTCAAGTCCACTTTAGAGAAGAGGGCCGCGTCAGCCTTGTCATCACTATTTGAAGCTGAATCTGAAAGGCTATTGGTTGTGCCATCTGCTAGAGTTAGGTAAACATGTCCAGCTGATGTTGCAGAAATAGCTGCATTGGCATTGGTCATTGTAGCGCCGTTTAGTACGATATGTACATCATCAGAATTTCCAGCTTCGATCTTAATTTGAACACCGTCAGATTGACCAGAAATCACATAGGTACCTGACTTAGAGATTGTAACGGTAGATCCTGATACGGCAACTCCGTCACCTGATACCTTCGCTGTTGATCCTGACAGAGTTATAGTTGATGCAGATTTTTCATCGTAGGAAGTATCGTAGTCCTTGTCTGTGAAATAGCTAGTTTTCTTAGCATCTGTAGTGGATGCCGTTGTTGTTCCGGTATTGCTAGCTGTTGTATTTGAAGTTGACTGGGTACAAGCTGTCACCAGTGCTAGAGTTGCTATACTCGTTAATAGGAATGTCCATTTTTTTGCTTTCATGCTCATTTCCTCATCTTTCATTTACATGATCCTAGTCTACGGGACTTTCCTAAAAGAAGCCTAAATTTTTTCTGAAAGTTTTCTTAAGTTCAGTTTCAATTAAGTTAAATTTAACAATAGTTTTAGATAAACTCCTTAAAATCGTAAACAAGCAAGTTCATCCTTGTTTAAAAATAGTATAACTGAAAGCAAGAGGAGAAAGACTTATGAAACCATTAGAAACAACTTTCAAACGGATTGAAACCAAATATGTTGTCTCAAAAGAAATTTTAGACAAACTCATCCAAGATTTAAAGGAATATCTAGTAGAAGACGACTATCCAATTTCAACTATTTCAAATATCTACTTTGATACGGAAGACTTTGATGTGCTCCAAGATGATGATTTTGGAAATAAGCGAAAAGAAAAGGTTCGGATGCGGACCTATCTCAGTCAACCCAAAGCAGATAGTCAAGTATTTTTAGAAATCAAAACCAAGGACCAAGAAGGAGTTGGTCGCAAATTTAGACTACTCTCAACTCCTAGTTCTATCCTTAATTTTATGACCAGAGGGTACTTGGATGCTAGTATTACTGATACAGTTGTCATTGAAAAAGTGAAAAAGCTTCACCAAGATTACAAGCAGACTATCAAGCCTCGTATGTACATCTACTACGATCGTTATTCATTAAAAGAAAAAAAATACATCGAGGGCTACAACTATAATAAAATTCGTATCACCATTGACCAAAATCTAGTCTATAGAGATGAAACTGTCAGTCTCTTCGCGGGAAATCAAGGGGCTCCTCTCTTAGATAACAACACTGTGATTATGGAGATTAAGGCTCCTGGAAACAAACCCCAGTGGTTACAAGACATCCTAGACAAGTATGGTTTGATGGAGCACAAATTTTCAAAATACAGTTGTGCTTACCACAAATCTCAAGGGTTTCCTTATGCACCACGTCCCAGTATAGAAAGCGCAGGTACCGCTTATGCTTAATCTATTTAACTCAATTTTCAACAACGCCACTGCAAGTGCTGATCCCTTCCAACTACTGCTGGCACTTCTAGTCAGTCTAATCCTCGGTTTGGCACTTACTTGGACCTACAAATATCGGACCCTCTACACCAGAGAATTTGCTATCAGCTTGACTCTGCTTCCCTGCCTTATGACCTTGGTTATTTTTCTGGTCAATGGGAGCTTGGGTACTTCGATTGCTGTAGCCGGAACCTTTAGTTTGATCCGTTTCCGTTCTGCAACGAGTGGTTCAAGAGAACTGATTGCTATTTTCCTTGCCATTATTATCGGTCTGGCTTGCGGAACAGGCTATCTCTTCTTGGCCATTCTCTTCACGCTCTTTATCTTGGGTGTTTGGTTCCTTTTGGAACATCAACAAATAAAAACCGACAATCAACGCCGTAGACTTTTAACAATCACGGTAACTAATCAAGAGAAGATTCAAGATGCTATCCAATCTGCTCTTGACCAATTCTGCTCAGAAATTGACATGATTACGATCAATAGCACAAATACAGGGGACAACCTTAGCATTGTCTATGAAGTTGAGTTAAAAGCAGATGCCGACGATTTCCAAATGACTAGCTATCTGACACAACAGATCGAGAAATGTGACGTCGCTTTGACTAAGAAAGCTAAAAAGAGAAAAAATCTCTAGCAAAAAAGAACAGCATTTTGCTGTTCTTTTAATTTTCTTTGACTGGAATTTCTTTGATAACTCGTGCTGGATTGCCTGCCAGAACTACATTGTCACCAAAAGATTTGGTAATGACAGCTCCTGCTCCTGCAACAACATTATCACCTAGTGTAACACCTGGAAGGACGATAACGCCACCTCCTGCCCAGAAGTTTTTACCAATCGTGATTGGTTTTCCAAATTCTAAACCTGAATTTCGTTCTTCTGGATCTAGAGGATGAAGAGGTGTCAAAAATTGGCAGTTAGGACCAATCATTGCATTGTCGCCAATAGTAATAGGACAAACATCCAACATGGTCAGATTCCAATTGGAATAAAAATTTTCTCCCAAATGAATATTGACCCCATAATCCACCACCAAACGAGTATTGACATAGAGATTTTCACCAGTTGAGCCAAACCATCCTTTGATGATTCCCATACCTTTTACTGGATTGACTTCTTCATTAAAAGCAGCTTGCTTTTGTCGTGCTGTTTGTGCTAGAGCACGAAGTTCTGGATCAAACGGGTGATAGGGTTCTCCCGCGATCATTTTTTGATATTCTGTTTTCATGTTATTTCTTTCTTGCTTGTTTTAGATGATTGTAGCATAGTTTTGAATCTAGAGCAAATTATAGTGAAATGAAATAAAATCTGAACAAATTTACTAGAGCAGTTAAGTCAATTTCTAGCATTTTTTAGAATTCACAGTGTACTGTTTTTTATTTAATCTACTATAAAACACAAGTCTAACCTTAAATAAAAAAAGCGAGCAAAGCCAGTTTTCTGACAATCAGAATTCTGCCTTGTTCGCTTTTTTAGGCTCTATAATATTTGTAGTGGGTAAATCCCCTATGGATATTATGGAGCCTATTTTTGTGTAGAAAAAAAGTCCCATATGACCTATAATGAAAAGCGATCAAACAACTCATTAGAAAGAATCATAT
>NZ_JASHDL010000028.1:0-13480 GCF_047463635.1 Streptococcus infantis
AGGTGCTGTACATGAAGTCCCAGAGTTCACCGGAGGAGTAAATGGCGAAGCCGCTATTCATGAAGTCCCAGAATTTAGCGGTAGTGTGAATGCAGTAGAATCAGCTAAGTTAGAAACCCCAGAATTTATAGGTGGAGTTAATGGTGCAGAAGCAACTGTCCATGAAGTCCCTGAGTTCAAAGGTGAGCAAGATATTGTGGTTCAGGCCATGGCCCAAGGTAAGACCTATCAGGCACCAGCAGCGCCTGCAACACGTCAGCAAGCCCTTCCTGAAACTGGAAGTGAAGATGCTGCAACTCTTGCAAGTGTAGGACTTGTGGGGATGCTTCTTGGCATGTTCGCCATGGGTAAGAAAAAAGAATATTAGTGCAATAGATAAACTTAAAGGTTTTATAGAGAAATTTGCTCTTTAATAGAAAGGGTCGTAACCAGAAGGTGTTACGGCCTTTTTCTTTCGTTTTTACGAGTAAAAAGCGATGTTTTCAAGGCTTTGAGAGGTACTGGGAAGAATTTTAGACGTCTGAAACTACTTTCAGGATGAATTGTTGCATAAAATTGTTTTGAAACTTCAATCTATTCTAGTACAAAATATTGAAAGCGCTTTAATAATAAGCTATAATAGTCACATAAACACAAAGGAAAAGAAAAGGAGGAAAGTAGATGCCACAAATTAGTAAAGAAGCCTTGATTGAACAAATCAAAGATGGAATCATCGTTTCTTGTCAGGCACTTCCTCATGAACCGCTCTACACAGAAGCGGGAGGAGTTATCCCCTTGTTGGTGAAAGCAGCTGAACAAGGTGGTGCAGTCGGTATCCGAGCAAACAGTGTTCGAGATATCAAGGAAATTAAAGAGGTCACTAAACTTCCGATTATCGGGATTATCAAGCGGGACTATCCACCGCAAGAACCATTCATTACTGCTACAATGAAGGAAGTGGATGAACTAGCGGCTCTTGACATCGAAGTCATTGCTCTTGACTGTACCAAGCGTGAACGTCATGATGGCTTGGAGATCCAAGAATTTATCCGTCAGATCAAAGAAAAATATCCAAATCAACTCTTGATGGCTGACACAAGTACCTTTGAGGAAGGTCTAACAGCAGTTGAAGCGGGAATTGACTTTGTCGGAACAACCTTATCAGGTTACACTTCTTACAGTCCAAAAGTGGATGGCCCAGACTTTGAACTCATCAAGAAACTCTGTGATGCAGGGGTGGACGTCATCGCTGAAGGAAAAATTCACACACCAGAACAAGCTAAGCAAATCCTAGGTTACGGAGTGCGAGGTATCGTAGTTGGTGGCGCTATTACTAGACCAAAAGAGATTACGGAACGATTTGTTGCGGGTCTTAAATAACACAATATAAAAAACGAGGAGAGTGGTTGATTAGTAGGAAAAAATGAAAACGTATACAAAGTCGACATTGCTCATTATCCAATATGGATACGCTTATCAATTAGGAGAATACAAATGAAATTTAGAAAACTAGCTTGTACAGTACTTGCGGGTGCTGCGGTTCTATCACTTGCTGCTTGTGGCAAATCAGACGCTAACAAAGATGCTGCCAAATCAGGCGATGCAGCAGCAACAACAGAAATTACTTGGTGGGCATTCCCGGTATTTACTCAAGAAAAATCTGGTGACGGTGTTGGAACTTATGAAAAATCTATCATCGAAGCTTTCGAAAAAGCAAATCCAGATATCAAAGTTAAATTAGAAACAATCGACTTCAAATCTGGACCAGAAAAAATCACAACAGCTATCGAAGCTGGTACAGCTCCAGATGTACTTTTCGATGCACCAGGTCGTATCATCAATTACGGTAAAAATGGTAAATTGGCTGAGTTGAATGACCTCTTTACAGATGAATTTGTGAAAGATGTTAACAACGAAAACATCGTACAAGCAAGTAAAGCTGGTGACAAAGCATACATGTATCCAATCAGTTCTGCACCATTCTACATGGCTATGAACAAGAAAATGTTGGAAGATGCTGGTGTAGCTAACCTTGTTAAAGAAGGTTGGACAACTGATGATTTTGAAAAAGTCTTGAAAGCACTTAAAGATAAAGGATACACTCCAGGTTCATTGTTCAGTTCTGGTCAAGGGGGAGACCAAGGAACACGTGCCTTCA
Organism: Streptococcus infantis; assembly: GCF_047463635.1. Lineage (GTDB taxonomy): Bacteria > Bacillota > Bacilli > Lactobacillales > Streptococcaceae > Streptococcus > Streptococcus infantis_W. Next base: position 2,138 of record NZ_JASHDL010000028.1, read on the forward strand.
TCGCTAACCTTTATGGCGGTTCTGTAACTGATAAAGAAGTAACTAAATATACAACTGACGATCCTAAATTCGTTAAAGGTCTTGAAAAAGCATCAAGCTGGATCAAAGATGGTTTGTTGAACAACGGTTCACAATTTGACGGTGGAGCAGACATCCAAAACTTTGCAAACGGTCAAACTTCTTACACAATCCTTTGGGCACCAGCTCAAAATGGTATCCAAGCTAAACTTTTGGAAGCAAGTAAAGTTGAAGTGGTAGAAGTACCATTCCCATCTGATTCAGGTAAACCAGCTCTTGAATACCTTGTAAACGGATTTGCAGTATTTAACAACAAAGACGAAAAGAAAGTCGCAGCAGCTAAGAAATTCATCCAATTCATCGCAGATGACAAAGAATGGGGTCCTAAAGACGTAGTTCGTACAGGTGCATTCCCAGTTCGTACTTCATTTGGAAAACTTTATGATGACAAACGTATGGAAACAATCGGTAGCTGGACTCAATACTACTCACCATATTACAACACAATCGACGGATTTGCTGAAATGAGAACACTTTGGTTCCCAATGTTGCAAGCTGTATCAAATGGTGACGAACAACCTGCGGCAGCATTGAAAGCATTCACTGAAAAAGCGAATGAAACAATCAAAAAAGCAGCTAAATAATAAGCCCTAAATAAAAACTGAGTTCCCCCCTTTTCCCTGAGCACATCTGTGTATGAAAAGGGGGACTTTTGTTTGAAATAGAAGCAACTGACAGGTCAAAATTAAAATGAAGTTTTTACATTGACGAATCTTAGAAAAATTTCATTTTGATTTTAGATCAGGGTCAGATAACAGTCAAAAAAACAAAACTATGTGAAAGTGAGGTGCCGACTGTGAAAATCAATAAAATTCGCATGCGGGAAACTATTATTTCCTACGCATTCCTAGCACCAGTATTAATCTTCTTTACCGTCTTCGTTTTAGCTCCAATGATCATGGGCTTCATCACAAGTTTCTTCAACTATTCGATGACTAGCTTTGAATTTGTGGGCTTGGATAACTACATCCGTATGTTTAAAGACCCTGTCTTTACAAAATCTTTGATTAATACCGTAATCTTGGTTATCGGGTCTGTACCAGTCGTTGTACTCTTCTCGCTCTTTGTAGCATCACAAACTTACCAACAAAATGCCATCGCTAGATCTTTCTACCGTTTCGTCTTCTTCCTTCCTGTAGTAACAGGTAGTGTTGCCGTAACAGTAGTATGGAAATGGATCTACGATCCACTATCAGGTATTTTGAACTTCGTGCTTAAGTCAAGCCACATCATCAGCCAAAACATTTCTTGGTTGGGAGATAAAAACTGGGCTTTGATGGCGATTATGATTATCCTTTTGACAACATCAGTTGGTCAACCAATCATTCTTTACATCGCTGCAATGGGTAATATTGATAACTCACTTGTAGAAGCAGCGCGTGTTGACGGTGCGACTGAGTTCCAAGTATTCTGGAAGATTAAATGGCCAAGCCTTCTTCCAACAACTCTTTATATTGCAATCATTACAACCATCAACTCATTCCAATGTTTCGCCTTGATTCAGTTGTTGACATCTGGTGGTCCAAACTACTCAACAAGTACACTTATGTACTACCTCTACGAAAAAGCCTTCCAATTGACTGAATATGGCTATGCCAATACTATTGGTGTATTCTTGGCAGTTATGATTGCCCTTGTCAGCTTCGCTCAATTCAAGATCCTCGGAAACGACGTAGAATACTAAGGAAAGGAGACAGCTATGCAATCTACACAAAAGAAACCTTTAACAGCCTTTACTGTTATTTCAACAATCATTTTGCTCTTGTTGACTGTACTCTTTATCTTCCCATTCTACTGGATCTTGACAGGTGCATTCAAATCACAACCAGATACCATTATGATTCCACCACAATGGTTCCCTAAAGCTCCAACAATGGAGAACTTCCAACAATTGATGGTGCAAAACCCAGCCTTGCAATGGATGTGGAACTCAGTATTCATTTCTTTGGTAACCATGTTCTTGGTTTGTGCAACCTCTTCACTAGCAGGTTATGTATTGGCTAAGAAACGTTTCTATGGACAACGCATTCTCTTTGCAATCTTTATCGCTGCCATGGCTCTTCCAAAACAAGTTGTCCTTGTACCATTGGTACGTATCGTCAACTTCATGGGAATCCATGACACTCTTTGGGCAGTTATCTTGCCTTTAATCGGATGGCCATTCGGGGTCTTCCTTATGAAACAGTTCAGTGAAAACATTCCTACAGAATTGCTCGAATCTGCTAAAATCGATGGATGTGGCGAGATTCGTACCTTCTGGAGCGTAGCCTTCCCTATTGTAAAACCAGGATTTGCAGCTCTTGCAATCTTCACTTTCATCAATACTTGGAATGACTACTTCATGCAATTGGTAATGTTGACTTCACGTCAAAACTTGACCATCTCACTCGGGGTTGCGACTATGCAGGCCGAGATGGCAACTAACTATGGTTTGATCATGGCAGGGGCTGCCCTTGCAGCTGTACCAATCGTAACAGTCTTTCTTGTCTTCCAAAAATCCTTCACTCAAGGGATTACTATGGGAGCAGTCAAAGGATAGTACTCTGCGAAAATTGAATATAGTACAATCTGTTTATCAGTATGCAGCAGTATAGTTGATAGACTAAGAGAATACAGGATATATAAGTGTCTACAAAATGGAGAGGAGTTGCTTGCTTCACGAAGTTTTGTTAGACACTTATAAACTTACTGGCTAGACATCGTATGTCTGAAGGTAACAATCAGGTAAAGGAAATTACTATGATTTTTGATGATTTAAAAAACATTAGCTTTTATAAAGGAATTCATCCAAATCTCGATAAGGCCATTGATTATCTCTATGAGCATCGTAAAGATAGTTTTGAATTAGGCAAATACGAGATTGATGGAGATAAGGTTTTCTTAGTTGTACAGGAAAATGTTCTCAACCAAGAGGAAAATGATCGCTTTGAGCATCATAAAAACTATGCAGATTTGCATTTGTTAGTTGAAGGACATGAGTACTCTAGCTATGGTTCTCGCGTTAAAGATGAGGCTGTAGCCTTTGATGAAGCCAGTGATATTGGCTTTGTCCATTGTCATGAACAATACCCACTCTTGTTGGGTTATCACAATTTTGCAGTTTTCTTCCCAGGAGAACCTCATCAGCCTAACGGTTATGCAGGTATGGAAGATAAAGTTCGCAAATATTTATTTAAAATTTTAATTGATTAGTAAGTTAGGAGGAGCAAACAATGGCACATAAAGGATCTGGATTGATAAAAGCGGCATTCGATACGGATAACTTTCTTATGCGATTTTGTGAGAAGGTTTTAGATATCGTGACGGTTAATCTGCTCTTTGTTGTGTCTTGTTTGCCTATTGTGACCATCGGAGTAGCTAAGATTAGTCTCTATCAGACTATGTTCGAAATTAAGAAAAGTCGAAGGGTACCCGTATTTAAAATCTATATTAGAGCCTTCAAGCAAAACTTGAGATTGGGGCTTCAACTAGGTTTGTTGGAATTGGGAATTGTTTTGATTAGTCTTCTCGACTTGTATCTGTTTTGGGGACAAGCAGGTCTAGCTTTTCAGGTGCTGAAAGCCATCTGTCTAGGGATATTAATTTTCTTGACATTAGTCATGTTAGCAAGTTATCCTATCGCAGCGCGTTACGAATTGACTTGGAAAGAAGTGCTTCAAAAGGGCTTGCTCTTAGTGAGTTTCAACTTCCCTTGGTTCTTCTTGATGCTTGCGATTATTTTATTAATCATGATGCTTCTCTATCTATCAGGCTTTACTCTAGTACTCGGTGGATCAGCATTTCTACTTTTTGGCTTTGGTCTTCTTGCCTTTTGCCAGGCTGGATTAATGGAAAAATTGTTTGCTAAATATCAAGCAGATTGAAAATGATATGAAACTACTTTCAAACATGAAAAACTATGGGAGATGAATAGAAATTAAAATCTAAGTGGCTGAGATGTATTGAAAGCGCTTTTCACAAGGTGTATACTAAAATAGTAAAAAATCATCTGCCCAGAGCAGAAAATAAGAAATCTTAGGAGAAATCTATGTCAGATTTAAAAAAATATGAAGGCGTCATTCCTGCCTTCTACGCATGTTATGATGATGCGGGCGAAGTAAGCCCAGAACGTACTCGTGCTTTGGTGCAATACTTTATTGATAAAGGTGTTCAAGGACTTTATGTCAATGGTTCTTCAGGTGAATGTATCTACCAAAGCGTAGAAGACCGCAAATTGATCTTGGAAGAAGTCATGGCAGTTGCTAAAGGTAAATTGACCATTATTGCTCACGTGGCTTGCAACAATACTAAAGACAGTATCGAACTTGCTCGTCATGCAGAAAGCTTGGGTGTTGATGCTATCGCAACAATCCCACCAATTTACTTCCGTTTGCCTGAGTACTCAGTTGCGAAATACTGGAACGACATCAGTGCAGCAGCACCAAACACAGACTACGTTATCTATAATATTCCTCAATTGGCAGGTGTTGCTTTGACTCCAAGTCTTTACACAGAAATGTTGAAGAACCCACGTGTTATCGGTGTTAAAAACTCTTCAATGCCAGTTCAAGATATCCAAACTTTTGTTAGTCTTGGTGGTGATGATCATATCGTCTTTAACGGTCCAGATGAACAATTCCTAGGTGGACGTCTCATGGGTGCTAAATCTGGTATCGGTGGTACTTATGGTGCTATGCCAGAACTCTTCTTGAAACTCAACCAATTGATTGCGGACAAAGACCTAGAAACAGCGCGTGAATTGCAATATGCTATCAACGCTATTATTGGTAAATTGACTGCTGCGCATGGAAATATGTACGGCGTTATCAAAGAAGTCTTGAAAATCAATGAAGGACTTAATATCGGATCAGTTCGTTCTCCACTTACACCAGTGACCGAAGAAGATCGTCCAGTTGTAGAAGCAGCTGCTCAATTGATTCGTGAAACTAAGGAGCGTTTCCTCTAATCAATAGGAGGCTTTATGACTAATTATGTTGCAATTGATATTGGTGGAACTAATATCAAATATGGTTTGATTGACCAAGATGGACAACTTGTTGAGTCTCACGAAGTAGCGACTGAGGCTCATAAGGGCGGTCCACATATCTTACAGAAAACAAAAGATATTGTCGCTAGCTATCTAGAAAAAGGACCGGTGACAGGTGTGGCTATTTCCTCAGCGGGAATGGTTGATCCTGATAAGGGTGAGATTTTCTATGCTGGTCCACAGATCCCGAACTATGCAGGGACTCAATTTAAGAAAGAAATTGAAGAAAGTTTCCAAGTTCCTTGTGAAATTGAAAATGATGTCAACTGTGCAGGGCTAGCAGAAGCTGTTTCTGGATCTGGAAAAGGTGCAGGAATAACGCTATGTTTGACCATCGGAACGGGCATCGGCGGTTGCTTAATCATTGACGGCCAGATTTTCCATGGATTTAGTAATTCTGCCTGTGAAGTTGGCTATATGCATATGCAAGATGGGGCTTTCCAAGATTTAGCTTCTACAACTGCCTTGGTTGAGTATGTAGCTAAGGCTCATGGTGAAGAAGTAGAACATTGGAATGGTCGTAGAATTTTCAAAGAAGCTACAGAAGGCAATAAACTCTGTATGGAGGGAATTGACCGTATGGTAGACTATCTTGGAAAAGGTCTTGCTAACATCTGTTATGTTGCCAATCCAGAGGTTGTTATACTAGGTGGTGGTATTATGGGGCAGGAAGCGATTTTGAAACCGAAAATTCGTACAGCTCTGAAAGATGCGCTTGTTCCAAGTTTAGCGGAAAAAACAAGATTAGAGTTTGCGCGTCATCAAAATACTGCGGGTATGCTTGGAGCTTACTATCACTTCAAAATAAAACAATCCTAAGTTGGCCTTGCCAATTTAGGATTTTTTAGTCATAAACAGTAAAATGATCATTTAGTAAAAATCTAGTTAAAACTTTGAAAACCCTTGCATTTTTTAATATAACATAGTATATTTATAATAATGCGAAAACTCTAGAAAAATTCTTGCTAATGGAAGCATTATTTTATTGTTTGAAAATGTAAGCGATTTCTATAACCTTATATTTACTTAAAATAAATAGCTCAGAGAAAGAATTTTAAGCTAGGGAATCAAACAAAAATTGTCGCCAGATAACACTGGGCTCGGGCAGTAGCTGACTGCTCTAGAAGATTAGGAGTATTTGATGAAACAATATTTTTTAGAAAAAGGTCGAATATTTAGTATTCGTAAACTGACTGTTGGTGTTGCTTCTGTAGCAGTCGGTCTTGCTTTTTTTGCATCTGGGAATGTTGCGGCTAGTGAGCTTGTGACAGAACCAAAACTTGAAGTAGATAGTCAAGCAAAAGAAGTGGCAGATGTAGATCATGAAAAAGAAGCAGTTAAAGAAGAAGTAACTGAAAAAACAGAACCTACTGTCGAGAAAGTGGCAGAGGAAGGAAAACCTGCTGAAGTGGCTGGCGATTTACTCCCTGAAGAAATCCCTGACCGTGCCTATCCTGATACTCCGGTGAAAAAAGTGGATACTGCAGCTATTGTATCAGAAAAAGATAGCCCACAAGTAGAGACTAAGAGCATTTTGAAACCTACAGAAGCAGCTCCATCTGAAGCTGGAAAAGAAAATAGAGCCATTATCAATGGCGGACAAGACCTTAAGCATATCAATTATGAAGGTCAACCAGCTACATCTGCTACTATGGTTTATTCAATCTTTAGCTCACCTTTGGCCAATGGCGGTAGTCAGCGATACCTTAACTCAGGTTCAGGTATCTTTGTTGCTCCAAATGTCATCTTGACAGTGGCCCACAACTTCTTGGTCAAGGATGCAGATACTAATGCGGGATCTATCCGTGGTGGTGATACGGCTAAGTTCTATTACAATGTAGGTTCAAATACTGCTAAGAATAATTCTTTGCCAAGCTCTGGAAATACTGTTTTGTTCAAGGAAAAAGATATTCATTTCTGGAATAAAGAAAAATTCGGTGAAGGCTATAAGAATGACCTAGCCTTGGTTGTAGCTCCAGTTCCACTTTCAATTGCAAGTCCAAATAAGGCAGCTACCTTTACTCCTTTAGCTGAATACCGTACCTATAACCCTGGTGAGCCAGTTAGCACGATCGGCTACCCAACAGATTCTACTTCTCCAGAATTGAAAGAACCAATCGTACCTGGTCAATTGTATAAGGCTGATGGTGTTGTTAAAGGTACTGAAAAGTATGATGATAAGGGAACTGTTGGTGTAACTTACCGTTTGACTTCTGTATCAGGTCTTTCAGGTGGAGGTATCATCAACGGTGATGGTAAAGTTATCGGTATTCACCAACGTGGTACAGTTGATAATATGAACATTCCTGAAAAAGACCGTTTCGGTGGAGGTCTTGTCCTATCTCCAGAACAACTAGCATGGGCTAAAGGCATCATTGATAAATACGGTGTTAAAGGCTGGTATCAAGGCGATAACGGTAGCCGTTATTATTTCACTCCAGAGGGAGAAATGCTCAGAAATAAGACAGCAGTTATTGGCGAAAATAAATACTCTTTCGATGAAAGCGGTGTAGCAACTCTTCTTGAAGGTGTTGAATATGGACGAGTTGTTATCGAACACGTAGACCAGAAAGATAATCCAGTCAAAGAAAACGATACTTTTGTTGAAAAGACAGAAGTTGGAACTCAGTTCGACTATAACTATAAAACAGAAATTGAAAAGACTGACTTCTTCAAGAAGAATAAAGAAAAATATGAGATTGTATCAATTGATGGCAAAGCTGTCAATAAACAGCTAAAAGATGCCTGGGGAGAGGATTATAGCGTTGTGAGCAAGGCTCCTGCAGGAACTCGCGTTATCAAGGTTGTTTATAAAGTCAATAAAGGTTCCTTCGACCTTCGTTACCGCTTGAAAGGTACAGAGCAAGAATTGGCACCTGCAACTGTGGACAACAACGAAGGAAAAGAATATGAAGTTTCCTTTGTCCATAGATTCCAAGCTAAAGAAATCACGGGCTACCGTGCAGTAAATGCAAGTCAAGAAGCTACCATCCAACACAAAGGAGTGAACCAAGTTATTTTTGAATACGAAAAGATTGAAGATCCAAAACCAGTAACACCAGTCACTCCAGTAGTTGATCCAAAAGATGAAGAAACAGAAATTGCTGCTTACGGACCACTTCCAAGCAAGGCTCAATTGGACTACCAAAAGGAAGAATTGGCGGCCTTCATCCACTATGGTATGAATACTTATACCAACTCTGAGTGGGGGAACGGTAGAGAAAATCCTCAAAACTTTAACCCAACTAACCTTGATACAGACCAGTGGATTAAGACTTTGAAGGATGCCGGATTCAAACGAACAATCATGGTTGTAAAACACCACGACGGTTTTGTGATTTATCCATCTAAATATACAGACCACACGGTTGCTGCTAGTCCATGGAAAGATGGTAAGGGAGACCTTCTCGAAGAAATCTCTAAATCAGCGACTAAGTATGACATGAATATGGGAGTTTACCTATCACCATGGGATGCTAATAACCCTAAATATCATGTTTCAACTGAAAAAGAGTATAACGAATACTATCTCAACCAACTCAAGGAAATCCTTGGAAATCCTAAATACGGAAACAATGGTAAATTTATCGAAGTATGGATGGATGGTGCGCGTGGTAGCGGAGCTCAAAAAGTAACTTACACCTTTGACGAGTGGTTCAAGTACATCAAGAAAGCTGAAGGAGATATCGCTATCTTCTCTGCTCAACCAACAAGCGTCCGTTGGATCGGTAATGAACGTGGTATCGCAGGAGATCCAGTTTGGCACAAGGTCAAGAAAGCTAAAATCACTGACGATGTTCGAAATGACTATCTCAACCACGGAGATCCAGATGGTGATATGTACTCTGTAGGTGAAGCAGACGTTTCTATCCGTTCAGGTTGGTTCTACCATGACAATCAACAACCAAAATCAATCAAAGATTTGATGGATATCTACTTCAAGTCTGTTGGTCGGGGAACGCCACTTCTACTCAATATTCCACCTAATAAAGAAGGTAAATTCGCAGATGCAGACGTGGCTCGCTTGAAAGAATTCCGAGCAACCTTGGATCAAATGTATGCGACTGACTTTGCTAAGGGTGCAACTGTAACTGCAAGCTCTACTCGTAAGAATCACTTGTATCAAGCAAGCCACCTAACAGATGGTAAGGATGATACTAGCTGGGCATTAGCAAATGATGCTAAGACAGGTGAATTTACTGTCGATCTTGGTCAAAAGAGACGCTTTGACGTGATTGAACTCAAAGAAGATATCGCTAAAGGTCAGCGTATCTCTGGATTCAAGGTTGAAGTTGAACTCAATGGCCGTTGGGTACCATACGGTGAAGGCTCAACTGTTGGTTATCGTCGCCTTATCCAAGGTCAACCAGTAGAAGCACAAAAGATTCGTGTGACTATTACTGGTGCGCAAGCAACACCTATTTTGACAAACTTCTCTGTTTATAAGACACCAAGCAGTATCGAGAAGACAGATGGTTACCCTCTTGGATTGGATTACCATTCAAATACAACAGCAGATAAAGCAAATACAACTTGGTATGACGAATCTGAAGGTATCCGCGGAACATCTATGTGGACTAACCAAAAAGATGCAAGCGTAACTTACCGTTTCAACGGAACTAAGGCTTATGTCGTATCTACAGTGGATCCAAACCACGGAGAAATGTCGGTTTACGTTGATGGTCAAAAGGTTGCAGACGTACAAACCAATAATGCAGCTCGTAAACGTAGCCAGATGGTTTATGAAACAGATGACTTAGCTCCAGGTGAACATACCATCAAACTCGTTAACAAAACTGGAAAAGCTATTGCAACTGAAGGTATCTACACGCTCAACAATGCTGGTAAAGGTATGTTTGAGTTGAAAGAAACAACCTATGAAGTTCAAAAAGGCCAACCAGTTACTGTAACCATCAAACGTGTTGGTGGTAGCAAAGGAGCTGCAACAGTCCATGTCGTGACTGAACCAGGGACAGGGGTTCATGGTAAAGTGTATAAGGACACAACAGCTGACCTAACCTTCCAAGATGGCGAAACAGAAAAGACTTTGACAATTCCGACAATTGACTTTACTGAGCAAGCTGACTCTATCTTTGACTTCAAAGTGAAAATGACTAGCGCTTCAGACGATGCCTTGCTTGGATTTGCAACTGAAGCAACTGTTCGAGTAATGAAGGCTGAATTGCTTCAAAAAGGTCAAGTAAGTCACGATGATCAGGCCAGTCAACTTGACTATAGCCCAGGTTGGCACCATGAAACCAATTCTTCTGGCAAATACCAAAACACTGAGTCTTGGGCATCATTTGGTCGTTTGACTGAAGAGCAAAAGAAAAATGCTAGCGTAACAGCCTACTTCTACGGTACAGGTCTTGAAATCAAAGGTTTTGTTGATCCTGGACATGGTATCTACAAGGTAACTCTGGATGGTAAAGAACTTGAGTATCAAGATGGTCAAGGAAATGCCACTGATGTCAATGGCAAGAAGTACTTCAGTGGTACAGCAGCTACACGTCAAGGCGATCAGACTCTCGTTCGTTTGACAGGACTCGAAGAAGGTTGGCATGCTGTAACCTTGCAATTGGATCCAAAACGAAATGATACGTCTAGAAATATTGGTATCCAAGTTGATCAGTTCATCACTCGTGGTGAAGATAGCGCTCTTTATACCAAAGAAGAATTAGTTCAAGCTATGAAGAACTGGAAGGATGAATTGGCTAAATTTGACCAAACAAGCTTGAAGAACACTCCAGAGGCGCGTCAAGCCTTCAAGTCAAACTTGGACAAATTATCAGAACAACTTTCAGCAAGCACTGTCAATGCGCAAGAGTTGATGCTGACAGCCACAACCTTACAAGCTATCCTTGATAAGGAAGACAACTACGGTTCAGATGACACACCGACACCAGACCAGCCAGAGGAGCCAAACTACGACAAGGCTATGGCAAGTCTGGCAGAAGCGATTGAAAGAAAGACTAAAGAACTTGGCGATGATAAGGAAGCTAAGAAGAAATTAGTTGAGTTGGCCGAACAAGCTCTTACTGCTATCCAGGAAGCTAAGACTCAGGATGCAGTAGATAAGGCTTTGGAAAATGCTCTAGCTGGTATTAATCAACTTCAAGCGACTCCAAAAGAGGATCCAAAACCAGAAGAACCAAGCAAACCAGAAGAGTCTAAGATTGACTATGATAAGGCCATGGCAAGTTTGGCAGAGGCTATTCAAAACAAGACTAAGGAACTAG
>NZ_JASHDL010000029.1:0-12724 GCF_047463635.1 Streptococcus infantis
ACATATATATCTACCCTGCTTTCCTGCTACTTTTAACTAAGTTCACGCATTTTTTCCTCATGTATTTTCAAAAAAACAGAGAATTTAATGATCTTCTTTCTCATGGATTCCGAACTTTCCATGTTTCGGTAGTGCCATTGCTACCTTTAGCATCCAAAACCCCTCATTTCTGCTACTTTTAACCTAGGTAACCCACCTTTTGTTATTTTTAATTCAATTTTTCAATAAATAAAAAAGAGAGACTTAAATAAGTACTCTCTTTTTTTACTTTTATTATCGGATATAAAGGCTCATGAGAAAATAATTGTGAGGTATATTGTAGTATTGTTTTGTAATCTCTGAAGAGAATACTAACCCAACCATAGCATAATCATCTTTGTATCTCTCGTAGAGTTTTTCAAAATAATCAGGGTTGCTAACGTCACCATAGTTTAATTTTACAAGGGGCATTTTTTCTTTGTCAAAATAATCATCTATGTAGGTCAAGATTAAAGAGAATGGACTATCAGGTTCTTCCACTAACTCAGCCGATACTATATCGTAAGGCATGATACGTTCTGTCATACACTTCTCTAATAATCTTTCGTTTTCTTGACGTTCATCAATCACTATATCGTGCATGATAGCTTCTGAGATTTGAGATAGAGCATTGACCTCTGGAAGTGCAAACAAGGTCACGTTACTCTCTTGTGTTTTCTCGTAGTAAGAAAAGCCACTATCTCCAAAAGGTACGGTATATAAATTATCAATAAAATTCACAATGCGTACATGCATACGATTATCTTTTGGCTCTGAAATATTATCAAAGACAAAGAAGATTGTATCGCCTTTATAATACTTCTCTTCAAAATATCCGATTATCTTTCCGAGCAGCTTGAAGTGAGGCTCTGTATTCCTGTCATACTCAATAAAATACCTCTGACCTCGAACGAAGATCACTGCATCTGGAACAAGTGAAATAAGTTTTCGGTTAAACGGAAAAAAGTAAGTGATGTTCAACTCTCTAGGTGATAAATCTGTGCACTGTTCAACGATTCGTCTTCCGATTTTCAGCGCTAATCTTCTTGTATGATAATCATGTAGATGTATTTTTCTGATGCCATCTTTTCCGCCAGACATTTTGTTTATCTTGAGGCTATAATGCGAACCTTTAAATTCTGTTACCTTTGTCAATTCAATAAGGCCTGGAATCTCATGCATGATATCTAACAACCATTCAGCAAATCCTTTAGTAACATACATAAATTTAGTCTTGCCGATTCTGTAGTTATCTTCAAAATGACTCAGTGGCATATTTCTATTCCCTATGAACGAATAGAGTGTTCTGTTATTTAATTCTTTACCTGTGAGAATGAAGTACTGATCCAGGACCATTTCTCTTGAAAAATACTTTAAGCGAATTAAATGATACATGAGTAAGATTGTATCTCTTGTAAAATATATCCTTTCACTATTGGGGGTTGGTAAATAATAAGCTACCGCATCTTTTGGGATCTGCTCTATTTTTTCTTTGCTTTTTCTTTGTTTTCTTTTAGCGTTCATAAATCATTTTCTCTTCTCTATTTTTGTCAAGTATCCTTCTTTCACTTTTTCATATATTTGTATTTCAGACCAATCTTCTTTACGAAATAAATCAGCAATTCTTTTTTCCTCTTCGATAATATTCCCATTGTTTTTCTTTATTTCATATAGATAGACTGTTTCTGATATATAGAGTGTTAATTCTTGACTACTATGATTTACTTCAAACTGCAAAAAAATAGGATAATCATTATAGACCATATGTTTTTTACCTTCGGGTCCTAAAAACTGTTTATATGAGACTAATCTAAGTTTAGTTTGAATACTCTCTATAAAACGTTCAAATTGATTATTAGTATTATTCTCGTAAAGTTCAGTTGCATATTCTGATATAGCTGCAATATCTGAGTATGAGATAGTTACACTCTCTTGTGAGTATATATTATGTATTATCTCTAATATTCCAAAAACAACTTTTAATTCATTTTTAGATAAAGTGCCTAAGTAAAGATAATTAAGCAAATAGCTATTATGATGTATAGCTGCTATATACTCTTTTTGATCTTTTTTTAATTTTGACATTGATTGTACGCTCCTTTTTTTGTTTCTTATATATATTTTATCACGCCTCATTTTACATTCAAAGCTATCATAGCCCAAATCGGACTATGATAGCCGAAAACGGTTTCTTCTCAAAAATCAACTCATTTTTAGCAGCTACAGCACGTTCAATTTATAGTTCAAATTTTAATCATATTCTAAAACATAGTGAAAGTAGAGGTAATACCCCTATAAAGTCACGTTGTTTTAAAATCGACTCTACACTTACAGGGACGTGGGTTTTCGGTTCTTCTTTTGAACCACTATGTTTCTCGACCTAAAAAATGATTAACCACCTCAGTCATATTTTGTTATAAATTAAGCAGTATCAAGGAATTACAGCAGCCTCTTTTACCTAGGATGTTTCTCAGTCTGAAAAATAATTAACCACCCCACTCGTATTTTGTTGTAAAGAAAGTATTATCAAGGCGTTACAACAACCTTTTTTACCAGATATGTTTCTCAAATAAAAAAATAATTGACCACCTCAGTGCTATATCGCTATAAAGCTAGTAGCCTCAAGCAGTTAATGATGTTGTTTGTAATCTTTATTTTTCTCAAAGAAAAGGACTTGCACATGCAAGTCCTAACTCTTAATATAGGTTCAAAAATTATCTACTTTTACAAAAAATCGTAGATATCTGTCTGATGTGAAGTTTTCTCTGCCACTGCAATTATATCTGCAGTAGTTGGCTTCCGTCTATCCCTAATTACCATCTCATACCCGATAACTTTTCGTCCTTTTTTTACAGTTGTTAGCTCTATATCAGCATTGAATTTAATTTCTAATTCTTCGCATGCGACTAGGAGAGCATTTCTCTTAAATAAACCTGCCGGCCATGACTTCTCTTCACCTAAGAACCAATCCTGCCATTCCTCTAAACTCCCTTTAATGGTCGTATACTCTCGATTCCCTAAACGATAAGCTTCCCAAAGTTTCATCAAGATCAAAGAATACTTAGATTTTACATTCCCTAACTCATCCAAATGGAAAGAATAGTAGTTTCTTTTCAACTCAAAAACTAAAGGTCCTGCATCTTCGGAGAATTTAAACTCTACAAGCCCATCTTCAATAAATCTTATTCTGCTGAAAAGTTGAGTCATGATTATTGATCGTCTACCGTCAGGCAATGTTTCAGGGATATATAGAGCTGTATTCTCATTAAGTCTTGAAAAAGCTTCTGCAATTCGTCTATAATTCTGACCATTTTTGGTTAATCCGAAGTGTTTCATAATGTCAAGGCTATGAACTGTAAAGACATCACCAACTTTACTATCCTTCGTTACAGATGAAAAACAAAAGTCTAAAACCTTGTGTTCAAAAGCTTTTAAATTACCAAACGCTTTAGCTAAGTCATTCGCCTGGACGACTAAATAATTTTGACGAGAAGCTAGTTCTTCGTAGATTTTACTAGATTTTCTATTTGATACCATCTTATTTACCTTTTACTGCGTTTCTAATTATGCTATATTCTATCAATTTTTAATTTTATAGTCAATAATGGGGTACAAAATAGTCAATAATGGGGTACAAAATAGTCAATAATGGGGTACAAAATAGTCAATAATGGGGTACAAAATAGTCAATAATGGGGTACAAAATAGTCAATTATTTATCTGTAACCCCTTGATATTGCTGGCTTTCTAAGGTCGACAAAGTAATATAAAGTAATATAAAGTAAGTTAGAAAGTAAATTAGAAAGTATCTTCTTAAGAAAAAAATCTATATTTTATTTTTTTAAAATAAAAAAATCTATTTCTCATTTCACCATTTATTGTCTAACCACTTACAAATATAATGAACCAAAATCTCAACTTCAATAGCAAATAGAATATTAAAAATAATATCCATCTTTATATCCTCCTTTTTTGATAGATTTGCAGAAAGGCCCTCTACATCTATGATCATATCATGACAAAAATGGGACTTTTTACGGTTTTCACGACAACTTAAAATTTAAGACCCCTCAGAGCTCTTATTTTGACCGTTAAGAGTCCTTTAACTAAAAAGTCGAATATTTCCACCTTTGACGATCTAGGGGGCAAATACAGGCTTATAAGACCTTAAACAAGTGTCTGTTTTTTTATTTACTACTCACTGATGGCAGCAAGAAAATAAATCAAGCTGCAGGAACTATCAAAGAAGGTGGAACACTCCTCCTTCATAAAAAAAATTCATGATTTTAATACATATTACAAGTGTAGAACTGTGTAGCAGAGGAGAAAGAAACGAGTGTTCAAATAAGTATCCGAGTTTCTACTGACATTTGTACACCAATAAAAGTTTAACCCCTTAGAGTACCAATTGATTTGCGAACTGCTAAATATATAATAAATAATAATAAAATATATAAAAGAGTCTCACTTCGTTTCGTTCTCTATTTTTTTATAAAATAAAAAACACTCAAGGTTTATCCCAAGGGTGTTTTTGTGATTACTCAAGGAATCTATGTAAAACTAATAACTCAACAATTAGTTCTTTACGAATACTGATAAAATATTTAAATCTGACATAATTTTTGTAGAATAACTCTCTCAGCCCTCTCAGAAGCCATAGTTTGACCTCTAACGCATTTTTGCATCAATACCCTATATTTCCATTCCAAAATCAAGAATGAGCAAATTTGAGCCTTCTAAGAGGGATTGTTCTCGTTTAATAGTTTATGTTTTTTGTATATAAGTGCTCCAGATATTTGGGATAGCCTCATCGCAGCTTGTTCAAATCAAGTTGATTTTCTATTTCTTCTAATGTTTGTTGTTCTATAGCTGATATTTCCCCATATTCAATTGTATCGAAAAGTTTAGCGTTTCTTGGTTTAGAAAGGATACAGTGTACGGGGACTTTTTTATCAGAAGTCAATTTCCCCTTTAATAACGTTGATGGCCTTAGAAAACCATTATCTATAAAACCTAGCGTACATTTGCCATTTGTTGATGCTAATTTACAAGTAACTTTGTTATGGGTGAAATCTTCTTCCACTTCTAGTTTCTGTGACCAGAAGTTTTCTAGCTCACTTAATATACTCCTTTTATCACGTATAGATCCACGTTTAAAAGAGCTTGGGGGGTAGATATCACTTTCTTCAATCTCATCATTGATTAATTTTTTAACAAATCTTTTAGCATCATATTTGTTTTTTAAACTCATACCTGTCAAGTGTAGGAAATTTTTCTCCTGAGCCACGACAATATAATAGTCTCGATTTTTAAAGTCTCTTGAGTATATTAGATAGTCTTTCTCTAGAAAAAAAACTTTATAATATTCTGCACCTTGTTTAGCATAATTTATTGTATTTTCAATAAAAGTTGGTTGCGTCATAATTCCCCCGAAAATAAAAAAATGCGAAAGATAAAATCTTCCGCACAGTAATCGATAAGGTTTTTGATGTCTCTTATCCGACATTTATTACCTAAATTATAGCATAATCTTCTCTGTTGTCAAGACTTTATCTGTGTTTTTTTTAATTATTCTAAAACTAATTATAACATAAAATGCTTCTGCTTAGGTAAAGAATTGAAGCAAAATTGAATCAAGCTGCAGGAACTATCAAAGAAGGTGTAACATCCCCCCCTTCATAAAAAAATTTCATGATTTTAATACATATTACACGTGTAGAACTGTGTAGAATATGCTACAATTGTTCTATACAAAGCGTTTTTATCGTATAGTACATGAGTGTAGTAGAGGAGAAGGAATGAGTGTCCAAATAAGTATCCGAGTTTCTAAGGAACAGAAAGAGAAACTTGTAGAACTGGCTAAAAATGAAAACAAGACAATCACGCAATACATACTTAATCGTTGCATTGTAGAAAACAGCTATACAGAATCTAGCAGTGTAGATGATGCTAGCAATCGTGTAGAAAGTGTGTTGCAGGAGCAAATTAAGCAACTTCGCGCTGATTTTGATAATGAACGACGTTTTTATATTTCTCAGATTGATGAAAAAGATGGGCAAATTGCAGATATCTTGGAAACTAACAACAACCAACTCCAACTTATTGGAGCACTGACTATCAAAAATGAAACATTACTTTTAGAAACAAAACAAAGCTGGTGGCAACGTTTGTTTTCAAAAAGATAACTAATTAGTTGTATATGAGTGAGGATTTGGTTTTGCAAAATTTAAAAGAACAAAAGAAAAATGCTCAGGCGTTTATTAAACGTTGGGAAGGCCGTGGGAATGAGCGCCAGGATAGTCAATCTTTCTGGCTAGATTTGCTTCAGTCTGTATATGGTATTGAAAAACCTTCGGAATACATTACCTTCGAAGATAAAGTTATGCTTGATCATACCAGTTTCATCGATGGATTTATTGATACTACAAAAGTATTGATTGAACAAAAGGGCTCAGATAAAGATCTAAATAAAGCTATAAAACAGTCTGACGGGACCTTCTTGACTCCGTTCCAACAGGCTAAACGTTATTCGGCTAATCTTCCATACTCTAAACGTCCCCGTTGGATTTTAACGTGTAATTTCAAAGAATTTTACGTTTATGATATGGAACAACCAAACGGTGAACCAAAAGTCATTAAACTTGCTGATTTAGATAAAGAGGCTTATCGTTTAGAGTTTCTGATAGACAAGACAAATGAGCATCTGGAACGTGAGATGAAGGTTTCTATCGAGGCCGGAGAAATAGTCGGAGAGATCTACGAGGGGCTTCTTAAGCAGTACATTAATCCAGATAGCCCAGACAGCCTTCATGCCATTAACCAACTTGTTGTCCGTCTAGTATTCTGTCTTTACGCTGAGGATGCAGGCATTTTCGGACACCATATGATGTTCCACGATTATCTGGCTCGTTTTAGCAGTCGTGATTTTCGTCGAGGCTTAATTGACCTCTTTTCCGTGCTAAACACACCAATTGAAGAACGTGATCCATACTTAGATGAGGAATTACTTGCGTTTCCGTACGTCAATGGAGGGATGTTTGCTGAGAATAAGCTGGAAATTCCAAACTTCACAGACGAGCTTTGTGAGTTGATTTTGGAACATGCTTCATCTAGCTTTGACTGGTCAGAAATTAGTCCTACGATTTTTGGAGCAGTATTTGAGTCAACACTAAACCCAGAAACACGTCGAAGTGGGGGGATGCACTATACCTCTATCGAAAACATCCATAAAGTTATTGATCCGCTTTTCCTAGATGAGTTAAAAGATGAATTGAATGAGATTCGTCAATTCAAGCAATTTAAAACGGTTGAACAAAGAGCTAAACAGTTCCAGTCGAAACTATCTAGTATGACATTCTTTGACCCTGCTTGTGGTTCAGGAAACTTCCTGACAGAAACTTATATATCCCTCAGACGCTTAGAAAATGAAGCTATTAAGCTTTATATGGGGGATGCAGTAGCATTAGACTTAGGTCAGGACCTTGTGAAAGTAAGACTAAATCAATTCTATGGTATCGAGATCAATGACTTTGCGGTTTCTGTTGCAAAAACGGCCCTCTGGATTGCAGAAAATCAGATGCTAGAAGAAACTAAGGATATTGTATTTGCGAATATTGACTTCTTACCTCTTAAGTCCTATACAAATATTGTTGAAGGAAATGCTTTAGAAATTGAATGGGATACAGTGGTGCCTAAGGACAAGCTGAGTTATATTATTGGAAACCCACCATTTTTAGGGTATTCACTTCAATCACCTAAGCAGAAAGCTGACTTATTGAGTGTCTATGTTGATGAAACCGGGAAAGCATATAAAACAGCCGGGAAAATTGATTTTGTTTCTGCTTGGTATTTTAAGGCGAGCCAGATTATGCAGAACACATCAATCCGAACTGCTTTAGTATCAACTAACTCAATTACACAAGGAGAGCAAGTAGCCAGTGTATGGAAACCACTCTATGAACGATTTGGTATTCATATTGATTTTGCACACCAAACGATTAAATGGAACAGTGAGGCTAAAGACAAGGCTGCTGTTCATTGCGTAATCATCGGTTTTTCATGTGTTGAAAATAAAGGCATCAAATTTTTGTTTAATGGGGAAAATATTGAATTAGTAGAGGAATTAAATCCTTACTTAAGACCTGGAAAAACTGTATTTATAGAGAATATTAGTAATCCAATTTGCCCAGTAACTAAAATGACTACAGGGAATCGTCCTGCAGATGGAGGGCATCTAATTATTGAAGCAGAAGAATATGCTGATTTTATTCGACGTGAACCTAAAGCTAAAAAATACATTAAACGATTGACAGGCGCCGCTGAATTCATTAATAATAAAGACCGCTATTGTCTATGGTTAGTAGATGTTTCACCTAAGGAATTACGATCAATGCCACTTGTTATGAATAGAATTGAACTATGCCGTCAGGCTAGATTAGCAGGTGCTCCAGATAGACAAAAATTAGCATCAACTCCTACTGTTTTCAGGGAACAAAAAAATCCTGAATCCTATATCATCGTTCCTAGCACATCGTCAGAAAATAGAAGATATATTCCAATTGGATTTTTAGACGGTGAGACTATTCCAACTAATTCTGCAACAATTATTGAAGATGCCACACTCTACGACTTTGGTATTCTAACTTCTAATGTCCATATGGCTTGGATGCGTACTGTTGCTGGACGTCTTAAATCAGATTATCGTTACTCTGCTAAAATTGTTTACAATAACTTTCCTTGGCCAGAAGTGGCAGAAACTCAAAAAGAGAAGATTTCTAAAACCGCTCAAGCTATTATCGATGCACGTGCACTATATCCAGAGAGCTCATTGGCCGATCTCTATGATGAGTTAACCATGCCAGTCGAGCTTAGACGAGCTCACCAGGCTAATGATAAAGCAGTTATGGAAGCTTACGATATGACAAAAATCGTAGACGGGAAGAAAACTTGGTTAACTGAAAGTGAAACAGTAGCAAGACTATTTGAGATGTATGAAGAGATAACAAAATAAATAGACCTAAATTAGGTCTATTTTTTGTATAACGGACTCCAATTTGCGTTTTTTCATACAGAAAATGCGCATTTTTGATGCTGACATGACAATTCTGAGAGTTTTTCAGATTTTTTCGCGACTAACATATCAACCAAACTCTTAGGGTCCCAACGACTTACGCGAATTTCATGTTACAACTTTCCGAAAAAGATCAATTTTTCGGAAAGTTGTCTATATTTCGGTTCCTACATAGATCCCTTTCACTTCAGGAACAGTATAAAGCCCCTATTGAAATTAGGGGCTTTGATAGATTACTGGAAGTTGATGAATGCAGCAAGTGGGCTAATTATAATTTTATAATTAAAGCTACATTTCGATTGGAATGTAGGTCATATAAGCATTCCCACTTATACTAAGAAGAAGGTCCTTGCCATTAATATTAATGTAATCACCGGGTTTAATTTGAATGATTTCTAGGTTTGATAGGCAGAACCATCCCATCTTGCTTCGGTCCTCATCATCCCAAATTGAAGGTGCCGTATAGTCTGACGGTGGGGAAATCATCGTTCCTTTACCAAGGTAATCAACATTAGCTCTAACCGCGAATGAACCATCTCTAGTTGTTAAAATGATTTTCTCAATTTTATCTCTAAATTCAGGTGCTGGTGCTTTATTAATTGTGAAAAGCACCTTCCCATCATGAGCTTTTGCATGAAGTTCGTGTATATTGATACCTTGTTTAGCGCTTAACTGACCTGAAAAGCGTTCTCCAAATTTGTACACTACAATAAATTTTTGCATGGATTTACACTCCTATTTTTAATATTTTCTTTATCATAACACAAAAATATACTTTAGTCAAGTTTTAGTTGCGATATAGTTTAAAAATAGTCGTGTTTTAGTCGAAAGAGCCAACATGGCTTCCTAGAATTGATTTTAATCGTATATTTTCTAAAATACTTCTTCGCGATCAATCCCTGGGTATGGATTTTGATAATTTAAAATACGATTTAAACAATCTATGCTCACTTGTAGATAGAACAATTCATTTTTTATGGCTGCTGCATCAGATGTTTTTGCTAATCGACCAAACTGCTGCTGCATATGCCAAATCACCTTTTGGATATTTTTTTCTTTTAAATTTTTCATGCTTAGATTATATCTTGAAAAGTTCTTGAGATTAAAAAAATCCTAAAATAATACTTTTCGCACCTAAACAATCCTATTAAGAATTCCCTACTACCCTTCCAAGTTTTTCCTATCAGTTGACAAGCATGGTTTTATATGGTATAATCGATCGAAGGGTGTAAGTTTATCATAAAAATGGTATCTTATATCTTTATATATCAGATTTCACTGATTCATACATTTTTTCTTTTCGTTACATGACGTGAAAGGATAAATATATATGGAAAAACTAAAACAATCACTCAGTGAGATCTTTGTCTCAACTTTAAGACTTCTTCTTACAATTTTCTTCTTACACGAAGAAGTTCTTGATACATTAATCGTCGAAGTTCCGTTTTTCGCGGAGCATTTCTATGTTGTTTACAACAAACTTAAAAAAACAAG
This sequence comes from Streptococcus infantis, assembly GCF_047463635.1. Classification (GTDB taxonomy): domain Bacteria; phylum Bacillota; class Bacilli; order Lactobacillales; family Streptococcaceae; genus Streptococcus; species Streptococcus infantis_W. The sequence continues at coordinate 10,583 of NZ_JASHDL010000029.1, forward strand.
GAACAACTCACTAGATTCTAAGCGTATTCAAAAACAAGTGAGAAGACTAGCTTTTTTTATTTTGTTGACCACTATCGTTATTTTGCTTTTTCAGCAAGATAGACTGGATGAACTGTTGTTGAAACTGCTTCTTCGCAGTTTGCCAACATTTTCTCGATTTGTGATTGATAGTACATACGTAACAACACAAAAAAAACGATTACGAGAGTGGCTAAACAATCGTAATCGTCAATAATAGTACGCACTCAAAAGAGTGTATGAATCATATTTGTAAATTATTGCCGTAATTTACAAATCGAAATCTGATATGCAACTTCCATTTTTTTTGGAAGTTTTTTTTGTAAACATTCTATAAAAATAGCGTGGTGTTAATTAAAACACTGACATATTATACCACATTTACACATTTTTGTCAATTTGACATCGCAAATTTATTGATATTTCGCTTGAAATTGTATTTTTTTATTTCGTTCTCCTCAGATATGAAGCATGAAGTTTTCTCTATCATACTTTGATTTGCCCACGTTTTTCTGTTACTCTAGTAATAGATAAAAAGTACAGGATGAAAATGAAATTATGACAAAATTAGACAAAAAATATGAAGAATTAGAGAGTTCTTGGGCCCCTGATGTTCAATTATATATAGACTATTTTTTTACTACAAATAAAAGGGACTTGTATAGCTATCGCAAATTAAATAGTTTGAAAAAATTCCTCGATTTCTACGCAGGTAACCATCTTAAAAAGTCCACCAATGAATTAACCATGGATGATTTAGAGCAAACACCTGTAGAAGTTGTTGCAGATTATGTCAACTCTTTAGAGCTAAAACCAGACGGTAAAAAACGATTTATTAGTGTCTTAAACTCATTCTGGAACTACTACACTGTTGTATCCTTCTCAGGTGATAGAAAAGCCCCATACTTCTACCGCAATGTTATGAACGAATGGATCAATGAGTATGGCATACTTTCTATTTTTTCATCAAAAAGAGGAGCAGGGAACACAGTACGAGTAGTTCATTATGATTTGCCACATATGCTATACTTTTTTGATGAAATTGATAAGAATGAGAAACCTACGAGTCCCTATGACTTCTTCCTTGATGAAGAAGAAGGCTCATCTAAATTGCTGAAAAATAAAGACAGAGATTTAGCAATCATCGCTCTAATTGCTGGAACTGGAGTTGATATTGAACAATTAGCGCAAACTACTTATAGAGATATTGACTTACACAAACAGACGCTAACAGTTACATCTCCTAAAGGTGAACGGATTAAGAAACCTATTTTAAGTGAATTTATCCACTATATCTCACCGTACATTAAAGAAAGAGAGAAATCGGTAACTACTACTAGTGATTCTCTATTTCTCGACTTCAAAAGAAGACCACTAACTGCTCCAAAAATATCAGGAATAATAAGTTGGATAGAGAGTGTTTTTGGAAAAGCTTTATCCGCAGCCATTTTAAAACAGACTCATTCGAGCATTCTACTTGAAAAAAACAAGGATTTTTTTGATCTAGTCCAGAGAGAAAAGTAAGATATAACCAAATTCACGCACTTTTTTCTCATGTATTTTCAAAAAAACAAAGAATTTAACGATCTGCTTCCTCATGTATTCCGAACTTTCCGTGTTTTGGCAGTCCCGTTGCTACCTTTAACTCAAAAATCCTACTTTTCTGCTACTTTTAACCCAGGTAACCCTACCTTTTTGTTTTTTAACCCTACTTTTTGTTATTTTTAACTCATTTACATATATATCTACCCTGCTTTCCTGCTACTTTTAACTAAGTTCACGCATTTTTTCCTCATGTATTTTCAAAAAAACAGAGAATTTAATGATCTTCTTTCTCATGGATTCCGAACTTTCCATGTTTCAGTAGTGCCATTGCTACCTTTAGCATCCAAAACCCCTCATTTCTGCTACTTTTAACCCAGGTAACCCTACCTTTTTGTTTTTTAACCCTACTTTTTCGTATTTTAACCCTACCTTTTGTTATTTTTAACTCATTTACATATATATCTACCCTGCTTTCCTGCTACTTTTAACTAAGTTCACGCATTTTTTCCTCATGTATTTTCAAAAAAACAGAGAATTTAATGATCTTCTTTCTCATGGATTCCGAACTTTCCATGTTTC
>NZ_JASHDL010000030.1:0-9388 GCF_047463635.1 Streptococcus infantis
TCATTAAGGTCATCAAGCGCAATGCTTTTGGCTTCCGGAACTTTGAAAACTTTAAAACTAGAATCCTCATTGCTTTGAACATCAAAAAGGAGAGAACCATGTTGGTCCTCTCCAGGTTATAACTTTTCATCAACCCACTACAGTTGACAAAGAGCCTAAAAAGACAACCGTTGTCTCTACAGTTGTCTTTGTTTGTGATTTTATATTGATAATATTTTTGATTAAAGTTCTGCAATCTGGTTAAGATTTACTTCTGCAACTGTATCATTACCAAACATTGAGATAATCATCTTAACTTTATTATTATCAATTTCTGTGATCTTACCTGTGTAATCTGCGAAAGCACCGTCAATGATGCGAACAGTTTGGCCAACTTCAACATCAATATCAAATTCTTGGACAGTTTGACCCATAGAAACTAAAATATCGCGAATTTCTTGTTCCAAAAGTGGAGTTGGTTTTGATCTGTTTCCGTGTGAACCTACGAATCCTGTTACGTTTGGTGTGTTACGTACAACAAACCATGCTTCGTCGGTCATAACCATTTCTACAAGAACATAACCTGGAAAGCGATTTTCTTCGATTTCTTTTTTCTTTCCATTTTTTTCCACTTGCACTGTTTGTGTAGGAATTTCAACACGTAGAATATTTTCTAACATATTGTATGTTTGTGCACGTTGCAATAGATTTTCTTTTACTTTATTTTCGTAGCCAGAGTAAGTTTGTAGCACAAACCATCCTTTATCAAAACTATCCATGTTTTTTCCTTTCCTAACTGAAGAATTTCAGCGACTAGATCTTTTTCTTAGCTTATTTTAAAAAATATTAATAAAACGAATCAATCCGCTAACAATCAATTGGTCAAAAATATAAATCATCACTACAAAGAAAGCAGTGTATTCCATGATAGATTTAAAATCTAACCAACTTTCCTTGCGAGTCGGCCAAGTTGTTTCTTTAAGAAGTTTAAAAATATCCTTAATAAAACGCATCGTTTTCTCCTATCTCGTTTCTCGGTGTGTGGTGTACTTGCCACAGTGTTTACAAAATTTATTTACTTCTAAGCGTGTTGGTTTTGGATTTCCACTAATCTTAATCGAATAGTTTCTAGAACCACAAACCGCACAGGCTAGACTTGCTTTTTTAAGTGCCATAACGCCTCCATCCTACCTATTATAACAATAAACCTCTGCTTTGACAAGTTAAATCGTTTGTTGATTTTTTAAGGTAATTTCTCAAAGTAACTTCCACTTGATTTACCAAGAGATTTAGCCAAAATACTTTTAAACATAATTTTTCAAAAGAAAAGCATCATAACAAGTCAGCGACTCTAACTTCTGATCCAAAAAATCAAACAAATCTAAAAAGATCTCCCTTGGTATCGGTAAACTAGCTTCAAATTCTTTCTTCTGTTGATACTTATACTCTACTAGGAATTTCCTTTCCACTTCTTTCTCCATTTTCTACTTCAACTAACTTCCACTTGAGAGCAAATAGAAAGAGTCAGCAAGCCAACTCTTTCTATCTCTATTCACTTTTTTCCATTAAGAAATCATAGATTTCCTTAACTGTTCCAAGCGCCATAATCTCCTGTTCTTTAACAGTTTGTTTAAGCTTTTGATAAATCCGACTTTCAGCTATATCACGCTTTTCAGCCTCTTTATTCACCCTCATGACTCCATTTTCAATGGTCACAAAGCCAAGCTCTTCAAATATCTGAATCATTTTGACTAATAGGATTTGCTCAATCTTGAGATAGGCCGCCAAATCCTTGAGTTTATAGCGAATATCGAACTCTGGGAACTGATAGATGGTTTTATACAATTTTGCAAACTGCTCTCTTGTGCCATAGCCCGTCAAGTAGTAAGCCTTAGCGATATCATTTTTAAAGTAAAGAGCTGAAAACTCCTGCTCCTGACAGATTTTCTTAAGGAGGGATATATCCTCAGGGATATTCTTCACGACAATAGCTGGACAAGAGGTCACATCAGGTAACTCTTGCGTAAAGTCCAAAACAGGTACACCTTCTGGCAACAGGGCATTCTTACCACGGATGTTAAAGAGCTGGACACCTTCTACACGGGCATCAACCATCATCAACTGCAAGGTTGTTTGTCCATTCCATTGGTTGACAGAGAGAGTCACTGCTAGTTCCAGTTGCTTGGTCTGTGAGAATTCAGTCGCCCATTTCCCTTGACCAAAAGCGACTACCTCAAAACTGGCCTCACCTTTTGAAATTTTCAGCTTGAGATGAGCATTACCAGCCCCCATAACGCGAGCATTTTCAACTTGAAAATCTCGAATGTAGAAGACAGGTTTTTGGTTATCCATCCCAAAAGGAGCTAGACGTTCAAAACTTTTCACCGTCTCCAAACTCAAGTCCTCTAAGTCCAGTTCTTCATCTAAAAATAAATTGTTTTTACCTTGGGCATCTGCACCTTTTTCTCGGATATAGGCTTCCAAAACATCGGATAAGACTTCCAACTTATCCACTTCAAGGGTCATACCTGCAGCACTTGCGTGACCACCAAAGGCGATAAACAGTTCTCGATGCGGGTCCAAGGCTTCAAAGATATCGACTGCTTCTACGCTTCGAGCACTCCCCTTGGCGCGTCCATCTTCGATATTCAGTACAATGACTGTCTGCCCTAGTTCTTCAAGCAAACGCCCAGCTACAATTCCAAGAACTCCCGGATTCCAGCCTTCCTTGGCCAAAACTTGAACACTTTTATCAGGATCCACCATTTTCTTAGCTTCATCGTAAATGAACTGAACAACTTCCTTACGTTCTTCATTCTTTTGATGAATCAAAAGGGCGATTTCATGCACTTCCTCATCGTCAAATCCAGTCAACAAATCAATAGCTGGATTGGGATCATCCAAACGTCCTAGAGCATTTAAACGCGGTGCTAACTGAAAACCAACTGTCTCTTCTGTCACATCACTACTCGAAATCCCAGCGATTTCAAACATTTCTTGCAAGCCCATTCGCTGAGTATTGCGCAAGACCTCAAGACCATATTGGACCATGATACGATTTTCGTCCGTCAGGCTGACCATATCGGCAATTGTACCGATGGCAACCAAGTCCAACAACTCGACCTGTACTTCTTCCAAAAGAGCACAAGCCAACTTAAAAGCGACCCCACACCCCGCCAAATGCTTGAAAGGATAGTCCGCCCCTGGATGTTCAGGATGGATAATAGCATAGGCATCTGGTAAAATCTCAGGCATAGAATGGTGGTCAGTCACAATGACGTCCACTCCCATAGACTGAGCCAAATCAATGGCCTCATGCCCCGCCACACCATTGTCCACAGTCACAATCAAAGACACACCCTGCTGTTCGATAAAATATTTGTAGACACTGGCATTTGGACCATAGCCGTCCGTAAAGCGATTAGGAAGATAAACCAGGCACTCAGCGCCTAACTGTTCTAAACTTTCCTTAACAATGGAAGCCGAAGTCATCCCATCCGCATCGTAGTCCCCGTAAATGAGAATCAGTTCCCCTTGCTCAATAGCATGGCGAATCCGCTCCACTGCCTTTTCCATATCATTTAAAAGGTAGGGATCATGCAAATCCTCCAAAGAAGGTTCTAAAAATTTTTTCAGACTAGTTTCATCCTTGATGCCTCGTTCAAATAACAAACGAGCCACTTCCGCGCCCAAACCAGCTTTCTTAGCGATCTTTGTAAAATCCGCATCCTCAACTTGCGGAGCAAATTGCCAATTATAAGTAGGAATTATCAAAAAAATCATCCACTCTTTCTTACGATTCTATCGTTTTATTATAACATGATTTTCAGTTTTTCTCTATCTGCTTTGCTTTTATCAAAGTTTTACTAATTTCTTTGTAATATCATTTGACAAGAAAACGCTTTTGTTGTAGAATCTATGTTACAAAATCTAACACAAAGGAGAAAGATTATGACTTTAGTAGAATTTAAAGCTGTTGAAAAGTATTACGGAGACTACCACGCACTCCAGAATATCAACCTTCGTTTTGAAAAAGGCCAAGTTGTTGTTTTACTTGGACCATCTGGTTCTGGAAAGTCAACCCTTATCCGTACTATCAATGGTCTAGAGGCAATTGATAGTGGAAGTCTCCTGGTAAACGGACACCAAGTGGCAGGTGCTAGCCAAAAGGATTTGGTCCCCCTCCGCAAGGAAGTAGGTATGGTTTTCCAACATTTTAATCTTTATCCACATAAGACTGTGTTAGAAAATGTAACTCTTGCACCTATTAAAGTACTGGGTATTGATCCCAAAGAGGCTCAAAAAACTGCGCAAAAATATTTAGAATTTGTAAATATGTGGGATAAGAAAGATTCCTATCCAGCCACCTTATCAGGCGGACAAAAACAACGAGTAGCTATCGCTAGAGGTCTAGCTATGAAACCTGAACTCCTCCTCTTTGACGAACCAACCTCAGCTCTCGACCCCGAAACAATCGGCGATGTCCTAGCTGTTATGAAAAAACTAGCCCACGACGGCATGAATATGATCATCGTCACACACGAAATGGGCTTCGCTCGTAAAGTAGCTGATCGCATCATCTTTATGGCAGATGGGCAAGTCCTGGTCGATACAACAGATGTGGATGCATTTTTTGATCACCCAAGTGAACCACGCGCCCAACAATTTCTCAGCAAGATTATCAACCACGAAAGTGATAAGGTCAAATAAGGAGACACCTATGAAAAAGAATTTCTTTCTTGCAACAGTAGTTACCAGTCTTTTAAGCATTGGATTTGTGACATCAGTTCAAGCAGATACCAGTATCGCAGATATCCAAAAAAAGGGAGAAATCGTTGTTGGCGTCAAACAAGACGTTCCTAATTTCGGCTATAAAAACCCGAAAACTGGAGAATTCTCAGGTATTGAAACAGATTTAGCCAAACTGATTGCAGATCAACTCAAGGTCAAGGTCCGCTACGTTCCAGTTACTGCCCAAACGCGAGGTCCTCTGTTAGACAACGAACAAGTGGATCTGGATATCGCCACCTTCACAATTACTGACGAACGAAAAAAACTCTACAACTTCACCAGCCCTTACTATACAGACGCCTGTGGATTTTTGGTAAATAAATCAGGTAAGATTAAAGATATTGAGGATTTAAATGGAAAAACCATTGGAGTCGCACAAGGATCCATCACCCAAAAGCTGATTACAGAGCTAGGTAATAAAAAAGGACTATCCTTTAAATTTGTCGAACTCGGATCTTATCCTGAATTGATCACCTCCCTCCACGCCCATCGGATTGATGCCTTCTCGGTAGACCGTTCTATCCTTTCTGGATATACCAGCAAAAGAACTGAACTACTTGACGATAGCTTCAAACCTTCTGACTATGGTATTGTAACCAAAAAATCAAACACGCAACTGAATGACTACCTAGATCAATTGGTCGTCAAATGGAGTCAGGATGGGACCTTGCAGGAGTTATATGATCGCTACAATCTCAAACCTTCCAAACACTCAGCAGAATAAGGAGGTAGCTACATGATAGATTTATCATCTTGGACAGCTTATTTTCAACATTTTGGTCAATTTTTTAACGGATTTCTCTTTACTATAGCTATTGCTCTAGGTTCTTTTACCCTAGCCATGCTATTGGGCATCCTATTTGGTACCTTATCCACTAGCAAACATAGCAGTTTACGTATTTTATCTCGTATCTTTGTCGAATTTTATCAAAACACCCCTCTCCTAGTTCAGTTCGTTATTGTATTTTATGGTTTGCCCCTGATTAGTAACCATACTATCATGATTCCTATCTACTGGACTGCCGTTCTTTGCGTCGGACTCTACCACGGTGCCTATATCGCCGAGGTCATTCGATCAGGAATTCAGTCTATCCCTAGAGGCCAACTCGAAGCCGCTCTTTCTCAAGGATTCACCTACGCAAATGCAATGCGCCTGATTATCTTACCGCAGGCTTTTCGCATCATTCTCCCTCCCTTAACCAACCAAGTCGTCAACCTGATTAAGAATACTTCGACAGTAGCTATCATTTCTGGAGTTGATCTCATGTTTGTCACCAAATCTTGGTCCGCACTCAACGGCAACTACATCCCAGCCTTTTTAGGTGCTGCCTTCTTCTACTTTGCCCTCTGCTTCCCTGTTGCTCAATTTGGACGAAAAATGGAGCAAGCTAACAAAAGAGCTTATTCACTTTAGGAGGTTTTTATGGAAAGTATTCTTGAAGTTCTCAGTCTAGACAACCTCATCTTTATTTTAAAAGGTTTTGGTCTAACCCTCTATATCTCTTTGATTGCTATCACGCTTTCAACACTGATTGGAACCATCCTCGCTGTCATGCGTAATGGAAAAAACACCCTATTACGAATCCTTGCTAGTGTCTACATTGAATTTGTACGAAATGTTCCTAATCTACTCTGGATTTTCACTATTTTTTTAGTCTTTAAAATGAAGTCTACTCCAGCTGGAATCACCGCCTTTACTCTCTTTACATCTGCAGCTCTTGCTGAAATTATCCGAGGTGGTCTTAATGCAGTGGATCAAGGACAATACGAGGCAGGAATGGCACAAGGTTTCTCCTATCGCCAAATCCTCTATCACATCATCCTACCGCAAGCCATCCGCAAGATGCTCCCTGCCATCATCTCTCAATTTGTAACAGTGATTAAGGATACCAGTCTTCTATACTCTGTAATCGCCCTCCAAGAGCTTTTTGGTGCCAGTCAAATCCTCATGGGCCGATACTTTGAACCAGAACAGGTTTTCAGCTTATATATCCTGATCGCTCTAATCTACTTCAGCTTCAACCTAGCTATTTCAAGCCTTTCACGGACTCTAGCAAAACATTGGCAACAAGCTGCAGAATAACAAGAGGTTGGGACAAAAAATCCCGACCTCACTTTTTATTAACAATCAAACATTGACGCGGTAGCTGATTGAACTTTTTGTTCGTCTTTTAGACTCCAAAATGCTCCTAATCATCCTCGCGGGGCTGGGACTACGAAATTGAGACTTTGTCTATCGATTTCTGTCCCACCGCCTTTTGAGAGAAATCTTTTTGCTTATTTCTTTACTAGAAAATAAGCTAGGAAATGTTAAACTGACAAACTCTATGCTAGACTAGAAATATGGAACATCATTTTAATCATCGAGCAGAATCATTTGATTCTCCAAAAAATCAATTTCTGGCCGATCTTGTTTATCAGCATATAGTAAAACAAGTGCCTGATTTGTCGAACAAATCAATCCTAGACTTTGGAGGCGGAACTGGCCTCATCGCCCTTCCTCTTGCCAAACAAGCTAAATCAGTGACCTTGGTTGATATTGCGGATAAAATGCTTGCGCAAGCTCGTCTCAAGATTGAAAGTCAAAAGCTTGCAAACCTATACTTGATTCAACAGGATTTATTACTTGAACCACTTGAAGAAGAGTTCGATCTTATCATCGTCAGTCGAGTTCTTCATCATATGCCTAATCTCGAGGACAGTCTGGCTATGTTCAAGGAACATTTGACTCATGGCGGACAACTCTTTATCGCCGATTATACCAAACCAGACGAGGAAGAACACGGTTTTATCATTTCTGAACTTGAAGAAAGTCTCAGCCAACAAGGTTTTTCGGAAATAACAAGTCAAATACTCTACAGCTCAGACCATCTCTTTCTCCGTAAACCTTCCCGATTATTTCTTACAAGTAGCAAGAATATTTAACCTTCGAGGTATCAGACAAGCACTAAAAACAAAGCAAATGCTAATCTTTACTCAGTTTTTGCATTTTCCCAATAGATAAGGTATAATAGTTGTATTGTCTTTTGGGGTCGTTACGGATTCGACAGGCATTATGAGGCATATTTTGCGACTCGTGTGGCGACGTAAACGCCCAGTTAAATATAACTGCAAAAAATAACACTTCTTACGCTCTAGCTGCCTAAAAACCAGCAGGCGTGACCCGATTCGGATTGCTCGTGTCTGATGACAGGTCTTATTATTAGCGAGATACGATCAGGCTTTGTCTAGCAGTTTGATAAGAGATTTATAGACTCGCAGTTCCTAGGCTTGAGTTATGTGTCGAGGGGCTGTTAAAACAATACATAACCTATGGTCGTAGACAAATATGTTAGCAGGTGTTTGGACGTGGGTTCGACTCCCACCGGCTCCATTATATTAAAAAAACGTTGATGTTCTCAACGTTAGAACGAAGACAAAGTCCTTGGAAGTCAAGTTTCCAAGGGCTTTTCTTTGTGTAAAGTCGTATAATAGAGGCAAGAAGAGTTGTGAGGTGTTCCTATGTTTCAAACGTTGATGATATCAACGTTTTTTCTGTCATCATACAAGTTTACAATGTTACATCAAGACACTTGAAAGATGGCAACATTAACTTTTCTTCTATGGGAAAAATAGCATATATAGTGGATTGAACTTAGAGTAGTACAATATAAATTCTAAAACATTTTTAGAAATTAATTTGACTTTCCTAACCTCTTTGTTCACATCTTATTTCAATCAACTATACATTGAACAGCTATTCAATTGAATTTTTAGCATTTTAAAGATCTGTAAGACTGACATTTCCCCTTTCTCCTAATCATTATCCATCAAAAAAACCGTAAGAATTTCTTCTTACGGTTTTTCTAGCAAATTCATAGAATTGAGATTCTCAGTTTTGCTTTATTTGAGTAATTTCTTACTCTTCTTCCTCACGTTTTTTAGCGAAGAGGAGTCCGCCTGTTGCTGCTGCAAGAAGTGCTAAAGCAAGTGAAGCGCTAGATTGTTCTGTACCAGTATTTGGCAATTCTTTCGCTCCTGCTTTCTTAGCTGGTGCTTGAGCAGGTGAATCTTGGTTAGCAGCTGTAACAGCTTTTTCAGCTGGAATGACTGCTACTGAACCATCTTCAAAGGTTACAACTACTGATCCATCATTGTTAACCTTAATATCTTTCGCGGTTGGGTTAGCTTTCTTAACTTCGTCGGCTACTTTAGCTTTTTCGGCGTCAGTCAAGTTGCTTGGATCTGTAACTGGGGTTACTGATGGATTCTTAACTCCATCTGATTCCTTAACTTTATCTGATGATTTCTTAACTGTCTTATCGGCTGGAATAACAGCTGTTGTACCATCTTCAAAGGTTACAACTACTGATCCATCATTGTTAACCTTGATATCTTTCGCGGTTGGGTTAGCTTTCTTAACTTCGTCGGCTACTTTAGCTTTTTCGGCGTCAGTCAAGTTGCTTGGATCTGTAACTGGGGTTACTGATGGATCTTTAACGACTTTATTAGTTGGATCTTTTACAGTTACTTTAACTGGTACTTCATCCTTAGAACCATCTGGGTAAGTCACAACGACTGTAGTTCCTTTATCACCTGGTGTAGTTGTGTCTACTGGTGTCTTGAACTCTACTGTTGT
>NZ_JASHDL010000031.1:0-9262 GCF_047463635.1 Streptococcus infantis
CAACTGCGACAGATGTTAAAGTTAACAATGACGGATCAGTATCTGTAACTTACCCAGATGGATCAGTGGCGACATTAACACCAGTGAAGACAGTTAAAGAGTCTGAAGCAAATGGAGCTAAAGTACCAGCTCTTACTCCAGTAGTAGATCCTAACAACTTGACAGATGCAGAAAAAGCTAAAGTAGCTGAAGAAGTTAAGAAAGCTAACCCAACTGCGACAGATGTTAAAGTTAACAATGACGGATCAGTATCTGTAACTTACCCAGATGGATCAGTGGCGACATTAACACCAGCGAAGACAGTTAAAGAGTCTGAAGCAAATGGAGCTAAAGTGCCAGCTCTTACTCCGGTAGTAGATCCTAACAACTTGACAGACGCAGAAAAAGCTAAAGTAGCTGAAGAAGTTAAGAAAGCTAACCCAACTGCGACAGATGTTAAGGTTAACAATGACGGATCAGTATCTGTAACCTTTGCGGACGGATCAGTAGCAACAATTGCAGCTAATAAAGTTGTTAAAGAAGCTACTAAAGAGTCATCTGCTCAAGCACCATCTAAGAAAGCAGGAGCGAAAGAATTGCCAAACACTGGTACTAAACAATCTAACGCTTCACTTGGACTAGCACTTCTTGCAGCAGTGACAGGAGGACTCCTTATCTCTAAAAAACGTAAGGAAGAAGAGTAAACCATTACTCGGATAAAGCAAATCTTAGAATCTTGATTCTATGAGATTGCTAGAAAAGAAGCTGGGTAAAAACTCACTTCTAAATATCAAAACAACGAGCATTTCCATAGTTGGAGATGCTCGTTGTTTCTTATTATTTTCATAAAAACTCTTGTGTATGAAATTGAAAATAATAGGAAGTTGAGAATGCTTGATAAACAGTATCCACTGATAAGAATCTTGTTAACGGTATGTAGCGTAAAATAATTTCAAGAGGCAAACAAAATCCTTGTTTATTGGAGGGAAATTCGATAAAATAGAAAGGATTTAATATTTTATTATAAAGGAAAAAGTTAAGTGATGAAACATCAATTTTACGGAGAAAAGCGCCAGCGTTTTTCTTTTAGAAAGTTATCAGTAGGTCTGATATCAGCGACTATTGGAAGCTTCTTTTTGGGTTCTGTAGTTGGGACTAGTACACAGCCTGTTGAAGCAGCAGAGTTAGCAGCGAATCAAGCTGTTCAGATTCAGTATAAGTATGTTATAGAATCAGAATTGACAGATGCTGAAAATGCGATGGTTGTTAAGGAACTTCCAAAATTTGTAGAGGAAAGTACAGATGCATACTACTTGGTTTATCGTCCTAAAAAAGAAGGAAGATTGATAGGAAACTTACCAAGTACTGGCTACTCCGGTATATGGGAAGCAATCTTTGCAACAGCTGGTATTGTTCTTGCGGTCTTGGTAATTTCTAAGGGGAAAAACGGGAAAAGATATCTATCTTCGATTTTATTGGTGACTGGACTAGGATCCATTCTTCTTTCTCCTTCAATACTTGCAGTTACAAATATTGAGCTAGCTGCTTATAATCAGCTTTTAAATTTGGGACTAGGAGAGCAACTACCTCAGCCCTTGAACATTGAAAATTTTGAATACATTGGTTATCTGAAGAGTCAGGCTATTTTGAAAAATTCTTTGGAGCAAGGTGAAGAATCTAAGCATAAAGCTAATCAGACTGTGAATCAATCAGTGGACGGATCTGAAAATGACAAAGCGGTGGCAGTATCAAAAGCAGATAGTTCAGACAAGTCGACAGATGAAAAACTGGAGCTTGTCAATGGAGCAAACCGAGTGCCATCGGGAAGCTCAATTTCTGATCGCTCTGAGTTACAATTATCTAGTCAAGATGAAAGTCAAACGCAAGTGCTTCCTTATCAAACAGAATATCGCTATTCGGATAATCTTGTTAAGGGGCAAACAAAGACCATTCAGGTGGGTGTATCTGGGGAACGTACAGTGATTACTCGTCGCTACAGTGCTAATCAGAAGGTGATAAAATCTGAGTTGGTGTTTGATCAAGTGACAGTCCAACCTATTTCAGAGATTATTTTGGTGGGCACGGCAGAAAGTAATCAATTGCTTAAAGAATCTCCTGTTCACGACTTGCCAGAGTACCCAGCTCCTGTGGGTACAGCTGGCACAGACCCAGCTCCCGTTCATGAAGTTCCAGAATATACAGATTCAGTAGGGACGGTAGGTATAGAACCCGCCCTCGTTCACGAAGTCCCAGCCTACACAGAATCAGTAGGGACGGTAGGTACAGAACCTGTTCCGGTACATGACGTTCCCGAGTACACAGATTCAGTAGGTACATCTGGTGACGAACCAGCCCCTGTTCACGACGTTCCAGAATATACAGAATCAGTCGGCACAGCAGGCGACGCCCCAGCCCCCGTACATGACTTGCCGGAGTATACAGATCCAGTCGGCACATCTGGTGTAGAGCCTACCCCAGTTCATGAATTACCCGAGTATACAGATCAAGTAAATACGGTAGGTTCAGAGCCAGTTCCTGTTCACGACGTTCCCGAGTATACAGAATTAATCGGTACATCTGGTGACGAACCCGCTCCAGTTCACGAAGTCCCTGAATATATAGAATCAGTCGGCACAGCAGGTGCAGATCCCGCTCTGGTTTATGAGGTTCCCGAGTACACAGAACCTGTAGGCACAGTGGGTGACGCACCAGCTCCAGTTCACAGCGTTCCAGAATACACAGCTCCAGTCGGCATAGCCGGTGCAGAACCCGCTCTCGTTCACGAAGTCCCAGAATATACAGAACCAGTCGGCACATCTGGTGTAGAGCCTACACCAGTTCATGAGGTTCCCGAGTACACAGAACCAGTCGGCACAGCCGGTGACGACCCAGCTCCAGTTCATGAAGTCCCAGAATATACAGCTCCAGTCGGTACATCTGGCGAAGAACCCGCTCTCGTTCACGAAGTCCCAGAATATACAGAACCAGTCGGCACAGCAGGTGCAGATCCAGCCCCAGTTTACGAAATTCCCGAGTATACAGAATCAGTAGGCACATCTGGTGTAGAGCCTACCCCAGTTCACGAAGTCCCAGAATATACAGACCCAGTCGGCACAGCAAGTGACGAACCCGCCCCGGTTTATGACCTCCCCGAGTATACAGATTCATTGGGCACAGCCGGTGACGATCCATCCCCAGTTCACGAAGTCCCAGAATATACAGATCCAGTCGGCACAGCTGGCGACAATCCAGCCCTGGTTCATGAGGTTTCAGAATATACAGAATCAGTAGGCACAGCCGGTGACGAACCCGCTCCAGTTCATGAAGTCCCAGAGTACACAGAACCAGTCGGCACAGCCGGTGACGAACCCGCCCCGGTTTATGACTTGCCAGAGTACGCAGAACCAGTCGGCACAGCCGGTGACGAACCCACCCCGGTTCACGACTTGCCAGAGTATACAGAATCAGTAGGCACAGCTGGTATAGAACCCGCTCCGGTTTACGAAGTCCGAGAGTATACAGCTCCTGTGGGTACGGTAGGTTCAGAGCCCGCTCCTGTACATGAAGTTCCCGAGTACACAGAATCAGTCGGCACAGCTGGTATAGAACCTGCTCCGGTTTACGACTTGCCGGAGTATACAGAATCAGTCGGCACAGCTGGTGACGATCCATCCCCCGTTCACGAATTCCCAGAATATACAGATCCAGTCGGCACAGCAGGTACAGATCCATCCCCCGTTCATGAATTACCAGAGTACCCAGAATCAGTCGGCACAGTTGGTGACGAACCTGCCCCCGTTCATGAAGTCCCAGAATATACAGACCCAGTCGGCACAGCAGGTGCTGAACCAGCTCTAGTTCACGAAATCCCAGAATATACAGATTCAGTCGGCACAGCAGGCGACGATCCAGCCCTGGTTCATGAATTACCAGAGTATACAGAACCAGTCGGCACAGTGGGTGACGCACCCGCTCCAGTTTACGAAATTCCCGAGTATACAGAACCAGTCGGCACATCTGGTGTAGAGCCTACACCAGTTCATGAGGTTCCCGAGTACACAGACCCAGTCGGCACAGCCGGTGACGAACCTGCTCCGGTTCATGACTTGCCAGAGTATACAGACCCAGTCGGCACAGCAGGTGACGAACCCGCTCCAGTTCACGACGTTCCAGGTTACACAGATTCAGTAGGCACAGCAGGCGACGGTCCAGCCTCAGTTTATGAATTACCAGAGTATACAGACCCAGTCGGCACATCTGGCACAGAGCCTACACCAAGTTTTGACCTTCCTGAGTTAGAGCTTAGCTACGTAGATGAAACGCGAGTTGAAAAAGTAGCCTTTGAGATTGAGGAGCAGTATACTGATGAGTTAGTCAAGGATTCACGTATTGTAAGTGTCCCTGGAGTAGAAGGTGAGCGTACAATCAAAACTAGAGTCTACCATTCAAATAACCAAGAATTGGATCGTCAAGAATTATCTAATGAAGAAACCTTGGCACCAGTGACTCAGATTGTTAAGGTTGGAACAGCAAGTCCATTTATGATTCCAAATGATGCTCCAAAGGTTGAAGGCTTAGAAGAATTTGATTTAATTCCTCTCTACAATCTATTGTCAGAAGCAGAGCAAGTTAAATCACAGGTCCGTTATTTTAACGATATCTCAACTCGCCAAATTAGTTATGACTCGGCACTCCTTAAAGGTCAAGAATTATTGACGCAATCAGAAGCTAGTCAAGAGCAAGTCAACCAAGCAGTTGCAAGCATTGAGAATGCGAAAGAGCAATTACAGGGTCTAGACGTCACTAAGGTAGCTTTACAAACAGAATACCGAGAAAGTCAAGACATCCAGGATAGCTTCAAATACAAAAATGCTGACTCAGATAAAAAA
Organism: Streptococcus infantis; assembly: GCF_047463635.1. Classification (GTDB taxonomy): domain Bacteria; phylum Bacillota; class Bacilli; order Lactobacillales; family Streptococcaceae; genus Streptococcus; species Streptococcus infantis_W. The sequence continues at coordinate 4,869 of NZ_JASHDL010000031.1, forward strand.
ACAAACTTTACAAGAGAATTTGCAAATGCAGAAACAGTTTTAGCAAATCGACTAGCTAGCCAAGTTCAAGTTGATCAAGCCTTGGCGAACTTGACAGCAGCCAGAACGGCTCTAAATGGAGTTGCAAAGGTTAGACCAAATCTAAGTATCCTCAGTCTTACAGAAAATCCAGAAGATCGTTCTGTTACGGTTCAGTATAACCTGACTGATGAAACTCAATCATTACGGACAGCTACAGCAGAATTATATGAAGGTGACCAGCTTGTACGCTCACTTCCGATTACGAATTTTGCAGGCAGTCTCAAGATTGGTGATTTGGATCATTATACAAATTATACTTTGAAGACAAAATTAACCTATGAATTAGATCAAGGCCAGGTTACAGACTTTGAAAAGGACAGTCGTCAATTTGAACTCGAGTATAAGAAAATTTCTATCCGAAATGTAGAGGCGGTTGAATTCTACAGCAAGGAAAATGATCAGTATAAACGCTTGATTTCTATGAACGCAGTTCCAAGCGATTTGTCAAATTACTTTGTCAAAGTTAAGTCTGCCGAGTCGAAAGAAATGCTCCTGCCAGTTCAGAGTATTGCCGAAAGTACTAAAGATGGTAGGGAAGTTTATAAGGTTACTGTATCTCTGCCTGAGCTTGTCCAAGAAAGTGAAACGGGTTATAAACCAGGATATGACTTCTACATCAGCAAATCTCATTCAAATCAACAAGGTGTCTATACTAGTTTTGCAAGTCTGTTAGAAGCGATGAAGAGCAACATGGCAGGCAACTTTGTACTTGGAGCTGATCTAGATGCTAGTGAAGTAAGCTTGGCAGCAAGCGATTATGTCTATCTGAGAAACAACTTTACAGGTAGCCTTACAGGTAGCCATAATGGTAAACAGTACGCTATTTACAACCTAGCCAAGCCTTTGTTTGAGAATCTCAAGAGTGGTGCTAGAATTTCAAATATCGATTTGAAGGATGTCAATATTGTTGGGACTTATGATTCTGCAAGCTTGGCCCGTTCTGCGGAAAATGCTCACATTCAAGACGTATCTGCTCAAGGGCGAGTTGCCGTGGTAGGGAATGCCAGTCAGGTTGCAGGGCTAGTGGTTGTTGCAACTAACACGCAAATTACAAATAGTTCCTTTACAGGTACTATCCAGACTAACGATAAGCAAAGCAAGGCCTATAATGTTGGAGGTTTAGTCGCAAATCTGAAAGGAAATGCTTCCCTACTGACACAAAGTAGAGCAGATGTTACGATTTTAGCGAGTGCCAAGACTAATGAGCAACGCTTTGGAGGTTTAGTTGGAAGATTAGAAGCCAATGCTCGTATCACTAATTCCTATGCATCAGGGAAAATTCAGAACTCAACCAAGAATGGCCAAATTGGTGGAGTAGTTGGTTCAAATTACTACAATGGTTTGATTGACAACGTCTTGAGTAATGTCAGTGGATCAAGAGTTTATAGTATTTCTGGCGATCAAGGTTATAAAAATGACCGTATCACCAATGCCTATGCAGTCGAAGGAATTGAAACACTAGCAGAAGATCCATTTGCTAGCTCTAAGCTTAGTCTTGAACAAGCCCAAGACAAGCTAGGAGAGTTTGGAATCACGACAAGCCTGGACGACACCAATCTGAACCTCTATGCAGTAGATTATAGTAAGGCGAAGAAAGTAGACAGTAACCGTACTATAGCTTACTTAAATATGGAAAAACTTCTGCCATTCTATAATAAGGAAACAATCGTAGCTTATGCCAACAAGCTAGCGGAGGATCATAAGCTCAACACCAGCTATTTGCTCGATGTAGTTCCGATGAAAGATCAGCAGATCATCACGGATATTCATGGAAATAAGACAGGCATCAATCGTCTCATGCTTCATTACGAAGACAATACCATTCAGTATCTAGAAGTTACCTATAAGGGAGACTTTAAAAATAAGGCTATAGCAGAATATACCATCAAGGACTTGAATCTTCTCTATACTCCGGAAGCCTTCCTATCTGACTACAGCAAGATTCTCACCAAAGTTTTACCAGAGTTGAATAAGGTAGTTTTAGATTCAGCTGCTGTGAGAACGGTCTTAGGTATAAATGCAGAAACTTCTCTGGATGATCTTTATTTGGATAAAGCCTTTGATCAAGTCAAAGCTAACTTATCTGTGGAGTTACGCAAGGTTCTGGCTATGGACAAGTCCATCAATACTGAGGGAACTGTAGTAGCTGATTATATCGCTAAGAAAATCACTGATAATAAAGAAGCCTTCTTAGTTGGTTTAACCTACCTAAATCGTTGGTATAACATCAATTATGACACCATCAATGTCAAAGATTTATCTGCCTATAAGTTTGATTTCTTTGGTAATAACGATGCGTCGACACTAGACACGATCATTGCCTTAGGTCGCTCTGGTTTTGAAAATCTCAAGGCCAAAAATACTTATCAAACCTATGATACTTCCTTGTCTGAGGCAACTGGTAAGCGAGGCTTATTCAATTATCTAGAAAGTTATCGTAATCTTTTCTTGCCGTATAAGACTAATAACGAATGGCTCAAGGATAATACAAAAGCTTATATTATCGAGGCCAAGTCGGACATAGCAGAAGCCAAGGCCCTCCAAGACAATGCAAACGATAAGAGTAAGTATTCTGTCGGAGTTTATGATAAGATTACATCAGACAATTGGGAACATAAGAGCATGTTGCTACCGCTTTTGACCATGACTGAAAAGGGTGTCTATATCATTTCTAATATGTCTACCATCTCTATGGGAGCTTATGATCGTTACCGAGATATTGTTGATGGGAAGGTCCGTACAGATGCTGAACTTGCTAGCTATGTTGAAGATCGAGTGAGAAAGTCAGCTGAATGGCAGAGAGACCATTACGATTTCTGGTACAAGATTTTAAGTGATGAAAGTAAAGATAAACTCTTCCGTTCGGTCTTGGTTTATGATGGTTTTGCTCTCAAAGATAAGAATGGTCAAAGATATTGGGCTCAACCAAATGACAAGCAATCCACTGCAATGCAGGAATTCTTTGGACCAGCTGGTAAGTGGTATCCAAGCAAGGGCTATAATGCTTACGCAACAGGAAGTATGACCCATTTTGACAATGCTCGTCTGCTAGAAGATTACGGAAACTCTGTTTATACACACGAGATGACACACAACTCTGATGGAGCCATTTATTTTGAAGGCTTTGGTCGTCGTGAAGGTCTAGGAGCAGAACTTTACGCTCGTGGTCTGTTACAATCTACACCAAGCCCAGATGAAGCGACAATCACCCTCAATACTCTATTCAAGGTTGATAAGGATTCTAAGACACGTCTCCATACTTATAACTTTAAAGAGCGCGTTCAGAATGAAGCAGACCTAAAAGATTACGTTCATGGTATGTTTGATATGATCTATACGCTTGATTACCTAGAAGCAAGCTCTATCTTGAAGCAGACAGATGAAGCCAAGATGAAGTGGTTTAGAAAAATGGAAAACTACTACATTACTGATAAGTATGGCAAACAAACTCATGCTGGTAACCAGACACGGACCTTCACTGCTGAAGAGATTAAGAAACTAAAAACTTTTGAATCCTTGATTGACAATGATGTCATTACTCGACGCGAAAACAAGGATAGTGGCAAGTATGCACGAAATGGTTATCTCAGTCTCAGTCTATTCTCTCCAATTTATTCAGCGCTTAGCAATCCAACTGGTGCGCCAGGTGATGTCATGTTCCGTCGTACAGCCTATGAGTTGCTGGCAGCTAAGGGCTATCATGAAGGATTTATCCCATATGTATCTGGTAAATTGTCAGAAGAAGCTCTGAAAGAGGGCAGCACAACTTGGGATGGATGGCTCGGAAGAGATGTTGGTCTAGTGACAGACCAGAAGGTTCTAGAAAATGTATTCAAAGGTGAGTATGACTCTTGGGCAGCCTTTAAGAAGGCCGTGTATCAAGAGCGGATTGATCAATTGACAAAATTGAAGCCGATTACCATTGAGTATGAACTCAGAAACCCAAATAGTACGAAGCAAGTAACTATTCGATCTTATAAAGATATGCAAAGGCTAATGGATGAGGCGACAGCAGAGGATGTTCGTAATATTGACAATGCTACAAGCCGCGTCGAAGCTAGCTGGGTTAACTTACTGAAGAAAAAGATTTATAATGCTTATCTTCGTACAACAGATGACTTCCGTCAGTCTATCTTTACCAAATAAGCTGCAAAATTACTTTTAATAAGTAGCATTATCCCTAGGTCTAAAACATACTAAGATTAGTAGTGAGGAAATCTCCGACGGGAGAAAGTACTCACTACTTTTTCGTTATGTTAAAGTAGTGGTGTCTTGTTAAGTCGATAAGTCCTTTGGCGCTAGACGTCGTAACT
>NZ_JASHDL010000032.1:0-9237 GCF_047463635.1 Streptococcus infantis
TCAGGCGGTTAGAGGTTCGACTCCTCTAGGGTGCATTTTTTCTATTTAACTCGGGAAGTAGCTCAGCTTGGTAGAGTACTTGGTTTGGGACCAAGGTGTCGCAGGTTCGAATCCTGTCTTCCCGATTCATGGCGGTGTAGCTCAGCTGGCTAGAGCGTCCGGTTCATACCCGGGAGGTCGGGGGTTCGATCCCCTTCGCCGCTATAATGATCTTGTTGGACCTTTAGCTCAGCTGGTTAGAGCTCTCGGCTCATAACCGAGTGGTCGTAGGTTCAAGTCCTACAAGGTCCATTAAATACTATGGAGGATTACCCAAGTCCGGCTGAAGGGAACGGTCTTGAAAACCGTCAGGCGTGTAAAAGCGTGCGTGGGTTCGAATCCCACATCCTCCTTTATTATTAACGCGGGATGGAGCAGCTCGGTAGCTCGTCGGGCTCATAACCCGAAGGTCGTAGGTTCAAATCCTGCTCCCGCAATAAGGCTCGGTAGCTCAGTTGGTAGAGCAATGGATTGAAGCTCCATGTGTCGGCGGTTCGATTCCGTCTCGCGCCATATTTCTTATATATGCGGGTGTAGTTTAGTGGTAAAACTACAGCCTTCCAAGCTGTTGTCGCGAGTTCGATTCTCGTCACCCGCTTTGAACATTTAGTTCATTTACCAAGTTATTTAACTTGGGCGCGTAGCTCAGGTGGTTAGAGCGCACGCCTGATAAGCGTGAGGTCGGTGGTTCGAGTCCACTCGTGCCCATTAATAGGAGAATTACTCAAGAGGCTGAAGAGGACGGTTTGCTAAATCGTTAGGTCGGGTAACTGGCGCAAGGGTTCGAATCCCTTATTCTCCGTAGTTGAAGAGCTTAAAAGCTCTTTTTTTGACTTTAAAGGCTCTTTGTCAATTGTAGTGGGTTGATGAAAAGTTATAACCTGGAGAGGACCAACTTGGTTCTCTCCTTTTTGATATTCAAAGCAATGAGGATTCTAGTTTTAAAGTTTTCAAAGTTCCGGAAGCCAAAAGCATTGCGCTTGATGACCTTAATGAGGTTATTAGTAGCCTCTAGTTTTGCGTTTGAGTAGGGCAGTTCCAGTGCATTTATGATCTTGTCCTTGTCTTTCAAAAAGGTCTTGAAAACAGTTTGAAAAATAGGATTTACACAAGAAATCGTTTCTTCAATCAGTTCAAAGAAATGGTCTGTTTGTTTCTCTTGGAAATGAAACAGTAATAGTTGATAGAGTTCATAGTGCTCTCTAAGTTCTTGAGAGTATGCAAGGAGCTTTTCGAGAATCTCATTATTGGTCAAGTGTGACCGAAAAGTTGGGCGATAAAAACGTTTATCACTGAGTTTACGGCTATCCTGTTGAATGAGTTTCCAGTAACGTTTTAGTGCCTTATGTCCGTGCGATTTGCGATCAAAACGATTCATGACTTGGATGCGAAGACGATTCATAGCTCGACTGAGATGTTGGACAATGTGAAAGCGGTCGAGAACGATTTTAGCGTTTGGGAGTGAAACAGTCTGGGGGACTGTTTCAGCCTAAGCCAAGAAATTTGGAAGCGAAGTTTTCTGGCACTATCATAGTAGGGGCTAAACATATCCATGGTAATGACTTTCACGCGACTTCTCACCTTTCTAGAATAACGAAGAAAATGATTGCGAATGGTCACTTGAGTCCGCCCATCCAGGATAGCTACGATCTTTCTGGAATCAAAATCCTGTGCAATGAAGCTCATCTTCATCTCCCGATTGAAACAGTCACTCCCCTGACTGTTTCAACATCCCAGGACATAATCTCAGGAAGTCGGCTAAAGTCATGCTTAAAGTGAAAGTCATTTAGCTTGCGAATGACAGTTGCAGTTGAAATGGCTAGCTGATGGGCAATATCGGTCATAGAAGTCTTTTCAATCAACTTTTGAGCAATTTTTTGGTTGATAACACGAGGAATTTGATGATTTTTCTTGACGAGGGAAGTCTCAGCGACCATCATTTTAGAGCACTGATGCACTTAAAACGGCGCTTTCTAAGAAGAATTCTAGTAGGCATACCAGTCGTTTCGAGGTAAGGAATTTTCGACGGTTTTTGAAAATCATATTTCTTCATTTGACTTCCGCACTCAGGACAAGATGGAGCATCGTAGTCTAGTTTAGCGATGATTTCCTTATGTGTATTCCTATTGATGATATCTAGAATTTTGATGTTTGGGTCTTTGATATCGGGTAGTTTTGTGATAAAATGTAATTGTTCCATATGATTCTTTCTAATGATGGTTTGGTCGCTTTTCATTATAGATCTTATGGGACTTTTTTTCTACAACAAAATAGGCTCCATAACATCCATAGGGGATTTACCCACTACAAATATTATAGAGCCTATAATATGCGTTTTATCATAGACAGATCTATTTCATTTTCTACTATAGTTGATTGAAATAAGATATGAACAAAGAGGTTAGGAAAGTCAAAACAATGTCTAATAAATGTTTTAGAATCCATGGCATACTACTCTAAGTTCAATCCACTATAAAATTAAGTTTTTAACTAGCCTCTGAATGATTACTGAAGATTAACCTTGTTTTTCAAGATATAGTAAGTACCGAGGTAGAATCCAGCAATTAGGATTAAATCCGTAAAGATTTCAAATGTAAGCATCATATTGAAATTAGTATCTATGCGAAGGTTGAGACCGACAAAACCGAGCACGATCTGGATAACAATATAGGCTAAAACCGCGAGTGCTGTGCGGTATTCATTGAAAAGTTGTCCGATAGAGATTGCCAAGTAGATGCAGAGGATTCCTGAAACTGTGCTGAGGATATATGAAATCAGAGATAAGCCGATACTGTCTAGGTACTGTTGGAACAAGTCTTTGAAAGCAAGGAAATTAACAGAATTAGGCTCAATGATCACAAGAATGATATAAATGCTCAGAACCAATACTGCTGAACTGATCAGAGACCAAATGAAGGCCCCCAAGAGTTTGGCTAGGATAATCTGGTGTTCGGAAACTGGCAAGGTCAAAGTGAGATAACCTTGTCGGTCATAGACACTTCCCTTGAAGCGACGGATGATCAAAATCAAGGTTGAAATCCCAAGCGTAATCATCAAGCCACCAAACACGAGTGCTAGAAAAATAAGTAGAATAGGTTGACTTTCTTTGATGGGTAGATTGTTATAGGTCTTTGCTTGAATTCCGATAAGACCAGAAAGTGCTAACACAGCACCATAGAGAGCTAAATACCATTTGTTAACATTTTTAAATTCATAACGAACTAAATTCCAAAACATAATAATCTCCTTTAACTAGGCTTTGAATTCATGACGGAAGAGTTGGTCGATAGACTCTCCAGACTCATAGCGAATATCATCAACATTTCCTTGACGGACGACTTTTCCGTCCTTGAGGAAGACAATCTCATCCAAGATTGGTTCTATGTCTGAAATCAAGTGAGTTGAAATCAAGACAGTCGAAGTTGGAGAGTAGTTGTTGATGATGGTGTTCAAGATATAGTCACGAGCTGCTGGGTCGACACCCCCGATTGGTTCATCAAGCACATATAGACGAGCATCACGACTCATGACAAGAATCAACTGAACCTTTTCTTTGTTCCCTTTTGAGAGTTTCTTGAAACGGCTGTTCTCATCGATGCCAAGGTCACGAAGAAGACCTTGAGCACGTTCTAGATTAAAATCTTGGTAGAAGGTCTTGAAATAAGTGAGAGCTTCTTTGACCTTCATCTGTTCGTTGAGGTAGGTCGTATCAGGGAGATAAGAAACAATCGCTTTAGTTGCTGGGCTTGGTTCCATGTCATTGATAAGGATACGTCCTTCCTCTGGTTGTAGCAAGCCGTTGATTAGTTTAATCAAGGTTGTTTTTCCAGAACCGTTTGGTCCAAGGAGGCCAACGATTTTTCCAGCTGGAATTTCAAGGGAAACATTTGTAAGAGCAGGGCTTGCTCCATAGGATTTTGACACATTTTCAAATGCTAACAAGGTCATAGTTTAAACTCCTTCAATATAATCTCTCAAAACAGTCGGTAGTTCTTCTTTTTCATAGCCGAATTCTACCATGCCTGTTACAAACTGTTGCAGCTGTTCTTCTGACAGTTGCTTACGGGATTGGAGGATCAAGTCCAAATCCTCTGTGACAAAGCGTCCAGATGTCCGCTTGGTATAGACGAAGCCTTCTCTCTCCAAGTCCGATAGGGCGCGCTGGATGGTGTTGGGATTGACACCTGCCTCGCTAGCCAATTCTCTAACGGTTGGAAGCTGTTGATTGGGCTCGAGTTTATGGGAAATAATCTGCAATTTGATTTTCTCCATAATCTGCAAATAAATGGGTTTATTGTTATCAAATGTCCAAGACATCACGATCTCCTTTCTGTTTACCTTTGTGTTAATTCAATAATACAACAAAACAAAAAACTTGTCAAGCCAAAAGGAGAATTATTTTGGGAATCTCTTAAAAAATGGTATAATGAAAAGAAAACGACAAGGAGGGAAAGGCATGCGTTGTCCAAAATGTGGCGCTACAAAATCAAGTGTGATCGATAGTCGCCAGGCTGAAGAAGGAAATACAATCAGAAGAAGACGTGAGTGTGAAGAGTGTCAGCATCGTTTTACAACCTATGAACGTGTTGAAGAGAGAACACTAGTTGTGGTCAAAAAAGATGGTACACGGGAACAATTTTCAAGAGATAAGATCTTTAACGGGATTATTCGTTCAGCCCAGAAACGTCCAGTGTCTAGTGATGAAATTGGCATGGTGGTCAATCGCATCGAACAAAAACTCCGTAGTCGCAATGAAAATGAAATTCAGAGTGAGGTTATTGGCTCTTTGGTTATGGAAGAGTTGGCAGAGTTAGATGAGATTACTTATGTCCGTTTTGCCAGCGTTTACCGTAGCTTTAAGGATGTGAGTGAGCTTGAAAGCCTACTCCAGCAGATCACACAATCCTCTAAAAAGAAAAAGAAAAAGGAAAAATAAATGAAGCCAAATGACCGTTTTTCTTTTGTAAAGAACAATCGGGTGTCGCAAGATACCTCATCAATGGTGCAGTGCTACCTCCCGATTATCGGTCAGGAGGCGCTGAGCCTCTATCTTTATGCTGTGACTTTTTGGGATGGTGGTCAAAAAGAACATCTCTTTGCAGCCATGCTCAATCATCTCAATTTTGGGATGGATACCCTTTTAAAGGCTTTTAAAACTCTGACAGCCATGAAATTGGTGACCCTCTATCAGCAGGGGGAGGCCTATAACTTGTTACTCCATTCTCCCTTATCAACTCAAGAATTTTTACAACATACAGTTTATCGGACCTTATTAGAAAAAATGATTGGGGATAGTGCGGTAGCAGCCATGAGACAGGAAAGTGTTGAAGGGGAACCGATCTCGGTGGCCTTGAGTCAAATCTTTCCTCAGTTATCTGAGTCTGCGAGTCAAGAAACCTCTAGCAGTCAGCCAGCAGCAGATGATTTTGATTTGGAGCATTTTCGTCAGCTTATGGCTCGCGATGGTCTTCGTTTTCAAGATGAAACTTCGGATGTTTTGGCCTTGTTTGCAATAGCTGATGAGCAGAAGTGGACCTGGTTTGAGACTTATCAAGTAGCCAAAGCGACAGCAGTGTCGCAAGTGATTTCTGTCAAACGCATCCGTGAAAAGATAGCGCAAAAGCCTGTGACTTCTGACTTTAGTCCCAAGGAAGCAACCATTATCCGAGAGGCTAAGAAAAAGACAGCCTTGCAGTTCCTTGCTGAGATTAAGCAGACCCGCAAGGGAAGTATTACCCAGACTGAACGGGACCTGCTCCAGCAGATGGCAGCCTTGGGTTTGCTGGATGAAGTGATCAATGTTATCCTGCTCCTGACCTTTAATAAGGTTGATTCGGCCAATATCAATGAAAAATACGCCATGAAGGTGGCTAATGACTACGCCTATCAAAATATCCGTAGTGCCGAGGAAGCTGTCCTCCGTATTCGTGAACGTGGCCAAAAAGCAAAAACGCAAAAGCAGAATCAGACTGCCCCAGCAAAAACCAATGTGCCTAAATGGAGCAATCCTGAATATAAGAATACGTCATCCGCTGAGGAATTAGAAGAAATGGAACGCCAAACCCTAGAATTATTAGCAAAATTAGATAACGGAGGTGATTAGATGGAAAGTGTCGGAGATGTACTCAAACGTCAACCAAGCCGATTTCAGTATCAGGATTTAGTCCAGCAAATAGTGAAGGATCCTGATGTTGCGGCCTTTATCCAGAAAGAATCCCTCAGTCAGGAGGAGTTAAACCGTAGTATTTCCAAGTTTAACCAATACATCACTGAGAGAGATAAGTTCCTCCGAGGAGATACAGATTATATCGCGCGTGGCTACAAGCCTATCCTAGTCATGAATCATGGCTATGCGGATGTTTCTTATGAAGAAACTCCAGAGTTAATCGCGGCAGAAAAAGAAGCTGCCATCAAGAAACGTCTCAACTTAATTAATTTTCCATCTAGCCTGAAAAATGTCAGTTTTTTAGATGTTTATCGTGATGATGTTCGGCGTTTAACTGTTCTAAATAGAATGATAAAATTTGTTAACGATTACCCCAATAATTTGAAAGGTCTGTACTTATATGGAGACTTTGGTGTGGGTAAAAGTTTCATGGTGGCTGCCCTAGCCCATGATTTGTCAGAAAAACGTGGTGTTTCATCAACTCTCCTCCACTATCCTAGTTTTGTCATCGATGTCAAAAATGCCATCGGTGATGGCAATGTTAAGACCTTGGTGGACGAGATTAAGCTGGCTGAAGTCTTGATTTTAGATGATATTGGTGCCGAGCAATCAACAGCTTGGGTGCGTGACGAGATCCTGCAGGTCATTCTCCAATATCGCATGCAGGAAGATTTACCGACCTTTTTCACCTCCAACTTCAATTTTGAAGATTTGGAGCTGCATTTCGCTAAAGGGAAAAATGGAAATGACGAAACCTGGGAAGCTAGACGCGTCATGGAACGCATTCGTTATTTAGCAGAGGAAACCAGACTTGAAGGAGAAAATCGCCGATGACAGAAACAATCAAATTAATGAAGGCTCATACTTCAGTGCGTAGATTTAAGGAGCAAGAGATTCCCCAAGAAGATTTAAATACCATTTTGTCTGCAGGACAAATGGCTTCTTCTTGGAAAAATTTCCAATCGTATTCTGTGATTGTAGTTAGAAGTCAAGAAAAGAAGGATGCCTTATTTGAGTTAGTTCCTCAAGAAGCGATTCGCCAGTCTGCAGCCTTTCTTCTCTTTGTTGGTGATCTAAACCGTGCAGAAAAAGGGGCTCGTCTCCATACGGATGTTTTCCAACCTCAAGGGGTGGAAGGACTCCTCATCACTTCAGTAGATGCGGCTTTGGCTGGACAAAATGCCTTGCTTGCGGCAGAAAGCCTAGGCTATGGTGGAGTGATTATCGGTTTGGTGCGTTACAAGTCTGTTGAGTTAGCAGAATTGTTCAAGCTTCCTGACTATACCTATCCAGTCTTTGGGATTGCACTCGGTGTGCCAAACCAACAGCATGATGTAAAACCAAGACTGCCCCTAGAGAATGTTGTCTTTGAGGAAGAATACCAAGAACAGTCAACTGAGGCTATTGAAGCCTATGACCGTGTACAGACTGAATATGCAGGTGCGCGTGCGACTACAACTTGGAGTCAACGTTTGGCAGAGCAATTTGGCAATCCAGAACCAAGCTCGACTCGAGAAAATCTTGAGCAGAAGAAGTTATTGTAGAAAGTGAGAAAACATGGCCTTACCAACTGTTGCCATTGTAGGGCGTCCCAATGTTGGGAAATCAACCCTATTTAACCGTATCGCGGGAGAACGCATCTCAATCGTAGAAGATATTGAAGGTGTAACGCGAGATCGTATCTATGCCACAGGTGAGTGGCTCAATCGTTCTTTTAGTATGATTGATACTGGGGGAATTGATGATGTCGATGCGCCTTTCATGGAACAAATCAAGCACCAGGCAGAAATTGCCATGGAAGAAGCAGATGTTATCGTCTTTGTCGTGTCTGGTAAAGAAGGAATTACAGATGCGGACGAATACGTTGCCCGTAAACTTTATAAAACTCATAAACCAGTCATCCTAGCCGTTAACAAGGTTGACAATCCAGAGATGCGAAATGATATCTATGATTTCTATGCTCTTGGATTGGGCGAACCTCTACCAATCTCATCTGTTCACGGTATCGGGACAGGGGATGTACTGGATGCTATTGTGGAAAACCTCCCACATGAAGTTGAAGAAGAAAATCCAGATGTTATTAAATTCAGCTTGATTGGACGTCCAAATGTCGGAAAATCTAGCTTGATTAATGCCATTTTGGGAGAAGATCGCGTCATTGCCAGCCCTGTCGCTGGTACTACTCGTGATGCCATTGACACTCATTTTACAGATGCTGACGGTCAAGAGTTTACCATGATTGATACTGCTGGTATGCGTAAATCTGGTAAAGTCTATGAAAATACTGAGAAATACTCTGTCATGCGTGCTATGCGTGCTATTGACCGTTCAGATGTAGTTTTGATGGTCCTCAATGCCGAGGAAGGCATCCGTGAGTATGACAAGCGTATCGCAGGTTTTGCCCACGAAGCTGGTAAAGGGATGATCATCGTGGTCAATAAGTGGGATACTCTTGAAAAAGACAACCACACCATGAAAAACTGGGAAGAGGACATCCGTGAGCAGTTCCAATACCTGCCTTACGCACCGATTATCTTTGTTTCAGCTTTGACCAAGCAACGTCTCCACAAGTTGCCTGAGATGATTAAGCAAATCAGTGAGAGTCAAAATACCCGTATTCCATCAGCTGTCTTGAATGATGTGATTATGGATGCTATCGCCATCAATCCAACACCGACTGACAAAGGGAAACGCCTCAAGATTTTCTATGCGACTCAAGTGGCAACCAAACCACCAACCTTTGTCATCTTTGTTAACGAAGAAGAACTCATGCACTTCTCTTACTTGCGTTTCTTGGAAAATCAAATCCGCAAGGCCTTTGTCTTTGAAGGAACACCGATTCATCTGATCGCAAGAAAACGGAAATAAAAAAGCAGAATCTGGAAGGATATTTCCAGATTTTTTGCGGCTCTTTGTCAACTGTAGTGGGTTGATAAAAAGTTATAACCTGGAGAGGACCAACATGGTTCTCTCCTTTTTGATGTTCAAAGCAATGAGGATTCTAGTTTTAAAGTTTTCAAAGTTCCGGAAGC
>NZ_JASHDL010000033.1:0-8689 GCF_047463635.1 Streptococcus infantis
TCCATAGGATTCTTTCTAATGATGGTTTGGTCGCTTTTCATTATAGATCTTATGGGACTTTTTTTCTACACAAAATAGGCTCCATAATATCTATAGGGGATTTACCCACTACAAATATTATAGAGCCAAATAAAAAGAATGTTTAGATAAAGAAAGCGAACAATGCTAGGATTTTGTTAAACGGAATTCTAAGTATTGTTCGCTTTTTGGGCTCCTTGTCAACTGTAGTGGGTTAAATAAAAGCTAAAATATGGAGAGGGCAATCGTTGTCCTCTCCATATTTTAGGATAGTTATTAATCCATTTTTCGATAAATGCGACCTTTTTGGGAGTCGTTTTCTTAAAGTTGATTGAAACAAGATATGAACAAAGAGGTTAGGAAAGTCAAAATAATTTTTAAAAATGTTTTAGAATTCGTAGCGTACTATTCTAAGTTCAATCTACTATAGCTCCCTTAGGTAACCATCTACGAATGAGCCTGTTGTGATTCTCGTTAGTTCCCCTTTTCCAAGAGGCGTAGGGATGTGTATAGTAGATATGCTCCTTAGAAAACACATCAGCCAAGCGGTTGAATTCGGCGCTATTGTTTGTCGTGATGGAAAGAATTTGATGCTGTTTTAAGATGAGTTTTAGAGCTTAATTGACTGACTCAACGCTTTTATTTGGGTGGTATTGAGCACTTACCATTCGTTATCCTCGAGAAATGTATTGTACTATGAAACAACTAATACGATAAGCTACAACGGATTTATTCTACAGAAAGGAAAAACTCCAGTTTTATTTAGAAGGATAAAAGGTAAATAACTTATATACAATTTATTTCGAATTTTTTTAAAATAAAACAAACTTTAAAGACAAAATAATAAAAATGAAGCGCCGATAATAATGCCAATCGTTTGAGTGATATTTTAAATATGATTTATTTTTAATGAGTTGAAGAATGAAAAGTATCAAGATGATTCAATAAAACCGAAGAAAATTAGAGGGTGAATCAAGTATAAATACTATATAAATGTTTTAGATGCATAAAAACTAAAAAAAGTTTGATTTAAGCGATAAATAGTTTGCATATTCCCAATAAAAAGTATAAAATTATACTTGGATAGCTTTGCCTGTGAATATAAACAATATGTGTTTTAGGTGAGCAAATTCAAAAAAAGGAGACAATAGAATGGATAAAAAATCATCCATGAGTCGTATCGAACGCCAGAAACGAGAAAAAGTTTTACGCTTTTCTATTCGTAAATATAGCTTTGGTGCGGCTTCAGTTGCTGTTGCAGCACTGATGTTTTTGGGTGCGCGCGTCGTTAGTGCGGATAGCGTAACACCTGTCGACCAGCCTCATGTAGAGGCTTTAACCCAAGATACTAGTCCGCTAGCATCGCAGGATAAGAAAGAGCTTGCTAGTTCTGTAAAAGTGGATACAGCTACTGCAAGTCAGCTTGTGGCACAGATCAAAGACCAGCTTCACGTCAAGGAAACTGCGAATGCAGATCTTTTGGTTACTGCCAAGGAAGAACTTGTTAAGGCTGAACAGACTCTCGCTGATTCAAAAGTGAGTCAAGAAGAAGTGGACGCTTTAGTAGCTCGCTTGACCAATGTTTTGGACCAGCTACGAGCAGTGGAAGTATCTCAAGGCAAAGAAGATAAAAATGGTGAGAGTACACAGGAAGCAACTCCGGAAATCAAGCCAGAAGTAGCGAAGCCAACTTCAGAAATTTCAGCTAAGTCTGAGGAAACTTCAGAAAATACCAATGCTGAGCAACTGGAAAAAGCTAAAGCTAGTCTCAAATTATCTATTGAACATTTGGAGCAGACTATCGCCCAAACACCTGAGAATGACTTGACACGTGAAATCTTGGAGAAAGCTATCGCCCAAGTTGCTGTAGCCAAGTCTGCATTTGGTGGTGTAGAAGTTAGCCTTCGTGATGTTGAGGATATGAATCGTGTCATCAAACGTAACGAAAGTTCTGTTATGATTGCACGTAATCGTTTGACTTCAGGTTCTCATGATCCACGTAATGGTCAAAGTATGGGACAGGGAACAGGTTTTAGAGCAAATGGTCAAATTAATCAAGGTGCTTTAACCAATATCAAGTATTTTGCTTCTGTCGATCCGAAAGAGAACGGTGGGCAAAAAACAATAAATGATAATCCGGAATTCACTAAAAATAAGACTGATATTAAGGCAACCTATGTACAAGATAGCGAAGGTAAATGGATCGTCTATGATGTCTTCTTCAATAATGATGGAAAAAGGATGACAAAGGCTTCATATCAGCAAGAATATTATTTCCAAGCTCCTTTTAATATCATGCACTCGTCTAACACGGTGAAAGATTTGAGTTTTACACGTTACCAAAATACTGGTGGTAGAAGACTTTCTGATGGGTTCCAAGGCTTTACTCCATATGGAAATACAGCCTATATACCTACATCTAAAGTATGGGAACAGAACTATAATATCTTTAATGGTGATAAACGAACAATCTATGATCCATCTTCTGGGGTAACTCGTGATAACCAAAGATGGTCTGTCTTCAAAAACAACGAGAAAGACCCTGTCTTAAATACTCTTACAAAAAATAAAAACGGTGGCTATCCAGGGGCATCATATTATTTTGGAGTTAAGACTGGACAAGAAAGTTCCGATTATGCAATGCACATGCATGCCAAGGTTAGACTAAGAGATGATGTTACTGCTGAAGAAGCAGCTCAATATGGTCGTGTTTATGCAGCCTCAGTGACATACGGAAGAACTACTAATCAGTCCTATATTATGGGGGCAACAGGCACTAGTTTACAAGCAGACCCAGAGGCACCAAAAGACCCAATTCAAGGTTTAACAGTTACAAAAACAGTAGGAGATTACGCAGGAGACCCAATAAATCCTGTATCTTCAGGTTATGTTAAACATGGAAAAGACGGAACTTTCCCTTCAGGTATGAGCTGGAGTTGGGCAGGTGATAATTCACCAAGTACAGCGCAAGCCGGAGTATTCAAGTATACTTCTATTGCCACTTATAAAGACGGCTCTAAATCAACTGACGCTAATTCAGGTTCAGATGGAACAGTTACATTAATCGTTAAACCTAAAAAACCAGCTATTACAACAGATGTTGCTAACAAAAAAGGTTTAACAGGTCAACAAATTACGGTTAATGTTGGAAGTGGAGTGCCAAACGGTTCGACAGTTAACCTTTACGATGGTGATACAGTTATCGGAACTGGAACAACTAATGGAGAAACTGCGACAGTTACAGTTACAGGAGCTCTACCAGGAAAACCTATTACAGCTGCAACAGTTGTAAATAATGGTGGAACAGTAACTTCTGATAAAAGTGAGCCAGTTACTCCAACAGAAGCACCAGACACACAAGCTCCAACATTAGAAATTTCACCAGCTAAGCAAACAGTAGTTGAAGGACAAACTGTAACATTCACAGTAACAGCAAGAGATGATAAACATGTTAATCTTAATGCTGATGATTTCACAACAAAATATGGTAGTAGATTGGTTAATTCACAAGCTAGTGCAACTAACGTGAAAGATACTGATACCGAAAAAGTAAGAACTATTACGATTACAACAACAGCAGAAGATGTTGGTAAGACTAATACAATTACTTTTAAAGCTACTGATAATGCAGGCAATAAAGCTAATGATGTAACATTTACTTTCGAAGTAACGCCGAGTGACAAGATTCCACCAACAATTGCAGCGGAAAGCGCGACAGTAACTAAAAACGAACCAATCACGCCAATTCCAGTAACAGCTGTAGATAATACAGGTGGGGTTGGAATGCGCGATAATAATCCAATAGAGGTAAGCAATTTACCACAAGGATTGAAATATGAAAAGGGTCAAATTACAGGAACTACGAACGCTAAGACAGGTTACTATACTGTAAAAATCAAAGCATATGATAAAAATAATAATGCTTCAGAAAAATCAATCAGAATTACTGTTCAAGATCAAGCTGACAAATACAATCCAACAGGCGATTCATTGACAGTAAACCAAGGTCAAGCAATTACAGATGAAGCAGTAAAAGCAAAAGTACAAAACTTTGGCCCTGGAACATTAACAGTAGAAAGCAAACCAACTTCAACTGCAACAGCAGGGGATGCAGGTAATGCTGTAGTTAAAGTTACATATCCAGATGGATCAAGTGATACTGTAAATGTACCAGTTACAGTAAAAGACGTAACAGGCCCAACAATTACAGCAGAAAGCGCAACGGTAACTAAAAACGAACCAATTACTCCAATCCCTGTAACAGCTGTAGATAATACAGGTGGTGTTGGAATGCGTGATAATAATCCAATTCAGGTAAGCAATTTACCACAAGGATTAAAATACGAAAATGGCCAAATTACAGGAACTACGAACGCTAAGACAGGATTCTATACTGTAAAAATTACAGCGTACGATAAGAACAATACGCCATCAACAAAAACAATAAGAATCACTGTTCAGGATCAAACTGACAAATACAATCCAACAGGCGAAACATTAACAGTTCCGTATAACCATAACATTACAGATGATGAAGTGAAGGCAAAAGTACAAAACTTTGGTCCAGGAACTTTAACGGTAGAAAGCAAACCGTCAACAAAAACATCAGGTAATGTAGGAAATGCTGTAGTTAAAGTTACATACCCAGATGGTTCACATGATACAGTAAATGTTCCAGTAGTCGTAGGACGTCCAAATAAAGATGATTACACACCTAAGTATGACGATGGAAGTGGCAAACCAGGAACATCAGTAGAGATTCCAGTAAAAGAAGCGAATGGTAAGAAAATTCCAGATGGAACAACTTACACAAGTGGCACACCAGGAATCACAGTAGATAAAGATGGTAAAGTCACTGTAACCATTCCAGCAGATAAGACTCCAGGTGAAGAAGTAACAGGAAAAGTTCTCGTAAGATACCCAGATGGATCAGAAGAAGAAGTCCCTGTAAAAGTAACAGTAACATCACCAGAAACACCAGTAACTGAAAAACCAGGTAAGATTGAAATTGATCGTAAACCAAATGGAGATGCGATTGTAACGCCTAAGAAACCAGATGGCTCAACATACCCACCAGGAACTACAGTAGAAATCCCAGGTGAAAATGGAACACCAATCAAGGTAACAATTGGCGACAATGGTTCAGGTGAAGTACCAAATGACAACCTTCCTAAGAAAGATGTCCCAGGTACAGGAACAGTAACAGAACCTAACAAGAAACCATCACAACCAGTAGATGTAACAACACCAGCTCAAAAGACACCAACACTAGATGTTGAACAAGATCCTAAGACAGGTGACGTTACAGTAACACCTAAGAAACCAGATGGCTCAACATACCCACCAGGAACTAAGGTAGAAATCCCAGGTAAAGATGGTAACCCAATCACTGTTACAATCGGTGAAGACGGTAAAGGTAAAGTACCAAACAGTGACTTACCAGACGGTAAAGTCCCAGGTACAGGTAAGATTACTGAACCAGGTAAACCAACAGTTGAAGTTCCAGTAGAAACTCCAGCTAAGGTAACACCAGAAACACCAACAACTGAAAAACCAGTTGCGATTGAAATTACTCGTAAACCAAATGGTGATGCGATTGTAACGCCTAAGAAACCAGATGGAAAACCATACCCATCAGGCAGCAAGGTAGTGATTCCAGGTGAAAACAACACACCAATCGAAGTTACGATTGGCGACAATGGTTCAGGTGAAGTACCAAATGACAATCTTCCTAAGAAAGATATCCCAGGAAAAGGAACAGTAACCGAACCGAACAAGAAACCATCACAACCGGTAGATGTAACAACACCAGCTCGTAAGACACCAACAGTAGATGTTGAACAAGATCCTAAGACAGGTGACATTACAGTAACACCTAAGAAACCAGATGGTTCAACATTCCCACCAGGAACTAAGGTAGAAATCCCAGGTAAAGATGGAAACCCAATCACAGTAACAATCGGTGAAGACGGTAAAGGTAAAGTACCAAACAGTGAATTACCAGACGGTAAAGTACCAGGTACAGGTAAGATTACAGAACCAGGTAAACCAGCTGTTGAAGTTCCAGTAACAACACCAGGTAAGGTAACACCAAATACCCCAACAACTGAAACACCAAGTGAGATTGAAATCACACGTAAACCAAATGGTGATGCGATTGTAACGCCTAAGAAACCAGATGGAAAACCATACCTACCAGGAACTACGGTAGAAATTCCAAGTAAAGATAAAGATGGAAACCCAACTACAATCACAGTCACAATTGGCGACAATGGTTCAGGTGAAGTACCAAATGACAACCTTCCTAAGACAGATGTCCCAGGTAAAGGTAAAGTAACAGAACCGAATAAGAAACCATCACAACCAGTTGATGTAACAACACCAGCTCGTAAGACACCAACAGTAGATGTTGAACAAGATCCTAAGACAGGTGACGTTACAGTAACACCTAAGAAACCAGATGGTTCAACATTCCCACCAGGAACTAAGGTAGAAATCCCAGGTAAAGATGGAAACCCAATCACAGTAACAATCGGTGAAGACGGTAAAGGTAAAGTACCAAACAGTGAATTACCAGACGGTAAAGTTCCAGGTACAGGTAAGATTACAGAACCAGGTAAACCAGCTGTTGAAGTTCCAGTAACAACACCAGGTAAGGTAACACCAAATACCCCAACAACTGAAACACCAAGTGAGATTGAAATCACACGCAAACCAAATGGTGATGCGATTGTAACGCCTAAGAAACCAGATGGTTCAACATACCCATCAGGCAGCAAGGTAGTGATTCCAGGTGAAAACAACACACCAATCGAAGTTACAATTGGCGACAATGGATCAGGTGAAGTACCAAATGACAAACTTCCTAAGAAAGATGTCCCAGGTACAGGAACAGTAACCGAACCGAACAAGAAACCATCACAACCAGTGGATGTGACAACACCAGCTCGTAAGACACCAACAGTAGATGTTGAACAAGATCCTAAGACAGGTGACGTTACAGTAACACCTAAGAGACCAGATGGCTCAACATTCCCACCAGGAACTAAGGTAGAAATCCCAGGTAAAGATGGAAACCCAATCACCGTAACAATCGGTGAAGACGGTAAAGGTAAAGTACCAAACAGTGAATTACCAGACGGTAAAGTTCCAGGTACAGGTAAGATTACTGAACCAGGTAAACCAGCTGTTGAAGTTCCAGTAACAACACCAGGTAAGGTAACACCAAATACCCCAACAACTGAAACACCAAGTGAGATTGAAATCACACGCAAACCAAATGGTGATGCGATTGTAACGCCTAAGAAACCAGATGGTTCAACATACCCATCAGGCAGCAAGGTAGTGATTCCAGGTGAAAACAACACACCAATCGAAGTTACAATTGGTGACAATGGTTCAGGTGAAGTGCCAAATGACAAACTTCCTAAGAAAGATGTCCCAGGTACAGGTAAGATTACAGAACCAGGTAAACCAGCTGTGGAAGTTCCTAATGTAACAACTCCAGCTAAGGTAACACCAGAAACACCAGAAACTGAAAAACCAGGTAAGATTGAAATTACTCAACAACCAAATGGAAATGCGATTGTAACACCTAAGAAACCAGATGGCTCAACATACCCATCAAAAACTACGGTAGAAATTCCAGGTGAAAATGGAACAACAATCACAGTCACAATTGGCGACAATGGTTCAGGTGAAGTGCCAAATGATAACCTTCCTAAGACAAATGTTTCAGGTACAGGTAAAGTAACCGAACCGAACAAGAAACCATCACAACCAGTGGATGTAACAACACCAGCTCGTAAGACACCAACAGTAGAGTTGAAACCAGATCCTAAGACAGGTGACGTTACAGTAACACCTAAGAAACCAGATGGCTCAACATACCCACCAGGAACTAAGGTAGAAATCCCAGGTGAAGATGGTCCAATCACTGTTGAAATCGGTCAAGATGGTAAAGGTAAAGTACCAAATGACAAACTTCCTAAGAAAGATGTCCCAGGTACAGGTAAAGTAACCGAACCGAACAAGAAACCATCACAACCAGTAGATGTAACAACACCAGCTCGTAAGACTCCAACAGTAGATGTTGAACAAGATCCTAATACAGGTGACGTTACAGTAACACCTAAGAAACCAGATGGCTCAACATACCCACCAGGAACTAAGGTAGAAATCCCAGGTAAAGATGGAAACCCAATCATCGTTACAATCGATGAAGACGGTAAAGGTAAAGTACCAAACAGTGACCTACCAGACGGTAAAGTTCCAGGTACAGCTAAGATTACTGAACCAGGTAAACCAACAGTTGAAGTTCCAGTAGAAACTCCAGCTAAGGTAACACCAGAAACACCAACAACTGAAACACCAAGCGAGATTGAAATCACACGCAAACCAAATGGTGATGCGATTGTAACGCCTAAGAAACCAGATGGTTCAACATACCCACCAGGAACTAAGGTAGAAATTCCAGGTGAAGATGGAACAACAATCACAGTAACAATCGGTGACAATGGATCAGGTGAAGTACCAAATGACAAGCTTCCTAAGAAAGATGTCCCAGGTACAGGAACAGTAACCGAACCTAATAAAAAACCATCACAACCAGTAGATGTAACAACACCAGCTCGTAAGACACCAACACTAGATGTTGAACAAGATCCTAAGA
>NZ_JASHDL010000034.1:0-5025 GCF_047463635.1 Streptococcus infantis
CTATTGTATAGAAACCATATTGCTTACGATTATAATCAGGTTTTTCTTTGTGAAACATAGGGAACACCTCACAACTCTTCTTACCTCTATTATACGACTTTACACAAAGAAAAGCCCTTAGAAACTTGAGTTCTAAGGACTTTGTCTTCAATCTGACTCAGTCACTAGGACTGATTTTTAATTTTCTTTGTCTTCTTTAAAGATATCTTTGAGATAAGCATCAAAAACTTCTTCATCAGAAATGCTATCTGAAATGAAGTTTCCATTGCTTGTGCGTTCCGATAGATTTAAATCTTGTAGGATTGCTTCGTAAGTCGTTCCATTATTTGATTGGATGACAAGCGTTTGCTCTCCATCTTCTACTTCTGTACTAAAGAGATCTCCAACAAATCCTTGTTCAGAAACTGCACCAGCAAGGAAGACACGATGTGGTTTGCTCTTTAATTCTCTAAGGACTTGAAGACCACGATTAGCACGACTGGTTGCTGGAATTTCCTCAATCGAAACGCGCTTAAGACTTCCACGATGCGTCAAAAGATAGAAAGATGAAGTGTTGCAGATAAAGGCTGCTTGTATCACATCATCTGCTTTGAGATTCATGGCTTTCACCCCTGCAGCTTTGGCACCAATAACTGGCACTTCTTCGATGTTAAAGCGGAGGGCATAACCGTTTCGACTAATCAACAGGACATCATCCAATTTAATCGGAGCTACTGCTACAATCTGGTCAGTATCATCTTTCAACTTAGCATATTTGACAGACTTAGAGCGATAGGTTCTCCATGGAGAGAATTCTTTGCGTTCGACACGTTTGATTTGACCTAGACGAGTCGCTGCAAAGTAAGTTGTCGCATCATCAAATTGATCCACAACTTCTACATAGATCACTTCTTCGTTGGTTTCAAAGTTTGTAATGGTCTGGCTCAGATGCTCTCCGATGTCCTTCCAGCGAATATCTGCTAATTCATGAATTGGTCGATAGATGACATTTCCAAGTGTTGTAAAGATTAAGAGATGCTGGGTAGTTTTGACAGATTGAACAAAGAGTAATCGATCGTCATCCCGTTTACCAATTTCTTCAAGTGTTGAAGCTGCAAAGGAACGAGGGCTAGTACGTTTGATATAGCCCGCCTTCGTCACGCTGACGTAAGTATCTTCTTCAGCGATAAGACTAGCTGTATCAATCTCAATCACTTTTGCTGTATCTTCTAAAGTACTCAAACGTGGAGTCGCAAATTTCTTCTTGACTTCACGGAGTTCTTTCTTCATGAGATTGTACATAGTTCGTTCGTCACCAATGATAGCTGCAAGCATGGCAATCTTTTCACGGAGTTCTGCTTCTTCTTCTTGCAAGACAACAACGTCTGTATTGGTCAAACGATACAATTGCAAGGTAACAATGGCCTCAGCCTGTTCTTCTGTAAAATCATAGCTGACCTTGAGGTTTTCCTTAGCGTCAGCCTTGTTCTCAGAAGCACGGATAAGGGCAATAACTTCATCCAGGATAGAGATGACACGAATCAAACCTTCCACGATATGGAGACGTTTTTCAGCCTTTTCCTTGTCAAAGCGAGAACGCGCCAAAATCACTTCACGACGGTGGGCAATATAGCTAGACAAGATTGGTACAATCCCAACCTGACGAGGGGTGAAATTGTCAATCGCAACCATATTGAAATTGTAGTTGATTTGTAGGTCAGTATACTTGAAAAGATAGTTAAGAACAAGCTCGGTATTCGCATCTTTCTTAAGTTCAATAGCGATGCGAAGACCATCACGGTCAGACTCATCACGAACCTCAGCGATACCTGCCACCTTGTTATTGACACGAACTTCATCGATTTTCTTGACTAAGTTAGCCTTATTAATCTCATAGGGAATCTCAGTGATAACGATTTGTTCCTTACCACCTTTAAGCTTCTCAATTTCCGTTTTGGAACGAACAACCACGCGCCCTTTACCAGTTTCATAGGCCTTTTTGATTTCATCACGGCCTTGGATAATCGCACCTGTAGGGAAATCCGGCCCAGGCAAGAATTCCATCAACTTATCAACCTTGGCAGTCGGATGGTCAATCATATAAACCGTAGCATCAATGACCTCAGCCAAATTATGCGGCGGAATATCTGTGGCATAACCAGCTGAAATCCCAGTTGAACCATTGACTAAAAGGTTTGGAAAGGCTGCTGGTAAGACAGTTGGCTCTTTCTCGGTATCGTCAAAGTTCCAAGCAAAGGGAACTGTCTTTTTCTCGATATCTTGAAGGAGATATCCTGCAATCTCAGACAAACGTGCCTCAGTATAACGCATAGCCGCAGGTGGATCTCCGTCCATGGAACCGTTATTCCCGTGCATTTCAACCAGAATCTCACGGTTTTTCCAATCCTGAGACATACGGACCATGGCATCATAGATAGAAGAATCCCCGTGTGGGTGGAAATTACCCATGATGTTCCCGACAGACTTAGCCGACTTACGGTAGCTCTTGTCAAAGGTATTACCATCTTTATTCATTGAATAAAGAATACGACGTTGAACCGGCTTCAATCCATCACGAATATCTGGCAAAGCCCGGTCTTGAATGATGTATTTGGAGTAGCGACCAAAGCGCTCTCCCATGATGTCCTCCAGGGACATGTTTTGAATGTTACTCATATAGGATACAAAGCCCGTAAAATGCAAAGTGAAAATAGGAAATTCTTAAAGCGAGCGACGCTCTCAAGAGAATTTATCTTTTTCACACAGCATTTAGGGCGTGTTCAACTCCTTTCAAAGAATGTAGAGTAGATTTTATACAGTGAAGGATACTTTACAGGAATTAGTCCCTTATTCATATAAGATACAAAGGGACGTTTCGGATTGCCGAAAATTTCTGTAGAAAAATAGGAAATCGATGCAGGGTTCGATGAACCCAAAGCGATTTATCTTTTTTCCTAAGAAATTAGTCCCGTGTTCAGTTACCTCTAGTAACCAAACTATCCTTTCTGTAGTTTAAAATACGTTTTAAAAGATGCGTCAAGAGTTTTCATACAGCATTTAGGGCGTGTTCAACTCCTTTCAAAGAATGTAGAGTAGGTTTTACAGAGTAAAGGAATTTAGTTACCCTCAGTAACCAAACGGCCCTTTCCGTAGTTTAATCTTTTAAATTAGTCAGCGATTAAGAAGTCTCTGCTCAGCATACCCGATCATCTTCTCAGCTACTTCCCTATCGTAGTCAAAGCCCATCTTTTGGGCAAGTCTTTGAGCTTCTTGGTGGAAAAGTTGCATCGTAGCCAATAAAGATTGAATGATTTTGTCTAAACTCGAGAAATCAAGTAGATTTGAGAAGACCTTCTCCTTCTCAGAAGGCAAGTAGTTAAAGAGATACTTGTAGTTCTTGCCAATATCAATCGTCCCCTTATCAGCTGCAACTTGCCAAGCTAAGATTTTTAAGAGTTCTTGCTGACAAATACCGTAGAGATGGTCAGTCGAATAGATAAGTTGCTTACGACAAATTCCTTTGACCACGTAGGCTGACACCCACCAAAATTCATTACAAGATTTTTCAAAATCCGTCTCAGTAGCTGGGGTTATCCAGTAACGCTCTGGACTTGGAGAATAGGTCTCAAACAAGCCATTAGTGTCCTCTAGCACCGTGAAATCCGCTTCGCTTTCTACCCACTCTTGAATGTGGTCTTTGGGGCAGAGGGTTAAATCGATTCGGTTGCCGTCTTCGAAAAGCATGAGGTAGAGACGACGGTTACCTAGGATATTATGTTGCTCAATGTTACGTGTACCAAACTGGTGCAACCAAGCAAGGTCGCTCGTCAGATTATCTAAGTCGTCCACAACATAGACTACGTCGTAATCCTGAAACTCATCTTTTGGTGCTTTTGGATTTGTCCGTGAACCAGACATGGCGACAGCCTCGACTTGGAGCACTTTTGCGGTTTGAAAAATTAAATCAAGCATTTCGGGTTCAGTTCTCATATTAACCCCTGTTCTTTATTTGATATTACTGTCTACTAGCATACTATTTCTCAAGTTAAAATAGTTAATCCACTATAAAAGATTCAGCTATCCTTCTCTTAAAGTTTTTAATTTCGACAAAATTCTAGCTTCATCCAATCCTAGAATAACAAATAAAGTCGATGTATAGATGTCATCATACCATTGTTCCAATTCATCATCAGCCAAATCAAGATGATATTGATTTGAATTATTGTGCCTTAAACCAAAATTATTATACATTTCAAAAAGTTTTTCAAACGCGATAACCTTTTGATTGTTAACTTTCATAATATCTTTTAATTCTTCAGAATAATTTAGTTCTCTTCTAAACGGTTCAAGGTAGTTCGCTAAAGCAATAAGTATTTCTTTCTTACGCTGAATATTTCCCTTATTTGAAAAATGATTATATTCTAAGACCTTTATCGCCTCTTCAATACTAGTTTCAGATACAATCTGAGAAGCTTCTGAGGCATATACATTCTTTTCAACAATGATTTTGTTACCATTGTCCAATGTAATCAATTCATGATTTGATAATTCTAAAAACCTTTTAATATTATCAAATATAATTTGAATAAACTCACTCTCTTCCTCAGTAAATTTTTCCGCAAGATTACAAAAAATATCGACTAAGAACTCAGAGAAAACAAATAGTTGTTCAGTTGTATTATAGATATTCAATCCAACAAATTCTACCATTTGTGAATAACTGGTAAAGGTTGAACGATTAGGATAATCTAAGAAATTATCAGAAATCGCACTATTTAAACTTGTTTCATAATAGATACTCTTGAAATTTCTCTCCATTTCCAATAAATCCATCAAATTTTTTAACTCTCTCTGTGGATCAAATTCCATCCGATTCAAAATATCAAAATAATTCTGTCTCGCCATAATATTTCCTATACTAGACTTCCTGCGAAACAAAATATGATACAATAAAACTATGAATTATGAAGTAAGTAAACCATTAACTGATGCACGCTTTAAACGCCTTGTTGGTGTTCAGCGCACTACTTTTGAAGAGATGTTAGC
>NZ_JASHDL010000035.1:0-4672 GCF_047463635.1 Streptococcus infantis
AGCTTCTCTAAGCTATATCCTTGTTTTCTAAGTTCATAGATTTGAACTTTATCATCATAAGTTAATTTCATAATAAAAATACCCCAAAAGTTAGATTTTTATGTCTAACTTTTGGGGTGCAGTTCAATCTCTATTAGGTTTTTTTTATGTTCAGTTGTTGTGCTTAATGCAAGGTGCTTTCTCTTAAAGTCAGCTTGGTTCCCAGCATAGTGAGGCTTGGAATTTTGCGTCCGTGGAGCACTTCTCTATTAAGGATATCCATGCCTGTGCGTCCCATTTCCTCTGTATAAACAGTGATACTTGAAAGGGGTGGGAAAACTTGTTTGGTCAAGCTAGTGTCATTAAAGGAAATTAAACTCACTCGCTCTGGCAGGTGGATACTAGCTTCTTGGAGTGCCCGAAGGGCACCGATTGCCAGACTATCACTTGCAGCAAAAAAGGCAGATGGAAGTTGTTTCCCCAAGCTTTGAATTGCATGTTTCATTAAGTCGTAGCCAGATTGGGCAGTAAACTCTCCTTGGAAAATGAATTTCTCGTTATAAATTCCTTTTTCTTGTGTATAGGATTTAAAGTAATCTAAGCGTTTATCTGAGATAACTTCTTCATGGTCAGTAGTAGTTTCAAGACCGGATAGGATACCAACCTTTTTAAGCCCATGATCTGTAAAGTAATCAACCACCTGTCTAACCGCATTATAGAAATCCGTAATGACACAGGTATGACCAAGGGCAATCGTATCACTGTCAAGGAAAACTAGAGGCTTTTGATATTCCTCGAATGAAGCAATCTGTGCACGACTAAATTTACCAATACAGAGGATACCAATCACTTCCTCGCTAAGCGTGAAAGGTTGGTCGTTAAAATAGCGCAAAATGTCATAGTCTAACTCTTGAGCTCTTTTTTCAATTCCGAGACGGATCTGGTAGTAGTAGAGATCCTCTAATTCACCTTGTTCGCTCACCCACTGGATGATAGCAATTTTTTGTTTGAGTTTATGACTTTCGCCTGTTTTGAGATGTTTTGTATATCCTAGTTCTTCTGCGACGGTTAAGATACGATGTCGAGTTTCTTCTGTAACAGATAGGCTCTGATCGCGATTGAGAACGCGGGATACAGTTGCGATCGAGACAGAGGCTAGCTGAGCGATATCTTTGAGTGTAGCCATAATTCCCCTCCTTTTTAGGTTATTATAGCATATTTTTGTTGCTTTTTACCTATAGTTTAGTAAAATATAGGTAAAAATGTTGACCAAAGCAAAACCCTTGGGTACAATAGAAGAAAACGATTACAGGTTAAGTTTTTTTACCTAACAATTGTCAAAGGAGAATTCATATGACACAACATCTTACTGCTGATGCACTTCGCAAGGACTTTCTTGCTGTTTTTGGTCAAGAAGCAGATCAAACCTTCTTTTCACCAGGCCGTATCAACTTGATTGGGGAACATACTGACTATAATGGTGGCCATGTTTTCCCAGCTGCTATTTCACTAGGAACTTATGGAGCAGCACGCAAGCGTGATGACCAAGTGTTGCGTTTCTACTCCGCAAACTTTGAGGACAAAGGCATTATCGAAGTTCCTCTGGCTGACCTTAAGTTTGAGAAAGAGCACAACTGGACCAACTATCCAAAAGGTGTCCTTCATTTCTTGCAAGAAGCTGGACATGTGATTGATAAAGGTTTTGATTTCTATGTATTTGGAAATATCCCAAATGGTGCAGGTTTGTCCTCTTCAGCTTCATTGGAGCTATTGACAGGTGTCGTGGCAGAATACCTCTTTGACCTAAAATTGGATCGTCTAGATTTAGTAAAAATCGGGAAATTGACAGAGAATAATTTTATCGGTGTTAACTCTGGTATCATGGACCAATTTGCTATCGGTATGGGGGCAGATCAACGTGCCATTTATCTGGATACAAATAGTTTAGAATATGACTTGGTTCCCCTTGATTTGAAGGACAATGTTGTTGTGATCATGAATACCAACAAACGCCGTGAACTAGCAGATTCTAAGTACAATGAACGTCGTGCTGAATGTGAAAAAGCAGTAGAAGAACTCCAAGTGGCCTTAAATATTCAAACCTTAGGTGAATTGGATGAGTGGGCTTTTGATGAATACAGTTACCTCATCAAAGATGAAAATCGTTTGAAACGTGCTCGTCACGCCGTTCTTGAAAACCAACGTACACTTAAAGCACAAGCGGCTCTTCAAGCAGGAGATTTGGACAAGTTTGGTCGTTTGATGAATGCATCTCATGTGTCTCTTGAACATGACTATGAAGTAACTGGCTTGGAATTGGATACCCTGGTTCATACAGCTTGGGCTCAAGAAGGTGTTCTTGGTGCTCGTATGACAGGAGCAGGTTTTGGTGGTTGCGCCATTGCCTTGGTTCAAAAAGATACGGTTGAGAACTTTAAAGAAGCTGTTGGCAAACACTATGAAGAAATCGTTGGCTATGCACCAAGCTTCTATATCGCTGAAGTTGCAGGTGGTACTCGCGTTCTTGATTAGTCAAAAGGAGGTTTTCTAGTGACCTTAGTAGAAACATTTGTTACCAAAGTCATTGCAGAAAGTACCTTTGAAGAGTTGGACCGGATTTATCTGACTAATCGTGTCTTGGCTTTGGTTGGTGAAGGAATTTTTGACGTTGAGACTGATCAGGACAACTTGATTGATCTCAAAGACCATCTTGTCGAGGAAGCTGTTCGCTTGGAAACGATTGAAGATAGTCAGGCTGAGCGTGAGATTCTCGGTGCTGACCTCATGGACTTGGTAACGCCTTGTCCAAGTCAGGTTAATCGTGATTTTTGGGATACCTATGCCCAGTTACCAGAGCAGGCAATTGCAGATTTCTACCAACTCAGTCAGAAGAATGACTACATCAAACTGAAGGCTATCGCAAAGAATATTGCTTATCGTGTACCATCTGACTACGGTGAACTGGAGATTACCATCAATCTCTCGAAGCCTGAAAAGGATCCAAAAGAGATTGCGGCAGCTAAGTTGGTCAAGTCGAGTAACTATCCTCAATGTCAGCTCTGTATGGAAAATGAAGGCTACCATGGTCGTGTCAATCATCCAGCTAGAAGCAACCATCGTATTATACGTTTTGATATTTCTGGTCAGGAGTGGGGCTTCCAGTATTCGCCTTACGCTTACTTTAATGAGCACTGTATTTTCCTAGATAGCAAGCATCGTCCTATGGCCATTAGTCGCCAAAGTTTTGAACGTTTGTTAGCGATTGTGGAGCAGTTTCCAGGCTACTTTGCTGGTTCAAATGCTGATTTGCCAATCGTGGGTGGCTCCATCCTTACCCATGATCATTATCAAGGTGGTCGTCATGTATTCCCGATGGAAGTGGCTCCTTTACAGAAAAGCTTTACCTTTGAAGGTTTTGAATCTGTCAAAGCAGGGATTGTTCAGTGGCCTATGTCCGTCATTCGACTAACTTCAGATTCAAAAGAGGATTTGACAGAACTAGCGGATAAAATCTTACTGGCTTGGCGTCAATACTCAGATCCAAGTGTACAGGTCTTGGCAGAAAGTAATGGAACACCGCATCACACTATCACACCGATTGCGCGTAAAAGAGATGGGCAGTTTGAGTTGGATTTGGTTTTGCGGGACAATCAAACATCTCCAGAGCATCCAGATGGTATCTATCATCCCCACAAGGATGTCCAACATATCAAGAAGGAAAATATCGGCTTGATTGAGGTTATGGGCTTGGCCATCTTGCCACCACGCTTGAAGGAAGAAGTGGAGCAGGTAGCAGCTTACCTAGTCGGAGATAATGTTCCAGTTGCAGATTATCACCAAGAATGGGCAGATGAGTTGAAGGAAAGTCATCCTGGATTGACTGATAAAGACCAAGCTCTTGAAATCGTCCAAGAATCTGTGGGTAAAATCTTCGCTCGGGTGTTGGAAGATGCAGGTGTTTACAAGCAAACAGAAGAAGGACAAGTAGCCTTTATGCGCTTTGTGGAGCAGGTTGAGATTTTACCTGAATAAGTGCTTCTCTCTTGCACAGAGTCATGAAAAGTAGTATCATAGTGTCGTTTGAAATATCAGGAGGAAAGTATGAAAGATTTTCACTTTGACGCTATATCTGCCTTTGAAAACTACGAAATTGAAAAAATGAGAGACGGTCACGTTGCAGTAACGACAAAAGTAGTGGACTCCTCACTCAACTACTATGGGAATGCCCATGGAGGTTATCTATTTACCCTTTGTGATCAAATCAGTGGTCTTGTGGTGATTTCGCTAGGATTAGACGGGGTGACACTCCAGTCTTCTATCAACTATCTGAAAGCTGGAAATCTAGGGGACGTTCTCACTATCAAAGGAGAATGTGTCCATCACGGACGCACCACTTGTGTCGTCGATGTTGATATCACCAACCAAGATGGCCGAAATGTCTGCAAGGCAACCTTCACCATGTTTGTTACAGGACAGCGGTCAGAAGATAGACAGGTGAGGATTTAGGAAATAAGAAAAAGAGGCTCAAGCCTCTTTTCAGATTGAAGACAAAGTCCTTGGAAGTCCAGTTTCTAAGGGCTTTTCTTTGTGTAAAGTCGTATAATAGAGGTAAGAAGAGTTGTGAGGTGTTCCCTATGTTTCACAAAGAAAAACCTGATTATAATCGTAAGCAATATGGTTTCTATACAATAGA
>NZ_JASHDL010000036.1:0-4063 GCF_047463635.1 Streptococcus infantis
TATACCGACTTTTCTTACTTTGTCAACACCTTTTTTTAACTTTTTTTCATTTCTCCTGAATTACTTCCTTCAGCTCTCTGAGAAGGGCTTTGCGGCCTTTAAATCGTTCGTCTGCCCAGAGGCGTTCGTAGGCTTCTTGCTTATCTTGTGGTAACTTTCTTCTATAACTATTCAATAATTCATGAAGGGCGTAGTAATCATCCAGCCACAATCCTCCTTCTGGTAGGCGATGGCTAATTTCTCCTACTTCTTCATAGGCCATTCGGTCTAGGCGACGTTTTTGACTCTCTTGTTTTCTGACACTATCAAGGATTCGATTGCGAAATTTTGTTTTGAAGTAGACGTAGAGTTTCTTTTCTTCTTCCACCAGTTCTGGATGCTTTTCTAGAAGTTCATGGAGACAGATCATGCCTTCTTGATCCCAATCCTCTTTCTCCCACAGGTGGAGATAGTAATCTTTTCGACATCTATGGACAATTCCTTTTACCTTCTCATAATACTTTTCAAGCATTTGCTTTCCCCCTTTCTCTGCTTGTAGTATAGCAGAGAAAGGCGGAAAGAAGGGCTTTGGTTTCTGTCTTGTGCTTTTTTTACTCTCTAATGTTATGGAAGTTGTGAATGCTGACAAGTGAGAGTGAAAAAAGACAAAGATTTGAATCCTTGTCTTTTAGCTTATAAACGTATTAGTGAAACAGATCTACAATGGTATCCCAAACTGTCTGGGCTTTTTCTTTAATCTTAGCATCTGAAATAGCTTTGCCTGCTTCATCGACCAGATTTTGTGCTCGTCCACGAATATCTGCTAATATATCATCCGACTGCGTACTAGTATCACTTGTAGTTTGTTTCCGTGTGTTTTCTGGTGCAATACCATTCATTTTATAAGCATTTTCAACTGTAAAAGTGCTTCCTGGTGTATAAGGAAGAATTGTTTCTGCCATACTTCTAAAAATGTGAGCAGCACCATTCGAAGTCGAACCTGCCAGATAATGATTTTCGTCCGTAGTCGGGAAACCAAGCCAATGACTTATCACCACATCAGGCGTATATCCGATAACCCACTGGTCACTTGTATATACTGGGTTAAAAGCTGCTTCAGTTGTACCAGTTTTCCCAGCCATAACATAGTCATCTGGCGAGGAGCTTATTCCTGTACCGTTTGTAAAAGTACCTAACATCATACTGGTCATTTTATCGGCTACTGACTTATCTATTATACGTTTTTGAGAATTTTTGTGGGTTGCAATGACTTGGCCGCTCGCATTTTCAATACGAGTAATAAAATGCGCTTCAGGTATCAAACCTTCATTTGCAAACGCTGCATAAGCCTGCGCCATTTGTAGCGGACTTGTCTCCACCCCACCACCTAGAGCTACACCTAACACACGATCAACATTCGTTAAATCAAGTCCGAATCTTTCACCTGATTCAAAAGCCTTATCGATACCAAGTTGCTTGACTGTCGCTACAGCAGGAAGATTTAGAGACTCGGCTAAGGCTTGATACATTGGAACTTCTGGTGATGTCTTGATTCCTGCGTAATTGTCTACTTTATAATCACCATATTGCATGGTATGATTATCCAGCTCCTTATTAAGAGACCAACCCGCTTCGACTGCTGGTGTATAGACTACTAAAGGTTTAATCGTTGAACCTGGACTTCTTTTGGTCTGGGTTGCATAGTTAAAATTTCTGAAACCTGTCTTATCATCCCCTGCCACTCGACCAACAACTCCTCGAACTCCACCCGTTTTTGGCTCCAAAGCGACACTACCAGACTCTGCATGTGTCCCATCTTCAGCTGTCGGAAAGAGCGAAGTATTTTGATAGATAACCTGCATATTTGCTTGGTAATTTTGATCTAGCTCCGTATAAATTCGATAACCGTTATTAACGATTTCTTCCTCTGTTAGATTATACTTTTCAATAGCTTCATTAACAACTGCATCAAAATAAGAAGGATAACGGTAGTCTGATATTTTCCCTTCATAACTATCTTTCAATTGAGAAGCCATATCAACACTTGCTGCTTCTGCTTCCTTATTTTTATCAAGGTAGCCGGCAGCCACCATATTTTGCAAGACAGTATCTCTTCGATTAGTTGAATGCTCAATGGAATTCAGAGGATTGTACAATTCTGGGCCTTTAAGCATGCCTGCTAAAGTGGCAGCTTCATCAAGAGTTAATTCCGATGCCGAAACTCCAAAGTACTTCTTACTAGCATCCTCAACACCCCAAACTCCATTACCGAAGTAGGCATTGTTCAAATACATGGTTAGAATTTCTTTTTTACTGTATTTTTTGGTTAATTCTAAAGCAAGGAAGAATTCTTTGGCCTTTCTCTGAACAGTTTGGTCTTGTGAAAGATAAGCATTTTTCGCTAACTGTTGGGTAATTGTAGAACCACCACCCGAGCGACCAGCTGTTAGGATCGCTAGGAAAAAGCGACCATAGTTAATTCCACTATTTTTATAGAAGCTCCTATCTTCTGTCGCAACAACAGCATTCTGCAAGTCTTCACTAATTTCCGAGAGCTCAACATAGGTTCCTTTTTGGCCTGACAAGGCACCAGCCTCATTCTCTTCTCTATCAAAAATCACCGTTCTTGTTTTCAAAGCATTCTGCAAGTCTGTAACATTTGTCGATTTAGCCAAGGCAAATAGATAGACCCCAACAAACAAGCTTGCACTTAGTCCAAGAATTAGAAAGATTTTGGTCAGATGATAGCGACGCCAAAATTTTCGAATAGGTCCGACTTGCCCAACTTTCTTTCGCCCACCTCTTGACCGTCTTAAATTAGTCGAGGTATTTTCTTCATTATTAGCTTCGTCGATTTCTATTTCTTCCATTTCAGCTTCTTCTTTTTTAAATAAAGAAAGAAACTTTTCAAATAATGTATCTAATTTCATGCGTTTATTTTATCATCTTCCCCATAGGAAGACAAGAATTTAGCTAGATTCTCTATCCAAATAATCTATTTTTTGTTACAATATCTGTATGAAATTTACCTTTGTTATCCCTGATTCTCTTCCTGAAATGACTGTCAAAATCTTCTTGGAGGAGCAACTACTCATTCCGAGAAAAATACGGCATTTCTTGAGAATTAAAAAGCACATTCTCATCAATCAAGAAGAAGTCCACTGGCATCAAACTGTCAAATCCGGAGATGAATGTCAACTGATTTTCGATGAGGAGGATTATCCTACAAAAGAAATTGTTTGGGGGAATCCTAATCTTGTCCAAGAAGTTTATCAGGACCAACATTTAATCATCGTCAACAAACCTGAAGGAATGAAAACTCACGGGAATCAACCAGATGAGATTGCTCTTCTTAACCATGTCAGTGCCTACGTTGGCCAGACCTGTTATGTCGTTCATCGTCTAGACATGGAAACCAGCGGTTTAGTTCTCTTCGCTAAAAATCCTTTTATCCTGCCTATTCTCAATCGCTTATTGGAGAAAAAAGAGATTTCTAGAGAATATTGGGCACTTGTTAACGGAAATATCAGCAGCAAAGAGCTTGTTTTCAAGGACAAAATCGGACGTGATCGTCATGATCGCAGAAAAAGAATAGTCGATACAAAAAATGGGCAATATGCTGAAACTCATGTAACTCGATTGAAACAATTTCAAAACAAGACCAGTCTTCTTCGTTGTCGATTAAAAACAGGACGTACTCATCAGATTCGAGTTCATTTATCTCACCACGGTCATCCAATCCTTGGAGACCCTCTCTACAATCCACATTCAAAAACTAAAAGACTAATGCTTCATGCATTTAAACTTTCTTTTGTCCATCCTCTGACCTTAAACAAATTAAGCTTTACTGCGCTATCAGATACATTTGAAAGAGAATTAAACCAAAATGGATGACACTATCATCCATTTTTTCTTATAGATACCAAAAAAAAGCAAGACCAGTTGGCCTTGCTTTTATGGCTCATTGTCAACTGTAGTGGGTTGAATAAAAACTAACATCTGGAGAGGACAATTGATGTCCTCTTCATTTTTATATTCAGAGCGATGAAAATTCGTTTCTTAAAGTTGTCAAAGTTCCGAAATC
>NZ_JASHDL010000037.1:0-3772 GCF_047463635.1 Streptococcus infantis
CAATTTTGAGTAGGTATTACTCAAAGTTAAGTGACGATAGCCTAGGAGATACACCTGTACCCATGCCGAACACAGAAGTTAAGCCCTAGAACGCCGGAAGTAGTTGGGGGTTGCCCCCTGTGAGATAAGGAAGTCGCTTAGCTTTAATCCGCCATAGCTCAGTTGGTAGTAGCGCATGACTGTTAATCATGATGTCGTAGGTTCGAGTCCTACTGGCGGAGTATGTAGACGTTCCAAGGAACGTCTTTTTTTATTTATAGTCAATTGAACCCAAAATAGTACATAATGTGGTATAATCTTCTTATGGCATATTCATTAGATTTTCGTAAAAAAGTTCTCTCTTATTGTGAGCGAACAGGTAGTATAACAGAAGCATCACACATTTTCCAAATCTCACGTAATACCATTTATTGCTGGTTAAAGCTAAAAGAGAAAACAGGAGAGCTAAACCATCAAGTAAAAGGAACAAAACAAAGAAAGGTTGATAGAGATAGACTCAAAAACTATCTTACTGACAATCCAGACGCTTATTTGACTGAAATAGCTTCTGAATTTGGCTGTCATCCAACTACTATCCACTATGCTCTCAAAGCAATGGGGTACACTCGAAAAAAAAGAATCACACCTACTATGAACAAGACCCAGAAAAAGTAGCTTTATTTCTTAAAAAATTTAATAGTTTAAAGCACTTAGCACCTGTTTATATTGATGAAACAGGATTCGATACTTATTTTTATCGAGAATATGGTCGCTCATTAAAAGGTCAGTTAATAAGAGGTAAAATATCTGGAAGAAGATATCAGAGGATCTCACTGGTTGCAGGGCTAACAAATGGTGAGTTAATCGCTCCAATGACTTACGAAGAGACGATGACGAGCGACTTTTTTGAAGCTTGGTTTCAGAAGTTTCTCTTACCAACATTAAACAAACCATCAGTTATTATTATGGATAATGCAAGATTCCATAGAATGGGTAAACTAGAGCTCTTATGTGAAGAATTGGGGCATAAACTTTTACCACTTCCTCCCTACTCACCTGAGTACAATCCTATTGAGAAAACATGGGCTCATATCAAAAAGCACCTCAAAAAGGTATTACCAAGTTGTAATACTTTTTTCAAGGCTCTTTTGTCTTATTCTTATTTCAATTGACTATATCTTTCAGAGGTCATTTTTGTCTTTTTTTTGCCACTTTATTAATAGTTAATATCTTTTATAAGTTTGTTATATTTGATTCTTTTATTTTAAGTAATTTTGTAGTATATTTAATAGATTTCACACTCATTTAAAATCAAATAGTGCAGAAATTTCAATGTTTAAACATATATGTCTTAGTTTTTATTAAAAACTTTTTTGTTACCTTATTAGAATACGGTAAGTCCATCAATCGGATGATAAGTTTTCAAGTTTATACTTTGAGCACGATATTTCTTAAGCAGGCTATTAATAAAAAGTGCTCTGTGATTTTAATTGAGTATCAGAAGTAATTCTTTAATGGATTGTGTGGGGTTGTTTTTTAGTTCTTATGATTCTTTTTCAATTAAGTTAGCTCCCATATTTTCTACAATGATTTTTCCTATAGCTCTTTTTTATTTTGAAATGTATTTTTATATATCTGTTCTGTCAATTTTCTGTAACTGTTATTAATTTTACTATTCACAATAGTACATGATAGAAGAATCTTCCCAGGTTCTTCTATTTTTTGTTATACTCATTTTATCAATAGAAATGGAGTTAAATAAAATGATTGAACAGATTTATGAACAATATCTTGATTTTTATGATGTTATTGAAAAGGAATATAGTAACTTAATAGATAATGATTTAGAATGGGAAGTTTTCCATCTTCGATTTTTACTTTATTATCTGCTTCGTTATAACATTGATGTTATTCATCCGTTGATTTCTTACCACTATCGTGCTTGCTACCGTTTGTACATTGAACAGCTATTGATTTCAAATGACTATGTTGGGGGATAATTTATAATTTTCATATTTCCGAACGATTTTATAGTTTTTTCTTTTCATAATATAAATTTACAATATTTTTTTAATATTAATTTTCTAATTTTCTCTAATTCCCTAATGATTCTAGTCTTTGGTCTTGAAAAAATTGAGAATCTTTATTATAATAAATTGTAAGATATAATTGCAGGTGAGATTCCTGCCATGTATGTGAGAAAGGAAGAGCCTAAGGGCTCAGACAAGATTATGACTTCAGTTGTTGTTGTAGGTACCCAGTGGGGTGATGAAGGTAAAGGGAAGATTACAGACTTCCTCTCAGCTAATGCAGAAGTGATTGCGCGTTACCAAGGTGGTGATAATGCAGGTCACACGATCGTGATTGATGGTAAGAAATTTAAGTTGCACTTGATTCCATCTGGGATTTTCTTCCCTGAAAAAATTTCTGTCATTGGGAATGGGATGGTTGTAAATCCTAAGTCACTTGTGAAAGAGTTGAGCTATCTTCATGATGAAGGTGTTACAACAGATAATCTACGTATTTCTGATCGTGCGCATGTTATTTTGCCGTACCACATCGAGTTAGACCGTCTGCAAGAAGAAGCTAAGGGTGAAAATAAGATTGGTACTACTATCAAGGGTATCGGTCCAGCTTATATGGATAAGGCTGCTCGAGTGGGAATCCGTATCGCAGATCTTTTGGATAAGGAGATTTTCCGTGAGCGTTTAGAACGTAACCTTGCTGAGAAGAATCGTTTGTTTGAAAAATTGTATGATAGCGAACCTATTTCATTTGATGATATTTTTGAAGAATATTATGAGTATGGCCAACAAATCAAGCAATATGTAACAGATACTTCTGTTATCTTGAATGATGCACTTGATAATGGCAAACGCGTTCTTTTTGAAGGTGCACAAGGGGTCATGTTAGATATTGACCAAGGAACTTATCCGTTTGTTACTTCTTCAAACCCTGTTGCTGGTGGTGTGACAATTGGTTCTGGTGTTGGTCCAAGCAAGATTGACAAGGTTGTAGGTGTATGTAAAGCTTATACAAGTCGTGTTGGTGATGGTCCATTCCCAACTGAATTGTTTGATGAAGTGGGAGAACGCATTCGTGAAGTAGGTCATGAGTATGGTACAACTACAGGTCGTCCACGTCGTGTGGGTTGGTTTGACTCAGTTGTGATGCGTCACAGTCGTCGTGTTTCTGGTATCACTAACCTTTCACTGAACTCTATCGATGTTTTGAGTGGTTTGGATACAGTTAAAATCTGTGTAGCCTATGATCTTGATGGCCAACGTATTGACTACTATCCAGCTAGTCTTGAGCAATTGAAACGTTGTAAACCTATTTATGAAGAATTGCCAGGTTGGTCAGAAGACATCACTGGAGTACGTACTTTGGAAGATCTTCCTGAAAATGCACGTAACTATGTTCGTCGTGTTAGCGAATTGGTTGGCGTTCGTATCTCTACTTTCTCAGTAGGTCCTGGTCGTGAACAAACAAATATTTTAGAAAGTGTTTGGTCATAAGAGATTTTTTAAGATTTGTTTAAGATAGTTCAGCTATACTATAGACAGTTACAAGAAGACCTCCTAACTTGTTGTAACAAATATCCTAAACTTTTCTTTTTCATAATAATCTCCCTATAAAGTCACCGCATTCGGTGGCTTTTTTTATGGCTCTTTGTCAACTGTAGTGGGTTGAATAAAAGCTAACATCTGGAGAGGACAATCGTTGTCCTCTCCATTTTTATATTCAGAGCGATGAAAATTCGTTTCTTAAAGTTGTCAAAGTTCCTAAAACC
>NZ_JASHDL010000038.1:0-2672 GCF_047463635.1 Streptococcus infantis
GTGGATGGTACCCATATCAAAGCAGCGGCTAATAGTCACAAGTATCGTAAGGAAATGGTAGAGCAACAAGCTAAATTTATGAGTGAACAATTGGCAGTTGAGATTGATTTAGATCGGAAAAAACACGAAAAAAAGTCCTTAAAGCCCGCAAAAGAAAGTGAGGCTAAGGAAAAGAAAATCTCAACAACAGATCCCGAGTGTGGTTGGTTTCACAAGGGCGAACATAAGGAAGTATTTGCCTATTCTGCCCAAGTGGCTTGTGATAAGCATGGTTGGGCCTTGGCTTATACGGTGGAAGCAGGAAATGTTCATGATAGTCAGGCTTTCCCTGCTCTTTTTTCAAAGTTAGAGCCATTCTCCCCCCACTATATTATTGCGGATTCAGGCTACAAGACCCCAGCTATTGCCCATTATTTATTAGAACGTAATACCATTCCTGTTTTCCCTTATACTCGTCCAAAGGGAGTAAAGGGGAACTTAAGACCTAGTAATTTTGTTTATGATGCAAGCCATGATTGTTATGTCTGTCCAGAAAATCAAGTACTAAACTATCGCACGACCACTCGAGAAGGCTACCGTGAGTATAAGAGTAATCCAAAAGTATGTGTTGCCTGTCCTTTATTATCCGTTTGTACCCAAAGCAAGAATTTTCAAAAAGTAGTAACGAGACATGTCTGGAAAGATGCCCTTGAATTTTGTGAGGAGATTCGTCATCAAAGAGAAATGAAAGAGCTCTATAAGAAGCGCAAAGAAACAATTGAACGGCTCTTTGGGACGGCTAAGGAGTACCATAATTTGAGATACACTAGAGAGAAAGGAAAGTCCAAAATGGAGAATCAGGTTGGGCTTACTTTGGCGTGTTTAAATATCAAAAAACTGGTGAAATGGATAGGAAATATCCCTTTTTATTTTTCTCAAATACAGATTTTTGAATGGAATATCAGATGATGAGACAACATATTTTTGAAAAGAGAAAAAGACAAACGCCAATAATGACGTTTGTCTTCGTTCTGAAAAGAGGCTCAAGCCTCTTTTTTATTTCTTTTCCCACTCTAATACTTTATTATTCTATTCACTAAATCTTAAAAAATAGCCATCTGGGTCTAAAACTGCAAATTCATGAGGATAGATATATTGTTCACCAACACGAAATTCTCTTTTGGTCAAAGGACGATGAATAGGATAGTTGGATTCTAACAATTTCTGATAGAGTCGAGGAACATCCTTTATGCCGAAGGAGATGTTGACTCCACGACCAAAGGGGTAGTTTAGTTCAGCTAGTTCCTCCTTACTCCCCTCCTCTAGCATTAGTTGGCAATCTTCAAGCGATAAGAAGAGGAAGTTTTCTTCTGGTCGCTCGTATTCGATCGTAAAACCCAGTAAATCGCAGTAGAAGGAACGGGACTGTTCTAGATTCGAGACTATAAACTCGGGAATAACTGCATTGTAGTCCATAAAGAAACTCCTTACAATTCAATCTCCAAGACAATCGGTGTGTGGTCTTGGCGTGCGCCTGAATCAATCATATCTGACTTGGTAACCTTGTCTGCTACACGATTACTTGTGAGCCAGTAGTCGATTCTCCAGCCTGTGTTGTTGATTTTTGAAGTCTTGCTGCGTTGTGCCCACCAAGTATAGCGTTCTGGCACATCGCCATGGATATGGCGGAAGGTATCTGTAAATCCTTTGGCTAAAAGGTTTGTAAATCCTTCACGTTCTTCGTCTGTAAATCCTGGTGAACGGCGGTTGCTGGCTGGGTTTGCAAGGTCAATTTCCTTGTGGGCAACGTTGTAGTCTCCGGTTGCTAGGACAGGTTTTTGCCTGTCTAGTTGAGCCAAGTACTCCGCATATTTGACATCCCAGACTTGACGTTCTTCCAAACGTTTGAGCCCATCTCCAGCATTAGGAGTGTACACTTGAGTCACGAAAAATGTATCAAATTCTAAAGTGATGATACGTCCTTCCAAGTCCATGGTAGAAGGGGCACCGATTTCCGGAAAGCTGATAGTTGGAGTAAGTTCTTTCTTATAGAGGAACATAGTTCCAGCATAACCTTTACGAGCAGGTTCTTGAGAGGAACGCCAAGTATTTTCATATCCAGGGAAGAGTTCTTCTAACATCTCAAGATGTTTTTTAGTAGGCCCTTTAGCTGAAAGCTTGGTTTCTTGGATGGCAATGATATCAGCGTCTTCAGCAACCAAGGTTTGGAGGACGTCTTGTGATAATTTCGCACGCGCAGAATCACTTGTCAATGCTGCATTGAGGGAATCAATATTCCATGAGATTAGTTTCATAGTGTGTACCTTTTCATTCAGATTATAGACAATATTATACCAGAAAAAGAAGTATTTCCCCAGCGTATAGTTTGAAAAATCCAGGTCATTCCTATATAATAGAGAATGATTTATGTAAAGGATTGAAAATAAATGAAATGTTACTCCTTTGAGTATCTTTATCGCTGAATATGACAAAGTTTAAGTTAGTGTCATCACCTATGAATAGGAAAAACCTGAGGCAGTCGCCTCAGGTTTTGTTATTAGAAAGGCAGAACGAAGACAAACGTCATTTTTGGCGTTTGTCTTTTTCTCTTTTCAAAAATAGTTTGTCTCATCATCTACTAATCTATACCAAAATCTGAATTTGAGAAAAATAAAAAGGGATATTTCCTATCC
>NZ_JASHDL010000039.1:0-2148 GCF_047463635.1 Streptococcus infantis
CTGGGTATGTAACAGTTGTTGTACCATCTTTGCCAACTTTAACATCAGTTACGGTTGGGTTAGATTTCTTAACTTCGTCGGCTATCTTAGCTTTTTCTGCATCAGTCAAGTTGCTTGGATCTGTAACCGGAGTTACTGATGGATCCTTAACGACTTTATCAGCTGATTTCTTAACTGCCTTATCTGCTGGGATAACCGCTGTTGTACCATCTGGATATGTAACAGTTGTTGTGCCATCTTTGCCAACTTTAACGTCAGTTACGGTTGGGTTAGATTTCTTAACTTCGTCGGCTACTTTACCTTTCTCAGCGTCAGTCAAGTTGCTTGGATCTGTAACTGGTGTTACTGATGGATCCTTAACTGCTTTATCAGCTGATTTCTTAGCTGTC
This sequence comes from Streptococcus infantis, assembly GCF_047463635.1. Lineage (GTDB taxonomy): Bacteria > Bacillota > Bacilli > Lactobacillales > Streptococcaceae > Streptococcus > Streptococcus infantis_W. The sequence continues at coordinate 390 of NZ_JASHDL010000039.1, forward strand.
TTATCTGCTGGGATAACCGCTGTTGTACCATCTGGATATGTAACAGTTGTTGTACCATCTTTGCCAACTTTAACATCAGTTACGGTTGGGTTAGATTTCTTAACTTCATCGGCTACCTTAGCTTTTTCTGCATCAGTCAAGTTGCTTGGATCTGTAACCGGAGTTACTGATGGATCCTTAACTGCTTTATCAGCTGATTTCTTAACTGTCTTATCTGCTGGGATAACCGCTGTTGTACCATCTGGATATGTGACAGTTGTTGTGCCATCTTTGCCAACTTTAACGTCAGTTACGGTTGGGTTAGATTTCTTAACTTCGTCGGCTACCTTAGCTTTTTCTGCATCAGTCAAGTTGCTTGGATCTGTAACTGGTGTTACTGATGGATCCTTAACTGCTTTATCAGCTGATTTCTTAGCTGTCTTATCTGCTGGGATAACCGCTGTTGTACCATCTGGGTATGTAACAGTTGTTGTACCATCTTTGCCAACTTTAACATCAGTTACGGTTGGGTTAGATTTCTTAACTTCATCGGCTACCTTAGCTTTTTCTGCATCAGTCAAGTTGCTTGGATCTGTAACTGGTGTTACTGATGGATCCTTAACTGCTTTATCAGCTGATTTCTTAACTGCCTTATCTGCTGGGATAACCGCTGTTGTACCATCTGGGTATGTAACAGTTGTTGTGCCATCTTTGCCAACTTTAACATCAGTTACGGTTGGGTTTGATTTCTTAACTTCGTCGGCTACCTTAGCTTTTTCTGCATCAGTCAAGTTGCTTGGATCTGTAACAGGAGTTACTGATGGATCCTTAACTTCTTTATCATCTGATTTCTTAACTGCCTTATCTGCTGGGATAACCGCTGTTGTACCATCTGGGTATGTAACAGTTGTTGTGCCATCTTTGCCAACTTTAACATCAGTTACGGTTGGGTTAGATTTCTTAACTTCGTCGGCTACCTTAGCTTTTTCTGCATCAGTCAAGTTGCTTGGATCTGTAACCGGAGTTACTGATGGATCCTTAACTGCTTTATCAGCTGATTTCTTAACTGTATTATCTGCTGGGATAACCGCTGTTGCGCCATCTGGGTATGTAACAGTTGTTGTGCCATCTTTGCCAACTTTAACATCTGTTACTGTTGGGTTAGATTTCTTAACTTCGTCGGCTACCTTAGCTTTTTCTGCATCTGTCAAGTTGCTTGGATCTGTAACCGGAGTTACTGATGGATCCTTAACTGCTTTATCATCTGATTTCTTAACTGTCTTAGCTGCTGGGATAACCGCTGTTGCGCCATCTGGGTATGTAACAGTTGTTGTGCCATCTTTGCCTACTTCAACATCTTTCGCTGTTGGGTTAGATTTCTTAACTTCGTCGGCTACCTTAGCTTTTTCTGCATCAGTCAAGTTGCTTGGATCTGTAACCGGAGTTACTGATGGATCCTTAACTGCTTTATCAGCTGATTTCTTAACTGTCTTATCTGCTGGGATAACCGCTGTTGTACCATCTGGGTATGTAACAGTTGTTGTGCCATCTTTGCCTACTTCAACATCTTTCGCTGTTGGGTTAGATTTCTTAACTTCATCGGCTACCTTAGCTTTTTCTGCATCAGTCAAGTTGCTTGGATCTGTAACTGGTGTTACTGATGGATCCTTAACTGCTTTATCAGCTGATTTCTTAACTGTCTTATCTGCTGGGATAACCGCTGTTGTACCATCTGGGTATGTAACAGTTGTTGTGCCATCTTTGCCTACTTCAACATCTT
>NZ_JASHDL010000040.1:0-1970 GCF_047463635.1 Streptococcus infantis
ACAACAACACCAGGTGAAAAACCTGCGACAGCAGTTGTAACTTACCCAGATGGTTCTAAGGAAGAAGTTCCAGTTAAAGTAACTGTTACAGACCCAAGTTCAAAACCAACAGATGCAGATAAGAACACTCCAACAGCGAAAGAACAAACTGTTAAACCAGGTGAAAAACCAAAAGCAGAAGATTCAATTGACAACCTCAAGGATCTTCCTAAAGGAACAACAGTAGAGTTCAAGACACCAGTAGATACAACAACTCCAGGCGATAAAACACCAACAGTTGTTGTGACTTACCCAGATGGCTCTAAGGATGAAGTTCCAGTTAAAGTGACTGTAAAAGATCCAAGTGCACCAGCAACCGATGCGGATAAGAACACTCCAACAGCGAAAGAACAAACTGTTAAACCAGGTGATAAACCATCTGCTAAAGATTCAATCGGTAATGTAGATGATCTTCCTAAAGGAACAACAGTAGAGTTCAAGACACCAGTAGATACAACAACTCCAGGCGATAAAACACCAACAGTTGTTGTGACTTACCCAGATGGTTCTAAGGATGAAGTACCAGTTAAAGTAACTGTAAAAGATCCAAGTGCACCAGCTACAGATGCAGACAAGAACACTCCAGTAGCTAAAGATCAAACTGTTAAACCAGGAGACAAACCATCTGCTAAAGATTCAATCGGTAATGTCGGAGATCTTCCTAAGGGCACAACAGTAGAGTTCAAGACACCAGTAGACACAACTACACCAGGTGATAAAGGAACTACAGTCGTTGTGACTTACCCAGATGGTTCTAAGGATGAAGTACCAGTTAAAGTAACTGTAAAAGATCCAAGTGCACCAGCTACAGATGCAGATAAGAACACTCCAGTAGCGAAAGATCAAACTGTTAAACCAGGCGAAAAACCAAAAGCAGAAGATTCAATTGACAACCTCAAGGATCTTCCTAAGGGTACAACAGTAGCCTTCAAGGATCCAGTAGATACAGCAACACCAGGTGAAAAACCTGCGACAGCAGTTGTAACTTACCCAGATGGTTCTAAGGAAGAAGTTCCAGTTAAAGTAACTGTAAAAGATCCAAGTGCACCAGCTACAGATGCAGATAAGAACACTCCAGTAGCGAAAGATCAAACTGTTAAACCAGGTGAAAAACCAAAAGCAGAAGATTCAATTGACAACCTCAAGGATCTTCCTAAGGGTACAACAGTAGAGTTCAAGACACCAGTAGATACAACTACACCAGGTGATAAACCTGCGACAGCAGTGGTAACATACCCAGATGGTTCTAAGGAAGAAGTTCCAGTTAAAGTAACTGTAAAAGATCCAAGTGCACCAGCTACAGATGCAGATAAGAACACTCCAGTAGCGAAAGATCAAACTGTTAAACCAGGTGAAAAACCAAAAGCAGAAGATTCAATTGACAACCTCAAGGATCTTCCTAAGGGTACAACAGTAGAGTTCAAGACACCAGTAGATACAACTACACCAGGTGATAAAGGAACTACAGTTGTTGTGACTTACCCAGATGGATCTAAGGATGAAGTACCAGTTAAAGTAACTGTAAAAGATCCAGAGAAGACATCTGATGCAGACAAGAACACTCCAACAGCGAAAGATCAAACTGTTAAACCAGGAGATAAACCATCTGCCAAAGATTCAATCGGTAATGTAGGTGATCTTCCAGAAGGAACAACAGTAGAGTTCAAGACACCAGTAGACACAACTACCCCAGGTGACAAAGACGCTACAGTCGTTGTAACATACCCAGATGGATCTAAGGATGAAGTACCAGTTAAAGTAACTGTAAAAGATCCAGAGAAGACATCTGATGCAGACAAGAACACTCCAACAGCGAAAGATCAAACTGTTAAACCAGGAGATAAACCATCTGCCAAAGATTCAATCGGCAATGTAGGTGATCTTCCAGAAGGAACAACAGTAGAGTTCAAGACACCAGTAGACACAACTAC
>NZ_JASHDL010000042.1:0-1519 GCF_047463635.1 Streptococcus infantis
AGCAGTAGAAGACGCTAACCCAACAGCAACTAAGGTTGAAGTAGGAAACGATGGATCAGCAACTGTAACGTTCCCAGATGGAACAACAGCAACCCTAACAGGCGATAAGACTGTTAAGGAAGCAGATTCTAAGGGCGTTCAAGAACCAGCAGCTAAGACACCAGTTCAAAACACATCAGCCTTAACTCAACCAGAAAAAGATGCCGTTAAGAAAGCAGTAGAAGACGCTAACCCAACAGCAACTAAGGTTGAAGTAGGAAACGATGGATCAGCAACTGTAACGTTCCCAGATGGAACAACAGCAACCCTAACAGGCGATAAGACTGTTAAGGAAGCAGATGATAAGACAGCACCAGATGCCCCAGTTGTGAACCCAGTTAAGGCTGGTGACACAGCAGTAACCGGTACAGCCGAAGCAGGTTCAACAGTTGAAGTAACCCTTCCAGATGGCACTAAAGCCTCAGCAACAGCTGACCAAGATGGCAACTTCAGCGTTCCAGTCAGCGGTTTGGAAGAAGGTCAAACAGTCTCTGTTACAGCGAAAGACGCTTCAAACAATACATCAACTCCAACTACAGCAACTGTAGCGAAAGCTGATGATAAGACAGCACCAGATGCCCCAGTTGTGAACCCAGTTAAAGCAGGTGACACAGCAGTAACCGGTACAGCCGAAGCAGGTTCAACAGTTGAAGTAACCCTTCCAGATGGCACTAAAGCCTCAGCAACAGCTGATCAAGATGGCAACTTTAGTGTTCCAGTTAGCGGTTTGGAAGCAGGTAAAACAGTATCTGTAACAGCGACAGATGACGCAGGTAACACATCAGATGCGACAACTGCAACTGTAGCGAAAGCCGATGATAAGACAGCACCAGCAGCACCAGTTGTGAACCCAGTTAAAGCAGGTGATACTGCTGTAACAGGTACAGCCGAAGCAGGTTCAACAGTAGAAGTCACTCTTCCAAACGGAACCAAAGCAACAGCAACAGCTGACCAAGATGGTAACTTCAGTGTTCCAGTTAGCGGTTTGGAAGAAGGTAAAACAGTATCTGTAACAGCGACAGATGACGCAGGTAACACATCAGATGCGACAACAGCAACCGTAGCGAAAGCCGATGATAAGACAGCACCAGCAGCCCCAGTTGTGAACGATGTTAAAGAAGGTGATAAAGCTGTTTCAGGAACAGCAGAACCAGGAACAATCGTTGAAATCACTCTTCCAAATAGTGAAACAGTTACTGTTACTACAAATGAAGCTGGTCTCTTCTATCTTCCAGTTATGGGCTTGAAAGCTGGTGATAAAGTGACTGCCGTAGCAAAAGATGCATCAGGCAATACATCAACTCCAACAGAGAAAACAGTTGGTAAAGGTGATGGTAAGGATGCGGATAATGTTAAAGTACCAGCTCTTACTCCAGTAGTAGATCCTAACAACTTGACAGATGCAGAAAAAGCTAAAGTAGCTGAAGAAGTTAAGAAAGCTAACCCAACTGCGACAGATGTTAAAGTTAACAATGACGGA
>NZ_JASHDL010000043.1:0-1499 GCF_047463635.1 Streptococcus infantis
CCGCTAAGCACTCCTCTTAACCTTCCAGCACCGGGCAGGCGTCACCCCCTATACATCATCTTACGATTTAGCAGAGAGCTGTGTTTTTGATAAACAGTTGCTTGGGCCTATTCACTGCGGCTGACTTAAAGTCAGCACCCCTTCTCCCGAAGTTACGGGGTCATTTTGCCGAGTTCCTTAACGAGAGTTCTCTCGCTCACCTGAGGCTACTCGCCTCGACTACCTGTGTCGGTTTGCGGTACGGGTAGAGTATGTTTAAACGCTAGAAGCTTTTCTTGGCAGTGTGACGTCACTAACTTCGCTACTAAACTTCGCTCCCCATCACAGCTCAATGTTATAGAACTAAGCATTTAACTCAATTCACACCTCACTGCTTAGACAGACTCTTCCAATCGTCTGCTTTAGTTAGCCTACTGCGTCCCTCCATCACTACATACTCTAGTACAGGAATATCAACCTGTTGTCCATCGGATACACCTTTCGGTCTCTCCTTAGGTCCCGACTAACCCAGGGCGGACGAGCCTTCCCCTGGAAACCTTAGTCTTACGGTGGACAGGATTCTCACCTGTCTTTCGCTACTCATACCGGCATTCTCACTTCTATGCGTTCCAGCACTCCTCACGGTACACCTTCTTCACACATAGAACGCTCTCCTACCATACCTATAAAGGTATCCACAGCTTCGGTAAATTGTTTTAGCCCCGGTACATTTTCGGCGCAGGGTCACTCGACTAGTGAGCTATTACGCACTCTTTGAATGAATAGCTGCTTCTAAGCTAACATCCTAGTTGTCTGTGCAACCCCACATCCTTTTCCACTTAACAATTATTTTGGGACCTTAGCTGGTGGTCTGGGCTGTTTCCCTTTCGACTACGGATCTTAGCACTCGCAGTCTGACTGCCGACCATAATTCTTTGGCATTCGGAGTTTATCTGAGATTGGTAATCCGGGATGGACCCCTCACCCAAACAGTGCTCTACCTCCAAGAATCTCTAATGTCGACGCTAGCCCTAAAGCTATTTCGGAGAGAACCAGCTATCTCCAAGTTCGTTTGGAATTTCTCCGCTACCCACAAGTCATCCAAGCACTTTTCAACGTGCCCTGGTTCGGTCCTCCAGTGCGTCTTACCGCACCTTCAACCTGCTCATGGGTAGGTCACATGGTTTCGGGTCTACGACATGATACTAACTCGCCCTGTTCAGACTCGGTTTCCCTACGGCTCCGTCTCTTCAACTTAACCTCGCATCATATCGTAACTCGCCGGTTCATTCTACAAAAGGCACGCTCTCACCCATTAACGGGCTCGAACTTGTTGTAGGCACACGGTTTCAGGTTCTATTTCACTCCCCTCCCGGGGTGCTTTTCACCTTTCCCTCACGGTACTGGTTCACTATCGGTCACTAGGGAGTATTTAGGGTTGGGAGATGGTCCTCCCAGATTCCGACGGGATTTCACGTGTCCCGCCGTACTCAGGATACTGCTAGGTACAAAGACTATTT
>NZ_JASHDL010000044.1:0-1463 GCF_047463635.1 Streptococcus infantis
GAGGTAATCCCTATGTTTCACAAAGAAAAACCTGATTATAATCGTAAGCAATATGGTTTCTATACAATAGACGAATTGGTCCCTAAAGATCACTTTCTTCGACAAGTTGATTCAAAGGTTGATTTTGGCTTTATCTATGATTTGGTAGAAGATACCTATAGTCCAGATAATGGTCGGCCTAGTCTTGATCCCGTCATGTTAGTCAAAATTCCTTTAATCAAATGTTTTTATGGTATCCGTTCTATGCGTCAAACCATGAAAGAGATTGAAGTAAACGTAGCCTATCGTTGGTTTCTCGGACTAACTTTAGATGATAAGGTTCCTCATTTTACTACCTATGGGAAAAATTACAGTCGTCGTTTTCAAGATAAAGAACTCATTTCTGAGATTTTTTCCCAAGTTTTCAACCAAGCTTTGTATGCAGGTTTAATTGATCCTTCTGAAATATTTGTGGATGGTACCCATATCAAAGCGGCAGCTAATAGTCACAAGTACCGTAAGGAAATGGTAGATCAACAAGCTAAATTTATGAGTGAACAATTGGCAGTTGAGATTGATTTAGATCGGAAAAAACACGCAAAAAAGTCCTTAAAGCCCGCAAAAGAAAGTGAGGCTAAGGAAAAGAAAATCTCAACGACAGATCCCGAATGTGGTTGGTTTCACAAGGGCGAACACAAGGAAGTATTTGCCTATTCTGCCCAAGTTGCTTGCGATAAGCATGGTTGGGCCTTGGCTTATACGGTTGAAGCAGGAAATGTTCATGATAGCCAGGCTTTCCCTGCCCTATTTTCAAAGTTAGAACCTTTCTCTCCACGCTATATTATTGCGGATTCAGGCTACAAGACCCCAACTATTGCCCATTATTTGTTAGAGCGAAACATCATCCCTGTCTTTCCTTATACTCGTCCAAAGGGAGTAAAGGGGAACTTAAGACCTAGTAATTTTGTTTATGATGCAAGTCATGACTCTTATATTTGTCCAGAGAATCAAGTATTAAGCTATCGCACTACCACTCGAGAAGGCTACCGTGAGTATAAGAGTAATCCCAAAGTATGTGTTGCCTGTCCTTTATTATCCGTTTGTACCCAAAGCCAAAATCATCAAAAAGTAGTAACGAGACATGTCTGGAAAGATGCCCTTGAATTTTGTGAGGAGATTCGTCACCAAAGAGAAATGAAAGAGCTCTATAAGAAGCGCAAAGAAACAATTGAACGGCTCTTTGGGACGGCTAAGGAGTACCATAATTTGAGATACACTAGAGAGAAAGGAAAGTCCAAAATGGAGGATCAGGTTGGGCTTACTTTGGCGTGTTTAAATATTAAAAAACTGGTGAAATGGATAGGAAATATCCCTTTTTATTTTTCTCAAATTCAGATTTTGGTATAGATTAGTAGATGATGAGACAAACTATTTTTGAAAAGAGAAAAAGACAAACGCCAAAAATGACGTTTGTCTTCGTTCTG
>NZ_JASHDL010000045.1:0-1415 GCF_047463635.1 Streptococcus infantis
GGCTCTATAATATTTGTAGTGGGTAAATCCCCTATGGATATTATGGAGCCTATTTTTGTGTAGAAAAAAAGTCCCATATGACCTATAATGAAAAGCGATCAAACAACTCATTAGAAAGAATCATATGGAACAATTACATTTTATCACAAAACTGCTCGATATCAAAGACCCTAATATCCAGATTCTAGACATCATCAATATGAATACCTACAAAGAAATCATCGCTAAACTGGACTACGACGCCCCATCTTGCCCTGATTGCGGAAGTCAAATGAAGAAATATGACTTTCAAAAACATTCTAAGATTCCTTACCTCGAAACGACTGGTATGCCTACCAGAATTCTTCTGAAAAAGCGTCGATTCAAGTGCTATCAGTGCTCGAAAATGATGGTCGCCGAAACCTCTCTCGTCAAGAAGAATCATCAAATCCCTCGTATTATCAATCAAAAAATTGCTCAAAAGTTAATTGAAAAGACGTCTATGACTGATATTGCCCATCAGCTGGCCATTTCAACTTCAACTGTTATCCGAAAGCTCAATGATTTCCGTTTTAAGCATGATTTTTCTCGTCTTCCTGAGATTATGTCTTGGGACGAGTATGCCTTCACTAAGGGAAAGATGAGTTTCATTGCACAAGATTTTGAAAAACTCAATATCATCACCGTTCTTGAAGGCAGGACACAAACTATCATCCGAAATCACTTTCTTCGCTACGATAGAACCGTTCGCTGTCAGGTGAAAATCATTACTATGGATATGTTTAGTCCCTACTATGACTTGGCTAAACAGCTTTTTCCCAATGCTAAAATCGTTCTAGATCGTTTTCACATTGTTCAACATCTTAGCCGTGCTATGAGTCGTATTCGTGTTCAAATCATGAACCAATTTGAGCGAAAATCCCATGAATACAAGGCTATCAAACGTTACTGGAAACTCTTCCAACAAGATAGTCGTAAACTCAGCGATAAGCGATTTTATCGCCCTACTTTTCGCATGCACTTAACGAACAAAGAAATTCTAGGCAAGCTTTTGAGCTATTCAGAAGAGTTGAAACACCACTATAATCTCTATCAGCTCTTGCTTTTTCATTTTCAGAATAAAGAGCCCGAGAAATTTTTCGGACTTATTGAAGACAATCTAAAGAAGGTTCATCCTCTTTTTCAGACTGTCTTTAAGACATTTCTAAAGGACAAGGAGAAAATCGTCAACGCCCTTCAATTACCTTATTCCAACGCCAAATTGGAAGCAACCAATAATCTCATTAAACTCATCAAACGAAATGCCTTTGGTTTTAGGAACTTTGACAACTTTAAGAAACGAATTTTCATCGCTCTGAATATAAAAATGGAGAGGACAACGATTGTCCTCTCCAGATGTTAGCTTTTATTCAACCCACTACAGTTGACAAAGAGCC
>NZ_JASHDL010000046.1:0-1414 GCF_047463635.1 Streptococcus infantis
GGCTCTATAATATTTGTAGTGGGTAAATCCCCTATAGATATTATGGAGCCTATTTTGTGTAGAAAAAAAGTCCCATAAGATCTATAATGAAAAGCGACCAAACCATCATTAGAAAGAATCCTATGGAACAATTACATTTTATCACAAAACTACTAGACATTAAAGACCCTAATATCCAATTTATGGATGTCATCAATAGGAATACCCACAAAGAAATCATCGCTAAACTGGACTATGGGGCTCCACATTGTCCCAATTGCGGAAGTCAAATGAAGAAATATGATTTTCAAAAACCTTCTAAAATTCCTTACCTTGAGACGACTGGTATGCCTACCAGAATTCTTCTTAAAAAACGCCGTTTCAAATGCTATCATTGCTCGAAAATGGCGGTCGCTGAGACTCCTCTAGTAAAGAAGAATCATCAAATTCCCCGTATTATCAACCAAAAAATTGCTCAAAAGTTGGTTGAAAAAACTTCTATGACTGATATTGCTCATCAGCTTTTCATTTCAACTTCAACTGTCATTCGAAAGCTCAACAACTTCCACTTTAAGCATGATTTTTCTCGTCTTCCAGATATTATGTCTTGGGACGAGTACGCCTTTACCAAGGGAAAGATGAGCTTTATTGCACAAGATTTTGATCAGCTCAATATCATTACTATTCTTGATGGAAGAACACAAGCTATCATCCGAAATCACTTTCTTCGCTACAATCGAGCCGTTCGTTGTCAGGTGAAAATCATTACTATGGATATGTTTAGCCCTTACTATACCTTAGCTAAACAGCTTTTTCCTAATGCAATAATTGTACTTGATCGTTTCCACATTGTTCAGCACTTAAGCCGTGCTATAAGTCGAGTTCGTGTTCAAATTATGAACCAATTCGATAGAAAATCCCATGAATACAAGGCTATCAAGCGCTACTGGAAACTCATCCAACAGGATAGTCGTAAACTCAGCGATACGCGATTTTATCGTCCTACTTTTCGTATGCACTTAACGAATAAAGAGATTCTAGACAAGCTTTTGAGCTATTCAGAAGACTTGAAACACCACTATAATCTCTATCAGCTCTTGCTTTTTCACTTTCAGGATAAAGAGCCTGACAAATTTTTCGGACTTATTGAGGAAAATCTAAAGCAAGTTCATCCTCTTTTTCAGACTGTCTTTAAGACATTTCTCAAGGACAAAGAGAAAATTGTCAACGCCCTTCAATTACCTTATTCCAACGCCAAATTGGAAGCAACCAATAATCTCATCAAACTTATCAAACGAAATGCTTTTGGTTTTAGGAACTTTGACAACTTTAAGAAACGAATTTTCATCGCTCTGAATATAAAAATGGAGAGGACAACGATTGTCCTCTCCAGATGTTAGCTTTTTATTCAACCCACTACAGTTGACAGAGAGCC
>NZ_JASHDL010000047.1:0-1404 GCF_047463635.1 Streptococcus infantis
GGCTCTATAATATTTGTAGTGGGTAAATCCCCTATAGATATTATGGAGCCTATTTTGTTGTAGAAAAAAAGTCCCATATGACCTATAATGAAAAGCGACAAAACAACTCATTAGAAAGATTCATATGGAACAATTACATTTTATCACAAAACTCCTTGATATTAAAGACCCAAACATCAAGATTGTAGATATCATCAATATGGATACTCACAAAGAAATCAGCGCTAAACTGGATTATGAGGCTCCATCTTGCCCTGAGTGCGGATGTCAAATGAAGAAATATGACTTCCAAAAACCGTCGAAAATTCCTTATCTTGAAACAACTGGTATGCCTACTAGAATCCTCCTTAGAAAGCGTCGATTCAAGTGCTATCATTGCTCGAAAATGATGGTCGCTGAGACTTCTATCGTCAAGAAGAATCATCAAATTCCTCGTATTATCAACCAAAAAATTGCGCAAAAGTTAATTGAAAAGACTTCTATGACTGATATTGCCCATCAGCTATCCATTTCAACTTCAACTGTCATTCGTAAACTCAATGACTTTCACTTTAAGCATGATTTTTCTCGTCTTCCAGAGATTATGTCTTGGGACGAGTACGCCTTTACTAAGGGAAAGATGAGCTTTATTGCACAAGATTTTGATAATCTCAACATCATCACTGTTCTTGAAGGCAGAACACAAGCTATCATCCGCAATCACTTTCTTCGCTACGATAGAGCGGTTCGCTGTCAGGTGAAAATCATTACTATGGATATGTTTAGTCCTTACTATAACTTGGCTAAACAGCTTTTTCCTTATGCTAAAATCGTTCTAGATCGTTTTCACATTGTGCAACATCTTAGCCGTGCTATGAGTCGTGTCCGTGTTCAAATCATGAATCAATTTGATAGAAAATCCCATGAATACAAAGCTATCAAGCGCTACTGGAAGCTCATTCAACAGGATAGTCGTAAACTAAGTGATAAACGTTTTTATCGCCCTACTTTTCGCATGCACTTAACAAATAAGGAGATTCTAGACAAGCTTTTGAGCTATTCAGAAGACTTGAGACACCACTATAATCTCTATCAGCTCTTGCTTTTTCACTTTCAGAACAAGGAGCCAGACAAATTTTTCGGACTCATTGAGGACAATCTTAAACAGGTTCATCCTCTTTTTCAGACTGTCTTTAAGACATTTCTCAAGGACAAAGAGAAAATTGTCAACGCCCTTCAACTACCCTATTCCAACGCCAAATTGGAAGCGACCAATAATCTCGTTAAACTTATCAAACGAAATGCCTTTGGATTTCGGAACTTTGACAACTTTAAGAAACGAATTTTCATCGCTCTGAATATAAAAATGAAGAGGACATCAATTGTCCTCTCCAGATGTTAGTTTTTATTCAACCCACTACAGTT
>NZ_JASHDL010000049.1:0-1076 GCF_047463635.1 Streptococcus infantis
TATCTAGAGTGTGCAGGCTATAAGACACTCATTCGATTGAGAAAACGCCGTTTCCGTTGTAAAGTCTGCGGGAAAATAGCTGTCGCAGAGACTTCCTTAGTCAAAAAGAATCACCAAATCGCGACCATCGTCAACCAGAAAATCACTCAAAAATTAATCGAGAAAGTCCCTATGACGGCTATCGCAGAAAGTCTATCTGTCTCTACTTCGACAGTCATTCGTAAATTGAAAGAATTCAAATTCAAGACAGATTTATCTTTCCTTCCAACTCACATGTCTTGGGATGAATACAGCTTCAAGAAAGGTAAGATGAGTTTCATTGCACAGGATTTTGATTCCAGAAAGATCGTAACTATTCTGGATGGACGAACTCAAGCGACTATTCGCAATCATTTTCTTCGTTATTCTAGTCAGGTGAGAAGTCGCGTGAAAGTCTTTACAATGGATATGTTTAGTCCCTATTACGATATTGCCAGAAAACTTTTTCCTAATGCTAAAATCGTTCTCGACCGCTTTCACATTGTCCAACATCTCAGTCGAGCTATGAATCGTCTTCGTATCCAAATCATGAATCGTTTTGATCGTAAATCGCACGAATATAAAGCATTAAAACGTTACTGGAAACTCATTCAACAGGATAGCCGTAAACTTAGTGATAGACGTTTTTATCGCCCTACTTTTCGCTCACACTTGACCAATAATGAGATTCTCGAAAAGCTCCTTGCATACTCTCAAGAACTTAGAAAGCACTATGAACTCTATCAACTATTACTGTTTCATTTCCAAGAGAAACAAACAGACAATTTCTTTGAACTGATTGAAGAAACGATTTCTTGTGTAAATCCTATTTTTCAAACTGTTTTTAAGACCTTTTTGAAAGACAAGGACAAAATCATGAACGCACTGGAACTGCCCTACTCAAACGCGAAACTGGAGGCTACTAATAACCTCATTAAGGTCATCAAGCGCAATGCTTTTGGCTTCCGGAACTTTGAAAACTTTAAAACTAGAATCCTCATTGCTTTGAACATCAAAAAGGAGAGAACCATGTTGGTCCTCTCCAGGTTATAACTTTT
>NZ_JASHDL010000050.1:0-945 GCF_047463635.1 Streptococcus infantis
ACCCCTGCAAGCTGGATATATCGCCCATATTCAGGGTTTAAATCCTCGCTAGGTATTTCTATCGTCTGTTTGCTTTCTCGCTCAATTTGAGCGCTTTTTTTGCGGTCTCGGTGGTTTAGATAAAGTAGTAAGCCAATCAGTACCACGGAAAAGATAACCGCCTGTGTATTGGTTAAATCTAGCTCATTCATTTCATCGCCTCCTCAAACTGCTCTATAAGATGATCTTTACTTACTTTCCGATTAGCATTTTTAGAATTAAAAAGAATATCTTTTAAGGTTATAGTAGCCTCTAAATACTCCTTTTCAGCATGCTCTATATACGCCTGTTGCTCTGCTTCGTTGTCAAAAAAGTGCTTGGCTTGGCGTTTAAAGAAAGCTAGTCGCATAGCGTCCATTTCAAAAATACCAGGGTGGAAAAACATTCCAGTAGTGCTTTTAGAAACAGCTTCGATTTTATGACTTTCATTCAATTCAGAAAGTTCAATCCAAAGTAAGCGGTGTAAATTTTCTTTGATGGATTTTGTCTGACTTGCCAATAACGAAAGTCTATTAAGCCCATTTTTTTCGCCAATTTCTCGCATCTCTGCGCTAATTCTGTCTATACGTCTAGTTAAATTCTCGTATGTTGTTTCTGTCATGGTGTTTACTCCTTTTTCTATGTTTGTGTAATTGCCCTGATGGCCTTTTAATTGTCGTTTACTATACATGATTTCCTCACACTCTCCTCGACCAAAATTTGAGCGCGGGGATTTTTAATGGTTGTTTCTTATACATTGTTTCTTGTAATTCATAGCCTCACGCTCAGAGTCGCCAATATTTGAAAGCGTGAGAAAGTACCAGTTTTAAGAGTTGGCTCTCTCCGTATGGTCAAAATGTCCTAGATATGCTATAATCTAGTTATAAATCTTTACTAAAACCTCTTTGATAATAGCTTGCCTGCTTT
>NZ_JASHDL010000051.1:0-860 GCF_047463635.1 Streptococcus infantis
TAGACTTCCTGCGAAACAAAATATGATACAATAAAACTATGAATTATGAAGTAAGTAAACCATTAACTGATGCACGCTTTAAACGCCTTGTTGGTGTTCAGCGCACTACTTTTGAAGAGATGTTAGCCGTATTAAAAACAGCTTATCAACGTAAACACGCAAAAGGTGGACGGACCCCTAAGTTAAGCTTAGAAGATCTCCTCATGGCTACTCTTCAATACATGCGCGAATACCGTACTTATGAACAAATTGCGGCTGATTTTGGCATTCACGAAAGCAACTTAATTCGTCGGAGTCAATGGGTTGAATCAACTCTTATTCAAAGTGGCTTTACGATTTCAAAAACTCATCTTAGTGCTGAGGATACGGTGATTGTGGATGCAACAGAGGTAAAAATAAATCGTCCTAAAAAAATCAACTAGCCAATTATTCTGGTAAAAAGAAATGCCATGCTATGAAGGCTCAAGCGATTGTCACAAGCCAAGGGAGAATTGTTTCTTTGGATATTGCAGTGAACTATTGCCACGATATGAAATTGTTCAAAATGAGTCGCAGAAATATCGGACAAGCTGGTAAAATCTTGGCTGACAGTGGTTATCAAGGACTCATGAAGATGTATTCACAAGCGCAAACTCCGAGGAAATCAAGCAAACTTAAGCCACTAACTCTTGAATATAAATCCTATAACCATGCGCTATCTAAAGAGAGAATCAAGGTTGAGAATATTTTTGCCAAAGTAAAAACGTTTAAAATATTTTCAACAACCTATCGAAATCGACGCAAACGGTTTGGATTACGAATGAATTTGATTACTGGCATTATCAATCGTGAACTAGGATTCTAGTTTCGCAGGAAGTCTA
>NZ_JASHDL010000052.1:0-857 GCF_047463635.1 Streptococcus infantis
GGATTCGAACCCGTGTTACCGCCGTGAAAAGGCGGTGTCTTAACCCCTTGACCAACGGACCGGAGTTGTTATTTTCAACTCTTACTATTATACCGACTTTTCTTACTTTGTCAACACCTTTTTTTAATTTTTTTTAGAAGTCTTGTAATGTTTCCTTCAGCTCTCTGAGAAGGGCTTTGCGACCTTTAAATCGTTCGTCTGCCCAGAGGCGTTCATAGGCTTCTTGCTTATCTTCTGGTAACTTTCTTCTATAAGTATTCAACAATTCATGGAGGGCGTAGTAATCATCCAACCACAATCCTCCTTCTGGTAGGCGATGACTAATCTCCCCTACTTCTTCATAGGCCATCCGGTCTAGGCGACGCTTTTGACTCTCTTGTTTTCTGACACTATCAAGGATTCGATTCCGAAATTTTGTTTTGAAGTAAACGTAGAGTTTCTTTTCTTCTTCCACTAGTTCTGGATGGTGTTCTAGAAGTTCATGGAGACAAATCATGCCTTCTTGGTCCCAGTCTTCTTTTTCCCATAGATGAAGATAATAATCTTTTCGGCATCTATGGACAATACCTTTTACCTTCTCATAATACTTTTCAAGCATTTGCTTTCCCCCTTTCTCTGCTTTTAGTTTAGCAGAGAAAGGGGGAAAGAGGGGCTTTGGTTTCTGTTTTGTGTTTTTTTGAGTCCAAGGTGTATCAGGAAGTATTGAGGAAGACAGATGAGAGATAAAAAGAGGCTCTATAATTTCTGTAGTGGGTAAAACCACCATAGGAATTATGGAGCCTATTTTGTTGTAGAAAAAAAGTCCCATAAGACCTATAATGAAAAGCGACCAAACCATCATTAGAAAGAATCTTATG
>NZ_JASHDL010000053.1:0-785 GCF_047463635.1 Streptococcus infantis
TTTCCAGACATGTCTCGTTACTACTTTTTGAAAATTCTTGCTTTGGGTACAAACGGATAATAAAGGACAGGCAACACATACTTTGGGATTACTCTTATACTCACGGTAGCCTTCTCGAGTGGTAGTGCTATAGCTTAATACTTGATTCTCTGGACAGACATAACAATCATCACTTGCATTATAAACAAAATTACTAGGTCTTAAATTCCCCTTTACTCCCTTTGGTCGAGTATAAGGAAAGACAGGGATGATGTTACGTTCTAATAAATAATGGGCAATAGTTGGGGTCTTGTAGCCTGAATCCGCAATAATATAGTGTGGTGAGAAAGGCTCTAACTTTGAAAATAGGGCAGGGAAAGCCTGACTATCATGAACATTTCCTGCCTCAACCGTATAAGCCAAGGCCCAACCATGCTTATCACAAGCAACTTGAGCAGAATAGGCAAATACTTCCTTGTGTTCGCCCTTATGAAACCAACCACATTCGGGATCTGTCGTTGAGATTTTCTTTTCCTTAGCCTCACTTTCTTTTGCGGGCTTTAAGGACTTTTTTTCGTGTTTTTTCCGATCTAAATCAATCTCAATTTCCAATTGTTCACTCATAAATTTAGCTTGTTGGTCTACCATTTCCTTACGGTACTTGTGACTATTAGCTGCCGCTTTGATATGGGTACCATCCACAAATATTTCAGAAGGATCAATTAAGCCAGCGTACAAAGCTTGGTTGAGAACCTGTGAAAAAATTTCCGAAATGAGTTCTTTATCTTGAAAACGACGGCTGTAAT
>NZ_JASHDL010000054.1:0-783 GCF_047463635.1 Streptococcus infantis
TCGTCGGGCTCATAACCCGAAGGTCGTAGGTTCAAATCCTGCTCCCGCAATAAGGCTCGGTAGCTCAGTTGGTAGAGCAATGGATTGAAGCTCCATGTGTCGGCGGTTCGATTCCGTCTCGCGCCATTTAAATATTTTGGAAGGGTAGCGAAGAGGCTAAACGCGGCGGACTGTAAATCCGCTCCTTCGGGTTCGGGGGTTCGAATCCCTCCCCTTCCATAACCTTAACTACGGGCATAGTTTAAAGGTAGAACTAAGGTCTCCAAAACCTTCAGTGTGGGTTCAATTCCTACTGCCCGTGTTTTAAAATTATGGCGGGTGTGGTGAAGTGGTTAACACACCAGATTGTGGCTCTGGCATGCGTGGGTTCGATCCCCATCACTCGCCTATTTTATATTATTGGGGTATAGCCAAGCGGTAAGGCAAGGGACTTTGACTCCCTCATGCGTTGGTTCGAATCCAGCTACCCCAGTTACTATTTGCCGGCGTGGCGGAATTGGCAGACGCGCTGGACTCAAAATCCAGTGTCCGCAAGGACGTGCCGGTTCGACCCCGGCCGCCGGTATAGTAATAACGACAAGGTTTTCGAGCCTTGTCTTTTTATTTTTTCTTCCAATTTTTTCTTTCAGAGTTACTTAAAATTACTTAAAATTTTTGGCTCTATAATATTTGTAGTGGGTAAATCCCCTATAGATATTATGGAGCCTATTTTGTTGTAGAAAAAAAGTCCCATATGACCTATAATGAAAAGCGACAAAACAACTCATTAGAAAGATTCATATG
>NZ_JASHDL010000055.1:0-783 GCF_047463635.1 Streptococcus infantis
CTGGGATAACCGCTGTTGTACCATCTGGGTATGTAACAGTTGTTGTGCCATCTTTGCCTACTTCAACATCTTTCGCTGTTGGGTTAGATTTCTTAACTTCATCGGCTACCTTAGCTTTTTCTGCATCTGTCAAGTTGCTTGGATCTGTAACTGGTGTTACTGATGGATCCTTAACTGCTTTATCAGCTGATTTCTTAACTGTATTATCTGCTGGGATAACCGCTGTTGCGCCATCTGGGTATGTAACAGTTGTTGTGCCATCTTTGCCAACTTTAACATCTGTTACTGTTGGGTTAGATTTCTTAACTTCGTCTGCTACCTTAGCTTTTTCTGCATCAGTCAAGTTGCTTGGATCTGTAACCGGAGTTACTGATGGATCCTTAACTGCTTTATCAGCTGATTTCTTAACTGCCTTAGCTGCTGGGATTTCTGCTGTTGATCCATCTGGGAAGGTTACAGTTGCTGTTCCATCTTTGCCTACTTCAACATCTTTCGCTGTTGGGTTAGCTTTCTTAACTTCGTCTGCTACTTTAGCTTTTTCTGCATCTGTTAAGTTAGCTGGATCTTTAACTGGTGTCTTAGCTGGATCTTTAACGCCATCTGCATCCTTAGCAGGTGTTGCATCTTTAGCTTTCTCAACTGCCTTAGCTGCTGGGATTTCTGCTGTTGATCCATCTGGGAAGGTTACAGTTGCTGTTCCATCTTTGCCTACTTCAACATCTTTCGCTGTTGGGTTAGCTTTCTTAACTTCGTCTGCTACTTTAGCTTTTTCTGCATCTGTTA
>NZ_JASHDL010000056.1:0-694 GCF_047463635.1 Streptococcus infantis
CAAGTACATCAGCTAGCCAGTCAGCATCGACCAGTGCGAGCCAATCAGCAAGCACGTCAGCAAGCCAAAGTGCTTCAACAAGCGCCAGTCAATCAGCAAGTACATCAGCTAGCCAGTCAGCATCAACCAGTGCAAGTCAATCAGCAAGCACATCAGCTAGCCAGTCAGCATCGACAAGTGCGAGCCAATCAGCCAGCACGTCTGCAAGCCAAAGTGCTTCAACAAGCGCAAGTCAATCAGCAAGCACATCGGCTAGCCAGTCAGCATCAACCAGTGCAAGCCAATCAGCCAGCACGTCAGCAAGTCAGTCAGCATCGACAAGTGCGAGCCAATCAGCAAGCACATCAGCTAGCCAGTCAGCATCAACCAGTGCGAGCCAATCAGCCAGCACATCAGCAAGCCAAAGTGCTTCAACAAGTGCGAGCCAATCAGCAAGTACATCGGCTAGCCAGTCAGCATCGACAAGCGCAAGTCAATCAGCAAGTACATCAGCTAGCCAGTCAGCGTCAACCAGCGCCAGTCAATCAGCAAGTACATCAGCTAGCCAGTCAGCATCGACCAGTGCGAGCCAATCAGCAAGCACGTCAGCAAGCCAAAGTGCTTCAACAAGCGCAAGTCAATCAGCAAGTACATCAGCTAGCCAGTCAGCATCAACCAGTGCAAGTCAATCAGCAAGCACATCAGCTAGCCAGTC
>NZ_JASHDL010000057.1:0-622 GCF_047463635.1 Streptococcus infantis
AAGTTATTTTAGACTCGTTAGCTCAGTTGGTAGAGCAATTGACTTTTAATCAATGGGTCACTGGTTCGAGCCCAGTACGGGTCATCATTGCGGGTTTGGCGGAATTGGCAGACGCACCAGATTTAGGATCTGGCGCTTAACGGCGTGGGGGTTCAAGTCCCTTAACCCGCATAATAGAAATAAGCCGGCTTAGCTCAGTTGGTAGAGCATCTGATTTGTAATCAGAGGGTCGCGTGTTCAAGTCATGTAGCCGGCATTTTTTTAATATAACCAAGAGGTCGATGCGAACGTAGTTCAGTGGTAGAACACCACCTTGCCAAGGTGGGGGTCGCGGGTTCGAATCCCGTCGTTCGCTTAGAGAGGCCGGGGTGGCGGAACTGGCAGACGCACAGGACTTAAAATCCTGCGATTGGTAACGATCGTACCGGTTCGATCCCGGTCCTCGGCATATAATGAGCACCCTTAGCTCAACTGGATAGAGTACCTGACTACGAATCAGGCGGTTAGAGGTTCGACTCCTCTAGGGTGCATTTTTTCTATTTAACTCGGGAAGTAGCTCAGCTTGGTAGAGTACTTGGTTTGGGACCAAGGTGTCGCAGGTTCGAATCCTGTCTTCCCGATT
>NZ_JASHDL010000058.1:0-620 GCF_047463635.1 Streptococcus infantis
AGGACCGATGTGTTTTTGCAATTCAGTCATGAAGCTTTGGCAGAAACGCATTACTTCAGCGTCTGTTTTTCCTTTAGGATCGAAGTCAGATCCACCTTTACCACCACCGATAGGAAGACCAGTCAAGACGTTTTTGAAGATTTGTTCGAAACCGAGGAATTTCAAGATCCCTTGGTTAACAGTTGGGTGGAAACGAAGACCACCTTTGTATGGACCTACAGCAGAGTTGAATTGAACACGGTAACCACGGTTTACTTGGATGTTTCCTTCACGGTCAACCCAAGGAACACGGAAAGAAATCACGCGTTCAGGTTCTGTAATACGAGCCAAAATGTTTTCTTCGATGTATTCAGGATGTTTTTCAAAAACAGGTTCCAAAGTGCTGAGGAACTCTTCAACAGCTTGAAGGAATTTTCTGAAGGGTACTGCATAGCAAGGAACAAGCCCATCCGTGCACGTTCGTCTACTTCCAATTCCAAGATGTTGACACCATCAAAGAGAATCTCCCCTTTGGTTACTTCATAATTCGGATTTCCCATAATGGCAGCTGACAGAGTAGATTTCCCTGTTCCGTTTGGTCCCATGATGGCTGCGATCTCACCAGTTTTTAGGGTCAGGTT
>NZ_JASHDL010000059.1:0-608 GCF_047463635.1 Streptococcus infantis
GTTTTAGGAACTTTGACAACTTTAAGAAACGAATTTTCATCGCTCTGAATATAAAAATGGAGAGGACAACGATTGTCCTCTCCAGATGTTAGCTTTTTATTCAACCCACTACAGTTGACAGAGAGCCTTTTATTTTACGACTAACATGATTCCCAGAACCAATCTAGTTTGTCTTTATAACACAAAAGAATGAATGTTTATTTGACTAAATTTTTAGTCTTCTTTTTTCTTTCCAAGAGCAAGTCCGAGACCACCTAGAATACCAAGAAGACCTAGAGATGCAAGAGTCGCATTTGATTCAGTACCAGTATTTGGCAATACTTTTTGAGAATCATTTGACTTAGCTCCATTATCAATAGTAGCTGTAGTATCTTCGTGATTTACATTCGGATTAACTGCAACTGGTGTTACCTTAGCTGGAGTTTCTACTGGAACTTCTACAGCTGGTTTACCTGGTTCTGTAATCTTACCTGTACCTGGAACTTTACCGTCTGGTAATTCACTGTTTGGTACTTTACCTTTACCGTCTTCACCGATTGTGACTGTGATTGGGTTACCATCTTTACCTGGGATTTCTACCTTAGTTCCTGGTGGGAATGTTGAGCCAT
>NZ_JASHDL010000060.1:0-580 GCF_047463635.1 Streptococcus infantis
CTGGTAATTCACTGTTTGGTACTTTACCTTTACCGTCTTCACCGATTGTGACTGTGATTGGGTTACCATCTTTACCTGGGATTTCTACCTTAGTTCCTGGTGGGAATGTTGAGCCATCTGGTTTCTTCGGTGTTACTGTAACGTCACCTGTCTTAGGATCTTGTTCAACATCTACTGTTGGTGTCTTTTGACCTGGTGTTGTTACATCCACTGGTTGTGATGGTTTCTTGTTCGGTTCGGTTACTGTTCCTGTACCTGGGACATCTTTCTTAGGAAGCTTATCATTTGGTACTTCACCTGAACCATTGTCACCAATTGTTACTTCGATTGGTGTGTTGTTTTCACCTGGAATCACTACCTTGCTGCCTGATGGGTAAGTTGAGCCATCTGGTTTCTTAGGCGTTACGACTGCATCACCATTTGGTTTGCGTGTAATTTCAATCTTACCTGGTTTTTCAGTTGTTGGGGTATTTGGTGTTACCTTACCTGGTGTTGTTACTGGAACTTCAACTGCTGGTTTACCTGGTTCTGTAATCTTACCTGTACCTGGGACATCTTTCTTAGGAAGTTTGTCATTTGG
>NZ_JASHDL010000061.1:0-525 GCF_047463635.1 Streptococcus infantis
GAGCTACCGAGCTGCTCCATCCCGCGTTAATAATAAAGGAGGATGTGGGATTCGAACCCACGCACGCTTTTACACGCCTGACGGTTTTCAAGACCGTTCCCTTCAGCCGGACTTGGGTAATCCTCCAATAAATAGTCCGTACGGGATTCGAACCCGTGTTACCGCCGTGAAAAGGCGGTGTCTTAACCCCTTGACCAACGGACCATATTTCAATGGGCACGAGTGGACTCGAACCACCGACCTCACGCTTATCAGGCGTGCGCTCTAACCACCTGAGCTACGCGCCCAAGTCTTAAAAACTTGGTAAATTGAACTATGTTCAAAGCGGGTGACGAGAATCGAACTCGCGACAACAGCTTGGAAGGCTGTAGTTTTACCACTAAACTACACCCGCTAAAATGGGAGTTAACGGGATCGAACCGCTGACCCTCTGCTTGTAAGGCAGATGCTCTCCCAGCTGAGCTAAACTCCCTTTAGCTAAGCGACTTCCTTATCTCACAGGGGGCAACCCCCAACTACTTCCGG
>NZ_JASHDL010000062.1:0-517 GCF_047463635.1 Streptococcus infantis
GCTTTGATATGGGTACCATCCACAAATATTTCAGAAGGATCAATTAAGCCAGCGTACAAAGCTTGGTTGAGAACCTGTGAAAAAATTTCCGAAATGAGTTCTTTATCTTGAAAACGACGGCTGTAATTTTTTCCATAGGTAGTAAAATGAGGATCCTTATCATCTAAAGTTAGTCCGAGAAACCAACGATAGGCCACGTTTACTTCAATCTCTTTCATGGTTTGACGCATAGAACGGATACCATAAAAACATTTGATCAAAGGAATTTTGACTAACATGACGGGATCAAGACTAGGACGACCGTTATTTGGACTATAGGTATCTTCTACCAAGTTATAGATAAAGCCAAAATCAACCTTTGAATCTACTTGTCGAAGAAAGTGATCTTTTGGGACCAATTCGTCTATTGTATAGAAACCATATTGCTTACGATTATAATCAGGTTTTTCTTTGTGAAACATAGGGAACACCTCACAACTCTTCTTACCTCTATTATACGACTTTACACAAAGAAAAG
>NZ_JASHDL010000063.1:0-501 GCF_047463635.1 Streptococcus infantis
TTGTGTCTACTGGTGTCTTGAACTCTACTGTTGTTCCTTCTGGAAGATCACCTACATTACCGATTGAATCTTTGGCAGATGGTTTATCTCCTGGTTTAACAGTTTGATCTTTCGCTGTTGGAGTGTTGTTGTCTGCATCAGATGTCTTCTCTGGATCTTTTACAGTTACTTTAACTGGTACTTCATCCTTAGATCCATCTGGGTAAGTCACAACGACTGTAGTTCCTTTATCACCTGGTGTAGTTGTATCTACTGGTGTCTTGAACTCTACTGTTGTACCCTTAGGAAGATCCTTGAGGTTGTCAATTGAATCTTCTGCTTTTGGTTCAGTTCCTTTATCTACAGTTTGAGCTTTTGGTGTTGGCTCGTTCTTATCTGCATCTGTAGCTGGTGCACTTGGATCTTTTACAGTTACTTTAACTGGTACTTCATCCTTAGAACCATCTGGGTATGTTACAACGACTGTAGTTCCTTTATCACCTGGTGTAGTTGTGTCTACTG